>NZ_WXZL01000002.1 GCF_009982895.1 Deinococcus alpinitundrae | reverse complement strand
GTTGAGCGGCGCTTCGCCGTGCTCCCAGGTCGTTCGATCCAAGCTCATCAGGATCTTCCCCGGCGGAAGGTGGACCAGCAGCAACGCCAGGAAGACCTGTATGGTCAGTTGCTCATCGTGCACAGCGCGTTCCACACGCCGTTTCTTAGCTTCGGGGGAACTGCTGCCAGGCATCTGTGGGGCCAGATCGCTGTGATGAACACTCTGGGCGGTGATCATGGCCAGCACCAAGTCCACGACACGCTGCAGCGTGTCGATTCGCAGGAACGGGACGTTCGCTTTGTCGTGTTCCGTCAGTTCGGTGCTCTGAGGGTAACTGGAGGTTGAAACGGTCATTCCTTCAACACACCGCTTTTGGCTGTGCCTGTCGAGGGACAACAGGGAGATCGACGGTTTTCCCCGTCTACAACAGCCCTAAACCAAAGTTGTTCGGTACTGAGCCCCGACACATGTACGGCGTCGCCGCCCACCATCGCCTCAATGCCTTGGCAGGCCACTTCTAGCGCGCTGAGCATCAACAGCTGGGCCAGAGGTGGCCCGCGCCTGAAAGCCGGTCTCAACCGGGCTGGGGCACAGCGCCGTCACGTACACCCCCGAGCCGCGCACTTCCTCAGCCAGTCTTTCGAAAAGACTCAGCACGTAGCCTTCGGAAGCGGAGTAGGTCGCCATCAGCGGCCCCGGCGTGAAGGCGGCGGTGGGCGCCACGTTGAGGACCCGTCCGCGCCCACGCGCCAGCATGTCCGGCAAAAAGTGGTGTGTCAGCTCTGTAAGCGCCGTGATATTGACTTGAAACAGATCAAGTTGCGTTCTGAGATCACTCTGCGAGGATCCGCCGGAGGTGGTGAAGCCCACGTTGTCGATCAGAAATTCGATCTGCCACTGGTAATGCTCGCTTTTACACGCCAGTTCCGCCGCTGTGCCGGGATCGGTTGGGTCGAGCACCAAGACTTTGCACCGAGGGCACCGCTGGCTCTGGTGATCATGGCGGTGGGCTGGGTGGACGAGGAAGTCTTCATGGCCTACGCGGGGGACGGACTCCGGCTGACAGCCGAGCGCTCTCTAATGCGGATTCAGCTCAGCTCCACGACCCACCAAAAGAGGGCCCTCTGTAGTTCCATAGTCCGTTCGCCTGCCCCTCCGGTCAAATTTCACGGGTCTTGTAAGTAGCCCAACCAGAAGATGTCTGACCCAGGGTTCAGCCGAGCAGAAGGCCCCCAGTGCTGCCGAACACGCCGCCGGTGCTGTAGCTCGATTCCTGCGAGGCCAGGAACACGTACAAGGGCGCAATCTCGGCGGGCTGACCCGGACGGCCCAGCGGCGTGGATTCACCAAACTTCTCGATCTTGTCCTGCGGCTGGCCGCCGCTCGGTTGCAAAGGCGTCCAATAGGGTCCCGGAGCCACGGCGTTGGCGCGAATGCCCTGCTCGGCCACCTGCTGCGCCAGTGCCTGCGTGAAGGCCACGATGGCGGCCTTGGTTGAGGCGTAGTCGAGCAGATTGGGCGAGGGCTGCGACGCCTGAATCGAGGCGGTGTTGATGATTGTCGCGCCCGCTTTCAGATGCGGCAGGGCCGCCTTGCTGATCCAGAACAGCGCGTACACGTTCGTTTTGAAGGTGGCGTCGAACTGCTCGGTGCTGATATCGGCGATGCTCTCTCGCGCCGTCTGCTTGCCCGCATTGTTCACCAGGATATCCAGGCCACCGAGCTGATCCGCCGCGTCGCTGACTAGCTTTGTACAGAACGCCTCGCTGGTGATGTCGCCGGGCAATGCGACCGCCTTGCGTCCGGCGGCCTCGATCAGCTTAATGACTTCCTGAGCGTCGGCTTCCTCACTGGGCAGGTAGTTGATGGCCACGTCGGCTCCTTCGCGAGCAAAGGCGATGGCGACGGCGCGGCCAATGCCGGAATCTCCTCCAGTGATCAGCGCCTTTCGCCCGTCGAGGCGGCCCGATCCCTTGTAGCTCTCCTCACCGTGGTCGGGGGCTGGGGTCATGTCGTGAACCGAGCCGGGTGCACTCTGGGGCTGCTTGTCAAACGGCGGCTGCGGGTACTGCGTGGTGGGGTCCTGCTTGGTGGTCTGGTCGTCACTCATTTCGGTCTCCTTCTCTTGTTCTCAGCTTCATCGGAAAGTGATCGTTTCGCTTGGCAGGGTCAGACGTTGCTCTCACTTTTGCATTCATTGGGCCAGACTCAATTCGCTTGGGCTGGACACGCCTGCTACTGTGCTCGTTTGTTCGGGGGGTTGCCATTGCGACAAGCGAGAGAGTTTGTTGAGCGGGCCTTAAGGCCGCTGGCACGCCTGATGTGGCCGTCTGCATGCTAGATCGATGCTCACCTTCTGGTGGGGTGAAGGACTGAGCTCCTGCACCTTGTGCGATCTGACGTCAGCTACCAAAACCCTTTCCAGAGCCTCGTTTGATCCTGAATTACGTAATTCAGAACTTGCCTTTCTCCCCTCCCGCGCTTAGGCTTCAGCCATGACCCCAACACGAGCAGGTGCTGGCCAGCTGCGCCGGAAAGAAACGGAACCTGCGCCTAGTGCAGCCCAACAGCCTGGCCTGATCATCGCGCTGACCAGTCTCAAGGGTGGCGTGGGAAAAACGACCATCACCATGCATTTGGCGACCGCCGTCGCCCAGGCGGGACTGGCAGTGGTGGTGCTGGACGCCGACGAGGAGGTTAGTGCGGTGCGCTGGCAGCAGCACGCCAACGCGGACGGCATCCGCTTGCCGTTCGAGGTGGTCGTGGCGGAGCGCAACAGCTTAATGCGTCAGGCGCGTGATTTTGCCAGAGCGGGCCGCACCGTCATCATCGACACGCCGCCGAACAATCGCGAGGTGCTCAAGAGCGCCGCGACAGTGGCCGACGTGGTGCTGGTGCCGGTGCTCCCGACGGGGCTGGATGTGGACCGGCTGGCGACCACTTTGGAGTTGCTGGCCGATCTGGAGGCGGCGCTGGAAAAGTTCAACTACGCCATCGTCCTCAACCGCTTCGACGCCCGGAAGGGTATGGCCCACGAAGCCAACGAAGCCCTCAATGCGCACCCACGCCTCGAGACGGTCATCAAGTCGCTGAGCGCTTACGAGAAGGTGTTCGGCCAGATTCCAACGGAGCTGGCCCAGTTCCGGCTCATCTGGGCCGAGATCGGCAGTGCGGTGGGAGATTTGCCGTGACCAAGAATCGTTTTCAGAAACCCACTCAAAAGCCGGGCAGCTCGCTCGGTTCGCTGCTCAGCCGCTCACTGCAACTGTCGGGCGCGGCCCTGCCTGCCGAGCCGGGAGAGTCGGGGCAGCAGATGATGCCGCTCAGTACCCTGATGCCCAACTCACGTCAGCCCCGCCGCTTCTTCGATCCGGTGTCGCTTCAGCAGCTGGCCGAGAGCCTCAAGGTGCAAGGGGTTCTGCAGCCGCTGATGGTGCGCCCGCTCGATGCTGGACACTACGAGATCGTCTACGGCGAACGGCGCTGGCGGGCGGCCCAGCTGGCTGGTCTGACCGAGGTACCGGTGCTGGTGCGTGAGCTGAGTGTGGCGGAGGCAGAAACCATCTCGGCGGTCGAAAACCTTCAGCGTGAGGACCTCAACCGCTATGATGAGGTGACCTACAAGTTGCGCTTGGTGGCACAGCTTTTCGAAATCACTCCGATCGAGGCCGTTCAGTTGCTCAAACAGCTGCGCGCTCAGCCGGACAGCCAGCCGGAGCGAATCACTCAGATTGAGCACCTGTTTGCCCAGTTGGGCCGCGAGCAGTGGCGCTCGTTCGTCACCAATGGGCTGCCTGCTCTGCGGCTTCCGGAGTTGATCGCCAGTGCAGTTCAGAACGGCAGCCTGGACTACAGCAAGGCTGTGCTGCTGGCCCGCGCGCCGCAGCAGCATCACAAAACCCTACTCAGGCGTGTGCTCGACAAAAATCTGACCCACGCCGAACTCAGGGAAGTACTTGCCAAGCTGGAGCCGGTGCCGGGTCCAGGGGCCGCGCCACTCGCCACGATCAAGCGTCAGCTCTCCGCCCGCCGCCTGAATGCGCTCCCAGCAGACCGTCGCCAGCGGGCCGAGGCGCTCCTCAGCGAATTGGCTGAGTTGCTAAACGACTGAACCAGACCTGTGTCTCTGAATTACGTAATTCAGAGCGGAAGTGTAACTGATACTCTGTTAGGCTGCACTGAATAGAGCGGCTGTCGGAGCCACTTCACCCTGCCGCGCGGGAGTTTTCATGTTGGGCTAGTCCGGCTTACTACTCTCTGCACATCTGCTTCCTTGGCTCATGTCGGGACCGACGCGAATGGCTCCGTCCCACTTAAAACAGATGTGGCCGTGGTCGGCGTGGGGAGGCTGGGCTGACGGCAGCCACAGCAACAACATCGACTGCCAAGCGGGTACTGTCGATCGAGCGCCCCGCAAGTGGGCAAATGATGTACCTTGAGTGGCTGTGTTCCGTTCAGGTGCCGACCCCGGTGAAACCGCTCCACATGATTTGTTAGGTTGCCGCGCTGGGGCTGAGGAGGTCGGGCTGGCTGGATTAAGCCGGCTCAGCGCCTAGGCAGCGAAGAGGCCTCTTCCAGCAATACCCCGCCGGTCCGCTCGGTAAAAGCCTGGCACGTCGCCTCAATCTCGCCCCGATATTGCTCGCCCCGGTACCAAGCCCCGCAGAATACTGTGCCCAGCGGGCGGCCCAGATCGGTCAGCTCATAATCCACTTTGTGTGGAATGACTGTGTAGACGGTGCGTGTCAGAAGGGCTGCCGTCATACATCTGACCCAGGGTTTTGGTGAGCATCATCTGACTCATGTCCACAAGCTCGCCCAGACGGGTGAAGTTGAGGCGGCCATATTCCTCCAGCGTTTCCAGGATCAGTATGGTCCACTGGTCGGCCACCCGCGCGATGATTCCGCCCACCAGGGCGTCCAGTTCAGGGTCGGCTTGGTCGGGTGGTTGCCTATCAGAAAAGTGGGACTCAATCTTTTCCTTTGTCACACGTCACTCTCTTTAAGGTAAGTAGAGCACTTCTGGGTGCTTTCTTCCCAAACGCCCGTACTCGGTCTACTATCTGGCCATGCAAATGACAGGCAACACCATTCTCATTACGGGCGGCAATTCGGGTATCGGACAGGGGCTGGCCTCGGCGTTTCACGCGCTGGGCAATACGGTTATCATCACTGGGCGCAACCAGAAGTCACTGGAAGCGGTGGCGGCGGCCCATCCCGGCATGACGGCCCTCACGCTGAACGTCGACGACGCGGCTGATATTCAGCGCGCTGCCCAGCAGCTCATCGGCGATTTCCCGCAGCTCAATGCAGTGATTCACAACGCGGGCATGATGGCCGAGGAAGACCTGAAGCAGGGGGCGGCGGACGTGGCCGAGGCGCATATTGCCACCAACCTGCTCGGCCCGATCCGGCTCAACTCGGCACTGCTGCCGCACCTGCTCAGGCAGCCCCGCGCCGCCGTGCTGACCGTCACCTCGGGGCTGGCTTACGTGCCGCTCTCGCTCAACCCGACCTACAGTGCCACCAAAGCGGCGATGCACGCTTACACCCAGGCCATGCGCTATCAACTCGCCGACACCGCTGTGCAGGTGATCGAACTGGTGCCGCCCTACGTGCGGACGCGGCTTCAGGGTGAGCGGCAGGCGAGCGACCCCAACGCCATGCCGCTGGAGGATTACATCGCCGAGACGATGGACATTCTGAGCCAGCAGCCGGACGTGCAGGAGGTGCTGGTGCAGCGTGTCCACGCCCAGCGTTTTGCCGAGCAGCGCGGAGAGCACGCCGCCTTTTTCCATCGGATGAACGATATGTTGGTGGCGTCCCGCAAGGGCTGAGCTGGCCTGTCGTGGCCGCTTGGTCAGGCGCTGTCTGGCAGCAGCGCGGCACGGTGCTCGGCCATCTTGCGCGCCAGCTCGGGAAAGTCGGGGTCGATGTCGAGCTGGTAGCCGTCCCAGTAACCGTCGCGGTCAGGTTCAAAGAAGCGGGCGGGCGGCCGTCCGGGAGCCAGCGCCGCCGCCTTGGCGGCCCTGCGGGTGCGTATGCGCAGGGCGTCCAGATCAGAAGTGCGCACTTCTTCAGCGCTGATCGGCGGCAACACGGTGAGGGCCACCCGCTGGCCGTAGCGCAGCGTGGGGGAAAAGGGATGCTCCCAGACGCGGTGGCTGCCGGAAATCGCTACCGGCAGGATGGGGGCGCTCAGCCGCCGCGCCAGCTCGAAGACGCCGCGCTGGAAATCACTCTGGATACCGATGACCGTACCCTGCGGAAAGATTGCCAGGCTCTCGCCGCCTGCCAGGATCTCGTCTGCTCTGCGCCACAGCTCGCGGAATCCCCCCAGCGGATGCTCGGGATTGATGGCCACATGGCCCAGCCGGGTGATTGCCGGCCCCACTTCCGGCCAGCCAAAAATCTCCTGCCGCGCCACGAAGCGCATCGGCAGCGGCAACTGTAGTAAACACAGCACGTCGGCGATGCCCTCGTGCAGCGCGGCGATCAGATACGGCCTGCTGATGGCCGCGTCGGGGCCGAGGTGCTCCAGCCCACGCAACTCCAGCTTGACCTGAAGGTGACCGAGCAGGTGGCGACTGAATAGCTGTTGCATCTGAAAGCGCTGCGGCCCGCACAAAGGCGTGGGCAAGTGCCCAGCTCGGCGCAGTTCGCTCCAGATCAGCGGGCGGCCCAGCAGCGCAAACTTCAGCCGCTCCCGGCAGCCCTGCGGCGCGAAATGGAGCTTGATGGGGTCGTCGGGATGTGGGATGGTCGTCGGGGTCAGGAACACCTCGGACCGGACGGGGCAGGGGAGAGGCAGCGGAAAAGTGGCGAATGGGCCATCAAGTGACGCTGCCCGGACCGAAAAAGTTCAGGCAGCATCTGTACCACAGCGCTCACCCTTTGTCCTCGAAAAGTTTGCCGGGATTCATCAGCCCCTGCGGATCGAACAGCGCCTTGACGCCGCGCATCAGGCCGAGCAGATCGCCGTGCTCGCGGGCCAGGTGGCGCGGTTTGTGCAGGCCGATGCCGTGTTCGCCGCTACAGGTGCCGCCCACCGCCAAGGCCTCGCCGACCATCCGGTCGTAGACCTGGTGGATGGCCTGCCAGGTGGAAGCGTCGTCCGGCAGGGCGTGAAACAGCACGTGAAAGTTGCCGTCGCCGACGTGGCCCACGAAGCTGGCGTCCAGACGGTGCTCGACGCATAGGCGGTGGGTGAATCCGATGACTGGAGCCAGCTGATGCAGTGGCACGCACAGATCGGTGGTCAGCAGACGGTGGCCGGGGTGCAGGGCGCGGGCGGCGTAGTAGGCGTGGTGGCGGGCTTCCCACAGTTGGGCGCGTTCGGCCTCGCTGCGGGCGGTCAACAGGCCCTCTGCGCCGCCTTCCCGGCACAACTCGGCGCAGAGGCTGAGCGACTCGTCGAGCGCCGTGAGGCTGGGGGCGGCCAGCTCTATCCAGAGGGTCGGGGCTTCGGGATAGGCCGTGCCCTCATGCAAGTTGACGGCCCGCATCTGGCGCTCGTCCATCAGTTCGAGTCGTTCGGGTTGCAGGCCCGCCTGCATGATGCTGGCTGCACACTGGGCCGCCAGTTCGGTGCTCTCGAAGTGGCAGCGCAGCACCGCCAAATGGGCAGGCAGCGGGTGCAACTTGACGGTGAGTTCGGTGATGACGCCCAGCGTGCCTTCCGAGCCGATCATCAAATTCTTGAGGTCATACCCGGCGCTGCTCTTACGGGCCTTGCTGCCCAGCCGGACAACCTCACCACTGGGTAATGTGACCCGCAGTTCCAGCACATTGTCGCGCATGGTGCCGTAGCGCACGGCCCCGGTGCCGGAGGCGTTGGTGGCCGCCATGCCGCCCAGGCTGGCCGGAGCGCCGGGATCGACCGGGAAGAACAGGCCGTGGGGGCGAAGCAGTTTGTTGAGCGCCGGGTAGGTCACGCCCGGCTGCACTGTCGCCAGAAAGCCCTGCGGCTGCACGTCCAAGACTTTATCCATCTGCGACACATCGAGTGAGAGGCCGCCGCGCACCGGCACCAACTGACCTTCCAGGCTACTGCCCGCCGCGAAGGGCGTCACCGGCAGCGAGAAGCGCCGCGCCACGTCCAGTACCACCTTTACATCGGCCTCGCTGCGGGCAAACACCACCGCGTCGGGCAGCCGGGTCTCGGCTCCGCCCTCGTCCTGCCCGTGCTGCGCCAGCACGTCGGGGGCCTGCGAGTAGCGCTCACCGAAGTGCCCGAGCAGTTCGGCGTGGGCCTGGGTGTCCATTGGGAGGGTCATAGGCAGTGGAATTGTACCGCGCTCCCGGCAGGGATTCTGGGCCGGGTGCCGCTATGCTGGAGCATGACACTGCACGACGCTCCCGATCTGAAAAGCTTCCTGAATCTGGCCGAGCTGGAAGATGCCGCCAGAGCGCAGCTCGCGCCCACCACCCTGAGTTATTACGACGGCGGGGCCAATGACGAGCTGACGGTGCAGGCCAACCGCGGTTCCTATGCCCGGCTCGCCCTGCTACCGCGTGTACTGGTCGACATTTCAGAGATCGATCTGACAACCTCGCTGCTGGGGACGCCGCTGAAATTGCCCATCGGAATCGCGCCCAGCGCCCTGCACGGTCTGGCCCACCCGGACGCCGAGTGCGCCACTGCCCGCGCCGCCGCCAGTCTGGGCAGCGTCATGACCCTCAGTACCCTGAGCAACTCCACCATCGAGCAGGTCGGCGAGGCCGCGCCGGGAAGCTGGTGGTTTCAGCTCTATCTCTACCGCGACCGCGAGGTGAGCCGCGCTCTGGTGCAGCGCGCCGAGGCTGCTGGGGCCAGCGCGCTCGTCTTGACGGTTGACGCTGCCTACCTGGGCCGCCGCGAGCGTCTCAAGCGGCTGCCGATGGTCGTGCCGGACACGCTGGCGCTGCCCAACATCGGCGGTGCCCATCCCCACCCGCTGGACTACTTCGTCTCGCTACTCGACACCACCCTGAGCTGGAAAGACCTGGCCTGGCTGCGTGGCCTGACCCGGCTGCCGATTATCCTGAAGGGCATTCTGACACCCGAAGATGCCGTGCTGGCCGCCGAGCACGGCTGTCACGTCTGGGTCAGCAACCACGGTGGGCGGCAACTCGACACGGCGGTGACAGCCATCGAGATGCTGCCGGAGATCAGCGCGGCGGTCAACAGGCGCTGTGAGATTTACCTGGACGGCGGCGTCACGCGCGGCACCGACGTGCTCAAGGCGCTGGCGCTGGGCGCAGACGCGGTGTTTCTGGGCCGCGCGGCGCTGTGGGGCCTGGCGGTGGCGGGCGAGGCGGGCGTCGCCCACACCCTCCAGCTGCTGGCCGACGAGCTGCGACTGGCGATGGCGCTGTGCGGCAAAACGTGCTTGGCACAGCTGGGGCCGGAACTGGTGCGGAGTCCTTAACGCATTTGTCCCACCTCCGGAGATTCCTGGGCAGGACGGTACCTCCCTGCCATGCACGCTCGGTTGAAAAGAGTTGCCTTTTCGACAACTGTTCTAGGAGCGTTCCAGCAGCACGTAGCTCAGCGTCACGTCCTCCAGCACCTCAGCCTCATGAAGCTCGCCCGCCGGGATGAAGGTCACGTCGCCGCCGCGCACAAGCTCACTTTGCCCGCCGCTGATGGTTCTCAGCACCCCGCTGTGAATAAACGAGATCTCGTCCTGGGTGTGGCTGTTGGGCGGCAATACCGTGCCCGCCGCAAAAAAAAGGGTGCCGATCTGGGCGGGAAGGGCGGCGAACTGACTTTTGTTATTGACGGCGGTCAAGCTGAGTTTTTCCATAGCAGCTTTATTAAAAACTATTTGGCGACGGCCCGCTGCCCACCGCGCCGCGCCGCTTCCGCTTCCAACGCGGCCTGATCTTCCACTCGCCTCAGGACCGGATTGAACAGCTGGACGGTGCAAAAGACGATCAGCAGCCCAGCCAGACCCATCACAAGCGGCCCGACCGGCAGGGCCACTGCCGCGATGCTGGTGAGGGCAATCGACAGCGGCCCTGTGAACTGGGCGATCAAGCGCCGCACGCTGAACACCCGGCCTTGCAGCGCAGGCGGCACCTGACCCTGCCAGATACTCTGCGAGTGGGCGTTCAGAACCGGCGAGGTCAGCCCGAAGAGCAGCAGCGCCGCGCCGCTGAGATACAGCTGGTGTGACGCGCCGAAGAGGAATTGTCCCGCTCCCATCACGATCATCGGCAGCAGCACGCCCAGCACCCGCCGCCGCTTGAGGCCGCCCCAGGTGCTGATGACGACCCCGCCAACGACGCCGCCAACGCTGATCAGGGTGGTCAGCAGTGCAAGGGCGGTGGCAAAACTGTAGCCCCGAGTCGTCCAGTCGGGCGCAAGTTGGTATTTGGTGAGCAAGGTCTCGAAGACACCCAGCGGTCCCGACACGAAGTTCGCCAGCGCAAAGGTGAGCAGCAGCCACAGCAGCGGGCGGCGGTCCAGGATGTAGCGCCAGCCGAAACCCACATCGGCCAGCAGACTGCGCTGCGCCGTCGTTTCAGGCTGGGGCGAGGGAATGCTCAGGCGCGTCAGCACCGCCGCCGCAAACAGAAAGCTGAAGGCGTCCAGCAAAAACGCCAGGGGCACGCCGCTTTGCCAGCCGGAAAGCCAGCTGGGTTCGTGGTGCTGGCGAGCCAGCGCGGGCAGCGCCACGATCAGGGCGGCGACGGCGGGCGAGGCCAGCCCGGAGAGCGACTGAATGGTCTGCATCATGCCGTTGGCGCGTGGCAACTGGGCTGGGCTGACCAGCGTGGCGTAACTGGTATCGAAGGCACTGACGTGAAAGCTGCCCACCAACCCCGTCAGCGCCACCAGCGGAATCAGTGCCCAGAAGGAAGGCCGCAGGTACAGCATCAGGAGTCCAGTGCTCAGGGCTGCCGCCGCACTCAACAGATCACAGCCGAGCATGGTCTTGCGCCGGTCGTGCCGGTCGGCCCAGACGCCTGCCAGCGGAGCGCCCAGCATGGCCGTCAGGGTCAAGGCCAGGGCCGTCGCCGACAGGGCCAGGGCCAGTTGCGGCTTTTGCGATTCCAGCGGAAACACCGTCTGGGCCAGGTAAATGTTGAAGGCAAAGGCCGAAAGCGCCGAGCCGAGCACCGAGACGGCCTGACTGCCCCACAGCGTCACGAAGGTGCGAAATCCGTTGGCTGGACGGTCGGCGGCATGGCTCACCGGCTCAGTGTAGCGGGGCGAGCCGAGTGGCCTTGCGGCTACGGGTTCACGTCCCGCGTGTAGCAGGCTTTGGCGACTCCCGGCAGCGGATCGCTGCCCCACTCGGCTACCGTGCAGTTGAAACCGTCGCTGGTCAGCCCCGACAGGTAGCGGCCCTGCGCTCCGAAAGCGACCTGCTTCTGGCCGCTGAAGGTGCAAAGCTGGCCTTCCGGCACGCAGAAGGCGTAGCCCGGCGGCCCGACTGGCGGCGTGGCTGAAGTGGGAGACGTCGCCTTGGACGCGACGCCGACGCCCAGCCGGGCAAGCGCGGCAGGCAGATCGATCAGACCGTACCCGCTGGCGTTGTCCTGCTGGCCGTGGTTGGACGCGCTGGAATAGAGTGCCTGCTTGACGGCGTCCACGCTGCTGCCGGGCTTGGCCCCCAGCATCACCGCCACGGCACCTGCCACCAGCGGTGCGGCCTGTGACGTGCCCGAGAGGGTGCCTGACGAATTGCCGGGGAAGCTGCTGGTGATCGCCACGCCGGGAGCCACCACGTCGGGTTTGACGAGGGGGCTGCCCTCAGCGCCGGGCCAGGTGACCGGCCCCCGGCTGCTGAATGGTGCGACCTCACCCTGCTGATCGACCGCGCCCACCCCGATCACGTCGGGCAGGTTGCCGGGGCTGCCGGTACTGCCCGCGCCTGGGCCAAAGTTGCCGATGGCGAAGACCGGCACCACGCCCGCCGCCAGCAGATTCTGCACCGGCAGGGCGAATTCGGGATGGTCACCCGGCAGGCCGAGGCTCATGCTGACCACGTTCGCGCCGTCGTCGGTGTCGGCGTTGTTGTCGGGGTCCAGCACCCACTGCATGCCCGCGATCACCTGGGCGAAGGTGCCCTCGCCGCCCGGCAGCACCAGGGCGCTGATCAGCTGGGCGTCGGGGGCCACGCCCAGGGTGTTGCCCACCAGCAGCCCCGCCGTGTGGGTGCCGTGCTCGGCGCTGTCGTGCGCGCTGCTGCCCGGCACCCGCTGGCCCGCCGCCCCGAACTCGGCGAAGGCCGCGATCTTGCCGCGAAGCTCGGGGTGATCGGGGTCCACGCCGGTATCGAGGTGCCCGATCCGCACCCCCTGCCCCCGGAACCCGGCGGTCTGGGCAGTTCTGGCTCCGATCATGTTCAGTGGGTCAAACGAATTGCTCTGCCCAGCTGCCGTGACCGACGAACCGGTGTCCAGCGCCATCACCTTCGGCAACCTGACCTTGAAGTTTTCGAAGACCTCGTCCACGATCGGCAGGCTGGCGAGCTGGAGGACCTGCACTGGCGAGAGCTTGAGCGCGATGGACTGGTAGAGCCACAGCTCGCTGCCGCCTTTCATGGCGGAATTGACCAGGCTCGAAGCTGGCCCCAGCTTGGCGCGACTTTCTTTGAGCTGGCGGCGCAGCGCCTTGAAGAGAGACCGGCCCCGCCCGTTGTTCTTGAAATTGAAGCGGACGATCACGCTGATGGGCTTACTGTCATGCGCCGCTGCCCGTTCCAGCAGCGCCGGGGAGAGCCGACCCGCCGAGGCACTGCCCAGACCGATCAAGGTGAGCGCCGACAGCAAAGAGAGTGCGCGTCTCATCATGCGTTCAGCCTAGGAGCCTGTGGCTGACGCGCCCTGAAGCAGTTGTGAGAACAGCTTGAGAATTCGTCAGCCGCGCGTCAGGGTCGTCACAGTTCAGTTCGGCCCGTTCAGCCGGGCCTGTTCACTCTCGCCAGGACCGTGACAACTTTCCGGCAATGACGGCGTGCCGCGCGCCCGTCGTTTGCGGTAGGGTATTGCGCCAGCCCTGATATGCGTAGTAGCCCAGCACGGCGAAGGCCGCCGCTTCACGGGCCGCCGAGTTCCAGCCGCGCTCCTCGAAAGTCAGCACCGGAATGGGGGAGAGCGCCGCCCGCAGATGGCTCATCAGCGTGGGGTTAAACGCGCCGCCGCCCGCCACCACGATCTCGTCGAGGCCCAGCGGCGTCACGAAGCGCCGGTAAGCGTCGGCGATGCTCAGGGCGCTGAAGGCGGTGACGCTGGCGGCGATGTCTTGCGGAGCGAGTTCGAAGACGCCCGGCAGGCTCTGCAAATTCCATCTCTCGCGCCCGGTCGATTTGGGCGGTGCGGCGCTGAGATACGGATCGTTCAGCCAGATCTGAATCAGGCTCTCGGCGACGTGCCCGCCCGCGCCCATCTGACCGCCCTCGTCTTGCCTCTTGCCGAAGAGTTCGGCGGCCTCATCGATCAGGGCGTTGGCTGGCCCGGTGTCGAACGCGACCACGCCCGCTTCGTCGAGCCCTGGCAGGTAGGTCAGGTTGCTGATGCCGCCGAGGTTGTGAACGGCCCGGCGCAAGCCCGCCTCGGCGTACATGATGCGGTCGGCAAACGGCACCAGCGGCGCGGCCTGCCCACCGGCCGCCAGGTCGGGCGGGCGGAAATCCGAGATGACCGGCTTGCCGGTACGCTCCACGATCACCGCCGCCTCACCGATCTGCAGGGTGGAGCGGGTGTGCCAGCCGCGCGGCGCGTCCAGGTGAGGAATGTGGTGCACCGTCTGGCCGTGGCTGGCGATCAGGTCGGCGTCGCGGGCGAGTTCGGCGGCGGCTTCGGCCAGCACCTCGCCCAGCCAGAAACCCAGCTGCGTCAGGTCGCTGGTGGTGGCCTCGTTGCGGCCAGCGGCGAGCAGGGCCGTGCGCAGATCGTCCCGGAACGGGGTGAACTGGTGGGCCAGCACCGCCGCGCGCGGCGCGGGGCCGCCCAGGACCGGGGCCGCACCGAACGTACCCAACGCCGGATAGCCGGGCAGCTCGGTCAGCACCGCGTCGATGCCGTCCACGCTGGTGCCGGTCATCAGGCCCAGGACCCGGGGTGGGCGACCTTTCGGCGAAGTCTGCATTGGCGCGGATAATACCACTTGCATACCACCAGTTGTCCAGCTAGACTCCCCCATACGTTTAAAGCAGAGTTGGGGCCTGCTGTGCGGTGGGCCGGGAGGAACGAATGAAGCATTGCGCCAAGTGGGTCGTTTGCGCCGCGCTGCTGTGCGGCAGCCAGGTTCCGTTCGTCCAGGCCCAGAGCGTCGCGCGGGGCGGCACCCTCCAGATCGCGGTGGATCAGTCGCCGGTGGGCCTGGACCCGCACGTGGCGACGGCCTTTTCCACCTTCGTGGTGACCGGGCAGATCTACGAGGGGCTGCTCGACGTGGACGCCAGCCTCAAGATCAAGCCGCTGCTGGCGAGCAAGTATGTCAAGAGCAAGGACGGCCTGACCTACACCTTTACCCTGCGCTCCAATGTCAAGTTCCACAACGGCGATCCCCTGACCGCTGCCGACGTGGAATACAGCATGGACCGGGTCAAAGACCCCAAAACAGCCTCGCCGCTCGCCAGCCGCCTCAGCGCCGTGAAAGACATCAAGGTGACGGGACCGCTGGAAGTCAGTTTCGTGCTGAGTAAGCCCTTCGCGCCCTTTCTGAGCGAGGTCGCCACCATCGCCATCGTGGACAAGAAGTACGTGACGGGCGGCGGCGATCTGCAGCGCAAGGCGGTGGGTACCGGTCCCTTCTCGCTCAAGGAGTGGGTGCCGGACACCTACGTGCAGCTTGCCAAGAATCCCAATTACTGGGCCAAGGGCCAGCCGTACCTCGACGCGCTGAAGTACAACATCGTGCCGGACGCCTCCACCCGGCAAGTCGGCCTGCAAAGCGGCACGTACCAGTTCCTGCCGAACATCGACGCGAGCCTGGCCGCCACCCTCAAGAATGCGGCGGGCATCAAGTTGATCAAGTCGCAGGATCTCTCGTATAGCCTCTTGGGCGTCAACGTGACCCGCAAACCGTTCAACGATCCACGTGTGCGCGAGGCGCTCAACTACGCCATTAACCGCCCCGAGATCGTGCAGGGCGTGTATTTCGGCGACGCGGTTCCGGCCGGCCCGATTCCGCCCGCCGTCAAGCAGTACGCCCAGCCGGTCAGCAGCTTTGCCTGCTACACCCACAACCCCGACAAGGCCAAGGAACTGCTCAAGCAGGCCGGGTATCCGGGCGGCGTGGACTTCTCGATTCTGACCTTCAATACCATCAAGACCGTCTCGGACGCCGCACAGGTGCTGCAAGCCGAACTGGCCGCCTCGGGCTTCCGGGCCAAGATCGACGTTCAGGAGTTCGGCAGCTTCGTGCAGAACTGGCGCAACTCCAACTTCGACGCCTTCGTGTCGCTCAACGGCGGCTCGGTGGATCCCGACGGCCAGCTTTACCGCACGTTGATTTCCGGCGGCTCCACCAACGTCTTCAAGTACGCGGACGCCGCAGTCGATAAACTCCTGGAGCAGGGCCGCAGCGCCACCACCACCGGCAAGCGCATCCAGATCTACACCCAGTTGCAACAGCTGGTGGCCTGCAAAGGCCCGCTGGCCTTCCTTGCCTACGGCGCGCTCTACTCGGCGGCGCAGAGCAACGTCAACGGCTTCACGCCCAACCCCACGCGCTCCCTGGCGGCCTTCAAGACCACCTGGCTCGGGAAGTAGGCGGGTGAGGATGCGGGGCGTCCAGGGACTGCCCGTTTTCCGCTAGGTCCGTCATGCTGCCATTTCTTACCAAACGCGCCATTGATCTGGTGGTGGTGCTGCTGGGCGTGTCGGTGCTGGTGTTCCTGATGATCCGCCTCATTCCTGGCGACGCGGTGCAGATCATGCTGGGGGCCAATACCGAGGTCACGCCGCAGCAGATCGCCCAGATGCGCAGCAAGCTGGGGCTGGATCAACCGATCTTGACGCAGTACTGGGGCTGGCTGACGGCTGCCCTCGGCGGCAATCTCGGCCAGAGCGTCTGGACAGGCGCGCCGGTCAGCCGCGAGATTCTGGCGCGGCTACCGATCACCGCCGAGCTGACGGTGCTGCCGCTGATTCTGGCGACGCTGCTGGCCGTGCCGCTGGGCATCCTGACCGCCGCCTGGCGCAACTCCACCCTGGAGCGCTTCATCCGGTTCTTCACGATTGTGGGCATCACCACGCCCGCCTTCTGGCTCGGCACGCTGTTTATCTACCTGGCCTTTTTGCTGTTTCCGAAATGGGCGACCATCGGGTACGTGCCGTTTTCCGAAAATCCCACCGGACACCTCTCGCGCATCTTTTTGCCCACCGTGGCGCTGGCGCTGCCGCTGCTGGCGGGACTGGTGAGGATTCTGCGCTCGTCTCTCTTGGAGGTGCTGAATCAGGATTTCGTCCGCACCGCCCGCGCCAAGGGCCTCCCGGAGCGGCAAGTCCTGTACAAACATGCCCTCAAAAACGCGCTGGTGCCGCTGCTGACGGTGCTGGGCATTCAGGCTGGCTACCTCTTCGGCGGCGCAATCGTCGTGGAGCAGGTGTTCGCCATTCCCGGCTTCGGGCGGCTGATCGTGGGGGCCATCAACGAGCGCAACTACGCACTGGTACAGGGAGCCATCCTGGTGGTGACGGCGGGCTTCGTGGTCATCAATTTCGTGGTGGACCTGCTGTATGCGCTGGTCGATCCGCGCGTGGAGTACCAGTGAGTGCCGCCGAGGTCGCCGCACCGCCGCGCCGCTCTCAGGGCCTGCTGGCCCGGCTGACGCGCAATCCGCTGGGCCTGACCGGCTTGCTGCTGACGGTGATGGTGGTGGTGCTGGCCCTCGCCGCGCCGCTCCTGGCTCCGGCGGGGCCGCTGGCGCAAGACATCCTGGGCCGATTGGGGCCGCCGTCGGCCAAACACTGGCTCGGCTCGGATCAGTTCGGGCGCGACACCTTCGGGCGCATTCTCTACGGCTACCGCGCCTCGCTGGGGGTGTCGGTGGGGGCGGTGGGGCTGGCCCTCGTCATCGGCGGCACGCTGGGCACACTGGCAGCCTATTTCGGCGGCTGGTTGGACCGCATCGTGATGCGCTTGATGGACGTGTTGCTGGCCTTTCCGGTGATCTTGCTGGCGATCGGCATCGTGGCGGTGCTGGGCCAGGGGTCGCTCAACACCGCGCTGGCGATCGGCGTCGTTTATGTGCCGACGTTTGCCCGCCTACTGCGCGGCCCCGCCCTGATTCTGAAGGAAAGCGATTATGTCAGCGCGGCGCACGGCCTCGGGGCGAACGATGCCCGCATCGTGTTTCGCCACATCCTGCCCAACCTCGCCGCCGTGATCCTGGTGCAGACGTCGGTGGCGCTGTCCACCGCCATTCTGGTGGAGGCCTCACTGTCGTTTCTGGGCCTCGGCACCCAGCCGCCCAACCCCAGCCTGGGGCTGATGCTCTCCGAATCGCGCAGCTTTCTGACGCTGCAACCCTGGCCCGCCGTGTTCAGCGGCCTCGCCATCTTGCTGGCCTCGCTGGGCTTCAATCTGCTGGGTGACAGTCTACGCGACATCCTCGACCCCCGGCTGCGCGGGCGCGACTGAAGCGTGAGGCACCCTGACACGCTGATCTGTCTGCACAAGCCCAAGATTCTGAAGCCACCGGTTCACTCAGGCAGCCGGTGGGCAGGCGCATACTACCGGACGAAATGACGCCGCCCCAGGTCGCTCCAGACGCCGCCCACGCTCCCCCCCAACCCTCGGCTCTCAAACGCTGGCTGCTGGAGGGGTCGAGCCCCTCGCCAGATCAGGAAGGCTTTTACGAGGATGAGCGCAGCGTGCAGGCCAAGCACCGCCCCCATCCCTGGTGGCAGGTCATGTGCCTGACCGGCGTGGACTACTTCTCGACGCTGGGCTACCAGCCGGGCATCGCGGCGCTGGCCGCAGGTGCGCTCTCGCCGCTTGCCACGCTGGTGCTGGTGCTGGTCACGCTCTTCGGAGCGCTGCCGATGTACCGCCGGGTGGCCGGGGAAAGTCCGCACGGCGACGGCTCGATCAGCATGCTCGAGCGGCTCCTGGGGTTCTGGCCCGGCAAATTCCTGGTGCTGGCCCTGATCGGCTTCGTCGCCACCGGCTTTGTCATCACCATCACCCTGTCGGCGGCGGATGCGGCGGCCCACCTCACCGAGAACCCGCTGCTCAAGCCGCTGCTGGGCGGCGCGCAGATTCCGGCGACGCTGCTGCTGATCGCTCTCCTGGGGGCCGTCTTCCTGAAAGGGTTCAACGAGGCCATCGGCATCGCGGTGGGCATCGTGATCGTGTACCTGGGACTCAGCGGCGTGGTGGTGGGCCACGGCTTGATGGTGGTGGCGCAGCATCCCCAGGTGGTTCCCGACTGGCTGGCCACCGTGCGCCAGGGCTACGGCTCGCCGCTGGCCCTCATCGGCGCGTCGCTGCTGGTCTTTCCCCGGCTGGCGCTGGGGCTGTCGGGCTTCGAGACCGGCGTGGTGGTCATGCCGCTGATCAAGGGAGACGCACAGGACACCGAGGCGCAGCCGGCAGGCCGCATCAGGAATGGCCGCAAGCTATTGACGACCGCCGCGCTGATCATGAGCGTCTTTCTGCTCACCAGCAGTCTGGTCACGACGCTGCTGATCCCCGCTGCCGCCTTTCAGACCGGCGGGGCCGCCAACGGACGGGCGCTGGCGTACCTGGCCCACACCCAACTCGGCGAAACCTTCGGCACCGTCTACGACCTCTCGACCATCCTGATTCTGTGGTTCGCGGGCGCGTCAGCGATGGCAGGACTCCTCAACATCGTGCCGCGCTACCTGCCCAGATACGGCATGGCCCCCGACTGGACCCGCGCCAACCGCCCGCTGGTGTTGGTGTTCGTGGGCATTGCGCTGCTGGTCACGCTGGCTTTCCGCGCCAACGTGGACGCCCAGGCCGGGGCCTACGCGACGGGTGTGCTGGCCCTGATGACCTCGGCGGCAGTGGCCGTCACGCTGTCGGCCTTCCGGCATCATCAGCGCGGCCTGGGCTGGATGTTCGGCGTCATCAGCGCCATCTTCATCTACACCCTGGCCGTCACCGTCATCGGCAACCCCGAGGGCCTGTTCATCGCCCTGCTGTTTATTCTGGGCGTGCTGGCCGTCAGCTTGTACTCGCGGGTGCAGCGCTCGTTCGAGCTGCGGGTCAGCAGCGTGGTCCTTGACGATTCGGCCATCAAGCTCCTCAAGTCGTCTCCGATTCGCCCACTGCGGTTGGTGGCGCACCGCCCCGGCCCGTTTACCCAGAACGAGTACCAGAAAAAAGAACTTCGCACCCGTCAGATGGCCCACCTGCCTGACGACGCGCCGTTTCTGTTTCTGGAAGTGGACGTGGACGATGCCAGCGAATTCAGCGACGTGGTGGAGGTCAGCGGCGTCCGGGTCGGCTCGTATGGCGTGCTGCGGGCCAAAGGCTCCAGCGTGCCCAACACCATCGCCGCTCTGATGTTGCATCTGCGCGGCAAGGGCGCGCCGCCGCAGGTGTACATGCGCTGGAGTGAGGACACCCCGCTGCATCTGGCGCTCAAATTTCTGGTCGAGGGCGAGGGCGATGTGCCGCCGCTCACCCACGAGATTTTGCGCCGAGCCGAACCGGACCGCGACCGGAGGCCAATCGTGCACGTGGGTGGATAAACAGCTTCAGCCCAGCGCGGCCAGCACCTCATCCACATCGGCAGGCGTGTGGTCGGCGTTGATCTGGAACCTCACACTCTCGTCGCCGCGCGGTACCACCGGATACGAGATGCCCGTCGCCAGAATGCCCTTCGCCTTCAGATCGGCCACCCGCGCCACCAGCCTGTCCTGGTCGCGCACGAACAGCGGCACCACCGGATGCTGCCCGTCGAGGGTCTCGAAGCCGCGCTCCTTAAGGCCGCTGCGGAACTGTTCGGTGAGCGTTCGTAGCTTGCTCAGCCGCTCACGCCCCCAGGCACTGTCAGTCAGGTCAACGGCCACCTTCGCGGCGGCGGCCTCGCCCGCCGTGATCGGGTTGGAATAGATGTAGGTGGGCGACTTCTCACGCAGGTACTCGGTCAGTATGCGGCTGCCGGTCACGTAGCCGCCGTTGACGCCGAAGGCCTTGCCCAGCGTGCCGATCAGCACGTCGGCCTGCATATCGGCGAATTCCTCGGTGCCGCGCCCGGTCTGCCCAAACGCCCCGACGCCGTGCGAGTCGTCCACGACCAGCAGCACGGCTTCGGGGAAGTTGGCGTCGTGGGCGCGGCAGATCTCGGCGATCTCAGCGAGCGGCGCGTGCGCTCCGCGCATCGAGAAGATGCCGTCCGTGACGACCAGGGCGCGGGCCGCGCCTTTCGCCTCGCTGAGCCGGGCATCCAGCTCGTTCAGGTCGAGGTGCTTGTACACCGCCTTGCTGTGGGGGCGCGAGAGTTTCACCGCGTTGATGATGCAGTTGTGGTTGAGTTCGTCGCTGATGACAGCGGTCTGCGGGGTGATTAAGCTGCTCAGCACGCTCAGCACGGTGGCGTAAGCCGAGCTGAAGATCATGGCCGCCTCGCGCCCGTGAAACTGGGCCAGCCGCGCTTCCAGTTCCACATGCGGCAGGTACGAGCCGCTGATAAACCGCACCGCGCCGGGGCCGACGCCGTAAGCCCGCACTGCCTGTTCGTCGGCTTCGATCAGCTCGGGGTGAAACGTCAGGCCCAGGTAGCTGTTGGCGTTCATGCGCAGGTAGGGCGTGGCGTCGCCGCGCAGCACGAAGCGGGGGCCGCTGTCGCCCTGCGGCTGAATGACCTGCTCGACCACCGCCTCCAGGCTCTTGCGTTTGCCCTGGGCGCTGAGAGCATCGAGTTCCTGCTGGGCGAGTTGGTGAAAGCGGTCAAGTGCCATGAATGATTCCTCCGGTGGGGTGATGGGTCAGCGCCGACAGCATCTCGCCGGTCATGCGCCGCAAATCGTAGGCGGGTCGCCAGTGCCAGTCCTGACGGGCCGCCGCATCGTCGATGCTGCTGGGCCAGCCGTCGGCGATGGCCTGCCGCACCGGGTCGGGCGCGTACTCGACCTCGAAGTGCGGCAGATCGAAGCGGTGCAGTTGCCGCCGGATCTCGGCGGCGATGGCGGCGGGTGTCAGGCTCATTCCGGCCAGGTTGTAGGCGTTGGGGTAGCGCAGGCTCTCCCTGGGCGCGTCCATCAGGTCCAGGGTGGCCCGCACCGCGTCGGGCATGAACAGCATTTCCAGTGCTGTATTGGACGACAGAAAACAGGTGTACGGCTCGCCCCGCGCCGCCGCGTGGTACATCTGAACGCTGTAGTCGGTGGTGCCGCCACCCGGTGGGGCCGAGGCCGAGATCAAACCCGGATAGCGCAGGCCCCGCACGTCCACGCCGTAGCGGCGGGCGTAGTCGTCACACAGCAGTTCGCCGGCCACCTTGGTCACGCCGTACATGCTGGTCGGGCGCAGACTGGTGAGCTGCGGAGCCAGGTTGCGCGGTGTATCGGGGCCGAAGACGGCAATCGAGCTGGGCGCAAACACCCGGCACTGACAGGCGTGGGCCGTGTCCAGCACGTTGATCAGGCTCTGCATGTTGAGGTGCCAGGCCAGCGCGGGCTTGGCTTCCGCCACTGCCGAGAGCAGGGCCGCGAGGTGGTAGATCTCCTGAATCCCCTGCTCCTGCACGGTGCTCAGTAAGCCCGCCGCGTCAAGACCGTCGAGCAGCTTGAACGGGCCGCTTGCTGCCGGATGGTCGGGGCTGGGAGTGCGGATGTCGGTTGCCAGCACCTCAGAGACGCCGTAGCGCTCCCGCAGGGCCAGGGTCAGCTCGGTGCCGACCTGGCCGAGCGCTCCAGTGATCAGGACGCGGGGCATCAGTCAGTCACCGAGGGGAGCGGGGAAAGGGAAAAAGGACGGCACATGACTGTCAGCATACTCGTCCCTCAGCGGCGCTGAGACGGCTGCCGAAAAGTGGGCACGGGAAGGTCGGACGCGGAAGCGCGGCGCGAAGCTGGCTCCAGTGACCAGTCCACCGCTCCGCGCCCCGCTGCGACCAGCGCCGCGTTCGCCTGCGAGAACGGGCGGCTGCCGAAGAAGCGCTCGGCGCTGTAAGGCGAGGGGTGGGCCGATTCCAGAACGACGTGCTGCGGGGCCGTGATCAGCCGCGCCTTCTTGCGGGCATACGCGCCCCACAGCACGAACACCACCCGCTCGGATCTGGCATTCACCGCCCGGATCACGGCGTCGGTCAGCGGTTCCCAGCCCTGACCCGCGTGACTGTTCGGCTGGCCTGCCCGCACCGTCAGTACGGCGTTGAGCAGCAGCACGCCCCGGGCGGCCCAGGCGCTCAGATCGCCGCTGCGGGACGGCGGGATGCCCAGGTCGTCGTGAAGCTCCTTGTAGATGTTCTGCAAGCTCGGCGGCACCCGCACGCCGGGCCGCACGCTGAATGACAGTCCCTGGGCCTGACCGTAGCCGTGATACGGGTCTTGCCCCAGAATCAGCACCTTCACCTCCCCCAGCGGCGTGAGTCTGAGAGCCTTGAACACGTCCGGCGCGGGTGGGTAGATGGTCTGCTCGGCCCGCTCGCGCACCAGAAAGTTCTTGAGCGCGTGGAAGGACGGAGCGGCGAACTCGCTCTCCAGTGATTGCTGCCAGGCGTCAGACAAGCCGGCGATTCTGATGGGCCTGCTGGCCTGAACGCCGTCGAACAGGGCAGGTTGATCGGGGCTGAAGATCTGACGCTTCGGCGAACTGGCCGCCACCTTCACCGCTCTGGGCGGCAGTCCCCGCGCCACCCGCTCGGCGCGCACCACTGCCTTCTTGCGGCTGCCGTGCAGGGCGTAGACCCGCCGAGATTCCGCCTCGAAGTGGGCCTGGGTACGGGCCGCCATGATCCTGGCTTTGGCCGCCCGCGCCGCCTTGCCCTCGTCCACGATGGGCGGCGGGTAGCTCAGGCGGCTGGCCCCGCTCCACTCCCAGGGCGCGTGAATAAAATCGCCGGGAGCGTCGCGCAACTCCGGCACCCAGCGGCGGATGAACTCGCCCGCCGGGTCCTGCTGCTTCGCCTGGCGGGTGGGCGAGTAGATACGCACGCGGTTGATGCCCACCACCGCACTCTGCATCTGCATCTGCGACCAGTGGATGCCAGGCTCATTGTCGAGCCACTGGCGTGCCAGATGCACCCCGGTGGGCCGCCAGTGCAGCCACAGGTGCTGCGAGGCGAAACTCACCAGCATGGCCCGCATCCGGAAGTTGAGCCAGCCGGTGGCCGTCAGCATCCGCATGCAGGCGTCGATCAGTGGGAAACCAGTCTGGCCGTGCGCCCAGCGGTCAAAGAAATCGGGGTTCCAAGCGTTCTCGCGCAAACCGTCGAAGGCCCGGTTGAGATTCCTGAATTCCATCTGCGGCTCCGATTCCAGCCGCTGAATAAAATGGCAGTGCCAGTGCAGACGGCTCTCGAAACTTCTGAGCGACCGGACCCAGCGCGGATCGGCCGCTGTGTCGCCGCTGACGGCGGCCAGGCGCTGCCGGGTGGCGTGCAGCGTTTCCCTGAGCGAGAGGGTGCCGAAGGCCAGCGGCACGCTCAACCGCGAGCAGGCGGTCACGGCGCCGAGTGGGCTGCTCATCTCGCGCATGTAGTTCACGCCGCGCACCGTCAAGAAGCTCTCCAGCATGGCGCGGGCGGCCCGCTCGCCCGCCGGAATGGGCACTTGAGTGCTGGGCGCAACACCGAGCTGGGCGTGACTGCGGATTCCCTGGGAACGCAGCGGAGCACCTCGCAGCAAGGTAGGGGCGGGGAGGGGAGCCGCGCCCATTCTCGCTTCCCAGGTGTCGGCCCAGCCGTCGCGGTTCTTCATGCGGCGCACCACCCCGTTCTGTGGCAGCTCGTGAAAGGGCAGGCCGCGCTCACGTGCCCAGGCCCGCACCCGGCGGTCACGGGCGTAGCTCAAGGCGTTGCCGGTTTCCTGGTGCGCCCACAGCCCTCCAATGGCAACTTGCTGGCTCAGCGCTTCCAGCACGCTGACGGCCTCGCCCACCCGCAGAATCAGCGGCGTCCCGAGCGCCTGCAAATCGCTGTCCAGCTCAGCGAGGCAGGCATTCAGGTGCGTCAGGTGGTGCCCGGCGAATTCCTCATGGGTCAGTTGCTCGGGTTCGTAGATGAACAGCGGCAACACCGGCCCGCGCTCGGCGGCCCGCAGCAGCGGCGCGTGATCATGGGTTCGCAGATCCTTCTTGAACCAGACCACCTGCACGCGCTGGGCGGCCAGTTTCGTTTCGGACAGAACGGACATGGCGTTATTGTCTCCCAGCTTGTTGCCGCAGACCGTAAGCCGGTTCGGGTGCAGCGGAACCGATTTGGGCCACATCCCGAGCGCTCAGACGCGTTGTTTACTGAAGAGGCATTTTTCTGTACTCAGTCAAATAAGGAGTTCTGATGACCATATCGCCGCAGAGCACGGCACCGCTTCCCAGTTCGTCCCCGGAAAGTAGACAGCGCAGCTACACCTGGCAAGACCCCCTGATCGGCGCGGAGACCGCCCAGCAGCTCAGCGGTCTGGACTACCTGCGCGGCATGGCGCGGGGCGAGTACCCGCCGCCGCCCATCGGCGACACGCTGGGTTTCCGGCTGCCGCGCGAGGAGGATGTGCAAGACGGCCAGGTGACGTTCTACCTGACGCCCGAGGAATTTCACTACAACCCCATCGGCAGCGTCCACGGCGGCGTCTACGCGACCCTGCTCGACTCGGCGCTGGGCTGCTGCATTCACACCAAATTGCCTGCTGGGGTCGGTTACACCACCCTCGATCTGGCCATCAAATACCTGCGGCCCCTCAAGGTGGGCATGGGCGAGGTGCGGGCCGTGGGCAAGGTGATCAGCGTCTCTAAGCGGGTCGCCACTGCCGAGGCCCAGATTCTGGACGCGGCGGGCAAGCTCTGCGCCACCGCCACCACCACCTGCTTGATTCTGCGGCCCAGCGCCGCCGGAGGCCAACCATGACCCAGCCTGAAGAGACGTTCATCAACTCAAAAAACACCCTCGTCGAGCATCTGGGCATCACCTTTTCCGAGCAGAGTGGACAGAAAGTGGTGGCGAGCATGCCGGTTGAGGCCCGCGTGCATCAGCCATTCGGCATCCTGCACGGCGGCGCGAGCGTGGTGCTGGCCGAAACGGTGGCAAGTACCGGCGCGTATCTGAACGTCCGGGAACGTGGCATGGTCGCAGTGGGCCAGGAGATCAACGCCAACCACCTGCGCAGCGTACGCTCCGGCACGGTGACGGCCACCGCCACCCCGATCTTTCAGGGCCGTAGCAGCGAGGTCTGGCATATCGAGATCAAAGATGAGGCGGGCAAGCTGATCTGCGTCTCGCGCTGCACGCTGGCTATTATCGCGCCGCCGTCTGGGCCGCCGACCTCGTAACCGCGTCTGGGGTCGCCGCGTCGTCGCTGTAGCCTGCCGCCTGCAAGTGGTAGAGCGCGGCGTAGCGCCCCTCAAGCGCGATCAGCTCGGCGTGGCTGCCCGCTTCCTGCACCTTGCCGCCGTCAAGCACGATGATCTGATCGGCCAGCCGCACCGTCGAGAAGCGGTGCGAGATCAGGAGGGTGATGCGCTCGCGGGCCTGCTCGCGCAGTGCCTGAATGGTGTCGAACTCGGCGCGGGCGTCGAGCGCCGCGGTCGGTTCGTCGAACACCAGCACCGAGGCGTCCCGGAAGTACAGCCTCGCCAGCGCCAGCCGTTGCCACTGTCCGCCCGACAGTTGCCGCCCGCCCTGAAACAGCCGCCCCAGCGGGGTCTTGAGACCGTCGGGCAATTCGTTGACGAAGTCAGCACCGGCCTGCTCCACGGCCAGTTGCTGACCGGCTTCGTCGCCCAGGCGGTCGGTCTCGGCCATCGAGATGTTCTCACCGGCCTGCATCTGGTACTGGCCGAAATCCTGAAAGATGATGCTCATCTGCCGCTGCACGCTGCGCGGGCTGAACTGGGCGGCGTCCTGGCCGTTGAGCAGGATGCGGCCCGCCGTCGGCTCGAAGAGGCGGGTGAGCAGCTTCATGGCTGTCGTCTTGCCCGCGCCGTTCTCGCCCACCAGCGCCAGCGCCTCACCGCGCCGCACGGTGAAGCTCAGCCCGCGCAGCACGTCGCGCTCGGTCAGCGGGTAGCGGAAGGCCACGTCCTGAAACTCGATGGTGTCGATTGGCCCCTGCCACTGCTGCCCGGCATCGAGGTCGCGGCTGGGCAATTCCAGAAACTCGTAGAGGTTTCGCATATACAGCAGGTTCTGGTAAATGCCGCTGATGCTGCTGAGCAGCCCCGACAGCGTGCCCTGAATCTGGGCGATGCCCAGCGCGAACAGCGAGAAGTCGCCCACCGTGAGCTGCCCCGCCGCCGCCCGACGCAGCACCAGTGCCGAGGCCGCGCCCACCAGCAACGCCGAGATCAGCGACGCGCCGAGATTGCCCCAGCTGCGCCGCCGCACGATGCCTTCGAGCTGCGCCCGGAAGCCCAGGTAGTACTCGCGCCAGCGCCTGAGCAGGTACGGTTCCACATTGAAGAGGCGCACTTCTTTGACCAGGGTGTCGCTGGTCAGGATGCTGCCGAAGTAGTTCTGCACGCGGGCGTCGTGGGTCTGCCACCGCAGCATCCGGTAGTTTTCGACGCCGAAGCGGTTGGAGACGTACACTCCCGGCAAAGCGGAGAGCAAAATCAGCGGCACGATCAAAGGCCCGAGCTGCGCCATCAGGCCGCCCACCGACAGCAGTGTCACCAGTCCGCCTGCCAGTCCGACGATCTGGGTCGCCACCTGCACCGGCCTCGCGCCGACCTCGCGGTAGGCCTGCTGAAGTCGGTCATAGGTTTCGGCGTTCTCGAAGCGCTCGACTTCCAATTCGGTGGCTTTCTTCAAGATGAGCGCACTGATCTGGTGCTGGAGGCTGTCGCCCAGCAGTTCACGGGCCGAGTTCTGAACGGTGCCCAGTACGCCGCTGGCGATGACCAGCCCGACTTGCAGGGCCAGCAGCGAGAGCAGCGCCGAGTACGGCTCGGTGCCGCTGGCCGACTGCGCCACCGCGTTGAGCAGCAATTTGCTGACGTACAAATTGGCGGCGGGCAGCACCGAGGCCAGCAAGGTGGTCAGCGCGAACCAGGTCGTCTGAGCCGGGCTTGCCCGCCACACCAGTTTCAGGGTGGCCCACAAATCGCTGAGCTGCTGGCGGCGCGAGGTCTCGCTGGCGGGCGAGGCGGTGGGCGCGGAACGCTGCGGAAAAGTCACACGGAAGTCTAGGCCGAGCGGCGCTCTGACAAGGTGACGATGTGCCTTCCCGCTTGCTGGGATGAAGCTTGGGTCAGCGCCCGTCCAGCTTGTCCCAGAAGTTGCACTGGTGCCGCGCGGCAAAGTCGGTGCCGGGTCGGCTGCCGTCGGGCCGCAGGGTCAGTACGGTGGGCTGGGCCACCTCAAACGGAGTCCACAGCGCCAGCCCCGGTCCGTTGGGGTTGCTGGTGCGGGCAAAATTGGTCCAGTACGCGCCCATCTGCGCCGAGAGTTGACGCTGGGTGGCGCTGAAAGTGGCGGGATCGGCCAGTCCCTCAAGCGGCGCACCGAACAGGTAGATCAATTCGGAAGCGTGGTACGCCCCCAGGCTCGGCACGCTGCGGGTGGGGGTCAGCTCAGTCACGGCCTGCGGGTCGCTGAACTCGTAGGCGTAGGTGGGCACGCTTTGCGCAAGCTGGCGGGTCACGCTGTAGACCGGACAGGCAAACAGCCCGTCGGTGACCAGCGTGGCGGCGGTGAGGCCGGTGATGGCCGGGGTCGTGGCCGGATACTGCCGCAGCAGGGTCAGGTTCTTGGCCGGGTTCAGCACCGTGATCAGGCCCCAGTACAGCGGCAGACTCATGGCCCGGTTTTGCCCCGCCAGATACGCGGTAAAGATGGTGCCCTCGTCGCGGTTGCCGCCGATCATGACCGGCACCTTCAGAAACTGGCCACTGCGGTAGGCCGCCGCCGGTTCGAGCGGCAGCACCGCGTCGCCCCAGACCGGCGGCAGGGCCACGGTGTTGGGGGCGCGGCTGCCCGGCACCGTCATGTCTATCAGTTCAGCGACGGTCTTGCTGCGCAGGCAGGCGGCTCCCTCGGCGGCAGCGGGGCAGTTGAGATCGTGGGTGTAGCGGGCCCCAATGTCCAGCGCCTGCGCCAGCGGCACGCTGTTAATGCTGGCCGCGCAAGGACCGCTCTGCAGGATGACCTTGTCGAACAGTCCCTTCGATGCGGGCGAGGTCAGCAGATCACACAGGATCATGCCGCCCGCCGACTCTCCGAAGGCCGTGACGTTGCCGGGGTCGCCCCCGAAGGCCGCCGCGTTGGCCCTGACCCACCTCAGCGCCGCCTGCACGTCCATCAGGCCGTAGTTGCCGCTGCCCTGCGGACCGAGGGCGGGTGTGGCCAGGAAGCCCAGCGGTCCCAGGCGGTAATTGAGCGTCACCACCACCACCCCGAAATCGCGGGCCAGTTTAGAGCCGTCATAGATGTTGCCGGTGCCAGTGTCGAAGGAGCCGCCGTGAACCCACACCATCATCGGGGCTGCTGCCGCACCCGTCGAAGCAGCGAGGGGTGCGTAGACGTTCAGGTAGAGGCAGTCCTCGCTGCCGCTCAGCGTGCGGTCCGGGTTGCCAGTGATGGCATTGGGGCGCTGCGGGCAGACGTTGCCGAAGTGCGAGGCGTCGCGCCGTCCCGGCCAGGCGGGCATCGGCGTCGGGGCTTGCCAGCGCAACTCGCCCAGCGGCGGCGCGGCGTAGGGTACGCCCAGAAACTGGCGCACGTCCCCACGCTCCCGCCCGCCCAACGGTCCCTGAGCGACATCTGCCTGAATGATTTTGCCGGGCGCGGGTATCGACGGGTTGGTGGGCTGATCGGAGGTGCGCTGGGTCGTCAGCGTCTGCGCTGTCAGGGTGGCTGGTGGGGGAGGCGAGGTCTGCCCCGGTACAGTTTGAGTGTGGGCCAGACCTCCCAGCAAAGTCAGAAGAAGAAGGCAGGTTTGGACGCGCAGTCTCATGATCCAGTCTGGTCCGGTGGCAGGCTGACTTAATGTCAGCTCAGCCTACCAGAGCTTCACGAATTCTTTAGACTCGCTGCCCCATTCGCCCCGGTGCCCCCTGAAAACCCATCTGGACGTCGTGGTCGTTCGGCTGTCTGCTCCGGCGCACAGTAAAAACCATATGCTGACTTAGCGCTCAAGAACCACCACCGAAGGCCGCAACATGGCGGGTGCCCGCGCGCTGTGGCGGGCCACGGGAATGCAGGACGGCGATTTCCAGAAGCCGATCATCGCGTGGTGAATTCGTTCACCCAGTTCGTGCCGGGGCATGTTCACCTCAAAGACCTGGGGCAACTCGTTGCCCGCGAGATTGAGGCAGCGGGCGGCGTCTCCAAGGAATTCAACACCATCGCTGTCGATGACGGTATCGCCATGGGCCACGACGGCATGCTCTACTCGCTGCCCAGCCGCGAACTGATTGCGGAGTCGGTCGAGTACATGGTCAATGCCCACTGCGCCGATGCGTTGGCGTGCATCTCCAACTGCGACAAGATTACGCCCGGCATGCTGATGGCCGCCATGCGCCTGAACATTCCGGCAGTGTTCGTGTCGGGCGGCCCGATGGAGGCCGGAAAAATCCTGCTGAAAGACACACTGCATTCACTGGATCTGGTGGACGCGATGGTGATGGCTGCCGACGATAGCGTGAGCGACGACGAATTGATGAATGTGGAGAAAAGTGCTTGTCCGACCTGCGGCTCGTGTTCGGGGATGTTCACGGCCAACTCCATGAACTGCCTGACCGAGGCGCTGGGGCTCTCCCTGGCGGGGAACGGCTCGGTGCTGGCCACCCATGCCGACCGGGAAGGGCTGTTCAGGCGGGCAGGGCACGTGATCGTCGATCTGGCGAAACGGTATTACGAGGGTGACGACGAGCGGGTCTTGCCCCGCAACATCGCCACCCGCGCTGCTTTCGAGAACGCCATAACACTTGATATCGCCATGGGCGGCTCAACCAACACCGTGCTGCACCTGCTGGCCACTGCACACGAGGCGGGGGTGGACTTCAGCATGGCCGACATCGATCAGCTCTCGCGCCGCGTGCCGGTGCTTTGCAAGGTCGCCCCGGCCAAGAACGACGTTCACATGGAAGACGTTCACCGCGCGGGCGGCATCATGGCGATTCTGGGCCAACTGGAAGCGGCGGGCCTGCTGAACCGGAAGGTGCATTCGGTCTACGAAGACAGCCTGGGAGCGGCCCTGGAGCGCTGGGACGTGTCACGCACAGAGAACGAGCAGACCTATACCTTCTACCGCGCTGCACCCGGCGGCTTCCCCACCCAGATTGCCTTCTCGCAGTCGCGCCGCTACACCGCCCTGGATACCGATAGAGCAGCGGGCGTGATTCGCAACGCCGCACATGCCTTCTCGCAGGACGGCGGGCTGGCGGTGTGCTCTACGGCAATCTGGCCGAGGACGGCTGCATCGTCAAGACAGCGGGCGTGGACGAGAGCATTCTCAAATTCACCGGCACGGCCCGCGTCTTCGAGTCGCAGGACGCCTCAGTGGACGCCATCCTGAACGGCGATGTCAAAGCGAGCGAGATCGTGCTGATCCGCTACGAGGGTCCGCGCGGCGGCCCCGGCATGCAGGAGATGCTGTATCCCACCAGCTACCTGAAATCCAAGGGGCTGGGCAAGGCGTGCGCGCTCGTCACCGACGGACGCTTCAGTGGCGGCTCGTCGGGGCTGTCCATCGGCCACGTCTCGCCCGAGGCAGCGGAAGGCGGCGCGATTGGCCTGGTTGAAACGGGTGACACCATCGAAATCGACATTCCGGAGCGCCGCATCCATCTGGCGGTGAGCGACGCCGACCTCGCCGCGCGTCGTCAGAAGCAGGACGAGGCGGGCTGGCGTCCAGCAGAGGCGCGCCCGCGCAAGATCACGGTGGCGCTGCGGGCCTACGCCAGCATGACCACCAGCGCGGCGCGGGGAGCCGTGCGCAACATCTGAGGCGCGGCCCCTGGCCCAGACTCAGCCCAGGGCCGTCAGCACCAGGTTCGCGAACACGCCGAACGCGGCGTTCAGGCGGGCCAGTTGGCCGGGCCGCGCCTGATTGTTCTCCATGTACAGTCCGGCGTTGACCTCGATGCCGAAGGCCGCCACCCCGCCTTGCCGGGCGTGCCGGACGCTGATGGTGTCGCTGTCCCAGGGGTCATTCACGGCAACCCGCGTGAACGTCTCGCCCGCCAGCACGTCCGCGAAGGCCCGCTCGGCAGCCGCCTGCACCGCTGCCAAGTGCTCCGCCGGAAACGATGGCTCGTGGGCGCTGCCCATCATCAAGGTGATGCCGGGGCGCGGCTGCCCCCGGTCCGGTCCCAGCGCCGGGCCGTAAGGGGCCATGCTGTGCCCCACGATCAGGAGCGACTTTCCGCTCAAAGCGGCACTGAGGTCGCGCTCGAACGGGTCCCAAACGGCTTGTAGGCGCTGTTCTCTGGCCTCGGGCGAGAATGTGAAGCCTGATGGATACAGCGGTTGACGGTCAAAATCGAACAGCTTGAGCACCCCGTTGTCGCTCAGATCACCGCGCTCGCGGTTGAGATCGGCGGCAAAGCGGCTCCACGGCGCGCTGAGCTGCCGCGCTCCCGGCAGATTGAAAATCAAATCGGTGAACGGGTCGCCCTCCAGAAAGACGCGCCGCAGCAGGGCCTCGCGCTTCTCAGTGTCGAAGGCGTCCTCGCCCAGCATGGTCCGCAGTACGTCCGGTGGCAGCGCTCCGGAAGCGTGGGGGGTGACGATCAGCAGCTTGGAGAGGTCGGTCATGACTGCAAGCCTAGCGCCTGGTGCTTTTCTTCAGGGTGGGTCAGGCAGTCACGCAGCCATCAGTCACGCAGCTCCATCACGAAGTCGTAGCGGTCGCCCCGGTAGTGGGCGCGGGCCAGCTCCACCGGCTGTCCCGCCGCGTCCCAGGCCAGTCGCTCGGTCGCCAGCAGCGCCGCGCCCACCGAAACGCCCAGCAGCCCGGCCAGCTCGTCGTCGGCGTTAACGGCTCGCAGCTGCCGCAGTGCGCGCACCGGTCCCGCGCCACGCGCTTGCAGCAAGGCATAGAGGCTCACGTCCTGCACGTCTGCGGCGCTGAGGGGGCCGAGCCGTCCGGCATTCAGCAAGCTCTCCTCGACGGCCAACGCCTCGCCGCCCGCCGTGCGCAGCCGCCGCACCCGGTAGACCAGCTGGCCTGGCGAGAGGTTCAGCTTCATGGCGTCGTGGACGCTGGGGTGCGCCGCCGTGAAGCTCAGCACCCGCCCGCCCGCGCTCAGGCCGCGTGAGTGCATGTCCTCGGTGAAACTGGTCAGCCGCGAGAGGGGGTGCTGAATGCGCACTGGCGGGCCGCTGGGCGCGACGAAGGTGCCGCTGCCGTGTCGCCGCACGACCAGACCGCGCACGGCGAGCTGGGCGATGGCCTGGCGCACCGTGACCCGTGAAACGCCCAGCCGGACGGCGAGTTCGCGCTCGGCAGGCAGCGCGTTGCCCGGCTGGTATTCGCCGCGCTCGATGGCACTTTCCAGCGTGCGCGCCACCTGCACGTAACGTGGGCTGGACGCCAGGCCCGCCGCGTCCGGGCTGGCCGCCTCGAGGCGTGAGGAGAAAACGGTCATCTTCAGCCGTCAACCTAGCACTTTTGCGCCAACCACTTGAATACCAACCCGCCCTACCACACCGCCGGATCAGCCCGCTCAACCGTCGTGCAGCGGTTGCCTGGAGCGGTCAGCTTGCAAGTGGTCTACAAATGGTCTTATAGTGGGCGGCAGTTCATCTTCATCTCCGGGGTCAGGTCCCGGCCCCGCGTTCGTCGTCCCGCCGCGATTTTCTTCCGGAGGTCTTTTCATGATGCACCGCTCAACGCCGACCCTGCTGATGCTCAGCGCCCTGCTGCTCTCCGGCCTCGCCGCCGCCGCACCTAAGAAATCGCCTACCTACACCTCGCTGGGTGTTGCGGCAGGCAAGGCGGGCGGCAACTACACCCTGGCGCTCGGTGACAGCCCGCAGAGCTTCATGTACTACGGCGTCATCGACAACAACCTCGGTCTGGTGGCCCAGCAGCTTTTCGACGGTCTGGTCGAGTTCAATCTCGATACCTACAAGATCGAACCCGCGCTGGCCGAGTCGTGGACGATCAGTCCTGACGGCAAGGTCTACACCTTCAAGCTGCGTCAGGGCGTCAAGTGGAGCGACGGCGAAGCCTTCAATGCCGACGACGTGGTGTTTACTTACCAGCAGCTCGTCGCCAACCCCGAAGCGCGGGCGGGCGATGCGGGCAACTTCGTGATCGACGGCAAGAAAGTCGAGATTGACAAGGTGGACGCCAACACCGTGCGCTTTACCCTGCCGCGCCCCAGCCCGGCCTTCTTGCTCCAACAGCGCTACTTCATCATGCCGCAGCACCAGCTCGGCAAGTTCAAGGGTGCGGAAGTCAACAACGCCTGGCCCACCAATACGCCGCCCGCCGAGATCGTCGGCACCGGGCCGTTCAAGCTGCAAAGCTACACGCCGGGGCAGAAAGTCGGCCTGGTGAAAAATCCCAATTACTGGAAGACTGATGCGGCGGGCACCAAGCTACCGTACCTGAACAGCCTCGACTTCCTGATTATCCGCGACCCGCAGGCGCAGGTGGCGTCGTTCCTGGCAGGTAACATCGACCAGCTCAACGTGACCGGCGCTCAGTTTCCCGACCTCAAACAAAAAGAAGTCGCGGGCGCGGCCTTCAAGGTCATTCGCAGCACCGCGCTGTTCGGCAGCCCGCCGTTTGTGGCCTACAACTTCGACGCCAAGGACCCGGCCCTGGCCAAGCTCTTCTCGGATACCCGCTTTCGCAAGGCCATGCAGCTGGCGGTCAACCGGCCCCGCATCATCGACACGGTCTACAACGGTCTGGCCAGCTTGCCGGGACACGGTGTCGCGCCGGTCAACAAAGCCTTTTATGTCAACACCACCGCCCAGCTCGGCAAGTTCGATCTGGCCGCGGCGGGCAAGGCCCTCGACGCGCTGGGCATCAAGGACACCGATGGTGACGGTGTGCGCAACGTCAGCAAGGGCAAGAATCTGGAAATCGACCTGACCTACGGCACCGATTCGAGCGTGTACCCGCCGATGGCGACCATTCTCCAAAACGACTTCAAGCAGCTCGGCGTCAAGGTGAACCTCAAGGGTATCCTGTCGAGCAAACTGCTTTCGACCGGCCTGAGCGGCGACTACGAGATGATCCTGCACGCCTTCGGCGATCAGCCGGACCCGGAACTCCGCAAGCCGATCTGGCAGCCCGGCGGGTCGCTGTACTACTGGCACCGCAGCCTGCAACCGGCTGTGGACGGTCAGACGCCCAACATCGCCAAGATGCAGCCCTGGGAAAAGCAGATCTATGACATCTTCGACGAGGCGAGCACCACCACCGCCGCGGCCAAGCGCAAGGCGCTCTACGCCCGCTGGCAGCTGCTGTTTGCTCAGTACCTGCCGGTCACGCCGATTGCCAAGCCTGAAAACATCGCGGCCATCAGCAACAAGTACGGCAACTACATCTACAACCTCGGCGTGATTCCCGGCTACAACCCGGTGCCGCTGGTCTACCAGAAGTAAGAACGTATGTTCGGCGTCCGGTTCGGCAGGGGAAGCGTCCCCGCGTGCCGCCGGGCGCTTTTTCGGCCATCAGGCTGCTGGCGACCATCAGGCCCGGCGCGGCACCCGCACGGAGTTCGTACGATGCTGAGTTTATGCTGACCTATACCCTGCGCCGCATCCTCGGGATGCTGCCCACCCTGCTGATCATCAGCGCGGTGTGCTTTACCGTGATCAAGCTTCAGCCCGGTTCGTTTACCGACCAGTACCTCGAAGACCCGCGCTTTACCAAAGAAACCGTCGCGGCCATCACCCGGCAACTCGGCCTCGACCAACCGGCGATCGTGCAGTATGGGCGCTGGCTGTGGGGCGTCGTGACCCGGCTGGATTTCGGCTTCTCCTTTGCCTCCAACGCTCCGGTGATCACCCAGATCGGGGAGCGGCTGGGCTGGACGGTGTTCGTGGCGCTGCTGACCCTGCTGCTGTCCTGGCTGGTGGCGGTGCCGCTGGGCATCTATACCGCCTTCAACCGCAACGGGCTGGCGGCGAGCGTGGCCAATTTTCTGGGCTATGTGGGCCTGGCCATTCCTGATTTCCTGGTCGCACTGCTGCTGGTTTCGCTCACCCTGCGCCTGGGCAGCAGCAACGTGGGCGGCCTCTTTTCGCCGGCCATGATCGACGCGCCCTGGTCGTGGGCCAGGGTCGGCGATCTGCTGGCCCACCTGTGGATTCCGGTGCTGGCGGTGGGACTGGAAGGTGTGGCGGGCCTGATGCGCCAGATGCGTGCCTCGATGCTCGACGTGCTCTCGCAGGATTATGTGCGCACTGCCAGGGCCAAGGGTGCGGCCCAGCAGACCGTGATCTGGCGGCACGCCGTTCGCAATGCCATCAATCCGCTGATCAGTCTGGCGGGCCTGAGTTTGCCTACCTTGATTTCCGGCACCATCGTCATTTCCATCGTCATGAATCTGCCGACCATCGGGCCGCTGCTCTACGAATCGCTGCTCAACAAAGACCAGTACACTGCTCTGACCCTGCTGATGCTCTCGGCGGTGCTGCTGCTGATCGGCAATCTGCTGGCCGATCTGGCGCTGGCCTGGGCCGATCCCAGGGTGAGGTACTCGTGACCACCCTGCCCGCGCCCGCTGCTCCGGCCACGCCCTCGCCCTTCGCGCTGGCCCTGCGGCGCTTTCGCAAGTCCCGGCTCGGTGTCATCGGCGGCTGGCTGCTGGCGGCGCTGTATCTCAGCGCCCTGCTCGGCGGCTTCCTGGCCCCCTACGGCATCACCACCCAGCACCAGGGCTTCGAATACCAGCCGCCCCAGGCGCTGCACGTCATGTTTCAGGGCAAACCCATGCGGCCCTTCGTCTACGGCTCCAAGACGGGCCGCGATCCAGTGACGTTTGCCAAAACCAGCGTGCCCGACACCACGACGCCCGTGCCCATCGCGTTCTTCGTGCGCGGTGAGCCTTACAACTTCCTGGGCCTGCGTACCACCTGGCACCTCTTCGGCGTGGACCCCGGCCCCGACAACAACCGCTTCTATTTTCCCTTCGGCACCGATCAACTGGGGCGCGATCTGTTCTCGCGCACGCTGGTCGGCGGGCAGGTCAGCCTCACGGTGGGTGTGGTGGGCATCATCATCAGCTTTACCATTGGCATCGTCATGGGCGGTCTCAGCGGTTACTACGGCGGGCGCACAGACAACCTGATTCAGCGGCTCATTGAAGTGCTACTGAGTTTCCCCAGATTGCCGATTTTGCTGGCGCTCTCCACCCTGATTCCGGCGAGCTGGCCTTCCACTTATGTGTATCTGGGCATTGTGGCGGTGCTGGCGCTCATCGGTTGGGCGAGCCTAGCGCGGGTGGTGCGCGGGCAGGTCCTTTCGGCCAGACAGGTCGAGTACGTCTCGGCGGCGCAGGCGGTGGGGGCCTCTGATCTGCGGGTCATCTTGCGCCACATCGTGCCGAACCTGTCGAGCTTTCTGGTGATCACGGCGACCCTCAGTTTGCCCGGCTACATCCTGGGCGAGAGCACGCTGAGCTTTCTGGGCCTGGGCATCAAGGAACCGATGACCAGCTGGGGCCTCCTGCTCAAGGACGCGGGCAACTTGCAGACGGTGGGCCTGTATCCCTGGCTGCTGTTGCCGGGCCTGTTTCTGTTCGTGGCGGTGCTGGCCTTCAACTTCTTCGGTGACGCCCTGAGAGACGCGGCAGATACCCAGAGCCGTTAAGAAGGGTCGGTGCTGCCGCATCTGCGCCCCCAAAGTTCAGGCAGGCGACGGTGCACTCATTGCCCATCAGTTCGCCGCCGAGCAAAACAATCAGTGGGCGGTGTTTATCAGTGTTTTCTCTACGCTCCGCACGTCAATTTTGCGGGCGGCTTCACGATGCAGCTCGAACCCTTTCTCGACATCAATCTGGGCAGCGCCGACTTTCCCTTCCGCTATGACACCGCCGCAGGCAAGCTGCACTTCACGGGCGGGCTTTTCAAGGACGCGGTGGCCGATGCTTTCTTCCGGGGTGCTGGTCCTGCCATCGGATTTAACTGCCCGCTGGACGGCGCCCTGGTTAACTGCTGGCTGCGCTGAAGCCTCTAGGCCCAAATGGGACATTCACGGCTTTGAGCAATCAGGTCATGTTCAAAGGGCTGGCTGTAGTGCCAAGCCACGACTTCGCGTGTGGAAGCGCGAAAACATGCCGATCTGCTGTTTATGCTATCTTCATTTAATCACCACTTTATCTTCAAGGAGACCCCATGCGTAAATCTGCCACCACCCTGACCGCCCTATCTGCCTTCGTGCTGCTCGGCAGCCTCGCCTCCGCCGCCTCGATTCGTGACCAAATATGCACCGACGGCGTGTTCAATGCGGGTGTCAAATACGACAGCCCCCCTTTCGGCTTCGTGGACGAGAACGGTGATGTGACCGGCTTCGACGTCGATCTGGTCAAGGAAATCGGCAAGGACCTCTCGGACGTGTGCAAGAAGCCCGTCAAAGTGGTGCTCAAGCAGGTCACCAGCAAGAACCGCATCGAGTTCGTGCAAAACGGCACCGTCGATATCGCTGCCGCCACCGCTACCGCCACCTACGGGCGCATGGACACGGTGGACTTTTCCAACACCTACTTCCTCGACGGCCAGCGTCTGCTGGTTCCGGCGGGCAGCCCGATCAAGACCGTGCGCGATCTGGCCGGGAAGCGGGTCGGCACCGCCCAGGGCAGCACCAGCGAGGTCAACCTCAAGGCCGCTGCGCCCAAGGCCAACGTCATCAGCCTCCAGCAGTACACCGACGCCTTCACCGCTCTGCAGCAGGGCCGGGTCGATGCCGTCAGCACCGACAGCACCATCTTGCTGGGCCTGAAAGCCAGCGCGCCCGATCCCAGCAAGTACGCCATCGTGGGGCCGTTTTTCTCCAGCGAGCCTTACGGCATGATCCTCAAGCAAAACGACAGCAAGTGGCGCAATTTCGTCAACGAGTCGCTCTCGCGTCTGAGCGCTGATGGCACCTACAAGAAGGTCTTTGCCAAGTGGTTCGGTCCCAAGACCAAATACTCGCTGCCCGATCCCAAGCGTTCGCAGGAGCTCCCGGCGCAGTTCCCCGTGCGCCGCTGATTGATCACAACCTGAACTGATATCTCAGGGGGCGGAGCCGCAGCGTTTCGCCCCCATGCTCGTGCGTTCGCCGGTTCGCTTCCACAATTTTGCTGCGAAAACCACAGGAGCGCCATGCCAAGAAGTACGTATCAGCAACTGCTCGCCGTCCTGGTGCTGCTCGCGGTGGGGGTGTTCACCTTCCTGCGGGTGCGTGCGGGCTTCGAGGCCAACAACATCACCCTCGACTGGAGCATCTTCTCCAAGCCCAGTCCGCTGACCAAAGGCACTTACCTCACCACCATCTTGATCGGCATGCTGCTAACCATCCGCCTGGCCTTGATCGGCATCGTGTTCGCCATGCTGCTCGGCACGCTGGTCGGCGTTTCGCGGCTGAGCCAGAATCCGGTGGTGAGCCGGGTGGCGGCGGCCTACGTCGAGTTTTTCCGCAACACCCCGCTGCTGGTCCAGATCTTCTTCTGGAATTTCGGGGTGATCAACGTGCTGCCCGCACCCATCAAGAATTGGCTGTTCGACCACTCACCCGAGCAGTGGGCCGTCATCGCCGCGCTGAGCGTCTACACCAGTTCGTACATCGCCGAAACGATTCGCGCCGGGATTCTGAGCGTTCACAAGGGCCAGACCGAGGCGGCCAAATCGCTGGGGCTGAGCGGCTCGGACGTGCTGGGCCGGATCGTGCTGCCGCAGGCGTTCCGGGCGGTCTTGCCGCCGCTGGGCAGTCAGTTTCTCAACCTCACCAAGAACTCGTCGCTGGCCTCACAGATCGGGGTGGCCGAGCTGTTTTATTACGGCACCCAGGTGCAGAGCTACACCTTCCGGGGCTTCGAGAGCATCACCGCCATCACGGTGGCGTATCTGGTGCTCTCGCTCACCATCACCTTCTTTCTGAACCTGCTCAGCCGCCGCCTGGCGCTGCCGGGCCGCTGAGGAGCTGGGCATGACTGTCAAACCTTCCGTCCAGCCCGCCAGCACCTCGGCTCTGAGCTGGCTCTCGTACCTGGTGCCGGGCCTGGGTCAGCTGCTGCTGGGCCACACCTTGCTGGGCGTGCAGTTTCTGGCAACGGCGGCGCTGGTGTGGCTGATCGCCTGGCCGCTGCTGCAAAGCGGGGCCGCCTTCAGCATCGTGCTGGCACTGATTGCCGTCGTGTCGCTGCATCTCGGTGCGGGCCTCACCGCCGCCGCCGACGCCCGCCGCCGCCTGGGAGCCGAGCAGGCGCACGCCGCCCAGAACGTCTACAAACGCTGGTCGGTGATCGTCGCGCTGGCCGTCGTGGTGCTGATCGGCGGCCTGCTGCTGAAATGGATCGTGACCCTGCCGAGCTGGAACGAGGTGCAGCGCAACTTTTTGTTTCTGTTGATCGGGCGCTTCCGTGCCGAGCAGTTCGCCGATCAGCTCTGGCGGCTGTGGGGCTTCGCGGCCCTGGCCCTGGGGACTGTCGCGGCCTTCGGCATGGCCCAGCTCAAGATTCGCAACGGCTGGATTCCCCTGGTGATCGGTGCAGCCGTCGGCATCGTGCTGCTGTTTCCCACCGTCTCGCCGCAGGTCAGTATCGGTGGCCTGGCCCTGAGCTTGATTCTGGCAATTCTGGGCATTCTCGGCGCGATTCCGCTGGGACTGCTGTTCGGGGTGGGGCGCACCAACACCCTGCCGGTCATTCGCGGCATCAGCGTGGGCTACATCGAGCTGTTTCGCAGCTTGCCGTTCATCACGGTGATCTTCTGGTTTTTCATCTTCGTTCCGTACGTGCTGGGCGAGGGCACCCAGTTCTGGGCGGTGGTCGCGGCCCTCTCGCTCTTTACCGGCGCGTATGTGGCCGAGATCGTGCGGGCGGGCATTCAGGCGCTGCCCAGCGGCCAGGCCGAAGCGGCGCGGGCGCTGGGCCTCTCCGGCACCCAGACCATGCTCCAGGTCGTCTTGCCGCAGGCGGTACGCAACATGATTCCGCCGCTGGTGGGGCAATTCATCAGCCTCTTCAAGGACACCTCGCTGGTCAGCATCGTGGGCCTCATCGAACTCGCCGGAGCCGGGCGCATCACCGCCAACCGGCTGGTGACGGCCACCTTCGAGTTGTACCTGACGGTGGCGCTCTTGTACTTTGTCTTCGCTTACCTGCTCTCGCTGCTGGCCCGCAGGCTGGAAGCGCCCAGGGCAGTGCGGTGAGCCGGGCGCTGCGGACGACTTCATTACCCGGGCGCGCTGTAAACTGACGCCTACTCTCGCCCCGCTTTCTCGCTCGGCGGCCCGTCTGCGCCCAGCGTTTCCAGCCCCAAAGGAGCCAGCATGACTGCCACCAACCTCCAGAAAGCCGCTTCGCCCAGCAGCGCCGAGCCGATCATCAAAGCGGTGGACGTGCACAAGAATTTCGGCAACTTCCACGCCCTGCGCGGCGTCAACATGAGCGTGCAGCCTGGCGAGGTGGTGGTCATCATCGGGCCGTCGGGCAGCGGCAAATCCACCTTCATCCGCACCATCAACCGCCTGGAGGAACACGACAAGGGCACCATCGTCGTGGACGGGATCGAACTCAAGGACGGCCAGAATCTCGACGCCATTCGCCGTGAGGTCGGGATGGTGTTTCAGTCGTTCAACCTGTTTCCCCACCTGACTGTGCTGCAAAACGTGGCACTGGCCCCCATGCGCGTGCGCAAGACACCCAAGGCCCAGGCCGACAAGAGGGCGTTGGAACTCCTGGAACGCGTCGGCATCGCCGAGCAGGCCCACAAGTTCCCGGCGCAGCTCTCCGGCGGCCAGCAGCAGCGCGTCGCCATTGCCCGCGCCCTGGCGATGGATCCCAAGGTGATGCTCTTCGACGAGCCGACCTCGGCACTCGACCCCGAGATGATCAAGGAAGTGCTTGACGTGATGAAGGGCCTGGCGGGCAGCGGTATGACCATGCTGGTCGTCACCCACGAGATGGGCTTCGCGCGCGAAGTGGCCGACCGGCTGGTCTTCTTCGATGAGGGCAATATCGTGGAGGACACCACGCCCGACGAGTTTTACAATAACCCCCAGCACGAGCGCGCCAAGGCCTTCCTGAGCAAGGTGCTGGGTCACTGAAGGCCGGGTGGGCGGTTCCGGATCAGTCCGTCTCCGCCTCCGCCTGCAGGCTGGCCTGTGCCGCTCCCATGAAAACCTCGACGAGTTCCGGATCGAACATCTTGCCGGACTGCGCGCGCAGTTCATCCAGCGCCTCGGTGACGCTCCAGGCGGGCTTGTAGCTGCGGCTGGTGGTCAGGGCGTCGTAGACGTCACACAGCGCGAAGATGCGTGCCAGCAGCGGGATGGCGCTGCCACTCAGGCCCGCCGGGTAGCCCTGGCCGTCCCAGCGTTCGTGATGGCACAAGATGACGTCCAGAGCGTCCTGCCCGAGTCCCTCGATGCGTGAGGCCAGGGCGAAACCGCGCTCGACGTGCTGGCGCATGACCTGGGTTTCGGCCTCGCTCAGTTCGCCGGCCTTGAGCAGCACCGCGTCGGGAATGGTCAGTTTGCCGATGTCGTGCAGGTACGCGCCGTGAGCGAGGTCGAGCCGCTGACGTGAATCGAGACCAAGCCTCTGCCCCAGTCGCCGGGCCAGTTCGACCACCCGCATGGTGTGGCCGAACGCCTCCACGTCGCGGGTTTCGAGCGCCAGTCCCAGCGCCCGCAAACTGCCCTCCAGGGTACGCCCGATCTGCGCCACCACCCGTTCGCGCTCCAGCACATGCCCCAGCCTCAGCGCCACGGCCTCGAGCAGGCGGCGGACCTGCGGTGTGATGGCCCGCCAGGTGCTGTAGCTGGTCAGATCGAGCGCCCCCACAATCTGGCCCGCGTCGCGCACCGGGGTCACGACGATGCTCTTGAGACCGGCGGCCTTCCATTCGGGCAAGGCCCATACCTCACTGGGATAATCGGCAGTGCCGAGCGTGCCGCCGGTCACCATGGCCTGACCCAGCAGGCCGATGTCGACCGGCCGCCCGTAGCGCTGGTCCAGCGCCGCCAGGTGGTGGGTCTCGGCTCCGCTGATGTAGGTGGCGAAAATCAGGTCACCGACCTGCTGGTAGTAGGAGCTGCCGTCGAAGCCCACCAAGGCCCGCAGGCTGTCGAGACCGTCTTGCAAGATGGCGTGCTTGGTTTCCAGGCCCTCCAGCATGCGGGTAAATTCCTCTGGTCCTGGCAGGTACGGCCCCGGCAGGGCCTGATTGGCAGACTGGCCTGTGGGTGACCGGCTTGAGGGTTGGACAGGCTGACTGAGGCCCAGGCGCGAGCGGGCCTTGTCCTCATACATCAGCTGGTCGGCCACCGCCAGTGCGCGCGCCGGATCTTCCTGCGGCTGGATCAGGGCCGCACCTACCGCGAAGGGCGGCAGGTGCTGGCGCGGCTGAGGCACGCGCCGGGCGGCATCGGCCGCGTAGGCACTGGCCCCCAGCAGATCTGTGTTCGGCAGCGCGATCAGAAATTCGTCGCCGCCCCAGCGACTCAGCAGACCGCCGGGTGGCAGGGCTGCCTTGAGCGCGCGCGCCGCGTTCACCAGATGCTGATCGCCCGCGCTGTGGCCTCCGGTGTCATTGACACTCTTGAGGTCGTTGAGGTCAATCAGAATCAGGGCAACGGACGCCTGACCCGTCAGCTGGGCCAGGCGTCGCTCGAAGCCTGCGCGGTTGAGCAGGCCAGTCAAGGCGTCGCGTTCGGTCACTTCCCGCTCGGTCTGCGCCCGCCGCGCTACCATCTGGCGGCTGACCCAGATCAGCCAGATGGCACTCAGCAAGGTGACCATGTCCGTCAGCCGCCACCACACCGGTCGCTCAAAACCGAAGTGGGTTTGCATTCCCGACCCGGCCATATTCAGAAAGATGCTGCAACTGAGTGTCAGCGTCGGCGCAGTGATGATGCGCGGCAGCCGGGCGAGACTGATGGCCACAGTGCCTGCCAGCAGTTGCGCCAGCACCAGCACCACCAGACTGCCGAGTTCGTCGAGTGTCTGGACCCCCGATACTCCGGCAACCTGCGTCTGGCGCTGCCAGAACCAGAGCCAGCTTCCCCACAAGATCGTCTGGAGTGCCAGAAACACGCCGACCGCAAACCAGCTGCGCTTGGAGACTCGGCGCAGGACTCTGGCATTCGGGGCGGGAATCTTCACATCGATCCTTCACAAAGGAGCATATCGGATCTTGCCCTTTTCTTTTTACGGGGCTGAGCCATCGGGATGAAGCCGTCTTCATCTGACCTTAACAGCTCCGTGACTGTTGGCACTAACACTCGCCGGAGAAACAGGTAAGAATTTTAGCCTTCAGGGGCGTTCTAACCTCCGGCTGGAAAGTGGCATCGGGAGCGGGTTGTTTGGAGATAAGGAGCCTACCGCCCCCGACACTCTTGGGGATTGCTTCGGAGTCGGCGCTTGGCCGCGCGCAAAAGCTTGAAAATAAGAGCCGTGACTTCTCCTGATCGCCGCTTCGAGCAGCTCCTCTCGCAAAATGCCGAAATCAATACCCTCTTGGAACAGCAGTCGCGCGCCAGCCTGACCACTCTGCACCGCCCGATCGAGCGCCTGGCGGGGCTGCTGGGTCAGCCTACCTTCATCTTCATTGCCCTGGCCTCGTTTGTGCTGTGGATCGTGCTCAATCTCAACTTGAATTTCTTCATTCACCACGCCTGGGACAATCCGCCGTTCTTCTGGCTCCAGGGGCTGATCGGGGTGCTGAGTCTGATCATCACGTCCACGGTGCTCATCGCGCAGGCGCGTCAGGCCCGGCTGGCCGAGCAGCGCTCGCAGTTGCAGCTGCAAATCATTCTGCTGACCGAGCAGCGCAGCGCCAAACTGATCAGCCTCCTCGAAGAACTGCGCCGCGATTTGCCCAGCGTGCAAAACCGCCAGGATGCCGAGGCCGACGCCCTGCAGCGGGCCAGCGATCCAGAGAGCATCCTGAAGGCACTCGACGCTCCGGACGAACCTGTGCCGGAATAATCAACTCAACGGCTCTGGTCCTCTTCAGTCAGTCTCGGTCCGATGTCAGGTACCGGCTGCCCCGGCTTCCAGTCCACGGTTACGCCGTCACCTGGGTTGTGCGGCGCTTTGATGAACACCGCCCGCCACGGCACCTCGCCCTCGTTGACGAGGTAGTGCATCTCCATCGGGTCGCAGCGGTGGTAGTCGCCCGGCCCCAGTTCGATTCTCAGGCCGTTGGTCCACATCACCACGTGACCTTCCAGGGTGTAGAAGGTTTCCTCGGTGCGCTCGTGGTAATGGTTGGGAAAGTCCTGTCCTGGCGGCAGCACCACCACCCCGAAGTCGGTACGCGGGCCGCGCGCGAGGTAGCCGGGGCCGTAGGTGTCGAAGCGCAGTGGGGTTTCGTCGATCTTGGCTTTGTGCATATCGTTCTCCTTCAGAGTCCCGGCGCTTTCCATAGTGCGGACGTGACGCCCTGATCGACCAGAGTGCGCTGGGCAGCGTAAGCAGCCTGCCAGCGCCCAGCCTGCTCGGCATACGGCTCGGCCAGGGCCGGGTTCGGCTGATAGGTGCGCTCCCACCTCACCAGCGCCTCGCCGCCCTCAGCCAGGGAAGTGTAGAGGCCCACGCCGGTTCCGGCGGCAATCGCCGTGCCCAGCGCGGTGGCTTCCTTGACCACCGGTACCCGCAGCGGCTTGCCAGTCACGTCGGCCAGAATCTGGCACCACAACTCCCCCTTGCTGGCGCCGCCCGCAAAAGTCAGCAGTTCGCTGTCGACCTGAGTAAACTCCCGGATTAAAGCCAGATTCTGGGCCGTCACGATGGCGGCGTTTTCCTCCAGCGCCCGGAACAGCACGCCCTTGCCCGACCGCTGGGGATCGAGCGAGAGGTTGAGAAACGACGGGGCCGCATGGTACCAGGCGCTGTAGCGCATCACATCGCTGAAAATCGGTATGACCCCGTAGGCCCCGGCAGGCACGTGGCGGGCCAGCTGTTCCAGCAGGGTATAGGCGTCCTGCCCGCTCGTGGCGGCGGCCTGCTTTTCCTCGGTGCAGAACACGTCGCGAAACCAGCGCATCGCCGCGCCCACGAAAAAGGCTATGGTCTCGGCCTGCCAGACCCCCGGCACCGCGTGGCAATTGACCCGGATGTTCATCTCTGGATGGATGCTGGGACGCGCCAGATTGACTTCCTGCTGCCAGAAGGTGCCGCCCAGAATCGCCGCCTGCCCTGGGCGCACCACCCCCAATCCCACGCAGCCGAGTTGCACGTCGCCGCCGCCCATCACCACCGGTGTGCCGGGTCGCAGCCCGGTCTGTTCGGCGGCCTGGGGGGTCACGGTGCCGTAAGCCGTGCCGGATTCGAGCATCGGCGCAAAGAGGTCTTGTGGCAAGCCTAGGTCGTCCAGCCCGTCCGCCGACCACTGCCGGGCGGCCAGATCGAACATGCCGCTGGTGCAGGCGTTGGACGGATCACTGGCCAGCACCCCGCCCAGCTTGTACAGCACCCAGTCGCTGAGCATGCTGATGCGGTGAATCTGCGCGAACACCTCCGGCTGGTGGCGCTTGATCCACAGCAGCCTCGGCACGGCGCTCAGCGCGTAGGTCTGGCCACTGCTGCGGTAAGTCAGGCGCTCCAGGTCGGCGTGGTCGCGCTGAAGTTCGCGCACCTGCTCGGCAGCGCGGGCGTCCACGTTGGCGCAGGCCCAGATCTCGCGGCCCTGGCGGTCATACAGCACGATGGCCTCGCGCATGCTGGAAGCGCTGACGGCCAGTACGTCCTCAGGCCGCACCCCACCGCCCTCCAGCACCTGCTGGATACACTGGCAGATGACGGCCCAGTTGCGTTCTACAGCAAAGTTCATCACGCCGGGCGTGCCGTCGTTCTCGTGGGTCCATTCCCGGGCGGCCACGGCGTGCTGATGGCCTTGCGGCGTGAACAGCACGGCCCGCACGCTGCCGGTGCCCGCGTCAATGGCCAGCAGGTAGCCGCTCACGTCGCTGGGCCGATCCACAGCATGTGCTGGCCCCCCTCAACCCTATCTGCTGTGCCGAATTGACTGGTCATGACTCCCCTTTGCGGTGCCGGGTTGTGGAATGGATGCCGAATAGCTGCGGAAGGCGGGGTGAGTCGGTGTTTCAGACTATAAAGCCATCGGGGGCCGCCCGGGGCGCGGCTTGGCGCGGCTGGGCCTTCCCGCCCGGCTTCGTTCGGGAGCTGCCGCGCTCGCTCCCCTGGACGCCACATGCACCTCAACTTTCCGCCATCTGAGTCAAATTGCAAGGCATGGTTCAGAGCGTGACAATCGCACCATCGATCAGGACCTGGAATTCAGCGTGTGACAGCTCGGCGACGTGGCTGCCCGCGCCCTCTCTCCGGGGGGTCAACAACCTGGTGACAGCCATTGATGTCATTAACTGTTTCGGCGACGCGCTGTCCAGCCTGCCAGACCGCCGCTGGCCCGACGGCGTCTTTTACCGGGGTGGACCAGTTGCGGCTGGTGCTGCCAGTGACAGACTTCAGCGTCTTGCTGGCGCGCATGTTCGACATGATCCGGCAGTGCGGCAGGGGCATTCCCAGTGTGGTGATCCGACTCCTGGAAGTGCTGACCGTCTCGGCGTCCTGCCTGCACGATCAGGAGGGCCGCGCGGTGAGTCGCCATCACGCCGATCTGCTTCGCGAGGACGCCCTGTGCATCACCGAGGGCTCGGGAGACCGGGCCGACATCGAGGCGCGCTACAGCGTCCTGCGTCAGTTGCTGCTCGGCAACGAGGGGGTGCTGCGCCGCTGAGATTCAGAGTACCGTGAACGTCACCTTCGCCGCCTGCCGTAGAGTATTCGACGAGATGCAGGCCCTGTCCGCCATCTCGACAAGTTTTTCGAGCTGCGCTCTGTCACTGGCCTCGGCGCTGACCTGCACCTCGATCTCGCTGAAGCGGCTTGGCGCACTCTCCAGCGTGCCGACGATCTGCAACTTCACGCCCTTGATATCGGCCTCGCGCGCTTTGACGGCAGCCAGCAGGTTGCTCATGAAGCAGCCGCCCAGCGCGACGAGCAGGTACTCGCCGCCCATCATGCCCTGGTCCTCGCCGCCCTTCTCGCTGGGGCGGTCGATCAGTACGTGGTGGCTGCGGGCGATCCCCTCGGCGGCGCTGCCGCTGACCTGGTTGACCTGCACCTGAATGGACATGCGCCGAGTATGGCGGTCGCCACCTGCTCGGCACTGTGAAGCGGATCTTGGGGCGAGAGTCGCTCCGGAAAGCGGCGTAAGATAGAGAGGCCAGATTGCCTTTCAAGGAGCCGCCTTGACCCGACCCCTGCCCCGCTTCGCCGACCTCTACCTCGGCTTTCCTGAAGTCAACTTCGGGCCGCTTGCTTTCGAGTGCCTTCCTGAGGCCGAGTCGTTGTTGCGCGTCCGAGCTTTCCTTGATGAGTTGCGGCGGCGCACCACCCGGCAGTTCTCGCCCCGAGCGTGTCGCGAGGGAAATCATTGAGCTGTGTATGCTGGCTGCCGGAACGGCCTCCAGCGGCGCGCACCGTCAGCCCTGGCGCTCTACCCTGACCCACACCCCCAATCCGATGAAATTTAGAGGCGAGCTGCTCAGCCGCCCGGCCAACGAGGAAGCCATGCTGGTGATGCCGATGAACTCCCCACGCTGGGTGACCAGGTGCCCAGACTGGAGCGCAAATTCCTCGCTGATATCTTGCAACTCGACCGGGGAGCGTGAGGGTGACCGCACCGCTGGGACGGAGAACATGCCAAATGCGAGCCCCTCACTTGTGATATAACAGAATAGTACCCGAGGTGAGGGCCAGCAGCGCACCCGCCCCACCTCCACGAGGAGCCAGATGACCCAAGCGACCAAAGCCAGAAAAGAAGCTGTCCAGAAAGACGCACCACATCCCGTTGCCGATGACGTGGCTGTCAGCAGCGCGGCCCGTCAGGCGCTGCAAGCCCTGCTGCGTACTGCGCTGCCCGACATCAGCGTGAGTAACCTCAGCGCCGAGCAGCTTAGCGTCGCGCTGACCCAGGCCCACGAGAGCTGGGGCTACGGCCTGCGCCATGTGCGCCACGAGGTTCGGATGGAGGATGGCGGCGAACTGGGCCTCTACGCGGACCGCGCCCGTCTGGGCAGCGCGACAGACACCCCCGAAACGCTGGCCGCCGCTTACGCCAGCATGCAGGCTGCCGACGAGCAGGGCCGCAGCGCCTGGGCCGTGTTGCCGGAGGGCTACCGGGTCACGCTGGAACCCAGCAACCGTCAGCTCAAGGTGCTCGTCGAGGATGCCCGCGACTTCGAGACGCACTGGGCCGCGGCTGCGAACGGGTCGGCCCAGCGCACGGGACGTCAGGGCGACGATCTGTGGGTGGAGGTCTTCCGGGCCGCGCCGGGCCGCGATCTGGTGCAGGACGCCGCCTGGGAAGTCGTCGAGCGCATCAAGGACCGCGCGTTGAGGCGCGAGTTGCAGCGCCGCGCCGAGGAAAAAGGTATTCTGGGCGCGCTGCTCGGCGCACGCGGTGAGGGCATTGAGGCGGCCATGAAGCGGTCGCCCAGCCTGCACTTCACCGTCAATAGTGCGGTGGTGCGTACCCAGGAGCGCAGCTTCGAGGTGTGGAAAGTCGTGCAGAAGGAGGCGGCTGCTTCGCTGGAGGCCGCCCAGCAGGCCCAGGTCGAGCGGCTGGTGTCGCTGCTGGGCAGTCCGGGGCGCGGGCGCTGAAGAAGCGCAGTCAGGCAGGTGTTGGAGCGTAGCTGTGCGCTCTAATGCCTGCCTGCTCCGTGTCGAGCAGGTTGAAGGTGCCGCGCCTGAAGTGGGTGACCGCTCCGCCGTGACTGTGTGCCAGGGTGGTGGGTCCATCCGGCGTGCTGATCGTCAGGCTTTCCCGCAGGAGTGCCAAACCTGCTGCGTCCAGCATCCCGATGGGGTCGCTGCTGGCCCGCAACCCGCCGATCACGTCGAGCAGGCCCAGCAGTGACCCACGCTCGTCCGAGTTGAGGAGGCTCAGTTCCTTGCGGGCGATCATCACGTCGGGGTCGGGCTGATACCAGGCGTGCTGATACCAGCGCGACAGGTCGGTGTGCAGGGCGCTGCGGGTACACGGCACGCTGCCGTCGCCCAGCAGCACCCGCCGCGCCGAGTCGTCCCAGTAGGGGGCCACGTCTGGCCCGGTGCGCATGGCGTCCACCACCCCGATGCTGCCGGAAAGCGGCGCGCCGCAGCCGAGCAGGAATCCCTCGTCGCCCAGGCCCGCTCGCAATGCCTCAATGCCCAGCCGGTAGGCCCCGGCGCGGCCCACGCTGGGGTCGTGGCGCACGCCGGGATGGGCGGCGGCGTACAGAAAGTCCACCTTGAGGTAATCGTAGCCCCATGCGCGGCAGGTGGCGGCCAGCTCGCGCAGCCACGCCAGTGCTTCGGGATGGGTGGTGTCCAGGGCCGCATACGGACCGCCCCAGTTGTCGCCGAACAGCAGCGGCTCACCCGCGTCGTTCTTGAGCAGCCACTCGGGATGCTGCCCGAACAGTTTGGAGTTCGGTCCCACCAGAAAAGGAGCCAGCCACAACCCGGCCCGGAAGCCGAGGGCCTTCAGTTCGGCAGGCAGGTCTCTGGCGTGGCCGCCGAAGTGCTCGCTCGTCTCGAACCAGTCGCCCAGATCAGCTTGAAAGCCGTCGTCAAGCTGAAAGACATCGAACGGCAGACCTTGCTCGCGGGCCAGCCGGGCGTTGTCCATCATATTGTTGAAGGTGACGCCCCGGAAATAGCTGTACCAGCTGCACCACACCCGCAGCGGCGCGGGCGTCCGGGCCTGCATGTTGCGGCCCAGCTCGGCGCTGAGGCGCTCCAGCGTGCCAATCACGTCGCTGGTCTCCTCCCAGGCGATGTCCACCTCCGGTCCCTCCAGTGTGCAGGTGACGCTCACGCGGTCGCCGATTGCCCGCGCTTCCCAGTGTGCGAAGGTGCGCGACGCTTCGAGCTGAGCGCCCACCCAGCCGCCGCCGTCCGGGTGAATGAGCGCCAGCAGGCTATGACTGCGCCATACGCCCGCCTCACCGCTGGGCGGAAAGGCCGGGTCCTGTCCCTGATCGATCATCCATTTCAGGCTGGCCCGCGTCTGAAGGTCGGTCAAAGGGCGCACCTCGGCCTCGCTCCACGACTGGTAGCCGTTGGTCAGCACACGCAGGGTCGAGGAATCGGCGTCGAGGGTCCAGCTCTTTTCGCGGCTGGGCATGCTCAGTCTGCCGCCTGCAAATCGCTGGGCACGAAGTCGCCGTGCTGCTTGAGGAGATCATCTGTTAGCGCCCAGATCTGGTCGAGGTCGAGTTCGGCGGCGGTGTGCGGGTCGAGCATCGCCGCGTGGTAGATGTGCTCGCGCTTGCCCGTCACCAACGCCTCCACCGTCAGCGCCTGCACATTGATGTTGGTCTGCATCAGCGCGGCGAGTTGCGGCGGCAATGTCCCGATACGGGTCGGCTGCACCCCCTGGCGGTCGACCAGGCACGGCACCTCCACGCAGCACTCGTCCGGCAGGTTGCTGATGAGTTTGCCCACGCCGCCGCCCTGCAAGGCGCTGGGGCTGTTCATCACGTTGCCGTAAACCACCCTGGGCTGCCCCGTCACCATGCTGTGAACGATCAGCGAGCCGTACTCCACGCTGCGCCTGACTTCCAGCGGCGCGTCTGGGTCCTGCAAGGTCGTTTGAAGGTCCTGCCAGCCGCCGATCTGCGCTTCGCAGCGCCGGGGGTATTCGTCGAGCGGCACGTTGAAGCGCTCGATCAGGTCTTCGCGGCCCGCCTTGATGAAGTAGGGCACGTACTCGCTGAAGTGCTCGCTGCTCTCGGTCACGAAGTAGCCCAGCCGCCGCAGCATCTCGTAACGCACCCGGTTGCTCTCCGGTACCTGGCCCGAATTCGCCAGCTCCATCAATCTCGGATACAGGCTCTGGCCCTGGTGCTCGAACTTGAGGTAAAAGGCCATATGGTTGATTCCGGCGGCCAGATAGTCGATCTCCTCGGCAGGAAGGCCCAGATCGCGGGCGAGTTCCTCAGCGGTGTGCTGAACGCTGTGGCACAGGCCCACCGTCTTGATCCTCGTCTGACGCGCCAGCCCCCAGATGTTCATGGCCATCGGGTTGACGTAGTTGAGGTGCAAGGTATCGGGGCACAGCCGCTCCATGTCGCGGCTCATGTCGAGCAGCACCGGCACGGTCCTGAGCGCCCGCATAATGCCGCCGATGCCCAGTGTGTCGGCGATGGTCTGGCGCAGGCCGTACTGCTTTGGAACCTCGAAATCGGTGACGGTGGCGGGTTTGTAGCCGCCCACCTGGATCATGTTGATGACGAAATCGGCTCCATCCAGGGCGCGCTCACGGTCGGTGGTGGCGGTGACGCGGGGAGACGCGCCGACCGTTCTGGCGACCCGTCCGGCGACCTGCCCAGTCACGTCGAGACGCTCCTGGTTGATGTCGAAGAGGCGGATATCGGCCTGGGCGAGTTCGGGAAAGCTGAGGATATCGCCGAGGAGATTCTTGGCAAACACCGTGCTGCCTGCGCCGACGAAAGCGATTTTGGGATTGGTCATGGGAAACCTCGTGGGATGGGGGCGGGCAGAGGGGGACAGAGAGGGGAGAGGGAAGGAGCGCTCAGGCCGACTCGCGCACGATCAGCCGGGTGGGCAGCCGCCGCTGGGAGGGGGCCGCCAGCTCATTGGTCGCCTGCCCACCGACCTGCCCGGCCAGCAGGCCGACCGCCACCTGGGCCATCTCGGCGTAGGGTACCTGCACGGTGGTGAGGGTGGGCGCGGTGTAGCGGGCGAATTCGAAATCGTCGAACCCGCTGATGGCGACCTGCTGCGGCACGTCCAGACCAAGCTGCCGGGCGGCCCGCAGCGCCCCGGCGGCCATCCGGTCGTTGCCTGCCAGCACCGCGTCGGGCTTTGGGCCGCCTTGCCACAGCGCCAGGAAAGCCGCCTCGCCGGACGCAGCGGTCCAGTCACCCTCGACGATCTGAGCATCGAGGCCGCGCTGCCGGGTCGCCGAGACGAAACCCTGGCGGCGCTCCAGGGCAGTGCTGCCCGGATCGTCGCCAGGCAAGATCAGCGCCAGGCGGGTCCGGCCCTGGGCTGCGTGGTGGGCCACCAGCTGCGCCATGCCTGCGGCGTAATCGGCGTTGACATTGGCCACTCCGCTGCCGGGCAGCTGCTGGTCGAACAGCACGGCGGGCAGCTGCCAGCTGGTCAGCTCGGCGACCTGCTCGGCGCTGAGCGAGGAGCCGATCAGGAGCGCACCCCCGAAGCGCTGTTGCAAGAAAGCCGAGCGCAGCGCCCGGTGGTCTTCCGGTGACGAACGGCGGACGAAGGCCGTGGTCATACTGTAGCCGTGGGCCTGGGCCGAGGCGATGAAGGCCGACTGAATCAGATTGCGGTAGGGATCGGCGATGTCGACAGGTGCGGCGTCGTAAAACACGCAGCACAGCGTTGTGGTCTGCGGCTGGCGCAGCGCCCTGGCCGCCTGGTTGGGGTGGTAGTCGAGTTCGCGAATGGCGTCCAGCACCCGCGCACGGGTCGCGGGGCGCAGCGAGGGATGATCGTTAAGCACGTTGGAGACGGTCTGGTGCGACACGCCCGCCCGCGCCGCCACGTCCTTGAGGGTGGTGCGGTTCATCCGGGCCGGGCCGGTGGAGGGCGGGTGGGAAGTGGGCTGGTCATGGCGTTGACAGGATGGTGTGAATTCATTTGAACGTTCAAATCAATCAAACGACACTCCACTGCAAATGTCAACAGCCGCTGGGGTGGTTCCCGGTGCTGCGGCGGTTCCTTTGATCCCCCTCTAACCTTGGGGCGTCAGGCTGGAGTCATGGCCACCCTGCTCACTCGCACCCGCGCCGCCCGCCCGGCCCAACTGCTGCGGCTGTTTCTCGGCATTCTGCTGCCGCTGCTGATCGTGGGCCTGATCGCCGAGGACGTGCTCGAAAAAGCGCGTTTTGCCTTCGAGACGCCGTTGCTGCTGCGCCTGCACAGTGTTGCCAGTCCGGCGCTCGACCAGCTGGCGATCACCCTCACGACCATCGGTGGGGTCGGTGTCATCGCGCCGCTCAGCGCCCTTATTCTGGCGTTTCTCTGGTGGAAGTTCCGCCCCCAGGCGCTGTTCTGGGCGGTGTCAGTGGCGGGCGCGGCGGCGCTTGACTTCATCCTGAAGCTGATCTTCAATCGCCCGCGCCCCGAGCTGTGGCCCCGGCTGGTGCCGGAGTCCGACGCCGGCTTTCCCAGCGGCCACAGCATGTACAGCATGGCCTTCGTGGTGGCCCTGATGCTGCTCGCCTGGCGCATCCCCTTCCGCCCGCTGGTGCTGGTGCTGGGCGTGCTCTTTACCCTGGCGGTGGGCTGGTCGCGGCTGTATCTGGGCGTGCATTACCCCACCGACGTGCTGGCGGGTTGGCTCTCCGGTCTGGCCTGGGTGCTGGGCGTCTACAGCACGACGGTACGGCGCCAGCGCGACTAGCCTCCCACCAGCGCCACACGGAGAACGCCTACAGCTGACCCGGCTGGGAGGTTTGAGCTAAAATCGGGAATGAAGTTCACCGACAACTTCTTTTCTGGCGATACCCTGACCCTGCTCTCTCGTCCTCTCTGTGTGGTTGTGGAGGCCCAGCATGCCTGACTTGTCGATCAACTTCGCGGGCATCCGCGCTCCGAATCCCTTCTGGCTGGCTTCCGCGCCGCCGACCAACTCTGGCTACCAGGTCAGTAAGGCGTTCGAATACGGCTGGGGCGGTGCCGTCTGGAAAACCATCGGTGCGCCGGTCCTCAACATCTCCAACCGCTACGGTGGCCTGAGCATCGGCGGTCAGCGCTTGCTGGCCATCAACAACGTCGAGCTGATCTCGGACCGTCCGCTGGAAGTCAATTTGCGCGAGATCGCTGAGGTCAAGCGGCTGTGGCCGGACCGGGCCGTGATCGTCTCCGCAATGGTGGACGCCTCGCCCGAAGCCTGGCGCGACATCGTGATGAAGATCGAGGACACTGGGGCGGACGGCATTGAGCTGAACTACGGCTGTCCCCAGGGCATGTCCGAGCGCGGCATGGGCGCAGCGGTGGGTCAGGTGCCAGAGATGTGCGAACTCAACACCCAGTGGGTCACGTCCATTACCCGGCTGCCAGTCATCGTCAAGCTGACGCCCAACATCACCCACATTACCGACCCGGCGCACGCGGCCATCAAGGGCGGAGCGCACGCGCTGTCACTCATCAACACCATCAACTCGGTGATGAGCGTGGACCTCGACACCCTGATGGTCACGCCCAACATCGGTGGGCGCGGCACCCACGGCGGCTACGCCGGGCCAGCCGTCAAGCCGATCGCGCTCAATCTGCTGACCGAGCTGATGACCGACGCGGGCGTGCTGCGTTCGGGGGTGCCGATCTGCGGCATGGGCGGCATCGTCACCTGGAAGGACGCCGCCGAATTCATGCTGCTGGGCGCGAGTGCCGTGCAGGTCTGCACCGCGGCCATGCATTACGGCTACCGCATCGTGGAAGACATGATCGACGGCCTGAGCAACTGGATGGAAGACAAGGGCTTCGAGACGATCTACGATTTCTCCGGCAAATCCTTGCAGCAGTTCAGCACCTTTGGTCAGCTCGACCTGAGTTATCAGGCGGTGGCGCGCATCAATCCAGACAAGTGCATTCAGTGCAACCTGTGTTATGTGGCCTGCAACGACACGGCCCACCAGTGTATCGATCTGTATTCGCCGGACGGATTGAGAGTCGATCCCGGCTACGATCCACGCGTTAACGGCAAACAGGTGGCCGACAGCCGGTCTACGCCCGTCGTGCGCGAACCCGATTGCGTGGGCTGCGCGCTGTGCGCCAACGTCTGCCCGGTGGACGGCTGCATCGAGATGGTCAGCGTGCCGAGTGGCCGCGAGTCGGTAACCTGGGATCAGCTCAGCGCCGAGCGGCCCTTGGTGACGCAGCAGTGGAGCGCGATGGAAGCGTACCGGGAAGAAGCGGGAATCGAGATTCACTGACTGGGTGAGCAAACCCCTGCTGACCCTGGACGCTGCTGACCTTCAACGCTCCCCGGCCTGAACCATTTTGCCCTGCCGCTGTCTATTCTGGAGGCCCATTCGTGACCCTACTCATTCAAAACGGCGAGATCGTTTCCGACGGCCAGCGTTATCGGGCCGATGTGCTGGTGGAAGGCGAGAAGATAGCGCAGATCGGCGAGCATCTCAGCGCCCCGGCAGGCGCACGTGTCATCGATGCCAGTGGCAAATACATCTTTCCTGGGTTCATCGATCCGCACGTGCATATCCACCTGCCGTTCATGGGCACCTTTGCCAAAGACACCCATACCACCGGCTCGGTTGCGGCTCTTATGGGTGGCACCACCACCTACATCGAGATGCTGGCCCCGGCAGGCAGCGAGAAGCTCTCGGCAGGCTGGAAGACCTGGACCGACATGGCCGAGGACAGGAGCGCCTGCGACTACAGCTTTCATATCGGCGTGACGCGCTGGGACGCCGAAACTGAGGCGACTCTGCGCGAGCTGGTGGCCCAGGGCATGAAGTCCTTCAAGGTGTTCCTGGCCTACAAAGGAGCCTTCGGCATCGATGACGACGCGCTCTATCAGGTGTGCCAGCTGGCCGCCGAACTCGGCGTGATCGTCACGGCGCACTGCGAGAACGCCGATCTGGTATCTCAGCTTCAGCAGAAGTTACTGGCGGAGGGCAAGACCGGTTCCGAGTGGCATGAACCGAGCCGCCCGGAAGGCGTGGAGGCCGAGGGCACCGCCCACTTCGCCACCTTCATCGAGATGACCGGAGCGCGGGGTTACGTCGTCCATCTGTCCAACGCCCGCGCCCTGGACGCCGCGCTGGAGGCCCGAGAACGCGGTGTCGATCTGGGCATCGAGGTGGTCATTCCCCATCTGCTGCTCGATAAGACGTATGCCGAGCGCGAGGGGGTGGAGGGAGCCAAGTACGTGATGTCACCGCCGCTGCGCGACCGAAGTAACCACCGCGCCCTCTGGGAAGCCTTGGAACGCGGCCAGATCGACACCGTCGCCACCGACCACTGCCCCTTCGACGTGGCCCAGAAGCACCTCGGTGACGACGATTTCACCAAGATTCCCAACGGCATTCCCGCCATCGAGGACCGGGTGAATCTGCTTTACACCTACGGAGTCAGCCGCAGCCGCCTGAGCCTGGAGCGCTTTGTGGACGCGGTCAGTACGCGGGCCGCGCAACTCTTCGGCCTCTACCCGCGCAAGGGCACGGTGTCGGTGGGCAGCGACGCCGATCTGGTCATTTACGATCCAGCCTACCGGGGCACCATCAGCGCCGAGACTGCGCACGGCAACAACGATTACAGCGGCTTCGAGGGCTTCGAGATCGATGGCCGCCCCGAGATCGTCACGGTGCGCGGTGAGGTGGCCGTCGAGAGCGGGGAATTTGTCGGAACGGTGGGGCGCGGGCAGCTCCTGAGGCGCTAGGCCGTGACCCAGGTTGTCCTGCCTCCTTCCAGCCCCACCCTGATGACGCCCCCCATCGTGTCGGTGCGCGACCTCGGTATGGTCTTTCCGGTGCCGGGCGGCCAGACGGTGGCCCTGCAAGACGCCAACCTCCAGATCATGCCCGGCGAGTTCATCTCGCTGATCGGGCCTTCCGGCTGCGGCAAGACCACTTTGCTGCGGCTGATGGCCGATTTGATCACGCCCACCAGCGGCGAGCTGACGGTCAACGGCGGCACGCCCAGATCAGCCCGCGAGAACCGCGCCTACGGCTACGTGTTTCAGGCCCCGGCCCTGATGGAGTGGCGCAACGTGCTGAGCAATGTCCGGCTGCCGCTGGAAGTCATGAACGCGCCGCGCGATGGCCGCGACAGCCGCGCCCGCGAGATGCTGAAACTCGTCGGGCTGGAAAAGTTTGAGCGCTCGTATCCCTGGCAGCTCTCGGGCGGCATGCAGCAGCGCGTCTCCATTGCCCGGGCTCTGGCCTTCGACCCGGCGATTTTGCTGATGGATGAACCGTTCGGAGCACTCGACGAAATTACCCGTGAGAACCTGAACCTGGAACTCTTGCGGCTGTGGCGTGAGACCGGCAAGACAGTGGTGTTCGTGACCCACTCGATCAGCGAGGCGGTATTTCTGAGCACCCGCGTGGTGGTCATGACCGCCCGGCCCGGCAAGATTGAGGGGATCGTCAACATCGATCTGCCGCAGCCGCGCAGCGACGATAGCCGCGAGGACCCCCGATTTTTCGAGTACGCCACCCAGATTCGCGAACTGCTGCGCAAGGGGCACAGTTGATGACGGTGGGCCATCAGCGTTGGGTGGGCACAGACTTGAGCGTGGAGCCGGGCGAATGACCACCGCGCCCACGCCCCGGCCCGCCCGCCGCGCTTCCAACGTCCTGCCGATGCTCGCCGTGGCCCTCGTCGCCGTGCTGATCTACTGGCCACTGATGCTGTGGGCCAACGCCGGGCAGGCGGCCCGGTCACTGGCGAGCGGGGCCGATCTCGGCTGCGGCACGGCCCTCCAGTGCGCCACCCAGCTTCGCAACCCGGTCATTCCCGCGCCGGGACAGTTCGCTAGCGGCTTTCAGAGCCTGAGCGTACCGCCGCTGGCCGCGACGAGTGCGCCCTACAACGCGCTGGTGACCGGCGGCGAAACCCTGCTGGGGCTGGCGCTGGCCTCGTTGCTGGGGCTGATTCTGGCGACCCTGCTGGTGCGCAGCCGCAGCTTTGAGCGCGCCACCCTGCCCTGGCTGGTCGCCTCGCAAACCGTGCCGATCGTCGCCCTCGCGCCGATGCTGGCGGTGCTGCTGGGCCAATTTGGGGTGCAGGGCTTCTTTCCCAAGGCTGTCATCGCCGCCTACATCGCCTTCTTTCCCGTCGCCATCGGCATGGTGCAGGGCTTGCGCAGCCCCGATCCTTTGCAACTTGATCTGATGCGCACCTACCGCGCCTCGCCTGCCCAGACCTTCGGGTTGCTCCAGATTCCGGCCAGCTTGCCTTACCTGTTCACCTCGCTCAAGGTGGCGGCGACGGCGGCCCTGGTGGGCAGCATCGTGGCCGAGATCAGCACCATCTCGTTCAGCGGCCTGGGCAAGATGCTGGCCGAGAACTCGCGGGCCTCCGACACGGTGGCGCTGTGGGTCATCATGATTTACGGCGCGGCACTGGGCATCGTGCTGGTGGCGCTGATCGGCCTCCTAGAGAGGCTGGTGACGAGATGGCGACCCAGCGCGTAACTGTGCCGCTGGCCGCGCCGCGCCCGCTGTCCGGCTGGCCGCTGCTGCTGCTCTCCGGACTCGGCCTGCTGGGTCTCAGTTTTGCGCTGGCCCGGCTGGCCGCGCCGCCGACCTCGCCTGCCCTCTGGCTGCTGGGCGTGCTGCTGCTGCTGTTGCTGGGCATCTTCGGCATCCGGCAGAGCGCCCAGGGCGAAACATTGGCCGCCCGCACGGTGCCTGCCGCCGCTACCCTGATTCTCTTCGTGCTGGCCGTCGAGGCGCTGCTGCGCACTTACGGCGTGCCCACCGGCCTGATTCCCACGCCCAGCAAGGTCATGCAGTCCCTCTGGGCCGCCCGCAGCGTGCTGCTGCAAGACGCCTATTACACCTTCATCCTGGAGGCGCTGCTGGGCTTTGTCATCGGCGCGGCGCTGGGCCTGCTGCTGGCGCTTTTCGCAGTCCGCTTCCGCTTTCTGGAGCGTGGCCTGCTGCCCTACGCTGCGCTCCTCTCCAGCGTACCGATCGTGGCGCTGGCTCCGGTGGTCATCAAGGCGGTGGGCCTGGGTTGGCCATCCAAGACCATCATCGTTGCGATCACGGTGCTGTTTCCGGTGGTCATCAACACGGTGCGCGGCCTTCAGAGCGCCCAGCGGATGCACCTCGATTTGATGCACTCCTACGCCGCCTCGCCCACCCAGGTGTTCCGTGAGGTGAGGTGGCCCTCAGCGCTGCCGTTCGTGTTCACCGCCCTGCGGGTCAGCTCCACCCTGGCCCTGATCAACGCCATCGTGGCCGAGTTTTTCGGCACCGAGGGGCACGGTCTGGGCTTCCGGATTCAGATCGAGGTCGGCAGGTTCGGCCTCGACATTGTCTGGGCCGCTATTGTGGTGGCGTCGGTGATCGGCATCTCGTTTTACCTGCTGATCGCGGCAGCCCAGCGGCGGCTTTTGCCGGGAAGATGATGAGCGCCCTCGCCACCAAGCCCAGTTTCAACAAGTCCACTGCCTTCCCACTTCCACCCCGGAGGTTTGTCATGAAGAAACTCGCGCTGCTGTCCGCCCTGCTCACCCTCGCCCTGCCCACTGCCGCCCAGGCCCAGACCGCCGCCAAGCCCGTCACTGTGCGCCTTCAGCTCAAGTGGTTTCCGCAGGCGCAGTTTGCGGGCTACTTCGTGGCGCAGGCCAAGGGCTACTTCAAGGCCGAGGGGCTGGACGTACAACTGCTGCCGATCGGCGACCAGTCTCCCATTCAGACCGTGGCCACCGGGGCCGCCGATTTCGGCACCACCTGGATTACCGATCTGCTGACGGCCCGCCAGCAGGGCATCCCGGTCGTGCATATCGCCCAGATGTTCCAGAAGTCGGGCTTTACCCTGGTGGCGCTCAAGTCCAGCAATCTCACCAAGCCCGCCGACTTCAAGGGCAAGCGCGTGGGGTTGTGGCCCAGCGGCAACGAGTACCCCGCCGTCGCCCTGATGAAGAAGTACGGCCTGACCACTTCCCTCGACAGCACCGTCGCCAACCCCAGCGTGCAGGCCGTCACCTACCCCTTCGACCCCAGCATCGTCTTTCCTGACAAGGTCGATCTGGTGTCGGCCATGACCTACAACGAGGTCGACCAGATCGTGGGCCTGGGCTACAGCGCGGACAAGCTCAAGATCTTCAGGGCCAGCGACTACGGCATCAACCTGCTCGAAGACCTGATGTTCACCTCGCAGAAGGTGCTCGACGACAAGAACTTCAAGGGCAGCGGCCTGAGCGGTAAGGAAGTCGCCGCCCGGCTGGTCCGCGCCTCGATCAAGGGCTGGGACTACGCCGTCAAGCACAAGGCTGAGGCCGTCAACATCGTGCTGCCGCTGTGCGGAAACACCTGTAAGGGCTCGGGCACCCGCTCGGATGCCAAGGCGCACCAGACCTGGCAGATGAACGAGATCGCCAAGCTCTACAACGCCGGGCCGACCTTGCAGGGCCGCGCTGGATACCTCGATCCCGCCGCCTACAAGGCCAACGTGGCGCTGCTGAGAGATCTGGGCATCCTTAAGGCCGATCCCTCGGCGGACGCCGTGAATTACAGTGTCTGGCAGGAAGCCAGCGGCAAGAAGTAAGCCCACCTGAATGAACGAGCGCACGGACTGAGTGGCCTGCGCTCGTTTTTTGATTTGAGGGAGAAAGCATGAGAAGAGCCGTTCAAATCATCAGCCTCGCTCTCCTGGGGCTTCCTGCCCTGGCCCAGAGCGTGGACATGAGCACCTTGAGTATTGCCGGTATGGGCAAAATCGTGGCCGGCGACCAAACCAAACAGACGCTGGCCTGCAAGAATGACAGCGTTTCGGTGGCGGGGAATGGGAACACCATCACTTTGACTGGAAACTGCACCCAGGTGATTGTCGCGGGCAATAAAAACAAAATCAGCGTGGCGGTGGTGGGCGAGATCGTGCTGAGCGGCAACTACAACACTGTGATCTGGCTTAAGGCGCTCAAGGGTGTCAAACCGAGATTGGTGCTGACCGGCAAAGCCAATACCGTCGGTAAAAAATAAGGCGGCCTGCTCCAGCCGACTCACTCGGGCGGTTTACACTGAGGCCATGAAAAAGATTCTTGCCCTGATGCTCTGGTTCCCCGCCCTGTTGGGAGCCCAGGCCAGCGCCCAGAGCATCAGTATCGGCCCCGGCGGCATCAGCGTTTCGGGCGTGCCGTCGCCGGTGCGGGGCCAGCCGCCGGTCAGTGTGCAACTCGATTCGGGGGGCCTGCGCATCACGGCCCCGTCGCCGCGCACCGCCGCGCCGACCAGAGGCGTCACGCTCGTCAGCCGCTCGGTCGATTGCCGGGGCCGCTCGGTGACCATCAGCGGCGACAACCAGCGCCTGACCCTGACCGGCAGCTGCGCCTCGGTCATTCTCAAAGGCAACCGCAACACCCTTCAGGTCAGCCGGGTCGGGAGCATCAGCATTCAGGGCAGCGGCAACCGTGTGCTGTGGACCTCGGCTATCAGCGGCGCGAAACCCCTGCTGCGGCTCTCGGGCAGCGGCAATGTGGTGGGCAGCACCCGCAGCGTCGTCGCCCAGCCCGCCATTCGGCCCAAACCTGCCCTACCGTTCAAGCCTGTTGTTCAGCCCAAGCCCATCGCTCCACCCAGAACGGCCACCCGGCTCTGATCGCCGCCCTTCTTTTCTGACAAGGACCCCCACCATGCCCGACACCGGTTCTGCCCTCAATCCCCAGCGCACCATTGACGAACTCAAGGCCCTGCGCCAGCTCACCGGCGACGAGAACGGCGCGCAGCGGGTAGCCTTCACCGACGAGTGGCTCTCGGCCCGCGCCTTTCTCAAGGAAAAACTGCTGGAACTTCCGGTCGAGGTCATCACCGACCCAGCGGGCAATCTATGGGCCACCCTCAAGGGCGACTCGGGAAAGGAGCTGCTCATCGGCGGCCACCTCGACAGTGTGCCCAACGGCGGCTGGCTCGACGGCAGCCTGAATGTGCTGGCGGGCCTGGAAGTGCTGCGCCGCCTGAATACCCAGTATGCGGGCAAGCCCCCCGTGACTGTGCGGCTCGTCGACTGGGCCGACGAGGAGGGCGCGCGCTTTGGCCGCAGTCTCTTCGGGTCGAGCGCCGTCAGCGGGCACCTGGATGTGCAGGCGCTGGCCCGGCTCCAGGACAAGAATGGGGTGAGCCTGGGCGACGCGCTGATGAATGTGGGCGTGGTGCTGGCCGACGCACCGCAGGCCAGTGAGCAACTCAAAAACGCCGCTGCCTACCTGGAACTCCACATCGAGCAGGGGCCGGTGCTCGAAGGCATGCAGCTACCGCTCGGTGCGGTGCTGGGCACTTTCGGCGTCGAGCGTCACACCCTGACCTTTCGCGGGCAGGGGGCGCACGCTGGCAGTACCCCGATGAATGTTCGCAAAGACGCCTTTCTGGCGGCGGGCCGCTTCGGGCAGGAGATCTACGCCATTGCCGAGCGGCACGGCGGCGTCTGCACCGTCGGCAGCGTCAAGACCTGGCCGGGCATCGTGACCAGCGTGGTCGAGACCTGTGAGATCACTTTAGACCAGCGCAACCTCGACGCGGACAAGTTGGCCGCCATGTGGCAGGACGCCCAGGACGCCGCCCAGAAATTTGCTGAGGAAGGTGGCTGCACCGTCGAGTTCGGCTACCTGTGGAACATCGAGCCGATTCCTTTCCACCGTGAGCTGATCGAGGCCACCGACGCGGCCATTCTGGAAGTCACGCCCCAAAGTCACCGCCTCCCCAGCGGCCCGCTGCACGACGCGGCGGAAGTGGCGCGCGCCGGGGTGCCCACGGTGATGCTGTTCGTGCAGAGTCTGCGAGGCATCAGCCACAACAAGATCGAGGACACCGAGGAGGAACATCTGCGGCTGAGCGTGGAGGCGCTCGACAGACTGACCGACAAGGCGATGGCGTGGATCGGGAACCAGACCTGAGCGCCGCCGATCAGCAGCTGATCGAGCGGGCCAGAACGCTGATCGCCTCGCTGCCGGACAATGAGAACCACACCGTCGCGGCGGTGGTTCGTGACAGCACCGGGCGGCTGTTCGAGGGCGTCAACCTGTATCACTTCACCGGTGGCCCCTGCGCCGAGCCGGTGGCGCTGGCGGTGGCGGCAGCAGGCCGGGCCGCGCCGCTGGACCTTATCGTCGCGGTGGGCAACCGTGGGCGCGGGGTGCTGGCTCCTTGCGGCCGCTGTAGGCAGATTCTGTTCGACGACTATCCCGGCATCGATGTGCTGGTGCCGGATGGCCAGCAGGTTCGGCGTGTGGGCATCCGTGAACTGCTGCCTTACGCCTATAACTGGCACGCCGAGAACAGCGGGTAAGTTCACGTGCTCCCCAGCCTCGCCGACCTCCTGACCCTTCCAGCCTTCGCGGGCGCGGAAGTACTGAGCGGTCAGGCCAGCCTGGGGCAGCCCGTCACCTGGGTGCATGTCTCGGAGATCGTGGACGCCGCCCGCTTCCTGACTGGCGGCGAGTTGCTGCTCAGCACCGGAGCCGTGCTCACCGATCTGAGCAGTACGGACGCCGAGACGTACCTGCACTCGTTGGTGCGCGGCGGAGCGCATGGGCTGGTGCTCGAACTGGTGCGGCAGTTGCGGGTGCTGCCTCCGGCGCTGCTCGTCGCCGCCCAGGCCCACGCTTTTCCACTGATCGTCTACCGTCAGGAAGTCAGTTTTGCGCAACTCACGCGGGCCGCCCACGCCCGCATCCTTCAGCCGCCCGCCGCCGTGGGCGTGCCCTCGCTGACACCGCTGCTCGACGCCCTGAGCGAGACGGGCCGCAGCCTGCCGTTCATGCAGACGCAACTGGGGCCGCTGCTCACCTTGCCGCCGCGCCCGCGCACCACCCTGATGCAGACGCTCGGAGCCTTGCTGGAGAGCAATTTCAACGTGGCCCAGGCCGCCCGGCAGCTCGGCGTGCGCCGCCAGAGCGTGTATTACCGCCTGGAGCAACTCCGCGCCATGCTCGGCGATCTGGAAGACCCCAGACGGCAGATCGGCCTGCACCTGGCGCTGGCGATTCAGACCAGTGCGGTGCAGGCCGATGCGCCGGAAGCCCAGAAGGGCTAAGCCAGTTCGCGGTAGCCGCTAAGCGTCAGAAAGTCCACCAGCGGGCGCTGGGTGGCGACCTCGTGAAACAGGGCGGCGGCCTGGGCATGGTCCTCGCGGCCCAGGGCGTCGAGTTCCTCGTTCAGCAACCGCTCGACGAGTGCCTCGGTGACCGCCTGGCCGCCTTCCAGCACCGCACCGTGCCGCAGCCACTGCCAGATCTGTGCCCGCGAGATCTCAGCGGTGGCGGCGTCTTCCATCAGGTTGTGAATCGGCACCGCGCCCGCACCGCGCAGCCAGGCGCGCAGGTACTGCAAGGCCACGTTGATGTTCAGCCGCAGGCCGTCCTCACTGACTTGCCCGGCAGGGACTTGCAGCAGATCGGCGGCGCTCACCTGGAAGTCCATCTGTTTGCCAGAGTCGATCTGGTTGGGCGTCGGCATGAACTCGTCGAACACTTCGGTAGCCAGCGCCACCATGCCAGGATGCGCCACCCAGGTGCCGTCGTGACCGTTTCTGGCCTCGCGCTCCTTGTCGCGCCGCACCTGATCGAAGGCGCGGGCGTTGGCCTCAGGGTCGTTCTTGACCGGAATAAAAGCACTCATACCGCCGATGGCGTGCGCGCCGCGCTTGTGGCAGGTCTGCACCGCCAGGCGGCTGTAACTGCTCATCATGTGGGCTTCCATGGTGACCTGGGCGCGGTTGGGCAGGATCATGGCCGGATCCTCGCGGAACTTCTTGATGACGCTGAAGATGTAGTCCCAGCGTCCGCAGTTCAGTCCTGCCGAGTGCTCGCGCAGCTCGTAGAGAATCTCGTCCATCTCGAAGGTCGCCAGAATCGTCTCGATCAGGACGGTGGCGCGCACCGAGCCGCGCGGCACGTTCAGGGTGTCCTCGGCAAAGTTGAAGACGTCGTTCCACAGCCGGGCTTCGAGGTGCGATTCCAGCTTAGGGAGATAGAAGTAAGGTCCGCTGCCGCGCGCGAGCAGCTCTTTGGCATTGTGGAAGAAGTACAGCCCGAAGTCGAAGAGGCTGCCGCTCATGACCTCGCCGTCCACCGAGACGTGCTTTTCCGGCAGGTGCCAGCCGCGTGGGCGGGCCAGCAGGGTCGCTGTCTGGTCATTGAGCCGGTACGACTTCTCACCCTGCTCCAGCGTGATGGTGCGCCTCACCGCATCGGCAAGGTTTTGCTGCCCGGCCACCATGTTCTCCCAGCTGGGGCTGGAGGCGTCCTCGAAATCGGCCATGAAGACCTTCGCGCCGGAGTTGAGCGCATTGATGACCATTTTGCGGTCCACCGGCCCGGTGATCTCCACCCGGCGGTCATTCAGATCGGCCTTGGGCGGCGCGACTTTCCAGTCACCTCGGCGAATGCTCTCGGTCTCGGGGAGGAAGTCCGGCTTTTCGCCCGCGTCGAGCCGGGTCTGCCGCGCCTCGCGGGCGGCCAGCAGTTCCAGGCGGCGCGGATTGAAGCGGCGGTGCAACTCAGCCACGAAGCTCAGCGCCTCAGGGGTCAGCACCCCGGCCTGCTCGGGCGTGATGGGGAACTGGAGTTCGAGGCCAGTGGGCAGGGCGGCAGACGGTTCGGTGGGCTGGGTCATGTGTGGATTCCTCCAGAGGCAGGGCATAAAGCGACGCGGCAGTCGATTTTTACTGAGTGAAATTGTTTTTTCAATTTTCAGTATACAGAACTTTTTTCGGGAAGGCGAGGCGGGAAACGTCACTCGCCTGGAGACATCCTGTTGGCCCGCTTGCCACAGCGAACCGCATCTGCGCCGGGCGGTCCGCATGCAACCGGGATGGATTCTCTGCTACCATATCCAAAACTATCTAGACGGCTAAGTAAATCATATCCACGCGGCGACTCGCCCGCTCAGCTCGCACGGGTTTCGCGTTTCTTCCGGAGGACAAGTATGACCGCACCCTCTCTTTCCGAACATTCACACACTGCTGCGAATGTGCCGTTGCGTCTCACGGCCCAGGCCCAGGCACTGGCGGCCCTGCTTCACCGCGAACTGTCGGGGCGCTGGGCGGCCCTGCCGTATGAAACCGCTGCCAGAAGCCCCGAACCGCTGCCCGACTACCAAGCTGTGCCGGTGCCCGATGATTTGCAGCGCCGCCGGGCCGAGCTGATTGTCGAAGCCTCAGACATCAGCGCCCTGAACGCTGCCTTGAATTCGGGGGCAGAGGCCCTGGTACTCGACTTCGACGACACCTTCGCGCCCACACGGGCCAATGTGCAGGCGGCCTACGACGTCCTGCCTGATGTCGTTGTCAGGGCAGCCGCCAGCCAGAAAGCGCTGCTGGCCCGCCCCCGCGCCCTCTACGCCGTGGAGGAGCACCTCGATTTCGGTGGCCCGGCCATCGCCGCGCTCTGCGACCTCGCCGCGCTGCTCTCGGCCCGGCCCGCTCAGCCGTTTCACCTCTATGTGCCCAAGCTGGAAACCGTGGCTGAGGCGAAATTCTGGGACGATGCCCTGCGCCTGGCTGAGGGCCATCTGAACCTGCCGCTCAACACGGTGCGGGTCTGTATCCAGATCGAGACGTTCCTGGCCGCTCAGCACGCCGACGCCCTGCTGCACGCGCTGCACGGCCGAGCTTATGGTCTGAACGCGGGGCGCTGGGATTACGTCTTCAGCTTGATCAAGGCACTGGGCAAAGTGGGGCCTGCCGCGCCGCCGCGCCGTGCGCTGGGTATGGACGTGCCCGCCATGCAGGCTTATGCCGAGGCGCTGGTGCGGGTCTGCCAGCGGCGCGGCGCGCAGGCCATCGGCGGCAGCGCGGCCCTGGCTCCCGATGCCGCTGATCCGCGACGGGCCCTGGCCTTGGTGGAGGCCGACAAGCGCCGCGAGGCCGCCCAGGGCTTCACGGCAGCCTGGGCCGGGTTGCCGGAACTGCTGGCGGCGGTGAATGCGGGTTTTGACGATCCCGCTCCCGCGCCCCTGTCGTCCGAAGCTGCGGCGCAGACGCTGACGCGTCTCCTCGATCTGCCCAGTGCCGGGCCGCTCTCGCCCGGTATCCTCAGCGACACCATCGGGCTGGCGCTGGACGTATTCGAAGCCTGGTACGCGGGTCAGGGAGTGGTGGTGAGGCAAGGCCGCATCGAGGACACCGCCACCGCAGAGCTGGCCCGCGCCCAGCTCTGGCAGTGGGTGACGGTGGGCGCGGCGCTGGAGAGCGGCGAACCGCTGACGCCGCAGCGCTATGCTCAGGAAAGACGTGCCCTACGCCCGGACGACGCTCCCGAGGCAAAGCTGCTCGACGCCCTGGTGCTGACTGAGGCGTGCCCCGCCTACTTTCCGCGCATGGCCCAGTTGCTCGCCGAGAACGACCCGACGCAGAAGAGGAGCCCACATGGACTTTGAGCTGGTGGTGAGGGGCGGCACGCTGGTGACGCCGGAGGGCCTGCGCCGTGCTGATCTGGGTGTGGTGGCCGGGCAGATCGTGCAGATCGCCGAGGAACTGCCGGACGGCAGCACGCAGACGCTCGACGCCTCGGGCCTGCATGTCTTTCCCGGCGTGCTCGACGACCATGTGCATTTCAACGAGCCGGGGCGCACCCACTGGGAGGGCTTCGAGACCGGCACGCGGGCGCTGGCGGCGGGCGGCGCGACCAGTTTCTTCGATATGCCGCTCAACTCCTCGCCGCCGGTGCTCGATCTGGCGACCTTCGAGGCCAAGCGCCGGGCCGCCGAGCAGCACTCGCGGCTGGATTTCGGCCTGTGGGGCGGCCTGACCCCGCTCAACCTCGACCGGCTCGACGAACTGGCCGGGGCGGGCGTGATCGGCTTCAAGGCGTTCATGTCGCACAGCGGCCTCGACGAGTTTCCGGCGGTGGACGACGCCTCGCTCTACGAAGGCCTCAAAACCGCCCAGCGCCTCGGACTGCCGCTGGCGACCCACGCCGAGAGCGACGGACTGACCCGCCATTTCACCGCCCAGGCGCGCGTCGCGGGCGGCCAGAGTGCCCGCGACTACCTCCGTACCCGCCCGGTGGTGACCGAGCTGGAAGCGGTGCAGCGCGCCCTGCTGCTGGCCCAGGAGACCGGCGCGGCCCTGCACCTCGTTCATCTGTCGAGCGGTGCGGCGGTGGCGTTGGCGTTCGAGGCGAGGCAACGCGGCGTGGACGTGAGCATCGAGACCTGCCCGCATTACCTGCACTTCACTGGCGACGACGTGGAGCGGGTCGGGGCGGCGCTCAAGTGTGCGCCGCCGCTGCGCAGTCAGGGCGTGCAGGACGAGCTGTGGGCCGAACTGCTGGCCGGGCACCTCGACATCGTCGGCTCGGACCACTCACCCGCGCCGCCCGACCGCAAGACCAGCGAGAATTTCTTTGCCCTGTGGGGCGGTATCAGCGGCGCGCAGAGCACCCTGAATGTGCTGCTCACCGACGGGCATTTCGGGCGCGGCTTGCCGCTGGAGGCGGTGGCGGCCCTCAGTGCCCTCAACCCGGCCCGGCGCTTCCAGCTGCCGCAGAAGGGGGCCTTGCAGGTTGGGATGGACGCCGATTTCGCGCTGGTCGATCTGGGCCGCGAGTTCGTGCTGGAGTACAATGACCTGCAGGACCGCTGGAAGCAGAATCCCTACGTGGGCGGCAACTACAGAGGTCAGGTGCGGGCCACCTACTCGCGGGGCCGCGCCGTGTACCAGAATGGCCAGTTCGACGAGAGCGTGCGGGGGCGACTGCTGCGGCCCGCTCAGGCCGACCAGTCAGCGCCCTGAGCGCTCAGCTCCCGATCATCCGCGCACTGTGCTGGCTGTGACGCTCGACGAGTGCGGGCAGGTCCAAGCCGACCAGCTCGCCGCCGTCCACGACGACCTTGCCATTCACCATGTTCAGCGCCACACGCGGCGGAGCGCACAGGGTCAGGGCTGACAGCGGGTCGTGTCTGGCCCCCGAATAGCCCAGATCGCTCAGATCGACGGCGATCAGGTCGGCGGCGAAGCCCGGCGCGAGCTGACCGAGCTCGCTCCGGCCCAGGACGCTGGCCCCGCCGCGTGTCGCCAGCCACAGGGCGTCGTGGGCCGTTAGTGCGTCCGTGGGCTGGCCGCGCACCCGCGAGACCAACAGGGCCTGCCGCGCCTCGGCCAGCAGATGCGAGCCGTCGTTGCTGGCGCTGCCGTCCACGCCGAGGGCCACCCGCACGCCCGCTTCCAGCAGTTGTCGGGTCGGCGCGATGCCGCTGGCGAGGCGCATGTTGCTGCTGGGACAGTGCGCCACCCCGCAGCCGCATTCGCCCAGCCGGGCCGCGTCGGTGGCGCTGAAGTGCACACCGTGCGCGAACCACACGTCCGGTCCGGTCCAGCCCAGCGAGTCGGCGTAGTCGAGTGGGCGCAATCCGAAACGGGCCAGGCAAAAGGCGTCCTCGTCCTGGGTCTCGGCCAGGTGGGTGTGCAGCATCACGCCCTTCTGGCGGGCCAGCACTGCCGACTCGCGCATCAAATCACCGGTGACCGAGAACGGCGAGCAGGGGGCCAGCGCAATGCGGGTCATGGCAAAGCGCCGGGCGTCGTGGAAGGTGTCAATCAAGCGGGCCGAGTCCTGCAAGACGGTGTCTTCCCGCTCCACCGCCCGGTCCGGCGGCAGTCCGCCCTGCGACTCGCCCAGGCTCATGCTGCCGCGCGTGGCGTGAAAGCGCAGGCCCAGGTCATGGGCCGCCTGGACGGTGTCGTCGAGCTGCACGCCGTTGGGATAGAGGTACAGATGATCCGACGACGTGGTGCAGCCGCTCAGGGCCAGTTCCGAGAGGCCGAGCTGGGCGCTGTCGTAGGCGGCTTCCGGTGTCAGCTTCAGCCAGATCGGGTAAAGGGTCTTCAGCCACTCGAACAGCCCTGCGTCCGGAGCCAGGCAGCGGGTCAGCGTCTGGTAGAGGTGGTGGTGGGTGTTGATGAGGCCCGGCAGCACCACGTGGCCGCTGAGGTCGCGCACGGCTGCGCCGCCGAGCTGCTCGGGTGTCAGGTCCCTGTCCGGCCCCACCCAGACGATCTGCTGGTCCTCCATGATCAGGGCGGCGTCGGGCAGCGGCGCAGCGGGGGAGAGGCGCTCGCCGGTCATGGGAATCAGGGTGTGGATACGGCGCAACACGTTGCGGGTTGGGTGCATGGTGTCTCCTCGAAACCGGGTGAACTCAAAACTGGCCCGGACCAGTGAGGTCAGAGGCCAGAAGTTGTGTGGGTGAAGTGTTCGGGGTGCAGTCTAGCGCCTGCGCCCGCCGTGGGTCGGCCCGGGGTCTGCGCTCAGTCCTGAGCATGGCAAGCAGACCCGCTAAACTTGACTAAACCAATCGGATTAAGTAACTTGTCTCCGTGAAACGACTTGCCCTGCTTCTCTCGCTGGTCCTGCTGCCCGCTGCCGCGGCCCAGAGCAATAGACAGATCACCGCCCTGACCCTCAAGCACGACGAGGGCACCACCACCGTCAAGGCCAATCCGCAGCGCATCGTCGTGATGGACGAGGAAGCGCTCGGCTGGATGTTTGCCCTGGGCCTGGGCGACCGGGTGGTGGGGCTGGCCAGCAGCTACCTCTCGCCCACCGACATCAGCGGGGGCAAGGTTAAGCCCGCGCTCTTGAAGACCGGCTTCTACGCACGCGGCAGGCTGAACAATCCCAGCTTCGTGGGCAGCTGGACTGCGCCCAACCTGGAAACGATCCTGGCCCTGAGACCCGATTTGATCGTGCGGCTGACCTGGGACGGCAACCAGAACTATGACAAGCTCAGCAAGATTGCGCCCACCGTTGGCTACCAGGAAGGCGGCCCGGGCTTCTGGCAAAAGGGCCTGCGCGACCTGGCCCGTGTGTTCGGCAAGCAGGTGCAGGCCGAGCAGATCATCAAGCGGGCGGCTGATGCCAACCGGGCCGACGCCCGCAAGCTGCTCTCGGCAGGTGTCTTCAAGAAATACGACAAGGTGGTGGTGCTGGCCCCGTTTAGCGGCGGCAACACCTGGGCCTACAGCCGGGTGCGCCTCATCGACGACCTCAGGGCGCTGGGCTTCAAGGACGGCCTCAGGCTGGGTACGGCGACCCTGGGCATCGGCGCGCAAATCAGTGATGAGGCGCTGCTGGGCATCGACCAGAAGACCCTGGTGGTCCTGTTTCCCCCCGGTGGCCAGTACAACGGCGCGGACGCTTTTCTGAAGACTCCGGTGGGCCAGCGCCTCCAGGCCCAGAGCGTGCTCTACACGCCCGAGGCCTTCAGCCCCTACTCCGGCCCGCTGACTTCGATTCGCAACAGTGACGAGGTCACGCGCCTGATTCTGGACAAACTGAAGTGACCCTGGTTCGTCCGTCCCGCCTGGCGCTGTGCGCCGACGCCTCGCTGGCCGCCGGGGAAGACCCGATCGGCACCGCGCCGCACTGGCAGGAAGTCACGGTGCTGGAACTGGGCGTGCCGATGTGGGCACGGCTGCGCGACGTGGCCAGCTGGACCGCCGAGCAGAGCGGCCTGTTCGAGCGGCTGCGCGGCAAGGTGGAGGCCTCGGGCGCGGGCTTCGGCCTGCTGATGAGCGCCCCGGTGCAGGCGGACCAGCCGCTGCGGGTGCGCCACTACGTGCGCCAGCGGGCGGGTTTCATGCGCCGCGACTACGCCAGCGGGTTGCCCCAGAGCGAGTGGGCGCGCGGCCTCATCGACACGTTGCTGGAGCCGGAGAACCTGAGCGCATGGCAGGCGCTGGACCTGCCCGACTCTGCACCAGATTTTCACGTCTGCACCCACGGCACGGTCGATGCAGCCTGCGGGCGCTACGGGGTGCCGGTGCATGCGGCGCTGCAAGCTGCCGGAACGCGGGCCTGGCGCACCGGACACTTTGGCGGCCACCGCTTCGCGGCGACGGCGGTGGAGCTGCCCAGCGGCTACCTGTGGGCGCACCTGAGTCCCGAGCTGGCGGTGCGGGTGGCCCGCCGCGAGGTTCACCCCGCCGAGGTGGCCCGTCACCTGCGCGGCTTTGCCGGACTGCCCCAACTCGGGCAGCTGCTCGACCGCGAATTGCTGATCCATTACGGCTGGTCCTGGCTGGACGCCCAGCGCTGGGCCGAGACAGAGGGCGACAGCGTTGCCCTGCACTTCGAGCTGAACGGGATGAGTGGCGTGGCACGCGCCGAGGTGCTGCCCGCCGCCACATTGAAGCTGCCCAGTTCCAGCCACAAGCCCACGTTGAGTGACGTGAAACAGTGGCAACTGGGCGAGGTGAGGCTGGAGCTGCGGACCCGCCGATGAACACCCACAGCGTTTCGCCGCGCCGCCCGCGTCTGTCCAGACAGGTGCTCACCTTCTGCGGCGCGGCGCTCTTGCTCCTGCTGGCGCTGCTAGCTTCCCTGGCGCTGGGGGCCAGTCAGATTCCGCTCGCCCAGGTGACGCGGCTGCTGCTTATTCCCGACGACAGCACCAACAGCTTGGTCGTCCACGCACTTCGGCTGCCGCGCACGCTGGTCGCGGGGCTGGCCGGAGCGGGGCTGGGGGTGTCGGGCCTGCTGCTTCAGGGCGTTACGCGCAACCCGCTGGCCGACCCGGGCATCCTGGGGGTGGAGGCGGGTGGGGCGTTCGCCATTCTGGTGATGGTGGTGTTCTTTCCGGCTGCACCAGCCGTGCTCTTCGTGCCCGCTGCCTTCGTGGGCGGGGCACTGGCGGCGGCAGCGGCGTACGGCGCGGCCAGCAGCGTGGGCCTGACTCCGCTGCGGCTGGCGCTGTCCGGGGTGGCGGTGGCGTCCCTGCTGGGCGCCGCCACCCGCGCGGTACAGATTCTGTTCGAGACGCGCGCCCAGGGCGCGCTGTTCGCGCTGTCCGGCTCGGTGGCGGGGCGAACCTGGGAGCAGTTCTGGCAGGTCGCGCCCTGGCTGGGCCTGGGCCTGGGGCTGGGCCTGCTGCTCTCGCCCCGCGTCAACATTCTGGCGCTGGGCGAGGACGTGGCCAGCAGCCTGGGCACCCGCACGGCCCGCGACAGCGCCCTGATCACCGGGCTGGGCGTGCTGCTGGCCGCCGGTGCGGTGAGCGTGGTGGGGCCGATCGGCTTCGTGGGCCTCATCGTGCCGCATGCCGCCCGCGCCCTGACCGGGGTCGACCACCGCCTGAGCCTGCCGCTCTCGGCGCTGCTGGGTGCGGCCCTGCTGATTGTGGCCGACATTGCCGCCCGCTTGATCGACCGGCCCGCCGAGACCCCAGTGGGCATTCTGGTGGCCGCCGCCGGAGCGCCGTTTTTCGTATTGCTGGCCCGGCACATCGGGCGCGGCAGAGCATAATTTTTCAAGCGAGGTTTTTATGAACCCAAGATTTCTTTTCCTCTGCGGCCTCACGGCGCTGTCTTCCGCATTCGGCCTCAGCGTCAAACACGAGCGCGGCAGCCTGGAACTCAAGGGACCGGCCAAGCGCGTGGTGGCGCTGGAATACTCGTTCGTCGATACCCTGCTGGCCCTGGGTGTGACCCCGGTGGGCGCGGCGCTGGGCAGCCAGGGCGGTGACAGAGGTGCGCCGCCGTACCTGCGTGCCCTGAGCGCCAAAATCCCTGCCACCGGCAGCCGCGCCCAGCCGAGCCTAGAAATCATGCTCAGCCTCCGCCCGGACCTGATTCTGGCTGACGCTTTCGTGCAAGGTGAGATTTACCCGCAGCTGGCCAAGCTGGCTCCCACCGCCGCCTTTCAGAGTCGGCGCGGCAGTCTGGACGACCTGAACGCGCAGACGCTGGCGATCGGGCAACTGGTGGGCCGCGAGGCCGCCGCCAGGCAGCTTCTGGCCGATCAGCAGGCCCTGATGCGTAAGGCGAAGGTGTTTTCCAAGAAGGCCGCGCCCGCCTTCGTGGCCGCCGTGGTCACGCCCAAATCGTTCACGGTCCACAGCAACCAGAGCTTTGTCGGCAGCTTTTTGGAGGCGCTGGGCCGCAAGAACGCCCTGGGTCCCAAAGGCGACCAGACCCAGTACGAGGTGTCGCTCGAAGGCCTGGTGGCGCTCAATCCGCAGACGCTGGTGCTGTTTGCCGCGCCCGACGAAACGCCCATCACCCAGGAATGGAAGAAAAACCCGCTGTGGCAAAAACTCAGCGCTGTGCAGCGCGGGCGCGTGTACGTGTTCGACCGTGACGACTGGACGCGTGGACGCGGCCCGCTGGCCCTCAAGTTGATGGTGGCCCAGGCTATCGAGAGCCGCCTGCTGCAAGACGCCGCGCCGAGCGCCGCCTTCCGGGGCCAGTGAGCGGCCAGTGACCACGCCGCTGGGCGCCCGCTACACCAACGCCCGCGCCCTGGGGGTGGCCGGGGTGCTGGCCGCCCTGACCGTCGTGCTGGCGGTGCTGGCCCTCGGCCTGGGCGCGGTGGCGACCCCGGCCGCCCAGGTGTGGGCCGCGCTGTGGGGCGGCGGCGACGACCTGACCCGCCAGCTGGTGCTCGACCTGCGCTTGCCGCGTGTGGGCGTCTCGCTGCTGTGCGGCGCGATGTTCGCCGCGTCGGGGGCGATGATGCAGGGCGTGATCCGCAACCCACTGGCCTCGCCCGACATCATCGGGGTGGGGGCCGGGGCGGGACTGGCGGCCACGGTGTTCTTGCTGGCCTGGCCCGCCGCGCCGCCGGGTGGTCTGCCCTGGGCCGCGCTTGCCGGAGCCTGGGGCGGCTTCGGGCTGGTGTTGCTGCTCTCGCGGGAGTGGCGTGGAGCGGGCGGTCTGCACCCGGTACGGCTGGCGCTGGTGGGCGTGGCGGTGGCCGCAGCGCTGGGGGCCGTGCAGCAACTGGTACTGGTGCGTGCTCCCGACGGCCTGGGGTCGGCGCTGACCTTCCTGACCGGTACCGTCTACGGCGCAGACGCGGGGCGGCTCCTCTCGGTGCTGCCCTGGGCGCTGGTGCTGCTGCCCGCCGCGCTGCTGCTCTCGCGCACCCTGGATGTGCTCAATCTGGGTGAGGACCTGGCGACGGGCCTGGGCACGCGGGTGGGTCCGGCGCGGCTGCTCTCGCTGGGGGTGGGTGTGGCGCTGGCCGGGGCCGCCGTGACCGGGGCCGGGATTCTGGGCTTCGTGGGGCTGCTGGCCCCGCACCTGGCCCGCTTGCTGGTCGGCGCGAAACACGGGCGGATGTTGCCGGTCAGCATGCTGCTGGGCGCGCTGCTGGTGCTGGCCGCCGACACCCTGGGCCGTGCCCTGCTGCCGCCGTTGGAGGTTCCGGCCGGGATTTTCACCACCCTGGTCGGCGCACCTTACTTCCTGTACCTGCTCAAGAGGACCGCATGAACCGCCCACCAGATTCTTCCGCGCCGCTCTCCACCCACGACCTGAAGCTGGCCTACGGCACGTCCGTCATCGTGCCGCAGCTCAACCTGAGCCTCAAAGGTGGGGAGGTCACCAGCATCATCGGGCCGAACGGCTGCGGCAAGAGCACGTTGTTGCGGGCGCTGGCCCGGCTGCGGCCAGTGTCGGGCGGCGACGTGCAACTTTACGGGCAGGCGCTGCACAGCCTGCCCAGCAAGGAGGTGGCGCGGCGGCTGGCGATCCTGCCGCAGGGACCAACCGCGCCGGAGGGCTTGTCGGTCGAGGAACTCGTCTGGTTTGGCCGTCATCCTCACCAGGGCCGCTTTCCGGTGCGCCGCCCGCAAGACCGCGAGGCTGTCGACTGGGCGCTGGCGCAGACCGGCATGACCATCTTTGCCCGCCGCCCGCTGGAGGCGCTCTCGGGTGGGCAGCGCCAGCGGGCCTGGATCGCCATGAGCCTGGCCCAGCAGACCGAGATCCTGCTGCTCGACGAACCCACCACCTATCTCGATCTGTCGCACCAGCTCGAAGTCCTGCAACTGGCCCAGCGTCTCAACCGCGAGCAGGGCAAGACGGTGGTGATGGTGCTGCACGACCTCAATCAGGCGGTGCGCTACAGCGACGAGATCATCGCCATGCGCGGCGGCGAAATCTACGCCCAGGGCCGCCCCGACGAGGTACTGACCCCGGACCTGCTGGCCGAGGTTTTCGGCCTCAAGGCCCACATCCTGGCGGACCCCGACACCGGCAGGCCCCACATCATTCCGTATGCCCTGACGCGCTGAACGCTGCCGCTGCGCCCGCGCATCAGACAAAAGCTCGACAAATCGCTTTATACTGGGCCTCGATATGAAGAGACTCTTAATGGCAACTGTCGGTCTGCTGACCCTGACCTCGGCACTGGCCGCTCCAATCACCGTGCGCGTCGGCTTTAACCCCACCCAGAATTCGGATCAGATTAACGCGGCGGCCAAGGCCATCGGCAGCTACCTCGAGGACAAATTCGGCGGCACCATCACCGTGCAGACCTTCGTGCCCACCGACTACCGGGGACTCATCGAGGCGATGCGCGGGGGCAAGCTCGATTTTGCCTTCTACCCGCCCGACGGCTACGTGCTGGCCCACCAGGACGCCGGAGCACAGGTGCTGCTCAAGTCGGTGCGCAACGGCTCGCCGTTCTACTGGTCGGCCATCGTGGTCCGCAAGGACAGCGGTATCAACAAGCTGGCTGATCTCGAAGGCAAGAACATCGCCTGGATCGACCCCAACAGCGCGGCGGGCTACACCTTCCCGCGTGCGGCGGTCATCCAAGCGGGCCTCAACCCCGACAAGTTCTTCGGCAAGCAGGTCTACGCCGGGAAGCACGACGCGGCGGTGCTGTCGGTGTTCAACAAGTCGGTTGACGCGGCGGCGACCTTCGCCAACGACAACAAGAATGTCAGCGGCTCGTGGACCCAGTACCTCAAGCCCGATCAGGCGTCGCAGCTCAAGGCCATCTTCTACACCCGCCCGATTCCCGGCGACACCTTCGCCGTCTCGCCGCAGTTCGACAAGAAGTACCCGGCGCTGACCAAGGGCATCGCGGCGGCGATTCGCAGCATCAAAGACCCCCAGAGCAAACTGCTGATGAACCTCTACACCATCAATTACATGGTCAACGCCAAGGACAGCGACTACGACGTGGTGCGCGACACCCGCAAGGTGCTGGGCCTCGACAAGTAAGCCGGAACAGATTTTCGGTCGAATCAGGCTCCCGGATCGCTCCGGGGGCTTTTGGATTTCCAGGAAAAGGGGAACAGCAAAACTGATGAGCAGCCATGATTGAAGTCCGTAACCTCACCAAGGCCTTTCCCGACGGCACGCTGGCCCTCAACGACGTGAACGTCACCATCCCGGACGGCGACTTCGTGGCGGTTATCGGGCTGTCGGGCGCGGGCAAATCGACCTTCCTGCGCTGCCTCAACCGCCTCGTCGATCCGACCAGCGGCTCGATTCTGGTGGGCGGCCAGGATGTGGCTCCGCTCAGCGGGCGCAAATTGCAGCTCTACCGCCGCACGGTGGGCTTCGTGTTCCAGCAGTTCAATCTGGTCACCCGCCTGAGCGTGCTCGACAACGTGCTGCATGGCCGTTTGGGCTATCATTCCACCTTCAGCGGCATGCTGGGCCTCTACACCGAGGACGACTATGCCCGTGCCCGTGACGCCATCCGGCTGGTGGGCTTGTCGGAAAAGGAAGACACGCGGGTCAGTTCGCTCTCGGGCGGGCAGCAGCAGCGCGTCGCCATTGCCCGCGCCATCGCCCAGGACCCGCAACTGATGCTGGCCGACGAGCCGATGGCCAGCTTAGACCCCCGGCTCTCGGACGTGATTCTGGGGCTGCTGCGCGGCTACAACGAGGAAAAGGGGGTCAGCGTGCTGATCAACATTCATGTGCTGGAACATGCCCGGCGCTACTGCAAGAACTTCCTGGCCTTCAACCGGGGCCGCCTGGTCGCTTCCGGCCCGATTGCCGACCTGACTTCCGAACTCGAAACCGAGATCTACGCCGGTTCGCTGGACGCGCTGTGATCGCCGCCGCCGTCTTCGCGCTGCTTGGTGCGCTGATCGCCTTCCTGAGTTCGCTGGCCGGGGGCAGCCTGCGGCGGCTGAGCATCGCGGCAGCGCTCTCGGGCCTGCTGGCCGTGCTGGCCCTGCCGCTGACGCCGGGCGTGGGCTTGCGCTCCAGCGAGGCGGTCTCGGCCACCCTGCTGGGCCTCCTGCCGAGCGCGCCGCTGCTGGCGCTGGTGCCGATTGGGCTGGGGCTGAGCCTGCTGCTCTCTCGCCGGGGAGGCCGGGTGGGAGCCATCGTCAGCGGCCTGGCTGGGGCCGCCGCGCTGCTCAGCCTGGGCGTGTGGCTCAGCCGTCCGGCGCAACTCGCCGAGCTGGTGCCGGTGCCGGGCATCATGGAAGGCGTCACTGGGCTGGCCCTCTTCGCACTGATTCAGGTGTTCACCTGGTCCGCCAAGCGTACCCGGCTGGCTGGACTGATCGCCGGGGTGGTGGTGGGCGCGCTGGCTGTCACCTACCTGCTCTCGCCCGATGGACAGACCAAGTTTCCCAATGCAGGCGGCTACTACCAGCTGATGCGCCCGGTGACCCCGGCCCGGACCAGCGAGCTGATCGGCAGTTACAACGCCGGGCTGGCCGACCTCAATACCATCCGCCAGAGCATTGATCTGCCGCCCCTCAAGCCGCTGAAGTCCGTCACCGACCTGGCCGGAGCGGGGCTGCCGCAGGCCATCTCCGATCAGGGCTACCGACTGCTCAGGCCGCAGACCTGGGATTACGGCGGGCCGGTGCTGTTCCTGATGGCCGGGCTGCTGCTGGCCTCGGGCCTGCTCCACTCGCGCCGACCTGACCGCCAGGAGCGCGGCGATTGGCTGGCCGGGCTGATCATCGCGGCGGGCGTGACGCTGCTGGTGCCGTCGTTCTCGGCCACCAACTTCAACCTCTCGGAACTGGTCAAGGGCGGGCCATTCCTGAGAGATTTCCTCGACCGCTCGTGGCCGCCGAATCTGGCGCAGGTCAACGCACAAAACCCCTCGGCCAACATCTACCCCTTGCAGGAAGTCATGAGCCAGATGGCGCTGACCATCGAGATCGCGCTGGTGGGCACCTTCGTCGCCACCCTGTTCGCCGTGCCGCTCTCATTCCTGGCGGCCCGCAACCTGACCGCCCGCAGCGTGCTGATGCGGGTGTCATATTTCGTCACGCGCGCCTTTTTCAATGTGGACCGGGGCGTCGATACCCTGATCCTGGCACTGGTGTTCGTGGCGGCAGTGGGGCTGGGGCCGTTCGCGGGCGTGCTGGCGATGGCGATCCACTCGGTGGCCGATCTGGGCAAGCTGTATTCCGAGGCCATCGAGAACGTCGATAAGGGACCCATCGAGGCGCTCGAATCGGTGGGGGCCAGCGGCACCAACGTGCTCAGGTGGGCGATTTTGCCGCAGGTCCTGCCGCTGTTTACCTCGTACACCCTCTACCGTTTCGAGATCAATTTCCGGGTATCGATCGTGCTGGGGTTCGTCGGCGCGGGCGGCATCGGCTTTTTCATTCAGGGCGCGATGGCGGCGGGCAACTACAACCAGATGGTCATCGGCGTGATTGCCATCGTGGTGATCGTCAACCTGATCGACTTTCTGTCGAGCGACGTGCGGCGGCGGCTGGTCTAACGGGCGTAGCGCTCCGACAGAATCTGAAGATGCGCCCGCTCGTGTCCCAGCAGAGCATGGGCCAGCGCCCGCACGCTGAAGGGATTGCCGTTGGCGACGCCGCGCCGCGCCCAGGCGTCCGGCGTGAGCTGGCGCAGCATCAGCACGTTGCTCGTCCGGGCCGCTCGAAAGTTGGTCAGCAGGTCTTCCAGGCGCAACAGATCAAAGTCGCTGGCCGTCATCCAGTCGTCCTGCTCCATGCCGGGCAGTGGGGCCGGGTCGGCGCGGGCGAACCACAGCGCCCGGAAGCCGAACAGCCGCTCGGTATCGGCCATGTGCCCCACCACCTGTTTCACGCTCCACTTGCCAGGGGCGTAACGGTAATCGGGGCGCTCAGCAAATGTGAGAATCTCACGCTCGGTGATGGGAGCCTGCACCTGCATGGCACTCAGCAGATCGTCTTCCGGCGCGAGGTCCACGTAGCGGGCGAAGAAGGGGGAGTATTCGTCAGGCTGGGGACGGGTCATGGTTTTACCTCCCAATCACTCTAGCGTCCGACCAAACGAAGCCGCCCACCCTCCGGTCAAGGAGCAGCGGGCGGCTCGGTGTGGCGCGGGACTACATGCTGGTAATCGGCGTGGGCAGGTGCAGCTCGAAGCGGTTGAGGCCGTTGGTCTTGAGGCTGCGGCGGTAAGTCTGGGTGCCCAGCGGCTGGTAGACGAAGTGCTCGGCGCGGCTCCAGCCTGTCGCGAAATTCCAGCTCTGCAGCATGTCGGGCGTCAGGGTCTGGAAGGTGACGTTCACGGCCCGGTCAGCGTAGACGACCCGGTCGTGTGTCAGCAGCGGCAGACTCTCGCCGCCGTCGAGCTGGCCGTTGCTGTTCTTGTCCTGCCACATCACCCAGTGCAGCAGCAGCACCTTGGCGGCGCTGTCACTCACCTTCACGTCCACCGCGCCTTCTGGCAGGGCCGCGCTGATCGGCACGGTGCGGCCCTGGTACTTATCGCCGAGGGCCAGTAGGTTGATTTTGGTGGAGGCGGCGTCCGCCGTGACGCTGACCTGATACAGGCTCTCGTTGGAATCGGTCAGCAAGCTGAGAAAGACCGGGCTGCCCTTGGGCGCGGCGGGGTGGCGCACCTCACTGTCAGTGGGCAGCTCTGGGCGGCCTCCGGTGGCGGCGTTGCTCTGGCCGCAGGCGCTCAGCACAGCGCCGAGCAGCAGGAGCGGCGCGGCGTTCAGCAGCGAGGACGGTTTCATGGCTGCCTCCAGAGGGGTTGGGTGGTGGGCAGGTGCTGGCTGGTGTAGAAGGCGCTGGGTTCGTGCATCGTCAGCGCCAGGGTCTTGTCGGCGGCGGGTACGCTGTTCATGCTGACCAGGTACTTGCCCGGCGTGCTGAGCGGCTGTAAGACCAGATGCCTGATCAGCGACCAGCCCTTGCTGCGGACGCCGCTGACGCTGCTGTTCCCGTCCTCGCTGGTGTAGCTGTAGGTCAGGTCGCTGCTGGCGCAACTCATGATGTCGTGGGTGATGTACAGTTCCTCGGCGCTGCTCGGCGAACTGTTGCCGTCTCTGTCCTCGTAGATCACGAAGTAGACGTTGCAGGTCTGGGCCTTCTCCGGCGTCACCTTGAAGTCCTTGATGCCGTCCGCCTCGCCCTTGACCACGTCTTGCAAGCACTTGTTTTTGGTGCTCATCAGCGAGTCGAGGTTGTAGAGCGGGAGCTGGGCGGTATTGGGCTGCGGCGAAGCGGAAGGCGAGCCGAAGTCGAGCGCCACGCTGTTCACCACTGTCACGGCGTTGCTGCTGCCTGACGTATCGATGGCGATGGCGGCCAGGTAGGTGTTGCGCGAGTTGACGGTGCTGGGCAGCGCCGGGTACTTGAACGTCAGGTATTGCAGGCTGGGGATGGGCGGGGGGGAATCGGGCCGGGACAGGCGGTCAGCAGCGACACGAGTGCTGCGCCGCCAAACAGGGCCTGGAAACCACTGCGTTGCTTGAGTTTCATACCACGTTCATCTTAGCGCAAATTCTTAAAAAGTAATAGGGAAAGCTAGATTTCCGAGGTATACAAGTGCGAAGCCGGGCCGCCGATCTTCAACAGGTTGGCGGCCCGCTAGACAAAGGAAATCGACTCGTCTTGTGGTATCAGGCCGTAAGCCCGTCCGGAGCCTTCGACCAGGTTGGCGTCCTGGCCCTGCGCGGCTTGGAGTTTGGTCATCGCCAGGTGCAGGCTGGGGTTAGCCACCGGGAGGTGCAAGTGCAGGGCGTCCAGCCAGGTGAGCAGCGCCAGTGCTTCCGGGTGGTTGAGCATGCCCGTCTGAGCACTGCCATCGTCAGCCCCCCGCGAGCCAGATGTAGCGGATAATCAGCAGTGCGGCGACCCCATAGAGAATCGGGCTGACCTTGCGGCCCTGACCGCTGAAAAGTTTGACCAGGCAGTAGCCGATGACGCCCAGGCTGACGCCGTTGGCGATGCTGAAGGTCAGCGGCATCACGATGATGGTGAGGAAGGCGGGCAGTGCCTCGGACATGTCCTCCCAGACGACGTGCATGACGCCTTCCATCATCATCGCGCCCACCAGGATCAGTGCCGGGGCGGTGGCGGCGGCGGGAATGGCGGCGGCCAGCGGCCAGATGAACATGCTGAGCAAGAACAGAATACCTACCGTGACCGCCGTGAGACCGGTGCGTCCGCCTGCGCCGATGCCCGAGGCCGATTCCACGTAGGCGGTGGTGGTAGACGTGCCCATCAACGCGCCGAACATGGCGGCCAGGCCGTCCATCGCGAAGGTGCGCCGGGCGCGGGGCATATCGCCATTGGCGTCGAGAAAGCCGCTGCGCTGCGCCAGCCCGGTCAGGGTGCCGGTGGCGTCAAAGAAGTCCACGAAGAAGAAAGTAAACACCACACTGACCAGCCCCAGCCCGATGGCCCCGCCGATGTCGAGGTGTCCGACCAGCCCCGATGGCCAGACCGGCGTGGCGAAGATGCCCAGAATCTTGCCCTCGAAGCCGGGAAAGGCTTGCAGCGCTCCCTTGGGGCCGCCCGCGTAGACCGGAGCGCGGGTGATGATGGCGACGGCGGTGGTAATCAGGATGCCGTAGAGAATCGCGCCGGTGACCTTGCGCTGAATCAGCACCGCCGAGATGACCAGCCCGATCAGCGCCACCCAGACACCAGGGTCAACCAAGCGGCCCATGCCCACGAAGGTCGCCGGGTTGGCGATGACGATGCCCGCATTCTTGAGGCCGAGAAACGCCAGAAACGCCCCGATGCCCGCCGTGATGGCGAACTTGAGGCTCGTCGGAATGGCCTTGACGATGGCTTGCCGCGCGCCGATCATGCTCAGAATGACAAACAGCGCCCCCGAAATGAACACCGCGCCCAGTGCGGTTTGCCAGGGGATGCCCTGGGTCAGCACCACCGTGTAGGCAAAAAAGGCGTTGAGGCCCATGCCGGGAGCCTGTGCGAAGGGGTAGCGGGCGATCAGGCCCATCACCAGCGACCCGAAGGCGGCAGCGATGGCGGTGGTCATCAGAATCTGCACGAAGGCGTTGTCGATCTTGATGGCGCTGCTCAGCACCTGCGGATTGACGAAGAGGATGTAACTCATGGTCAGGAAGGTGGTGATTCCGGCGCGGATTTCCTGCGGCACAGTGGAGCCGGTCTTGGTCAGCTCAAAGAATCGGTCAAAGGCCGAGATCGGCGCGGCACTGCTGGCTTTGGTGACTTGTGACATCGGGCTCCTGGCGGTGCGAAATGAGGCGAAACAACCCCGGCCCGGCCTGCCGGGAAGGCAAGACGGGAAACTGGACGATCAAAATTCAAGGCGACGAAGGCTGTGGCAAAGGCGTCGGCGGCGGGCCGTCGCGCGAGTGGCTGCGGAACATCTAGGCGCTCACCGCTGCCCGCTCGGACAGCTCGGGCCGGGTGTAGACGCCCTCGCCCTCAATCCAGACCCGCGCCACGTCGGCCTGGGTACCGCCCGCGAACAGCGAGGCCAGGGCGCGCTCGGCGCTGGGCGCGTGGGCCAGGACCGTCTGCATGGTGGAGCCGTCCTGCGGGCGAAAGAGGGTCGCGTCAAACGCCTTACCCGCGCTGAAATCCCCGATCTGCCCTTCCATTTCCAGCGCCTCGGCCCCAGCGCGGGTCGCCAGATACAGCAGGTGGGCCGGTTCGAGCGGCACGCCGTTCTCGCCCAGAAGCTGCTGCATGAAGTACGCCTGCAACCCCTCCTTGAGCATCGAGAAGCCGGTGCCGCCGCCCACGTCGGTCCCGAGTGAGACATGCACTCCCGCTGCCAGATGCTGCTTCAGCGGAAAAAACCCACTGCCCAGCGCCGCGTTGCTGCACGGGCAGTGCGCCGAGGTGCACTTGTGCGCGGCCAGCGCGCCGAGTTCGCGCTCGGTCATGTGGACGTTGTGGGCCAGCACGCTGCGGCGATTCAGCAATCCAGCCCGCTCGTAGGTGTCGATGTAGTCGCGGCTTTCCGGAAACAGCCCACGTACCGTCTCCACTTCCTTCAGGTTCTCGTTGCTATGAGAGGTGAAATGAACGTCTGGAAATTCGCTCAGCAATGCGGCGCAGGCGTCCAGAATCCCCTCCGAGGCTGACAGCGAGAAGCGCGGGGTGACGGCGTAGCGGGTGCGGCCCTTGCCGTGCCACTTCTCGATCAGCGCCTTGCCCTCGCTGTAGGCGAGTTCGGGAGTCGTGTGCAGTTCGGGGCGCAGCAGCCGGTCGCTCACCACCTGCCCGGCCACCGTTCTCAGGCCCGCCCGTTCGGTTTCCTGAAACAGCAAGTCCACGGCACTGGCGAAGTGCGAGCCGAACACCAGCGCGGTGGTCGTGCCGCTCCTGGTCAGGCCCGAGACGAACTCGCGGGCGACGGCGGCGGCGTGGGTAGGGTCGCCAAACCTGGCCTCCTCCGGCAGGGCGTAGCGGTCCAGCCAGTCCAGAAGCGGCACGCCCAACCCGCCGATGATGCGGACCTGCGGAAAATGAACATGGGTATCCACGAAGCCCGGCAGCAGCAGTCCGCCGCGCAGGTCTTCCACGGGTTCGGCGGGGTGCGCTGCCCGGACATCGGCGTAGCTTCCACTCTGAATGATCCGGCCATTGCGGACCAGCAGTCCACCGTCCTGCTCGATCTGGAGGGCGTGCGTGTCGTGAAAAGGATTGCCGGGCGTGTGCAGGAAAGTGGCGCGGTACAGGGTCATGGCGTCCTTTGAAGGGTTGGCTGGGGAAGGAGAAAAGAGTCGTGGGCTTCCAGAATCTGCGCGAGTTGCGCCGCCACGCTCAAAGCAATCAAGGCGGGAGCTTTACTTTTGATGTTGCTCAGGCCAATCGGGGAAGTGATGCGCTGGAGGTCCTCGACGCTGTGCCCAACTGCCTTGAGCTGTTCCTGAAACCGGAGCCATTTGACCTTGGAGCCGATCAGACCGATGAAGCCCAGATTGGGCCTCCGCAGGGCTGCGTCGCACAGAGCGGCGTCCTCGGCGTGGTCGTGGGTCATGATGACGATGTGACTTCCGGCGGGCAACTCGTGCAGGCTCATTTCGGGAATGGGCGAGTGGTGGACATGAAGCTGAGCCGCGCCCTGGTCGAGGAGTGCCAGACGCTCAGGTACCATCTGCGCTTCCCGCGAGTCAATGAGATGCAGGTTGATCGGCAGCCGCGAGAGCATCAGGGCGAGTTCCAGGCCCACATGCCCAACCCCGAAGACGGCGATATGCGGACGCACGCTGGCAAGCGGTTCCAGCAGCAGTGTCACTTCGCCGCCGCAGCACTGACGTCCGTACTCGTTGGCGGCGCTGTCGGTCAGGCGCAGGGTGAGCAGTTCGGGAGCCTGCACGCCCGCCCTCATCAGGGCGCGGGCACGCTCCGCCGCCGCCATTTCCAGATTGCCGCCGCCCACGCTGTCCCAGGTCTGCTCCAACCCCACGACCATCTTGGCCCCCGCCTCGCGCGGCGCGTGGCCCCGCACCGCCGCGACGGTGACGAGCACGCCCGGCTGGCTGGTGTGGGTCAGGTGGTTGAGAGCGGCTAACCAGTTCATATGTGGCTCCTGTCCGTGATGCGGGGAAAGGGAATGTCGGTGCTCACTCAGTCGTCGGCGGTCACGAGCGCGCCGGAAGCCTGCCTCGCTGTGTCCAGCGCCCAGTACACCGCTTCGGGTGTGGCGGGGAGCCGGAGTTCCTGCGCCCGTCCGCCCGGCCCGAAAGCGGCGGCGGCTTGCCTGAGCGCCTCACGCACACTGATCGCCAGCATCAGTGGCGGCTCACCCACCGCCTTGGAGCCGTAGACCACGCCGCTCTCGGTGGCCTGTTCCAGCAGGGCCACATTGAACACTTCCGGCATTTCCGAGAAGCTGGGCAGCTTGTAGGTGCTGGCCGACTGGGTGGCCAGCCGCCCGAATTTGTCCCAGTGCAACTCCTCCAGGGTCATCCAGCCCGCGCCCTGAACGAACCCGCCTTCCACCTGCCCGATATCGATCAGTGGCGACAAGCTGTCGCCCACATCGTGCAGGAGATCGGCCCTGAGCTGGCGGTAGGCCCCGGTAAAGCCGTCCACCTCCACCTCGCAGACCGCCGCGCCGTAGGAAAAATACTTGAACGGCTCACCCTGCACCGCTTCCCGGTCCCAGTGCAGGCCCGGCGTGCGGTAAAAGCCCGCCGCCCACAGCTGGGTGCGCAGGTGATAGGCGTCGTGGACGAGCTTGGCAAAGTCCATGTCCTGGTCGGGGTGGCCCAGCGGGTAGACCTTTCCGTTCTCAAAGCGCACGTCGTTGGGATGCACTCCCAGTGTGCCCGCTGCCACCGCTGCGAGGCGCTCCTTGATCTGGTCACAGGCGTTCTTGATGGCCCCGCCGTTGAGGTCAGCTCCCGAACTCGCCGCCGTCGCCGAGGTATTGGGCACCTTGTCGGTGCGGGTCGGTGCGAGGCGCACGCACTTCACTGGTACGCCGAGCGCAGTGGCCGCCACCTGAATCATCTTGGTGTGCAGACCCTGGCCCATTTCGGTGCCGCCGTGGTTGATCAGCACCGAGCCGTCCTTGTAGACGTGAACGAGCGCTCCGGCCTGGTTGTAGGCGGTGAAATTGAAGCTGATCCCGAACTTGACCGGCGTGATGGCGAGGCCGCGCTTGGTGTGCGGATGTGCGGCGTTGAAGGCCTGAATCTCTGACTGGCGGGCGACAAAGTCGCTGCTGTCCAGTAGGGTCTGCCACACCGTCTGCAACCTTTCGGCGTGCCGGACGGGCTGGCCGTAGGGGGTGGCCTCGCCGGAGGCATAGAAGTTGCGCCGCCGCAGCTCGTGCGCCTCCAGGCCCAGCAGGGGAGCGCAGCGGCCCAGGATGTCCTCGATCACCAGCATGCCCTGCGGTCCACCGAAGCCCCGGAAGGCCGTCTGGGAGGTCTTATTGGTCTTGCAGATGCGGCCCTGCACCTCCACATGCGGGATGAAGTAGGCGTTGTCGATGTGGCACAGGGCGCGGGCCAGCACTGGCTCTGAAAGGTCCAGGCTCCAGCCACCGTCGCTGCTGAGCGTGGCTTGCAGGGCCACCAGCCGCCCGCCCTCGTCGAAGCCGACTTTCCACTTGCTGTGAAACGGGTGGCGCTTGCCGGTCATGGTGAGATCCTGCGTGCGGTTGAGGCGCATCCGCACGGGCCGCCCGGTCAGGGTCGCGCCCAGCGCTGCAATCGCCGCGAAGCCGTGCGGCTGCATCTCCTTGCCGCCGAAGCCGCCGCCCATTCTGAGGCACTGCACCGTCACTTGACTGCTGGTTAGGCCCAGCACGTGTGCCACGATTTCCTGCGTCTCGGTGGGGTGCTGGGTGCTGCTCTGAATGAACAGCTGGCCGGACTCGTCGATGTGGGCCAGTGCCGCGTTGGTTTCCAAGTAAAAGTGCTCCTGGCCGCCGAATTCGAACTCGCCTTCAAAAATATGCCTGGCCTCTTCGAAGCCCAGCGCCACATCGCCGCGCCGCAACACCGGCTGTGACCCCTGGAAACGTCCGGCGGCGATGGCGTCCTGCACCGTCAGAATGGCGGGCAGTGGTTCGTACTCCACTTCAATGGCGTCCGCGCCCCGCCTCGCGGCGTCCGCACTCTCGGCCAGCACCCAGCAGACCGCGTGGCCGTAGAACATCACCTCGTCTGGAAACAGCGGCTCGTCGTGCTTGACACCGGAATCGTTGACGCCCGGTACGTCGGCCTTGGTCAGCACCCGCACCACACCGGGGACTGCCAGTGCGGGGGCGGTGTTCATGCTCAAAATGCGGGCGTGGGCGTGTGGCGCTTGCAGCGGCCAGGCGTGCAGCAGGTTCTGGAGGCGCACGCCCAGGTCGTCGGTGTAGAGCGCGTGCCCGGTGACGTGCAGCTCGGCGCTCTCGTGCGCAATGGCATCACCGACTGCGCCCACCGGGGGCCGTTCAAACAAGCTGTGCGTCATACAAGTACCCCCTGTCTGGTTTGTTCAAAGTAGAACTTCAGCAGCGTCTGCTCCAGCATGGCGGCGCGGTAGGCGGCGGTGGCGCGGTGGTCGTCGAGTGGTGTGCCTTCACTGCCGAGCAACTTGGCGGCGGCGCGGACGTTCTTCTCATTCCAGACCTGACCCGTCAGCGCTTCTTCGGCCTGGGTGCCGCGAATCGGCGTGGCCGCCACTCCGCCCAGCCCGATGTGAAGGCGCTTCACGATGTCGCCGTCCAGTTCCAGCGCCACGCCCACCGCCACGCTGGAGATGTCGTCGAAGCGGCGCTTGGCGATCTTGAAAAAGCCGGTGGTGGGCGCAAGCGGCAGCGGAATTCGCACAGCCTTAATGAGTTCTCCCGGCTGTCTCACGGTCTGGCGGTAGCCAGTAAAGAACTCGGACAGCTTGACCTCGCGCTCGCCCGTCTTGCCGATGAGCACCACGCCCGCATCCAAAGCCAGCAGCACCGGCGGACTGTCGCCGATGGGTGAAGCGGTGCCGAGGTTGCCGCCCAGCGTGGCGCTGTTGCGAATCAGACGCGAGGCGAACTGGGGAAACCACTCGGCCAGCAGCGGCACCCGGTCACCGAGTCGGCGCTCGATCTCGGTCAACGGCAGCCCCGCGCCGATTTCCAAGTACTCATTCGTCCAGGTCAGGCCGCGCAACTCCGCCAAACCGTCCACCGCGATGGTGACGGGAGCGCGGGCGTGGCGGATATTGACTTCCACACCCCAGTCGGTACCGCCTGCCAGCAGCTTGGCGGCGGGGTTGGTGTCCAGCAGGTCCAGCGCTTCGGCGAGTGTGGCGGGTCGGTGAAACTCGCCGTCGAGCGTGTGGAGGTGAATGGCCTGCGGAGCGGGAGCAGGCTGCGCCCGGCGCTCGGCCAGCACGTCGCTGTCGTCGGGCGCTCCGAGTGCGTAAGCGGCGTCCTGAATCGGGCGGTAGCCGGTGCAGCGGCAGAGGTTGCCGCTCAGCGCGTGGATGTCAAAACCATTTGGCCCGCAATGGGCCGTTCCCGCTTCGCGTTCGGGCCGGTAGTACTCCGCCGCCATGCTCACCACAAATCCCGGCGTGCAGTAGCCGCACTGTGAGCCGCCGCGCACGGCCATTTCAAACTGAACCGGGTGCAACGCTCCGGGTTCGCCCAGTCCCTCGGCGGTGATGACCTCCTGACCTTCCAGCGTGCCCATCAGCACCAGGCAGGCGTTGACCGATTCTAGCCGGGTACCGCCGTCCTCGGTGCTACGGGCGACCAGCACCGCGCAGGCTCCGCACTCGCCCTCGGCGCAACCTTCCTTGCAGCCGGTCAGGCCCTGGTCGCGCAGCCAGTTCAGCAAGGTGGTGTGGGGGCGCACGTCTGGCGCGTGGAAGGGCTTGCCGTTGACAGTCAACTTCAGGGTCTGCATGGTCTATTTTCCTCCCAAAGCGGGTCAAGTTCAAAATGAGAACGCCTCGCGGCCAGGCACGCGCCTCATCCCGAATTTCGGGCAAGGCGCATGGTTGACGCCGCGAGGCGGACCGCTGGTTATCCATGCAGAACAGCGGTCAGGTTGTGGTTACGCCCGCAATTTACTACGCCGTCTAACTAAAAGCAAGGGGCCGAGTTCTGTTTGACTCAAGGCTACCTGACTTGAAGTGGTCGCGGCCTGAGCAGGCGGCCAGGCCGCCACGTTCCGCTCAACGTGTCAGGGCCGTCAGCTTCGGTGCGGCGCAGCTGCCACGCACGATCAGTTCGGCTGGAAAAACTTGATTCTCGGGCTGGGTCTGCACGCCGCTGAGGGCCGAGAGGGTCATCCCGGCGGCGGCGCGGGCCATCTGGTCGACCGGCTGGGCCAGCACCGTGATGGCAGGCGTGACCAGATTCATCCACGAATAGTTGTCGAAACTCAGCAGCGACACGTCGCCGGGCACACTTAAATTCAGCTCCTGCAGCGCCCGGTAGCAGCCCGCCGCCGACGCCCCGGTCAGCGCGAACAGCGCGGTGGGCGGGTGGGGCAGGCGCATCACGTCCAGGGTGTAGTCGTAGGCGTTGTCCTCGGTCAGAAACATCACCCGCTCGTACTCTGGCTGCACGCTCAGGCCCACCTCGGCCATCGCCGTGGGAAAGGTGTACGAGCGGCCCTCGGGGTGCAGTTGCGGATCGTATTTGCCGGTGGTGGCGATGCGCTGGTGGCCGAGCGAGTGCAGATAGCGCACGCCCTGGCGCATCGCTCCGGCGTTGTCGAGCATCACCGAGGGGTAGGGCGCGCCGGGTAGACAATAATCCACCTGGGTGATGAACACCCCGCGCTTGTGCAGCCGCTCCAGATACTCGCGGCTTTCCTCGCCGTAGCCGGAGCGCAGGATGATCGCGTCGATGCGCTGGCCGTAGAGGAGCCTAAGTTCGGTCAGGTCCTGGGCACTCTGGTATTCGTTTTCGGTCAGCAGCATGTTGTAGCCGCCCCGACGTAACTCCTGGCCGAGTGTGCGGGCCAGCTGGGCAAAGAACGGCTCCACCACCGACCCGAGCACCACGCCCACGGTGCGGCTCTGTCCGGCCCGAAGCGCCCCGGCGCGCAGGTCGGGTTCGTAGTGCAGCGCCGTCACGGCGTTCATGACCCGCTCCAGCGTATCGGGGCGCAGCAACTGCGGCTCTTTCAGGGCGCGTTTGGCGGTGGTCGCCGAGACTCCGGCGTGGCGGGCGACATCGGTGATGCTGGACACGCCCATCAGTTTAGCCGCTTCGGAAGCGTAAAGGCCACGAGTCCAGTGGCAATCCAGTGGTCATTCGTCTGGCCTTGTGGACACGTGTCCATGTCTGTACCGAGTACAATTCGACAAAGCCAGATAAATGAACTACTCTTTGGACACGAGTCCAGTCAAGTCAGCAACCCGGTGCGTTTCGCGCTCGGTGACACTTGCGGCGTGGTTTGCCCAGGTCAAAGTCACCCCGTGCTTTCGCCGTGACTCGTCGCTGGCCCCGGCCACATTCAACGCTGTTCTTTTCGCTCTTCTTCTGGAGGAATTATGAAATCACTCGCTGCACTGCTGACCACCGCGCTCGCCCTGGGAAGTGCCCAGGCCGCCAGCACCATTACCGTCGCCACCGTCAACAACCCCGACATGGTGACGATGCAAAAGCTCACCCCCGAATTCAATAAGCTCTACCCTGACATCAACGTGAAATGGGTGGTGCTGCCGGAAAACGAGCTGCGCCAGAAGATCACGCTCGACGTCGCCAGCGGTGCGGGCAGCTTCGACGTGGCCACCGTGGGAGCCTACGAGGTGCCGATCTGGGCCAAGAACGGCTGGCTCGATCCGCTGACCCCGGCCTTTGCCAAGAACCCCGACATCGCCAAGAGCTACAACGTGAGTGACCTGATTCCTGGCGTCCGCAATGCCCTGACCGTCGGCGGCCAGCTCTACGCCGTGCCGTTCTACGCCGAGAGCAGCATGACCTTTTACAACAAGGATCTGTTCAAGAAAGCGGGCGTGACCATGCCGGTCAACCCCACCTGGACCCAGATCGAGAGCTTCGCTGCCAAGATCAACGATCCCAAGAACGGCACCTACGGCATCTGCCTGCGCGGCCTGCCCGGCTGGGGCGAGAACATGGCGGTGTTTTCCACCGTGATGAACACCTTCGGCGGACGCTGGTTCGACAACAACTGGCAGCCGCAGCTCAACAGCGCAGCCTGGAAAAACGCGATGACTTTTTACGTCAACGTGATCAAGAAGTACGGCCCTCCCGGCGCCACCTCCAACGGCTTTACCGAGAACCTGACCCTGATGAGCCAGGGCAAGTGCGGGATGTGGGTGGACGCCACCGTGGCCGCCGGACTCCTGAGCGACCCGGCCAGCAGCAAGATCGTCAACACCGTGGGCTTTGCCAACGCTCCCACCGGCCCCGGCACGACGCGCGGCAACCACTGGTACTGGTCGTGGAACCTGGCCATTCCCAAGAGCAGCAAGCAGGAAGACGCCGCCTTCAAGTTCATCACCTGGGCCACCAGCAAGGACTACATCGCCCTGGTCGCCAAGACCAAGGGCAGCTGGGCCTCGGTGCCGCCCGGCACGCGCACCAGCACCTACACCAATGCCCAGTACAGGAAAGCGGCGGGGGCCTTCAGCAGCCTGGTGCAAAAGTCGATCAGCAGCGCTGACGTGACCAAGGCCACCAAGGACCCGGTGCCTTACACCGGCATCCAGTACGTCGCCATTCCCGAGTTCCAGGCGCTCGGTACCCAGGTCGGGCAGTACCTGGCCGGAGCCATCAGCGGCCAGACCACCGTCGACCAGGCACTTGCTCAGGCCCAGGCCGCTGCCCAGAAGGTCGCCAAAGACGGCGGCTACCAGAAGTAAGCTGTCCTGGGAGGGGTGAGTGCAGCGGCCCCTCCCGCTTTGCCCCAGTCAGCGACCAGTCGCCAGCCGTCAGCCACAGCACAGCGTGGCAGGAAAGGCTCCTGGTCGCTTTTCCAATGCCCACTGACAGGCGCTGGCTCGCCCGACGTTTCCGACCTGCTGAACTGGTTTTTCCCGGGGGGTGAATTATGACTGCCGTGCCCATGACTGCCACACCGCCCAAGCCCAAACAGGGCTTCAAATTGACGCCAGCCGCGCTGATCTGGCCCGCGATGCTCTACCTGATTCTGACAACGCAGGTACCGTTTTTCATGACGGTCTATTACAGCTTTTTTCGCTGGAATCTTCAGGCCCCAACCCCCGTTCACCCGTTCGTGGGCTTCGAGAACTACGTCGGCCTGCTCACCGATCCCCAGAACCTGCACATTATTCTCAACACCCTCCAGCTCACTGCCGGGACATTGATCATCACGCTAGTCCTGGGTGCCTCGCTGGCACTGCTGCTCAACCGCCCCTTCGCGGGCCGGGCACTGCTGCGCACTATTTTGATCAGCTCGTTTCTGGTAATGCCAGTGGTGACGGCCGTCATCTGGAAAAATATGCTGCTCAATCCGATCTTCGGATTCTTCAGCTGGTTCGTGCAGCTGTTCGGCGGCACGCCCATCGATTATCTCTCGGCCCACCCGATGGGAACCATTATTGCCATGGTGACCTGGGAGTGGACCCCCTTTGCCATGTTGATTCTGCTGACCGGGTTGCAGTCGCTGCCTGACGACCAGATCGAGGCGGCCCGACTCGACGGTGCCAACACCTGGCAGGAATTTCGGTATGTGGTGCTGCCGCACTGGACCCAGGCGCTGGAAGTCGTCATTCTGCTCGAGACCATCAACGTCTTGCAGGTGTACGGCGAAATCTTTGCCAGCACGTCCGGGGGTCCCGGCATCGCCACCACGAATCTGCCGTTCTCGGTGTACCAGCGCCTGCTTCAGGAAGGCAATGTGGGCGTGGGTAGCGCGGCGGGCGTTATTACCGTCGTCCTGACCAATGTGCTGGCTATCTTTATGCTGCGGCTGATCAACCGCAACACCCAGGTCGGAGGACACTGATGACCACCTTACCCCAGTCAGGTACCCAGGTTCCGGCAAACAACACCCCGAAAAAGCCCCCGGTGAACGTGCTCGGTGGTTTGTTGACGGCGCTGACCTACCTGCTGACCTTCCTCTTCTTCTTCCCGATTCTGTGGATGGTCATGGCCGCCTTCAAGACGGAGGCCCAGGCCTTTCAAACGCCCCCGGTGTTTGTCTTCACGCCGATCCTGGACAACTTCCGGGTCGCCTTCGAGCGCTATTTCCCGGCACTTCTCAATAGCCTGGGAGCGGCCTTCGGGAGCACCATTCTGGCTTTCATTCTGGGCCTGCCCGCTGCCTTCGCGCTGGCGTTTTACACCACCCCGCGCTCGCGCAGCGTGCTGACCTGGATGCTCAGTACCAAGTTCATGCCCGCTGTCGGCGTCATCGTGCCGCTGTATCTGTTGTTTACCAACCTGCATCTGCTCGACACCCTGCCGGGCCTGATCCTGATGTACACCACCATGAATCTGCCGCTGGTGGTGTGGATGATGCACAGCTATATGACCGAAATTCCCTACGCCATCTTCGAGGCGGCGCGTGTGGACGGAGCCTCGGTCTGGCGCGAGTTCTTCGGGATGGCGTTGCCGCTCTCCCTGCCGGGCATCTCGGCGACGGCGCTGCTGGCAGTCATTTTCGCCTGGAACGAAGCGTTCTTCGCCCTGAACCTGACGACGTCCGATGCCGCGCCGCTGAGCGTCTTCATCGGCTCGTTCAAGACCGGAGAAGGTCTGTTCTGGGCGCAAATGAGCGCGGCGGCTGTGCTGACAGTCTTTCCCGTGATCGTGTTCGGCTGGATCGCCCAGCGTCAACTGGTGCGCGGCCTGAGCTTCGGAGCCGTCAAGTAAGTTCCGTTTTTCTTCGTCCCAGACCGCTCTTGGCATTCGAATCCATACGGCGTTGCACGTGACGGCAGGCTCTGGAACGCCCACAAGCGCCAGGGCCTGTCCTCTGTGCTCAAACGACTCGGCTCAAATGCCCCGCTCTAGGAGGAAAGAAATGGACGCCCCGAATGCCCACGCCCTGGACACCCCCCCCGACGCCCCGGTGGGTCCGCCGCGACTCAGTACCAGCATCGCCGAACTGGTGGCGCGGGCGCGGGCCATGCTGGTGGCGGGCGAGCGGCGCATACTCGGCATCACCGGGACGCCCGGCGCGGGCAAGTCCACCCTCTGCGCGGCGCTGGCCGCAGCACTGGGCCGTGAGGTGGCGGTCGTCGGTATGGACGGCTTTCACCTCGCCAACCAGGAACTCGTGCGGCTGGGCCGCCGAGACCGCAAGGGTGCCCCCGACACCTTCGACGCCGACGGCTACGCCACGCTGTTGGAGCGGCTGCGAACCCAGCCCCAACACACCATCTATGCGCCCACCTTCAACCGCGACCTCGAAGAATCCATCGGCAGTGCCGTGCCGGTGGCGGCGGGCACCCCGCTGATCGTCACCGAGGGCAATTATCTGCTGCTGAACGACGGGGCCTGGAGCCGGGTTCGTCCCACGCTCGACGCCGTGTGGTTTCTCGCGCCGCCGGAAGACCTGCGCTTAGCGCGCTTGATTGCCCGCCACGAGGCGCACGGCAGGTCGGGTGCGGAGGCCGCCGAGTGGGTGGGGCGGGTCGATCAGGGCAATGCCCGGCTCATCGAGGCTGGCCGCGACCGGGCCGACCTCATCATCCAGCTCACCGACTGAGCGGTCGTCCTCGACTGTCTCACCTCTCGCCCACCTCTGGAGAATCCGCCATGGTCAAACTCAACGCCGCTGCCCTGAGCACCCTCGGGCCCTCCGTCTCCGTTCCCGGCTACGCTCTCGATACCTTGAAGTGCGGCATCGTTCACTTCGGCGTGGGCGGCTTTCACCGCTCGCACGAAGCCATGTACCTCGACCGCTGGCTAAATGCGGGCGGCAGTCCCGACTGGGCCATCTGCGGGGTGGGCGTGCTGCCCTTCGACGCCCGGATGGGTGAGGTGCTGGCCGAGCAAGATCACCTCTATACCCTGGTGACCAAGGCCCCCAGCGGTGAGCAGCAGGCCCGCGTGATCGGTGCGGTGGCCGACTACCTGTTCGCGCCCGACTCGCCCCAGGCTGTGATCGACAAGCTGGCCGACCCCACTACCAAGATCGTCTCGCTGACCGTCACCGAGGGCGGTTACAGCGTCAACAACGCCACCGGCCAGTTCGAGGCGTCGAGCGCCGACGTTCAGCACGATTTGCAGCCCGGCGCGGTGCCGCGCACCGTCTTCGGCTTCGTCACCGAGGGGTTACGCCGCCGCCGCGAGCTGGGCCTGGCCCCCTTCACCGTGATGTCGTGCGACAACATGCAGGGTAACGGCCACGTCGCGCAGCATGCCTTCACGGCCTTTGCCCGCCTCAAGGACCCGGAACTCGGCGAGTGGGTAGCGCAGCATGTCGCCTTTCCCAATTCGATGGTCGACCGCATCACGCCCGTGACCACCGACCAGAACAAGCGCGATCTGCTGGCCGACTTCGGCATCGAGGACAGCTGGCCGGTGATTGCCGAGACCTTTACCCAGTGGGTGCTGGAAGACCACTTCACGCTGGGCCGCCCGGCGCTCGAAGAGGTGGGCGTGCAGGTGGTGGCCGACGTGGAACCCTACGAGCTGATGAAGCTGCGGCTCCTGAACGCCTCGCACCAGGCCCTGGGATATCTGGGGCTGCTGGCGGGCCACCAGTATGTTCACGAGGTCTGCCAGCAGCCGCTGTTCGTGCAGTTTCTGCTCGACTACATGGCGCGTGAAGCTGTTCCGACCCTGAGGCCGGTGCCGGGCATCGATCTGGGCGACTACAGCCACGAGTTGATCACCCGCTTTGCCAGCCCCGCCATTCAAGACACCCTGGCCCGGCTGATCTTCGACGGGTCCGAGCGCATTCCCAAGTTTCTGCTGCCGGTGGTGCGCGAACAGCTCGCCTCGGGTGGCGAGGTCGAGCACGCGGCACTGGTGGTGGCGTCGTGGGCCGCCTACGTCGAGGCGGTCAGCGCGGGCCGCTTTCCTGCCCTGCAAGACCCGCGTGCCGGGGCGCTCACCCAGGCGGTGCAGCAGGAAGCTGGGCAGCCGGGCGCATTCCTGAACCTGACCGAGATTTTCGGTGATCTGGGCCGCAACGAGCGCTTCAGGGCCGCCTACCTCGCCGCCCGCGACAGCTTGACCGTCAACGGCCCCCTCGGGGCACTGCAAGCGCTGGAACACGAGAAAAGCCGGGGTCAGCTCAAAGCCTCCATGTAATCTTCTTCCGCTTTCTTATCCGTTTGCCCAAAGGAAACAGCAACCATGACCACAGCGCCCGAATCGTCCAACATTCTTGACCTCTTCAAACTCGGCGGCAAGACGGCCTTGGTCACCGGCGCGGCGCAGGGCATCGGCTTTGAAATTGCCAGAGCGCTCGGCGAGGCCGGGGCCAGCGTGATCATCGCCGACATGAACCCGGCGGTGGGCGAGGCGGCGGCCCGCTCCATCGGTGCGACCTTCGAACCTCTCGACGTGACCGATGCCGACGCTGTGCGCGCCCTGGCCGCGAAACTGGACGCCCTCGACATTCTGGTCAACAACGCCGGGATCGTTCGCAACGTGCCGTCCGAGGACATCTCCGACCAGGACTGGAACGTGGTGATGTCGGTGAATGTCACCGGCCTGTTCTGGTGCTGCCGCGAGTTCGGAAGGAAGATGCTGGCCGCCGGACGGGGCAGTATCGTCAGCACCGCCAGCATGAGCGGCCTGATTTCCAACCACCCGCAGCCGCAGTCGGGCTACAACGCGTCCAAGGCCGCCGTCATTCAGCTGACCCGCTCGCTGGCCGGAGAGTGGGCTGCTCGCGGCGTGCGGGTCAATTCGGTGGCTCCCGGCTACACGGCCACGCCCATGACCATTCTGGGGCTGGAGACGCCCGAGTGGAAAGAAACCTGGCTTAAGGAAACCCCGATGGGCCGCCTGGCCCAGCCGCGCGAGATCGCTCCGGCAGTGGTGTATCTGGCGTCCGACGCTTCGAGTTTCGTCACCGGGCATACCCTGGTGGTGGACGGCGGCTACACCGTCTGGTAGAGACCGAAGCCCACCCCTCACTGCTTTTCTTACTCCCCACTCTCAGGAGCGATCATGACCCAGGTTGTTCAACCCAAAGCCTCCAAAACCAGCGTGCTCAGTGCGGTGCGCGATCTCGGCTGGGAAACCCGCCAGGTACCCGTGCCCGGCCCCGGCGAGGTGCGCGTGCAGGTGCAGCGCATCGGCGTGTGCGGCTCGGACGTGCATTACTACACCCACGGACGCATCGGCAATTTCGTCGTGGAGTCGCCGCTCGTGCTGGGCCACGAGGTCAGCGGCACTGTCGAGGCGCTGGGCGAGGGGGTCACCCGCCTCAAAGTCGGCGACCGGGTGGCGCTCGAACCCGGCGTGCCGTGCCGCAAGTGTTCGTACTGCAAGACCGGCCACTACAACCTCTGTCCCTGGATGCATTTCATGGCCACACCCCCGGTCGACGGTGCACTCTCGGAATGGGTCATCTGGCCCGAGGACTTCGCCTTCAAGATTCCTGACCACATGAGTCTGGACGCGGCGGCCCTGATCGAGCCGCTGGCGGTGGGCGTCTGGGCGGCGCGGCGCGGCGGCGTCAAGATGGGTGACAGCGTGGCCGTCATCGGCGCGGGGCCGATCGGCTGCACCACCTTGCAAGCGGCCAAGGCAGCGGGGGCCACCACCCTGATCGCCGTGGACCTCGAAGACTTCCGGTTGGAGATGGCCCTCAAGGTCGGAGCCACCCACACCATCAATGCCCGCAGCGAAAACCCGGTTGAGCGCATCCGCGAGATCACCGCCGCACTGACCGGGCTGCCGCTCTCGCACGGCGGGGTGGATGTGGCCTTCGAGACGGCGGGCAGCGTGCCGACTTGCCGCATGAGTCTGGAAGCCCCGCGCCCCGGAGGTGTCACGGTGCTGGTGGGCCTGCCGCCAGTCGCGGAGGTCAGCCTCGACATCGTCAGCGCCGCCAGCCGTGAAACCGATATCCGGGGCATCTTCAGGTACGCCAACTGCTACCCGGCGGCCATTGGTCTGGTGGCGTCCGGCGCGGTTGATCTGGACGTGCTGATCACCCAGCGCTTTGCCTTTGGCGAGACGCCCGAGGCCTTCGTGTTCGCCGATACCGAGCGGGCCAAGAGCATGAAGGTGATGATCGAGGTAGAGCAGGGGTGAGCAACAAAGTCCCGGCGCTGATCATCGGCGTGAGCTACGGCGACGCTTTCCTGGCGCGCCTGGGGCCGGGACGGCTGCACCGTGACGATTTGCGAACCTGGGTGAAGGCCGACCGCCTGATTGGGCTGGACGAAAGCAAGCGCGCCTTCTCCAACCAGCGGTTCGGGCTGTTCAAGCAGCTCTCCACCCAGACCAGACAGATCGTGCATGATCTGGAGCGTTCGACAGAAAAGATTTCGTAACTGCTCAGCGTGAGGATGGTTCTCACGCTGAGCAGTTACACCACCTCAAAATCAGGTGCTGTCATCTCTCTCAGAATTATTAATACTTGAACGGTCAGTAATCCATAAAGCAATAAGCGAGGCGAAAAATATTAAAAACGACACCCATGCACCATTTTGACCACCATTACAGCCAAGATCGTTTGCACGACTATGAGCACCTTGCCAGTAAGCAGGACAAGAAATCATAGCAGTGAATAAGTAAAAGAGAAGTGCAAAAAGGCTTGCAACTATCACTATAATGATGATGAAACCAATCGCAGTCTTAGACACTATAGCCTTTTTTGTAACTACTCATCACGAGAAATTAGGTATAAGGACGTCATTTCGGAAGATGCTGACAAGGCCGTGCCAAATGTTCATCCCTTGCTTCTGAAGAGTCGAAGTATCGCTACGGATGCGGCAAAAGTTCATGCCACCCTCCGCTGAACGAAAGCCACCAGAGACTTTGCGCTTCACGCACACCATTCGAAGGTCTCGCTCGGCTTGATTGTTGTCAAACGGGACGCCCTCCTCGTGGAGGAAGCGTAACACTTTGTCTCGGTGTTTCTGACATCGAAGCGCGAGGTTGCGTCCAGGGGACTGTTTCACCCGTCCCCGCTGCTTCGGAACGGGCTCTGCTGCGGGGTTGGTCTCCAACCCCGCTTCCAAGAGGGCATCAAAGCGAATCAGGAACGCGAGTTTCTCCGATGGAGTGAGGATCCCTGTCTTGTGTTGATGGTAGACGCCTTGGAGTGCGGTCCGCAGTTCTCCCGCCCAGTTCTGATCCAGTTGTTCATGGAGGAAACGCAACTCTCGAAGCAGGTGCGCGTTACACAGCGCATGTCGGGCAGCGAGTTGGAAGTACGAAAGCCAGGCATCATGCATCAACACGCCGCGGTACCGGGGCAGGACCCCCATCACCTGGATGGCGGCCAACCCGCGGTGCGGGTCGTGTCCGGAGAGGGTGAGTTGCTTGCTGCTGATGACATGCACCCAGGCGAGCTGGCCCTTCACCTTGCTGCCCGTCTCGTCCACATGCAGGACGGGTTCTTCGAGCAAGGCTTCTTTCAATCGCGCCTCGAACCCAGCCAGTCGCGCTGTAGCAAGGTTGAGGTGCAGCGCGAGCGTCCCTTCACTGGGACGCTGACCGCACAGCGTCTCAAGCACATTCCCGACCCGCTTGAAGGGGAGGAACTGGGCCACATTGAGGTACACCGCCAAAGCCTGGAACCGAGGGCCATACTGCACTTGACCGCGAACATCCTGTGGAAACATGGCCTGTTGTCGTTGGTGACAGCGTGGACACACCTTCACTTCGGCCTGGTACTCGGTCACGTGCAACTGGACTTCCGGCAGGTCCAAGACCTGCCGAGCCAGAAGGTCGTGCACGTCGACTTCATGCCACTGCTGTCCACACGGACAGCTTCCCATGAGGGGCAACACGACCACCTCGTCGGGAGAAGGGCTCATCTTCAACGTGGTGCCTGGGTGTCCCACTTGACCACCAGAAGAGCGAACGCCAGAAAGGCGTTCGCTCTTGGGCTTCTTCCAGGCTTGGTCCTGGCTGGGGGGTTGATGGGACGTCTCGCTGGTTCGCGCGACCTGCGCTTCCAATTCGCGGATGCGCGCTTGGAGCCGTTCGCAATTCGGGCAGGTGACGTCTGAGATAGCTTCACCCTACCGCATCCCACTCGGGCTTGTAGGGGCTGCTGAGTAGTCACAAGATTTCTCTCTTTTAGAGGTTGTGTTGCCTTAATTCGGGGCTGGGTATGGGGAGGGCAGGTGTGGCCTAAATCTTAGGCTACTCCAGATCAGTGGCGTGTCTGGCGACCAACGTCGCCCCGCCAGCCAACAACCGAACCAAGTTCTGGGTCAGGCCGCCCACGCCCGCTTGATGGCCCGCTGCGGCCTTGCGCCCCAGACACGATTCGTTGAACACCGAGCACAGCCAGGTACACCAGCCATACCATGCTCGACTCGGCCCGGCCCGATGCCGAAACATTTCTTTGTTCATGCCGCGCCTCGGACCGGCCCCGCTGTCTGGAGTCGGTGCCGCGCTCACAGAAAAAGGCGAAGCCAGCTTCCGCGCCCTTCTCTCGCCTCTGCTGCACCTACGCCCGCCGCACTCGCTGCACCGCCCGACGTATCTCCAGCGGTTCCCACGCGAACGGCGGCTGGTCCGCACTGGCCACCCCGCTCGCGGCGCGCAAGGCGCTCGCCTCCGCTTCGAGCACGGCGTCTGCCGCCTCGCGCTCCCGGTCGTCCTCCGAGAGATCATGCGCGTCCTACTGCCGGGTGCGGTTGGTGTCCACGATCTTGCGCTCACGCTCCAGCGCCACTGCCGCACCAACGCCTGCGGCACCTGCAGCCACGCCGCGCTGTCTTCACCGCTCGTCATGCCGTCTGTCATGCCGCTCCCCTGGGCATGACGCGAATGTCGGCGGCCATTTCTTTGTTCACCACGGATTCAGCCAGGCCGCATTACCCGGCGTGGACACCGCGACGTCCACGATATTCCAGTCATCGTCAACTCCCCCTCACCAAATGATTTTCACGGATCTTGGACGAGGTGTGCGGAGAGCAACCATTTCCTCAGACGGCACGGTCGTCTTCGAGAAAGGGAAAGTGAATTTTGCTCCTAAATTGTCGGCCCAGGAAGTGCGCGTTTTCTAGCATTGGACGCAGGCCGACCTGTCCTGGGGACCACCGCACGATCCATGGGGACCGGACAACGTGCCCGAGCGCTTCTGGAATCTCTTCCGCGACGAGGCCTTCCCGGATCCGCCCAACTACAAGCCCCACGACGACACTCCCTACGCCGACGACTGGGCCCACTTGAGCAACTCGCACCCTGGATTCACCACTTCAATGGGGTAAGCGGTGTGCATCTGGTGGTGCTTTATCTCTGCCATGGCTCAAGGCGCTTCCCCTGGTCGTTTCTCGTCTGGCGTGGCAAAGGACAGCCGTCACCAGCGGATCTGGCCTTGAGGATGCTGGCTCGACTTCCTGACGAGCTGGTAAAGCGGCACTCGCGAGTGCCGCTGGTGCTTGCCGACGCTGGATTCTGTAGCAGAGCGTTTATCGCCGGTGTTGTGCAACTGGGCCTGGATCTTTCCGTCACGATTCCAGGCAACCGTGTTACGGCAGAAGGACGCCCCATTCGACAGGCCACACGACAGAGGCAGGGCATCACGCTTCCAGGGCTTCCAGACCTTCAACTGTGGTTGTACTGGATCTGGCTGTCAAGTTCGAGCGATGGCCCACGGGAAAAACGGTACGTTGTATCTACGCTGAACGTCGTTCCAAACACCGTCCGTGTGAATGGTCGAAGACGCTGGCGGATCGAAGCGCTCTTCAAGACGTTGAAAAGCCGATTCGGATTGCATCGCTCCGGGCAGTACACCAAACGGGGCATGCTTCGCTACTGCTGCCTATGTTTCTTAAGTTATGTCCTCTGTCACCTGGAAAATCTGGAGGATGCATCCGCATCCTCCAGGGTCTGGCCAGACTGGCGAACGGTCGCCCAGCAGGTGAGACAAAAATACTGCGGCTGGGTGCGGCTTTCTGAGCTTAGAAAAGAGATTAAGGCGATAGAAGCCGTGCTGGACAGTGTTCTCCTGCTCTGACCCGAAACTGCAAGATCTCAGGTACTGAGCTCATCATCAACGCCGACACGACCTGTACGAGTACCTGCTCAGGTTGCCGAGCTTTACCTCAGAAGGGAGTCCGCCAATGACTAGCCTTCATCCCAGTATCCGCCGTGCCCCTGCCCTCCAGCTCGTATCCCTGACCCGCCGTGTCGCCGTGAAGGATTTGGAGGCCTTCTATGCGGAGGCAAGGGGTCGGCTACTTCAATTTATCGAGCAACAGGGAGGGCAAAGTAGCGGGCCGCTGATGGGCATCTTCCATGCGCAGGTGACCACCGATAGTGATGGGCCAGTTGAGATCGGATTGACATATACCGGCGTGTTGGTTCCGGAGGGAGAATTTGCACCGTCAGGACCGCTGTTCTGGCGTGCTGGCGGCAGCGGGCCTAAATCGATCATGGCTTGGTATAGGGGGGGCTTGTACCTTCAAGCCACGAACGGCCAATTCATCCCCGTTCTGAAATTTACAGGATCTTCGGCATCGCTTACCCCGTCTCACTTCGCGCTGCCCGTCGTCCTGATCTGTAAAAAAGGATGAGAGCAGCTCAGCGAACACAACCGTTGAACCAAATGAGGTTCAGGAGGTTTTACTATGAAAAGACGTTCAAACGCTTTCCTCGCTCTGGTGGCTACGCTGATGTGTTCTGCACCCCTCTCAACCACTGCTTTCGCTCAACCCATTGGGGGTGGCGGTACTACGAGTGGCGGCGACCGTGATGGTGGCATCACGGTAACCAAAACGACTTGCGGTTGGGTCACCATCCCAACAATTGTGATCGACGGTTATACTTCGTCGGGCTTTCCCATTCTCAAGACTGTCTACATACAGAAGTTGTTTTGCAAATAGCGTATGTGATTAGCGTGTGGGTAGCCCTTGGCGGATCAAGATCAAGTTCGGTAGGCTGAAGGTATGGCGGAGGCCCATCTGAAGGAGCCCGACCCCCAGCTCGTCGAGCGGCAGGGCATCCCGCGCGCCGACCGTGCGCTGCAAACCCTGCGGGAGGAGCGCCTGGTTGAGGCGCTGCCACAGGTGCAGGCAGAACTGATGCTGATTCACCCACTGCGACTTGGGTGGCATGATCTGCACCACGGTCGCCTCGGGGTTGAAGAACAACTCGCGGACCTGCGTAGGTGGGCACCCGGTCCTGGCAGGACACGCTCACGTGCCGCGCAGCTGCAGGATCGCGAAGGCGGCAAACTTGTCCTGGATGGTGTCAGACAGCGCGGGCAGCCCGGTCAAGTTGTGTGGCACGCTGAAGTGGCCTTCCAGTCCACCCTCCTTACCGATAAACACGGGGTCCTCACCCCGCCACTTGGTCCCTGTTCTGTCATTTGATCTCGTATTAGACCACAGCAAATTCAATGAGCCTGTCTCAGCGTGAAGTGGAACGCCGAACCGCCTGTCGGGACCTGCTCAACCCAAATGGTGCCTCCATGTTGTTCGACGATCTTCTTGCATATTGATAGGCCCAATCCCGTGCCCTGATACGCTTGTCGATGGTGCAGACGCCGGAACATCTCAAAGATCTGCTCAGCGTCTTCAGGAGCAATGCCGATGCCGTGATCGATCACCTGAAAATGCCAGAAGCTTCCTTGTGCTTCGACTTGAATCTGAACTTCAGGGGGGGCATCTTCTCGGCAGAATTTGATGGCGTTGCCGATCAGGTTCTGAAACAACCGCGCGAGTTGCGAGGCATCTCCAAGGACCGTTGGCAGCTGTTGAAGATCACAGGATATTCTGGCATCCCTCTGAAGCACATAGGCCTGCAACCGTTGCAGCGCTTCGCTCAACGGTTCGCCGCTGCGAACCGGAAGAAGTGTGTGCGGGCGACTGCTCAACTTCGAGAAGGTGAGTAGGTCGTCGATCAATTGCTTCATTCGTTCGCTGCCCTGTTGGATAAACGCCAGATACTGTTCCGCTCGATCGTCCAGTGGCTTGCCGGTTGCAGCACCGTATTTCTTGGTCACCAGCTGGCTGAAGCTGGTGATGGTCCGGAGAGGTTCCTGAAGGTCATGGGAAGCGATGTAGGCAAAGCGCTCCAGTTCTTGATTGCTGCGGAGGAGTTCCACGGTCTGGGCGCGCAGCGCATCGGCCCGCTGTACACCTTCGAGCACCAACCCAAGGTGACGCACCAGCGTCTCGAGCATGATGCGGTCCGTTTTTGACCAGCCTGCAGTCTTACCAGTCAGACCAACGCGCAGAACGCCACAGGGGGCACCAAACATCTGCACCGGCAACGTCACGCTGGCCTGGATGTGGCTGGCCAGCGTTCCTGCGCTATCAAGGGTGGGGTCGTAGCCGTCCTGATAGATGGGGCGGCCTGTCTCCCAGACCTGATCCGTGACTTTCGAGGCTCCATAGGGCCGACCTGCATCAACCAGTGCCTGAAGCGGTGCACTCAGCATGCCGACCTGAGCGCGTTTGTACCACACACCGTGCTCCAACTCGTAATACACCGAGTAACCCTCTGGAAGGAGCGACAGCATGATCTCCTGGGCACGTTGAATCACAGCGGACCGCTCCTGCAACGACGACAGATTCTGGGCGAACTCGGCAAAGCCCTCGAGTACTTGGGTCTGAACCGCCAGAGTGTCAGCCTGATCCTGAAGCTGCCGGGTGCGCTCGGCGATCTTCAACTCCAGGTCGCTTATCGCGCTGGCCCGGCCCAGTGCGATCACGCACTGCAGAGCGAGAAATTGGAGGAATTGACGCTGCTGAGCATTCAACTTCCGGACAGCGTTGAACTTGAGGGCCACTAACCCGAGCAGGGACTCTCCGTGCATGAGAGAAACCAGCAGTGTCGCTTTGGAAGGTACCTCAAGCGATTCATCCCCGTGAAAGGTGTCATGAACGGCCTGATCGACGAAGAGCGAGAAGAGGTGAGGACGACTTGTATTCTTCTCCAACTGCGTGGAAAGTGCGTCCAGAAGTTCCTTTTCTGGCATTTCACCGGCCGTGAACAGGTTCATCTCGGCCGAATCAGATGATTTCAGGAGGGTGAATACTGCAGTCGCACCGATGGCTGATCGAGTAGGTTCCAGCAGGATTTTAAAGATGTCTGAACGCGTGGTCGCGGAAGCAAGTGAACTCATGATGTCCAGCACGGAAGCTGCAGGCAGTAGAGGAGCCGGGGCCGCTGGCAGCTTCGTCATGTTGATCAGGATATCGTTTGAATCTCTGGACTGCGCTTCAAACTGGAGGCTGGGCTGATGGTGCTCACGGCTTGGCACGGACTCTGAACGCCAGCCCTGCCAGGGTGACCCGTTCGAGCAGCCGGTCCCGGGCGAACGCCACGCCCGGGTGCTCAGCGAGGGTCAATAGCAAGTCAAGCTCAGTGCGGCTGAACGCCTTCACTACGCCCGCCTCGCTGGCCAGGTGGTACGAACCAGCGAACGCCGACTATGCCAACGCTGCCAGCACGAGGGGATTGAAGTGCACGGTAGCCTCTGGGTAGTTGCTCAGCTCCCTGAACAGGAGACATATGCTCTACCGGTGGCTGGAGCGTTGGTTGGAAGATGGCGCACGCCTGCCAGAACGAGAGCACACCGATCAAGGCGTTCACTGGCCTCAGCGCCGTTCCACCGATGCCTGAACGTGACTTGCGCCATCCACTACCCGCTGGACCTCAAGGCCGTGAGTGATTCCCCGGCAGCCATCCGGCGTGCTGACCTGGTTCAGGCAAATGACTTCCAACAAACCGCGAGCTGATCTACAACCCTTTCCGAAGGCGCTGAAGCTAGAAGGGGCAGCCACTGCTGGAACGCATCGCGCCCAGGTTGATGTTCTTGCTGAGGCTTTCCATCCCCGGCACGTTCGGCAAGTACTTGGGCAGTTCTGTCTGCAGATTGTTGATCAGCAGGGTGCCGAAGACCGCTGCGCCGATCGTCGTGCCGATCTGCCGAAAGAACTGCCTGCTGCTGATGGCCACGCCCATCTGGTTCATCGGCACGGCGTTCTGGAACAAGCGGCTCAGGATAGTTTCTCTACCGTGCTGCGTGCTGCGTGCTGCGTTCCGGCGATTGGACGCGCTGCTGCTCTGGGACCCGCAGCGGGACAGTCTGGCCACCTGGTGAGGTCAGCAGGCGCTCTTTGAATTCAACAACGATGGTCGTCGTCAAGCTGAGCGAACCTGCGGTATCTGGCGGTCGACCGGCGAAACCCACCGTCTCGATGCTTCGACCTAGCTCAGCGCCGAGGGTGAATGGATGGAGACCGACTGCTGTGACGAGCAGAGTGACCCGGCTGAGCGCCATGAGTGCCGAACCGCAGGGTCCTTTCCTGAACAGAGCTCATCTGCGAAGGACAAGACGCTCAGGCGGCGACCTGGCTGCAGGGATGGACAGCGGCGGACGACCTGCACCCCGATCAGCCGCTGCAGGTCATTGACGGTGCAGTTGCTCAGGCCGGTGGGGGAGACCATAAGCGGGGGCTGAATCAGCAATCGCAGCGTTCGTACCGCTCTAACCAAGCTGCAGGCAATGCCTCCGAAAGAACGCGTTCCCTCCCCGTCGGGGAGTGGAGCGCTTTGAGCGGTAGGTTTACTGATCAATCGAGCGGCACTCCCCTCTAGCGCCGTTTCCGCTTGCGTGGGCTGGGTCGCTTAGGAGATCTGAGCTTGGGTTTAGATGCCTGCATGATCTTTCTCGTTTTTGGCATGCCTTCATAGGGCCCCGTCAGAGGCTCTGTGTGGCGGACCACTCAAGGCAGAATTTGAAACGGCCGCATAGGAAGGCCAGAAAATTAGAGTGGTCTGTCGCGGACAGCAGATATCTTGGGCAAAAGTCAGTCACGCCACATGTGTAGGTCCAAAGAAGGCTGTACTGGACAGTATTGAACAGCCTCCCCACAGGAAGGCCAGGAAGGGGCCTTGCAATCCTGCTGAGAGGTAACTCGTTTGGACACGCTCCGCTGATGACATTTTGGCCAACATCAAGCGTTTCTGTGAGCGCCATCTCCCCCAGACAATTCCCTGGAGACAGATCAAAACCCTCGGCTTACTCCGCTTTAACGTGGCTCTGACCGTCTTGGCACACAACTGGCCTTTTCTCAAGCTCTAAACCGATTTGTCAGAAACTATCCGCTTTTCACTTCACTTCCGATTGCAATTGATTAATCAGCATTGCAAGTTGCTTTGCAGTGAAATCTAGGTCTTGGAGTCGTTCCAATGCGGTGGCCACTGTGCGCTGTGCCTCTAAGTCAGATGACGGCACACTCATTTCTTCTGTATCTTCTTCATTGGCATCGGGATGGTATTCCAAAATATCAGTTAGCTGAATATCCTCGCCAGTCAGGGCGCGTAAGCCAGACAGGAGAGCGGCCAACGTCGGCAGATCCACTCGGATAGGTTCTTCGCCTCGTTTGGCAATCCGGTAAACCGTGTTTACCCTGCGAATTTCGCTTGCCTTGGCAACGCCATAAGCAGTAATCCCATATCTCTCTAGAAGGTCTGCAAGTTTCCACCGTACCTGTGCCATTAAGCTCATTCTGACTTGCTACACCCCTTTCGCGTCACTGTCTTCGCAATCTCACTTGACGAACATGTCGCTTAATGACAATAATAGAAACCTGAGGGGGCAGCAGCCTAGGAACTTCAGCCCCTTCAGAATCCAGTATTGAGGTGGATCACTGTGCAGATTAGCATACGTCCAGCACGTCTTTTTCCAGCATTCTCCTGTGGCTTCCGTGCGGCTTGACCTGTCGCGTGCCCAGCGCCGCTTTCTTGGATTGGTCGGTGAGCCGACGCCGCGCACGGGCACCGATCTGAAAGCGTTGACCCATGTGGGACTGGCTCCATCCGCTGAACAGACGCTGACACGCTTGCTGGACACCCCTGGTCCTTACCGCGGCGGTCCTTTATTCGGCACGCTGCGCAGTGCAACGCATGTCGAGATTCGGTTCGCGGCAGGGAACGGCTACCGGTCCTGGCCGTCCAACGGTGATCCGCTGGTCAGCGATGAGCATTATCTCCTCGGCTGGTCGGACGCGCTGACCACCCTTTATGGTCTGCGCTGCGAATGGCGGGGCAACTGGCTGATGTATCCCGACCGTCAGTTGCCAAAATTAAACGACGATTTAATCTGGGTGGAGCGGGCCAGAGCGCTGGGACTGGTTGACGCCGATTACCTACTGATGATGGTTGGCTGGCAAGACCACCATTTGACATTTCGCAGTTATCTCTATAACCATGAGCGCCAATGGCCACATTTGCTCAAAAGTGAGCCTTGGATCGGCAGCGCCCTGGAATGAGGCAACAGCCCGGCGATTCTTCTGCTTGAGTGAACTGCTCCCGGAAAACCGGTTCTCCTTCAACCTTGGTGCTCGAAAAGATCAAGCTGATGGATGGAGATGTCCTGGTGTCATGTTGCCTTGGTAGGCCCCTCTAAAAGTGGACGAAGCTGATCAGAGGGTTCTGTCAAGTTAAGTGATTGGTGACTCATATTACCTTATTTCTGTAGTTTTTTGGCTAAATAATATTGTTTGGTTTTTATCATAGCGTATTATTTGCCGTTTTAGGGACGGTTTAGGTCGGTTCCATATAGACTTCTAAAAATTCTATTCTCATTATTCACATGATGCCCGGTTAACTTGACAGAACTTGTTCAGGTCAGGGACGTGGTGGCTGGAGCTTTGGGCGTTGCTTTTAGCCCAATTAGGCAGCGCGTTCCTGCACCTTCCGAAACACCTCAAGCACCTGATCTTGCGTGATTCGCTCAGCGCCGCGCCATGCAGACCTTCGATCCGCAGCGTCAGGTTGTAAGCAATCCACAGCCGAGCCTGAAATTCAGCCGCCTTCACGCAACTTTCGTGGGCCTGAGCGGGCAGGCTCGGAATGTTGAATGTCAAGTTTTCACTTTCTTTTAGCCCGGCCACAGGAGCCTGCCATGCCCAAGCCCTTACCCACGCAAACCCATGCCCGTCCAAGCCCAGATCAAAGCTGTCAGGCTTCCCAGACGAAGGGGCCGCTGATGGGAACCGTTCAGAAATACGAGCTGGCGCGGGACGAGGCCAGGACAATCCGCCTATCCCTCGAGACCGTGATCATCCGTGTGGCCGTGCAGGACGGTCACCTCTGCCTGTGGGTGCGTGAACCTGTCGAGACCCTAGCTCGCAAGCCCCGCGTGTTCGTCGCCCTACCCACCTGGCAATCACTCTCTCAAACCTATGCCCACATCGGAACTTGCGACGACGGCGCACGCATCTGGCATGTACTAGAGGTTCTGTGATCTTCGTCTGGCACGGGGGTTTCCACGCTGCCGCATCGGTGACCGAAGAAGCTGCTGCGCTTGACCGGACTCAAAGTCGGTACGCCTGTTGCGTTGGGCGCGGTGCATTCGGGCGGCTTGATGGTGATGTCCGGTTCCACCTTCTTTGTTCTGGTGGAGGACGCCCCGGCCCTAATCCCCGCGTTTAGACGGTGGGCGTCACGTCGACCACCTGTCCCGTCCCGCGCGATCGCTCCGCCGCAAAGACCATCAGGTGACTTTCCAGGGTTTCCTGCGGGCCGCTGAGAATCAGTCCGGGATCGCCCCGTTGCACCGCTTCCAGAAACGCCGCCATCAACCCATCATCCCCGCCGCCGTGCCCCGACAGGATGCTGCCGTCCGAGGCGACGGCGGTGTCCAGCACGGAGGTCTCACCCGTCAGAAAGTCGTAGATTTCTATTTTCTGACTGTCGCCGTACAGTTCGCCGCGCGTGCCGAAAATGCGGGTCTCGCGGCCACGGGCGCGGGTGAAGGCGGTCATGGTTAAGCTGGCCGTCACACCGCCTGCGAACTCGAAGTTGACCACCTGATGATCCACCACATCGTTGTCGCAGGCGTAGACGCAGCGGCCATATGGACCGTCTTGCAGCGCCGCCGTCACGCCCCCCAGGGTCAGGTCGGAAGTGACGACGTTCAGCGGCCAGCCGGTGTTCCCGGCCTCCAGTTGACCGAAGTAATAGCGTTTGGCCGAGTACGGGCAGGCGGTTTCGATCTCCGGCGGGCAATCCAGGCAGCGGTCTGCCGCGCCGGGCGGCTGCGCCTCGCGGCGAAAGTGCTTGAGGCTGCCGAAGGACGACACGCGCTGACAGGGCAGGCCGACGATGTAGCGCAGCCAGTCCAGATCGTGGCTGGATTTGGCCAGCAGCATCGGGCTGCTTTCTCTGGCATTGCGCCAGTGGCCGCGCACGAACGAATGCGCCTGGTGCCAGTACCCCACCGGCTCCAGATGCTCCACGCTGACGATCTCGCCGATGGTTCCTGCCTTTAAAACAGACTTGAGCGCCTGGGTGTAGGCGGTGTAGCGCAGCACATGGCACACCCCCAGCATCACGCCGTGTCGCTCGGCGGCCGAAACGATGCGGCGGCAACCGTCCTCATCGGGGGCCATCGGTTTTTCCAGCAGCAGATGATAGCCGAGGGCGGCGGCATGCTCCACCGGAGCGACATGATCGGTGTCCTGGGTGGCGATGACCGCCACATCGGCCAGTTTGGATTGGGCCAGTGCCGCCTGCCAGTCGGTGAAGACCCGCTCGGGCGGCAGGCCGTGACGTTCGGCGAAGGCGGCACGGCGCACCGGGTCCGGCTCGGCCACCGCCAGCACCACACCCTCTGCCGGATGACCACGGACGTAATCGGCGTAGGTCTGTCCCCGGCTGCCCGCGCCCAGAATCAGCAGCGTGACCGGCCCACTCACTCGCTCGCCTGCTCGTGCAGTGAATAGACGGCAGCGGTCAGTGGGTCCAGCACAGGCAGACTCTCGTTGGAGAGGCTGTCAGTAATCACCTGCTGGGCGAACCCGGCACCTTCGGCACCGAGGATGGCTATCTTGGTCATGACAGGTGTCTCCAGAAGCAAAAATGAGTTCGGCTCACCACGGGCCGAAGCGGGCGAGAGGTTCGAGCTAGTAGACTCCCGACCCGTGTCGCTGCCCCCTCATACCGGGGTCAGCAGCCGGGTCTGGTCCACCAGTTCCCGCGCCACCTCGACTCGGAACTTCAGAGGCCCGCCCAGCATCGCGTTGGCGCTGCCCGCCGCCACGGCCAGCCGCAGCGCGTCGGGAGCCGACTGGCCGCCCTGACGCGCCCACAGAAAGGTTCCCAGCAGCGTGTCGCCGCTGCCGACAGGATTGCGCACCTCGATGTGAGGGGCCTCGACCTCCCAGACCTCCGCACCGATCAGGGCCGCGCCTCGTTCTCCGCGTGTCAGCAGGACCTCAACGCCACTGCGGCGATGCAGCTCACGGGCAGACTCCAGGCTCGGGCTGCCGATCAGCCCTTCCAGCTCGTGTTCGTTGGGCTTGATCAGGCTGGCCCCGGCCTCGAGGGCGGCTTGCAGTCCCGCGCCGCTGCTGTCCACCACCGGCCTGCCGAGGCCGCGCAGCATTTCAATGAATGCCGTTGTTGGTGTTCCTGGCGCGAGGCTGCCGCAGACCACCACCTGACCTTCCGGCAGTCGCGCCAGCAGCCGGGCCACCGCTTCCGGCTGATACGGGGGACCCGCTTCATTGATCTCGGTGGGGTGGCCGCCTGAATCACCGCCGCTGAGGAGAGCCTGACACTCGCGGGTCTCGCCCTCACCGTTCTCCAGTACGCTGCCCAGACCCTCGGCGTCCAGCAGGGCACGGAAGTGCTGGCCATTGAAGCCGCCCACCACGCCTGCCACACAGCTCGCGCCGCCGAAGGCCCGCACGGCCCGTGCCAGGTTGACGCCCTTGCCCCCCGCCGCCACCGTCAGGCCCGTGACGCGGTGGAGCTGGCCCGGCAGCAGCGGACGGTCCAGGGTCATCGTCCGGTCCAGCGACAGGTTGGGGGTCAGGGCGACGATCATGCCCGGTCCGCGCCGCCCAGCGCACGGATGTACGTCTCGGCACGGGCCTGCATGGCGTCGCGCCCGGCTCCCAGGTACTGGCGGGCGTCTTTGGCTCCGCCGTCCAGCGCCGCCCGAACGGCGGCCGTAAAGGCCAGCGTCAGATCGGTGGCGAGGTTGATCTTGGCGACGCCGAGTCTGGCCGCCCGTGCCAGCGCGTCGAGCGGCACGCTGCTGGCCCCGTGAAGCACCAGCGGCAGGGTGGTCAACTCGGCCAGCCGCTCCAGTCGCTCAAAATCCAGGTGGGCGTTCTTGCTCTCCTGCTTGTGTGCGCTACCGATATCCACCGCCAGAATGTCGCAGCCGCTGCCCCGAATGAAGGCGGCCAGGTGCGCCGGATCATCGTGGCGCTCGCCACTGCGCTCGCCCTTGACCACCACCTCGTACTCGGCCTCGAAGTAGCTGCCTGAGTCGTGGGCCGCGTTCGCCAGACGGCGCAGGGTGGCCGGGTCATCCCCTTCGAGCATCACGCCGTCGAAGCCCAGGTTCAGGGCTTCGAGCGCCACAGCTTCGTCCTCGGCGTGGTCGAAGTGCAGCAGCACAGGCACGCTGGCCTGTGCTTTCAGGCTCAGGCCCAGTGCGGCGAGTTGCGTCAGTCCGCCGTGCCGGGCGGCGTTCTGGGAGAACTGGAGGATCACCGGCGCATGCGCAGCTTCGGCCGCCCGCACGATGGCCTGCGCGGTTTCCAGATTGACCGCGTTGAAGGCCGCCAGCGCGTACCCCCCGGCGCGGGCAGCACGAATGATTCCGGCGGCAGACAGGGCCGGCGAGGGAGAGGCCACCGTCACGCGAGGGTCACCACTTTGGTCAGGTGCCGGGGGGTCAGGGTGTCCAGACCCTTGGCCTGCGCCACGCACTCGCCGAGCATCTGGAGGGCAGGCAGCACGCCCAGCGCGCGGGTGCTGGCGTCGCCCTGCAACTCAAAACTCACGTCCCCCGGCCCGCCGAACCCGATCACGCGCGCTCCCTTGCCACTCAGTTCACGGGCCAGTTTGCTTTCCTCGGCTGCCGAATCGGGGTGATACAGCAAGACAGCGGCGGTGCGTTCGTCCACCAAGCTGATCGGGCCGTGGCGGTATTCCATCGGGTGGTACGCCTGGGTGTAGGTCAGGCTCATCTCCTGGAGCTTCAGTGCGCCCTCCTGGGCGAGCCCGTACAGCGAACCTGCACCCAGGAAGACGAAGTGCGAGCGTCCGGCGATGGCGGCAGCGAACTGTTCGCGCGCTTCATGCAGCAGGTGTTCGGAAGCCTGAATGCCTTCAGCCGTCACGTCCAGCCCTGCCAGTCGCAATCCCAGCAACAGCATCAAGCTGGCCGAGGCGGTCATCACGATGCCTTCCTCCGGGTGGGTGGGCGCGTACAGCACGGTGTCGGCGTTTTTCGCCAGGCTGCTGCCCGATTCGCAGGTCAGGCCTGTGACATGCAGCCCCTCGTTGCGGCTGCGGACGGCGGCCTGAACCGTCTCGGTGGATTCGCCGCTGCGCGAGAAGGCCAGGACGTGCGGGCGCGTCCCCGCTGGCAGGTACGATTCCGGACGGTGCAGCCACTCGCCGCCGGGCACGGCCAGCGCCCGGAAGCCCGCCTCGTTCAGCGCGGCAGCCACGCTCTGGGCCAGGTAGTAGGAGGTGCCGCAGCCGATCAGGATGTGCGTCTGGTGGCGGTCAAGGACAGGCAGACTGGACTGGGCCGCCTGCTTCCACAGGGGAAATTGTTCCTGGATACTGCGGACGGTGGGATTCATGGTTGCTCCTGAAGAAGAGGTGCGGTGGACGAAAGGTGCAGCAGGGCCGTGCGGACACGTTCCCGCCAGAGCGTTCCGGTGTCGAATCCGGCCCGCACGGCGGCGTGTAAGACGGCGCCGCCCAGTGGGGGCAGCGCGGGTGGTTGCGGTGGGCCGAGGAGGGTGGTCAGTGCGCCCAGCACCGTGCGGCTGCCCAGCACGCTGCCCGCGTAGCTCCACGGCAGATCGGGGCTGCCAAGCTGCCGGCGGGCGGCGCTGACGTGCTGGGCCAGAAGGTCGGCAGCGTCCAGCAAAATGGTGTGGGCGGTCAGCTGACCGTCCCCGGCCAGTTGATCGACCAAACGTGCCAGCGTGGCGACGGCGGAGCGGGTATGCGGCTGCCCGTAGTACCACTCCAGCAGACCCGACTGGGTGAGCGCGCCTCCCAGCAGAGGAATCAGCAGTGCCTGCGCGAAGTCGGCGTCGGCATGCCTGCCGTCCAGCGCTTGACTCGCCAGACTGAGTGCCCGCCGCCCGATCCAGTAGGCGCTGCCCTCGTCGCCGAAGCCCTCGCCCCAGCCGCCCGTGCGCACCTGACGTGCCCCGTCGCTGCCCCAGGCCATCGAGCCGGTCCCGGCCAGCAGCAAGACACCCGGTCCACCCGCGAAAGCGCCTACGAAGGCGGCCTCCACGTCGTTCAGGGCGCTGTGCGGGCAGTCGGGCCACAAATCGGCGCAGACGCTGAGCTGCCGGGCACTGATGACCGGGGACTCACCGTAACCGGGCAGGCCCAGCCCCGTGTGGGCCAGCGGGCCGGGAGCGGGGTGGGCGCTCAGAAAGGCCCGCAGGACGGCCTCCCAGTCCGGGCGGTCGAAGGGGTTGATGCCGGGGGCGGTGAACGGCCCCACCACCTCGCCCGCGCCGCTCACGTAGGCCAGCGCGGTCTTGCTACCGCCGCCGTCCAGGCCCAGCACCCACAGCTGCTCCGCCCGCCTCGTCATTACTTGGCCGTTTTCAGCAGGGTGTTCATATCAGTAGACGCCTGCTTGATCGCGTCGGGCAGCGTAGCGTTGCCGGTCCAGGCCAGGTTCAGCTTCTGACTCAGCACCGTCAGCACTTCCGGGAGCACTTTCAGGTTACGCAGGCTGGCGTTGATGACCACCGAGTTGGGAAGCTGCGAAAAGACCGTCTGGGCGTTGCGGCCAGGCAGCGCCTGGAGATACTGACTCTTGTAGTTCTCGGCCAGGGTGGGCAGCAGACCCCGCTGGGCAAGCAGCCGCTGGGCCTGGGGGCTGGTGTTCATCCAGGTGATCAAAGTCTGGGCGGCGTCCTTGTTCTTGCTGCCTGCCGGGATCACCAGCGCGTGGGCGCTGACCACCGGGTGCGGCTGCTTGCCGTCCACACTGGGGAACGGCGCGAAGGCCCAGTCCAGATCCTTGTTCTGATCCCAGGTGCTGACCATCCAGCTGCCCTGCACCAGAATGCCCATCTGCCCGGCCAGGAACATCTGATAGCCCTGCTGGCTGGCCGCCTGCGGACCGGGGGCCACCTTGTCCTTGTAAATCAGGTCCAGCAGTTTTTGCGAGGTCTTGGCGAAGGTGGCGTCCAGGCTGGCCGCGTAGCCGGTGCCGGTCTTCTGGATCAGGCCCTTGCCGCCCGCGCCGTAGTAAAAGCTCATGCCGTATTCCAGATCGCCCTGGAGGTCCGCGCCGTTGATGCCGTAGATCTGCTTGCCGTCCTTGGTGAAGGTCAGCTTCTTGGCGGCGTCCACCATCTGATCGAAGGTCCAGTTTGCGGTGGGAATCGGCACGCCGCGCTCCTTGAAGAGGGCCCGGTTGATATAGACCGTGACCGGCTGCGGGCCCAGCGGCACGCCGTAAAGCTGGTTGTTGACCTTATAAGGTGCAGCGCGCACGTTGGGCAGCGCCGCCGTCGTCTTGGCGTCCAGCTTGATCGGGGCGAGTGCGCCCTGGGACTGGTAGAAGGGGAAGTTGTCGAGGTTCATCCACATGACGTCGAAGGTGCTGCCGCCCGCCACCATCGCGGCGGCCTTCTGCCAGTAGACGCCCCAGGGCACCAGGTTGTACTTGACCTGAATGTCCGCGTGCGATTTGTTGAAAGCGGCGATCAGCGCCTCGTCGGCCTGCTGACGGGTCCCGTCCCAGGTGGCGTAGTCGATGGTCGTGGCGGCGCTGGCGGCGGACAGGCTCAGGGCGGCAAGGAAAAACAGGGTCTTGGGTGCGGTCAACTTGGACATGGGGTTCCTCCAGAGGGATGAGAAGGCGGGGAAAAGCGCAGCGCGCGGACGTTGGACACAGGCGTTACCCTTTCAGGCCGCTGGTAATGGCGGCGTCGGTGAGGTAGCGCTGGACGAACATGTAGGCGATGACGGTGGGCAGCGTGGACAGGGTGGCCCCCGCCATCAGCACCGGGATATTGACCGAGTACTGGTTTTGCAGGCTCAGCAGGCCCACCGGCAGCAGCATCTTCTCGCTCGACTGCAACACGATTAGCGGCCAGATAAACGACTGCCAGTTCCCCAGGAAGCTAAACAGCCACGCCGCCGCGATTGCGCCCTTGGCGGCGGGGAGCGCCACATGCCGCAGCGCCGTGAACCACGAGCCGCCGTCGATCAAGACGCTTTCTTCGAGCGACCTGGGCAGCGAGCGGAAGAACTGAAACAGCAGGAACACGGTGAAGCCGCTGGCGATGCTGGGCACGATCAGGGCCGTGAAGCTGTCGTACCAGCCGAGGTAGCGGATCAGCAAGAAGACCGGGATGATCGTCACCTGCCAGGGAATCATCAGGGAGAGCAGGTGCGAGCCGAACCACAGCCCCTGCCCCGGAAAACGCAGCCGGGCGAAAGCGTAGGCGGCGGGCGCGGCGGACAGGATGTTCAGACTGGCGATCAGCACGCTGGTCCACACCGAGTTGAAGAACATCCGGGCAAAGGGAATGGTGTTGAAGAGCTGGGTGAAATTGGCGACACTCCACTTGGCCGGGAGCCACACCGGTGGCCAGGTGTACGCCTCGGCGGGAGTCTTGAAGGCGGTCAGAATCATCCAGGCGAACGGCAGCAGGATGACGACAGCGCCCAGCGTCAAGAGGCCCAGCAGCGCCGCCTGCGATCCCTGCGACCTGGCCTTGAGCGAAACGTCGCGGCGGGTTAGCACTTCGGGTGCGGGTTCAGACCTGGTCATAGTTCACCCACTTGTTCTGGTTGCGCCACTGAACCACCATCAGGCCGATCAAGATGATGGCCAGCAGCCAGGCCAGTGCCGAGGCGTAGCCCATCTTGAAGAAGGTGAAGGCCGTCTTGTAGATGTAGAGTGCGACGGTGGTGCTGCTGTCGCCGGGGCCGCCGTTGGAGAGCACCAGCACGGCCTCGAACACCTGCAAGGCCCCGATCACACTCAGCACCATCACCAGGAAGATGGTGGGGCTGATCATCGGCAGGGTGATGAAGCGGAAGGTGTCGAGCGGTCTGGCTCCGTCGAGCTGGGCGGCCTCGTAGAGTTCTCTGGGCACGCTCGCCAGCGAGGCCAGAAACAGGATGATGCCCTGCCCGGAACCCTGCCACACGCTGAAGACGGCCACGGCAGGCAGCACCCAGGCGGGCGAGCCGAGCCAGTTGGGACCGTGGACGCCCAGCCAGCCCAGAATCAGGTTGACCAGTCCCTGCGGCGCGAGCAGCACCTGCCACAGCAGCGCCACCGCCACACCAATGGTGACCATCGGCAGGTAGTACACCGTGCGGAACACCGTGCGCAGCCAGCCCGACTTGAGGTTGTTGATCCACACCGCCAGCGTCAGCGCGATGATGACTCCGGTGGGCACCGCCAGCAGCACGTAGATCAGGGTGTGTGACAGGGCCGAGGTGGCACGCGGGTCTTGCAGGGCCGTGGCGTAGTTCTGGAGGCCCACGAAGTTGGGTTTGCTCAGGCCGCCCCAGTCGGTGAGCGAGATGCCCAGCGAGGCGGCGATCGGCAAGACCGCAAAGGCCAGGATCCCCAGGGTGCTGGGCAAGATCAGCAGCACGGCCATCAGCGTTTCCTGCCGCCGCATCGGGGAGGCGCGGCGCTTGCGGGCGGTCAGGGTGACCAGTGGAGCGGTGTGCTGCATCCTGACTCCTTAAGGCTTGCCGACGGCCAGACCGACGGGGTAACGGCTTTCCAGGCCAACGGTCAGGTTCGGCGTGGGATTGACGGTGCTCAGCGCTGAAGCGGGGAAACGGTTCAGTGAGCCGGGGTCGGCGGTGTTCGTTCCGGCCACACCTGCCGCGCCCGTCTTGTTGATGACCCACAAATTGCCCAGGCTATCGAATGCCAGGCCCGCCGGGTCATACAGGCCGGAGGTGATGGTCTTGGTCACGGCGGTGTCGCCGTTCACCGCGTAGGGGCCGTTGGCGGCGGGCAGAGCAGCGATATTCACGGCCATCACCTTGCTCACGCCTGCGTTCTTACCGCTGATCCACAGCGCGCCGCTGCGAACGGTGAGTGTGCCGCCGCCCAAGTCGTTGAGCGTCGTGGGGAAGCTGTAGACGCCGCTCAGGGTGGGCGTCGCCGCCACGTCGTATTTCAGGATCAGGCCGAAGTTGGTGTTCAGCCACAGCGTATTGCCGTCCAGTGCCACCATTTGCGGAAAGCCCAGCCCCAGGGCGCGGTCCACGTTGAAGCCGACCGCCTCGGTGGCCGAGCGGTTGTCGTAGCGGCCCACATGTGGCGTCATCACGGCCGCGCCGCCTGGCGTGCTGCCGCTCTGCACCACCCAGAGGCGGTCTTGTGCGTCCACCGCCAGCCCCGTCGGATAGCTCAGGGCGCTGATTTGGGTGAGGGCTGCGCCGCTGTTGAGACTGAACGACGGATAGCGGGTCACTTTTCCGGCGGCCACGTTGTCCACGACGTATTGATTGCCCGCCGAGTCCAGCGCCACGTTCCAGGCCTGCTGCACGCTCGCCGTGGGCAGGCTGCGGGCTGGGGCGGTCGTCGGCGTCAAGCTGGCGCTGCCATCAAAAGCCAGCACTTTCCCCAGTCCGGCCTGCGCGACGAACACACTGTCACCTGTGGTGTTCCAGGCTTTCAGACGCAGGTCATAGCGCATGCTCTCGCCCTGGCTCTGCGCCCTGACCGGGATGATGTACGTGTCGGCGGCGGCCGAGGCGGGCACATTCAGTGTCAACGTCACCTGCGTCTGCGGCCCCGGCGTGATTTGTGTTTGACTCAGGCTGGCGGTGATTCCGGCGGGCAGGCTGCCCAGGCTGAAATTCACTTTGCCGCTGTAGCCATTGACGGCGGCGACGTTCAGCGTGGCAGTGGCGCTGCGGCCCACGCCGGTGTTCAACGAAGGCGGCGAGAAGGTGGTGTTGAAATCGGGAGCCGTCACCTTGTCGTAGGTCTCGCAGCCGGGGATGGCCCTGATCTGGGGCGTGCTGTCGGCGTACTCGTAAACCCGGTTGAAGGCCGCGTCCGAGTAAGCGGCGATCCAACCGTCCTTGTGCTCGCTGGCACGCAGGTCGCGGGCAAAGTTGTACGAGGCGCACTGCACCGCGTTGTTGTCCGGATGGCCGAAGTCCTGCTGAAAGACCACGCCGCCCGCCCGGAAGTACTCCAGCGCCAGGGCGTCCCGGTTGGCGCGGTAGGCCCGGTCTCTGGACGCGTCGGTGGGTGTCTGGCGGGCGTAATACTGCGTCCAGGTCTCGTAGTTCTGCGGCTGAAAGGGCCACACGGTATCGTCAGCGGTCGGGCTGGGTTTGTTGGACTTGGTGATGGCCACCTCGTGCATCACGGCGTCCACATACCCCTGTGAGCCGTCACCCGCGTTCTGACGGTCGAGCAGCAGATCAAAGCCGCCGTTTTGAACCAGCAGAGCGTTTCCAGCCTCCGCCCGCAGCGCCTTGATGGTGTCGATGTAGGCCCGGCGCATGGTGGAATAGTCCGGGCGGCCCGCACTCAGCGAAACTGCCCCCTCGCTGTACGGCTGCGAAGTCGCTGCGGCATCATCGGCATTCTTGAAAAATTCGGCGTCGTCGGCCGTATCCAGAAACAGACCGTCGAAGCCCCGGTCCAGCAGCACGTCGGCCTGCTGGACCACGAAGGCGCGCACCGCCGGATTGGTCAGATTCAGAATGTACGCGCCGAAGTTGCCGTTGACCCCCAGAAACCACTTGGGACTGTCGTTTTTGTGGGCATCGTAAATGACTTGCCCCGTCTTGGCGACGCCGCCCTCGTAGTAGGTGTTGTTGTTGCCCAGTTCGCCAATCGCCAGGTAAACGGCTCCGTAACTGATGTTCTGAATGGCACTGAGCTGATCTGGCGTGATGTCCGGCTGGACGATGTCGAAGTCCTTCTGGCCCAGCGCCGTCAGCGTGGCGTTGTCGGGCACGCGGTAGTAGGTGGCGAAGCTGGCGACTTTGGAGGTACCGTCACTCCGGCGCAGGCGCGAGGGCGCTTTGCTGGCGAGCGCCTGGGAAGTCAGGGAAGCTGGGGTAGACGGTCTTTGCCCGGCGTGCTGAAGGCTAATCTGCTCAGCGCCGTTCGGGAGGCTTGTCGAGCCGCAGGACGCCAAGCTGATGCCAGCGGTGATCAGGAGCAGTGTAGACGGCCTGACTCCCCGGCGCTTCACGGATTGGCCTCGTAGACCTTGTCGAGGCTGATGGTCGAGACGTAGGGCACGAAACCGTAGGATTTGGCCCGCTGGTAATCGCGGGTAATCATGTCCTGCTGCTCAGGCTGCGCGTAATCGAGTGCCAGCACCTTGAGGCCGCGCTTGGACAACGCCTCTACGAAGCTGGGATCGCCGCTCACGTCGCCGTAGGTCTTCTTGTCGAAGTTGTAGCTGCTCGAAAAACTCTCGAACATCACCGCGTCGATGCTGGGTGCCGTCTGGTTGAGCAGCGCGAAGCCCCGGTTCTGCACGATCACGGCGTCGGGGTAGGCGGCGCGCAGGTCCTGCACGATCTTGACCAGTCCCGGCGCGATCTTGGGGTAGAGATCGGCGGTGTCGAGCGTGTCGAGGAAGAAGCCGTCGAGGCCCTCTGCGTTCAGCTTCGCGGCCTGATCAGCCACGATCTTCTGCCAGCCGGGCTGCGAGGCGTCGATGAACTGCGAGCCCCAGTTCTTGTTCTCGCCGAGAATCCAGCTCGGGTCCACCGTCGGTGCGGCGGCGGCGTTGCGGTCCAGCTCACCGATGGTCATGTAGGCCACGACGCGGGTGCCGTTGTCGTGGAGCATCTTGAGCTGCGCGGCGTTCACGGTGCTGGGCTGCACGATGGCAAGGTCGTAGTTCAGCAGCTTCTGTACGTCGGCGGCCGCGTTGCCGTAGTACACCGCGTACGAGCCGATGTCCGACAGGCGACTGGCCAGCGGCGATCCTGCCGGGGACTTGCCCAGCTTCTCGGTGACGGCGGTTGCCAGGGCGCTGGCGTCGGCGGGCTGTTCGGTAAAAGCCAGGTAGCCGTAGTTGTTGGGTGAGTTGAAGTCGCCGCCCACCGGCCAGATCGGGAACTCGGCGGCCTTCTGGTGCTCGCGGCCCACTTTCAGCGCCCAGATGTCACCGGCCTTGACAGCAGGGAAGGTGGCGGTGTTCAGCGGAATCGCCAGTTCCAGCACCCAGCGGTTGTCCTCGATGCGCCCCACACTCTTGTAGTCGGTGGTCGCGGTGTACGCCTTGAAGCGCGTGCCCGCCGGGTTGATGGCGAAGTGGGCCTCGACGGGCGCGTTCACGAACGGCTGGGTGCGGACAAACAGCTCCATCACGTCGTCGTTCCACCACTCGCCCGCGTCCGTGTTGAGGACAGCCTTGACGGTGTCCTTGGGCTGATCGAACACGCCCAGCACGTACAGGTTCTGGTCGTCGTAGGCCAGGCTGTAATACCCGCTGTTGTTCACCGGCACGCTGGGCACGCCGTTGCTGAGCACGACTTTGTACTGCGGCAGGCCGTCCCACTGCTTCAGGTCGCCGCCCACATTGATGGTGCGCTTGACCGCCTGGGCCACGCTGCTCGCCGGAACACCGGCATTGCTCTGGGCCAAACCGAGGGTCAGGAGGGCGAGGGCCAGGGTCATGCCGGAGCGGTGTGCGGTGATCTTCAGGGTGCTTTTCATAAATTCCTCCCGAGCGGAACAAACGTGGTATCGAGTTTGAGTTCGGCCAGCCGTGTCTTCCAGACGCCGTCCAGCCCGCTGTCGGTGATGACCGTGTGGATCTCGGCGATGGGAGCCACTGCGTAGGGCGCGCTGCTGCCGAACTTGCTGGCATCGGCGAGTAAAACGGCCTGCGAGGTGCGGGCGATCATGGCCCGGTTGAGGCTGGCCTCGGCAGGATTCAGGGTGTACATCTGGGCGTCGCCGCGCACGGCACTGGTGCCCAAGTACAGTTGATCGAACCAGAATTCGCCCAGCAGCCGCTCGGCATAGGGGCCGACTATACTCAGGTTCTCGTTGCGCAGTTGCCCGCCCAGCAGGTTGACGCTCAGGCCCTCCACGTTCACCAGGTCCTGCGCGACGGCCAGACCGTTGGTGAAGATGGTCAGCGGGAGGGGCTCAACGCGCAGCCGCCGGGCGAGCTGCAAGACAGTGGTGCCCGCATCCAGAAAGATGGTGGTGTGGGGCCGCAGCAGGCCGTATGCCACCTCACCGATGGCCCGCTTGGCGTCCAGATGTTCCTGTACACGCGACTGGAAGGCCATTTCCGGTCCGGCGGCCTCGGCCAGCCGCGCTCCGCCATGGGTGCGCGTGACAATGCCGTTTTCCTCCAGGCGCTGCAAATCCCGCCGGATGGTCACGATGGACGCGCCCGTCGCCTCCGCCAGTTCCTGCACGTTGGCAAAGCCCGCGCTGTAGAGGTGGTGTTGAATCTTGTTGATACGGTCCGACTGCATGAAGCACCTCTGGCCGCTGCGGGGCCATTCGACATGGGCTGGGTTGGGTGTGTGCGCTGATCGATTGCAGACACGCTAGCACCTGAATCGATCAAAAGCAAACATTTATATGATCGTATCTGGCTATACGATCTGCCTTCTGAAATCGGAACGAAACCGGAGATGCGGTGGGTCGCCGTCCTCGCACACGGCCCAGAAGTGGCAGGCTTGCACTTCGCAGGTAACTGCCCGCGTCACTCACGCCATTTTTTAAGGTGAGCCACCGGTGATCCTGCGCCAGCTTTGTGGAAGTCGTAGGTGTGCTGGACGATGGAGACTGACATGACGGCCAGTCAATGTCTGTACACTGCCGGGTTCGGAGAGGAAGGTGTGCGCCTGGTGATCAGCAGCCGTTGTGCGGAGATTGCCCGAAAGCTCGGGATTTCCTCAAGGAGCCGCTGGCCGCCTCGCCTGCTTAATGCCTTCGTGCCAGACTTGAACGGCACCGGATCGGCTGATTCGGCTGAGGGTGGCCGTGACCCAGATCCCTTCACGCCTGAAGGCCACCGAGGAACGGGCCGGCGCAGTTGATAACCTGATTCGCAATGCCCCTGACCCTGCTCGGCACCAAGCTCCACCCTCCCGTTCCCACCGCGCATCTGATCGCGCGGCCCCAGCTTCTCGCGCTGCTCGAACGGGGGCATGGGTGCCAGGCTGATGCTCATCTCGTCTCCGGCAGGCACAGGCAAATCCACGGTGCTGGCGGCCTGGCTGCGGCAACAAAGCCGCCCCGCCGCCTGGCTTCCTCTCGACAAGGGCGACAACGACCTGGGCCAGTTTTTGCTATATCTGGTCAGCGCTGTGCAACAGCTCGGTCCTGGCCTGGGCGTGGGCCTGCCCGAACTGCTTCGGCAGCAAAGTGAAGTGAGCGCCGAGCCCTTGCTGATTCAGCTCACCAACGATCTGGCTCAGCTTGGCGGCCAGGTCATTCTGGTTACAGCTACAGCGCGCAGAGCGTGGACGCCGCCGGAAACACCTCGGCCTCCTCCGAAGCACAGTCGGTCAAGCTCAGGAGCGCCGCTCCGGTTGCGCCGCAGCGCGTCAGCCGACTTGAAGGCACTGCTGGCAAACAACATCAGCTGGAGTGCCGTATCTGGCGTTTCTGTGGTCGTGTACCGGTTCGACAAGGCAGGGAGTCCTGCCCTTCAGCTGTCTGGTCTGCTGACCACGGCCTCCTTTACCGATGCGCAGGGCACGCCCGACAGCCAGTATCAGCTGCGCGCCGTCGATGAGCGCGGGCAGATGAGCGCCCTCACGCCGCCCCAGCCGGTGGCAAAACCGTGAAGCCAGTACCAGAAGAACGGTCGGGCAGGGCTACGTCGGGTGGATTGAGCCCTCAGCAGGAGACCCTGACAGAATTCCAACGTAGCCACTTCCGCTGGCTCTCGGGCACAACGGCACTGACCGGGCTTGCCCGCTCGGTCAAGAAAGCGCTTCTTTTCTGGCAGATGTTCTAAGCTGAGGAGCGTGACGACCCCGCCCCAGCCTCGACGGTCCAGCCTTCAGCACATCATCGAGTTCGTTCAAGCGGCCTTCAGCGAACAGCCGGAGGTCGCTTTGGCGTTCGAGCGCTGCTTTCCCAATAGCTTGGAAACCACCCTGCACTCCCAGGCCGCTGGCCAGACCTTCGTGGTGACGGGCGACATTCCGGCCATGTGGTTGCGCGACAGCACGGCGCAGGTGTGGCCGTATCTGGCGTTGTGCGCCCAGGACGCCGAACTCAGCCGCCTGATCGCGGGCGTGATCGCCACCCAGGCCGACCAACTGCTGGCCGATCCCTACGCCAATGCCTTCAATGCCCTGCCCAGCGGCGCGGGCCACACGGCAGACCAGCCCAGGCGGCACCCGCTGGTGTGGGAGCGGAAGTTCGAATTGGACTCGCTGTGCTACCCCATCCGGCTGGCGCACCGCTACTGGCAGCTGACCGGCAACGCGGCGGCGTTGGGCAAAAGGGTTCACCAGGCGGCCCGCAGCGTGCTCGGCGTGCTGCAAACCGAGCAGCACCACGCTGAGCGCAGCGCTTACCAATTCTGGCGGCCCGACGCGGCCAGCACCGACAACCTGCCGAATGGTGGCAGGGGCCGTCCAGTGGGCTATACCGGCCTGATCTGGAGCGCCTTCCGGCCCAGCGACGACGCCTGCGAGTTCAACTACAACATTCCCGGCAACATGATGGCGAGCGTGGAACTCGGCCATCTGGCAGAGCTGGCGCAGGAGGTCTGGAACGACGATCAGCTCCGCACCGACGCCCTCCAGCTCAGGGCCGAGATCGAGGCGGGTCTGAAGCAATTCGCTGTCGCCGAGCACCCCCGCTTCGGTACCGTCTACGCCTACGAGGTAGACGGCCTCGGTGGGCAACTCCTGATGGACGATGCCAACATTCCCAGTTTGCTGTCGGCACCCTACCTGGGCTACTGCCCGGTGGACGACGCCACCTACCAGCACACCCGCGCCCTGGTGCTGAGCGGCGAGAACCCGTACTTCTTTTCGGGGACAGCGGCGCAGGGCGTCGGCAGCCCGCACACTCCGCCGCAGCACATCTGGCCGCTAGCGCTGGCGATGCGCGGCCTGACGGCAGACACGGCCAGCGAACGGGCCGCCATGCTGGCCGTGCTGGTCGGCACCACGGCGGGCACCAACCTGATGCACGAGAGCTTTCACGTCGACGACCCTGCCATATTTACGCGCGAGTGGTTCGGCTGGGCCAACAGCCTCTTCAGCGAACTGGTGATGTCGCACACCGGCGCTTCCGCCGGGCCATCAACGTGGCCAGCAGCTGACCAGGGTGCCGTCTGACAGCACCTGCGCTCAATTCCGAACCATTTGAGAAGACGCTTTCGCGAATTCAAGCCGACCTGGCCTAGGAGGGTGGATGACGGGAGCGAATCTCGAGGTTCACTGAAAGCAGAAGGTCCGCGTCATCCACCTAGCCAGAAATAGGTCACGGACATCACGCTCATCCCCACAACGGAAAGCTGGCTGTACCTGGCCAGCGGTGTGAATCCGTTCTCCAGAAAGATTATCGGCTGGGTACTGAACGAGCGTCTTCACCTCTGGTCATGGACACCCTGAGTATGGCCCGGCACAGAAGGAAACCAAGTGCCGGATAGCTCCACCATGCTGACCGTGGGAGGTCAGTACACTGGCCACCTCTACCGACAGGCCCTTGACCACTGGAAGGCGATCCAGAGGATGAGCAGCAAAGCAAAGTGCTGGGACAAGGCTGTGCAGGAGAGCTTTTTTTCAACCCTAGAATGTGGAGCTTGACCTCCGGCGGCCACGCGGTACATATGGTCCAGATCCGCAGTCGGGTGTTCGAATGGATTGAGATGTTTTACAACCGGCGACGTCGTCACTCGCCGCTTGGCTAACGCTCCCCAGCCGCTTTCAAGGAGCAAGCCCTTGTCATTTCAGTTTAATGCTGATCGGGCGAGCGGTCATACGGACTGCGGCCCGACTTCCAGAGAAAAAACCATAAAGACTGGACGGGCCGCTTTTCAAGTTCAGGCTGGATGAATTGCACTTCCGCCAGTCGTCAGCTCAGTCGTCTGCCGGCTCAGCCAGCACCGCCTTGAGCAGATCGGGGCGGTCGGTGTCGATGCCGTCGATGCCCATCGCCAGCAATCGGCGCATTTCCGCCGGGTCGTTGATGGTCCAGACGTGCACTGCTACGCCGCGTCCGTGCATCTGGCGCACGAAGCTGGGCGTCACCACCTCGATGCCGCCGGAGCGCACCGGCACCTGGGCAGCCTGCCCCGGCGCTTTTGCCAAGCTGGAAAGCCCCACCTTGCTTAGCAGCACCAGCGGGCGCAGTTCGCTTTCGGTCATGCTGGTGGCAACTTCGGGGCACTCGGCACGGAAATCCTGCATGGCCTTGTCGCTAAAACTGGCGACCATGACTTTGCCGGTCATCTGGTGCTGGCGCAGAGCCGCGCAAAACGGCTGGGCAACGCTGGGCGTGTCCTGTTTGATCTCAACGGTCCAGGGCAGTTCGGGGTGGGCCGAGAGCGCCTCCTCCAACGTGGGAATGCTCAGCCCCTGGCCCCGGTACGGGTAACTCTGTCCGCTGTCGGGGGTGAAGCGGTATCCGGCGTCGAGCTGCTTGAGCTGCGCCAGGGTCATCTCGCGGATCGCGCCGTGCCCATCGGTCAGGCGGTCAACCGTGTCGTCATGCGAGAGCACCAGCACGCCGTCCTGGGTAGCGTGCATGTCGGTGTCGAGCATCTGCACACCGAGCTTGGCGGCGTTGTCGAAGGCCAGCAGAGTGTTGCTGGGCCACAGGTCCTCTCCGCCCTGGTGGGCCAGAATCCAGGCCGGAGAGGTGATGTAGTGATTCTCAACCGCCGGTCTGGACGAGCAGGCGGAGAGTGCTGCAGTCAGGAGCAAGCCGGTGAGCCAGGAGCGCATGGCCCCAGCATACGATCTGCCGGGTGGCTCTACTCCTGCACATGCTCCAGGGCGCTGCCGATCAGGCCGTTGACGTGCTGGTCGAGCAGACGGTAGTAGGCCACCCGGCCCACCTTGCGAAATGTCACCAATCGGTGCGCACGCAAGAGCCGCAATTGATGGCTCACCGCGCTCTCGCTGAGTCCCACCACCGCCGCCAGATCGCAGACGCACAGTTCGCAGGCGTTCAGGGCGCTCAGCAGCCGCAGCCGGGTCGGGTCGGCCACCACCTTCAGCAGGGCGCTGGCATCGTCCACGCAGTGTTGGTCCGGCAGAGCGGCGCGGGCCGTCTGCACCGCTTCGGGGTGAACGCAGTTGACCTCGCACACAGCATCGTCAGGCAGGGGCGTGGGAAGTTGAGAAGCGATTCTCATTCGCTCAGTCTAGCGCCTGGCGATGGGGCATCAGGGATGCAACTCGCCGTGATCGTGATGATCGCCGCTCTCCGCATGCAGGCCCGGCGCTTCGATCTGCACGGTGCTGTGCCCCAGATCGTACCGGCGGGCCAGCGCCTGCACCCGCGCCAGCAAATCGGTGGGCGGCTGGGCTGACACCAGATGGGCCGTCAGGTTGTGCTGGCCGCTGGTCACGCTCCAGACGTGCAGATCGTGAACCTCGCTGATGCCGGGCAACTCCTCCAGTGCCGAGCGTAGGGCGTCCAGGTTCAGCTCCTCGGGAACACCCTCCATCAGCACGTTCACGCTGCTTTTCAGCAGGGTCCAGGTGCGTGGAATGACCCACAGGCCGATCAAGGCCCCCAGCACCGGGTCGATCCAATCCAGGCCCGTGAAGCGGATCAGGACTGCGCCCACGATGACAGCCACCGAGCCGAGCAAATCGCCCAGCACTTCCAGATACGCTGACTTGACGTTGAGACTGTCGCTGCTGCCCGCCACCAGCAGCCGGGCGCTGATGACGTTCACGATCAGGCCCAGCACCGCCACGATCAGCATCGGAGTGGTCTGCACCTCGACCGGGCTGCGCAGCCGTAGATACGCTTCATAGAGAATGTAGAGGCCGATGGCCAGCAGCACGCCCGCGTTGAGCGCCGCCGCCAGAATCTCGGCGCGGCGGTAGCCGAAGGTGCGCTGCTTGTCGGCGGGGCGCTGGCCCATCTTGATGGCAAACAGCGAGAGGGCCAACGCCGCCGCGTCGGTGAGCATGTGTCCGGCGTCGGAGAGCAGGGCCAGCGAGCTGGAGAGAAAGCCGTAGACGACTTCCACCACCAGAAAAGTGCCCACCAGCCCCAGCACGATGCTGAGCTGACGGGCATTGGCGTTCTCGCCGTGGTTGTGGCTGTGGGTCATGCGGTGCAGGTTAGCAAGTGGGCAGGCAGGGCGGTTCTTTCAGCCGTGACCAGGCCTTAAGCACTCGCGGAGCGTTGCCTCTCCAGCTGCGGCGCTTCAAGCCGCTTGAAGCGCCAGCCCAGCAGCCGCAGGGCGTTGGCGGTGACGAGGGCAGTGGCTCCGGTATCGGCCAGAATCGCCATCCACAGGTTGGTGTAGCCGAGCAGGGTGGTGATCAGGAAAATCAGCTTGAGGCCCAGCGCGAAGGCGATGTTCTGCTTGATGTTGAGCATGGCGCTGCGCGACAGCCCGACGAGTGCCGGAATGCCCGACACTTCCGAGCGTAGCAGGGCAGCGTCGGCGGTTTCCAGCGCCACGTCGGTGCCGCCGCCCATGGCGATGCCCACGTCGGCCTGGGCCAGCGCTGGAGCGTCGTTGATGCCGTCGCCGACCATCGCCACGCCGCCTGCCCGACTCAGTTCAGCGATAACCCGCAGTTTGTCTTCCGGCAGCAGGTCAGCCTGCACCTCGCTTTCGCTCAGGCCCAGATCAAAGGCGATGGCGCGGGCGGTGCGGGCGTTGTCGCCGGTCAGCATCAGCGGACGAATGCCCATGAGCCGCAGCTCAGCCAGTGCTGCCTTCGCCTCCGGGCGCGGTTCGTCGCGCAGCGCCAGCACGCCCAGTGCCTGATTGCCGTCCAGCAGCACGACGGCGGTGCGCCCCTGCGTCTCGAAGGTCTCGATGACCCTCTGCAACGGGGCCGGAAGCAGGCCCAGGCTGGCGGCGTGGCGCGGCGAGGCGACCCTGAGTGAGCGGCCCTCCACCGTGGCGCGGGCCGCCTGACCCGGCAGGGCTTCGGCGTCGCGGCTCGCTGGAATAATCAGCTGTTGCCGCCCGGCTTCCTCCACGATGGCGCGGGCCAGCGGATGATCGCTGCCGCTTTCCACGGCGGCGGCCAAGCGCAGAATCTCGGTTTCGTCGCCGTTCAGGCCCACCACGCCGGTCAGACGGGGCCGCCCCGCCGTCAGGGTGCCAGTCTTGTCGAAGGCCACCGTCTTGACGCCGCCGATGAGTTCCAGCGCCGCACCGCCCTTGAGCAGCAGGCCGCGCTTGGCCCCGGCACTCACCGCGCTGGTAATGGCGGCGGGCACGCTCAGTACCAGCGCGCAGGGGCAGCCGATGAGCAACAGGCTGAGGGATTTATAGAGCCAGGTGTGCCACTCGCCGCCGAACAGGAGGGGCGGCACCAGGGCCACCAGCGCCGCTACCGCCACCACACCCGGCGTGTAGGCGCGGCTGAAGCGGTCGATGAAGCGGGCGGTGGGCGCTTTGCTGGCCTCGGCTTCCTCGACCAGATGAATGATGCGGGCGATGGTGTTGTCGCTGGCCGCCCGCTCCACTTCCACCGTCAGCACGCCCGACTGGTTGATGCTGCCCGCGAAGACGCTCTCGCCCACGCCCTTGTCGACAGGTACGCTCTCCCCAGTAATGGGGCTGTCGTCCAGGCTGGACGCGCCGCTGAGGATTCGCCCGTCGGCAGGCACGCGGGCACCGGGGCGCACCTGCACCTGCTGACCGATCCTGAGCGAGTCGGCTTTGACCTCGCGCACCTGATCGCCTTCCAGCAGCAGGGCGGTTTTGGGGGCCAGTGCCGCGAGCGCCTGAATCCCGGCCCGCGCCTTCCCCGCCGCCACGCCTTCGAGCAGTTCGCCCACCGCGAAGAAGAACACCACGACCGCGCCCTCTGCCGCCTGCCCGATCAGCACGGCCCCGATGGCGGCGACGGCGACCAGCAGGTTGATGCTGAAGTAATCGCCGAAGCGGGCGCTGGCCATCGACTTCTTCAGCAGCGGCCAGACGCCCAGCACGGTGGCAGCGACGTAGCCGTACACCGAGAACCCCGGCTCGATGAAGCTGAAGGCAAAGGCCAGTGCCAGCAACACGCCCGAGGCCATCACCAGCTTGCCCTGACCGGTGGCGTACCAGGGCTTGCCGGGTTCGGCTTCGTGGGTGTGGCTGTGAGCATGGGCGTGGCCCGCTTCGCCTTGAGAGTGCGCGTCCTCCAGCTGAGTTTGGCCACCCCGCAGCGACGGCGCGTAACCCAGACTCTTGAGGTTGGCTTCCAGCCTGGCCCTCGGCGTCTGCTGTTCGTCCAGTTGCAGTTCCAGCGTCTGCTTGTTGAAGCTGGTCCTGACCTCCGCCGCGCCGGGCAGGGTCGCCACCATCTGCTCGACCTTGCGCACGCAACCGGCACAGTCCATGCCTTCCACGAAATATTCCAGGGTCGGGGACGGTTGGAGAAGCGGCGCACTTGACATGCCTACAGTCTAATTCAAAAAACGATATATGAACAGGTGCTCAGATATCCTCCGACTCCGCCACCTCGTTCAGGGCCGCCCGTGTGTGGCCGCCCACCGCTGTCAGCCGGGCGCGGGCTTCCTGTACGTCCAGCCTGCCGCGCAGCATCACCACAGCGGTCTTGACCTGCATTCCGGCCTGCTCCAGCGCCTGACTCGCCTCGGCCTCGCTTGCCCCGCTGGCGTGCTGGGTGAGCTTCATGGCGCGGCGGCGCAGCTTGGCGTTGGTCGCCATCAAGTCCACCATCAGGTTGCCGTATACCTTGCCCAACCGCACCATCAAGCTGCTGGAAAAGGTGTTGAGTGCGATCTTCTGAGCGGTTCCAGCTTTCAGGCGGGTGCTGCCGCTGATGACTTCCGGCCCGGTATCCAGCTCAATCGGGGCTTCGGCGGTGCGGGCCAGCGGGCTGCCGGGGTTGTTGGTGACGCCGATGGTCAGCGCCCCTGATTGCCGCGCCCACCGCACGCAGGCCAGGGCATAAGGGGTGGTGCCGCTGGCCGCCAGCGCGATCACCACGTCGTTGGGGGTGAGCTGGGCAGCCCGCATGTCCGTTTCGGCCAGTGCCTCGTCGTCCTCCGCGCCCTCAGCGGCCCGGAACATGGCGCTCTCGCCGCCCGCGATCAGGGTGAGTAAGCGCTCGGGCGGCCAGGAAAAGGTAGGCAGCAGTTCCACCCCGTCCAGCACGCCCAGCCGCCCAGAGGTACCCGCGCCCACGTAAACCAAGCGCCCCTGGCCCGCCTGCAAGCGCTGGTAGGCGAGGTCCACCGCCCGCACAATCTGCGCCTCGGCCCGCGCCACCGCCTGCGCGGCCAGGAATTGATCTTCGCTCAGTGCGCGAACCAATTCGGCTGTCGGGTATTCGTCCAGGCGCGGATGCTGGCTGCTGGGCTGCTCGGTACTCAGCGATGCAGAGTCAGTGTGACCGGGCAGGGGAGGCGTCATCTGGACACTTCTTCCCGCAATAGGCCGAGCTGCCGGGCCAGCACCGGGCCGCCCAGCAGGGGAGAGACGCCGGGCCTGAACTGGACGCGAGGCCCCAGCGCTCCTTGCAGCGCCGCCAGCACCCGCGAATTGACCGCGCCGCCCGCTGCTGCCACGAGCTGGCCGCCCGTGCGCTCCAGTACCACCCGGCCCAGCCGCGCCAGTTCTTCCCCGGCTTGCTGCTGAATACGCAGGGCATCGGGGTCGCCGTCCAGGGCGGCTCGGTACACGGCGGGCGCGAGTCGGGCGAGGGCGGCACGGCCCCCGGCGTAGACGTGAGCGCGGATGTCCGGCCACGCCCGGCTGCCGACAGCGGCGTAGAGCGCGGCGGCCAGCGGCGTTTCAGGGTGCTGCTCATCCGCTTGCCTCAAGACGGCCCTCAGTCCCTCGCGCCCCTGCCAGAACGCCCCGCCCGCGTCGTCGATCAAAAAGCCGTGCCCGCCCGCCCGCATGACCTCGCCGCCCTCACTGCGGTGGTAGGCCATGCTGCCGGTTCCAGCATAGATCAGCGTGCCCTCGCTGGGCAAAAAGTGGGCGGCATACGCCAGATGTAGGTCATCGGTGACAGACACGGCATTGGGGGAGAGCTGAAACGTCTGAGCGATCAGCGCTGCAATCAGGGGGATGTTCTCGGCTTGCAGACCTGCCACACCCGCGACCACACCCTCAATTTTGGCAGCGGGATGGGCTTGAACCCCGGCGTGAATGGTACTCAGCCCCTGCGTCAGCGCTTCCCGTGCACCAGCGGTATACAGGTGGCCGGAAATGGGGGCCGCCGAACCACTGGCCTGCAACTGGTCGCCAGCAAACACGCCCCACTTGCTGCTGCTGCCCCCCAGATCAAGGGTCAGTACAACGTCCCCTCGCATCACGCGCATTTCTCTGGGTTGATGGCAACCTTCATCTGAACTCCTGTGCGGCGGCTAAGAGGTATTGGATTGGTATATTGACACAGCCGGGAGGGGTCTGCAAGCGGTTCGAGAAAGCGCGGCGGGCCAGAGCATCTGGCCGCGCCGCGTCAAGGGAAGGGGGTTGACGTTTAGTGGGCGGCTGCTCCCGCGCCCAGCGCCACCCGGAAGCCGCGCAGCTCGTAGCCCTTGACCACCTCGTTGTAGTGCACTCTCGGCGGCGTGACGATGCGTAGATCGTTCCAGATCAGCAGACGACGTAAGAACACGTCACTTTCCTTGATCGCCAGAAACGCGCCGGGGCAGCGGTGGTGGCCGTCGCCGAAGGCCAGCACGGGAGCTTGCACGCCGCGTGGCAAGCTGCGTCCCGGACAGACTTCCAGCGGGCGCTCGCCTACCGCCTGCCCGTCGCTGTTGGCTTCCTGCACGTTGAGCGCCAGCAAGCTGCCCTGCGGAATATGCTGGCCGTCGATGGTCAGGTCCTGCTCGGCGCGGCGGTAGAGCGTGGAGACCACCGGCTCCAGCCGCAAAATCTCGTGCAGGATGGCGTGGCGCTCCTTTTCGGTGGCGTGCAGGTACTCGCTTCGGAGTTCGGGATTCTTCAGCAGATGCCAGGCGGCGGCGCTGATAAATTCCCGCGTGGTGACCATCCCGGCGGTGCCGTAGGTCAGGCACTCGGTCAGAATTTCCACATCGTTGTAGTTCTTGTCGATCAGGTGGCTGATCAGGTCGTCGCGGCGCTCCTTCTTGCGGGCCTGAATAGCGGGTTTGACGTCTAAGGCAAAGAACAGCGCCAGGTTGGCCTGCTGCTTGAGGGCCGCGCCCCGGCTGCGAACCTGCGCTGCGCCCGGCTCGCTGTCGCCGCCGCCGTCCACGAAGGCGGTGATGCGCTGCTCCATGCCCGGCAGGCGGCTGCTGGTCAGGCCGACGACCTGCGCAGCCACGTTGACCGCCAGCTTGAGGCTCAGATCGTCCAGGTTGACTTCGCCTTTGGCCGCCAGCTGCCCGATCAGGTCGTCGGCCAGGGCCGCGATCATCGGCTGGTACTCGGCCACCGACGTCGGGGTGAAGTAGCGGGCGGTGTCGCGGCGCATGCTGTGATGCGTCTCGCCCTCGGAAAACAGCACCGGGGGCTGCTTGAGACCGCCCATCTTGGCGGCCATCTCCGACATGAATCCGGCCTGGCGCACGCCCTCGTCCTTGAGCACCGCCCGCGCCGCCTGAAAGCTGTGGACGCGGTAGACGCCGCGCCCGTCGATCTCGATGGCCGCGCCGCTTTTGGAGAGCTGGTCCTCGCGGCGGGTCAGCGGCGGAATCGCCGCATCGGGACCGTTTGAATCGTGAAAGGGGCAGGTGCCTTCGGTGGGATGCTGGGTCATGGTTGCTCCAGGGCAGTGGTGGGGAAGTGAGGAGAAAGTGGAGGTGGGTCGCCGTGCCTGATCAGCGCGGCCAGCTGTTCCAGGGAGCCGGTGAGGATGTCCAGCGGCGGCCCCAGCGCGTGCAGCGGCGGTTGGGTAACCGCCTGCACCGTCGTTAGCGCCGCGCTCCACAGCGCCTGCCCCGACGGCGTGGCGCTCAGGCGGCGGCGGCGGGCGTTGGCCGGGTCGCTCAGCCGCGTGATGGCCCCCAGACGGTCCAGGCGGTCCAGCGTGCGGCTGACCTCGTAGTTGGGAATGCTCATGGCGGCGGCCAGCTCACCGGGCGAGGTTGCGCCCCCTTGCACGTAACTCAGCGCGATAAAAGCCCGCAGATCGAGGCCGTGCTGGCGCGTCAGTGCGCAGTCCACCGGCTGCGCCAGCGCCTGCCACAGCGTCCAGTACGCGTTCAGGAAACGCAGCGGCTGGGCGCTCAAATCTGGGATGTGGTGAGCTTCAAGCACACTTGCATTCTGCAATCAAAGCATGAGAGCGAATCTCAGGTTGGATGGTTCACCGCCGAACCAAGGTGGGCCTGCTTGATCGTTGTGCGGGCCAGCTGATAGTTCTCAGCCACGAACAGGAGTATCGTGCCCGTGTGGACCCCGGCACCTTTCGCCCTCTGGGCCAGATTCCCCGTTCTGTTCGCCTGCCTGCCGTGTCCCTCCACGTTTGCCCGGCCTGCCTTGTGCCCCAGCGGTCTTACTCCACCGGGGTCGCTTGACCGCCCTTCCTGCCCTGGCGGTTGTGCCCCAGCGGACGCGCTCGGTGGCGTGGCGACGCTTCTCGCGAGACAAGGCAGCCCTGACCGGCTTGATGCTCTGCACCCTGATCGTGCTGGCCGCGCTGCTGGCTCCCTGGCTCGCGCCGCACGACCCCAATTTCCAGTTTCCCGATGGCCTGTCTCTTGACGGCGCGCCGCAGCCGCCGGGCCGGGCCTTTTTGCTGGGCACCGATCTGCTGGGCCGCGACCTGCTTTCCCGGTTGCTGTGGGGTGCGCGGGCTTCTTTGCTGGTGGGCCTGATTGCCAACGGCATCGCGGTGGTCATCGGGGTGCTGGTGGGCGCGCTGGGTGGACTGGCGCGCGGTGTCGTGGGCACCCTGATCATGCGCTTTACCGACGTGATGATGGCCTTCCCGGTGCTGCTGCTCGCCATCGCGCTGACGGCCATCCTGCGCCCCAGCCTGTGGATCGTGACCCTGGTCATTGCGCTTCTCAACTGGGTGGCGGTGGCGCGGGTCGTCTATGCCCAAGTCGTCTCGCTGCGCGAGCGTGAGTTCGTGGAGGCGGCCCAGGCCGTCGGCGCGTCGGGCAGCCGGATTCTGCGGCGGCACGTTTTGCCGCATCTGCTGCCCACCGCGCTGGTGTGGGGGTCACTCGGCATCGGCACCACCGTGCTGCTGGAGGCGACCCTGTCGTTTCTGGGGGTGGGGGTGCAGCCGCCCACACCGAGCTGGGGCGGCATCATCAATGAGTCGCAGAGTTACCTCACGACGGCTCCCTGGCTGGTGCTGTGTCCCGGCGCGGCCATCTTGCTGACCTCGCTAGGGTTCAATCTGCTGGGCGAGGGCCTGCGCGACGCCCTCGACCCGCACGGACGCGGCTGATGCTGACCTTCAGCGCCTCGCGGGTGCTGCAAAGCCTGGGCGTCCTCCTGATCGCCTCGCTGATGACGTTCAGCCTGATTTTCCTGCTGCCCGCTGACCCGGCGCGCTTGGTGGCCGGGCCGAGCGCCAGCGTGCAGACAGTGGGCAGCATCCGGCGAGAGCTGGGGCTGGACCGCCCGTTCGCCGCCCAGTACGCCCTCTACCTCGGCCACCTGCTGCAGGGTGACCTGGGCCGGTCCTACAAGCAGCAGACCGGCGTGCGTGAGCTGATCGCCTCGCGCGTTTGGGCGACCTTCCAACTGATGCTGGGAGCGATCTTCCTGGAATTGCTGCTGGGGTTGCCGCTGGGCATCTGGGCGGCCTTGCGGCGTGGGCGCTGGCCGGACCGCCTGGTCATGGGGTTCGCCTTCCTGGGGGCTTCTGCGCCTCAGTTCTGGCTGGGCCTGAGCCTGGTGTATCTGCTCGCCTACGGTCTGAACCTCTTTCCGCTGGGCGGCTACGGGGGCTTATCGCACCTGTTTTTGCCCGCGCTCACGCTCGGCCTGGGCGGGGCGGGCTGGTATGCGCGGGTGATCCGCTCCAGTCTGCTGGACGTGCTTTCGCGCGATTATGTCCGCACCGCCCGTGCCAAGGGCCTGTCCGGCAGCCGGGTCGTTGTGCGCCACGCGCTTCGCAACGCCGTCTCGCCCATCGTCAGCATGATCGGCCTCGATATCGGCGTCTTCATGGGCGGGGTCGTGGTGGTGGAGAGCGTCTTCGGCTGGCCGGGGCTGGGACGGCTGGTCTGGGACGCCATCCGGGTCGTGGATATTCCGGTGATTGTCGGCGTGGTGATCTTCAGCGCCCTGATCATCACGCTCGCCAATCTGCTGGCCGACCTCGTGCAGCTCCTGATCGACCCGCGTATTCGCTACTCGTAGGCCACCTCCAACTGATCTTGATAGGGCGAAGGGAGAGATATGAAAAGACGAACCGGCACCACCCTGATTGGCCTGACGCTCCTCGTGACCGGCGTGCTGAGCAGTGCCCGCGCCGCGCCCCAGCAGGGCGGCAGCATCACCGTCTCGTACAAGGACGACGTCACCACGCTCGACCCCGCCGTCGGTTACGACTACCAGAACTGGCCGATGGAGAAGATGGTCTTCGACGCCCTGCTCGACTACGTTCCCGGCGGCACCACCCTGACGCCGCGCCTGGCCGCCAAGATGCCGGAGGTGTCGAAGGACGGTAAGACCTACACCTTCACGCTCAGAACGGGCGTCAAGTTTCACAACGGGCGCACCATGACGGCGAGCGACGTGAAGTACAGTCTGGAGCGCGTGCTCGATCCCAAGACCAAGAGTCCGGGGCAGAGCTTTTACACCGGCATTGCGGGCGCGCAGGCGTTCGTGGACGGCAAGGCCAAGGCGGTGTCAGGCATCACGGTGCTGGCCCCCGATAAAGTCAGGATCACGCTGGACGCGCCCAACGCCGCCTTCCTCAACATCATGGCGATGAATTTCGCCTTCATCGTGCCCAAGGAGGCCGTCGCCAAAGCTGGAGCGGACTTCGGCCACCAGCCGGTCGGCACCGGGCCGTTCACGCTCAAGTCGTGGGTCAGCGGCCAGCAACTCGAGTTTGCCCGCAATCCGAACTACTTCATCAAAGGGATGCCGCATCTCGACGGGGTGACGGTCAAGGTGGGCCTCGACCCCAGCGTGGCCTACCTTAGCCTTCAGCGCGGCGAGATCGATCTGCTCGGTGACGGCATTCCGCCCGCCCAGTTCTTGCAGGTGACACGCGACCCCAAGCTCAAGGCCAATGTGTTTTCCAAAACGTCGGTCAACACGACTTACCTTACCCTCAACACGGGCATCAAGCCGCTGAATGACGTGCGGGTGCGCCAGGCCATCAACATGGCGATCAACAAGACCAAGATTCTGCGAATCATTAACGGGCGCGGCGAACTGGCCAAGAGCGTGCTGCCGCCGCTGATGCCCGGTTACGATAAGGCCGAGGCTGGATACGTCTACGACCCCGCCAAGGCCAAAGCGCTGCTGGCGGCGGCGGGGATGAAAAGCGGCTTCGAGACCACCCTCTACACCACCTCCACCGACCCCAACCCGCGCATCGCCCAAAGCATTCAACAAGACCTCGCCCAGATCGGTGTGAAGGTGCAGCTCAAGAGCCTGGCCCAGAGCAGTGTCATCGACGCGGCGGGCACGCCCAAGACGGCGGCGATGGTCTGGTCGGGGGGACTCGCCTGGACCCAGGACTACCCCGACCCCAGCGACTTCTACTGGCCGATTTTGTCGTGCAAGAGTGCGGTGCAGGGCGGCTGGAACTGGCCGTTCGTGTGCGACAAGGCGCTCGATGCCCGCGCCGACAAGGCCGACCGGATGGTGGCCCCCGCTCAGCAGACGGCCCGCCTGAAGGAATACGCCAGCATCTTCGCGGCCATGAACAAGCAGGCGGTGTGGGTGCCGGTGTTCCACGAGGTGCGCTACACCATGAAGTCGGACCGGCTGGTGGGCAGTGTGGATGACCTGCTGGACCCGACGCATTTTATCAATTACGAGCGCCTGTCGGTGAAGTGAGGCCAGCCGCCTGCATCTTTCCTGCGTTCACCCTTGAAGGAGTCACCCCGCCATGACCGCCAAGCCCAGATGCACCATCCACGATCACCACTACGGCTGGGACAACAGCCTCGCGCCTGCGCTGGAAGTTGAGAGCGGCGAGATTATCGAATTCGAAGTCGTCGATTCCGGCGGCGGCCAGTTCACGCCCACATCTACCGCCGCCGACGTGACTGCTCTGGACTTCTCTAAGATCAATCCCGTCACTGGTCCGGTTTACGTGCATGGAGCTGAGCCGGGCGACGCCCTGACGGTGGACATTCTGGAATTCCGGCCTTCCGGGTTCGGCTGGACGGCCATCATCCCCGGCTTCGGACTGCTGGCCGACGAGTTTGCCGAGCCGTACCTCAAGCTGTGGCAGTACAGCGACAAATCGGCGGAGTTTCATCATGGCATCTCGGTGCCGGTGCGCCCCTTTCCCGGTACCATCGGCAACGCGCCCGCCGAGCCGGGGCACCACAGCGTCGTGCCGCCGAGGGCCGTGGGCGGCAACATGGACATCCGCGACCTGACGGCGGGCAGTACCCTGCATCTGCCTGTAGCAGTCAAGGGCGCGCTCTTTTCGGTGGGCGACACGCACGCGGCCCAGGGTGACGGCGAGGTGTGCGGCACCGCCATCGAGTCGGCCATGCACATCACGCTGCGCTTCACGCTGAAGAAGGCCGCTCACCTGAAAACGCCACGCTTCTCGACGCCCGGCCCGGTGACCGGACACATTGACCAGCAGGGTTACCACGTCACCACCGGCCTCGGCCCCGACCTCTACGCCGCCGCGCAGGACGCCACCCGCCACATGATCGACTTCATGACGGCGGAATATGGCTTGAGTGCCCAGGATGCCTACCTGCTGTGCAGCGTCGCCGCCGACCTGCGTATCAGCGAGATCGTGGACGCGCCCAACTGGCTGGTCGGGCTGTATCTGCCCAAGAGCCTTTTCCGGTAGGAGGCGTCTCGGAAGTCCGCGTTCCAGCCGGCCAGATAAGCGATACCGCCTGCGTTCAAGACGCTGGAATTCGGATGTGTTGCCCTAGAAATGGAGGATTGTTCGGCAGAGCCTCTCGTTGCTGGGAGGCAGGAAAGATGTCCACCGCTGCTCGCCTGCTTGAATCGAGATTGCCCTGAGATACCACGGCCCCAGTCGAGAAGACTGGGGCGCTTCTTTTTCTGCGTTCTGAACTCTTTTGGGCGTATTGAGTGTTAGGGGCAAGGATCTTTGACTAGACCCTTCTCAGGAGCTTTATGGTTAGATGAGAAATACCAATTATCGGAGATATGCTTTCTTAATCAACTTCTATACAGAAGTAAAAGTCGAGAGCATAGAAACACTGCGGCACTTTTTAGAGTGTCTTAGACAGAAAAACCCACCTCTAGAACGATCTACCGAGATATTTCCTACTTGAAGTCATGATTTCTGGTAACAGATTGCACCGTGCACCAATTCCTTGAGCTGACCGGTGGACTAGACAGGTTACCTACTGTGAGATCCAAAGGGACTAAGTTAAATCAACCCGTTTAACCGTTTCAACCAAAAGGGGGACCATGAGCCAAGTGGCCAGAGAAGCTCCGCGTTACCTGATTCAGTCGGCGGCCACCACCCTGGAGGTGCTGCTGGTCTTCGGGCACCCACCAGGCCACTTCAGCCCATCGGAAATCGCCGCGCGACTGGATATAGACCGCAACCAGGCGTTCCGTTGCCTGCGCACCTTGCAGCATGTCGGGTTTGTGGGCCTTGGCGACGATGAGCGCTTCGTTCTGACCCCGCTGGCCGCCCACCTCGCCTCCTCGGCTCGGCCCACCAGCTTGAGCAGCGCGGCGCAGGCGGCTCTGGACGACCTTTCACTTTGTACTGGGGAGACCATTAACCTCTTTGCAAAGGAAGGCGAGGCTGTGATCCTCATCGACCACCGTGACGGCCTGCGGCCCGTGCGACTGGTGACTGAAGTGGGCCGCATGCCGTTTCCTCTGCATGCCGGCGCGTGTCCAAAAGCGGTCCTGGCATTCTTGAGCGCCACCGAGCAAGCTGCCGTGCTGGCCCGATTGCCGGAGTACCCCCGCTACACGCCCGACACGGCCACCGATCCCGACGTGCTGCGAAACGAATTGGAACAGATTCGCGCGCGCGGCTACGCCATCAGCGGTGGTGATGTGGACGTAGACGCGTGCGGTGTTGGCGCACCAATTTACGGCGCGGCAGGTCAGGTCGCTGGAGCAGTCAGCGTCGGCGGCCCGGCCTCACGCATGACGTCCGCGCGCCTTGACGAACTCGGGCAGCTCATCGTCGCCACCGCGCATCTGATCTCTCGTCAGCTCGGCTACAACGGGTCGTCTCCGGTGCCCTGAGAAGCGCGGTTTCTCTACGCTCTCCTTCCGCTCTGCCTTCGCCCGCCGTTCTCGCCCCTCCCGCTGGGCCGGGGGACATCAAGGAGTCGCAGCATGCCGCGAATGGTTCCCTTGCTCTTCAGCAGTCTCGTCGTCCTGAGTGCCGGGCTGGTCAGCGCCCAGGACACCGGCGGCAGCATCAATTTCGCCACCACCGCCGATCCGACCTTCAATCCCTGGAGCCCCACAGCGTTCGTGGAATCCAACTTGATTAACGAACTGATCTTTCCCGGCCTGACCCGCTGGGACAAGAACCTCAAGCCCGCTCCTGACCTGGCGACCTCTTGGAAAGCTTCTGCCGACGGTCTCAAGTGGACTTTCAATCTGCGCCGCAATGTCAAGTGGTCGGATGGGCAAGCGTTCAACGCCGCCGACGTGGCGTTTACCTTCAACGAGATCGTGCTGAAAAAGGAACTGGCGGCCAACGGCGGCAGCACCTGGCGCAACGCTGTGACCAAGGTGAACGTGGTCAACCCCTATCAGGTGGACTTCATTTTGTCGCGGCCGTGGGCCTCGCTGCCCACCTACCTCGGCTACTTCGCCGGCATCTTGCCGCAGCACAAGTTTGCGGGCGTGACCGATCCGTGGAAATTTACCGACTTCAACAAGCAAAATCCGGTGGGCACCGGCCCCTTCAAGGTCGCTCAGGTGATTTCCGGCGCAAGCGTCAAGCTGGTTCGTAACGACCTGTACTGGGGTGGCAAACCCAAGCTGGCAGCCGTCACCTTCAAGGTGATTCCCGACAGCAATGCCCAGCTCGCCCAGCTGCTTTCCGGCGACCTCGATCTGATCTCGGTGGGTAATCCGGAAACGGTCGAGCGCATCAAGGCCGCTCCCAACCTGACGGTCGACCTCTCCACCGCCAACGTTTACTACTTCGTGGCGCTCAATCAGGACGATCCCAGATTTCAGGATGTGCGGGTGCGTCAAGCGCTGCTCTACGCCATCGACCGCCCGGCCATGATCAAGAGCGTGCTCAAAGGGTACGGTCAGGTGGCCACAGGCCCGATTGCTCCGGTGCAGAAGGGTTTCTATACCAAGAATGTGCAGCAGTATCCCTACGACCCAGCCAAAGCCAAGGCGCTGCTCGCGGCGGCAGGGTACAAACCTGGCCCCAACGGTGTGTTGCAAAAAGATGGGAAACCGCTGATTATCAGCATGCCCACCGCCGCCTACCAGCAGCTCACGCCGATTTCCCTGCTGGTGCAGCAGTACTGGAAAGACATCGGCGTGCAGGCCGACCTCAAGACGCTCGACTGGAATTCCTACATTCAGCAGGTGATCGTCAAGCGCGATTATCAAGCGTCTGCCGCCTGGTGGTCGACGCCAGCTGACCCCGATGTGCTGCCGTACTATGATTCGAGTGCGGCCAATGTCGGCAACAACATTCCCAACTACAAGAATCCGAAGCTCGACGCGTTGCTGGAGCAGGGGCGCAAGGATACCGGCACGGCCCGCAAAGCCACCTATGTGCAGGCCCAGAAGCTGATGGCAACCGAGTTGCCTTACCTCTATCTGTGGTACCCGCAGAGCATCACAGCCTACAACAACCGCCTCACGGGGATGCGCGGCGTGACGTTGCCGGCCGATTTCCAGTACGCGGCCGAGTGGTCAGTGAAATAAATCTGGCCGCGCAGGGTAGGCCGCGGGTGCCGAAGGGGAGGTGTTTATTATGGTGGGGTTTCTGGGTCGCCGGATCGGTCAGGGTATGGTGGTGCTGCTCCTGATCTCGCTGGTCACCTTCTTTCTGATCAATCTCGCGCCGGGAGGCCCGAGTGCGGCGGCACGCTTCGAATCCACCGCAGAGGAGCGCGCCGCGATTCAAAAGCAACTGGGGCTTGACCGCCCCCTGCTCACACGCTACGGCAGCTGGGCGACCGGCGTGTTGCGGGGCGATTTCGGAGCCACACTCAGCGGCGGCCAGCCGGTTGCGCCGATTCTGCGCCAGCGGCTGGGCACCACCTTGCAACTGGGGCTGGCGGCGCTGGTGTTGTCGGTCGTCATCGGTATTCCGCTGGGGATCATCACCGCCATGCGCCGCAACTCGGTGCTCGACCATTCGGTCAATGCCTTGAGCACCCTGGGCATGAGCGTGCCGGACTTCTGGACCGGCATCATGGCGATTTTGCTCTTTGCCGTCACGCTCAAGGTGCTGCCCGCTTCGGGACTGGCCGATATGAGCGCCGGGTTCTCGCTCTCCGAGTGGCTCAGGCACATGATTCTCCCGGCAGGCGTGTTGGCGTTCGTGATGTTGCCGAATCTGGTGAGATTTACTCGCGCCTCGCTACTGGAAGTGCTGGGGGCCGATTACCTGCGAACGGCAAGGGCCAAGGGGGTGCGCGAGGGCCGCGTGATCGTCAAGCATGCCCTGAGAAACGCTTTCGTCCCGATCGTGGCGATGATCGGTCTGATTCTGCCGGCCCTGCTGAGCGGCTCGGTGATTATCGAGAGTGTCTTCGGACTCCCCGGTATGGGCCGGCTGGCGGTGGACGCCGCGCTGGGACGCGACTACAACACCATTATGGCCGTTACCCTGGCCGCCGGGTTCATCGTCATCCTGACCAATCTGGTTGTGGACCTCGCCTACACCGTCATTGACCCGAGGATTCGCCATGACTGAGCGTGTCTCGTGACCAGGGCCGCGACCGTGCCGCCTGCTGGCGAAGTCCGTCAGCGCCGCACAGGCTTGCTGCCCCGGCTGCTGCGCCACCCGGTCGGCATCACCGCCGTGCTGGTGCTTGCAGTGCTCTATGCCGCCGCTTTCCTGGGGCCGTTCGTGTACAGTGCCTCGCCAATTACCACCGACGCCCTCAACACCACCGCCTCGCCCAGCGCCCAGCACCTGTTGGGCACCGACGAGCTGGGCCGCGACGTGCTGGCACGCCTGCTCTACGGCGGGCGAATTACGCTGACCATCAGCATCGTCAGCATGGTGGTGGCTCTTAGCATCGGCTCACTGGTGGGGGCGCTGGCGGGGTTTTATCAGGGCTGGACCGAAACGCTGCTGATGCGCCTCGTGGACACCTTCATGGCCATCCCCAGCTTCTTTCTGATTCTGGCGGCCATTGCCGTGCTGGGCAATGCGCCGGCGGTGGTGGTCACGGTCATCGGGCTGGGGTTCTGGCCGCAGGTGGCGCGCATCGTTCACGCCGAGGTCAGCAAGATTCGCAACTTCGAGTTCGTCGAGGCGGGCCGGGCGCTGGGCGCGAGCGGCTCCCGGCTGATCTGGCGGCACGTCTTTCCGCAGGCCCTTCCGGCAGCGGCCGTGCTGACCACCCTGGGGATCGCTTGGTCTATTCTCACCGAAACCGGCCTGAGCTACCTGGGTCTGGGCATTCAGCCGCCGCTGGCGTCCTGGGGCAACATGCTACAAAACGCCCAGACCTATTTCTGGGTCAAGCCCATGCTGGCGATTTACCCGGGGGCCGTCATCGCCCTGGCCGTGCTGTGCTTCAACTTGCTCGGCAACGTGCTGCGTGATCTTACTGATCCGCGCAGCCGATTTTAATTCAGCCATTTACGCGGGCGCTTGAAGCGTCACAAGGAGAAAAGATGAAAAACTGGTTTGTTAGTGGACTTCTGCTTATCGGCGGCGCGGCGGCCCAGAGTGCCTCGGCCCAGGCCATCACTTTCGGTCTCAGCGGCGAGCCGATCAGCCTCGATCCCTGCGTCACCTCCGACGGCAACGGCGCGTACGTGCAGACCCAGATCTACAACGGGCTGATCAAATTCAAGCCCGGCACGGTGGAGTTGCAGCCCGATCTGGCGTTGCGCTGGACGACCAGCGACGACGGCCTGACCTGGACCTTTTATCTGCGCCAGAACGTCAAGTTTCAGGACGGCACGCCGCTGAATGCCGAGGCGGTACGCTTCAATTTCATGCGCTGGTGGGACCCCAAGTCCGGCTACAGCGGCGGCAAGGACTTTCAGGGCTGGTCGGACAATGTGGGCGGCTACAAGGGCGCGCCTGGCTCCATCGTCAAGGACGTGCGGGTCAAGAACGCCTACGCCGTGGAGATCGTGCTGAACAATCCGTACCCTGCGCTCGGCGCGCTGCTGGCCGATTCGGGCCTCTTCGGCATCGCCAGCCCCACCGCCATCAAGAAAAATCCGGCGCAGTACGGCACTCCGGCGGGCCTGGCCGTGGGCACCGGGCCGTTCATGCTGACCAAGTGGACCAGCGGTGTCAATGTGCAGCTCGCCAAGAATCCCAATTATTTCAATGCCGGGTTGCCCAAGTCCGACAACCTCACCTTCCGCTTCATCAAGGAACCCAGCAGCCGCCTCAACGAGTTGCTGGCCGGGGGAGTGGACATCGCTGGCGATCTGCTGCCTGACCAGCTCCAGTCGCTCAGAGCCAATGCCAAGCTCAAGCCGCTGCTGCGCCCGGCGCTCAATCTCGGCTACCTGGGCCTGAATACCAGCTACAAGCCGCTCTCGGACGTGCGGGTGCGTCAGGCCATCGCCACGGCGCTCAACAAGAAAGCCATCGTGGACGCCTTCTGGAATGGGCTGGGCCTCACCGACGCTCACCTGATTCCGCCGCCACTTTCCAAGAGCTATTCCAAGAATGTGACCGACTACAAGTACGATCCCGCCGCCGCTAAAAAATTGCTGGCCGCCGCTGGATACCCGAACGGCTTCACGCTCGACTTGTGGTATATGCCGGTGAGCCGCCCGTATTACCCGACGCCCAAGCCGATTGCCGAGGCGATGGCCGCCGACCTCACCGCCATCGGCATCAAGGTGAACCTCAAGACCGAGGACTGGGGCGCGTACCTGCAACACCGCTCGGAAGGCAAGTTGCAGGCCTTTATGCTCGGCTATATCTACGCCACTGACGCCGACAACGCCTACACCAACCTGCTCGCACCTGGTTCCACTGGCGATATCAGCTGGACCAGCCCGGAAGTCAATGCGGCGATGGACGCAGCCCGCAAGCTGCCCAGCGCTGACAAACGCCAGCAGTACTACCAGAAAGTGGACGAGATCATGTTCCGCGAGGCGGTGCGGATTCCGGTGGTGCACTCGCGGCTGCTCGTCGCCAGCGGCGCGGCGGTCAAGGGTTGGGTGCCGAGTCCGACAGGCTCGGAGAAGCTCGATACCGTGGACAAGTAGAGAATCGTCCACCCGGCGGGCCGGTCAGCGTGCCTGCCGGGTGGATTGTGAGTGGGACGGGTGTCCGTTGGAGCCGTTCTGAGGCGCCAGAAGAATTCCAGCGCAACTTCGGTGCGTCTCCGCCGAACACTTCCCAGTTCCTACTTGCCACTCCCCACTTCCCGAACAGCCAAGTCCCCACACGCCAAAGGAGCCGTCGTCATGACTGATCTCAAGGAAGCCCAGACCCAACAGTCTCAGAGCTCACAACCAGACGCGCCCATGCAGCAAAAGAATTACGCCGGCTACAAGTCTTTCTCTTACCTGGACGCCGGCAAGGACTACAGGGTCTGGCCGCTCTCGCCGGAACTCAACCGGGTGCCCAGCCGCAGGCCCGAAGTGAGCGCCGAGCAGGAAGCGCGGGTGCGGCGGCTCTTCAAGGACGAGCTGATGATCTCGCTGCACGACCACTGCTTCGTGGCCCCCGAGGACCTCTCGCAGTTTCTGGAGTTCCGGCGCTGGGGGCGCGATTTTACCGGCTATGAGGGGCTGAGCGTCTCGGGTCTGGACGCCGTGTTCGACAACTTGATGAACGGCACGGCCATGATCACCTCGCGAGGCGGCTGGAAGTGGGACGACATCATTTTTGACCTCGGCATGCGGCTCTCCGACATCGCCCATCAGGACATGGTGGTGCTGTGCAAGACCACCGAGGATATCGTCAACGCCAAGAAAAACGGCCAGATCGCCTTCATCGTCTCGGTCGAGGGCGCGGCCATGATCGAGAACGAACTCGACCGCCTGGACATTCTGTATGGCCTGGGCGTGCGCTGCTTGGGGATCGCCTACAGCGAGGGCAACCAGCTCGGCGGCGGCCTCAAGGAGCCGCGTGACGGCGGCCTGACCATGTTCGGGCGGCAGGCGGTGCGGCGCATGAACCAGCTCGGCATCGCCATCGATGTGAGCCACAGCGGCGACCAGACCTCCATGGACACCATCGAAGTGAGCGAGAAGCCCATCTTCATCACCCACGCCGGGGCGCGTGCCCTCTGGAACTCCAACCGCCTCAAGCCCGACGACGTGATCAAAGCCTGCGCCGAGAAGGGCGGCGTGATCGGCATCGAGGCCGCGCCGCACACCACCCTGACCGAGAAGCACCCGCGCCACAGCATCGAGTCGTACATGGAGCACTTCGAATACTGCGTCAATCTGGTCGGCATCGACCATGTGGCCTTCGGCCCGGACGCGCTGTTTGGCGACCACGTCGGGCTGCACCATGCGCTCAGCGAGGCGCTGTCCATCGGCGCTTCACGCGGTCACCTTCAGTACGAGGAGGTCGAGTACGTGGACGGTATCGAGAGCCCCGCCGAGGCCTTTCCGAACATCGTGCGCTGGCTGGTCAAGCACGGCTACAGCGACGCCGACATCAGCAAGGTGGTGGGCGGTAACGTGATGCGGGTGCTCAAGGCAGCGTGGTACAAGTGAGCCAGGTTGCCGAAGTCAACGGCGTCGAGCTGGTCTATGAGGACTCCGGGCCGCAGACCGGCCAGGGTGTCGCTATCGTGACCCTGCACGGCGGCCCCGGCATGGGCAGTCGGGCGGGCGACTGGGCCACCTTCCAGCCGCTGACCGACCAGTATCGCCTGATCAGCTACGACCAGCGCGGCAACGGCGAGTCGCAGGGAGCCGAGCCGTACTCGCACGCCCAGTTCGTGGCCGATCTGGAAGCCCTGCGGGTCAAGCTCGATCTGGGCAGATTCGTGGTGCTTGGCGGCAGCTACGGCGGTTTTCTGGCGCTGGAATACGCGCTGGCGTATCCGGAGAATCTGCACGCCGTCATCCTGCGCGATACGGCGGCCAGCAACCGATTTCAGGACACCAGCAAGGAAAAGGCGCTGGCGAGCGACTTCCCGATGGACGAAGCCGTGCTGGACCGGCTGTTTTCCGGCCAGATCGAGAGTGACGACGATTTCCGCGCCAGTTACGCCATGATTCAGCCGCTCTACACTGTCGAACGCAACCCTGCAAAAGAAGCCGAGCAACTCGCCCAGATTCCCTTTCGTTACGAAACCCACAACTGGGCCTTCTCACGCAACCAGCCGGAGTACGATCTGGTCAGCCGCCTCAGTGAAATCGAGGTGCCGGTGCTGATCACGGTGGGCCGCCACGACTGGATCACGCCGCTGGAAGCCAGTCAGGAGCTGGCGGCGGGCTTGCCCGACAGTGAATTGGTCATCTTCGAGCACAGCGGCCACTCGCCGCAGCGCGAGGAAGCCAATTTGTTCTTGCAAACCGTGCGCGACTTTCTGGCGCGGCAACTCAATGGCGTGGGGTCGCCGTGACGGCTGCTGCACCAGCGCCGATCAGCAAGGCGGAGCGCTCGGAAAGGGCCAAACGGGCCTTTGACCATCTCGCGGCCCCGCAAGACGCCCTGGTGCTGTTCGACGATCAGTTCATCTTCTATTACTGCGGCTTCGCCTTCTTCCCGACCGAGCGGCCCATTGGCCTGATCATCACACGGGAAGGCGAGCGCATCCTGTTCGTGCCGAGGCTGGAGCGCGAGCATGCCCAGCAGACCAGCGAGGCCGAGCGGGTCGAGGCCTACCCGGAGTTTCCCGGCCAGCGCCATCCGATGCTGCAACTGGCCGACTTGCTGACCGAACTCGGGCTGGAAACAGCCCACATCGGCGTGGACCACGACGGCTACCTCAGCGTGATGGGTTACGACGGGCCACCGCTCAGCGAGGTGCTGCCAGGGGCCAGGGTGAGCCGGGTATCCCGCGCTCTCGACCATCAGATGGCCCTCAAATCGGAGGCCGAGGTCGCGCTGATCAAGGAAAGTGCGTACTGGGGAGCCCAGGCCCACCGCCTGCTGCAAGATTATACCCGCGCCGGAGCGAACGAGACCGAGGTCGAGGCCCGCGCCACCAAGGAGGCGACGGCGGCCATGATCGCCGCGCTGGGCGACAGCTACCGGGGTCAGAACCGCTGGATGAGCGGCGCGGTGGCGCTCTACCGGGGCCAGATCGGCCCGAACAGCGCTCTGCCTCATGCCATGACCACCGGGGCTACCTTCCAGCCGGGCGACACCCTGGTGACCGGAGCTGGGGCCGCCGTCTGGGGCTACATCAGCGAGCTGGAGCGCACCATGTTCGTGGGCGAGGCCAGCGCCGAGCAGCGCCGCTTCTTCCAGCACATGCTCAATATGCAGGACATCGCCTTCGAGGCCCTCAAGCCCGGCGCGACCTGTGCCAGCGTGGACGCGGCAGTGCGGGCCTACTTCGAGCGCGAACAGCTCTGGGACCACTGGCGACACCACGTCGGCCACAGCCTGGGCCAGCGCATCCACGAAAGTCCCTTTCTGGACATCGGCGACGAGCGCGTGCTGGAACCCGGCCTGGTGCTGAGTGTCGAACCTGGCCTCTACGTGCCGGGGCTGGGGGGCTTCCGGCACTCCGACACCATCCTGATCACGCCGAGCGGCATGGAACTGCTGACCGACTACCCGCGCGACCTCGCGTCGCTGACCCTTTCGTAGCCGGTCGCTCGGCAATGTCCCATCAGCCTGTGGCCGCTTGCACCCGGACGCGTCGCCGAGCATAATCATTCCAGTATTTCAGAATAATTATGCTGGGCACTCGAGCGGGGGAGGGAAAAGCGGTGCTACTCGGAGAGCGGATTCGTGCCAGACGGCGACACCTCGGCTTGACCCTCAAGGCGGTCAGCGCCGCGAGCGGGCTGTCGATCGCCTACCTCTCGCAGGTCGAGCGTCAGCGGGCCAATCCAACAGTCACGGCGCTGTCCAGCGTGGCGCGGGCGCTGGGAGTCAAGCTGAGTTTCTTCGTGCCCGACGAGGTTCACGCCGCCGTGGTGGTGAAAAAAGGCGAGAGCCGTGTCCTGCACCTGGCCGAGTTGCCGTATCAGGTTCGCAGCCTGGCGGGCCTGGGCCAGGACCTGCAACTCGAACCGCTGCTGATTCAGATCGGGCCGCACTTCACGTCTGCGCCCAGCAGCCATCTGGGCGAGGAGTTCTTGCATGTGCTCTCGGGCCGGATGGTGCTACACGTCGGCGAGGAATGCTTCGAACTGGTGGCCGGGGACAGTGCCCAGCACCCCAGCACCACGCCGCATGCCTGGGGCAATCCCGGCGGCGAGGTGACCACCTTGCTGTGGGTCGGCACCCCGAGGTTGTTTTGACGGGGCTATTTTGATGGGCCAGGTTCAGTCGCTGCCGACGGCCCAGCCATGAGCGCAGGCTGGCTGGTTCGGCGCGTGCTCATGGCCCTGCTGGCGGCCTTCGGCGTGGGCGTGCTGGTGTTCGCCCTGCTGCGGCTGATTCCCGGCGACGTGGTCACGCAATTGATCGGCCTGGAAGGCAACGTCAGCGCCGCCCAGCAAGCCGAGATGCGCCGACTCTTCGGACTCGATCAACCGATCTGGATGCAGTTCCTGAGCTGGTTCTCGGGCCTGGTGCGCGGCGACTTCGGCATCAGCCTGCGCACCGACCGCCCGGTGTTTCAGGACCTGTTGCTGCGCTTTCCGGTGACGCTCGAACTCACCGGGCTGGCGCTGATCTTCGCCGTGCTGGTGGGCTTACCACTGGGCATTCTGGCGGCTCTGCGGCGCGGCCAGGCCGCCGACCTGATTTCCAGTTCGTTCGTGCTGATCGGCCTGGCCGCGCCGGAATTCTGGCTGGCCATCTTGATGATCTTGCTGTTCAGCCTCAAGCTTGGCTGGTTTCCGCCGAACGGCTACGTCTCGCCCACCGAGTCGCTGACCGGCAATCTGAAAAGTCTGTTTCTACCGGCCCTGGCGCTGAGTTTCGGGCTGGCTGCCGCCACCACCCGGATCGTGCGGGCCAGCCTCCTTGACGTGCTCTCGCAGGATTACATCCGCACGGCGCGGGCCAAGGGCCTGAGCGGCGGCGCGGTGGTCGTCAAGCATGCGCTGCGAAACGCCCTGATTCCGGTCATCACCGTGATCGGCCTTCAGGTGGGCAGCCTGCTGGGCGGGGCCGTTATCATCGAGCAGTTGTTCGGTTTGCCGGGCGTGGGCCGCTTCGCGCTGGAGGGCATCAATCTGCGCGACTATCCGGTGGTGCAGGGTGCGGTGCTGTGGATCGCCGTCAGCTATGTGCTGGTCAACGTGGTCGTGGACGTGCTCTACGGTGTGATCGACGCGCGGGTGACCTACTCGTGAGCGCGGCTGCCGTGAAGCTGCCGCGCTCGCCGGGTCGCCGGGCCGCGCTGCTGTTTTTCCGCACGCCCAGCGGCGTCGTGGGCCTGCTGCTGGTGCTGCTGGTCGTCGGCTGCGCTTTGCTGGCGGCCTTCATCTCGCCCTACGACCCGGTCCGGTATCTGCCCGCCGACCGGATGCAGGGGCCGTCGCTCAGTCACCTGCTCGGCACCGACCTCTATGGACGCGACCTGCTCTCGCGGATCATCTACGGCAGCCGCATCAGCTTGTCGGTCAGTGTGCTGAGCGTGTCGCTGGCGCTGGCCCTCGGCGGACTGCTCGGCGCGCTGGCCGGGTACTACCTGGGTTGGGTCGATACCCTGATCATGCGCCTGACCGACATTCTGCTGGCGTTCCCGGCCATCTTGCTGGCGATCGCGCTGCTGGCCTTTCTGGGCGGCGGCTTCTGGAACCTGACGCTGGCCATCGCAGTGGCGTTCACTGCGCCGTTCGCGCGGGTGGTGCGGGCGGCGGTGCTCAGAAGCCGCGACACCATGTTCGTGGAAGCCAGCCTCTCGCTGGGCGCGACCGACCGGCGGCTCTTGTGGCGGCATGTGCTGCCCAACTCGCTCGGTCCGGTGCTGGTGGAGGTCACGCTGCGGCTGGCCTACGCCATTCTCGGCGAGGCGGCGCTGAGTTTCCTGGGCCTGGGCACCCAACCGCCCGCTCCGGCCTGGGGCCAGATGATCGCCGATGGCCGCCCTTTTCTGGAAACCAACGCCTGGATCTCGGTTGCGCCGGGCCTGGCGATCATGCTCACGGTGCTCGGCTTCAACTTGCTGGGCGACGCCCTGCGGGACGCCCTCGATCCGAGGCTGGGCCGCTGACTGTACTGCCCCACTCCGCTCCACCGCCACAGGAGGCACCCGATGTCCAGATCAACCCTGACCGCCCCCCGTACCCTGACCCGACGCACCCTGACACTCTGCACCCTGCTCGGCACGTCTCTGATGCTGGCTGCGCCAGGTGCTCAGGCCCAGACCTCCGGCGGTGTGCTGCGCGCCGGGATGCAGGCCGACCCGGTGGGCCTGGACCCGCACGTTACCCAGGCCACCTCGACGCGCAACCAGCTCGAAAACGTCTACGACACCCTGGTGGCCTTCGACCCCAGCGGCAAGATCGTGCCGTCGCTGGCGACCCGCTGGACGACTAGCAAGGACGGCCTGACCTGGACCTTTACCGTTCGCAGCGGCGTCAAGTTTCACAACGGCCGCGCCTTCGAGGCCAGCGACGTGGCCTATTCGATCAACCGCATCAAGGACCCGGCCACCAAGTCGCCGCGCAGCGGTGATTTCGAACTGGTCAAGAGCATCGCCGCGCCCAACAAGACAAAAGTGGTGTTCACACTCAGTAAGCCCTTCTCGCCGCTGCTGAGTAAGCTGGCCTTCTCGCTCAACGTGATCGTGCCTAGAGAAGCGGCCGCCACCCTCAACACCAAACCTGTCGGCACCGGACCGTTCGTATTCGATTCCTACGTGCCGCAGACCCGTATGGTGCTGAAGAAAAATCCCAACTTCTGGGGCAAGGACGCCAAGGGCAACAAGCTGCCGTACCTCGACGGCATCACCTACAGCTACCTGCCCGACCCCACTGCCCGCGTCACGGCGCTGCGCACCGGCACCGTGGACTGGATCGAGTACGTGCCGTCGACCGGCATCAGCGCCCTCAAGGGCGATGCCAACATCAACGTGCTGGGTGGCCCGGCGGCCAATTACCGCGCGCTCTTTTTCAACGTGGCCCAGAAACCGCTCGACGATCCTAAGGTGCGCCGGGCCATCGCCTACGCCATCAACAACCAGGAGATCGTGGACGTGGCATTGCTCGGTGTCGGCGGCCTGGCCTCACCTGGCACGGTCTTTCCGAATGGCAGCTACTACGCCGCGCCGGACGCCAACTACGGCAAGCCCAACCTCGACAAGGCCCGCGCGCTGCTCAAGGAAGCCGGGTACCCCAACGGCTTCCCGCTCGAACTCAAGGTCACCAGCACCTACGACTTTCTGCGTGCGCCCGCCGAGATCATTCAGGCCCAGCTCGCGCCGATCGGCATCAAGGTCAATATCAACGCCCTGGAATGGAGCGTCTACCTGCCGGATGTGCTGGCCAAGAAATACACCGCGACCATTCTCGGCGAGAGCGGCCAGGGCGACCCCGACGATTACCTCTACACGCCCTTCGCCTCGGATTCGGGCGGCAACCTGACGAACTTCAAGGACGCCACCATTGACAAGTGGCTCGATCAGGGCCGCCAGGTGTCCAGCCCGGCGGCGCGCAAGAAGCTCTACGTGGATGTTCAGAAAAGGCTGGTGGACCTCAGTCCGATGGTGTTTCTCTACTCCAGCACCCAGTACGAGGCGGCCCGCAAAACGGTGCAGGGCTATCAGCATTTCCCCAACACCAGTTATATCGGGCTGCGGACCGCCTGGCTGGGCAAATGAGCGCCGTGCGCTGATCTGACTGGCGCCGAGGAAAGCTAACAACCAGAGGGCCGGAGCGTCTGAGGAAGAGGAACTTCCTGGGCGTTCCGGCTTTTGGCTATGCTTGTTTCTCTAAGCGGCAGGCCTGCCATAAAGCGAAAGCCAGGTGAACCGGCGGTCAGCTCTTGCGGCGGGCCCCCCGAAGGGTTAAGGTGAAGGTGTCGTCAGTCAGTTCTCATCCGGGTGGGTTGCCGCCCTGGGTGCATTGACGCCTGCTTGCCGCACAGCACCGTGCTGAGCGCGTCACCCTGAGCATGCCCGAACAGCCGTCCACTTTTGACACCCCTTTGACGGGTCAGCGCCTATGTTTTTTGCTTGGAGGTGGGTGATGTTGATTGGCACCGCTTCGGCTTCTGGTGTTCCGCCCTCACTGCTGGTAGTGGCAAGCCAGCTTTTCTACGCTGGGAGCAGTGGTGCATGGCCGCTGGGCGCGCTGCACAGATTGGCACTGCACAAATCGGTACCGGGCAGGTCGGCTCCGTGAGGCGCGGCGGCACCAGTCTGGCAACGCTCGGCTTCCTGACCGGCAGTTTGTTGACGCTCAGCGCGGCCAGCGCCGTGAATGCGGCGGGCGACTACGTGCAGCTCCGCTATTTCTATCCGTCCAGCGGCCTGGAGGGCGTGCAGGCAGACGGCCAGTACAGTTACCGCACCCCGAAATTCAGCGTCAGTCTGCGGGCTGCCGAACTGAGTTTGCGCACGCAGAATGTCAACGTCTCGCTGGGAAGCGGCGGCTATTTCGGCTACGCCAGCGTCCAGACCGACGCCGAGCGCCGCACTGGCGTCTACACCGCACTGGCCGGGTATTCCTCACCGAATCCCGGCCTCTTCTCGGACGCCACCCTGACCTACGTACGCGCCGACGATGGACGGCCCGACCAGGGCTATAGCCTGAACAGTGTCTCGCTCGACACGCGGGGCCGTTTCTCCAAGGACTGGCGCTGGAGCGCGGGTGCGGGCTGGGACCGCACCACCGTCAACCTGACGCCGGACGCGCCCAGCACCAACCGCAGCCTGAGTCTGGGCCTGGACGGCAAGGTGTCCAGCGTCTCGCTGCGCGCCCGCGCCAAGCTCAGCAGCGCCGAAACCAGCCCCGCGCCGAGCGTGCTCAAATGGTCGGCCAAGCTCGATGCCGGTGCGCCGCTGACCCAGGCCGAGCGCCTGGACGCCAGCGTCTCGTACAACAGCGCCCAGGTAGACAGCGAGAGCCTGACCCTGAGCAGCACCCGCTTTGCGCCGCTAACCCTCAGCGCGGCGCTGACGCGCGCCGACAGTGTGCTGGGCCTGACCCTCAATGCCGAGTACGCTTTTAGCGACGCCCTGAGTGTGGCGGGCGAGTATGGCTTGAGCTTTGAGACGCCGCTGACGCAGGAGGGCAGCCTCAGCCTCGATTACCGCAGCGATGTCTGGACCCTGAGTGCCGGGCTGGCCGCCGACACCTCGCCGGACATCAACAGCGCCCTGACCTTCAGCGTCTCGCCGCGCCTGAGCGTGGGTTACACGGCCAAGACCTTCAGCGCCTCGCTGCGCGGCAACGCCCACTACAGTCCTGTTGTCCCCACCACAGCGACCAGCAGTGTGCCCCCGCCTGGTCCCTGGTCGTACCATCTCGACGCCAGTGCCCAGACCACCGGCACGCCGCTGACCTTCGCGCTGAATCTCAAGGCCGACAGCGCCACCGGCACCCGCCCGCTGACCGGCGAGGCGGGACTGCAAGCCCTCTACGCCCTGAATGACCACTGGACGCTGAATGCCAGCGCCCGCTACCGCCTCGGCACCGACCAGCCCGCCCTGCAAGGCGGCGCGGGGGTGCGTTATGTCTTCTGAAGTTGTTTTAGGGAGGTGGCCTGTGCAACGCTCCTCGTTTCATCTCGCGCGCTGGCTGGCAATGCTGCTGATGGTGCTGGGCCTGCTTGGCACAGCCTTCTCTGGCACGGCGTCAGCGCAGACCTATGCAGCGCTGGAAATCACGCCTTCACGGGCCGAGGTTGGGCAACTCGTCACCGCTGACTGGACATCCGACACGACGCCTAACACCATGTCCATCGATTGGGGTGACGGCACACGCGACCCTCAGCCTGGAACGTCAGGTAAAGTGACCCACCGCTACAGCGTTGCCAAAACATATACGGTGATCCTCTACATCCGTGAGACGGTCGGTATGCGCCGCCAGGTGACAGTCACTGAGGTCACAACCTGCGAGATCACGGCTGATCCCAACCCGGCGCAGCCTGGCAAAAACGTGGACATCGTTGTGAAGTTCACTGGCCCGGCAGACAGCAAATACGGCATCGATTTCGGAGACGGCAGCGTCAACAACTTCGGTGGGCCGACCAACAAAGTCGCCAGCTTCAAGCACACTTACCAGCAGACTGGGGCGCAGGTGGTGATTCTCACCGACCTCGCCACCCAGCGCCCGCTGTGCCGTCTGGTGGTCAATGTGGCCGCGCCCGCCGCAACCCTCAGCCTCGACCCGAACCCGGCTCTCGTCGGGCAGACGGTCACGGCCACCCTGGGCAACCTGACGATAGGCGTGTCTGGGCACTCGCTGGACTGGGGTGACGGTACCATCGTTCCGGTCAACAACGTCGGACAGGCCACGCTCAAGCATGCTTACACTTCGTCCGGCGTCTACATCGTGAAGCTGAATGCAGGCGGCGCGCCTGTGACGGCCAGCCTGACGGTTCGCGCCTCCGCACCGACTCTCAGCCTCGACCCCAATCCGGCGGAGGTCGGGCAGACGGTCACGGCTACATTCGAGAACCTCCAGTTTGAAGTGACCTACAGCCTCGACTGGGGCGACGGCACGGTTGCGCCTCTCGGCGGTGCCAACGGTAAGGCCACGGCCAAGCACAGCTACGCTTCTCCCGGCACTTATCTGGTCAAACTCAGTCTTGGTGGGGTGCCAGCCGTGACGGCGACTGAGAATGTGCGCGCCCCCGCGCCGACCATCAACGTCGATCCCAACCCGGCCTTCGTCGGACAACAGGTCACGGCCAGCCTGGGCAATCTGCTACCGAACCTGCCCTACACCCTCGATTGGGGCGACGGCACGACCGTTGCGGTCACCGGGAGCGGCGGCAAGGCCAGCGCCAAGCACGCCTACAACGCTCCCGGCGTGTTCATCGTCAAGCTGAGCGCCGACGGTGTTGCGCCCGTGACCGTGAGCCTGAGTGTGCGCCCGCCCAATGCGGGCCTGAGTGTCGACCCTAACCCGGCGGCAGTCGGGCAGGACGTGACGGCGACCATGAGCAGCCTGCTGCCGACTCTGCCCTACACCCTAAACTGGGGTGACGGCACCAGCGTTCCGGTTTCTGGCAGTGGAACGGCCACCGCCAAGCATAAGTACGCGGCCCCTGGCGTTTTCGTCGTGACCCTGAGCGCCGACGGCGTCGCTCCGGTGACGGTCAGCGTGAATGTGCGTGCTCCCGCGCCGACTCTCAGCGTGGACCCCAACCCGGCCAGCCTCGGTCAGCCGGTGACGGCTAGCCTGGACAATCTGCTGCCGAGCCTGTCCTACACCCTGGAATGGGGCGACGGCACATCAGTTCCGGTGTCGGGCAACGGCAAGGCCAGCGTCAAGCACAGCTACGCCGCGCCTGGCGTCTACCTGGTGCGCTTCAGCCAGGACGGCATCGCGCCCGTGACGGTCTCGCTCACGGTCACCGCCCCCACCGCCACCCTCAACCTCGACCCGAATCCGGCGCTGGTCGCTCAGTCGGTCACGGCCACGCTCGGCAGCCTGGTGCCCTCGTTCGCCTACACCCTCGACTGGGGCGACGGCGCGACCTCACCCATCAGCGGCGGCAACGGCAGCGCCAGCGCCAAGCACGCTTACAACGCTCCCGGCACCTACCTGGTCAAGCTGCTGCGCGACGGCTCCGCCCCGGTGACGGCCAGCGTGAATGTGCGTCCACCTAACGCGGGTCTGAGTATCGATCCCAACCCGGCGATCGTTGGTCAGGACGTGACCGCGACCGCCAGCAGTCTGCTCGCCAGCTATCCCTACACCTTGGACTGGGGCGACGGTACGACCGTTCCCATCTCCGGTAGTGGAACGGCCACCGCCAAGCACAAGTACGCGGCTCCCGGTGTCTACATCGTCAAGCTGAGCGCAGATGGTATCGCCCCGGTGACGGCCAGCGTGAACGTGCGCCCACCCAACGCGGGTCTGACCGTTGATCCCAACCCGGCGATTGTCGGTCAGGACGTGACTGCAACGGCCATCAGTCTGCTCGCCAGCTACCCCTACACTTTGGACTGGGGCGATGGCACCACCGTTCCGGTTTCTGGAAGTGGAACGGCCACCGCCAAGCACAAGTACGCGGCTCCCGGCGTCTACATCGTCAAGCTGAGCGCCGACGGCGTCGCGCCGGTGACGGTGAGCGTCAACGTTCGCCCGCCGAACGCCGCCCTCACGGTCGATCCCAACCCGGCGATTGTTGGGCAGGACGTGACCGCGACGGCCAGCAGCCTGCTCGCCAGCTATCCCTACACGCTCGATTGGGGCGACGGCACCACCGTTCCGGTCTCGGGCAGTGGAACGGCCACTGCCAAGCACAAGTACGCGGCTCCCGGCGTCTACATCGTCAAGCTGAGCGCGGACGGTATCGCCCCGGTGACGGTGAGCGTCAACGTTCGCCCGCCGACGCCGACCCTCAGCCTCGATCCCAACCCGGCAGAGGTCGGCCAGAGCGTGAGCGCCAGCCTGGGCAATCTCCTTTCCAGCCTGAGCTACACGCTCGACTGGGGCGACGGCAGCGTGGTGCCGGTCAGCGGTGGCACCTCCAGCGCCAAGCATACCTACAGCGCGCCTGGCGTCTACGTCGTCAAGCTCGGCACGGACGGCGCAGCGCCCGCCACCGTCAGCCTCACCGTCAAGCTGCCGGTGCCCACCCTCAGCCTCGATCCCAACCCCGCCAATGTGGGCCAGGACGTGACCGCCAGCCTCGGCACCCTGGTCCCCACCTTCAAGTACAGCCTCGACTGGGGCGACGGCTCCGTGGTTCCGGTCACTGGTAGTGCCACCGCCAGCACCAAGCACAAATTCAGCGCGCCCGGCGTGTACGTCGTCAAGCTGACGCCTGAAGGCGGCGCGCCGGTGGTGGTGAGCCTGAACGTGAAGGTGCCCACCCCCACGCTCGACGCCCAGCCGAATCCGGCCAAGGTGGGCGAGAACGTCACCGCCACGCCCGGCACCCTCGTGCCCGGCCTGAACTACACCCTCGACTGGGGCGACGGCACCGCGACGCCGATCACCGGACCGCTCAAGCACCAGTACGCGGCGGTGGGCATTTACGTCCTCAAGCTCAGCGTGGACGGCGCGCCGCCCGCTGCGGTCAGCCTCAAAGTGGAGGCCAGCCTCAGCGTGGATACCCTGACCCTGCACTTCACCAAGCCCGAAGACCGGCCGGGGCTGATGGTGCTGAAGGGCAGCCGCCTCGACGCCGCGCTCGACCTCGACTACACCGGCCAGGGTCAGCTCACCGGCCAGCTCCTGCTCGACGGCAACACGCTGGCGAGCGTGACGCTGAACGCCCCCAAGGGCAAGACCCACGTCACCTTCCCCGTTCCTAACCTGCCCACCCAGGACCTCGGCGTCCATACCCTGACCTATGTTCCCGACGCGCCAGCCGGGCAGGCCCCGGTGCCCGCCACGCCGCCCGCGATCACCTACACGGTGCGCCCGGTGCCCACCGAGCTGGAGATCGACGGCTTCGTCTTCAAGATCAGCTCGCTGAGTAACCCCGACTTCGCTGCCTTCGCGGGCAAGGCCACCCACACCCTGATCGTCGGCGGTGTGGAAGCCTTCAGCGACGTCAGCGTGACCTTCAGCAGCCTGAGTGTCGAGTCGGTCAGCGACGAGCGCGTTCACGTCACGTCCGGCGAGATCAGCATGAACCTCAGCGCCTTCAAGACGACCCCGCTTCCGGCGGGCCTCAGCGGCTTCAAGGTCATTCCGGCCTCGGTGAACTTCACCCCGACCAGCGCCGACTTCAGCGGTCAGGTTTCGCTGGCGACCACCTGCGAGCCGCCCCAGCCGCCGTCTATTCCCGACCGGCAGTACTGGATTCTGGGCCACCCGACCCTGCTCGATATCGTCTCGCGCACCCGTGAAGTGCTGTACGGCGACCCCGTTAATATCCTGAATGCCAAGGGCTTTTTGCCGGTGTTCGCTCTGCCCAGCCTCAACATCCGGGGCGAGGGTCAGGTGGTCATCCGGACGGCCAGCACCCGCAGCGCGGTCACGGCACAGGCGGGCGGCGTGTCGTTCGCGGCCTCCAACCTGCTGGGCCACAGCCAGGATTTCCGCTTCTCGAACCTCCAGCGCGTGTCCGTCGCCTCGGCGTTCCGCTCGGTCCTGGTCAACCAGAGCATCATCGACGAGGCCACCAAGTACTGCCGCCCCGATCCCAAGTTCACCTACCCCATCACGGCAGCCCTCAAGCCCGACACCGGCGATCTCTACGGCGCGGCCAGCGCCAACGTGGACGCCCTCAAGGTGCCCACCACCCCGCTGACCTTCAGCGGCAGTGCAGGACTGACGCTCGATCTGAGCGCCGCACAGACCGCCGACCCGGTGGCGGGCATGTTGCCCCTCTACGACAGTGTTCCCAGTTCGGTCAAGCCGCCGGAAGGTGCCGCCTGGATGGGTGTGGTCCTCGGCAACGCCAAAGTCGGCTACGGCAACGCCCTCACGCCGCCCACCACCGCCACCCTGAGAAGCGGCTACACCTTCAGCGGCGATCTCGGTGCGGGCAACTTCACCGACCGGGGCTGGACCTTCACACTCAAGCAGCTCAGCCTGGTGGCCGTCGAAAACACGGTGAGCGACACGGCAGGCGCGGCCACCGCCAAGATTCCGCTGTTCGAGCAGCAGGCCGACGTGGCCATCACCCTCTCGGCGGGCGACTTCCACTACGCCCTGACCGGCGAACTGAGCCGCGATTTCGGCAAGAGTGACCTCTCGGCAGGCGGCGGAACGTGGGTGGAGCGCGGCAAATTGCTCGACCTCCAGATCACCGCCAACAGCTGGGACCTCAAGGAACTCTCCACCCTCAAAGCGGGCCAGCAGGGCAATGGCGTCGCATCTGGCACCACCTTCGGGCAGTTTTCCGGCCTCTACAGCGGCGGCCTGAACTACGTCGGCAATGTTCCGGCCATCACTGGCGGCAACGCCGTGTCCAATGCCATCAGTAGCTCGGTGAGCGCCAACGCGTCGGTGCTGGCGGCTCGGATGCTGGGCGTCACTGTAACGGGTGGGAGTGCTGGCAGCTCGGGGAATGGGGGAACGAACCTCAGTAGCGCTCAGCTGGTCGGCCCCAGCGGCGGCCTCAGTTTCGGGAGCGCGGGTCAGTATCTCAAGCTGCCCAGCGCCTCGCTCGAAGACGGCGTGGCGACCCTCAATACCCTGACCTTCACCGCCGACGGCAATGTGCGCTTTGGGGAGTCGGCGCTCAGCGCGGCCAGCCAGAAAAAGAGCGGCGACGGCCTGAGCAAAGTCAATCTGCCGTCCAGCGACTTCAAGCTGTTCGGTCAGACCTTCAATGTCACGGCCGCCGTCATCGGGCGCAGCGGCAGCGGCTACGCCCTGGGTCTGGACGGCAAGCAGCAGCTCAGCACCCTCACGCCCAGCGTGCCTGCCCAGATGCGCTACCTCGTCAGCGCCGGAATCAACCGCAGACTCGATCTTCACACCGACGCCTTCAGCAAGAAAGTCGATCCCAACGCCACCATGCGCGTGGAGGGCAGCGACGTCTCGGCGGTCTTCACTACCACCGGCATGCTCGGCTCCTCGGATGTGCGGGCCAGCCTCGGCGACCTGACCCAGAGCGGCACCATCGGCCTCAAGCAGGTGCCGGGCGGCTACGAACTGACCATCAAGGGCGGCCTCGATACCGGTCAGGGGGCCTCGGTCATGAAAGTCACGGCGGAAGCGCTGTTCGGTCTGACCAGTGACCCGTACTTCTACGTCAAGGCAGCCGTCGACAGCCGCTCGCCCATCGTCACGATTCTGGGGGCCTTCAACCTCTACGGCTTTACCGGCGGCATCGCCTACAACATGAAGTGGCCCGACAACGCCACCATTCCGCAGTACGCCCAACGACCAGTCAAGTCCGGCGACCACAGGGTGCAGATCATCGGCGGCATCACGGCGGCCTTCGAGGACGGCAACAGCCTGCACTTCAAGGCGATCTTCAAAATCGACACGCAGCGCGGCTTCGAGCTGACTGCCGACGGCTGGATTCTCACCCCGATGAACCAGGGCGTCTTCGGCAACAAGGCGGCGCAGTCGCGCATCCTGGCCTCGATCACCAGCGACGGCTTCGACATGCTCGGCTGCCTGGGACCGCAGTACATCGCTGGCCTCAACTGCAACGACCTCAGCAAGTTCACGCTGGCGGGCGTGGTCGATATCACCGCCTGGCTGCATGTGCGCATCGCCGACCAGAAATTCGTCAAGATCGGCACGTATGGCAACCCTGTTTCGGCCAAACTTAACATCCCGGTGCTGGGAAGTGTAGGTTCGGACGGTTACCTGATCATTGGACAGGCATTCGAACCCGGCGACCGCAAGGACAATCTCACAGGCACAGGCCTATTTACCGGCTACCACTTTGGAGCTCATTTCGGGGCCGCCGGATCGCTGGGCAGATTGAGTTACGGCTTCGGCCACTGCTATCCGTGGGCCCGCGCCCGCTTTGATTACGACATGAACTTCGACGCAGGTCTGCAACTCAATCCCGTCCGCTTTGACGCCGCCATCAGCTTCCACGAGGGTCTGGATATTCGCGCCGGATGCGCAGGGCGCGACACCCAGTTCCCCAGCAAAGAAGCCATCATGAACTGGAACGGCAAGAGCATCGGCTTCGGGTTCGACGCCACCATCAGCGGCCACCTGCAAGCCTTCAACCCGATTGCCTTTGATGGCTCGGCCAGCATCAACGTCAGCTTGCCTTGGCCGCTACCCGACTTCGGCGTCACCGTTGGCGTCAGCTTCTAATCGCCAACCGGCTGGGGCGGGTGCGCCCCGTTCCAGCCGAAGGGAGAACCCAGACATGCGAATCTCACCTTTTCCCCTGCTGCTCACGGTGCTGCTGGCCGCGCCGCTGACCCAGGCCAGTACCGTTCAGAGCGGCACTCGAAAACCACAAGTGCTGTCCCTCGGCAACAAGGCAAGCGTCAGTCTGGCGCTGCCGATTCTGGACACCGGCCTGCCCGACAGCGGCTATATCGTCAAGCGCTCTGGCCCAGGCGGCGACAAGACCTTTACGCTCAAGCCCCTGAACAAAGTGGAAGCTGTGGGCAAATACCAAGTCTCCAGCGATGACTACGACCTGGCGGTAGGCGCTCTGGCGGCGCTCAAAACCACCACGGGCGAGGAGCGCGGCTTCTTGATGCTCAACCTGCTCAATGTGGTGACGAACCTCAAGCTGGCGCACGCCCTCAACCTGGTATTCGAGGACACGGGGCTGGCAGCGGGAACGTATACCTACAGCGTCTCGGCGAACGGGCAAGCGCTCAACACTTTCAGCGTGCAGGTGGGCCGCGACCTCCCCCTCCCCCCACCGTCCAACCTCAAAGCAGCGGTGGGGAGCCGTCAGATCGATTTGACCTGGAACAAGAGTGACAACGTGGTAACGCTCTACCGGGTGCAGCGGGCCGTGGGAAGCGGTGCGTTTGCCGATTTGACCGAGTTTCCCCTCCTGGCAAGTACCCGCGAAACGCCGCACCTGAGTGACAATAAGCTCGACCCCAAGCAGTCGTACCGCTACCGCGTCACCGCGCAGGACATGTTCGGGCGCGAGAGTGCGCCGGGCAATGTCGTCACATTGGAAGCTCGCCTGGCCTTCCCGATCTCGGCTCCGCTGATTACCACCGTGAAGAACAACCAGAATCAGGTCGAACTCGGCTGGGACAAGGTAACCGACGCGGGCATCAAGGAAATCACCGTGCTGCGCGGCGACCACCCCGGCAAGCTCGCACCGCTGACCAAGCTGCCGCCGGGCGCGACCAGCTACACCGACAAGAGCGCTCCGCCCGCCAGCCCGCGCTACTACGCCCTGCAAGTCAGCGACGGCAGCCGCCAGAGCGAACCCTCACCCGAACGGGTGGGCCGCGCCTACAACGAAACCCCGCCGGGCGCGCCCAAAGCACTCAAGGCGGTCGGCGACGACAACGCCATCACGTTGACCTGGGCGGCCAGTCCCGAGAAAGACATCGACGGCTACAACGTCTACCGCGCCGAGATCGGGGTGGGCGGCAAGGCTCCGGTGGTGTTGCTCAACGGTGAGCCGGTCACCGCCACCCGCTTCAAGGACGACATTCCCCAGGGCGTGCAGAGCCAGTTTCGGTACACCGTCAAGGCCGTCAACACGTCGGGCGTGGAAGGTGCGGCGTCCGAGGCATCGGCAGCACAACTCACCGATAAGACCCCGCCGCCCTCGCCATTGCTGATTCGCGCCCAGTCGGCGGTGGGCAAGGTGGCGATCATCTTCACGCTGCCGCCCACCCCCGACCTCAAGGAATATCAGGTCTACCGCGCCGCCCAGAACGAGGCCGAACCCGTCAAGGTGGCGACCCTGCCGCCTGACAGCCTCGGCTACCTCGACAGCAAGGTGCGCGGCGGAGTGCAGTACAGCTACGCGGTGGTGGCCGTCGATCTGCGCGGCAATCTGTCGAACGCTTCCAACGTGCTGTCGGCCCAGCCGCCCGAAAGCAGACTCACGGCTCCGGCAGACCTCAAGGCGACCCTTAGCAAGGGGCAGATCAGCCTCACCTGGGCCGACTCGCCCGATGCACTGGCCTACTACGTGTTCCGACTGGAGGGCAAGCGCCGTGTGCAGATTGCCGGGCCGCTGCTGGGCACCAACTACGCCGAGGCCGCCCGCCAGGGCGCGCGCTACAGCGTGCAGGCGGTGAGCGCCTCAGGTACGCCTGGGCCAATGTCGGCGGAGGTGCAGGCCAAGTGAGCGCCCCCGTTTCGCCGCCCTGACGACACTCTATCCTGTTGAAGATGGGGCCGCCGAATGCATCGGGCGGCTCTTTTGCTGGCTTTCCTCAAGAAACTCTGGAAGAAGCTTCATCTTTCAGGCCCATACTGATCAAGAACCGTGACTATCGAATGTTTGTACGGTGGTGAGGTTTACAATCTATGCCTTGACTGCTCGGAATCATTCTTTTGGGGAATGACTTCGGTAGAAGGTGTGTTCTGAATGAAAAGGATGACTCGAGAGATCAGAATCTGACTTCACTCACTTTCAGCTGGTTTTTAAGCGAAACCGTTACCTTTAAGCTCAAGACCAATAGTTGTCTGTCTCCAATGGCGAGACGACCTCTAGACCCAGTGTTCCCTTTCCCACGTTCAACTCAGGAGGCTTTACCCATGTCCATTTCTCCCTACAAGAAAGCTGCTCTCGCCGTCTCGGCTGCACTGGTCCTCGGTTTGGGCGGCGCGGCGCTGCATAACCAGTACGGCGCAGAGGCCCAAACCGCGCAGACCATCACGCTGGTTCCCGCCACCCTGGCCCAGGCTGCCGTGCCCACCTTCGACGCGGCCCGCGCCCGCACCGAGAACGAGCGCAATACTGTGGATGTGGTGCGCGCCGCCGAGGACGGTCTGGTCTATATCAGCGTGCAGAGCGGCACCAAGACGGCTCCCCGTCCGGCGGCTCCCAAAGCGGCTCCCCGAGGCTCCGGCAAGGGCAACAACAGCGCTCCGAATGACCAGGGCAGTGCCCCGGATGGCAGCGATCCGTTTGCCGGGACCCCCTTCGCGGGCATGCCGTTCGGTCAGGGGGTTCCCAACCTGCCCGGCATGCCTGGCCAGCCCTCCGGTCCGTCGCGCGGCACTGGCAGCGGGTTCTTCGTCAACGCCAAGGGCGACATCCTGACCAATTACCACGTGGTTGACGGAGCTGACACCATCACCATCCGGGTGCACAATCACCCCGAAACGTACACCGCCAAGGTCATCGGCACCGCGCCGGACTACGACCTGGCCCTGATTCGCGCCGAGGATTTGCCCAAAGACTTGATCAAGCCGATCGCGCTGGGCAACAGCGACGCGCTCGAACCGGGCCTTAAGGCGATTGCGCTTGGCGCTCCCTTCGACCTCGATTTCAGCGTTACTGAGGGCATCATCAGCTCGAACGCCCGCAGCATTCCGGTGGGCGTGCGCGGTGTCAACCAGGCCGTCATCCAGACCGACGCGGCCATCAACCCCGGCAACAGCGGCGGCCCGCTGCTCGACAGCGCCGGGCAGGTCATCGGTATCAACACCCAGATCCTGAGCGGCGGCAGCGACCAGAACGCTGGGGTGGGCTTCGCCATTCCCATCAACACCGCCAAGGGCCTGTTGCCGCGCCTGGAAGCCGGAACCAAGATCACCACCCCGGTGCTGGGCTTGCGCTACGCCGACCTGTCGAGCCTCGACGCTGCCGCGCTGAAGGCCCTCAAGCTGCCGACGTCCGGCGCACTGGTCGTGGGCGTGGAACCCGGCAGCCCCGCCGAGCAGGCCGGACTCAAGGCAGGCAGTCAGCAGATCACCTTGCAGGACGGCACGCCGCTCACCCTCGGCGGCGACATCGTCACGTCGGTCAACGGCAAGCAACTGGGCCAGGGCAGCAGCCTGCAAGCGGCCATCTTCGGCCTGAACATCGGCGATACCGTCAAGCTGAGCGTGCTGCGCGGCGGCAAGGCGCTTGATCTGAGTGTCAAGCTGAGCGCCTTCACGCCGCAGGCCAATTCGCAGAACTGAGCAACACCCCATCCACCGCTGCCCCGGTCCTCAAAGCCGGGGCAGCAGTCTTTTAATCGGCCCGAATGTCCGCCCCGGTCTTCTCGCGCAACTCTTCCAGCGTCACGCCGGGCGCAAGTTCGATGAGTTGCAGGCTGCTCCCGGTCACGTCCAGCACCCCCAAGTCGGTGATAATGCGCTGCACCACCCGCACGCCGGTCAGCGGCAGGTCGCACTCCGGCAAAATCTTATGCGCGCCGCCTTTGGCCGTGTGCTCCATCAGCACGACCACCCGCTCCGCCCCGGCCACCAGATCCATCGCGCCGCCCATGCCCTTGACCAGCTTGCCGGGAATCATCCAGTTGGCGAGGTCGCCGTGCTCACTCACCTGCATGGCTCCCAGAATCGCCAGATTGATGTGCCCGCCCCGGATCATGGCAAACGACTCGGCGCTGGAAAAAAAGCTCGCGCCGGGCAGCGCCGTCACCGTCTGCTTGCCCGCGTTGATCAGGTCCGCGTCGACTTCCTCGTCGGTGGGAAAGGGGCCGATGCCGAGCAGCCCGTTTTCCGATTGCAGGGTCACACCCACGCCCGGCGGAATGAAGTTGGCGACCAGGGTGGGCAGCCCGATGCCCAGGTTCACGTACATGCCGTCTTGCAATTCCTGCGCGGCCCGCTGGGCCATCTCGTCTCTCGTCCAGGGCATCTCAGACCTCCTCGCCAGCGGCGGATGTGGCGGGTGTGCTGGCCTGGCGTACGGTGCGCTGCTCGATGCGTTTCTCGGGGTGGGCATTGAGCACGACCCGCTGCACATAGATGCCGGGCGTGACAATGCTGTCGGGATCGAGTGCGCCCACCTCCACGATCTCCTCAACCTCGGCCACCGTTACCTTGCCGCAGGTCGCCACCACCGGATTGAAGTTCTGGGCGGTCTTGCGGTAGATCAGGTTGCCCGCCGTGTCGGCTTTCCAGGCCTTGACCAGACTCACGTCGGCCACGATGCCGCGCTCCAGCACGTACGTCTGCCCACCGAAGTCGCGCTGCTCCTTGCCCTCGGCCACCACCGTTCCCACACCAGTCTTGGTATAGAAGCCGGGAATGCCCGCCCCGCCTGCCCGCATCCGCTCGGCCAGGGTGCCCTGCGGCGTGAATTCGAGTTCGAGTTCGCCCGCGAGGTACTGGCGCTCGAATTCCTTGTTCTCGCCCACGTAGCTGCTGATCATCTTGCGAATCTGGCGACTGCGCAGCAGCAACCCCAGCCCGAAGTCGTCCACGCCCGCGTTGTTGCTGACCGCCGTGAGGCCCTGGACGCCCGAATCCCGCAGCGCCGCGATCAGGACCTCGGGAATGCCGCACAGCCCGAAGCCGCCCACCGCCACCGTCTGGTGGTCGGCCACCACGCCCTCAAGTGCCGCCTGGGCGCTCGGATAGACTTTGTTCATGGTCCCAGAGTACCCAATCCGGCTGCGGGATGCGCCCCGGTGTGCGGCTGGGCCAGACACGCCCAGCTGTTCAGCGCCGCCAGCTGGCCAGCAGTCGCACCAGCAGCAGCAGGCCAAAGGCGAACACCACCATCACGGCGCTCAGCACCAGCGCGGGCCTGAGATCGCTCTCCATGGCGCTGTAGATCGCCAGCGTGATGGTGCGGGTCTGGCCTTGCAGCGATCCGGCAAACAGGATGGTGGCCCCGAACTCGCCCAGTGATCTGGCCCAGGCCAGCACCAAGCCTTCGAGCAGAAATGGCAGCGCCAGCGGCAACGTCACCCGGAAGAACACGTCCCGCTCCCCGGCTCCGTCGACCCGCGCCGCCGCCTCGGTGTCGGGGTCGTAGGCCGAGAAGCCCGCCCTGGCCGCCCGGATATAAAACGGCGCGCTGGTAAACAGCAGGGCCAGCACCACCGCTGCCGGGCTGAAGGCCAGATTGATGCCGGCCAGTTCCAGTCCCTGGCCCAGCCAGCCGCGCGAACCGAAGGCCAGCAGCAGCGCCACGCCCGCCACCACCGGCGGCAGCGTGATCGGCAGATCGAGCAGGGTTTCCAGCAACGCGTGTCCGAAAAAGCGCCGCCTTGAAAGCAGCCAGGCGGCGGGCGTGCCCAGCAGCACCGTCAGCCCCAGGCTGGCCCCCGAGGTGAGCACGCTGACCCGCAGGGCGTCAGTGACCACCGGACTGAGAAGCGTGGGCAGAAAGTCGCTGCTGACGCCGCGCAGCAGCAGTGTCAGCGTGGGCAGCAACAGGAAGGCGGCCAGCAACGTACTCAGCAGCAGCGGCAGGGGGTGGGGGGCGGGTGCTAAACGCTTCAGCTTACGGGCCTCCCCGCAGCAGCGCCAACTGCTTACGGCGTGCCGACTGGCTGGTCCGACCCCGTGGAACTGGGCCTGGCAGCGGCCATGGGCCAAACAGCTTGGTGTGGGCGCTGATGTTCATTGGGTCTCCTGTAAAAAAGGGGGAAGGTTGACCGAAACGAACTTACTTCGCGCCGACGAAGCCCCACTTCTTCAGCACCCGCTGGCCATCACTCGACAGCACATACTTCACGAAGGCCTGGGCGGCCTCGGCATTCTTGCTGGCCGCCAGCACACCGATGGGGTAGCTCGCCAGCGGGTTGAAGCGGGTCGGCAGCCCGGTCGTCCGCACGTCGGGACGCAGGCTGGGCGTCACGTCGCTGACGTAGACGATGGCCGCGTCACCCTGGCCGAGCTGAATCTTGAGAGCCACCTGCCGCACATTGGGTTCCTCGCTGACCACATTTCTCAGGACCCGCGCCGAGAAGTCGCTGCCGTATGTTCCGGCCTTCGAGATCAGGTCGAGCGTCTTGCGACTGTAGTCGCCCACCGGCACAGTCTTGTCGGCCAGCACCAGCTTGACGCCGGGTTTGGCCAGGTCGGCCAGGCTACTGACGGCGGCGCTGCCACGCGGCGAGATCACGATCAGGCGGTTGCGCGCGAAGGTCTGCCCCGAGCTGAGCTGCCCGGCCTTGACCAGCGGATCGAACTGGGCGGTGTTGGCGCTGGCGAACACATCAGCCCCGGCTCCCTGTTCGAGCTGGGTGCGCAGCGCCTGCGATCCGGCAAACTGAAACACGGTGGTGTTGCCCGAGGCGGCGTCGAAGTTCTTACCAATTTCACTGAAGGCGTCGGTCAAGCTGGCCGCCGCAAACACGGTCAGCTTGGCGGCGTGGGCGGCGGGCCATCCCATCAGGCCCAGCATTAGGGCAACGCAAACAATGTGGTGACGGTTCATCAGATTCGAGCACTCCTGGGTGGAGAAGGGGAGAAGGTGGCGATGGGTTGGCCGGACTCGGCTGGATCGTAGCCGCCCAGCGCCCTCAGCTCGGCGCGCAGGGCAGGCGACCGGGCGGCCTGCAAGAGGGCCTGCACGCCAGGGTGCGCCAGGTGCTGGTCTGGGATGACCAGATCGAAGCGTTCACGCAGCAGCGGCACGAAGTCGAGCCCGTGTGCTTGGGCTGCGGATCGCGGTCCCACCCCCACGTCGGCCTGCCCGTGCGCCACTGCGGCGGCCAGATCGAGCGGCGAGGCGTACTCGTCGGCGTACCCGCTGAGCTGCCCGGCGTCCAGCCCGGCCTGCGCCAGCCAGTCATCGAGCAGCCGCCGCGACCCCGAGCCGGGGGGCCGGTTGGCGATCCACAGCCCCGCCCGGCCCAGATCGGCGACGCTGGCGAGCCGCTGCGGATTGCCCGGCGGCAGGATGAGGCCCTGTTCCCAGCTCCACAGCGCGTATACGTGGACCACCTGGTCCGGCAGCGCCGCCGCCACGAACGGCAGATTCGACTCACCGCTCACCGGGTCGTAGAGGTGCAGGCCCGCCGCGTGGGCCTCGCCGCTCACCAGGGCCGCCAGGGCCGCCTCGCTGACCGCAGGCCGAAGCAGCACGCGGGCGGCTGCCGACTGGCCCCGCACAACCTGACCCCGCAGCAGCGAGAGTGCCGGATCGCAGCCGCACAGCACCGCCGTCTGTTCCCAGCCCTGGACCGGGGTGAGCGGCGAGCAGCCGACCCGGTCGCCGGGCAACTCACTGCTCAGCAGGGCGTCGGCGCTGCCGCTGAGGGCTTCCACGCCGCTCAGCGGGTAGGCGCACAGCTCCTCGCCCAAGCGGGCCAGTTGTAGTCGCTGACCGGGCCGGGCCGGACCGCCGACCAGCCGGGCCACGGCCATATCGTCCGGCAGAAAAAAGAGGTCGTCGACCCGGCAGGCGAGCGCTCTGGCCAGGTGCAGCGCGGCCATCACGCCCGGCGCGTAGCTGCCTGCCTCGATGCGGTGCAGCGCCTGCCGGGTCATTCCGGCGCGGCGGGCCAGCTCCGACGGTCCCAGCCCCAGGGCTTCGCGGCGCGACCGAACCGAATTGGTCAGCGCCGCAGCCGGGAGTGCAGTCGGAGAAGCCGGATCGACCATCATATCTCCAAGTGTAGTCAATCGGAGACAGGTCGTCAACGTCGCTTGACATCCCGGTTATTTTATCCGGCCCGTCTTTATGCAGTGTCAAGCTGATGTTGAGCCGCCCTTTTCATCTCGGTCTGGGCTCATCCGCAGCCGTCTAAGCTGCCAGACATGAATCAGCCTAATTTCCTGCGCGGTGCCCTCATCGGTGCAGCGGCGGGCATCCTCGGCGCGTACGTCAAATCGCTGGTCGAGCCGCCGCTGCAAACCCTGGCCGAGCACTTCTTTCCACCCACTGCCGCCGAGAAAAAGATGATCGGGGCCGACCCCAGCGGGCGCATCGATCACATGCCGCCCGCCGAGATGATTCAGGCCGCCGCCGACGCCGAGGGTGTGAACCTCAGCAAGCAGCAGAAGCTGGCGGCCCAGCAGGGTGTGCATTACACGATGGGCGCGGGCCTGGGCGCGGTCTACGGCGCGCTGGCCGAAATCGCGCCGGGTGTCACGGTGGGTGCGGGCGTTCCGGCAGGCGCGGTACTTTACGGCCTGACCCACGCCAGCGCCGTGCCTGCCACCGGCTTTCAGGCCTGGCCCTGGCAATTGCCGCTTTCGGCAGTGCTATGGGAAGCGGGGTCACATTTGGCTTACGGCCTGACCACAGAGCTGACCCGGCAGGCCTTGAGTGCCCTGCTGGAGCGGGTTGAGCGCTGACTGAACGCCAGGTCTGACTGCCCTTGGTCCGGCGCTTGGCGTCGGGCCATTTTTTGCACTTCGACCGGTCTGTCCGGCACTGTCACCACGCTTGCACTCTTCCGGATCAGGTGTTATGGTTTGATAGAACACTTAATCCAGTGTTTATTGACGCTCAGCGAACGACAGGAAGCGACGAGATCAGAGTGCTCCCCGCTGCCCGGCAGCCGAACAATCCAGAGGAGATCCAATGAAGAGAATGACCCGCGCCGCGCTCGCCCTCGCCGCCACGCTCTCTCTCGGTCAGGCCCTCGGCGTTACTCGCGGCGGCCAGATGATCTTTGGCCGCGCTGCCGACTCGTTGTTTCTGGACCCGGTGCTTAATGACGCCAACCTCGATATCTGGATCCTGACCAACCTTTACGACACGCTGCTGCAACCCACCGCCGACGGCAAGCGAGTGCAGCCGGGGCTGGCCAGCCGCTACACGGTGTCCAAAGACGGCAAGACCATGAAGCTGACCCTGCGCCCCGGCATCAAGTTCGCCGATGGCAGCCCCATCACGTCCGCCGACGTCAAGTGGAACCTTGACCGTGCCCGCAACCCCGACAACGGCATCTGGGGCTACCTGATCGAATCGATCGCCAGCGTCGCGGCCAGCGGCAACACCGTGACCATCACACTCAAGCACCCCGATCCCGTTCTGCCGTCGGCGCTGGCGGCCTTCAACACCGGCATCATGCCGCAGAAGCTGTTCGATGCCACGCCCGGCAAGAACGACGCCGAGAAGGCCAAGGCGTTCGCCGAGCATCCGATCGGCTCGGGCCCCTTCGTACTCAGCGAGTGGAAGCGCGGCTCGTACATGGTGCTCAAGCGCAACCCGTATTACTGGAAAATGGGCGAGGACAAGAAGGCGCTTCCTTACCTCGATACCCTGCGCTTCGAAATCCTTCCCGATGACAACACCCGCATCCTGAAACTTCAGGCCGGAGAAATTCAGGGAGCCGAATTCATTCCGCTCAGCCGGGCCCCCGAACTCAAGACCGATCCCAAAATTAACATGATGCTGTTTCCCTCCACCCAGGTCAACAGCGTCTTCATGAACAACCGTCCCAAGCTCAAGAACGGCACGGCCAATCCACTCTCGGACGTGCGGGTGCGTCAGGCGCTCAACTACGCCGTCAACCGCCCGGCCCTGATTCAGCTCGTCACCTTCGGCGCCGGCAAACCGATGACGTCGTTCATGTCGTCCTCCACTCCGCTGTTCGACAAGACTCTGAAGGGATTCCCCTACGATCCGGCCAAGGCCAAGGCCCTTTTGGCGGCGGCAGGTTACGCCAACGGTATCGACGTGAGCATCATCGTGACCTCCGGTAGCGCCACCGGTCAGGCGCTGGCGACGACCCTCCAGCAGATGTGGAGCGCGGTGGGCGTGCGGCTCAAGATCGAGCAGCTCGACGCCGCCACCAATACCGCTCGCTACCGCGCCAACGACTTCCAGATGCGCGCCAGCGGCTGGACCGACGACCTCGCCGATCCCAGCGAGATCACCAGCTATTTCGCCGTGGCGGGCACCACCGAAGCGGCCCACACCGGCTTCAGCGACCCCACCATCGAGAAGCTGTTCGTGCAGAGCCAGCAGGAAACCAACAAAGCCAAACGCGCCGCGCAATACAAGCAGATTCAGACCATTTTCAACAACGCTTCCCCCAACATCTATCTCTACGAGACGCCGTATCCGGTGGCGCTGGCCAAGTTCGTCAAGGGCTTTAACCAGATTCCCCTCGGCAACAACATCTTTGAGGCCACCTGGCTCGATAAGTAAAGCCCAAGCCGCTTTGTCTCCGTGCGCCACGCTTCTCCCAATTTCAGGCGTGGCGCGTCTCATGCCTTGTTTCACCATGCGCTCTAGGGAGGTGCCATGCATTCCAGTTACGTGATCCGGCGACTTCTTCAGATCATTCCTCTCTTTCTGGCGGTGATGGTGGTCGTCTTCGTGCTCATCCACTTCATTCCCGGCGACCCGGTGAGCGCCATACTCGGTGACCGGGCCACCACGGAGAACGTGGCGCGTGCCAACCGCGAGCTGGGCCTGGACAAACCCCTGATCGTGCAGTTCGGTTTCTTCGTGAACCAGGTGCTGCACGGCAATCTGGGCGAGAGCATCAACCTCAAGGTGCCGGTGCTGCGCCTGATGCTCGACCGGTTGCCGGTCACCCTATTCCTGGACGTGTACGCCTCTGTGCTGGGCGTGGTCATGGCAGTGCCACTGGCAATTCTGGCCGCTGTGCGCCGCAACACCTGGGTTGACAGCCTGATCCGGGCCGTGTTTCAGGTGGGTTTGTCGTTGCCGGGTTTTTATGTGGCCCTGCAACTGCTGACCCTGCTCGGCGCTCGGCTGGGTTGGTTTCCCATCGGCGGCTACGGCGTGACCTTCGGTGATCACATTTACCACATGTTCTTGCCCGCCCTGACACTGGGCCTGAACCTGGCGGCGATTCTGGTCCGCACCCTGCGCAACAGCGTCATCGAGGTGCTGACCGCCGAGTACGTGGATTTTGCTCGCGCGAAAGGCCTCCGCAGCCGCGTCATCATGACCCGCCACGTGCTGCGCAACGCCCTGATCGCCACCGTCACTCTGCTCGGTCTCAACGTCGGCGGGCTGATCGGTGGGGCCGTCATTACCGAGACGGTTTTCGCCATCCCCGGCGTCGGGAAACTGATGATCGACGCTATCTTCGGGCGCGACTACCCGGTGATTCAGGGCCTGACGCTGGTATTTGCGGTGCTGGTGTCGCTGGTGTTTTTGGCGACCGATCTGATTCACGCCCGCCTCGACCCGCGTGCGGAGCTGTCGTGACGCTGGGTCGCAGGTCGTGGATTGTGGATTGTGGATTTAATCTTTCCCCACAGCTTCCAACTCGCAGCCCACAGTCTTTCGAAGGAGCCACATGACCACCATGCACTCCCCTGCGCTGGAAGTGGCTGTTCGCCCGCGTCGCCGGATGCCCAAGGCGACGCTGCTGATCGGGCTGGTCCTGCTGCTTGTCTTGATTGTGGCTGCCATTTTTCCGCAGTATCTGGCCCGCTATAGCCCCACCGACTTCGATTACGAGGCGATCTTGCAGGGGCCGAATGCCAAGCATATCTTTGGCACCGACAATTTCGGGCGCGACATTCTCAGCCGGATCATCTACGGCACCCGTGTCGATATGCAGATCGCTATTTTCACCACCCTCTTTCCGTTCATCTTCGGCACGCTGCTTGGTGCTTTGACCGGCTACCTGGGCAAATGGAGCGACGCCGTGGTGGGCCGCATCGCCGATCTGGTGGTGGTGTTTCCCTTTCTGGTGCTGGTCATCGCCATCGTGGCGGTGCTGGGGCCAGGCCTTAACAACATGTATATCGCGGTGAGTGCGGTGGGCTGGGTCAGCTACTGGCGGCTGACGCGCGGCGAGGTGCTGACCCAGAAGAAGGCCGAGTACGCGCAGGCCGGGCGGGTACTCGGCTACAGCCCCAGCCGCATTCTGCTGCGTCATCTGCTGCCCAACGCTGTGTCGCCCGCCATCGTCTACCTGATGACTGACATGAGCCTGGGCATCCTGCTGGGCGCGTCGCTGGGCTATCTGGGCCTGGGCGCGCAGCCGCCGACGCCGGAATGGGGCGTCATGGTTGCGGACGGCAAGAACTTCATGGCCACCGCCTGGTGGATCAGTACTTTTCCAGGCCTGGCCCTGACCCTGGCGGGCGTGACCTTCAGCTTGATCGGTGACGGGCTGGCCGACGCCCTGAGGCCCCGCGCATGACGGCCCCGCACCTCAGCGTCCGTGATCTGAACGTCCGCATTCCCACGCCCGGCGGCGTGCTCCATGCCGTGCGCGGCGTCAACTTCGACTTGATGCCCGGCGAGGTGCTGGGGCTGGTGGGCGAATCGGGCAGCGGCAAAAGCGTGACCCTGCGCTCCCTGATTCGCCTTCACCGCCCCCCCATTCAGATGACCGGGACGGTGGAGTACGGCGGCCAGAATCTCCTGGCCGCCTCCGACGCGAAGTTGCGCTCGGTGCGCGGTGGGCAGATCAGTATGATCTTTCAGGAACCGATGTCGGCCCTTAATCCCGTGCTGACGGTGGGCGAACAGATCGGAGAAAACCTGCGCGAGCACAAAGGCCTGCGGGGCCGCGCGGCGCAGGAGCGGGCCGCCGAACTGCTGGATCTGACCGGCATTCCCAGCCCGCGCGCCCGCTTGTCGGATTACCCGCACCAGTTCTCCGGCGGCATGCGCCAGCGGGCCATGATCGCCATCGCGCTGGCCTCCGAGCCGCAGCTTCTGCTGGCCGACGAGCCGACGACGGCGCTGGACGTGACCATTCAGGATCAGATTCTGCGGCTCTTGCTGCGGCTGCGCGAGGAGCTGCACATGAGCGTCATTCTGGTTACGCACGATCTGGGTGTGGTGGCGCAGACCTGTGACCGGGTGGCAGTGATGTACGGCGGGCGATTGGTGGAAACGGCGGGCGTCAATGACCTGTTTCACGCGCCGAAGCACGCCTATACGCTGGGGCTGCTGCAAAGCCTGCCGGGAGCCGGGGAGCACCGCCGCCCCTTGCAGCCGATTCCCGGCGGGCCGCCCGATTTGCGCTCGCTGCCGCCGGGTTGCCCGTTTGCGCCGCGCTGCGCGTACGTGACCGAGGCCTGCCGGACGGGCGAGCCGCCGCTGCTGGAAGTCGCCCCAGGGCGCTTCAGTGCCTGCATTCACTACGACGAATTGCCCGCCCTCAAATCCACGCTTGAGGAGGTGGGCGTATGACCGTTCCTCTGTCCAAATCCACACCGCCCCTGATGGAGATTCACAGCCTCACCAAAACCTTTCCGGTGGCCCAGAGCCTGCTTTCACGCTGGAGAGGACAGCCCAGACGCGCCGTACAGGCCCTGACCGACGTGGAACTCACTGTGCGGCGCGGCGAGACGCTGGGCATCGTGGGCGAGAGCGGCTGCGGCAAATCCACCCTGGCACGCACCCTGGTGCGGCTCTACGACGCCGACCGGGGCAGCGTCCGTTACGGTGACCTCGACGTGCTTTCGCTGCGCGGCCCGGCCCTGCGCCAGTACAACCGCCGGGTGCAGATGATCTTTCAAGACCCCTATTCCAGCCTCAACCCGCGCATGACCGTGGAGGCGGTGCTGCGCGAGGCGCTGAGCGTTCACCACATGCGCCCCGCAGCAGAGCAACCCGCCCGCGTGCGCGAATTGCTTCAACTGGTGGGCCTGCCGCCTGAGGCCGCCGGACGCCTGCCGCACGAGTTTTCTGGTGGTCAGCGCCAGCGCATCGGGATTGCCCGGGCGCTGGCGCTGGAGCCGGAGTGCTTGATCGCCGACGAGCTGGTCTCGGCGCTGGACGTGTCGGTGCAGGCGCAGGTGGTCAACCTGCTGCTGGAGTTGCAAGAGCGCCTCGATCTGACCGTCCTGTTCGTGGCCCACGATCTGCGGCTGGTGCGCCACATCTCGCACCGGGTGGCGGTGATGTACCTGGGCCGGGTGGTGGAGGTGTCGGACACCGAGGCGATTTTCACCGCGCCGCGTCATCCGTACACGCAAGCACTCCTGGCCGCTGCACCCACCCTCGATCCGTCGCGGCGCACGGCGGCCCCGGCCATCACGGGCGAACTGCCCAGCCCGCTGAATGTGCCGAGCGGTTGCGCCTTTCGCACGCGCTGCCCGCACGCTTTTGAGCGCTGCGCCACCGAGCGGCCCGCCCTCCTTAAGCTGGAAGACGGCCCGGAAGTGGCCTGCCATCTGTATGACCCGGTTTCCACCGCGCAGGCGACCGGATGAAACCGGATGTGCTGGACGCTCCCGCCGGACACGCTCCCGAGACCTTCACCTGGCCGCTGGGCATCGACCGCAGTCTGGGCGTGCCGGTAGGGACCCAGCTGCGCGGGCAACTCGAATACGGAATTGCCTGCGGTGACATTCCACGCGGCGCGCGGCTGCCCAGCGTGCGCGAGCTGTCGCAGGAGCTGGGCGTGGCGCACATGACCGTGGCGGGCGTCTACAAGGAGCTGCTGGGTCTGGGCCTGATCATCACCTCGCGCGGGCGCGGCACCTTCGTGGCCGACGCGCCGCAGCCTCCCCCCGGCCCCGATCCGGCGCGGCTGACCCGGCTGTTGACGGACACGCTGGTTCAGGCCGAGGGCGAGGGCTACAGCCTGCGCCAGATCAGCGAGGCCATGAGCGCCCTCATCGCCCGCGGCGCCCGCCCGCCCCAGAACGGCGTCAGCGTGCTGCTGGTGGGATTGTTCGCCGACGCCACCCGCAGTTACGCGGCGGACGTGCAGGCGGCCTTGCCCGCTGGAGACCGCGTTCAGGCCGTGACGCTCGACGACCTGCGCTCCGGGCGTGCGCTGGAGGGAGCGCAGAACGCCGACGTGGTGCTGGCGCTGGCGCACCGCCTGGCCGAGACACGGGCGCTTTTGCCCGGCTGGGAAGTCATTCCGCTGGGCTTCATTCCCTCGCAGCGCACCCGCGCGGCGCTGGCGGCACTGGACCCGCTGACCCGACTGGCCATCGTGGCGACCTTCGAGGAATTTTTGCCCACCTTCCTGGGCGGCGTCCGGAGGTTTGCGCCGCATGTCTCGGCGATTCAGGCCACCCACCTCAACGCCGAGAACCTGCAAACCGTGCTGGACGGCTGCGACGTGGCGATCTACGCCACCGGCTCCGAGACCGTCCGTACCCTGATGCCCTATAGGCCCGCTTTCGAATACCGCTACATCGTCGATCCGCGCGGGATCGAGGAGCTGGTGCTGCCTGCCGTGGCTGCCCAGCGCACACCGCAAAACAGAGCGAGAAAGGAGCTGTCATGACCGCCATTGAACAGATGAACTGGATGCAGGTGGAAGAGTACCTCAAGCGTGACAACCGCTGCATTCTGCCGCTGGGCAGCACCGAGCAGCACGCTTACCTGAGCCTGGGCGTGGACAACATCCTGCCCTCCAAACTGGCGCACGACGCGGTGGGCGACTCGGGCGTGCCGGTCTTTCCGGTGTTGCCCTACGGCATCACGCCTTATTTCCGGGCTTATCCCGGCAGTATCAACATCCGGGTGCAGACGTACCTGGCCGTGGTGCGCGACATTCTGGACGACTTGCACGAGCAGGGCTTCCGGCGCATCCTGATCGTTAACGGGCACGGCGGCAACACCCCGGCGCAGGGCTTTGCCGCCGAGTGGATGGCCGATCACCCCGGCACCCAGATCAAGTTTCACAACTGGTGGAACGCGCCGCAGGTCTGGGCCAAGGTGCAGGCCACCGATTCCAACGCCAGTCACGCATCCTGGATGGAGAACTTTCCCTGGACGCGGCTGGACGGGGTGACGATGCCCGACGAGGAGAAAACCGGGATCAATTTCGACCATATGCGGCTGCTCGGCCCCCAGGGAGTGCGCGAGTATCTGGGCGAGGGCAATTTCGGCGGCAAATTCCAGCGCCCCGACACCGACATGCAGGCGATCTGGGACGTGGCCGTCAAGGAGACCCGCGCCCTGCTGGAAAGTGGATGGGCCGGGTGAACGAGGACGATTCGCAACGCATCCTGATCTGGGGAGCCGGGGCCATCGGCGGCACGATCGGCGCGTATCTGCTGCAAGGCGGCTTTGACGTGACGTTCGTGGACGTGGCCGCCGACCATATCCAGGCCATCAACGGGCGCGGCCTGAGCATCAATGGCCCGTTCGGTGACTTCACGGTTCAGGCACCCGCCTTCACGCCAGACACCCTGGAAGGCCAGTGGAACACTATCCTGCTGTGTACCAAGGCCCAGCACACGGCGCAGGCGGCAAAAGCCCTCGCGCCCCATCTCCACGCCGGTGGCGTGGTGGTCTCCATCCAGAACGGCCTCAACCCGTTGATCATCAACGAACATCTCCCGCCGGAGCAGGTGCTGGGCAGCTTCGTCAACTTCGGTGCGGATTACCTGGAACCCGGCGTGGTGCATTACGGCGGGCGCGGGGTGGTGGTCATCGGCGAGCAGGGCGGTGAGATCACTGAACGTGCCAAGCGGCTTCATGCCGTGCTTCAGCACTTCGAACCGGCTGCGGTCCTCAGCTCCAACGTGTTCGGCTATCTCTGGAGCAAGCTGGCCTACGGCGCGCTGCTGTTTGCCACCGCCGTCACCAACGACAGCATTGCCGATGCGCTCGGGCAGCCTGAAGACCGCCCGCTCTACACCGAACTGGGCCGCGAGGTCATGCGCGTCGCCCTGGCGCACGGCATCACGCCCGAAGCCTTCAACGGCTTTGACCCGGCCGCTTTTCTGCCCTCGGCGAGCGACGCGGCAGCGGCGGCCAGCCTGGACGAGATGGTGGCCTTTAACCGCCGCAGTGCCAAGACCCACAGCGGCATCTGGCGCGATCTGGCGGTCAGGAAACGGCGAACGGAGGTGGACGCCCAACTCGGCTGGGTGGTGCATTTCGGGATTCAGCATGGGGTCCCCACGCCGCTGACCGCCCATCTGGTCACGCTGATTCACGAGATCGAGGACGGCACGCGCGAACTGGGCCGGAGCAACCTGGCCGAACTGCGCACGTCGATGCTTCAGGAGCAGGCGTGACGGCGGGGGAGAGGTTCGCAGCCCAGACCGTCATCGTGACCGGCGCAGCCCACGGCTTCGGGCGGGCGATTGCCCACGCCTTCGCTCGGGAAGGGGCGAGCGTCTGGGCCTGCGATATGAACACCGAGGGCCTGAGTGAGACGGTCCGGCTGGCTCAGCATGACAGCCTGACCATTCACACCCGCGCGGTGGACGTGGGCGACAGCGCGGCGGTCTCGGCGTTCGTGGCTGAAGTAGTGATAGAAACGGGCCGAGTGGATGTGCTGGTCAACAACGCGGGCGGCGTGCTGGGACAGGTCGGCCGCCCCATTGAGGAGATCAGCCCCCAGGACTGGCACTCAATCTTTGCCGTCAATGTGGACGGGGCGTTTTTCTTCGCCCAGGCGGTGGCCCCGCACATGAAAGCCCAGCAGTCGGGCCGGATCGTCAACATTTCCAGCGGCGCGGGCCTGGGGATCAGCCTGACCGGCATTCAGGCGTACGCTTCCGCCAAGGCCGCGCAGATCGGCCTGACCCGCCAACTGGCGCACGAACTGGGCGCGTGGGGCATCACGGTCAACAATGTCGCTCCCGGTTTCGTGCGCAGCAACCCCACCACCGAGCGGCAGTGGCAGAGCTACGGCGAGGAAGGCCAGCGCAAACTGGTTGAGGGCATTGCCCTCAAGCGCCTGGGCACGCCGGAAGACATCGCCAACGCCGTGCTGTTTTTTGCCTCCGAACAGGCCAGATGGATTACGGGGCAGATCTTGAGCGTGGACGGCGGCAAATGAGTAGCCTTGCCGACGTGCTGGCGCGGCTGGACGAACGCGCAGACGCCTCTCTGGCTGAGTTGATGGCCTTCGCCAGCATTCCCAGTGTCAGCGCTCAGCCGGGCCACACACCGGACATGCATCGGGCGGCGCAGTGGCTCTCGGAACGATTGAAACGCGCTGGCCTGAAAACCGTGGAACTGTGGCCCACTGCCGGACACGCCGCCGTCTACGGCGAATATCTGGACGCTGGAGAGGACGCGCCTACCCTGCTCGTCTACGGTCATTACGACGTTCAGCCACCCGATCCGCTGGAAAAATGGCAGACACCGCCGTTCACGCCCACCGTCAAGGGCGAAAGAATCTACGGGCGCGGCGTCAGCGACGACAAGGGGCCGCTGCTGCTGACCGTGCAGGTCGTGGACGCCTACCTGTCCACGCTGGGCCGGTTGCCCCTCAACCTCAAGTTTTTGTTCGAGGGCGAGGAAGAAATCGGCAGCGCCCACCTGAACGAACTCGTCGCGCAGAATGCCGAGCGGCTCAAAGCCGATTTCGTCCTGAGTGCCGACGGTGGCATGTGGAGTGCCGAAACGCCCTCGCTGACGGTGAGCGCGCGTGGGCTGGCGGCGCTGGAGCTGACCGTGCGCGGCCCCGCCAAGGACCTGCACTCTGGGCGGCACGGCGGCAGCGTTCATAATCCCCTGCACGCGCTCTCGGCGCTGATCGCCGGACTCCACGACGGGTCGGGCCGCGTGACGGTGCCGGGCTTCTACGACGGCGTTTCCGAGCTGACGCCCCAGCAGCGCGACGGGATCCAGCACCTGCCCTTCACCGACGAGGCGTACCTGGCCCAGACCGGCGCATCTGCCGTTTACGGCGAAGAAGGCTACTCCACCCTGGAGCGCCAGTGGCACCGACCCACGCTGGAAATCAACGGAATGTGGGGCGGTTACACCGGCGAGGGCAGCAAGACTGTGCTGCCCAGCGAGGCCCACGCCAAGATCACCTGCCGCCTGGTGCCGGGGCAGGAGCCGGAGCGCGTCGCGCAGCTGCTCAGAACCCATCTGGAGGCCAATCTGCCGCCCGGCGTCACCCTGGAACTGCATCCCAGCGAACACGGCGCACGCGCCTACCACTTGCCCGAGGATCACCCCGGCGCGGTGGTGGCCCGTGAAGTGCTGGCCGGTCTCTACGGCAAGCCGCCGCTGGACGTGGGGATGGGTGGCAGCATTCCCGTACTGGAGACTTTTCAGAGCGTGCTGGGCCTGGACACCGTGTTCTTCAGCTTCGCGGTGGGCGACGAGGACATCCACGCGCCCAACGAATTTTTTCGGGTGCCGAGGCTGTATGAGGGCCAAAACGCCTGGGCGCAGTTCTGGTGGACGTTAGGAGAGAAGAAAAATGAATGAATTCCAGCGCCGCTCGGCGGAAATCAACGACCTTTTGTGCGTCCTGAATGTGCTGAACTGGGATGCCCGCACCCAGATGCCCGCCGGGGGCAGCGGCGCACGCGCCCAGCAGATGGCGACCATCAGCGCTTTGGCCCAGGAAAAATTACTCGATCCGTCGTATCAAGCGGCGGCGCAGGCCGTCGGCGGCGACGCTGTGGAGGGCCGTGCCGCCCAGCAAGCGCTGGACGCCATTTCAGCTCTGAAGCGCGTCCCCGCCGAGCTGACCCGCGAACTGGCCCTCCTCAAATCCGAGGCGCAGGACGTGTGGGCGCGGGCCAGGGCCGCCAGCGACTTTCAGCTGTTCGCCCCGCAGCTCACGCGCATGGTGGCACTCAACCGCCAGCTGGCCGAGGCGTTGGGCTATGAGGGCCACCCCTACGACGCCCTGCTGAACATGTACGAGCCGGGCGTGACGGTGGCGACGCTGCTGCCCCTGTTCGAGCGGCTGCGCGCCCACCACGTGCCGCTCTTGCAGGCCATTCAGCAGCGTCCACAGCCGGACACGGCCTTCTTGCGCGCCCATTATCCGGCTGCCGAACAAAAACGCCTTTCGCTGAAGCTGGCGCAGGCGTTCGGCTACGACACACAGCGCGGGCGGCTCGACGAATCGGCGCATCCCTTCGAGATCAGTTTCACCCGTCAGGACGTGCGCATCACCACCCGATTCCAGGAAAACTTCCTGCCGGGCGCGTTGTTCGGCACGCTGCACGAGACGGGGCACGCCATGTACGAGCAGGGTGTCCGCCCCGAGCTGAGCCGCACCGTGCTCACCAGCGACCTGCTGGGCCTCTACGCGGTGGCCGGGGCCAGCTACGGCACCCACGAAAGCCAGTCGCGGCTGTGGGAAAACCGCATCGGGCGCTCGAAAGCGTTCTGGGAACTGCACTTTCCGCTGCTTCGAGAGACCTTCCCCGAAGCGCTCGCAGACGTGGACACCGCCGCGTTCCACCGCGCCGTCAATACGGTGCGCCCCAGCCTCATCCGGGTGGAGGCCGATGAACTGACCTATGACCTCCACATTATGCTGCGCGTCGAGCTGGAACGGGCGCTGATCGGCGGTGAGCTGGCGGTCAAGGATTTGCCCGAGGCCTGGAACGCCCGCATCAAGACTGATCTCGGCCTGGACGTCCCGGACGACGCGCATGGCGTGCTGCAGGACATTCACTGGTCGGCGGGCATGTTCGGCTCGTTTCCCACTTATACCATCGGCAACGTGATGGCCTCGCAGTTCTATGCGGCGGCGCTCGAAGAGCTGCCCGATCTGGAAAGTGGCCTTCAGCGCGGCGAGTACGCGCCCCTGCGCGGCTGGCTCACCGACAACATCTATCAGTATGGCCGCACCTACACCCCGCACGAACTGCTAGAGCGCGTGACCGGGCGCGGCCTCGATCCACAGCCGTATCTGGAGTACCTCAGCGGCAAGTACGGCGAACTCTACGGCTTAACCCCCCAGAAGGAGCAGACAACATGACCCAGGCAAACGGAAAATTGGCAGGAAAAGTCGCCCTCGTGACCGGAGCCTCCAGCGGCATTGGCGAGGCCACCGCCCTGGCCCTGGCCGAACACGGCGCGGCGGTGGCGTTGGTGGCACGGCGCAAGGACCGACTCGACGAACTCGCCGCCAAAATTCAGGGCATGGGCGGTCAGGTGGCCGTGATCGTCTCGGATCTGGCGCAGGCCGGACAGGGCGCGGAGGTCGTCAAGCAGGCCGTCAGCACCCTGGGCCGTCTGGACATCGTGGTGAACAACGCGGGCGTGATGCTGCTCGGTCCGCTCTCGGGAGGCGATCCCAGCGACCTGAGCCGCATGATGGACCTCAACGTCACGGCGCTGATGCATCTCTCTCAGGCGGCGCTGGACGTCATGAAACCGCAAAAGAGCGGGCACATCGTCAACATTTCCTCGGTGTCGGGGCGCGGGGCCAGTCCGCTGAGTGCTGGATACAGTGCCAGCAAGTGGGCGGTGGGGGGATTCAGCGAGGGCCTGCGCCAGGAAGCCAAGGCCGACCGCATTCGCGTGACCGTCATCGAACCCGGCGTGGTCGCCACCGAGCTGACCGATCACATCACCCACACCCAGACCAAGGACGCCTACGAGGGCCGCATCAAGGACATGGAAATGCTGCAATCCGAAGATATTGCCGCCGCCGTCGTCTACGCTGTGACCCAGCCGGAGCGAGTGAATGTCAACGAACTCCTGATCCGCCCGCTCGATCAGGGCTGAGACCCGGAGTCTTCAGGCCGCGCCGGAAGCTTCGCGCTTTCCGGCTGCGGTCTGCTTTGCTGTCTGGGCAGGGGAGAGCGGTCAGTCTGCCTTTCACTCGCGCTGGGCGCAAGGTGGTGTATGCTGCCCAAGCAAGCACAATGAAATTGGAGTCGGTTCAAGTTTGGCGGTTTCGGCAGCCCGTTGTTCGCTGCTGTACTGGTGGCGTTTTGCCTTAGCTTCTCCTTTCCGGAGGTTTCACGATGTCTCTTTTTCCTGCACGGTTCTCGACCGGCCTGAGCGCTCTGCTCCTGACCTCGCTGCTGGCCGCCTCGGGTGCTGGACTGGCCCAATCCACGCTGGCACAGTCCACTCCCCCAGTTATCTCGCCTGAGGGCTTTGCCCAAGTCTACCCCGGCGACGCTCGCCCCGACGCTCCCGAGCTGAGCGCGCGCGGCGCTTATCAGGTGGGCGTGCGCACCATCTCGCTGGTTCGCAAGGACGTGCTCGACATCGCCAAGGCGGCGGCCACGACTCCCGCGCCCGACCCGTTGCCGCGCTACGACCGTCCGCTCATCGTCGAGGTGTGGTATCCGGCGACCCTGGCGGACGGGCAGACGGAAACCACCACTTATCAGGATGCGCTCGGCAGCGGTCCCGGCGATCCCAAGCGGCCCGTCGTGCCGTTCACCTTTCCGGGCCGGGCTGCCCGCGACGCGGCTCCCAATCTGGCGGGCGGCAAGTACCCGCTGGTGATCTTCTCGCACGGCTATCCCGGCAGCCGCTACCTGATGAGCTACCTGGCTGAGAACCTGGCCAGCAAGGGCTACGTCATTGCCTCGATCGACCACACCGACAGCACCCACGCCGACAAGGCGGCCTTCGCCAGCACCCTGCTCAACCGTGCCCAGGACGATCAGGCGGTGCTCGACGCGGTGGCGGCCCTGTCGGAGTCGGGCAGCGGCTTCCTGAACAAATTGGTGGACGCCAACAACACTGCTTTGCTCGGCTACAGCATGGGCGGCTACGGCGCGCTCAACTTTGCCGGAGCGGGCTACGCCGATCAGGTGCTGGGCTTCGTGCCTGGTAACGCGCTCACGGCCCGGCAGCTCGGCCAGTTCACGGTGGACCCGCGCCTCAAGGCCGTGGTGGCCTTCGCGCCCTGGGGCGGTGACGCGGCGGTGAAGGCCATCGGCGTCAACACGGCGGCGGAGTTCGGCTTCTGGAACGCGGCGGGTCTGAGCGCCATTACCGTGCCGACATTGTTCGTGGTGGGCAGCCAGGACAACGTGGCCTTCTACCAGAACGGCGTCAAACCCCTGTTCGAGAACGCCGTCAACTCGGACCGCTATATGGTGGTCTACCAGAACGCCCGCCACAACTCTGCGCCCAACCCGCCGCCCGCCGCCAGCCTGGGCAGCCCCGACGAGTACGGTCACTACGCCGAATCTGCGTGGGACATGCAGCGCCTGAACAATCTCAACGAGCATTTCGTGACGGCCTTCCTGGACTACCGCCTGAAAGGCAAAACGGAAGACGCCGCCTACCTCAATGTGCCCACGCCCATCGCTCAGGACGGCAAATACAGCCGCAACGCCGACGGCACCCCCAAGGCCGACGATACGTCCTGGAAGGGCTTTCCCAATAGCACGGCTCTGGGCATCGAGCTGTATCATCTCAATCCCAAATAAGTCGGGGCCAGTTTCCTTGAATATATACAATTAGAGAGACAGCTCCCACCTATCCTCACTTCCACCCGCTGACCAGAAACTGCTGGCCGTCCGCGCTGCGCTTTCTTCCGGGTTTTCGCCGGAGAGCGCAGCGTTTCTCCATCTCTATCTTCAGGCCGACTTCAGGAGGTTGACCCTGTGCTGATTCTCTTTCAACAACTCCTCAACGCGCTGGCGCTGGGCGGCGCCTACAGCCTGGTAGCACTGGGACTGACACTAGTCTACGGCGTCATGAAGATTCCCAACTTCGCCCACGGCAGCCTCTATATGGTGGGCGCATACGTCACCTGGGCGCTGCTGACCGACTTCGGTGTGCCGTATTTCCTGGCATTAGGGCTGGCCGCCGTCGCGCTGGGCCTGCTGGCGATGCTGCTCGAACGGCTGGTGTTCTACCCACTACGCGGTTCACCCGGCGTCTCGCCGATGATCGCGGCCATCGGGGTACTGTTTTTTCTGGAAGCCTGCGTGCAACTCATCTGGGGGCCGGATTTCAAGCTGCTCAACTCGCCGGTGACCGGCATCATCACCTTCGCGGGTCTGAGTCTCACCGGGCAACGGCTGCTGATGATCGTGGCCTCGGTGCTGGTCATGCTGGCGCTGTTTTATTTTCTCAAGCGCACCACCACCGGAGCCACCATCGAGGCGATGGCCCAGAACCGTGAGGGCGCGCGCCTGGTCGGCATTCCGGTTGGCCGGGTGGCCTCGCTGACTTTCTTTATCTCGGGCGCGCTGGCCGCCGTTGCCGCCGCACTCTACGCGCCGACCAGCCTGGTGTCGCCGAGCATGGGCGAGATCATGAACCTCAAGGTGTTCGCCATCATCGTGCTGGGCGGCATGGGCAGCGTGCCGGGGGCCATCGTGGGGGCCTTCTTGCTGGCCTTCGCTGAGATCTTCGGGGGCGTCTTCGTGGGCGCAAACTTCGCCGACGTGGTGGGCTTCGCCGTGCTGGTGATCGTGCTGGCAATCCGGCCCCAGGGCCTGTTCGGGCGGACCGCGTGAGCCTCGCGCCGACGCCCGCCCGTAGCCTGCCCACCGGCTGGCCCTGGCTGCTGGTGCTGGTGCTGGCTGCCGTGGTGCCGATCTTCGTTCACAACAATTACCTGTTCGATGTGGCCATCAACGTGATGATCTTCGCCATCGCCGCCTACGGCATGAACGTGATGCTCGGCTACGCGGGACTGCTGCCGCTGGCGCACGCCGGGTTCTTCGGCATCGGAGCCTACACGGTAGGCATCCTGACCCTAAAGCTGGGCTGGAGTTTCTGGCTGGCCTGGCCGCTGGCGATTGTGTTGTGCGCGGCGCTGGGGCTGCTGCTGGGGCTGGTGGCATTTCGCACCCGCGACGACGTGTTCGCCATCTTCACGCTGGGCGTGGGCGTCATCATCACCGAAAGCATCAACAAGTGGGACCGCCTGACCGGCGGCAACGACGGCCTCAACGGCATCGCCGCACCGAAGCTGGGCAGCCTCGATTTCGGCAAGGCAGCCAGCTTCTTTTACCTGGCGCTCGTCGCGCTGGCGCTGACCGTCTTCCTGGTGGCGCGGGTGCGGGCGTCCCTGTTCGGCAAGAGTCTGATCGCCATCCGGGGCGGGGAAGACCTGGCTCGCAGTGCTGGAATCAACGTCTACACCCACAAGCTGCGGGTGATGATGCTCTCCACCGCCCTGGCAGGCTTCGCGGGCGGCCTCTACGCCGTCTACATCGGCTTTCTGGGCGCGGCCATCACCGGCCCCAGCACCACCTTCACCATTCTGCTGTACCTGCTGGTGGGCGGCGTGGGCACGCTGGCCGGGCCGCTGCTGGGCACCCTGATCATCCGGGTGCTTCAGCAGTTCATTCAGGGCCTGCAGGATTATCAGTACGTGGTGCTGGGGCCGCTGCTGGTGCTGCTGGTGCTGTTTTTCCCGGCAGGACTGGCCGGGCTGTGGACTCGCCTGCGGGCCAACCGACCCCCGGCGCTGAGGGAGGCGAGCGATGCTGGCGTTTGAGAATCTGGGCATCCGCTTCGGCGGCAACCAGGCGGTGCAGAACGTGACCGGCAGCATCCAGCCCGGCATCATCACCGCCATCATCGGCCCCAACGGTGCGGGCAAGAGCACCTTCTTCAATCTGCTCAGCGGCTTTTACCAGCCCACCAGCGGACGCGTGACCTTCGGCGGCCAGGACATCACCGGTCTGCCGACCCACCAGGTGGTGGCGCTGGGCGTGGCCCGCACCTTCCAGACGACGACCATCTACAAGGAACTCAGCGTGCTCGACAATGCCCTGCTGGGCCACCGGGTCCGCACCCGCAGCGGGCTGTGGGACGCGCTGCTGCTGACAGGCCGCGAACGCCGCGAGCGCCGGGCCAGCCAGGAGGCCGCCCTCGCCGCGCTGCGCCGGGTGGGCCTAGAGGGACAGGCGCACCTGCCCGCCGGGAGCCTGACCCAGGAAGCCCAGAAGCGGGTCAGCATCGCCATCGCGCTGGCCACCGGGCCGCAGGTGCTGCTGCTCGACGAACCGGCGGCGGGCATCAACCCCGAGGAAACCGTCAATCTGACCCGCACCATCCGTGAGCTGGCCGCAAGTGGCCTGACGGTGGTGCTGATCGAACACAAGATGAGCATGATCATGACGCTGGCCGACCACATCATGGTGCTGCACCACGGCGAGAAGATCGCCGAAGGGTCGCCCGCCCAGGTCAGCCGCGATCCTAGGGTGGTGGAAGCCTACCTGGGCGGTCACGCCGCGCCGCACGTGCAGCAGGAATTCAAAATCGATCTGGCCGAGGAAGCGGCCCGGCTGGAGGGCAGCCATGAATAAAGCAGAGCCAGTCGGACCAGCCCGACAGGAAGTCCAGCATGCTTGAGGTCCGCGACCTCTCGGTGCGCTACGGCGTCTACACGGCGCTGCACGGCATCAACCTCCAGGTCAAGCCCGGCGAGATCGTGGTGTTGCTGGGGGCCAACGGCGCGGGCAAGAGCAGTCTGTTTCGCACCCTCTCCGGACTCCAGCGCCCCAGCCAAGGCGAGGCCACCTACGACGGCCAGCTGCTGACGCTGGGCCGCCCGGAGCGCTGCGTGAATCTGGGCGTGGCGCAGTGCCCGGAAGGCAGGCTGCTGTTTTCGCAGCTCAGCGTCGAGAAGAATCTGCGGCTGGGCGGCTACACCCACCGCCGCGACGCGGCTGGCAACCAAGCCGAGCTGGAGCGCATCTACCAACTCTTTCCGGTGCTGGCCGAAAAGCGGAGCGACCCTGCCGGGAGTCTGTCGGGCGGGCAGCAGCAGATGGTCGCCATCGGGCGGGCGCTGATGGCCCGGCCCAAGCTGCTGCTGCTCGACGAGCCGAGCCTGGGCCTCGCGCCGCTGGTGGTCGATCAGGTGTTCGACGCCGTCGTGCGGGTCAACGAGGCCGGGGTGAGCGTGCTGCTGGCCGAGCAAAACGCCTTCGCCGCTCTGGGCATCGCCCACCGCGCCTACGTGTTGGAGGGCGGCAGGGTGACCATCGAGGGCAGCCGTGACGAACTGCTCCATGACGACCGGGTGCGCAGCGCTTACCTGGGGGTCTAATACCCTGCACAGCTTAAGAATCACCCTTTGATAAGTGTTATTATCAAAGGGTGACCCACTCTGCTGAACTGTCCGCCTCGCTGGCCTTGCAGCCTTATCAGGGGCCGCTCAGTTTCGCCCGCTTGTGGCTGGAGCCGGAGCAGCGCCGCCGAGAGGCCGTGCGCGCCGCCCGTGACCGCGATCTGGAGACGCTATGGTCGCTGGTGCAGGCCCATCACAGTTTGCACACCACCGCAGGCAGCCGCCACACCCTGCGAACCTACCGCAACGGCCTGCGGCGCTGGCTGGTCTTTACCGAGCGCCACGCCGTTGGCCTGCTGCGGCCCAAGCCCGACGAGGGCGCACTGTTCGTGCGCGAACTGGAAGCCGGACAGGTGCCGCTCGAACGCAGCAACAAGAAAGCCCGGACCGGCGCGTCCGCTCAACCAGCAGCGGTTGCGCGCCCGCTCTCAGCGTCCTCGGTCAACGTGTACCTGGCCGGAGCGCGTGCGCTCTACCGGGCACTGCGCTGGGCCGACGCCACCGACGCCGATCCGTTTCTGGATGTCCGGGTGGGGGCCGACAAGGTGGCCCGCTGGGATAAACGCTCACCGTATCCACAGGCCGCCGTCGAGGCGTTGCTGCTTACCGGGGACGCCCGCCACCGGGTCACGGTGCTGCTGGGCGCACATGCCGGACTGCGTGCCTCCGAGATCGTGGGCCTCAAGCGCGAGGACGTCGATCTGATGAGCGGACGCCTCAAGGTGGTTGGCAAGGGCAATAAGCTGCGGGTGGTCAACCTCTCGGCCTCGCTCAAACGCGCGCTGAGCGAGGTGCTCATCGAGCAGCCGGGACAGGCGCTGATCATCGGCGGCACCCCCGAAGCCGCCCGGTTACGGTTGCGGGCCGTCTGCCTCCGGATTGGCGTACCATTTCTCTCGCTCCATGCGCTACGCCACAGCGCGGGCACCCGCCTGGTCAAGTCGGGGCGTTCGTTACAGGACGTGGCCCGGCACCTCGGGCACGCCTCGGTGGCGACGGCGGAGATCTATGCCAAGTGGGCTGACGAGAGTTTGAAGCAGGAGTTAGACAACTGGTAGAGCTTGGCCCGGCGAGGGCAGACTTGCTGAGAACGACGACTCGCCGCCGGAAGATGAAGCAAGCTTCTTCGGATGGCCCCGTGTAGGAGTACAGGGTTCGACAAGACTGCCATTTCGAGATTTTGCAGCGCATCCGGCCGCGCCTTTCACTCTTCCCTGGAGCCTGGGAAAAGCTTCGTTTTATATATTCTCGACCCGATTCCCGGTAACGACCTTCGCGCGCTCAGCCTGATAGCTTGCCAAGCTTCCAGCCACATTGAGTGCGGGCACCAACTGACCTACCGGGGCGAGCGCCGACATCACGGCCTGCACATCCGGGTAAAAGCCCGCCGCAGGCATCGCCAGCATGGCCGCACCCTCGGCCGCGCCGGGTTCATGCGCCACCTGCTGCACGCCCAGCTTCAACGCCCCCGCCACCAGGCCGAGCCAGAAAGCGCTGCGAGCGCCGCCGCCAGTCGCCAGCAAGGTCTTGAGGTCCGAGAGCGGCCGCATCACGTCGTAGGTGTCGGCCAGCGCGAAGGCCGCGCCCTCCAGCAGAGCCCGGACCAGTTGCGGGCGGCCATGCGCCAGACTCAGCCCACTGAAACTGGCGCGCAGATCGGGGTTCATGTGGGGGCTGCGCTCACCCGACAAAAACGGCAGAAAGGTGACACCTTCCGCAGAGTCGATGCTGGCAGCTTCGTCCAGCAGGGTTTGAAAGGACGTTTCGGGAGCCAGCTTGTCGCGGAACCATTGCAGCGCTCCCGCCGCGCTGAGGGTCACGCCCAGCAGGTTGTAGCCGCCATCGGCGTGGGCGAACAGATGCACCCGGCCCTCAGGATCAGGCGTCGGCTCGGCCAGCGGCGCAAACAGCACCCCGCTGGTGCCGAGGCTGACGCTGCCGAGCTCGGGCCGCTGGCTCGACAGCCCCAGCGCCACGCCCGCCGCCGCATTGTCGCCGCCGCCCGCCACGATGCTGAGGCCCGGCGGCAGGCCGGTTTGCGCGGCGATCTCCGGCAGCAGTTGCCCCACCACCGCCCAGGAATCCACCACCTCGGGAAACAGTGCCACGTCCAGCCTGAGGGCGTCCAGCACATCTCTGTCCCAGGTTTTAGACGCCAGATTCAGCGCCCCGATGCCTGAAGCGTCGGACGGCTCGGTGCAGAAGGTTCCGGTGAGCAGGAAGCCGAGATAATCTTTGGGCAGCAGCACCCGACGCACACGGGAAAAGTTCTCCGGCTCAGCCTGCCGCAGCCACAGCAGCTTGGGCAACTGAAAGCCGCTGACGGCCCGGTTGCCGGTGCGGGCGATCAGTTCGGCACGCGGAATGGCGGCCTCGATCTCGGCCACCGCCACTCCGGTGCGCTGGTCGTTCCACAGCGGCGCGGGGCGAATCACCTCGCCCCCAGCATCCAGAAACACCGCGCCGTGCATCTGCCCGCTGAGGCCCAGGGCTTGCGGGATGTGACCCGATTCGCGCAGTTGACCAGTCACGTCGCCCAGTGCGGCCAGGGTAGCCGCTGCCCAGTCTTCGGGGCGCTGCTCGGTCCAGCCGGGGTGGGGGGTCAGCAGCGGGTAGTGGCGACTGGCGTGAGCCACCAGCTCGCCCGAGGCGCTCAGCGCCACCACCTTCACGCCGCTGGTGCCGAGGTCCAGGCCCAGCACCACCTCTGCCATCAGCGCATTCCCAGCAGCAGATCAATGGTGAGCTGATCGAGGTGTTCCAGGCCGGGACCACGTGTGCCCAGCATGGCCCGGTCGAAACTGCGGGCCTTGAGCACCTGGGCGTTCTCCGGGCTGAATTTGCTCAGCGCTTCCAGTTCGGCGTCGTTCACCGTGTACGCTTTGAGGGCCGCCTGAATCTCGCTGTCCTCGTTGAATTGCCGCGCCTTTTCTTTGAGCATCAGGTAGGTCCGCATGCAGCCTTTGGCAAAGGCCCACACCCCGGCCTCGTCCTCGGTGCGCAGGGCGTGGGCGTCGAAATGCTTCATGCCGCCGTACCCCGTGTCTTCGAGCAATTTGACCAGCATAAACGCCGTTTTGATGTTTTCGGCCCCGAAGCGCAGATCCTGATCGAAGCGGCCCATCTTCTGGTCGTTGAGGTCAATGTGAAACAGCTTTCCGGCGTCGATGACCTGCGCGACCGCGTGCGCGAAATTCAGACCCGCCATGGTGTCGTGGGCAAATTCCGGGTTGACCCCGAACTGCTCGGGCTTGTCCAGCGTGGCGATGAAGCCCAGCATGCTGCCCGCTGTGGGAAAGAAGATGTCGCCCCTCGGCTCGTTGGGTTTGGGTTCGAGCACGAATTTGTAGTTGTAGTTCTGCGACGCGCTGTACTCGGCCAGGAAGTTGAGGCTGTCGCGGAACCAGGCCAGCGAATCGAGCAGCTTGCCGCCCGCGTCCACCTCGGTGCCTTCGCGCCCGCCCCAGAAATCGTAGACCTCCGCACCGAGTTCATGACCCAGATCCATGCTCAGCATGGTTTTTTGCAGGGCGTAGGCGCGCACGCGGGCGTCGGCGGAGGTAAACGCCCCGTCCTTGAAGGCCGGATCGGTAAACAGATTGGTGGTCGCCATCGGCACCTTGAGACCATGATCGGAAAGCGCCGCCTTGAATTCCGAGACGATCCGGTCACGCTCGGCAGCGCCGGCGTCGATCGGCACCAGATCGTTGTCGTGAAGGTTGACGCCATAAGCGCCGAGTTCGGCCAGTTTCTGAACGATGTAGGGCGCCCCCAGCGGCTTGCGGGTGGGTTCACCGAACGGATCGCGGCCAACGTTGCCAACGGTCCAGAGGCCAAAGGTGAAGTGGTCGGCGGGGGTGGGGGTGAACTCTGGCATACGGGCTCCTTCCTTCAAACTGTAGAGAGACGAAAGCGGACTTGGGGCGATTAGGGTGTTAGCACCTCGCGGCGCGGCAGCTTTCCGGCAATGATCATCTCCAGCACCTCGTCCTGACTGATCTGCGAGGTCAGGGCGCTGCCCACCACCTTGCCGTTTTTCATCACCGTGACCCGGTCGGCCAGATCGAACACGTCGTGCAGATCGTGACTGATCAGGAAGATGCCCACGCCTTCCTGGCGCAGCGAGAGAATCAGTTCGTTGACCTGGGCGGTTTCCTGCGGCCCCAGCGCGGCGGTCGGCTCGTCCATGATCAGCACCTTGGCCTTGAAGTAAATGGCCCGGCTGATGGCGATGCACTGGCGCTGCCCGCCCGAGAGGTTGAACACCGGCTTCTTGAGATCGGGCAGGTTGACCTTCAGGCGGTCGAGCACCTTGCGCGACTCCAGTTCCATGGTGTCCTCGTCCAGCACCCCGCCGCGCAGCAGTTCGCGGCCCAGAAAGATGTTGGCGGCCACATCCAGGTTGTCGGCCAGCGCCAGATTCTGGTAGATCGTCTCGATGCCCAGGTTCTGGGCGGTGCGCGGACTGGTCAGGCGGACTTCCTGGCCGTTCATCAGAATCTGCCCGGCGTCGGCGGTGTAAGCCCCTGAGAGCATCTTGATCAGGGTGGATTTTCCGGCTCCGTTGTGGCCTAAGAGCCCCAGCACCTCGCCGGGGGCCAGCGCCACACTCACGTTCTCGAGCGCGTGGATGCCGCCGAAGCTCTTGAAGATGCCGCGCGTCTCGATCAGCGGTACGCCAGTCGCCAGACTCATTTGGCCCGCCGCTGCTGCACCAGCACATCCAGCGTGACCGCCAGCATCAGCACCAGGCCCTGCACCACGTTCTGCCAGGCACTCGGCAGATCGAGCAGCAACATGCCGTTGATAAGACTCGCCATCAGAATGGCCCCCAGAAACGCGCCGGGAATGCTGCCGGTGCCGCCCGAGAGCGAGGTCCCGCCGATGACGGCAGCGGCGATGACGCTCAACTCGGCCAGCGTCCCGGTGGAGTTGGTTCCAGCATTGAGCCGCGCCGACTGGATGGCCCCAGCCAGCGCGGCCAGGAGGCCCATCAGGCCGAACACCATGATGGTCAGCCGCCGGGTGTTGATGCCCGCCAGCCGCGCTGCCTCGGGGTTACCGCCGTAGGCGAACACGTAGCGGCCAAAGCGGGTGGCCCGCACCACCCACATCATGATGGCCGTGACCCCCAGCATCAGCAGCACCGGCACCGGCATGCCGCGTGGCAACCCGCTGCGCGGATCGGCGTAGCTGTTCATGACCAGTACGAAGGCCAGCACCAGCAGCAAGCTGGCCCCAGTCAGCAGCGCTTGAAGCGCCACCGAGCGGTTGGGCAGTCCGCGCCGCGCCCGCTGCTGATAAACCCGCACATCAGCCCACAAGATGGCCACCATAATGGCCGCGCCGACAAACCAGCTCCACAGCCCGCCGATCGAGCCGTTGAGGCCGCCGCCCAGAATCTGAAAGCTCTCGCTCAGGGGCGCGACGGTCTGGCCGCTGGTGAGCAGCCACGCCCCGCCCCGAAAGATCAGCAGCCCACCCAGCGTGACGATAAAGGACGGCACGCCCAGCACGGCGATCCAAGTACCCTGAATGACGCCCACCAGCACGCCGAGCAGCAGGCCCAGCAGTAAGGTCAGCAGCGCGGCCCACCAGGTGTTCTGACTGAAGAGCTGGGTGTTGACGACGGCCATAAACATGCCGGTAAACCCCAGAATCGAGCCGATCGACAGATCGATATTGCGCATCACGATAATCAGGACCATGCCGCTGACCATGACCCCCACCGAGGCGGTCTGCACCGAGAGGTTCCACAGATTGCGGGCGGTCAGGAAGATGCCGCCGGTCAACACATGAAAGACGATCCAGATTCCGGCGATGGCGGCCACCATGAACACCAGCCGGGCGTCCAGGCCCAACGAGGCCAGCAGGCGTCTGGGCGGCGCGGCGGTAGACTTGACACTCTGCATACGGTCTCCTTGAAAAGGCAAGCGGAAGGGGAAAGGAGCGCAGCGGCAGCCTCTTTCCCCTCAAGCTCAAGCTGAGATCAAGCGCCGTTATTTGCAGGCGGCGGGCGCAGCGGTGCCGGTCACGCCGTTGCAGATCTCGGCCTTGGTGGCCCACTTCGCCGTGATCAGCGTGCCCAGGTTGCTCTTGGTGATGACCACTGGCTTGAGCAGAATGCTGTTCACCGTGACTTTCTTGGGGCCGCCGTTGAAGGTGCTGCTGCCCGCGACGGCGCTGAGCTTGGCTCCATTCGCGAGTTGCACCGCGATCTTGGCCGCCTCGGTGCCGAGCGTGCGCGAATCCTTCCAGACCGTGCCGGTTTGCAGGCCCCTGGCAATGCGGTTGAGGGCCGCCTTGTCGGCGTCCTGGCCGGAGATCGGCACCTTGCCCGCCAGTCCCACGCTGGCCAGGGCCGCCACCGCGCCGCCCGCGGTGCCGTCGTTGGAGGCGACCACCGCGTCCACCTTGTTCTGGTTGGCGGTCAGGATCTGCTCCATGTTGGTTTGTGCGACTTCCGGCTTCCAGCCCTCGGTGAACTGGTTGCCCACGTTTTTGATCGCGCCGGACTTGATGGCCTTGTCGAGCACTTCGAGCTGCCCGGCATAGAGCAGCGCGGCGTTGGGGTCACTGGGGCTGCCCTTGACGAAGGCGTAGTTGCCCTTGGGTTTGACGCCCAGGATCATGCGGGCCTGAAGCCTGCCGACTTCCTTGTTGTCAAACGAGATGTAAAAGGCCCAGGGATCCTCGATGAGGCGGTCATACGACACCACCGGAATGCCGTCGGCCTTGGCCTTGCTGATGGCAGGCAGCACCGCTTCGCTGTCCTGGGCCAGCACGATCAGCACGGTTGCGCCGCGCGTCACCAGGCTTTCGATATCGGAGAGCTGCTTTTCATTGGAACTCTGGGCGTCGGCACTGAGGTACTTGGCTCCTAGTTTGGTGAGCTGGGCTTTGATGGCGGCTTCATCGGTCTTCCAGCGCTCTTCCTGAAAATTGGACCAGCTGACCCCCACCACCACCTGCTTTTGTGCAGTAGCAGAGGAAGCCAGAAGGCTCAGGCCGAGAACAGCGGAAAGAATGCCCAGTCTTTTCATAACATCTCCTTGTGGCGCAGCAAAGCGCCGAAACACGAAGCAGCAAAGGGAAAGGAGCCGCAGGCTTCAAAGGCGAGCGGAGAACCATGATTCGCAGGTTCTGTCCTGCGAATCAAAGAAAAGAAAACGATTTCGTGATTTGAATTATACACAACAGTTAAAGCAGGTCAAGGGGAGCTTCACCGTGTCGGCACCCAGTCCGGAACAACGCACCTCCCTCTAAACGAAGGCGGGCGCACTAGCCGCGAATCTTGAACGGTGCGGTGCTTCGCCGCACCATCAGGCGGGTGGGCAACAGCGTCCGCGTCGCAGCCGCGCCGCCGAGCCGGTCGAGCAGCACCCGGACGCCCCGCGCGGCCATTTCGGCGGCGGGGTGATAGACCGTGGTCAGCCCACCCGCGATGTATTCGGCTCCCAGGATGTCGTCGAAGCCGACCAGCGAGACATCGTCCGGTACCCGCAGTCCGGCGCGGGTCAGGGCCTGCACCGCCGCCGCCGCGCCGAGGTCGGTTTCGGCGAACACGGCGCTCACCTCGCCGCGCCGCACCGCTTCGACCAGCACGTCACCCTGGTGAATGGCCGGGCGCGGCGTGAGTCCGGCAGCGTTCAGGGCCTGGCGGTAGCCCATTTCCCGGCGCTGGAAATGTTCGACGCCGCTGGCCTGCCCGCCGCCGTAAAAGGCGATGCGGGTATGCCCCAGGGCCAGCAGGTGCTCAGCGGCCAGTCGCGCGCCGCCCTGGTGGTCCACATCCACCATGCTGACGCCCGGCGGCACCGCCTCGGTCCACAGCGCCACCACCGGCATCGGCAGCTTGGCCAGCTCACTCAGCAGATAATGGCCACGCAGCGGATTGCAGCTCACCAGCAGCCCGTCGACCCGGCCGTCGAGGTACGTCTGAAACTGCCCGACGCCCGGATAGACGACCAGGGCAGGCACCTGCCACTCGCGTGCCGCGTCGCTCAGGCCCGCCATGATCGCGCCGTCGAAGGTGCGGCGCACCGCACCGGAGGTCGTCAGGCCGCCGAGCAGACGGTCCGGTTCGGACGGCTCCACCGCTTCGAGCACCACCCCGAGTTGTCCAGTCTGCCGGGTCCGCAGGTTGCGCGCCGCCACGTCGGGCACATACCCCAGGTCCAGCGCCACCTGACGCACCCGCCGGGCCGTCTCGGCCTGCACGGCGTAGGCAGCGCGCCCGGAAAGGACCTTCGACACCGTCGCGGCGCTGACCCCGGCGGCGGCGGCCACCTCCTTGATCCTGACCTTCATGGCCGCAGTGTTACACATGCCCGGTCAGTGGAGATGGGAGATTGACTGGTAAACGCCTGAACACCGCACCCCGAACTTGACGTGCCCAGGGCAGGCCCCTACCCTGGAGCATCGGTTAATTCAGCTCCGGTGAGGGCGTGAACCGGCCCGCAGTTCTGCCGCCGTTTCCTTCTTCCCCCAGCGAGGTGCTGTGATGTCACTCCCCGAGCATGCCCCGGTCTTCTCCGCCGAACTCTCGCCCGGCGGCAGCGCCTGGCAGGAACTGCTGCCCGCCATGAGCGCCCATGAAGCCAGCGTGGAAGCCAACCGTTGCCTGTACTGCTACGACGCGCCGTGCTTGCACGCCTGCCCCACCCACATCGACATTCCCACCTTCATCCGCAAGATCAGTACCGGCAACCTGCGCGGCTCGGCACGCACCATTCTGGAAGCCAACTTCCTGGGCGGCACCTGCGCCCGCGTCTGCCCGGTGCAGGAGCTCTGCGAGGGGGCCTGCGTGCTGGGGGCCGACCACACCCCGATTCAGATTGGCCGCTTGCAGCGTTACGCCGTCGACCACGTGCAGGAGCGCGGCGTGCAGCTGTTCAAAGCAGGCCCCAGCAGCGGCAGGAGCGTGGCCGTCGTCGGCAGCGGCCCCGCTGGGATCAGTGCCGCCGCCGAACTCGCCAAGGCCGGGCACGCCGTGACCTTGCTGGAAAAGCGTGAGCTGGCGGGCGGGCTGAGCAGTTACGGCATCATCAGCCTGCGCGAACCGCTGGAGGTCGCGCAGCGTGAGGTGCAGGCCGTGAAAGCGCTGGGCGTGGACGTGCAGACGCAGCGCGAACTCAGCGGCGCAGCCGACCTCGACATCCTGCTGGCCGAACACGACGCCGTGCTGCTGGCGCTGGGCCTGGGCGCGGTTCCGGCGATGGGGATTCCCGGCGAGGAGCATCTCATCGACGGTCTCGAATTTATCGAGCGGGCCAAGCTGGAGCCGCAGCGCCTGGCACCGGGCGGCCGGGCTGTCATCGTCGGGGCGGGCAACACCGCCATCGACGCCGCCACCATGGCCCGCCGCGCCGGGGCCGAGGTCGTCATCGTCTACCGCCGCAGTGAGGCCGAGATGACCGCCTACCGCCACGAATACGAGTTCGCGCTGCATGAGGGCATCGGCTTTACCTTCCTGACCCAGCCGGTCGAAGTGCTGAGCGAGGGCGGACAGGTAACAGGCCTCAAATGCGTGAAGATGGCGCTGGCCGAGCCGGACGCCTCGGGCCGACCACGCCCCCAGCCGGTAGCGGGCAGTGAGTTCGTCATCGCCTGCGACAGCGTCATCAAGGCCATCGGGCAGGAAAAGCCCGCCCTGGCCGCCGTGCTGGGTCTGCAACTGGAGGGCGGCTACATCAAGGTCGATGACGAGCTGCGCACCAATCTGCCGAGTGTCTGGGCGGCGGGCGACAGCGTCCGGGTGCGCGGCAGCGCCAGCACCGTGATGGCGGTCCAGGATGGCAAGCTGGCGGCGGCCAGCATCAGCAGGGCGTTGGAAGGTGTACCAGTGGTGGTCAACGTTTGAATTACGTAATTCTGGTCCGGTCAGTCAGTCACCCTTAAAGCATCGATAATTATTGACACTTTGTCAAGTGACGGCATGTAGGTTTTTTTTGCTAAGCTGCCCGCTATGACTGAAGTTGTCCTGGCCCGCCGACTCAACGCCCAGACGCGCCGTGAACAAATTCTGGATATCGCGGCTCGGCTGTTCGTCGAACGCGGCTTCGAGGCGGTGGGCATGGCCGACATTGCAGCTGGCTTGCAGGTCTCGCGCCCCACCATCTACAGCTACTTCGCGTCCACCGAGACCATGCTGGAATCCCTCTTCGAGGCCCGGCTGGAGCGCTTTCCCGAGCGGCTCTCTCCCCTGCTGCCGGATTCGGGGATGGTGCCGTTCGCTGCCCTCTTCCGGCTACTACTGCGCGAGCGCGAACTGCTCTCGCTGCTCAACAGCGGGGGCGGGCCGCTGTTTCGCCGCCGCCGCCGCGCCTTCGTGCAGGCCATCGAAACGCGTCTGAACCTGTACGACCTGCCTGCCGTGCGGCGGCAACCCCACCTGCTGCCGATCATTTTGAACCTGCTGATCAGTTTGGCCTACGAGCGCATCAGCCTGTCGCTGGAGAGTGAGGGCAGCGCAGCCGACCTGACCGACACGCTGGAGGGCGGCAATCTGCCGCAGGTGCTGAGCAGTTTCATCGTGGCCGGAATCGCGGGCACCAAGGACGTGGGTTAGGAAAATCTGTACCTGAATCGGAGACAGATGCTTTAAGTCTATATGGTCAAGGCTTATATTTTTGGCATGAACGCTTCTCTCGCCGATGCCCCCTCGCGGCCCCCCGAAGTGCAGTTGTGGGTTACGCTCGACCGGGTCTACACCATTCTCAGCCGCAACATCACCGGCAAGGTCACGGCGCTGGGCCTCACAGCGCCGCAGTACCGAGTGCTGCGCCAGCTTCAGCAGACCGGCGGCGAACCGCTGAGCGCCAGCGAGCTGGCCGATCGCCTCGGCGTCACGCCCGGCAACCTGACCGGCATCCTCGATAGGCTGGAGCAAGAAGAACTGCTCACCCGCCAGCGCGGCGCGCAGGACCGCCGCAGCTTGCAGGTCGGCATCACGCCCGCCGGCGAGGCGCTGATGCAGCGCGCCGTACCGCAGCTGCATGCCCATCTGCGCGGCCTGTTCGCGCCGCTGGGTCTTGCCGACGTGGCCCAGGTGCAGGGCCTCCTGGAGCGCCTGGAAAGCCACCTGCTGAACGAACAGGCGTTGAGCGCATGAGCCGCACCCAGCTCGACCGACCCAAAAGCTCTCTACACGAGCGCTTTTCCTACAAGTGGCTGGCCCTGAGCGTCACCAGCCTCGGCGCGCTGATGGCCTCGATGAATTCCGGCACTTTGATCATCGCTCTGCCCACCTTACTGCGCGACCTGCACACCACCTTGCTGAGCCTGATCTGGATTTTGCTGGCCTACAACGTGACCCAGACGGTGTTCGTGCTCAACGTCGGTCGGCTCTCGGACATGGTGGGGCGCAAGAAGCTCTACGTGCTGGGGTTTGCCGTGTTTACCCTTACCTCGCTGCTGGCGGGGTTCACCGGCAACGTGCCGCTGCTGATCGCCCTGCGCGCCCTGCAAGGCGTGGGCGGAGCCTTCATGATCGCCAATTCCAGCGCCATCGTCACCGACGCCTTTCCCAAGGAGGAACTCGGCTTTGCCATCGGCACCAACCAGATGATGGTGGCCGTCGGCGCGATTCTGGGGCCGATTATCGGCGGGGCCTTGACGGCGCTGGGCTGGCAGTGGGTCTTCTGGTTCAATGTGCCGCTGGGCATCATCGGCACCCTCTGGGCGGCCTTTACCCTGCGCGACCTAGCCAGCAAGAAAGACTCTAAGGACCGCTTCGACGTGTGGGGCAATCTCACCTACGCCGTGGGCTTCGCGCTACTGATGATCGGCCTGTCGGTGGGCGGCATCCAGTCGTGGAGCGGCGTCTTGCCCTACCTCCTCGTCGGCGTAGCGGCCCTGGCGCTGTTCGTGGTCATCGAGGGCCGGGTGCAGGCTCCCATGCTCGATCTGCGGCTGTTCAGGGACGCGGCCTTCTCACTCAACAATGCCACCGTCTTCCTGAACTCGGTGGCCCGGATGGCGCTCACCTTCCTGTTCGTCTTCTACTTTCAGGGTGCAAAAGGGATCGACGCAGTGCTGGCAGGCATCATGCTCGGCCCAGTGGCGGTGGGGCTGCTGATCGCCTCGCCCATCGCCGGGCGGCTCTCGGACCGCATGGACCCGAGAACCCTGATCCGTGCCGGAACGGTGCTGGGCACGCTGGCGCTGGCCGGGCTGGCTGCAACGCTCAGCTTGAAGACCCCCTACTGGCTGATCGCGGGTCTGATGTTCGTCGCGGGCATCGGCAACGGCCTGTTCAACTCGCCCAATTCGAGCCTGATCATGGGTAGCGTGGCTCCTGATCGCCGGGGTGTGGCGGCAGGCATCCGCAGCCTGCTGATGAGCGTGGGCGGCGTCATCGCCATTATCTTTACCCTCAGCATCGTGGTGAGCGAGGTCCCCAGAGACGTGATGCTCCAGGTCTTCAGCGGGCTGTCGAGCAACCTGCCCGCCGCCACCCTGACCCCCTTCGTGGATGGTCTCAAGCTGGCCTTCTGGATTCTGGCAGGAGTGAGCGCCCTGAGTGCCTTGCTGGCCTTCTTGCTGCCCTCGGCACAGCGCACCAGCAGCGCGCCGCAGGCCGCCGACTGAACTGGAGAGCAGCTTGGGTTTGAGCCGCCTGAAGTCATGCAGGGAAAGCGCCGTGAAGGTGGCTTTCCCTGTTCGTGTCTCCGGTAAGCAGGGCTACGAACACCGCCGGGAGCACGGTGCATGCTGGCCGCCATGACCAATGCAAGCAACCCTGCCGTCTCGCCCATCCTCGATCTGGCGGGCCTGACCCTGGAAGTCAACAACCTGGCGCGCGGCGTGCGCTTTTACGAGCAGGTGCTGGGGCTGAACCTGCTCGAAGCAAACACCGATCTGGAACGCCAGGTGGCGACGTTCCGGGTCAACGACCACCAGACGTTGAGTTTGTGGCAGCCGGTGACCCGTGTCGCCAGCGATGCCCGGCTCGCGCCGCTGCGGGCACGCGGTGCCTCTCATCTGCACTACGCCTGGCAGATCGTGCCGGAGGAATTGGAGCGCTGCAAGGCACTGCTCGGCGCGCACAACCTGACCTGGCAGGAGATCAATCTCGGCACCGAGGACGCGCCGGACCGGACCCTGTACTTCTTCGACCCATTCGGCAACGGCCTGGAACTGCGCGGCGTCAACCTGAATGATCCGCGCCGCCCGCATTTCCTGCCCGCGCCGCAGCACCGGCCCGCACACGCCCTACCCGTGCTGGGCCTGCGGGAAGTGGCGCTGGCCTTCGGCGACTACCCGGCCATGAAGACCCGGCTACCCGCCGCCTACGGCTTTGCCTTTGCCAAGGAGCAGCCCGACCGCGACTTCGCCCAGTTCACCCTGGGCCCGCAGCCCGAACCTGACGGCGACGGCACGCCCCGGCGCTGGCTGTATGCCTGGGACCCCCAGGTGGGCCTGGCCGAGATGCTGGGCGGCGACCACGCCCTGGTCCGGTTCTATGCCGATGTGGGGGAAGTGGCCCGGCGGATCGAGCAAGCGGGCCTGGAGCATCTGCACGACGGCCTGGGGCTGGCCGTGCGCGACCCCGAGGGACATGTGTTCGAGTTCGTGAAGCCGCCGCGCTGAGGTGCTGTTCGGAACGGACGATTGGCAATTTTCATCAGTCTCATATATATTCTAAATATGAGCGAGAGCGAGATTCGGCAACTGCTGATCAAACAGGATGTGGAAGGTGTGCTGAACGCCGTCGAGACTGACCTGCCCGGCCAGCCCGGCAACGCCACCCGGCGCAACAATCTCAGCGGCTGCCGGATTTTTCTGCGCTGGGCCTTCGAGGGCAACCAGAGCGTGCTCTCACCTACCCCGACACTGGGCAACGAGTACCTGGCTTTCTTGCAACACAAGCACCCCGACACGCCCGCCAGCGTCATCAACCGCCTGGCACACGCCCGCAACTTCTACACGGCGCTGCAAGCCCACGGCGCGGCGGTGGCCGACCCGTTCGCGCAGCTTGACGCGCCCAGCAACGACCCGGCGCTGCACAAGCAGGCTTACACCGAGCCCGAGATTCAGCGGATGCTGACCCACGGTGACGCCCGCGAGCAGGCGCTGGTGCTGCTCGGCGCGCACGCGGGCCTGACCGGGCCGGAAGTGGCAGCCCTGAACTGGCGCGATATGCAGTTCGAGCAGGGGATCCTGCAGGTGCGCGGGCGCGAGGTGCCTACCGGCCAGACGCTGCACGCCGCCTTGCAGCTTCATGCCCATCAGCAGGGCGTGACCCAGCTGTTCGGCGGTGAGGGCCGGGTGTTTCCCGAGCTGGAAAACGATCATCTGGTGCGTGCGGCCCTCTTCCGGGTATGCGTGGGCGGCAATGTGTCCTACCGGGCCTGGCGGGCGCTGCGAAACCACGCCGGACTGCGGATGCTCAGTCTGACCCACGACGAGGCCGAGGTGGCCCGCTATCTGGGCCTGGGCACCCTCAAGGCCGTCAAGTTCATTCAGCGGGCCATTGACCGGGGCATGGGACAGGCCGAGCCGCTCACCTGAAATCAGTTGACATTGAATGGTTCATAAATGAGAAAACGAGTCGGCCACAAAATCTTGAGATGAAGGTTTTCGCACGGAAATGAGCAGGAGCGCCCCGGACGGCTGGCTTCCCGACCGATGATCCCGGATTTACCAAGTCCAGATGGGACAATTCGTGGATTAAATATGTGGATTTGGGAGCCGCTTTGCAGTGGTCCGAAGGCGCGAAAGCAGGATGAGAAACCTAAAACAGTCGCCCCACATGATTTTCTCATCACATCTCCCGTTCATTTGATGTAGATTATTTCACACAGCGCTCTGTCACAAACCTGACAGCAGGGGGGCTGAGGAGGCACTATGAAGCGAACCGGAGCAAGGCGGGTTATGGCGACACTGGCAGCAGTTGGGCTTGGGATGGCGGCGGCGCAGACCATCTCACCGACGCTGGGCGGCAACAATCAGGCGGTCAATACCGGCACCACCACCGCCACCGTGCAGCAGACCGTGAATCTCAAACTGCCGGAAGCCACCGCGCTGCACCTGGCGACCACCAGCCTGGTGTTCGACATTTCCAAGATCGGCCAGCAAGACGCCACCTGGTACTGCGCCTATGGCAAACCCGGCACCGACGGCGTGGCCCGCGACGTCTCCAGCAACACCGACGCGAATTTCTGGAACCAGACCCAGGTGCTGCCGCTGGGCACCTCCTACTCGCCCACCAGCGAATTCGGCAAGATCACCATTAACGCCGGGCCGCAGGTCAAGGCCTACCCGCCGGTCGATCTGGTCAACGGCGTCGTGGACAACAAGACCAAGGCCTACTTCGTGTGCTACCGCACGTTCGTGCTCCAGAAGTTCTCGAACCTGGGCAACTTCAAGCTCAGCGTGAGCCGCGACACGCCCACCGGCAGCCGGGGCAAGCAGCTGATGTACATTCAGGACAACCCCTGCGACAGCTTCGGCCAGCCCACCGGCCTGTATCAGCTGACCCCCGGCGCGACCCGCGAACTGATTCCCGTCAACCTGACGGTCGGTACCACCGGCAACCGCTCGGCCGCCGGAGCCGCCAAGCGTCCGCCGCTGTGCCGCGAATACACCAGCTGGCTCGACGATCTGGTGGTCGTGGCCGTGGTCGTGGACGGCGATCTGGCCGGTGACAACCTCGCCACACTGACCTACACCCTGGAATCCAAGGCCGCGCCGTTCGCGCTGAGCGATTCCAAAGTCGTCAACCCCTGAAGACCCGCCCTACCCCCTGACCCGGCTCCTGGGCTGCGCCGCGACATGACGTTCGTGTTCGGCGCGGCCCTCGCCGGGAGTTTTCGCTGGAGACTGCATGCGCCGCAACTCGACTCTGGTTCGTCTGAGTACCGCTGGACTGCTGGCCCTGGGCCTGGCGCTGACTCTGCCCGCCCGCGCCCAGGGCACGGTGGGCGTCGATCCGGTGGCCCGGCTGTTTGACGCCGTGCCGGGACAGACCATCACCCAGGTCCTCAACATTTACAACCCCAATCCTGATCCCCAGCCGCTGCGGGTCTCGGCTTACTTGTCGGATATGGACATCAGCGAGGTGGGCGAAACCTCGTATCTGCCGGCCGGCAGCTTGCCCGAGAGCCTCAAGAACTGGATCACCTTCTCGCCGACGGCGCTCGATCTGGCGGGCCAGCAGAGCCAGGAAGTGCGCTACACCGTGCAGGTGCCGGCCAATGCCGCGCCCGGTACCCACTGGATCATGCTGATGCTGGAGGGCCAGGACCCCGCGCCCAAGCCGGGGCAGACGCTGGCCGCCTTTCGGCTGCGGGTGGCGCACACCATCTACGTCAATATCGCGCCGATCAAGCGCGTGGGTAGTATCGTCGGGATCTTCGATCAACTGCCCAAAACTGCCGAGGGGGCCTACACCATCGGCGTGCAGTACAGCAACGCGGGCAATGTGGTCAGCGGGGTGCAGGGCCGGGTCGAACTGCGCGGCGCGGACGGCGAACTCGCCGCGACGTTGCCGCTCAACCTCGACGTGGCGCTGCCGGGCCACACCCTGCTGCTCCAGGCCAGCCTGAGCGGGCCGCTGCCCAAGGGCCAGTACAGCGCCCTGGTGGTGCTGAACGACGGTGACCAGGGCCGCGACCTGCTGGGCGAGCATGTGCTGAGCCTGCCGTTCGATCTGGCGGCCCCGCCCCCGCTGCCCGCCCCCGCCGAAGGCCAGGGCAGCAAACCGTGAAGTCCACGCGCCGGGTCAGTGGCAGGCTGCGGCTCGGTGCGGCCCTGTGGCTGTGTGCTGGCGCTTGCTCCGGCGTACTGGCCCAGAGCGCGCCCGCTCAGCCTGACACGGTGATTCGCAGCCTCATTCCCGCTGTGATCTCGCTGCAAAGCCCGGCCCAGGCCAGCATCGACTTCGACATCACAGCGCTCAACTACCCGCCCGCCACCTTTCCGGCGCGCTACTTCTCGGCAGCGCAGACATTCGCGGTGCTCAGCAGCAGCGGTAAACCCTGGACCGTGCAGATGCAGGTCACGCCCAGTGCCGGCCCCAGCCCACTGCCCAGAGCGCTGCCCGATCTCAAGGGACTATTTTACCGGCTCAACGGCGGAAGCTGGTTGCCGGTGGCGGCCACGCCGCAGGTCGTGCTGAGCGGTGTGGCCGCCACGCTCGGCTGGCAGCCGCTCAAGTTGGAATTTGCCCTCGATTTGCAGGGCAGTGAGATCAGTCAGGAGAGTTTCGAGGTGCGGTTCACGGCGACCCTGCTGCCCTGAGCCGTCAAGTCTGAAGCAGTGACCAGGGGGAGGTGAAACGATGTCCAACCGGATGGTGCTTACAGCGCTGCTGGCCGCTTCACTGAGCGCGGCGCAGGCCCTGGCGCTGCCCACTCCGTTTGAACTGACTTCCCCTGCGGCCCGCAGCGGCGAACCCGGCCAGCTCGTCACGCTGACCTTCCGGGTGCAGGGCCAGGGCAAGTACGATCTGGCCGTCGAGTCGCCGCCCGACTGGGTCCCGGTGACGCCGCGCGCCCAGCTCGACGTGAGCGGACAGACCCTCTTTCCGGTCACCTTCCGCATTCCGGCGCAGGCCCCGGTCGGCAAGGTGCCGATCACGCTGCATGCCCAGCAGAGCGGCCAGGACGTGATGACCGCCCAGGCCAGCGTCGAGGTACAGGCCAAGACCCGGCTCTCGCTGAGTAGCCCCGCACGCATCGCCGCCGCGCCGGGCGTGTTCCTGAAGATTCCGGTGGAGGTCGCCAACCTCGGCAACCAGACCGACACCTTCGATTTGACGCTCGAAAACGTGGACCCCACCCCGCAGCTCAGCGCCCACAGCGTGACGCTGCGCCCCGGAGAACGCGCCACCGTGCAGGTGTCGTTGATTCTCAGCGGGGTGTCGCCGGACTACCGCTACACCACCTTCGTCAAGGCCACCTCGCGCCTCGATGCAGCCGTAGTGGCGCGCACCCGCAGCGAGGCGGTGTTCGGGGTACCCGCCGGGGCGCGGCTGGGCGGCGCGGGGGCGGGTGGCCCCTCGCTGGTGCTCAGGCTGCGCTCGGAGGCGCAGGCCGACTACCAGCAGACCGACCAGGGCGATCAGCTCAGCGCCCACTACGGCGTGCATGCCAGCGCCGACGGCCAGCTCTCAGACAAGGTGGACGCCTCGGCCAGCAGCGAGCTGGACGGCGACGTCAGCGGCGCGTCGGGCGTGAGCGCACCCAGCGCGCTGTCAGTACAAGCCGAACTACACGCCGCGCGCTGGAGTGCGCGGGCCGAGGTCAGCACCCAGGGCGTGAGCCTGGGCGGCAGCGTCGGGGCGGGGGCATGGACCCTCTCGCCGCGCGCCGAGTACCACGTGCTGGGCGCAGCGCAGCGCTTCGGCGCGGGCGTGGACCTGAGCGGGCCGCTGGCCGGCGGGCAACTCGACGCCACGCTTCAGGCCCAGTCAACCACGCTTGGCAACCAGACGCAGCGCCAGGAAAGTCTGGGCGCACGCTACGCCCGCGCGCTCGGTCCGGCGATCGATTTCAGCGTCTCGGCGCTCGCCCAGGGCAGCCAGACGAGCAGCGCCCCGACGCCTGTGACGCAGACATCACCGGCGCAGGCGCAATCACCCGTTTCTCCTGACAGCGCCAGCTTCGGCGCGCAGGCGGCCCAGACCCTGACTTACCGCAGCGGCGCGCTGGACCTGACCGAGACCTACAGCGTCGTGACCGGCGGTTTGCAGACCTTCGGCGTCTCGGGCGGGCTGAGCAGCGCCGCGCCGGTGGGACTGCGGGCCGCCGCCACCGTGCAGCTCACGCCGCGAGACACCTGGTACGGCGTCTCTGGACTGGCTTTCTACAGCGGCTCGGGCAGTAGCAGTGGCAAACCGGCCCTCAATTTCGGGGCCAGCATCGGCGGACGCTATCAGTTCAGCGCGGGCGCGGCCAAAGCAGCTCAGTGGGAAGTCAGCGGCGCGCTGGCGGCCCCCAGGGTCAGCCTCCAGACCGGCGCGTTCGGCCGCCTGGGCATCGAGACGACGCTGCGGGCGGCCCTGTCAAGCGACGACCACAGCCCCGGTGGGATGCAGCGCCGCCTGGATCTGGACGTGAATCTGGAGGGGAGTGCGGGGCGCTCGGCGGTACAGGCCAGCGCCGAGTTGACTGCCCAGCAGGACTGGACTGCCAACCATGAGCAGCGCCAGCAGCTCAAGCTGAACCTGACCAGCAGCTACCGGCTGGCCGAAAACGAGTTCGGCGCGCAGGTGGGCGCGGCGCGAGTGAGCATCGGCGGCGCGCTGGAAACCGTCTACGGCGCGCAGGTCAGTTGGGAGCGGCAGTGGACCCCGCAACTGAGCAGCAGCCTGGCCTTCAGCCAGAGCTGGCAGTCGGGCGCGGCGGGCCGCAACTCACGTACGGGCGCAGCGGTGGGCGTGGAGGCGCAAGACGTGCTGACACGAGGACTGAATCTGCGCGCCAGTTACCGCCTGGACTACGCCAGCAGCCAGGCGAGTCCGGGCACCGCCGAGGTGACGCCGCTGCTGACCAATCCGCCTGTCGATCTGCCCGGCAGCAGACCGCTGCGCCAGTCGGCTCAGCTCGGCGTGAGTTACGACCTGAACCTGCTCGTCGCCACACCGCAGGCGGTGGTGCAGGCGTTCGGCGGCCTGAACGGCAGCTCGGTGAGCGGGGTGCTCTACCGCGACGACAACTTGAGCGGCCTGCGCGACCCGGGCGAGCCGCCGCTGGTCGGCGTCACCGTGCAGGCGGGAAACCAGCGCAGCGTGACCGACGCGCGCGGCGAATACCACCTGCAAGTCAGCGGGGCGCAGGTCATGAGCTTCCCCGGCGGTCTGAGTGCCACGCTCGAACCGTTCGGCCCACCGGAATCGCGGCAGCTCAGCGGTCTGCCCGGCAGCGTCGAGCGGCGCGACGTGGCTTTTGCGAACGTGGGCAACGTGGACGTGCTGGCTTACCAGGACCTCAACCACAACGGCGTCTACGACGACGGCGAGCCGGGGTTACCTTATGTTCCGGTGCGGCTGACGGGTCCAGGGCTGGGTGGGCTGGTCACCCGCACGGTACAGGCCGACAGCCGGGGCCACGCCCGCGCCACCCTGCCGCTGGGCCACTACGCAGCGGCACTCGACCTGTCTAGCCTGCCGGGATTGGTGGCAGTTTCGGCAGTGCAGACGGATGTGCTGGTGGGTGCGGCGGGCGCGGGCGCGCTGCAACTCGGTGCGGGCGCGGCCCAGCCCACCGCCGTCTTGTCATACAAGAGCGGCGCGCCGGCGCTGCTGGCCCGGCTGAATCAGGTCAGTGCCGCGCCCGGCGACACCGTGCGTCTGAGCGTGCAGCTTCAGGGCCTGGACCGCCTGCGGGTCAACGCCTTCGGCCAGGACTACGCCCCGGTGATCGCAGAGAATCAGGCTGAATTGGACGTGAAGGTGCCGTCAGGAAGCCAGCCGGGCGTCTACGATCTGATGCTGAGCGCATCCGGACCGGGCGGCCAGAAGTCGAGCACCGTGCGCTTGATCCTGACCGCCGCCGCTACGACCCCCTCCGGCGTGAGCGAACCCTGAAATAGCGAACCCTGAAATTCTGCCTCGCCAGATCCTACAGACTCCGGCTTGGACCGTTTCATGGAAACTCATAGAATCTGGTCATCGGGAATCCTCCAGCGTGGGTCAGGCCGTCTCAGAGCCGCGTTCTGGAGCCTTTGTCCGACCAGATGACTGAGCCAGAAGCGTGCTCGGCCATCCTGCCAGAGGCTCTCTCTTGCACACCCGTTGGTTCCTGGGCACAGCGTCACCGGGCGGAAAGGAGCAGAAGGAGACGGGGTTCGCGGTACGGGGAAACATCGAAGCGCCTTCCCGGATATCTCGGAATTGAGCGTAAACCGTTTCAGGGCTGTTGGTTCGCCTCCGACGCCGCAGGCAGCAGCGGCAGATGATCTTCCCAACCCAGCAGCGATCCAGCCAGCCTGGAGCAGCAGCGTCGCCAGCGCGGTCAGCGCGGCGGGCCCAGCTTCGGCCGACCGCCCCGCAAGGCCCTTAGCAGCAGCCAGCCCCAGCACTTTCTTGAGCTGGTCAGGATATACAGGCGTAGGTGAGCGGCAAGGCTCACGAAACCAGTACGCCTCAAGCAGGTCACAGCTATGTGAAGTTTCCGACGCCGACCTGAAGCTGCCGATCTGAAATAACCGGATCGAGCGGCTTCATAAGCGCTTCACCTGGCCCCCTAATTCGTAATAACCGCACCCCGATCTTGTGTAGACAGCCGGACGCGGCGTACAGTGGCTTTACCAGCATGCTCAGCACCGTCGCCAAGGCCTTTCAGGTCCTCTCGCTCTTTACCCCGTCCCGTCCGGTATGGGGGGCCACCAGCGTGGCCGCCGAGCTGAACTTGAAAAAATCCACCGCCCACGATCTGCTGGGGAGCCTGGCCGAACTGGGCATGCTGCATCGGCAGGGCGGGCAGTACACGGCGGGGCTGAAACTGTTGAGCCTGGCCCGCAGCGCTGAGGGCAGTTTTCCCTGGCTCGACGCCACCCGCCGCGAGATGGTGACGCTGGCGGCCCAGACCGGGGAAGCCATTCATCTCAGCGTGCTGCAGGGCTACGGCCTGCTCGATCTGGAAGAAGTGCAGGGCAGCGGCGCAGTGCGGGTGGTGCTCGAAAGCCACATGCCGCCGCACTGCACGGCCATGGGCAAGGTGCTGCTCTCCGAATTGCCGGAAGCGGAAGTGGCCCGGCTTACCAGCAATTATCAACTGCGCGCGCTCACGACCAACTCGATTACCACCGCCGACGAACTGCACGGCGAACTCGTCCGGGTGGCCCAGCAGGGCTACGCCTACGACGTGGAGGAAGTCTACGAGGGCGTGTGCTGCATCGCCGTGCCGGTGCGCGGTGAGCGCGGCCCGGCGCTAGCCAGCATCAGCGTGTCGGCCCCGGCCTTCCGCTTCTACAAACACAAGGACGAACTCAGAAGCGCCGTGCTGGCTGCCGGAGCGCGGCTCTCGGCCACGCTGGGCCGCCCGCTGAGCGGCTGACTCCACCCCCTCTCCAATTCTCAGGTTCCATTCCCAGGAGGCCCACCATGACCGCCGCAACCCTGCTCCCCGATCCACGTCTGGAAGGCACCCTCAGCGTGCTGGCTCCCGACGGCTCGTTGCTGCGCCCCGACTTGGTGCCGGACGACGAAACGCTTCTCAGCCTCTATACGGGCATGCGCCGCGCGCGGGTCTTCGACGACCGGGCAATGGTGCTTCAGCGCCAGGGCAAGCTGGGCGTCTACCCCTGCTTCGGCGGTATGGAAGCCACCCAGGTCGGCGCGGCGACGGCCCTGGAACACGGCGACTGGGTGCTGCCTACCTACCGGGGCACAGCGCTGGCGATGGTGCGCGGCATGTCGCTGGCGCACATTTTGCTAGCCTGGCGCGGCCACCCGGCGGGCTATCAGGTTGATCCCGAACTGCATATCCTGCCGTTTTACATCCCGATCGCCAACCAGATTCCGCACACGGCGGGCATCGCCCTGGCCGAGAAGCGGCGCGGCACGGGCCGGGTGGCGATGGCCTTTATCGGCGACGGCGGCACATCCGAGGGTGACTTTCACGTCGGCGTCAACTTTGCGGGGGCGTTCGGTGCTCCAGCCATCTTCGTCATTGAAAACAACGGTTGGGCCATCAGCACCCCGACCAGCGTGCAGACGGCGGCCAAGAACCTGGCCTCGCGCGCCGAAGGCTACGGCATGCCGGGCGTGCGCGTCGACGGCAACGACGTGCTGGCGATGTACCACGTGACCCGCGAAGCCGCAGAGCGCGCCCGCCGGGGTGAGGGACCGACCCTGATCGAGGCCATCACCTACCGCATCCTGCCGCACACCAGCAGCGACGATCCGGGCCGCTACCGCGAGGAGACCGAGGCTCAGGCCTGGAAGAGTGGGCGCGACCCCGGCAAGCGGCTGCGCGCCTACTTGGAGAGCCGGGGGATGTGGAGCGAGGCCCAGGAGCAGCAGGTGATGCAGGCGATGGAAGCCGAGATCAAGGCGGCCATGCTGCTGGCCGACCAGGCCCCCGAGATCCTGCCGGAAGCGCTGCTGGAGCACATCTACGCCGAACCTCTACCCGAGATGTTGGAGCAGCTCGAAGAAATCCGGGCGCTGGGAGCACTGGAATGACCGCCACGACAGAACGGCAAGCCGGACAGAAAAGCAAAACCATGACCATGGTGGCCGCCGTCAACGACGCGCTGCGCATCGCCCTGGAGCGCGACGACAAAGTCATGCTGTTCGGCGAGGACGTGGGCATGGGCGGGGTCTTCCGGGCCAGCGACAACCTCCAGACCCTCTACGGCGAGGAGCGCGTCTTCAACACGCCGCTGAGCGAAGCCGGAATCATGGGCTTGGCGGTGGGCCTGGGCATCGCGGGCGAGAAGCCGATTGCCGAGCTGCAATTCGCGGGCTTCATCTACCCGGCGTTGGAGCAGATCAACGCCCAGATGGGCCGATACCGCCAGCGCACCCAGGGCAACTTTCCGCTGAGCATCGTGGTGCGCGCGCCCTACGGCGGCGGCATCCACTCGCCGGAAATGCACGCCGACAGCCCGGAAGGATTAGTCGCGGCGGTGCCCGGCGTCAAGATCGTGATTCCCAGCACCCCCTATGACGCCAAGGGCCTGCTGCTGGCCGCCGTAGACGACCCGGACCCGGTGTTCTTCTTTGAGAGCATCAAGCTTTACCGCTCGGTGAAGGGCGAGGTGCCGGAAGGCCACTACACCGTGCCGCTGGGCAAGGCCAGAATCGCCCGCGAGGGCAGCGACTGCACGGTGCTGTGTTACGGCGGCATGGTGGAAGTCTGCCTGGAGGCTGCCGCCGCCGCCGAGGGTGCGGGCCTGAGCGTGGAAGTCGTGGATTTGCGCAGCCTGGTGCCGCTCGATCTGGAGACGATCGCTGCCAGCGTACAGAAAACGGGCCGGGTGGTCATCGTGCACGAGGCGACCCGCCGGATGGGCTTCGGGGCCGAACTGTCGGCCATCATCGCCGAGCGCTACATCGAGTACCTGCACGCCCCGATTGTCCGGGTTACCGGCTGGGACGCGCCTTACCCACCGTTTACCGCCGCCGAGCACATGTACCGCCCCGACGCGGCGCGGGTGGCGTCAGGCATTCGCAAAGTCGTGGAGTACTGAGGCGTGAAGCCTTTGCCGAACGGCACAACGGCCGAGCTCGACCTCACTGTGACAGACAGCATGACCGTACAGTTTGACGAGCTGGGCGCTGGCCACCCGGTCTACGCGACCTACTGGATCGCCAAGCATTTCGAGGAGGCCGGGCGCAAATTGCTGGTGCCGTTTCTGGAAACGGGCGACGGCGGCATCGGCACCGAGGTCCATGTCAACCATCTGGCCTCGGCACTGCCGGGCATGCAGGTTAAGGTCACGGCGACGGCGCTCAGAACCGAGGGCCGCCGCCTTTACGCCGATTTGAAAGCCGTCTCGGAACTCGGCGACGTGGTCGCCACCGGGCAGACCGTGCAGTACATCACCGACGCCGGGCGATTGGAGAGCAATTTCGAGACGCTGCGGCGACGCTGGGCCGAGCACAAAGGCGCTGCACCACAAGACAAGGAGAACACTCATGCGTGATCTGACGCTGCCCACCCTGGCCGAATCGGTCGTGGAAGGGGAAATTCTGAGCTGGCTGGTGGAGGAAGGCGACCTCATCGAGGAAGGTCAGCCGGTCCTGGAAGTCATGACCGACAAGGTGACGGTGGAGTTGCCCGCGCCGTTCGGAGGTCGCATCGTCAAACGGATGGTGCAGGTGGGCGACATCGTGCCGGTGCATGGCGTGCTGGCCCAGGTGGAAGAAGTCGGCGCGGTGGGCGAACAGGCCCCGGCTCCCGCTGCCCAGACGCCCGCTCCCCAGACTCCGGCGAACCCGGCTCCCGCTGCCTCCAACCCCGAGCGGGCCGCCGCCGAGATGAAAGACGAGCGCAGCATCATCGAGGGGTCGGCGGCCAAGCAGAGCGATCCCGGCAAAGCCAAAGCGGCGTTTGCCGGGTTCAACCGGAGTGCAGCAGGTCCGGCGGTGGCGACCAAACCCGTACCCACTACGCCCGCGCCGCCCACGACCGCCGGACTGGCCGAAACCTCGCCCGCGCCGGGGCAGGTCCGGGCCGTGCCGTCCGCCCGGCGACTGGCCCGCGAACTGGGCGTCTCGATTGCCGAGGTGATGGGCAGCGGCCCCAACGGTCGGGTGCGGCCCGGCGACGTGCAGGCGCACGCCCAGGCGCCGCAGGTTCAGATGCCCCCGAGTCAGGCTCCAGCGCTTCAAACCCAAGTTCAGCCCGCTGCAAAATCAGGCGGCGCCGCCGACTGGCCGCCCACCGCGCCGCCCGCTTACCGCACGCCTGCCGGGTACGAGTCGCGCGAAACCCGCACGCCGTTCCGGGGGATGCGCCGCGCCACCAGCCAGGGGTTGCTGGCCGCCACGCTGCACAGCGCCCAGACCCACACCATCGAGGAACTCGACTGCACCAACCTGATGGCGCTGCGCGACGAACTCAAGGCCGACGCCCAGCAGCAGGGCGTCAAGCTCTCGTACCTGCCGTTCTTTTTGAAGGCGGCCAGCATCGCCCTGCGCGAGTTCCCGGCGGTCAACAGCAGCCTGGATACGGCGGCGGGTGAGGTGGTCTACAAGAACTTCGTGCATCTGGGCATGGCGGTCAACACCGAGGCGGGGCTGGTGGTGCCGGTGATCCGAGACGTGGACCAGAAGGGGGTGCTGGCACTGGCCCGCGAGGTTGGTGAGCTGGCCGAGAAGGCCCGCAGCAACACGCTGAAGCCACAGGAAATGGCCGACGCCACCTTCACCGTGTCGAATATCGGCTCGGTGGGATCGATGATGGGCGTACCGATCGTCTCGCCCCCGGCGGCGGGCATCATGTCGGTCCACAGCATCACCAAGCGGGCAGTGGTCTTGGAGGAAGGCGGCCAGGACATCATCGCCATCCGGCCCATGATGTACCTGACCCTGAGCTTCGATCACCGACTGGTCGACGGTGCAGACGCGGCACGGTTTCTGAAAAAAGTGCTGTGGCTGCTGGAGAAACCTTCGCGGCTGGTGCTGCAGGGCTAAACAGGTTCGAACGGCACAGCGGCGGGCGGCTTCTTCAGTGGAAGGGCCGCCCGCCGCTTTTCATTTCTCTTCCTGTAAGAGCCGCGTGATGGAAGAGTCGCTAGCGTCAGAACCAACAAATCCAGCGTTGCCCAGATGAATCTCCGGCTGAGAGCCGTTATCCGTAATTCATCGGGACAGAAAAACGTTTCACCACTTCCAACGGCTCCAAAGGATCCTATGACCCTAAAATCTGCTCTGCTCATTTCTCTGTTACTCGCCTCCACCTCTGTGGCCCAGAGCAACATGGTCAGCGGACGGCTTCACTTCTTCAACGATGCGGGAACATTCATGCTCGATCTCGGGGTGGACGGGATCAACAGCAGCTTCAGCGGCAAGTTGAGCGGCGTCAAGACCAAGGAAGGCTCGGCCGCCGCCATCAGAAAACTCATTCCCACAGATGCCCGCTTACAGTTCAAGGTGACCAAGGTCAGCAGCTACCCCGAGGGCCTGTTGTACTTCAACGGCAAGGACCTCGCCTCGTGGCTCGTCTCGAAGGGCCTGGCGACCCGCATTCCGTAAAGCCGGAACACCGAATGGACAAGCAGCTGGGCGTCTGAGACACCACCGGTCTCTCGGACGCCCAGCTCCCTTGAATGTGAAGCGCTCAGCCGTTCATTTCGCCGTTCACTTCTCCAGCCCGAAGCCGTAAGCAAACAGCGGCGCGCCCATGTCCCTGGGTTTGCCCACCGGCACCTGGGCCATCGATCTGGGCCAGCTGAACGACAGTTTACCGGTGAATTTGGTGTTTCCGAACAGCGCATCGGCCACGCCCTCGCCCTCGCTGCCCGGCAGCCAGGCGGCCACCAGCGCGCCCATTCTCGGCAACTGGTCGGTGAGAATCAGCGGGCGGCCGGACACCGTGACGACCACGCACCGCACCGCGCTGCACACCGCGTTGACGGCGGCCTGATCTCGCGGACTGAGGGTGAGCGACGAGCGGTCGCCCTGGCCCTCGGCGTAAGGCGTTTCTCCCACCACCACGATGCCCACGTCGTAGCCCTTGACTTGGGCGGGCGTGATGTCGTTTGACCGGCTGTCGAGGTAATCGACCTTTGTCTGTGCGCTGACCGCCGCCCGGATACCGGCCAGGATGGTTGTGCCGGTGGTGCCCACGTTGTTGCCGCTCTTGCCCTGCCAGGTCACGCTCCAGCCGCCGAGCTGGTTGCCGAGGTCGGCGGCGTTGCTGCCGGTGACGAGCAGGCGCGGGGTGGATTTGGAGATCGGCAAGACGCCCTGATTTTTCAGGAGCACCAGCGATTCCTGTACCGCCTTGCGGGCCAGTGCCTTATGCTCGGCAGAACCGAAGGTCGCAGCCAGCGTCCGGTCTGTCAGGGGATGCTCGAAGACGCCGAAGCGGAACTTCTGAATCAGGATGCGGCGCACGGCGTCGTCGATGCGGGTCACCGGGACGCGGCCGGCCGTGACCTCCGCTGTCAGGGTGTCGATGAAGCGCGGGTAGTCGTTGGGCACCATCACCATGTCCAGCCCGGCGTTGATGGCGCTGCGAACCGAGAGGGCGTAGTCCGGCGAGATCTGGTCGATGCCGGCCCAGTCGGAAATGACGAAACCCTGAAAGCCCAGTTCGCCTTTCAGCACGTCGGTGATCAGATGCTTGTCGCCGTGCATCTTGAGCCCGTTCACACTCGAAAACGACACCATCACGCTGGCAACGCCCTGCTTGACGGCGGCCTGGAACGGCGGCAGGTGCAGGCGGCGCAGATCGGTTTCGCTCAGGCGGGTGTCGCCCTGATCGAGCAGGTAATCGGGGTTGGTGGACGTGTCGAAGGTGGTGCCGCCGTCACCGACGAAGTGCTTGGCGGTGGCCAGAATGCTCGCGGGGGTGCCGGCTGTGCCCTGATAACCGCTGATCTCGCTCGACAGCAGCGTCGCCAGTTCGGGGCGCTCGCCGAAGCTCTCGTAGGTCCGGCCCCAGCGAACATCGCGCGCCACGCACAGGCAGGGGCTGAAGGTCCAGTTGACCCCGGTGGCGGCGACCTCCTCAGCGGTGGCGCGGCCAATCGATTGCACCAGCGCCGCGTCACGGGTGGCCCCCAGCCCGATATTGTGCGGGTAGAGCGTCGCGCCGGGCACGTTGTTGTGGCCGTGAACCGCGTCCGCACCGTAGAGCAGCGGAATCTTGAGCCGGGTCGAGAGTGCTTGCTGCTGAAAGCCGTCGATCATGTCGGCCCAGCCTGCCGGGGTGTTGTCGGCCGGGCCGCTGCCGCCGCCGGAGAGCAGGCTGCCCAGAAAGTAGCGGGCGATGTCCTGCGGGTCCTTGATGGCCCCGCGCTCGGCCTGGGTCATCTGCCCGATCTTCTCGGCCAGGCTCAGGCGTCCCAGCAGATCGGCGGCGCGGGCCTCGGGCGTGAGCTGGGCGTTCTGGTAGGGCAACACGCCGGGCACAGCCGACTGGGTGGCTGCAGACTGAGCAGCGGTGAGCGGGGCAGCGGACAGCAGAGACAGGGTAAGGAGGGGCAGCAACATTCGCATGAATGACCTCGGCAACACAACAGATTTGAATTCCGCTCGCCAGCGTAGCGCGGCTGACCCCTGGGGCAGGTGAACCGACCTGGAATGTGGCAGGCTGAGCGCATGACTCCTTCTGCTCGCCCGCGCGTCACCGTCATCACTGGAGCGGCCCAGGGCATTGGCCGCCGCACCGCCGAACTGTGCGCCGAGCGCGGCGACGCCCTGGCGCTGCTCGACTTGCAAGCTTCTTCCCTGCCCGCCGGGGCCGACGCCATCTCACTGGTCGGCGACCTCAGCGACGAGGCGGTCGTTGTGGCCCACACCCAGGCGATCATGCAGCGCTGGGGACGGGTGGACAGCCTGGTCAACAATGCCGGGATCAGCTTCATCACGCCTGCCGAGGACACCACTGCCGCCAGCTTCCGGCGGGTACTGGACGTGAACCTGACGGCCCCCTTCCTGCTCAGCCGCGAACTCGGCCGGGTGATGCTCTCGCAGCGCTCGGGGCGCATCGTGAATGTGGCCTCGGTGGCGGGACTGCTGGGCATCAGTGACCGGGCCGCCTACAACGCCAGCAAGCACGGCCTGATTGGCCTGACCCGCACGCTGGCCGCCGAGTGGGGCGCGCGCGGGGTACAGGTCAACGCGGTGTGCCCCGGCTGGGTCAAGACCGAGATGGACATTCACGACATGGGATCGGGTGCCTACACCGACGCCGACATCGAAGGCCGGGTGCCGATGAAGCGCTTCGCCACGCCCGACGACATCGCCCGCGCCATTCTTTATTTGACGGACGAACAGGCCAGTTCGTTCGTCAACGGCGTCACCCTCAGCGTGGACGGCGGCTGGGCGGCGGACGGCAGTTGGGAGAATCTGCGGCGCGGCAAGCAACTGCTCTGAGCTCCCGCTGACACGCAAAAATACCCGGAAAAATAACGTCAAAATGAAGCCAGTTTAGATGTAGGAACGTTTACAGTTCGATTGCTTGAGAGGTATAAGCTACCGCCGTGAAACAGTTTCGCGGTGGAAATAAATTTGAGCTCCGCGAGGCGGTCCAGGAAGAAACACGACCAGAACCGGAGGTGATGTCCACCGCAGAACCGATGCAGCTCGAGGTGCTGCTCACCCTGATGGACGAGTTCGGGCGCATCAAGCTGAACTTGCAGGACATCACGCCGCAGTGGAGCCGCCGGATGCACCAGCAGCTTCAGGCTGCCGGAATGAAACTGGCAGACGGCGAGGAACAGATCGGCCTGCTCAGGCAGTTTCACCGCGCTTACCGGCTGCTCGGCTCCGCGGAGGCGGGCGTGCGGATGAGCGAGGTCAGCGAGCGCCTCGGCATTCCGCTGAGCAGCGCCAGCCGCACCGTCGAGCAACTGGTGCAGCGCGGACTGCTGACCCGGCGGCCCGATCAGCACGACCGCCGGATGGTGCTGGTCAGCGTGACGCCACTGGGCCAGACCGTCTTCGATATCTTCGACGCCGCGTTTCGCCGCCACCTGGGCGACCTGCTCGGCCAGCTCAGCATCGAGGAGCGCGGCCAACTGCTGCACCTCGGCCAGCGCCTCTTTGCAATCTGGAGCGCGGCAGTGCATGACGACTCCGGCACACCGCTTCCCTGAACCGACCCTCACCTTCGTTCCCGCTCCACCGGATGTTTGCTTTTTTGGAGGTTGTCCTTGTTCCAGCGACGTTCTTTCCAGAGTCTTTCCTGGCACGGCCTGCTGCTGACGGCGGCGCTGCTCGGTGCGGCGCGGGCTCAGCAGGCCGCGCCGACGTCCCCCGAACCGGCCCCAGCCCAGACCGACCCTGTCCAGACGGCAGCGACCACGCCCGCACTGCCAGTCGCCACATTCGGCCAACTCTTCGGCGCGCTGCAAAATTATCCCAGCCTGGTGCAGGCGCGGCTGGCGGTGCAGGCGGCCCAGACCCAGCAAGACAGCACAGCATTTCCGGTCAGTGCCTCGGCGTCGGGCAACCTCATTGATCTGGCCAACGTGGACCCCACGCCCGCCGTGTGTGCCACGTCGCCGCTGGCCCTGCTGACCAGCCCCTGCGCACCGATTGGCGGCGTGACCAGCACCCTGAACCTGACCGTGCGGGCCACGCCGCTGCCGGTGGGCGACACGGCAGCCCGCCAGCAGCAGGCCGCGCTCGCCACCGAGCAGGCCCGGCTCGGCTACGCCTCGGCGCTGAGCGCCCTGGAGGCTCAGGCGGTGCTGGCAGCTGAGCGGGTGCAGCTCAGCCAGATTGCCCTCACCCTGGCGGGTCAGGCCCAGGTCGCCGCGCAGCTGGCGCTGCAAACCGCCCAGAACCGGGTCGCGGGCGGCGGCGCGACGGACATCGACCTGGCCCAGGCGCAACTGGTGCTGGGGCAGGCCCAGAGCGGCGCGGCGCAGGCCCAGGACAACCTGACGGTGGCCCGCGCCGCGCTGCAGGATTTGATCGGCAGTGGGAACGCGCCCAGTCTGCCCGCCGTGACGCCGCCTGCCAGCGGCACTCCCGCCAGCGTGCAGCAGGCCCGGTTCGGCGTGCGCCGAGCCCAGATCGTACAGGCGCAGGTGAGCTGGGACGCCCTGCCAAATGTGCAGGCCAGTTACACCCACTCCATCTCCGACACCGCCGGGGTAGGCGTCTCAGTGGATTCGCACAACCTCTCGCCCGCCGTGAATTTCAGCTATGCGCCGCGCATGCCGCCGCTGAACCGGGTGCGCGACCAGTTCAGTCTGGGGGTCAATTTCGACGCCTCGGCCAGCAGCTTCAGCGCGCCGGGCCTGGCCCAGAACGCGCTGGATCAGGCCCAGGCCGGGCTGGAGACGGCCCGCCGCCAGGCCGAGTTGCAACTGGCCGGACTGAACGCCGCCTACGCTCAGGCACAGCGGCAGCGGACGTTGGCCCAGCAAGCGCTCAGCCTAGCCCAGCAACAGCAGCAAAACGCCGCTGCCCGCCAGGACCTCGGCCTCAGCGCGCCGCTGGACGTCGCCCAGGCCAGCGCGGCGGCTTACCAGGCCCAGGTCGCGCTCGGTCAGGCGCAACTCAATGAAACCGACGCCGCCCTGAAGTTCTACGCCTTCTTCGCCCTGCCGCTCGACGGCGCGGCCCGCCCCTGATCTGCCCTTCCCCTTCATCCCACGAGGTCACGCTATGAAACGAACCTTCCCTGCCCTGCTGCCGCTCACCTTCGCCCTTTCCCTGCTGGGTGCCGCTCAGGCCCAGGCCGCCAGCCTGACGCTGAATAGCGCGCTGGCCCAGAGTGCCGCCCAGCCCAGCGTGACCGCCGCCCGCGCCAGCCTGGTGACCGCCCAGGGCGACTACGCCAAGGCCAAGGTCGATCCGCTGGCAACCAAGGTGACGCTGCTCAAGGCCCAGCAGGCCTACGATCTGGCGGTGGCCAACGTGAAAGCCGCCGATGCCCAGGCTGACAGCCAGATCGTGACCGCCTACACCCAGGTTCTGGAAGCGCAGGACGCCGTGAAGCTCACCCGCGCCGCACTCGATTTGGCTCAGAAGGGCGCGCAGGTGGCCCAGACCCAGTATGAGAAGGGCGGCGGCACCCAGATCAGCGCGCAGGTGGCCCAGAACCAGGTGCAGGCCGCCCAACAGGCCGCCCAGGTCGCTCAGGACGGCCTGGCGCTCGCCACCGCCAATCTGCGCAGCCTGGTCGGCAACTTCACGGCGGTGGCCCCGGTTCCGGTGAGCGCCATGCCCGCTTCGGTGGGCGCGAACACCGTGGAAGACGTCCTGGGCCGCAACCCGACGCTGATTCAGGCCCAGCAGGGGACGGCAGCGCTGCAACTGCAAGTCAATTTGCTCGACCCCCTGGCGGTGTCGGCCTCGCAGATCAATACCCTCAAAACCCAGCTTCAACAGGTCCAGTCCGGTGCGGCCACCGCCGAGCGCGGCTTCAGGATTCAGACCCAGGGGCTTTACAACAGCTACCTGCAGGCCGGGAAAAACCGCGCCGTCAAGCAGGCCGCGCTGGCCAACGCCGACAGGCAGCTCAACGCCGACCAGGACCGCTTCGCCAAGGGCCTGATCTCACAGCTCAGCTTGCTGCAAAGCCAGATCGCCCAGCAGCAGGCCGCGCTCGCCAAGGAGCAGGCCGACGACGCGGCCCTGAGCGCCTACTACGCCCTGCTGGCCGGACCCGGCGGCGTCGGCGGGGCCGCAAGTGGCCGCTAGCCCCTGTGGCCGCTGACCGCCGCCCCCGAGTTCACCGGCTTCACGCTGACTGGAGAACGCTATGACCGCTGCCGCCCCTGCGCCTGCCCAACAACCGTCCATCGCCAGCGGGCAACTCGTCCGCTGGCAGGCTCCGCTGCTGATTCTGGTGATCGGCGCGTTCATGGCCGTGCTCGACACCAGCATCGTGAACGTGGCGCTGCCCGACATGATCAATGTGTTCGGAGTCGATCAGGCGGGCATCGAATGGGTGTCGACCGCCTACACGCTGGCCCTGGGCGTGGTCACGCCGCTCTCGGGCTGGCTGGGCGCCAAATTCGGCATCCGCAACATGTACATGGTCGCGCTGATCATCTTCACCATCGGCTCGGCGCTGTGCGCGTTTTCGTGGAACCTCAACAGCATGATTGCCTTCCGCATCGTGCAGGCCGTGGGCGGCGGCCTGATCATGCCTGCCGTGCAGGCCATGATGATCCGGATGGTGCCGCGCAATCAGCTCGGCGCGGCGGGCGGCATCTTCGGTATGGCGGTGCTCCTGGCTCCCGCTATCGGCCCCACGCTGGGCGGTTACCTGGTCGAGTTCGTCGACTGGCGCTGGATTTTCACCATCAATATTCCGGTTGGTGTCATCGCCATTTTCCTGGCGCTGCGCGGCGTGCCGAACGTGCCGCCCACCCCCACCCAGGCGTTCGACTGGTGGGGCGCGGCGGCGATCGCCACCTCATTGTTCGCCCTGCTGCTCGCCACCTCGGAAGGCAGTTCGTGGGGCTGGGGATCGGAAAGCATCGTCTTGCTGCTGTATGTCAGCGCCGTCAGCATGGCCTTTTTCATCTGGTGGGAGCTGCACATTCCGCATCCGCTGCTCAACTTGCGCCTGTTCAAGTACCGCAGCTTCGCGATTGCCAACCTGCTGCTGATGGTCATCAGTATCTCGCTGTTCGGGGTGCTGTTTTATCTGCCGGTCTACATGCAGAGCATTCGAGGGCTGGGGGCCTTTCAGTCCGGCTACCTGCAATTGCCGCCCGCGCTGCTGACCGGATTGGTGATGCCGTTCGCCGGACGACTCTACGACCGGGTCGGGCCGCGCGTGCTGGTACCAGTGGGACTCTTATTCATCGCGCTGGGCATGTATTTCTTCCGGCAACTGACCATCGAGACAGCCTTCTTCTCGATTATCTGGTGGAACTGCGTGCGCTCGGTCGGCATGGGGCTGGCCATGATTCCCACCCAGTCAGCCGCCGTCTCGGAAATCCCACCGATGCAGGCGGGGCAAGCCAGCGCCATCACCAACGTCGTCAACCGGCTCGGCGGCGCGTTCGGCGTGGTGCTGATGGTGCAACTGTTCGACCACTACAACCACATCCAGCAAAGCGGCTATGCCAATCTGCTCCAGCAGGGCAACGTGCCGCAGCAAAACGCCGTTCAGCAGGCCATCGCTCGGCTTCAGGCCAGCGGCCTCGACCTGGCCCACGCCCAGGCAGCCTTCAGCGCCCTGCTGCAACGCCAGATCGGCACCACCGTCTTCACCAACACCTTCGACATCGTGATGGTCATCATCGCCCTGGCCCTGGTGGTCTGCGCGGTGGCGGCCCTGGCCCTCAAGAAGGGCAAGGTGGCGGCAGAACCAGGCCACGCGGCCATGGACTGAAGCGGTAAGAGAGTCCACTGCTCCACTCCACACCCACATTCAGCATTTTTGAGAGGGAACACCATGACAGCCGCACAAACACCCGAAATCAAAACGCCAGAGGTCGCCGCCAAGCCGACGCCGCCGCGTCGCCGCGCCCTGGGCCTCACCGTGGGGCTGCTGGTGGTCCTCGGCGGCGGCGCAATCGCCTGGTGGTACGCCAGCAATGCCGCCAACCACGTCAGCACCGACAACGCCCGCGTGGCCGCCAACACCGCCAACATCGTGCCGGAGATTCCGGGGCGGGTGTTGCAGTGGAACGTGGCGGTGGGCAGCACTGTCACGGCGGGACAGGTCATCGGGCAGATCGATACCTCCACGGTGGCCCAGTCGAGCGCCGCCAACGCCGGGGCACTCTCGCAGACCGCGCCGCTGACCGCCTCGCGCTCCTTGATTCGCGCGCCGATCAGCGGGCAGGTCATTCAGTCCACGGCGCTGATCGGGCAACTGGTCAACACCGGGCAGTCGCTGGCAGTCATCGCCGACGATTCGAGCGCCTACGTTTCGGCCAACGTCAAGGAGGCCGACATCGGCAAGGTCAAGCTCGGCCAGCCGGTGCATGTGACGCTCGACGCCCTGCCGGGGCAGACCCTCGACGGCCGGGTGCAGCAGATCGGGCAGGCCACCGCCAGCACCTTCTCGCTGCTGCCCAGCGGCGGAGCCGACAACGGCAACTTCACCAAAGTGGCCCAGGTCATCCCGGTATCGGTGTATCTGAGCAAGGTGGACCGCTCCAAGCTGCTGCCCGGATCGAGCGCCAGCGTCACCATCGATCTGAAAGACCCGCCCAGCACGCCCACCAGCGTCAAGACAACAAAGGCCGCGCCCGCGCCGCTGAAGGTGCAGCTCAGCGTGGTCGGCACCCTGACCTCCGGCAACGACGTGACCATCGCCGCGCAGCTCGCGGGCAACGTCACCCAGGTCGCGGCGCAGGTCGGCGACAAGGTGAGCAAGGGCGAGGTGCTGGCCCGCATTGACGACAGCACCCTGCGTGCCCAGCTCGCCGGAGCGCAGGCCACGCTGAGTCAGGTTCAGAACGGCGGCGACTCGGCGCAGGCCAACCTGAGACTGGCGGCCAGCACCCTCGACCGGGTGTCGGCGGTCTACAAGCTCGGCGGCGTCTCCAGGCAGGACCTGCTGAATGCCCAGACCCAGTACACCAACGCCCAGGTCGCGGCCCAGAATGCGGGCGGCGGCGCGGTGCAGGCGGCCCAGGCCACGGTGCAGAACCTCAAACTGATGATCGGTAAGGCCGTGATCACCAGCCCGATCGACGGCGTGGTCTCGGCCAGGAACGTGGAGGTCGGTGAGGTGGCGGCTCCCGGCGTCCCGCTGATGACCATCGTGCAGAGCGACCCGCGCAAGATCGTCGCGACCATTCCGGCGGCGCAGGCCAATCTGCTCAAGACCGGCCAGCCGGTGCAGGTTAAGTTCGACGCTTTCCCCAACCGTAAGTATGCGGCCAAGCTCACGGCCATCAATCCCACCTCGGTGGCGACTGGCGACTTCTACCCGATTGAGGCCCGGCTTGATGCCGCCAACACCGAACTCAGAGCAGGCATGGTCGCCACCGGCACCATCAACGCCGAGGTCAGCGCCGATTCGCCGGTCGTGCCGAGCAGCGCGATTGCCCGCATCGGCGCGCAGAACTACGTGTACGTCGTCAAGGCGGGCAAAGCGGTGCGCACGCCGGTGCAGACCGGTTTGAGCGGCAGCAGCGGCGCAGCGGAAAGCACAGACGAGATCACCCTGACGTCCGGCGTGCCGAGCGGCGCAGTAATCGTGCAGAGCGACGTGAACGCCCTGTGGGACGGCGCTCCGGTGACGGCGCAGTAAAGCAGGCCACCAGATACAGGTCCGTGCAGGACCAAGCGGGGGAACGGCACTCAGGTGTTCGTTCCCCTTTCTGCTGGGCTGACGGCAGGCGGCGAACGTTGCGTCCCGGCCTACAGCGCGCCGGGGCAAGGCGGGCGACACTATCAGGCATGGCCGACTCCCTGGATGATTTGCCGCGCACCGCGTTCCGGCGGCAGGACGAAACCCCCGACGAGCTGTTCTACCGCCAGCCGCGCTTCGTGACCCATATCGACGACGGAGCCATCGACGCCGTCACCCAGCTCTACCGTGAGTTCTTCCCAGCGGACGGGCGCATTCTCGATCTGATGAGCAGCTGGATCAGCCACCTGCCGCCGGAGGTGACCTACCGCCAAGTGGTCGGGCTGGGCCTCAATGCCGCAGAACTGGAGCGCAATCCTCGGCTCGACGCCCACATCGTTCAGAACCTCAACACCACGCCGCAGCTTCCTTTTGAGGACAACTCGTTCGACGCGGCCGGCCTGACTGTCTCGGTGGATTACCTGACCGACCCGGTGGCGGTGCTGCGCGATCTAGGCCGGGTAGTCGTGAGCGGCGGGTCAGTGGTGATCAGCTTCTCGAACCGCTGCTTTCCCAGCAAGGCGGTGGCGATCTGGCATCAGTTGACCAGCGCCGGGCAGCTCAATCTGGTGGCCGGGTATTTGCGCTCGGCGGGCAACTGGGGCGACATTCAACAGCTCGACCGCAGCCCGCAGCGCGGCAAGCGCGGCGGCGACCCGCTGTTCGCGGTGGTGGGCCGGGTGCTCAAGGGCGGTTGAGGCGCGGGACACAGCCTGTGCGCCCTCAGCTCAGCAGCCTGCCTTCCCGCACCCGCGTTCGCAATTCGTCGAGTTCGGGCTTGAAGTAGCGGTCTTCCTCTAGCATCGGCACGAACGAACGAATGGCCCGGTGTGCCGCCTGAACGCCCACGCCGGGTTTGAGCGGCTGAAAGTCCAGCGACTGAGCGCCGCAGAGCAGTTCGATGCTGATGATGGTGAACACATTTTCCATCACCTCGCGCAGCTTGCGGCAGGCATGAGCGCCCATCGACACGTGGTCTTCCTGATTGGCACTGGTGGGAATGCTGTCCACACTCGCCGGATGGCACAGCACCTTGTTCTCGCTGACCAGCGCGGCGGCGGTATACTGGGCGATCATCAGGCCCGAATTGAGGCCGCCGTGCGGGGTCAGGAATCCCGGAAGGCCCGACAGCGCCGGGTTGAGCAGCTGCTCGCAGCGGCGCTCGGAGATGCTGCCGAGTTCAGCCAATGCCACGCACAGCGCGTCGGCGGTGAGCGCCAGCGGCTGCCCGTGAAAGTTGCCGCCGCTGATAACCTCATTCGTGTCGGGCAAGATCAGCGGGTTGTCGGTCACGGAGGCGAACTCGGTCGCCAGCACCCGCTCGGCATGGTGCAGCACGTCCAGCGTGGCCCCGTGGACCTGCGGCACAGCCCGCAGGCTGTAGGCGTCCTGCACCCGTCCGCAGTCGGCGTGAGAGGGCGCGATCTCGCTGCCCTGCAAATATGAGCGCAGTTCGGCGGCGACTTCCAGCGCGCCGGGATGGGGCCGCAGCCGCACGATGTCGTCGCGGAACGGCTGGTGGCTGCCGCGCATGCCCTCCACCGTCATGGCAGCGGCGCGGTTGGCGGCGCTCAGCAAGGTGCGGGCGTCCAGCACGCTGAGGGCCAGCAAACTGCCCATCAATTGCGTGCCGTTGATCAGGGCCAAGCCTTCCTTGGCTTGAAGTTCCAGGGGCACCAGGCCCAGCTCAGCCAGGACATCGGCCGCTGGACGCACCGTACCCCGGTACTCCAGTTCACCCAACCCAATCAGCGCCAGGGCGAGGTGGGCCAGCGGCGCGAGGTCGCCCGACGCGCCCACCGAACCCTGAGCGGGAATGACGGGCAAGGCGTCGGCGTTGAGCAAGGCCAGCAGCAACCCCACGACCTCCTCACGCACGCCGGAATGACCCAGCGCCAGCGACTGGGCGCGCAGCAGCAGCATCCCGCGCACCACTTCGCCTGGCAGCGGCGCACCGACCCCGATGGCGTGCGAGACGATCAGATTGCGCTGGAGCTGGCCGAGCTGAGCACGGTCAATGCCGATGGTGGCGAATTTGCCGAAGCCGGTGTTGACGCCGTAGACGGCCTTGTCACCTTCCACGATGCGCTCGATGACGGCGCGGGCTCTTCGGATGCGCTCACGGGCGTCGGGCGCGAGTTCCACCGCCTCAAAGCCGCGCACAACGCGCTGAAAGTCGTCCAGAGTCAGGCTGCGGTCTAAAATCATGAATATTGCTCCTGTCCGGCAATGAACACGGTTTGAACGGGATTTGCGCCGAGAGTGTAGGCAAGGTCACGCCAGTCGGCAGAATGCAGCGCCAGGAAGTCGGCCCGCTGGCCCACACTCAAAGCTCCCCGGTCGGTCAGGCCTAGCGCGGCGGCGGCGTTGACGGTGGCAGCGGTGAGCGCTTCGGCGGGCGTGAGCCGGTTGAGGCGCACTCCCAGGGCCAAGGACAGCTGAATCGAGAACACAGGCGCGCTGCCGGGGTTGAGGTCCGTGCCGAGCGCCAGGCACGCGCCCGCGTCGATCAGCGCACGGGCGGGGGCGGCGGGGAGGCCCAGGTGCAGCGTCACACCCGGCAAGACGGTGGCGACAGTTGGACTCGCGGCCAATACCCTGATCTGCGCCTCACCGCTGGCTTCCAGATGGTCCACGCTCAGCGCAGCGAGTTCGCAGGCAAGTTCGGTGCCGCCGATGGCGTGAAACTGATCGGCATGCAGCTTGAGCTTCAGGCCGTGCAGGTGGGCCGCTTCCAGCATGGCGCGGGTTTCGGGAACGCTGAAGGCTTCGGTTTCGCAGAACACATCCACCGCTTCGGCCAGCTGCCCCTCGGCCACGCGGGGAATCAAGCTGTGGCAGACCTCCTGAACATACCCGGCGCGGTTCTCTTCGGGCGGAACGTGAAGCAGCAGCGTCGGGCGCAGGTCGGCAGCCGTTTGCGTTTGCAGCACCCGGACCGCTTCCAGCATTCGCAACTCGGCTTCGAAGTCCAGGCCGTAGCCGCTCTTGATCTCGATGGTCGCCGCGCCGGAAGCGCTCAGGGCTTGCAGGCGGGGCAGGGCCAGTGCCACGAGTTCGTCCAGGCTGGCCTGCCGGGTGGCCCGCATGGTGCTGCGAATGCCGCCGCCCCGCACCAGGATGGTTTCGTAGGGCACGCCTTCCACCCGGGCCTCGAAGTCGCCCAGGCGATCTCCAGCCCAGACGGCGTGCGTGTGCGGGTCGATCAGCGCCGGGGTCACGGCCACGCCGCCGAGGTCATGGGTCTGTTCGGCACGGGGCGCGTCTTTGGCCGAACCCACCCAGGCGATCAGGCCGTCACAGACAAGCAGCGCAGCGTCGGGGATAACGGCCAGCTCGCGCATGGCCGCGCCGCGCTGGGGGCCAGCTTTTGGGGTGACGAACTGGGCGATGTTGGTGAACAGAACTTCAGTCATCCAGCGCTCCGCACAGTGTTTCCATGATCAGCCGGGCGGCGATCAATTCGCTGCGGCCTGTCGGGTCAAGGTTGGGAGCCAGTTCCACAACATCCAGCCCGACCAGCGTGTTTCTGGCGGTCACAGCGCGGATCAGGCGCAGGGCCAGCGCGTAGCTCAGCCCATCCGGTTCGGGGCTGCTGGTGCCGGGCAGCACGGCAGGGTCCAGGCCGTCCACGTCCACGCTCAGGTAAATGGGCTTGCCCACCGGTAAGGCGTCCACCACGGCGTTGAGGCTACCTTCCAGCTCGGTCATGGCGACGAGGGTGTGACCGCGCTGCCGGGCTGCTGCCACCGCTTCGGGATCGAATCTCAAGCCGCGCAGGCCCAGCGTGGTGATGTGGCTCAGGTTGGGCAGCGCTTCGCAGGCGCGGCGAAATGGGCTGGAATTGGAATAGCGGGTGTCGTTGCGAACGTCGGTGAAATCCAGATGGGCGTCGAGTTGAATAACGTGCAGATCGGGAACGTCGTCGTAAGCGCTTAGCAGCGGAAAGGTGACGCTGTGGTCGCCACCTAGGAAGACAGGTAAGCGGCAGCGGTCCCGCACGGCGCGGGCGGCCCCGGTGGTGCGCTCACGCATCAGTTCGGGTTCCAGGCTGGGCAGCACCACGTCTCCGGCGTCCAAGAAGCTCACGCCTTGCAACCGGGTGCGGCCATCCAGCCCGGTGAACGGCGGCACGTAACGCAGACTGGCTTCCCGGATGGCACGCGGCGCGAAGCGGGCGCCGGGGCGGAAGCCGAGTGCGATGTCATAGGGCACCCCCAGTACGGCCACGTCAGCTTTCCAGTCGGTGTCGGGGGCGTGGTGCGGAGCGCGGGCGAAGGTGGAAATCCCGGCGAAAGGAAGGTGGGTCATGGACAGAACCCCGTTTGCTGACTGACTGGCACACTCCGCTGACTTGATCTCGCAATCTTCAAACCCGGCAGCGCCACCTGGGCAACCGTGGTGCTGAGCTTGGCTTGATCGGCAGCGTAGGTAGACGGCTGAAGCGCCAGGCACAGGCCCTGCCGATTGGGTTTGAGTTCAACGATAGTCAATCGCCTGGCCTGGCTGAAATCCCTGTAATTCAGTATTCCACTGGTATTCCAGACCCGCACAGACGAGCTGCCTTTGCCCAGCAGGTATTTGCTGTCCAGTGACCAGGAAACATCAAGGAGATCGCTGTCCTTGAGCCGGATCTGACTCCCACTTTGGCTGACCAAGTCGATCACTTTCGGATTGTGGCGCGGATCTTTGCTACTCTGCAAAAACCTGATTGCCATGAATTTGCCGTCCGGCGAGGGAAACGCCTCATCAAAGCTCCACTGATCCCAGAAATCGTCGCTATTTCTGGTGGCAGGCGGCGCTTTGACTTGGTACGTGTGACCATTTTTGAACGTCACAGGGTGAATGGGCGCAGGAGGCTGAGGGTTTCCCTGGGCCAGCACCGTACCCAGCGAGGCCGCCAAGAGCACTGTCGCCATCTGACGCTTCATGGGTGATTCTCAATACCCAGGCTCGGCAAATCCAGCCCGCGTTCCCGCGCCACGTCCTGCGCCAGCTCATACCCGGCGTCGGCGTGGCGGATGACCCCCATCGCCGGATCGTTGGTCAGGCAGCGCGAGAGCCTCCAGGCCGCTTCCTCGCTGCCGTCGGCCACCGCGACCAGGCCCGAGTGCTGGCTGTAGCCCATGCCCACGCCGCCGCCGTGGTGAAAGCTCATCCAGCCCGCGCCGGAGGCCACCCCCACCGCGAAGTTGAGCAGCGGCCAGTCAGATACGGCGTCGGAGCCGTCCAGCATCGCCTCGGTTTCGCGGTAGGGGCTGGCGACACTTCCGGCGTCCAGGTGGTCGCGGCCAATCACGATCGGGGCCGAGAGTCGCCCGTCAGCCACCATTTCGTTGAACAGCTTGGCGGCCTTGTCACGCTCGCGGTAGCCCAGCCAGCAGATGCGGGCGGGCAGGCCCTGAAAAGCGATTTCCCTGGCGGCGTAGGTCAGCCAGGATTGCAGCCGCCGATCGTCCGGAAAGAGTTCCAGCAAAGCCTGATCGGTGGCGTGAATATCGGCGGGGTCGCCGCTGAGCGCCACCCAGCGGAACGGGCCACGCCCCTCGCAGAAGCTGTCGCGGATAAAGGCGGGCACGAAGCCCGGGTAGTCGAAGGCATTGGCGACGCCTGCAATGCGGGCCTGCTCGCGCAGGTTGTTGCCGTAATCGAAGGCCACCGCGCCGCGCTGCTGGAGTTCCAGCATGGCCCGCACGTGGTCAGCCATCCCCGCTCGGGCACGCTCCAGGTAGGCGTCAGGCTGGCTGCGGCGGAGTTCGCCCAGATCCTCATCGGCCTGCGCGGGCGGCAAATAACCCCACATCGGGTCGTGGGCACTGGTCTGGTCGGTCACCAGGTCGGGTGTGAAGCCGCGGCGCACCAGTTCCGGCAGCACCTCGGCGGCGTTGCCGAGCAGACCGATGCTGAGTGCCTTGCCTTCCGACTTGGCCTCTCCCGCCAGCTTGAGGGCGGCGTCCAGATTGGGGGCCACCGTATCTAAATAACGGGTATCCAGGCGCTTCTGAATGCGGGTCGGGTCCACCTCGATACTGATGCTGACCCCACCCGCCAGCTTGACCGCCAGCGGCTGCGCTCCGCCCATGCCGCCGAGGCCCGCCGTCACGGTGATGGTGCCCTTGAGCGTGCCGCCGAAGTGCTTGTTCGCAGCGCTGGCAAACGTTTCGTAGGTGCCCTGCAAGATGCCCTGCGTGCCAATGTAGATCCAGCTTCCGGCGGTCATCTGGCCGTACATCATCAGCCCGGCCTGATCGAGCTTGTCGAAGGTTTCCCAGTTGGCCCAGTGCGGCACCAGATTGGAATTGGCGATCAGCACGCGGGGCGCGAGGGCGTGGGTTTGCAGCACCGCCACCGGCTTACCGGACTGCACCAGCAAGGTCTGGTCATTCTCCAGGCGGTCGAGCACCTCCACGATCTTGTGAAAGCTCTTCCAGTCGCGGGCCGCCTTGCCGCGCCCGCCGTAGACGATCAGGTCTTCGGGGTGCTCGGCCACTTCGGGGTCGAGGTTGTTCATCAGCATGCGCTTGGCGGCTTCCTGAATCCAGCCTTTGGCGGTGCGCTGCGGCCCACGCGGCGCGCGAATCTGGGTGGTGGTCATGCCTCAGTGTCGGCTGGCGAGCTGGGCAGCTCAAGAGCTGTGTCCAGCCATGCGGGACAGCTAGACTCAAGGCGTGCAGACCCTCAGTAAAGCCGGAACGGTCCTACGGGCCTTCAGCGCTGCACAGCCGGAGTGGGGCGTGCGGGCGCTGGCCCTGCATCTGGGCTGGCCGCGTGCCACCCTTCACGCCCATCTCGCGGGTCTGACGGAAGCGGGCTTCCTGCGGCGCACGCCCGGCGGGCACTACCGCCTGAGCTGGCAACTCGCCGAGTTCGGCGCTCAGCTCAGCGCGGCCCTGCCCTGGTTCGGACCAGCCAGAAGCGCCCTGGCCAGCCTCGCCGCCGCGACCCAGTCGCTCGGCTTCATCTGCGTGCTGGAAGGGCCGCAGGTCATCTGCATCAACCGCGCCCTAGGCGATCCGAGCGCCGATCATCGCCAGGTTCAGACCGACGTGACCCTCCCCGCCAACGCCACCGCCGCCGGGAAAGTGCTGTACGCCTACGCCGAGTTGCCGACGCCAGCATTCGAGCGCTTCACCGAGAGCACCATCACCACGCCCGACGAGTGGGCGGGCGAGTTGAACCGGGTGCGCGAGGGCGGCCACGCGCTGGCCATCGAGGAATGGGTGGCAGGCCACTGCTCAGCGTGCGTGCCGCTGTGGTGGGCAGGCGAGGTGGTGGCGGCGTTCGGCATTCAGTTGCCCACCCAGCGTTTTCTGGCACGCGAGCGGGCGCTGCTGGCAAAGGTACAGACAGCGGCCCTTGAGTTTGCCGGGCCGCAGTAGCACACTGCACCTCCCTCAGTGGGTGATCAGCACGTCCACCAGCGCGGCGCGGCTCACACTCAGACCCACGCTGCCCGCCAGATTGGCGCTGAGTGCGGTGGTATGCCGCCGACCCAGCACGATCAGATCGGTCTCCAGCTCGGCCGCCATTTTCAGAATCACGTCGGCGGGTCGGGCGGCGCTGAGCAGGTGTGGGCGAACATCCAGCCCAGCCGCCTCGGCACGGGTCATGACGGCCCGCAGATGGGCCGCTCGGGCGTCATAGAGCGTTTGCACGATCTGCTCTTCGAGTGCGCCGCTGCCGGGAATGCTGGCAGCCAGGCTGGCCATCGCGCTGCGCTGGGTGGGCACCACCACCACCACGTCCAGCACCGCTTCAAAGTGCTGGGCCAGAGTGATGGCCCGCTCCACGGCTTTCTCAGAGTGCGGAGCGCCGCCCGTCGCCACCAGAATGCGACGGTAGGGCGACGACGACTCCGCTGCCGACGGATGATCTCGCATGGCTGGAGTGTAAGCCACTTTCGCAGGCAGGGAGTCAGCCGGAGCTTGGGCCTGACCTGAACGAGCACCAAACAATTGCATTTCGAAAAATCAAACTGTACAGTACAGTTTGAAATGACCGATTCCTCTCCAACAGATTCGCCCCGCGCCCAGATCAAGCGCCAGCAGATCATGGCGGCGGCACGGCAGCTCTTTCTGGCGCAGGGGTACGAGCGCACCTCCACCGAAACGATCCGGCAGGCGGCGGGGATCAGCAAGCAGACGCTCTACGTCTACTTTCCCAGCAAGGTGGAACTGCTCAGCGCAGTGGTAACCGAGGAGTTGGCTGGATTTACGCTGGCTCAACTGAGGCCCGCGCCCACCACGCTGAGCGAACTCCGCGCCCAATTGCTCGGGCTGGCCCAGGGCTTTACCCGGCAGATGATGCAGCCCGACGCCCTGGCCCTCCTGCGGCTGTTGATCGGCGAGGCGGTGCATCTGCCCGAGCTGCGCGGCACCCTGCGGCGGGCCTTTCCGGCGCGGCTGCTGGCCAGGGTGGAAGCGCTGCTGAGCGCCGCCCACACCGCCGGTCTCATCAACGCGCCCAACCTCAACCTCAGTGCCCGGATGTTGGTCGGGCCGGTGATCAGCTTCGTGGCGCTGGACGGCCTGCTGAGTGACCAGCCACTGGGCGGTGGACCGCCCGCGCCGCCGGGCCTGGAAACGCTGACCGAACTGGTGGATCTGTTTTTGCTGACTGTGGCGAAAGGGAGCAGAGGATGAACGAGACGCAAGTGCTGATCGCTGGCGCTGGCCCCACCGGCCTGATGCTGGCCCTGTGGCTGACCAGGTTGGGGGTGCGGGTCGAGATCGTCGATCCCAAACCCGGCCCCACCTTGGAAACCCGCGCCATCGCGGTGCAGGCGCGCACACTGGAATTTTACGATCAGCTCGGGCTGGGCGAGGAAGCCCGGGCGCGGGGCCGGGACTTTCACGAGCTGAGCATCTGGACCGGGGGGCAGCTACGCGCCAGCGTCAACCTGGAAGGCGTCGGCGCGGGCCAAACGCCTCACCCCAACCTCTACATCCTGACCCAGGACCAGAACGAGGCCCTGCTGCTCGCGCACCTGAAAGCGCTCGGCTGCACACCACGCTGGCAAACCGAGCTGACGAGTTTCAGGCAAGACGAACGCGGCGTCACGGCGACCCTGACCCACGCCGGGCAAACGCAGACGGTGCGGGCCACTTATCTGGCCGGTTGCGACGGAGCCAGCAGCACGGTGCGCCGTCAGCTGGGCGTCAAGCTGTCGGGCGGCACCTACGCCCAGCGCTTCTACGTGGCCGACGTGACCACCTCCGGAGAGCGACGGGCGAACGACGTGAACGTGTCCTTGGACGACGATCAGTTCCTGGCGTTCTTCCCGATGCCGGGTCTGCACCGCTGCCGCATCGTGGGGCAACTTCCGCCGGGAGCGGGCGATTCGGCTACTTTCGAGACGGTGCGCCCGCAGATTGAGAAGCAGCGCGTCGCCGAGGTCAAAGAAGTGCACTGGTTCTCCACCTACCGGGTGCATCACCGGGTGGCCAACACGTTTCAGGTCGGGCGGGCCTTCTTGCTCGGCGACGCGGCCCACGTTCACAGTCCGGTGGGCGGGCAGGGCATGAACACCGGCCTCGGCGACGCGGCGAATCTGGCCTGGAAGCTGGGGCAGGCCCTCCGGGGCCACCCTGCCGCGCTCGCCAGCTACGGCCCGGAGCGGCGGCCCTTTGCGCTCTCGCTGGTCAGCACCACCGACCGGGCCTTCAGCGGGGTGGTCAACCCCTCGCCGCTGGCCCGCTTCATCCGCACCACGCTGATCCCTGACCTGATCCGGGTCCTGACCCGCCCCAGGCCCGTGCGCCGATTGGCGTTTCTCACCCTCTCGCAACTGCGCATCCGCTACCCGAACAGCCCACTGAGCGCGGGCCAGGCTGGAGCGGTCCGGGGCGGGGACCGGCTGCCCTGGGTCCCGAACGCAGCGGGCAGCAATTTCACGGCGCTCGGAAGCCTGAAGTGGCAGGTCCACGTCTACGGCGCAGCCTCACCGGAACTGCTGACCTGGTGCGGCCAGCAAAATCTGCCGCTGCATGTCTTCGCTCACGGCGCGGCGGCTCGGCGGGCCGGACTGTGCGAGGACGCCGTTTATCTGGTGCGCCCGGACGGCCATGTCGGGCTGGCGCAGCCCCACTTCAACCGCCCGGCGGCGGCGACCTATGTGGAGCGCTGGCTGCCCGGCGACCGGTAGGCAGGGCGCGGGAAAAGGATTAGGCTAAAACCAGATTCACCGTGCTGGGCGCGTCATACCTCGGCGTGACGCGCCCAGCCTGGAGACGGCATGACCTATCAACCCCGCCCCGACCGCTACGACACCCTCTCCTACCGGCGCTGCGGCCACAGCGGCCTGAAGCTCCCGGCCATCTCGCTGGGACTGTGGCACAATTTCGGCGGCGTGGACCGACTCGAAAACGCCCGCACCCTGCTGAGAACCGCCTTCGACGGCGGCATCACCCATTTCGATCTGGCCAACAACTACGGCCCGCCGCCCGGCAGCGCCGAGGAAACTTTTGGCCGGGTGCTGGCGCAGGACTTCTTGCCCTATCGCGACGAGCTGATCATCAGCAGCAAGGCGGGCTACGGCATGTGGCCCGGCCCCTACGGCGACTGGGGCAGCCGCAAGTACCTGCTCTCCAGCCTGGACCAGAGCCTCAGGCGCATGAAGCTCGACTACGTGGACATCTTCTACCATCACCGCCCCGACCCGGAGACGCCGCTGGAAGAAACCATGGCCGCACTCGACCACATCGTGCGCAGCGGGCGTGCCCTGTACGTGGGCCTGAGCAACTACCCGGCGGCGCTGACCCGGCAGGCGGCGGGTCTGCTGCGCAGCCTGGGCACGCCCTGCCTGATTCACCAGCCCAAATACAGCATGTACGAGCGCTGGATCGAGGCCGAGTTGCTCGGGGTGCTGCGCGAAGAAGGTATCGGCGCAATCGTCTTCAGCCCGCTGGCCCAGGGCCTGCTGACCGACAAGTACCTGCGCGGCATCCCGGAAGGCTCGCGGGCCGCCACCCCCGGCACCTTTCTCAAGCCCGACCAGATCACGCCCGTCAAGCTTGAACAGATCGGTCGCCTGGGCGACCTGGCGCGCGCACGTGGGCAGACGCTGGCGCAGATGGCGCTGGCCTGGGTGCTGCGCCACAGTGAGGTCACCTCGGCGCTGATCGGCGCGAGCCGCCCGGCCCAGATCACTGACGCGCTGGGGGCGCTGGACGCGCCCGCCTTCGATTCGGGCGAACTGGAGCGCATCGAGCAGATCTTGAGTGGGCAGATGTGAGTGGGGCACGCAGCGAATGAGCCGCGCCCAACGGACCGACTGATGCAGGCGTCGTCGTTCAGAACCCTCAGGGCCGTGCCCAACGCGCCGCGTCTGTTTGCCTCGGCCTTTGCGCTGGGGCTGGCCAGTTCGTTTTCCGGGCCGTACCTGCCGCTGTTCGCGGTGCAGGTCGCCCACATGAATCCGCTGCGGCTGGGCCTGTTCCTGACCTGTGTCTCGGTGTTCAGTATCGTCATCAGCACCTTCATCGGGCGGTGGTCGGACAAGTTGCCGAGTCGGCGTCCGGCGCTGCTGCTGGGGCTGGCCAGTGCGGCCTGCGCTTACCTGCTGCTGACCCAGACCACCAATTATGCCGTGCTGCTGCTGGTCGGCGGCCTGCTGCTGGGCACCGGGTCGGCCAGCTTTCCGCAGCTGTTCGCCTACGCCCGTATTCAGATCGCGCCTGCCGGGGCGCTGGCGATTCAGCAGGGCCTGGCCACCCTGCGCTCGGTGTTCTCTCTGGCCTGGGTGGCGGGGCCGCTGCTCGGCTCGGCGCTGCTGGGCGCGTACTCGTTCGGGGGGCTATTCGCGTTCACGGCGCTCCTGTTCGGCCTCTCGGCGCTGCCGGTGTTGCTCGACTCGCCGCTGGGCCGCAAGAAAGCACTCGCGGGAGCGCCTCCGCCCCAGACGCCCCACAGCCTGCCGCACACCAATCCGGTGTCGGCCCGCCAGCTGCGCCTCATCGCGCTGGCCTTCGTGCTCTACGCCGCCGCCTTATCGATGGGGTCCTCGGCCTTGCCGCTCTACATCACCCAGACGCTGAACGGCACCAGCCGGGACGTCGGCTTCGTGATCGGGCTGTGCGCACTCCTCGAAATTCCGCTGATGCTCAGCTTCGTGCTGCGCCCCGCCCGCTGGTCGCCGGCCAGCATGATGGTGCTGGGGTTTGCCCTGATGGCCGCCTACGTGCTGACGGTGGCCCTGTCGAGCAGCGTGTGGATGCTGGCCGCAGCGCAGCTGTTCCGGGCGGCGGCCATTGCCGTCGCGTCGGTGCAGGGCATGGCCTACTTTCAGGACCTGATGCCGGGCCGGGTCGGCGCGGCCACCACCCTGTTTGCCAACACCAGCAACGCGGGCAGCGTGGCAGCGGGCACCCTGTTCGGGGTGTGGGCGCAGTTCTTCGGCTACCACAGCGTCTTCGGACTGTGCGCGGGGCTGGCCGTGCTCGCCTGCGGGCTGATGGTGTATGTGCGGCGCGGCAAGGCGGGCCGAAGCGTCCCGTCTGAGAGCGGCCGGCCTGGCCCGTGAAGCGCGGTATCGTGTGTTCATGTCCGACGCGGCCCCGCCTGATTTCCCGCTTGATCCCGCCGCACTGCTCGGCAAGCTCGCCCGGCTCGGCCCGGTTCTCGCCGCTGCCGACACCCTGACCCAACTGCAAGCGGCCACTGCCGACGCCCTGCACAGCGGGCTGGGAGCCACCTCGGCCGCGATTTTGCCGGAAGCCGATCTGGCTGAAACGGGTCCCCTGACCCTGATCCTGGCGCTGCGAGCGCGCCGGAGCATGGGAGCGCTGCGGGTGACGTTCGGTGCGCCGAGGGTGCTGAGCGGCTCCGAACAACTGTTTCTGGATAGTCTGGTGCCTCAGCTCTGCGCCGCGCTGGAGCGCTTGGATCTGGACGGACCGCACGCCGGGCAACCGGGCGAGGGCACTGAGGTCTGGGAGCACAACGAGGCCCTCGACGCCTTTACCCAGTTCACGGCACTCGCGGCCACCACCCGCGACGTCCCGGCGCTGGCGCGGCGGGCCGTTCAGGTGCTGCAAACCACCCTGGGCAACGTCAGCGTGGCCTACTACGAGCGCGAGGACAAGCTGTGGAAAGCCCACGTCTGGTCAAACGACATCAGCGCCGAGGTGGTGGCCGCCATCCGGGCCGGAGTACCGCTGGACGCGCCGAGTTTCGCCGGAGCCAGCGACCTGGAAGCACCGCTGTTCGTCTCGGACTGGAATGCCCAAATCGAGCAGATCGAGGAAACCCGCGATTACGGCGCGGTGGCTTTTTATCCGTACCGGCTGGCCGACACGCCGCCCGGCCTGCTGGTCATCGGCACCCAGGCAGGTCACCAGTGGACGGCGCGTGAGCAGAGGGTATTCCGGGCGGTGGGACGCAGCTTGGGCCTGGCATTGGAGCGCGCCAGCCAGGCCTGGGTCCTGGCCGAGCGGACCGAGGCGCTCGACGCCTTCGTGCGTTTCAGCGAGGGCAGCGCCCTGAGCAGCGACCTGGGTGAGCTGGCGCAGCAGGCGTTCAGCGTGCTGGAAACCTTCTTTCCCGGCTGCACCTGCAGTCTCCACGAGCGCCGGGCCGAGGCCCAGACCGGCCCCCCGGAACCGCGCTGGGAAATCGAGTATTACACCCACAACATCAGTATCGAACTCGCCGAGATCGTGCTGGCCGGGCTGCCCCTGGACACCCCCCTGTTCGCGGCGGCGCTGAAGAGCGGCGAGGCCGATTTCGTGGACGACTGGTTTTCCCAGGTTCCGGGATCAAACGAGCCGTTTCGCACCACCGGGGTGTATCCGATCCTGATCGGCGGCGAGATCCGGGCCTTTCTGAGCGTCTGGCTCAAGATCAGCGGCACCTGGCAGGCCCGTGACCGGGCCATCGTGCGCGCGGTGGGGCGCAGCCTCAATCTGGCCTTGGAGCGTGCCGCCGCCACCGAGGAACTGCGCCGCCAGCGCACCGAACTGCTGGCCCGCACCCAGGCGCTCGAAGCCTTCGCCTCGCTGACCCGCGACCTGACCTTGCAGGCTGAGGAAGTGACGCTCGTTCACCGGGCGCAGGAAGTGGCGCTCTCGCTGCTGCCGCAGGGCTGCGCACTGTATTACCGGCCCCAGGGCGCGCTGTGGCGGCTCATCTCGCAGATCGGCAGCCTCAACGCCCCAGCCCTGCAGGCGGCCATCGACGCGGGCCTGCCCTACGAGACGACCCTTAACCTGCTGGTTCCCTGGCAGACCCGGCAGCCGTATTACCAGGCGCAGTATGACCGCAGCACCGACAACCTCGAGGAGCTGACCGACAAGATCGGGGCCACCGCCGCCCTGCCGGTGCTGGTGGCCGGACAGCCGGTGGGAGTATTCGTGGTGGCGCTGTTTGGCCACCGCACCTGGACACCTGCCGACCGCAGCAGCCTCGAAGCGGTGGTGGGCAGCCTCAGCCTGGCCAAGGAGGGCGCGCGGAGCGTGCTGGCGCTGCGGGCACGCTCTGCCGAGCTGGAGCGGTCCAACAGCGAACTCGAACAATTCGCCTACGTCGCCAGCCACGATTTGCAAGAACCGCTGCGCACCGTGACCAGCTTCGCGCAACTGCTGGTCGGCAAATACCGGGGCCAGCTCGATCCCAAGGCCGACGTGTACCTGGGCATGATCTCGGACGGCACGGCCCGGATGAGCCGCCTGCTGCAAGACCTGCTGACCTTTTCGCGGGTGGCGACCAGCGCCCAGCCGATGCAGGTGGTGCCCACCGGGGACGTCGTGGCGGCGGTGCTGAGTGATTTGCAAGACCAGTTGAACCGCACCGGGGCCAGCGTCAGCGTCTTGGCGCTGCCGTGCGTCTGGGGCGACACCACCCAGTTGCGCCAGCTGTTTCAAAACCTGATTGGCAACGCCCTCAAATTCACTGCGTCGGGCCGCGCTCCCGAGGTGCGCCTCAGCGCGGAGCGCGACGGTTCCCACTGGCGATTTTCACTGAGTGACAACGGTATTGGTATCGCTCCGGCCTTCTTCGAGCGCATCTTCACCATCTTCCAGCGCCTGCACAGCCGCGAGGAATACGAGGGCAGCGGCATCGGGCTGGCGATTACCCGCAAGATCGTGGAGCGACACGGCGGCGAGATCTGGCTGGACTCGCAGCCGGGCCAGGGCACCACCTTTTACTTCACCCTGCCGGACGCGCCGCAGGAGACCCGGTGAGCGCCCTGCAGACCCGCCTCGCGCCTGCCTTCGCGCTGCTGGACGCTTGCCGTATTCCCGCCGTTGCCGCCAGCGTCGTCACGCGGCAAGGCGAGCGGGCCGAGTTCCGGTGCGGCGTCGCCAACCGGCTGAGCGGCGAGGCCCTGACCCCGGCGCATCAGTTCGACCTCGCCAGCCTGACCAAGGTGCTGGTGACGCTGCCGGAAGTGCTGGCGCTGCTCAGTGAGGGCAGACTGGGCCTAGAGACGAGGGTGGGCGACGTGCTGCCGGAAGCGGGCTGGATGCAGAGCAGCGGCCTGAAAACCCAGACGGTGCGGGCGCTGCTGAGCCACGCGGCGGGCCTGCGGGCCTGGACACCGCTGTACCTGTATCCGGCAGACCGCTCGACCCTCATTCAGCGGGTGTTGCAGGAAGCGGGAGTGTGGACCGGAGAACCGGGGCCGCTCTACTCGGATCTGGGTTTCATGGTGCTGGGAGCTGTCGTGGAGCGTCTGCGCGGGCAACGCCTGGACCAACTGGCGGCAAAGAGAAGCGCCCTGACCTTCAACCCGGCTGGCCCCAGCGTCGCCACCGAGACCGACCCCTGGCGTGGCCGAACCTTACAGGGCGAGGTTCACGACGAGAACGCCTGGGCGATGCAGGGCGTCAGTGGGCACGCCGGGGCCTTCGGCACGCTGGCCGCGGTGACCGATCTGGTCGAGCAGTATCTGAACGAGACGCTGCTGCCGCCGGAAGTGCTGAGACTGGCCCGGCAGGAGTTCGCCGCCGACGCGGACGTGCGGCGCGGGCTGGGCTGGCAGCTCTGGACGCCGGACGGCTTTGGCGGGAGTCTTGCCAGCCCAGGAGGGTACGGCCACACCGGCTTCACCGGCACCAGCGTCTGGACCGAGCCGGAACGTGGATACGCCATCACTCTGCTGACCAACCGGGTGCATCCGACGCGGCACGGCACGGCGAGCGAGATCGTGGCGCTGAGGCGCGAATTTCACGACGCGGTGCATCCCTTGATGGCGAAATAGCCGCACACCCGCTCAACGGCTGGAGCAGGCCGCGCTATAACGGCCTGTCTATTCAACTCAGGCGCTCGATTCAGGCGCACCAGGGAGCCCACCATGAACCTCAAGGACAAGACGATTCTGATTACCGGCGCGGCCTCGGGCCTCGGTGCAGGCACGGCGCGGATGGTCGCGGGTGCGGGCGGGCGGCCCGTCATGCTGGACCTCAACGTGGAAGCGGGGCAGGCGCTGGCCGAAGAACTCGGCGGCCTCTTCCTCAAGACCGATGTGAGCAGCGAGAGCGAGGTGCAATCGGCCCTCGGCAATGTGCAGGAGCAGTTCGGTTCGCTGCACGGCGTCGTCAACTGCGCCGGAATCGCGCCCGCCGCCACCACCGTCGGCAAGCGCGGGGCGCATCCACTGGACCTGTTCGAGAGGGTGATCCGGGTCAATCTGATCGGCACCTTCAACGTGGCCCGGCTGGGCGCGGAAATGATGCAGCGCAACGAGCCGGGCGAGGACGGCGAGCGCGGCGTGATCATCAACACGGCGTCGGTGGCCGCCTATGAAGGCCAGGTCGGGCAGGTCGCCTACAGCGCCAGCAAGGGCGGCATCGTGGGGCTGACCCTGCCGATGGCCCGCGACCTCTCGCGCTTCGGCATCCGGGTGGTGACGATTGCGCCGGGCATTTTCGGCACGCCGATGCTCAGCGCCATGCCGCAGGAGGTGCAGGATTCGCTGGCGGCGCAGGTGCCGTTCCCGGCCCGCCTCGGCACGCCCGAGGATTACGCTGCCCTCGCCCGACACATTTTCGAGAACCGGATGCTCAACGGCGAGACGATTCGGCTGGACGGCGCGGTGCGAATGGGAGCGCGGTGATTAAGAAAATTTAAGCGAGCGTATGGCTGTATAGCTCGCTTTCTTTTCCAAAGTGCTTTTATAATCGACGTATGAAAATAGGCATTCTCGGTGCAGGACACATCGGCAAAGCACTCGCCCGGCTGCTGGCCGAGGCAGGCCACGACGTCGGCATCAGCAATTCACGCGGCCCCGACACGCTGCGCGACCTCGCAGCGCAACTCGGGCACGGCGTCAAGGCGTTCAGCAACGAGGACGCGGCCCGCTTCGGCGAACTGGTCATCGAAACGGTGCCGTTCGGAAATTACGCCGACTTGCCTGCGGTGCAACTCAAAAACAAGATCGTGATCGACACGGCCAACTATTACCCCCAGCGCGACGGAGAAATTGATCTGGGCGGTCTGTCAGAGAGCGCCTTCATGGCCCGCCATCTGCCGGGGGCGCGGGTGGTCAAGGCCTTCAACGCCATTCAAGCGGCCCACCTGGAAACGCTGGGCGACACCAGCAAGCCGCTCAGCGAGCGCCGGGCCATTCCGATCGCCTCGGACGACGCCGAGGCCAAGGCGGTGGTTCAGACCTTGATTGAAGCGATCGGCTTCGCGTCAGTGGACAACGGCGATCTGGAGCACAGCAAGAACCAGCAGCCCGGCACGCCGATTTACGGAGCTGAGGTGAACGCCGAGCAGGCACGGGAGATTCTGGAGAAGCAGTAACCTCAAAAACCAACTGGCGCTGGCCCTTCCCCTTGATGGGGCGGGGCCATTTTGCAACCTCTCCCCGACTCGCCGCGCCGACTTTCCCGCACACTCTCACACTCCCCACCCTCTCTTTTGCCTACCCTGAACGGTATTCACCCCAGCCTCTCAAACTCAAGGAGTCTTCATGTCCAAAGCCGTCATCGTTTCCGCATCCCGCGTGCCCACCGGCAGATTCATCGGCGCTTTGCAAGAGGTCAGCGCCATCGACCTCGGCGCGACCACCCTGAAGGCCACCTTGGCGCGGGCCGGAATTGACGCCGCCCTCATCGAGGAGGTCATCATGGGCCAGGTCGTGCAGGCAGGCAGCGGCCAGAATCCGGCGCGGCAGGCGGCGCTCCGGGCGGGTCTGAGCAACGAGGTCGGCGCGCTGACCATCAACAAAGTCTGCGGCTCGGGCCTCAAGGCGGTGATCCTGGCGGCCCAGAGCATTCGGGCGGGTGACCAGCAAGCGGTGCTGGCGGGCGGCATGGAGAGCATGAGCAACTCGCCGTATCTGCTGCCCGGAGCGCGCAAAGGCTACCGCGCGGGCAACCAGACGGTGGTGGACGCCAACACCCAGGACGGCTTGTGGTGCTCAATCAACGACGAGGGCATGGGCATGACCGGTGAACGGGTGGCCGACAAGTACGGCATCGGGCGCGGAGCCCAGGATGAGTACGCGGCGGGCAGCCACGCCAAGGCGGTGGCGGCTCAGCAGGCCGGGCGCTTCGACGACGAGATCGTGCCGGTGACGGTTCACGGGCGCAAAGGTGACACGGTGGTCAGCCAGGATGAAGGCCCGCGTGCCGACTCCACCCGCGAGAGTCTGGGCAAGCTCAAGCCTGCCTTCAAGAAAGACGGCGGCACCGTCACGGCGGGCAACGCGCCGGGCCTCAACGACGGCGCGGCCAGCTTGCTGATCATGGGCGAGGACGCCGCCGCCGCGCAGGGCCTCAAGCCCCTGGCTGAGATTCTGGACTACACGACCAGCGGCATGGCTCCCGAATGGCTGATGATGACCCCGGTTCCAGCCACCCGCAAGCTGCTGGAGAAGTTGAAGATGCAGGCGGGTGACATTGACCTCTGGGAACTCAACGAGGCCTTCAGTGTGCAGAGTCTGGCCGTCAGTCAGGAACTCGGGTTGGACGCGGCAAGGGTCAACGTCAACGGCGGCGCGGTGGCGCTGGGCCACCCCATCGGCGCATCGGGGGCCAGGATTTTGGTGACGCTGCTCTACGCCCTGGCGCAGCAGAACAAGGAACTCGGCGTGGCGACCTTGTGCATGGGCGGCGGCAACGGGCTGGCGCTGGCCGTGCGGCGGCTGTGAGCAGCACTCAGACCAGCGCTCAGAGCGGCTTCGGTTTCCAGCCCGACGACGACCAGCGCCTCATCATCGAGCACGTGCGGGCCTACTGCCGCGAGCAGATCGCGCCCCTGGCCGCCGAGTACGACCGCAACGGCGCGTTTCCCTGGCCACAACTGCGTGGGCTGGCCGAGTTGGGCCTGCTGGGGGCCACCGTGCCGGAGGCGTGGGGCGGCTCGGGTCTCGACAGCCTGACCTACGCCCTGTGCCTGGAGGAAATCTCGGCGGCAGACGCCAGTGTGGGCGTCATCGTCAGTGTGCAAAACGGCCTGCCCACCCAGATGCTGCTGGGGTACGGCAGCATCGCCCAGAAGGAAAAGTACCTGCGCTCGCTGGCGACGGGGCAGCACATCGGCGCATTTTGCCTCACCGAATCGGGGGCCGGGTCGGATGCGGCGGCGCTGAAGCTGCGGGCCGAGCCGGACGAAGGCGGCTGGACCTTGAACGGAGCCAAAGCCTGGATCACCAGTCTGGGCCAGGCGCAGACCTACCTCGTCATGGCCCGCACGGGCGGCGCGGGGGCCAGCGGTGTGAGCTGCTTCGTGGTCGACAAGGACGCGCCGGGCCTCTCGTTCGGCAAACCCGAGGAGAAGCTGGGCCTGCACGCGGCCCACAGCGGCACGGTGCAGTTTGACGGCGTGCGGGTGGGCCGAGATCAATTGGTGGGCGAGGAAGGCATGGGCCTCAAGATCGCGCTGGGCAGCCTCGACGCCGGGCGCATCGGCATTGCCATGCAGGCCATCGGCATCGCCCGCGCCGCTTTCGAGGCCGCCACCGACTACGCCCTGGAGCGCGAGCAGTTCGGCAAGAAGATCTCGGAATTTCAGGGCGTCAGCTTCAAGATCGCCGAGATGGCCGCCCGCATCGAGGCCGCCCGGCTGGTGGCGCTCAAGGCCGCCTGGCTCAAGGACCAAGGCCAGGCATTCGGCAAGGAGGCCAGCATGGCCAAGCTGCTGGCCTCCGACACGGCGGTGGACGTGACCCGCGACGCCATTCAGGTGTTCGGCGGCAACGGCTACAGCCGCGACTTTCCGGTGGAACGGCTCTACCGCGACGCCAAAGTCACCGAGCTGTATGAGGGCACCACCGAGATCCAGAAACTGGTGATCTCGCGGGCGGTGTTCCGCGAACGGGCCAGGTGAATGTCGGGCGTCGAGCTTGAGGTGATCCTGAATGCCGACCAGCCGCAGGAAGCCGAGATTTTTCGAGCGTGGGCCGGAGAAAATGGGCTGGACGTGGACGTGCTCAGCAACGCCGGCTGCGGCTGCTGCGTGGACATCTACAGCTTGTTCGCCACGCCCCAGGCTGCCCGCGTCCTCGATAGTCGGCTGCGGGCGGTGGGGAGCGGCGTGAACTTCAAGGCCTGAGTTCCGGCACATCGAAGAGCACGGCCCCGGCTCCGTCCATCACTGATTTTTCAGCGACGCCATATCGATCACGAAGCGGTACTTCACGTCGTTTTTGAGCATCCGCTCGTAGGCCGTGTTGATATCCTGCATCTCAATCATCTCCACGTCGGCCACGATGCCGTGCTCGCCGCAGAAATCCAGCATTTCCTGGGTCTCGGCGATGCCGCCGATGTTGCTGCCAGCCACGCTGCGGCGGTGCGAGACGAGCTGCATACCGTTGACGCCCACCGGTTCCAGCGCGCCCACGATGACGAGCTGGCCGTCGCGGCGCAGGGTCTTGAGGTACGGTGCCAGGTCGTGCGCCGAGGGCACCGTGCTGAGAATGAAGTCGTAGCTGTTGCGCACCGCTTTCATGGCGGCCTGATCGCTGCTGATGACCACCTGGTGCGCCCCGAGTGCCAGGGCGTCGGCGGCCTTGCCCTGAGACGTCGTGAAGACCGTCACGTCCGCACCCAGCGCGCGCGCCAGCTTGATGCCCATGTGGCCCAGCCCGCCCAGGCCCACCACGGCGACCTTGTGGTCGCTGCCGATCTTCCAGTGGCGCAGCGGCGAGTACATGGTGATGCCCGCGCACAGCAGCGGGGCCACCGCCTTGAGGTCGAGATTCTCCGGCACGCGCACGGCGAAGCTCTCCTTGACCACGATCTCGGTGGAGTACCCCCCATACGTCGGCTCGCGGGACTCGCGCTCGCGGCCATTGTAGGTGGGGGTCGCGCCGTTCTCGCAGTACTGCTCGTCGCCCTCAGCGCAGGCGTCGCAGTGCTGGCAACTGTCGACCAGACAACCCACCCCGGCCAGGTCACCCACCTTGAACTTGCCGACCGCCTCGCCCACCGCCGTCACCCGCCCCACGATCTCGTGGCCCGGCACCAGCGGATAAATGCTCGGCCCCCACTCGCTGCGGGCCTGGTGCACGTCGGAGTGGCACACACCCGAGTAGAGAATGTCGATCTGAATGTCGTGCGGCCCCACCGCCCGGCGGGTGATCGGGTGCGGCGCGAGCGGGGTGCTGGCGCTCTGGGCGGCGTAGGCATTGACGGTGCGGACGGCGGACGGTTCGGGAGCAGTCATGCGGGCCACTCTAGAGCACCCGCACCCGGACTTCGTTCGGACCGCTGCGCCGCCAGCAGCGCTAGACTGGCGCGTATGGTCTTCTCGGAGCTGCTCGGTGTGGCATGACACCTACCTCGAAGCGGTGCTGCGGCCCGACTACGAGTACGCCCGCGCCCACCTGCTGCCGCACCTGTTCGATGCGCTGAGCGCCCACGCCTGGATGCTGGAGGTGCAGGGTGTGGCGGGCGCGGGCCGGGCGCTCGAACTGCTGCGCGAGCTGCGGCAACGCCCGTTTCCGGCCTACGATCCCAGCATCGAGGATGTGTTCTTTACCCTGGACCGGCAGCTCTCGGAGCGCGACAAGCAGGCGGCGGGAGCACTCCGCACCGCCCTGTCGCGCAACGACCTCGACATGACCATCTACCGCCTGAGCGCCCGCGCGCGGCTGATGCGGGCCATTCTGAGGCTGATGACGCTGCGCCTGACCCTGCTCGATCTGGCCGGACGCGAGAAAGAGACCCTGATCGTGGCCTACACCCACCACCAGCCCGCCCAGCCGACCACCCTGGCACATTATCTGTGCGGCCTGGAAAATGTGCTGTCGCGCGACGTGGAGCGGCTCTTCTCGGCGCTGGACCGGCTCAATCTCTCCCCGATGGGTGCGGTCGCCCTGGGCGGCACCAGCTTTCCGATCGACCGCGCCCTGACCGCCGAGCTGCTGGCCTTCGGGCGGCCCATCGAGAACACCTACGACGCCGTCTCGACCAGCGATTGGCAGGTCGAGGTGGCCGGAGCGGTGACGACGGCGGCCACCACCCTGTCGCGGGCCGTCCACGACTTGCTGTTCTGGGCCTCGCGGGGGCTGCTCAGCCTGGCCGACGGTCTGGTGCAGGGATCGAGCGTGATGCCGCAAAAGCGCAACCCGGTGGCGCTGGAGCACGCCCGTACCAAGCTCAGCAAGGCTATCGGCGCAGCGGGCAGCATCGTCCTGAGCGCCCACAACGTGCCGTTCGGCGACATCAACGACCCCGGTCCCGATATGCAGCCGCCACTGCACACCATGTGGCAGGAATTCGGCGAGGCGGTGGATTTGCTGACCGTGACGCTGCTCTCGCCCACCATCAACCGCCAGCAGTGGCGCGAGGAGGCCAGCGGCGGCGAGGCGGCCGTCACCGAACTGGCCGACGCGCTGGCAAGGAGTGGTCAGGGCGGCTTCCGGGAAGCGCACGCCGCCGTCAAGGCGCTACTCTCACGGCTGCACGGTGAGGGGCGCAGTCTCAGCCAAGTGCAGCAGACCGACCTTGAGGCGGTGGGTGTGGCGCTTCCGGAAGCGGTGTGGCGCGCGGCGCTCGACCCGGCCAATTTCGTGGCGCGGCGCACGACCTACGGAGGGCCTGCGCCCGAGACCATCAGCGGCCACCTGACCTTTGCCCGCCAGCGCCTTGAGGCTGACAGCCAGCGCCACGACGGGGCCAGTGCCCGCTTCGCCGCCGCCCGCGCCGCACTGGAAGGCCGCTCCTCAGAGAGCGCTGAACCCACCAAAGGTAATTCAGTCTGAGACAGCAGGGCCGAACATTCTCTATGCTTCGTCTCATCTCAACTTCACGCGGGACAGGCGCCGCCTGACTGACCCGCCCGCTGCACCCTGGAGGAATGCCATGAAGAAACTGCTCACGCTGGCCCTTGGCCTCTCAATTGCTTCTGCAGCCGCTGCGCCGGTCACCATCACCTACTGGCAGTACGATTACGCCAGCAAGGTCACGGCCATCAACGAACTTATCAAGAAGTTCGAGGCCGCCAACCCCGACATCACCGTCAAGCAGGAGAATTTTCCCTACGACGCCTATAGCCAGAAGGTCGCCTCCAGCGTGCCCGCCGGACAGGGACCGGACGTGGTGAACCTGTATTACGGCTGGCTGCCGCAGTACGTCGACGCCGGATACTTGCAGCCGCTGCCCACCAAGGACTTCCCCACCGTGCTGACCGACGCGACCTACGCGCCGATGGTCAAGACCGCCAAGATGAACGGCAAGTACTATGCCCTGCCCACCGCCGTGCGCACCCTGGCCGTCTTCTACAACAAGGACCTGTTCAAGGCCGCCGGCATCAAAACGCCGCCCAAGACCTGGGACGAGTTCATCGCCGACGCCGGAAAGATCGTGCAGGGCGCGCCGCCGAGATACACCACACTGGGCTTCGGCATCCAGCCCGACGGCCAGGACTACCACGTGTTGCGCGAGGTGCTGGTGCGGCAGTTCGGCGGCCAGCCGTACAGCAAGGACGGCAAGACGGTCACCTACAACTCCGACGCTGGAGCCAAGGCCATGGCCTTTTACACCGACTTGCAGACCAAGTACAAGCTGGGCGTGCCGAACTTCTTCCCCGGCAACAACAGCTACCGCGACGCCTTTATCGCGGGCAAGGTCGGCATGATCATCGACGGCTCGTTCGCGGTGGGCACAATCAAGAGCGGAGCCAAGTTCGACTGGGGTGTGGCCCAGTTGCCGGTGCTGACCAGCAATGCCAAGGAAAAGGACAACTTCGGCTCCTACTGGGTCAACGGCATCACCAAGAACGCCAAGGGTGACAAGCTGGCCGCCTCGGTCAAGTTCATGAAGTTCCTGACCAGCGCCGAGACGCAGCGCTACTGGTTGCAGAATGTGGGCGAGATTCCGGCCAGCCGTAAACTGGCCGCTGACCCGGCGCTGCGCAAGGACCCGGTGTTCGGACCGTTCGTGGCCAGCTTGCCCTACGCCTCCTCGACGGTGTTCGTGGACGAGGCCGGGCAGCGCAAGGCCTGGGTGGACGCCATCAACACCGTGCTGCTCCAGGGCAACTCGCCCGCCAACGCCGTGAAAGCGGCGGCGACCAGCGAGCAGAAGGTTCTGGACGATTATTACAAGAAATAAGCCACTTTCCTGCTGATCTCGCGGCCAACTGACCGGCTTGGGTTCGTTTGCCATTCACCCGACACGCTTTCACAGCTTTGCCTCGCCCTTCCAAAAGGACACAGGTCAGGTTGTGAAGGCGTTTATTGAGGCCGGAATGAGAAGAAGAACCATCACCTCCCGCGTCCCCACTCAGCCGACCGCCGACTTCACGGAAACAGGTTCTGTGTGACTGCCTCGCCCGCGTCCGTCCCGCTGCGCCGCCCCGGCAGCCTCAAGCGCCGCCAGACCATCACCGCCTACACCTTCTTGCTGCTGCCGCTGCTTTTTTTCCTGATCGTGCGCTTTCTGCCGACGCTGGTGGCGCTGCGGCTGAGCCTGTACGACTGGAACATCCTCAAGGAAGTGCAGCCCTACGTGGGCGGCAAGAATTACAGCCGCCTCGTCCAGGACGCCATTTTCGGCAAGGCCCTGGTCAACACGGCGCTCTATACCCTGATCGGCGTTCCGGCACAGATCGTGCTGGGACTGGGCGTGGCGCTGCTGCTGGGCAAGATTCGGGCGCTGCAAGGGCTGTTCCGGGCGCTGTACTTCGCGCCGTATGTGACCCCCATCGTGGCCGCCGCCTGGGTATGGCAGTGGCTGTTCAGCCCGCAGTTCGGACCGGTCAACACCTTCCTGATCTGGCTGCATCTCCCGCCGCAACCGTTCCTGACCTCGCCGGGCCAGGCGCTGGCGACCACCACCGCGCTGGTCGTGTGGCAGAACCTGGGATTCCAGGTCGTGCTGTTTCTGGCGGGCCTCTCGGCTATTCCGCGCACCTTCTATGAGGCCGCCGAGATCGACGGGGCCTCGGGCAGCGCCGCGTTCTGGAAAATCACGCTGCCACTGCTCAACCCCACTATCGTCTTCAGCGTCGTCACCGGCACCATCAGTTACCTGCAACTCTTTACCCAGGTCGTGAACCTCAACTTCACCGATCAAGGCGGGCCGCTGGGCAGCACCATGACGGTTGCGCTCTACATTTACCAGATGGCGTTCGGCCGGTTTCAGATGGGCTACGCCTCGGCCATCACGGTGGTCCTGTTCGTGATTATTCTGGTGATTACTTTACTGCAACTCAGGTTTCTGACCCGGCGGGTGGATTACTGATGACCGTGACCCAGCAGACCGATCTGACCACTGCCCACACCCCCACACCGCCGCGCCGCGATATCAAGACGCTGCTGGCGTATCTGGTACTGGCCATCGGCGCAGTCGTGACCCTGTTTCCGTTCGCCTGGATGCTGCTGACCAGCCTCAAGAGCTTTCAGGAACTGTTCAACCTGGGCTTTTTCCCCGAGTCGCCGACCGTCGCCAACTACACCCAGGTCATCACCCAGACCAAATTCCTGACCTGGTTCGGCAACAGTTTGCTGGTCGCGGGCGTGACCACCCTCAGCGTGCTGTTTTTCGACTCGCTGGTGGGCTACACGCTCGCCAAATTCGACTTTCCCGGCAAGAACATCGTATTTATCCTGATTCTCTCGACCCTGATGATTCCCACCGAGATGCTGATCATTCCCTGGTTCGTGGGCGTCACCGACATTCATCTGCTCAATTCCACGCCGGGAGCCTACCTCTCGATCATGTTTCCGGGCCTGATGAGCGCCTTCGGTGTCTTCTTGATGCGGCAGTTCTTCGAGGCGCTGCCCAATGACCTGATCGAGGCAGCACGCATCGACGGCATGAGCGAGTTCGGCATCTTCTGGCGGGTGGCGCTGCCGCTGGTGCGCCCGGCGCTGGCGAGCCTGGCCATCTTCAGCTTTCTGGGCAACTGGAACGCCTTTTTATGGCCGCTGATCGTCATTCAAAAGCCCGAGTTCCGCACCCTGCCGGTGGGCACGGCACTCTTTAACGGCGAGGCCGGAACCCAGTGGGGGCTGATCATGGCGGCGTCGAGCCTGGCGGTGATTCCAGTGCTGCTGGTCTTCGCCTTCTTCCAGAAGCAGATCATCGAGGGCATCGTGCTGACGGGTCTCAAGGGCTGAACTGGGACCGGAAGCTCTGGCCACCACCCATTGTGGTCGAGCGGCCCTTTTTTCTCTCAGGACTGCACGCTGGAGGTTGCCCGCCTTTTCTCAAGTGAATCTTCACCTCCATTCAGCTTGAGGTCAGTCCCAGACCCTAAACTCCTCTCATGAAAAAGTTCATGCTTCCGCTCAGCTTGACGTTGGCTGCCACGGGCAGCGTCTACGCTGCGCCCACCATCAGTGCCCAGAGCATCATCGTCAACCCGGTGCCCAGCGATGTGCAGGTCAAGGTCTGGATCGACCGCGACGCCACTGGCAAAAAAACGCCCGACTACGCCATCAGTGACGCCATTCGGGTTTACACCAGCGTCGATCAGGACGCTTACGTCTATCTCTTCAGCGTGTCCTCGGACGGCAGCATCGATCAGATTTTGCCGAACAACTACACCAGCGGCGACAACTTCATCAAGGCGGGCAGCGTCAAGACCTTCCCCGACAAGGGTGACAAGTTCGTCTACAACATCGCCGGGCCGGTCGGCATCAGCAAGGTGCTGGCGCTGGCGAGCACCACCAAGCTCGATCTCGGCAGCCTGTCGAGCTTCAAGAGCGATCAGAAGCTCGCCACCGTGTCGGTCAAGGGGCAGCAGAATCTGGCGCAGGCGCTGTCGATCGTCGTCAACCCGGTGCCGGACAAGAGCTGGTCGACCGATGTGGCGCTGCTCAACGTGACGCCCAAGCCGGTGGTGCAGGCTCCCGCACCCGCCATGACCACGACCACCACCACGACCACCATCACCATCCGGCCCTACACCGACGCCAAGTACGCCCGCCCCACCAAGGTCGACAACGGTAAGGGCTACGTTTTCCGCTCGAACGCCCAGGTTGACGAGCTGCTCAAGTACTACAGCGCCGAGCTGATCAAGGCCGGGTACACGCAAGACGACCAGACCCTCAAGCGCGACTCGGCAGTGGCCCATTTCTCACAGGGCAGCACCAAAACCACCCTGACCATCAAGAACACGGCAGGCAAGATTGAAGTCAGCGTGGTCAGCGCAAACTGAACAACTGATTGCTGTCGACGGGGAATCCTCCATAAGGGATTCCCCGTTTTTGGTAACTCCTCCGAGCCACAAGACTTCATCAGGCATCTGTGAGCGACCGTCAGCTTCGGGCCGCTACAGTCAGAGGATGCAAAGACATGCCGCCTTATTTCTTGCCCTGAGCCTCAGTGCCCTGACCCTGAACTCGGCGCAGGCCGGGCATCTCTCGCCCAAGCTCCAGGAAAAAGCCAACCGCCATGACGCGGCCACCATCGGCGTGCTGGTGCGCTTCAAGTTCGACACCCCGCCGGGCGGGAAAAGCGCCAAAGAACTGCGTAAGCAGCTCAAGGACGTGCTGGGCAAACTCGGCTCGGCCAACGCCCTCCTCAACAAGCTGCTCAAAACCAAGGGCAAGGGCGCGGAGCTGTGGCTCGACCACTCGGTGTACCTCAAGATGACGCCTGCCCAGGCCCAGGCGCTGGCCAAGCTTCCGATGGTCGAGGAAGTCTTCGAAAACTTTCAGGTCACGGTGCCGCGTGCCAGCGCCCTGAGTGTCGCCGCCGCGCCTGCGGGCACGCCCTGGCACCTTCAGGCCATTGGCGCACCGCAGGCCTGGGCTGCCGGGTTTCGCGGCCAGGGCATCCGGATTGGACACCTCGATACCGGCATTGATCCGAACAACCCTGAGCTGGCCGGAAAACTCCTGGCGTTCGCCGAATTTGGCGCGGACGGCGAGCGTGTGAGCAGCGCCCCACACGATTCCGAGCAGCACGGCACCCACACTGCTGGCCTGCTGGTCGGCAAGAGCGTGGGGGTGGCTCCAGCAGCCAAGCTGATCAGCGCGCTGGTCTTGCCGAAGTCGCAGGGCACGTTTGCCCAGGTGATTGCCGGAATGCAGTGGGTCATCGATCCTGACGGCAATCCCGACACCAACGACGGCGCCAACGTCGTCAGCATGAGTCTGGGACTGCCCGGCACTTATCAAGAATTCGTGAAACCAGTTCAGAATATGCTTCAGGCCGGAGTGATTCCGGTGTTCGCCATCGGCAATTTTGGCCCGGCGGCGGGCAGCACCGGCAGTCCCGGCAACATCCCCGACGTGATCGGGGTGGGGTCAGTCAATCAGGCGGGTGCCGTATCCGCTTTCAGCAGTCGGGGCCCGGTCACCTGGACGGGTGCCTACAGCGGTACCTTCATCAAGCCCGACATCATGGCTCCCGGCGAGAACATCACGTCGAGCTATCCGGGCCAAGGGTACGGCTCACGTTCCGGCACCTCACAAGCGGCCCCCATCGCGGCGGGGGCGGTCGCGGTGCTGCTGAGCGCCAAACCCAGTCTGGGTATTGTGGCCCTCAAGAGTGCTCTGTTTCAGAGCGCCTCGAACAAGGGCAGCCGCAACAACAACAGTGGCTACGGCCTGATCAATCTGCCGGGCGCGTTGACCCGCCTGGGGCTTCAAGCGGTCCCTGCACCAGCCACGCCTGCGCCGGTCGTACCCACGCCAGTTCCCGTTCCAGTCACGCCCGTACCGACGCCGAAGCCCACACCGCCAGTCGCCAGCCCCACGCCCACGCCCAAGCCGCCGGTTGTCGCCCCCACCCCGACGCCTCCCACTGACGGCAAGGATAAAAAGCCCAATGGTCCCAAGCCGAAGCCGCCGAAGCGGCCCAAGCCGCCCAAGAATGGCAAAGACAAGTAAACGTGTTCAGCCATTGCAGGCGGTGATTCACCGGCTTCGCCGCCTGCTTTGCCCCTACGGCTGACCCGCTGGAGATGAACCGCCTTTCCCCAGCAGCTTGAGCCGGAGTTCCTGCCCGCCGTCTTCCGCGCCCAGCACATCCAGTACCCCCACCCGGAAGCGCGCGCCGTCGTGCATTTCCAGTTCGCCCTCGTCCTGCACGGCGGGCCAGACTGCCTCGCCGGGAGCCTCCAGCCGCACCCGCAGCTGACCCCGGTTGCCCTCCAGCGCGGCGATCTGGCCGGGGTAAGCCGCGCCGCCAAAATGGGCCGTCAAGGCACGCGGATCAGGCATCGCCCATCATCAGCCCCTCGATGGTGTGCCCCTGCATGATCGGCTCAAGCTGATCGACCAGACGGCACAGCAGATGCTCGCGCAGCTCCGGCGGCAGCGAGTCGTAGAAGCGGCGGGTCACCTGGAAGTCGTGCTTCTCGTGGTTGCCCGCACCCGGCGCGTCGACGCCCAGCACCAGGACCGGACGCGGTTTGTCGGAGTGGTTTGCGGTGCCCCGGTGAATGGTCAGCGCCGAGCGCACCGAGACGTCACCCATGCGCGGCATCTTGAGCTGTGAGCGGGCCTGGTAGCGTTCGTAGAGCGAGGTCGGCGGAAACATGCCGTGGTCGTACTCGCTGGGGTCGTCCCACTGGGTACCGGGCGCGATATCGAACGGCCCCATGTCGGGTTCCACGTCCACAGTGGTCAGGTTGAAGGCCAGTGAGTTGAGGCGGCGCTCCACCAGCGTCTGATCGGTGGCTGGAAAATCGCGGTGCCAGGGCTGGTCGCGCGCGCCGGGGTTGGGCACGTCGAAGCCGATCTCGACGAACTGATAATTTGGCCCCAGCACCGCCGCGCAGACCGCCTGCACCCAGGGGTGGCTCACCAGCTCGACGAAGCCGCGAATGTCTTCCGGGTGAATCTCGACGTAGTGGCGGTTGGTGCCGCGCCCCACCGCGCCGCCGGGCCGGGCCAGGGCGTCTTTGTACAGTCCGGCTAGATCCTCGCCGAGTGCCGCCACCCATTCTCTTGAAAAGGCCCCCTTGAGGCCGGTGATACCGTCGCCGTAGATGGCCCCCATGATGCTGGCAGTGTCGTACTGGGGCGCGGCGTTGGAGGCGGTCGCTGGAGACTGATCGAGTGTGGTCATACCTTCACCTCTGGTGAAAAGGGAGAGACGGGAAAAACTCAGTTGCGGAGACGTTCAGTTTACACCTCGGCAAGAGGGCTAGCTTCGGCCCTTTTGCCGGGCCAGCCGACTTTGCAGCACCACCACCAAAAGCAGAAATCCGCCGCGAATCACGCTTTGCCAGTACGGCGAGAGCGAGATGATGCCCTTGCCGTTCTCGAAATTGAGGATATTGAAAATGAGGCCCAGCAGCATCGCCCCGACCAATGTGGACCAGACGCTGCCGGTGCCGCCGGTCAGCAGCGTGCCGCCGACGACCACGCTGGCGATGGCCGAGAGTTCCCAGCCGAGGCCCTCGGTGGGCTGCCCCGCGCCGAGCTGTGAGGCCAGAATCAATCCCGCCAGGCCCGCCAGCGCACCCGACAGCACGTACACGCCCAGCTTGATGCGGCCCACGTTTAGGCCCATCAGCTTGCTGGCGTCCTCGCCGCCGCCGATGGCCAGCGCGTGGCGGCCAAACGGCGTGGCGCGCAGGGCCACTGCCCCGAGAACGAAGGCGACGATCATCATGACGCCCGGCACCGGCAGCCGCAGCAGATCGCCCTGCCCGAACCAGGTGAAGACCGTGTTACTGGTGTCCACGCCCACGCCGCCCTGGTTGCGGGCCAGCAGCAGCGCCAACCCACGCGCCCCCAACAGGGTCGCCAGCGTCGTGATGAACGGCTGGATGCCCAGCCGGGCGATGATCCAGCCGTTGAGCAGGCCGACCAGCGCCCCGGCTAGCACCGCGCCGAGGAGCGCCGTGAAGGCCCCGTACGGGCTGAGCAGCGCGGCCACCACACTTGACATGGCGACCACGCTGCCCACCGAGAGGTCGATGCCGCCGGTCATGATGACAAAGCACATACCCAGCGAGATCAGGCCGAACATGGCGTTGTAGCGCAGAAACGTCGAGAAGTTGTACTCACTCATAAAGCCGGTGTAGCGCAGCGCCCCAAAGACGATCAGCAGGATCAGGGCGGCCAGCACGCCGTACTGACTCAAGGTACTCAGCAACCGGGTGCGCTTGGCGCGATCGGCCTTGGCATTGGTAGACAGCATCTTATTCCCTCCGGCGGCGCTGCTGGAGCGCCACGGCGATGACGATGATGGCGGCCTTGACCACCAGCGCGGCGGCGTCGGGCACGCCCTTGGCGAGCAGGGTAAAGCGGATGAGCTGGATGATCAGCGCGCCAAACAAAGTGCCCAGCACCTGCGCCCGCCCGCCCGAGAGCAGCGTGCCGCCCACGGCCACCGCTGCGATAGCGTCGAGTTCCATGCCCTGCCCGACCTGGTTGGCATCACTGCTGGAATTGATGGCGATAACGATTAGCCCGGCGATACCCGCCAGCAGTCCGCTGATGGCATAGACCGCCAGCTTGACGCGCGAGACTGGCACGCCTGACAGGCCTGCTGCCGTTTCGTTACCGCCAACGGCCAGCACGTAGCGGCCAAAGACCGTGCGCTTGACCACCCAGTAGGTGAGCGCCACGATGATCAGCATCAGGATGACTTGAAACGGCACGCCGAAGGGTCGGCCCAGCCCGATGTAGGTGAATGCAGGCGTAGTAAAGCTCTGGAGCTGCCCGTTGGTGATGACCTGGGCAATACCGCGCCCGGCGATGTAGAGCACCAGTGTCGCCACGATGGGCTGCAATTTGAGCCGGGTCACGAACAGCCCGTTGAGCACCCCGAAGGCCCCGGCCACCAGCACCGGCACCACGAAGGCCAGCGCGATGCCCAGCCCCTGAAGGCTAGCGAAGGCCGGGTTCAGGAAGATCAGGGGGGCCAGCACGCCGCTGATGGCCATCAGCGAGCCGACCGAGAGGTCCACGCCGCCGGTGGCGATGACCAGGGTCATGCCCATCGCCACGATGATGATGGTCGCCACCTGCGTCAAATTGACGTTGAGGGTCTGCACACTCAGGAAGTACGGGGTGAAAAAGGCGTTGAAGATCAGCAGGGCCAGCAAAATCAGGATGCTGGGCAGCACCTGTTTCAAGTCGGCCAGCAGCCCCTGACCGCCACTGCCCGAGCGGGCCGGGCGGGCGGCGGTATTGATTTCGCCGCTCATGCCCGCACCTGCGGCGGGGTCGGCGGGCGGGGCATGTCTTCCGGCTCCAGGCCCTGCGCCATGGCATGCAGCAGCTGGGCCTCGCTGATCTCGTCGCCCGCCAGATTCGCCACCGTCTTGCCGTCGTGCAGCACCGTCACGTGCTGGCAGCCCTCGATCAGTTCTTCGAGTTCGCTGGAAATCATCAGCACGCCGAGTCCTTCCTGGGCCAGCTCACCGATCAGGCGCTGAATCTCGGCCTTGGCTCCCACGTCGATGCCGCGCGTGGGTTCGTCCAGAATCAGCAGCTTCGGGTTCATGGCCAGCCAGCGGGCCAGCAGGACTTTTTGCTGGTTGCCGCCCGACAGCTCGCGGATCGGCTGATCGGGGTTGGACGTCTTGATCCCGAGGCTCGCGACGAAGCGCTCGACGATCTCAGCCTGCTGGCGGTTGTCGACGACGCCCGCCCTGGACAGGCGCGGCAGCAGCGCCAGGGTGAGGTTCTCGCGCACGCTGAGTTCGGGTACGATGCCCTCAGCTTTGCGGTCCTCGCTGCAAAAGCCCAGGCCCGCTTTGATGGCGTCGCTCGGCGAGCGAAACTGCACCGGCTGCCCGCCAAAGCGCAGCTCGCCCGCGTCCGGCTGATCGGCCCCGAAGATGACACGGGCCAGTTCGCTGCGGCCCGATCCCAGCAGGCCCGCCAGGCCCACCACCTCGCCCTCGCCGACCTCTACCGACGCGCCCTGAAGCCGGGTGCCGCGCACTACCCCGCCGACGCCGAGCAGCGGCTTTGCGCCAGCGCTGCCCTTGTGCTTCACGAAGCCGGTCTGTGCGCCCGCATTCTTGATCTCGCGGCCCAGCATCTGCTCAACGAGTTGCAGGCGGCTGATGCCCTGCATATCTCCGGCATACACGGTGCGCCCGTCGCGCATCACCGTGATGCGGTCACACACCGCGTACAGCTCGTCCAGGCGGTGCGAGACGAAGATCACTGAGACGCCCCTGGCCTTCAGGCCCCGGATCACCCCGAACAGCGTCTCGACCTCGCGCTCGTTGAGGCTGCTGGTCGGCTCGTCCATGATGACCAGCCGGGCATTGATCGACACCGCGCGGGCCAGCGCCACCATCTGCTGAATGGCGGTGCTGAAACTCCCCAGCGGTTCTTTCACGTCGAGCTGAATACCGAGTTCGGTGAGCAGCCGCGCGGCCTCGGCATTCATGGCGGGCCACTGGATCAGGCCCCACTTCCTGGGTTCACGGCCCAGGAAGATATTTTCGGCCACTGTGCGCAGAGGCACCAGATTGACTTCCTGGTAGATGGTGGCGATGCCGCCGCGCTGGGCCGCGAGCGGTGAGGCAAAGTCCACCGGCTGACCCGCGAAGGTGATGCTGCCGCCGTCACGCCGGTACGCGCCGGTCAGCACCTTGATCATGGTGCTCTTGCCTGCACCGTTCTGACCGATCAGGGCGTGAACCTCGCCCGCAGCCACGCCGAGTGAAGCGTTGTCCAGCGCCGTGACGCCTGCGAAGGCTTTCTGGATGTGTTGCATGTCGAGCAGCAGGGGGCCGGATGGAGCCGGGGGTGCAGAAGTGGGGGCGGTCAAGCGCTTCTCCTTGAAGGGTCAGGGTTGAAAACGGGAAACGTCAGGGCGGCGCGGTGCTCTTCTCGCTGTTCTACGGTGCCGTCATTGTGCACCCGGCGCATCAACGCGAGGGGCCGACATCGGCAGCAAAACCGCGCCACGCGGGGAAGCGTGACGCGGCAGGACACTTCATTCAGCGTGGGAAGGCGGGCTCAGTACGCGCTGGCCAGGCCCGCCTTGGCAGATTGCGGGGTGTAGTCACGGTCGGCGTTGATGATCTTGGCCGGGAACTTCTTGCCCGCCGCGTAGCTCTTGAGGGTCTTGAAGGCCTCGGGGCCGAAGCGCGGGTTGCACTCCACGACGTAGTTGATCTTGCCGTCCACGACCATCTGCACCGCTTCCTTGCCGCCGTCGATCGACAGCACCAGGATGTCCTTGCCCGGCACCTTGCCCGCCGCCTGAATGGCCGAGACCGCACCGATGGCCATCTCGTCGTTGTGGGCGTAGATCACGTTGGCTTCGGGGTGGGCTTGCAACAGGGTCTGGGCCACCTGGCGACCCGTGTCACGGGCGAAATCGCCGCTCTGCGAGGCCACGATCTTGAACTTCGGGTTCTTGGCCATCACGTCGTCGAAGCCCTTCTTGCGGTCGTTGGCGGGGCTGGCTCCCACGGTGCCTTCCAGCTCGATGATGTTCGTCTTGCCGCCCGCATTCTTCACCAGCCAGTCGCCGACCCGCTGGCCTTCCTTGATGAAGTCCGAGCCGACGAAGGTGACGTAGTCGGTGCCCGCTTTGGAGAGCGCCGGGTCGATGTTGCGGTCGAGCAAGATCACCGGGATGCCGGCCTTGCGGGCCTCGGCGACCACCGGGGCCAGCGGCTTGTCCTCGCGCGGCGAGAGGAAGATGGCGTCCACTTTCTGGGCAATCATGCTGCGCACGTCGGCGACCTGTTTGGCCGTCGAGCCTGCCGCGTCGGTGTAGACCAGCTGGTAGCCGAGCTTCTTGGCCTCGTCCTGCATGCTTTTGGTCTGGGCGATGCGCCAGGGGTTGTTACTCTCGGTCTGAGCAAAGCCGACCCGGTAAGTCGCCTTGACGGCCAGTTTGGGCAACATGCTCTGGGCGAGCACCGTGCCGGTGACGAGAGCCAGGGCCAGCATGCCGAAGTTCGCAGGTCGTTTCATGGAGTCTCCCGTGGGCGGTGGGGTCACGGCGCGGAGCCGAAAAGCTCCAGAGATCGCCGGGACAACGCCGCAGTTCTGCCGCAACAGAGATGGTTTTGAATGGGTTGTTGCTGAGCGAGGCAAAGCTACCAAATCGGCCCTTAAATGTCAATTTTTCTTGACTGAAATATTACCACGGCACTGATACGAGGTGGGCAGCGGGTGTGCAGCGCAGCCGGGAACCGCCGACTCCAGCGGCTTGACAGCGGCTTCAGGGGCCTTCAGAGTTGGCGAGATGGCTTGTTCCGAGGACGCCTTGCATTACCACCACTAAACTTGTAGATTTGGTGCCAATGCCAACAGGGGGTCAGCAACCAAGGCCCGAGGAGCACTCAGCATGCCGATTGCAGGAAGTAGAACCCTGATCGCGGAGGGAGAGCGCGCGTTGGTTGTCATTCGCGCGGTGGACAGCGAAACGCGAATGTCGATGCTGAGTCTGCTCTCGCACAGCCCGATGAACGTCAGCGAATTGACGGCGGCCATGCAACTGCCCCACTCGACGGTCAATTTCAATCTCAAGCTGCTGGAGGCCGCCGGACTGCTCGATGTGCAGTACATGCCCGGCACGCGCGGACGGCAAAAGCTGATCAGCAAACGCTATGAGGAGATCCTGATCCAGTTGCCCGGCGCAGCCGTCAGCGCCCAGCCGAACGTCGTGGAGATCTCGATGCCGATTGGCAATTACCGCCACTCGGACGTGGTGCCGACTTGCGGGCTGGCCACCGAGGCCAAGCTGATCGGGCTGGTGGATGACCCCAGATCGTTCTACGAACCCGAACACGTATTTGCCCAGATCATCTGGTTTCGGCACGGCACGCTCGGCTACGATTTTCCCAACAACTTGCCGCACGGAGCCGAGGCGTCGGAACTCGAAGTCTCGTTTGAGCTGTGCTCCGAAGCGCCGGAACACGATCTCGACTGGCCCTCGGATATCACGGTCTGGCTCAACAACACCGAAATCGGAACCTGGACCAGTCCGGCAGATTTCGGCGGCAGCCGGGGCAAACTCACGCCGCTGTGGTGGCCGATCAACCACAGCCAGTTCGGGGTCCTCAAGCGCTTCAAGATCAACCGCGAAGGCAGCTTCATCGACGGTAAACAGGTCAGCAGCCTGCCCATTTCGGCGCTCAACCTCACCGGGCAGCCACAGATTCAAATGAAGGTGGGCGTCAAGAGCGACGCCCGGTACCAGGGTGGCGTCAACCTGTACGGCCGCAAGTTCGGCAACATCGAGCAGGACATCGTGATGCGGCTGTGGTACGAGTTCCGGGAAGGCGAGCGGCCCTACATCATCAAATAGGGTCCCGCAAAGCGGCGGGGTGGCACTCGGGGGAACGTGGGCCGGGTTTTTTCCGGTATGCTGACGGCAGAAAATGGGCCGGATCGGCACTGGCGGTCATACGCCGAATTGGAGGAGACTGCTCAAAAGTATGCTCCTTCTTTTCGTTTAGGTCAGCTGTATCTAGTGGTTTGATATGGTTTTCTCGATCATCGTGTAGGGCCTGAGCGTGGGGCGGCTGGCGGCCAGGGTAGGCGCGGCGAAGGCGGAAAGTGCGCCGCACGGACCGTAACGCTGCCGTGAGCTGACATAGATGCCGAGATCATAACGCCGCCGGGCGACTCCTCACAGGGCCATTCCCAGCGGCTGGTTTTTTGGATGCTCGCTCAGCTTTCGAAGCCGTGCGGGTGGGTACGGTGCCAATCCCAGGCGGTCTTGACGATGCCCTCAAGGTCAGTGAACTTGGGGTCGAAGCCCAACTCGGTATTAATTCTTGTCGGATCAGCCACCAGCGAGGGCGGATCCCCTGGGCGGCGCGGCCCTTCCTCACGTATCAGCGGCTTGCCCACCACCGCGTCCACCGCGTCGAGCACCTGCCGCACCGAGAAGCCGTGGCCCAGGCCCACGTTGTAGGCTTGCCCGCTCGCGCCGCCGCCCACGAGCGCTTCAATCGCCAGCACATGCGCGTCGGCCAGATCGAGGACATGCACGTAGTCGCGCACGCAGGTGCCGTCAGGGGTGGGGTAGTCGGTGCCGTGCACGAACATCTTTTCGCGCTGGCCGAGCGCGGTGAGCAGCGCCAGCTCGATCAGGTGGGTCTTGTTGGGGTGGTCCTCGCCGATGGTGTGGTCGGGCGCGGCGCCGCAGACGTTGAAGTAGCGCAGCACGGTGTAAGGCAGACCGTGGGCCACCCCGAAATCGTGCAGAATCTGCTCGACCATCCATTTGCTGTGGCCGTAGGTGCTGGTTGGGCGCTTGGGGGCGTCCTCGGGAATCGGCACGCTCTCGGCGTCACCGTAGACGGCGGCCGTCGAGCTGAACACCACCGGAATCTTGCGCGTCTCCACGATGGCCTGAAACAGATTCAGGCTGCCGGTGACGTTGTTCTGGTAGTAGCGGCCCGGCGAGCGCATGCTCTCACCCACCTCGATCAGCGCCGCGAAGTGAATGACCGCGTCGGGCCTGGCGCTCAGCAGCGCCGCCTTGAGGGCTGCCGGGTCGAGCAGATCGGCCACGATCAGTTCCACGCCTTCCGGCAGGGCTTCTCTGTGGCCGCTCGACAGATTGTCCAGCACCGTCACCGTGTGTCCGGCGGCCCGTAGTTGCCGCACCGTATGCGAGCCGATATAGCCCGCGCCTCCCACCACCATCAGCTGCATCCTTCTCCTTGTTTGCGTTTGCGCGGAACGGACGTCCACCCAGCTCCTCGGCGTTATTCTTGACTGCTCGGCCCGAGATTTTACCATCTGCCGGGCCGGCCCCGGCGGCGCGGTCCTGCGTCACCGTGCCCAATACGCTAGCGTGCGGCCCATGTATGTGTTCGCTACGTCCTGTAAGGCCCGGCGGTGCGGGTGAGCAAGCGGGAAAAGGCCGTGACCATCTACGACGTCGCTCAGTTGGCGGGCGTCTCAGCGTCCACAGTGTCCAGGGTGGTCAACGGCAAGAAAGTCGATCCGCTGATGACCGAGCGGGTGCGCCAGGCAATCACCACCACCGGATTTCAGCCGAACCAGCTGGCACGCGGACTCTATTTTCAGCAAAGTCGCATGCTCGGCTGCATCCTGCCGGACATCTCCAATCCGTTTTACGCCACGCTGTTCATGGCTGTCGAGCGCCGGGCGCTGGAAGACGGCTACACCCTGCTGCTGGGCAACACCCTCGACGAACTCAAACTCGAAGCGCGGAACTTGAGAATCATGTCGGAGCGGCAGGTGGACGCCATCATTCTGACCGGCGGGCGCATCAACGAGGTCCGCCCCACCGCCGAGTTGCTGGCCGACACCAAGCGTATCCAGCGGCGCACCCCACTGGTGCTGGTCAACGGTCACCTCGACGGCCTGGAGCTGTCCACCGTGCAGGTCGATGAGGTCGAGGGCGTTCGCGCCAGTGTCCGGCACCTGCTCGCACTGGGCCACCGCCGCATCGCCTTCCTGGGCGGCGTGCCTCATGTGCGGGCCACCATTCAGAAGCGCGAGGCCTTCGCGCAGGAACTCGCCGCCGCCGGTGCGCCGCCAGGCCTGACCCTTGACGGCATCTACACCCTTCAGGCCGGTGCTGACGCGATGCGGACTGTGCTGAACCTGCCGCGCCATGAGTGGCCCAGCGCCATTATCGGCATCAACGATCCGGTGGCGGTGGGTGCGGCCCACGTCGCGGTGGGTGCGGGGCTGAGTATTCCGCGCGACCTCTCGGTGGTTGGATTTGACGACACACCGCTGGCCTCGACGTTCTACCCGGCGTTGACCACCGTGAGCCACCGCTACGAAGCACTGGCGAACCTGATCGTCGACGCGGCAATTCGTAGCATTGACGGCGAACAGGTGCAGCAGGTGCTCGACCCGAGTCTGGTCGTGCGCGCGTCGAGCGGCAGGTCGGCCTCCTCCTGAGCCGCTTCTACGGCTGATCAGAGTGGTGAGCTGGATACAATTTTCCTTCTCAGCAACCGGTTGCTGTTGACAAATCTCGGCATCCAACTTAGATTGATGACCTAGATAACCGACATTCAAAGCGTCACTGGCCAGGCACCTTATGCGGCTTGGTGGGCGGCGGTTTTCTGAGCACTTTTTGAGACAAGTACTTTTTGAACAAGCCGTGTTTTCGAGAAGGTCTACTCCTCTTTGAAGCCCTCTCCTCTCGAACCAGCTCCCTCTAAACAGAAGTGGGAAAGGGACGCTGCGTCGTTTCTGCTCTGCCTACTCCGAAGTTCCTACGTCCCCAGGAGGACCCATGAAGAAAACTGCGCTCAAATCCGCTGCCCTGCTGCTTTCGCTGGCCCTGGCCGCCAGCACCGCTCACGCCGCCGACCCCGCGTTTCCCAAGGCCCCCAGCGGCCCGGTGACACTCGAAGTCTGGTCCTGGGTCCCGGGCCTCGACAAGACAGTCGCCGCCTTCACCAAGCAGTACCCCAACATCAAGATCAAGATCCTCAACCTCGGCGGCGGCCCGGCCACCTACACCAAGCTCCAAACCGCCATTAAGGCCGGAAGCGGCGCGCCCGACGTGGCGCAAGTCGAGTACGGCTTCCTGCCTGCCTTTGCTGATACCGGCGGGCTGGCCGATTTGAGCAAGTACGGCGCGGGCGACTACAAGAAGTACTTCGTGCCCTGGACCTGGGGGCAGGTCAGCCCCGACGGGCAGGCGGTCTACGCCATTCCGCAGGACACCGGCCCGTTTGCCATGGTCTACCGCGACGATCTGCTCAAGAAGTACAACATCGCCGTGCCCAAGACCTGGGCCGACTATGCCAAGGCGGCGGCCACCGTCAAGACCAAGAGCGGCGGGAGCGTCAAGTTCGGCAACTTCTACTCCACCTTCGCGCCCTGGTTCATGGCGCTGGCCTGGGCCGACGGCGGGCAGTTCTTTCAGCGTCAGGGCGACGGCTGGACGCAGACCCTCAACAACGCCAGCGCCAAGAAGGTGCTCAATTACTGGAACGATCTGATCAAGAAGGGCCAGGTCGGCACGCTGGCAGGCTTCAGCGCCGATTACTGGAACGCGGCAGGCGCGGGCAAGCTTGCCACCAACATGGAAGCGGCCTGGGGACCCGGCGGCTACGCGGGCAGCCTCGGCACCAAGTCGGCGGGCATGTGGCGTGCGGCTCCGCTGCCGCAGTGGACGGCGGGCAGCAGCGTCAAGAGCGGCAACTGGGGTGGCAGCAGCAACGTTGTGACCACCCAGAGCAAGAACCCCGAGGCGGCCACCCTGTTCGCCCTGTGGCTCAACCTCTCCTCCTCGGCCGTCACCGCCGACTGGAACAACGGCGGCCTCTTCCCGGCTTCCGACGCCGGTCTGGCCCTGCCTGCGCTGGCCGTGACCAGCAAGAACCCCAGCAAGTTCTTCGGCGGCCAGAACATCAGCTCGGTCTACGCCCAGGCTTCGCGTGGCGTGAACGTGAACTTCCAGTGGGCACCCTGGTTCCCGTTCGTGAACGACAACTTCAGCAAGCAGATCGACAAGATGCTCAAGGGCCAGTTCACCCCGAATCAGGCACTCGACGCCTGGCAGGCCGAGTCGCTGGCCTACGCCAAGCAAAACGGTTTCACGGTCAAATAAGGTCGCCCGGCTGCTGGCAGATCACCACCGCCAGCGCCGCCGGAAGTGAAGCAAGCACACAACTCCACGACACAGCAGCCTGACGAATCGACCAGCGCGCGGTTCGTCAGGAGCCGAAAGCAGGAGGGGCGCGAACGTTGCATCCCTCCCGTTTCATTTGCAGCGCCGATAAAAGGAGGTGCATTGATGCGCAATCGAGCGACGCCCTGGTTTTTTCTGACCCCCTTTCTGCTGGCGTTCACGGCCTTTTTCATCACCCCGGTGGGTTACGCCCTGTACCTGAGCCTCTTTATCAAGAAGCGCAGCGGGTTCGGCCCGGCCAAGAACGTCTTCGGCGGGCTGACCAACTATGTGCGGGCCTTTCAGGACTCCGATTTTCTGCACTCGCTGCTCAACATCCTGCTGTTTCTGGTGATTCAGGTCCCGCTGATGCTCCTGGTCGCCACCACCCTGGCGCTGATTCTCGACAGCGTGAAAAACGGCTTCGCGCAGCGCTTTTTCCGCACCGCCTTTTACCTGCCCTACACCGTGCCGGGCGTGATTGCAGGCCTGTTGTGGGGCTACCTCTATTCCAAGAACCTCTCGCCCTTAAATCAGATCACCGGCCTCAAAACCGATTTTCTCAGCAGTGGGATTTTGCTTTTCAGTATCGGCAATATCGTCACCTGGACCTGGACCGGCTACAACATGATCACCCTCTACGCCGCGCTGCAAAACGTGCCGCCGGACATCTACGAGGCCGCCCGCATCGACGGCGCGAGCAACTGGAACGTGACCCGCTATGTGAAGTTGCCGCTGCTGCGCCCGGCGCTGACCCTCACGGGCATCTTCTCGGTGATCGGCACCATGCAGATCTTCTCCGAGCCGTTCGTGTTGCGGCCTCTCGGGTACGTGCCCGACAACATCACGCCCAATACCTACCTTTATCTGGCGGTGGCCCGTGACGGCAACTTTGGCTACGGTGCGGCGCTAGCCATCGTGATGGCGCTGTTTACCTTTATTCTCAGCGGCTTTTTCCTGAGAAACGTCCGGGGAGAAGCATGACCGCTACGCAAGGATTTCAGGAAGCCAAAATCAGCACCGCGCCGACCCGGCAAAAGCCCCGCCGTGAGGGCTTTTCGCTGCTGCAATTCGCTTTGCTGCTGCTGTTTTGCGTCTACAGCCTGCTGCCGCTGTGGTGGGTCATCACCACCATGACCAAAGACAACAGCCAGCTGTATTCCACTTTCGGGCTGTGGTTTTCCTCGCCCAGCCATTTCGTCGACAATCTCCGGACGCTGTTTACCCGCGACGACGGTATTTTTGTCCGCTGGCTGATCAATTCCATCATCTACGCCGGAGCCTCTGCGGTGGGCAGTATGCTCTTTGCGGCGATGGGTGGTTACGCTTTTTCCAAGTTCAACTTTCGGGGCCGCGATTCCCTGTTCAACGCGATCCTGGCCACCATCATGGTGCCGAGCACGGCGCTGGCGCTGCCCATTTTCCTGCTGATGCAAAACATCGGCCTGATCAACACCTATTGGGCCGTCATCCTACCAGGACTGGTCAACCCGTTCGGCCTGTACTTGATGCGCCTGTTCTGGGACGCCGGTTTCCCGACGGAGCTGATGGACGCCGCCCGCGTGGACGGCGCGTCGGAGAGCAAAATTTTCTGGCAACTCGGGTTGCCGCTGGTCAGCGGTGGCCTGGTCACGGTGGCACTGTTCTCGTTTGTCGGCGCTTGGAACAACTTTTTCTTGCCGCTGGTCGTGGTCAACAAAGACACCCTCTTTCCGCTGACGCTGGGTCTGTCGGTCTGGAACCAGACCAGTGTCAGCAGCGGCCAGGACCCGATCTACACGGTGATCGTGCTGGGCGCACTCATCAGCATCCTGCCGCTGATCATCGCCTTCCTGAGCCTGGGCCGCTACTGGCAGGGTGGGCTGGCCAGCGGAGCAGTCAAGGGCTAAAACCGTTTCGCGCTCCTTCCCGGCCCTTCCTCTTCACTCCCCTCTTCGGGAAGGGAGGAGGGGCAACCACTGGCGCTTCTCTCATGCCTCTGCATCCTCCAGCCTCCACCCCACAAGGACTTCATGACCGATTATCTTCAGCTGGCCACCTGCGATTACCCCGAGCACGTTCCGTCAGACCGCCCCGCCGTATATGCCAAGCAGCAGCGCGAACTGGGCCTGACCTATGTGCGGCTGGCCGAGTTCGCCTGGAGCCGGATGGAGCCGCGCCCCGGCGAATTCGAGTGGGCGTGGCTGGACGAAGCGGTTGACGCCTACGCGGCGGGCGGCATGAAGGTGGTGCTGTGTACGCCCACCCCCACGCCGCCCGCCTGGCTGATTCGCGCCCATCCCGAAATCCTGCCCTACGACGATCAGGGCCGGGTGCGCGAGTTCGGATCGCGGCGGCATTACGATTTCGCCTCGCCGATTTACCGCGAGCATTCCCAGCGCATCACGCGGGCGATGGCCGAGCGCTACGGCCAGCACGCGGCGGTGGTCGGCTGGCAGACCGACAACGAGTGGGCCCAGGGCGATACGGGGCGCAGTTATGGCGGGGCCAGTGCAGCGGCCTTTCCCGGCTGGCTGGAGAGCCGATACGGCACGCTGGACGCGCTCAATCTGGCCTGGGGCAACGTCTTCTGGAGCATGGAGTACACCGACTGGGCGCAGGTCAAGCCGCCCATCCTGACGGTCATCGAGCCGAATCCGTCGCACGTGCTGGACTACTACCGTTTCTGCTCGTCGCTGATCGCCTCGTTTCAGGCCGAACAGGTCGCCATTCTGCGCGAGCTGTCGCCGGGGCGCTTCATCACCCACAATTTCATGATCTTCGAGAGCAGTTTCGACCATTACGAGGTGGCCAAAGGCCTGGACTTCGTCTCATGGGACAACTACCCCACCGGCATGCTGGAATTCTTCGCGCCCAGCGGTCAGGGAGACGACGTGAAAACCCACTTCGCCCGCACCGGCCACCCGGACCTGATCGGCTTCAACCACGACCTCTACCGGGGGCTGCTGAGGGGTCAGGGCAGTCTGGGGCGGCAGGGTGAAGGCACGCCCAGCGGCCCCTGGGTCATGGAGCAGCAGTGCGGGCAGGTCAACTGGGCACCCTTCAATCCGCTGCCAGCACGCGGCGCGGTGCAACTCTGGACTGCGCAGGCCTGGGCGCACGGCATCGACGTGGTGAGCTATTTCCGCTGGCGGGCGGCGACCATGGCCCAGGAGGTCATGCACTCGGGCCTGCTGCGCCACGACGAGACGCCGGACCGGGGTCACGCCGAGGTGGAGGCGCTCAATCTGGCGCTGTTTCCGCTCGGGGAGGTCAGGGCCAGCGTCGCCCTGCTACACGATTACGAGAGCTTGTGGATCTACGACGCCCAGAAGCACAGCTCCTCGATGAGCTACTGGACGCAGACGGTGACGTACTACATGGCCCTGCGCTCACTGGGGCTGGACGTGGACATCCTGCACCCCGACGCCGACCTGAGCGGCTACGCGGTGGTGGTCGCCCCCGCGTTGACGCTGGTGACGAAGGCCTGGGCGCAGAAGTTCGCGGCGCTCTCGGAGGGCGGTACCAAGCTGGTCTTCGGCCCGCGGACCGCCTTTCGCACGCCTGGCGGCGAGACCTGGGCCGAGGGGCAGTTCGGCCCCCTGAGCGAGTTGATCGGCGCGAAGCTGCTGCAATACGACTCGCTGCGCCCCGGCCTGATCCAGAACGTCAGGTACGGTGAGAGCACCTTCGCGGCCACCGGCTGGGCCGAGAGTTACCGGCTGGAAGGCGCGAAGGCCGTCGCCTCCTATGTGGGCGGCCCGCAGGACGGCCAGGCGGCGGTAATCCGCAGAGGCAACGTGACGGTCATCGGCGCTCACCAGCAGGAACTGATCGGCACGGTGCTGAGCGAACTGCTGATGAATGCCGGGATTCAGGTGGACTCGCTGCCGGAAGGCGTGCGCCTCAGCCGCCGCGCCGGGCGCACCCTGCTGCAAAACTGGAATCCGCAGGCCGTCAAATGGCAGGGGCAAACGCTCGCGCCGGTCAGCTTTCAGGTGCTGAACCAGTGATTCAGGCGTGTACACTCAAAAGGTACCCATGACCAATTCCTCCACGAGCGATTCTCCCGGCACCCTCCCCTATTTTGCCCAGGACTTCACCAAGCCCGATGGCCGCGCCCTGACCTTGTATGGCCTCGCTCCGATTGAGCTGAGTTCCGACGTGCCCAGCCCCAGCGACGAGCCGGTGGATGCCCGCCCAGAAATGCGCTGGCACCCTTTGCGCGCCGAGTGGGTGATGTACGCCGCGCACCGCCTGAACCGCACCTTCTTGCCGCCGCCGGAGTACAACCCGCTGGCTCCCACCTCTGACCCGGCCCACCCCACCGAGTTGCCGCGCGGCCACTACGACATGGCGGTGTTCGACAACCGCTTTCCTAGCCTGAGTTTGTCGGCTCCGCAACCGCAGGCCGTGCCCGGCACCGACACCCGCCCCGGCACCGGCAAGTGCGAGGTGGTGGTGTTCAGCCAGGACGCTTCCGGCACGCTGGGCGGGCTGCCCGCCGAGCAAATCGAGCTGCTGCTGAACGTCTGGGCCGACCGCACCACCCGGCTGGAAGCGGGCGGCGTCATCAAAAGCGTGCTGGCCTTCGAGAACCGGGGGGTGGAAGTCGGCGTCACCCTGCATCACCCGCACGGCCAACTCTACGCCTACGACCACATTCCGCCGGTGCAGGCGCGGATGCTGGAGAGCGCCCAGGCGTACCTGAATGATATGGACCGCCCCTGGCTGCCGGACTTCGTGGCCGCTGAGCGGGAAGCTGGGCTGCGGGTCATTCTGGACGGGGGCGCGGCCCTCAGCGTGGTGCCGCCGTTTGCCCGCTACACCTACGAGACCTGGGTGCTGCCCACGCGGGCTGCCGGCAAACTCTCCGATTTGAGTGCCGACGAGACGAGCGCCTTCGCCCGCGTCCTCAAGGACGCCTTGATGCGGCTTGACGCCCTGTTTGGGGTGCGGATGCCGTACCTGCTGACGCTGCACCAGGCCCCGCTGGACGGCGACTACCCCGAATTTCCGCTGCACATCGAGCTCTACCCGTATCTCAGGGCACCCGGCAAGCTCAAGTACCTGGCCGGAACCGAGCAGGGCGGCGGCGAGTTTGCCAACGACAATTTCCCCGAGAAGGCCGCCGAGGGCCTGCGGGCCGTCAGCATGGCGGTGGAGCAGCCGTGAGAGCGCCCGAAACTTACGCCTCGGTGTTCGGCAGCGAGCCGGAAGTGGTGGCCTCTGCGCCGGGGCGGGTCAATCTGCTGGGTGAGCATACCGATTACCAGGGCGGCTTCGTGCTGCCGATCGCCATCCCGCAGCGGGCCACCGTCAGCCTGGGGCGCAACGGCACCGATCAGCACCAGCTCCGGAGCGCCAACCTCGACCACAGCCTCCAGGTGGCGGTAGGTGAAACCGGCGAGAGCTTCGCGCCGTACCTGACCGGCTGCTTCGAGCTGAGCGGCGTCAAGGAGGGCCTCAACGCCTTCGTTTCCAGCACGGTGCCCAGCGGCGGCCTGAGCAGCAGCGCGGCCTTAGAGGTGGCGACCCTGCGGGCGCTGCGCGAGCTGTACGGTCTGGCGCTGGACGACGTGGCGCTGGCGCTGAGGGGCGTGCAGGTCGAGCACGAATTCGTCGGCGTGATGTGCGGCGTGATGGACCAGATGGCCTCCAGCCTGGCCGACACCAAGACCCTGCTGCTGATCGACACCCGAAGCCTGGAGCGCCGGGCCGTGCCACTGCCGCCCAACTCGGAAGTGCTGGTGCTGGACTCGGGCGTGCCGCGCAGATTGGCTGAATCCGGCTACAACGAGCGCCGCGCCCAGGTCGAGGAAGCCAGCCGCCTGCTGGGCGTGGCACAGCTGCGCGACGTGGTGAGCGTGGCCGAGCTGAGCGGGTTGCCGGAGGTGCTTCAGCGCCGCGCCCGGCACGTGGTCAGCGAGAACGCCCGCGTCTTGCAGGCCCTCGGCGCGGACGCCGCCGAGTTCGGCCAGCTGATGAACGCCTCGCACGCCAGTCTGCGCGACGATTACGAGGTGTCTCATCCGCAGGTGGACGTGCTGGTGGCGCTGCTGCAAGCCCAGCCGCAGGTCTACGGTGCACGGATGACCGGGGCGGGCTTTGGCGGCGCGGTGGTCGCGCTGATCAAGGAGGGCGCGGCGGCCCTGACGAGCGACGTGCTGTTCGATTACCGCGAGCAGACCGGCGAGCGCGGCGTCCAGGTGGTGCCCTGAAGGCAGCCTGCCACACTGCGTGAAAGGGCAAGACAGAAAGGCCGAAGCGTCCAGGGAAACTCCAGTTCCCTTTGCGCTTCGGCCCTTCGGCATGGCTGGGCTCGTTTTCGAGTGTCCTGGCCGTACGCTAGCCGCCTGCGGCCCCGATCTGCCGGGCCGCCTCCTCAATCAGCGCCTGCGCCTGCTCGCCCAGCCGGGCAAAGCGCTCGTCGCGGGTCTGCCCGGCGTGGTAGCGGGCGTAGATCTGCTGCAGGATGACGGCCAGCTTGAACACCCCCAGCACCTCGTACCAGACCAGCCCCGAGAGGTCACGCCCGGTCTGGGCGGCGTAGCGTTCCAGAAATTCGGCGCGGGTCAAAAAGCCCTGGTCGGCGGCGGGTTCGCCGATCGGCGTGCGCTGATGCTGCGGGAAGCCGCGCTGCGTCCAGTAGGCCAGCGTCAGGCCCAGATCCACCAGCGGATCGCCGATAGCGGTCATTTCCCAGTCGAGCAGCGCCACCACCTGACCGGGGTCATGCTCGGCCAGCATCAGGTTGTCGAGCTTGAAATCGTTATGGACGACGGTGTGGGCACTTTCCGGCGGCACATTCGCCAGCAGCCAGCCGGTAACGCGCTCGGACGTGGGATTGGGGTGCGTCTCGGCACGCTGCCACCTTCCAGCCCAGCCTTCCACCTGACGGCGGTTAAAGCCCTCGGGTTTGCCCAGCGCGCTCAAGCCGCTGTGCTGGATGTCCACGGTATGCAGCCGGGCCAGCGTGTCCACCAACGCTTCCGAGGCCCGCCGGGGCGCGTCCGGTAGGGCAGCGAACTCCGGCGGCAGGCTGGTGCGGATAATCACCCCGCGCCGACGCTCCATCAGGAAAAAGGGAGCGCCCAGCACGGCGGCGTCCTCGCACAAAAAGACCGGGCGCGGCGCTTCACCGAAAACCGGATGGATTTTTTCGAGCAGGTGAAACTCGCGCACCATGTCATGCGCTTTGGGCGCGACCGGCCCCAGCGGGGCGCGGCGCAGCACGTACTGGCGTTCTGCGGCCTTTACCAGATACGTCAGGTTGCTGTGGCCGCCGGGAAACTGCTCGACGGCCAGCTCGACGTCGCCCAGCAGCGGGCGCAGCACCTCGCCCAGCGCCGCCAGATTCAGCTCCTCGCCGGGCCGGATGCGGGCCGTCTCCGGAGCAGGGCCGCTCACGCCCGCTTCTCTCCCGCGCCGCTGAGATTGGCTCCTTGCAGCAAGTTCATGGCCTTGCCGCGCAGCCGCCGCATCTTGCCGATCCAGTTGTCGTAGTCCTGTGCCTTGTTCTGGAAGCTCTGGAGGGTGGTGGGGTGGGTCGTAATCAGGAATTTTTCCTGTTGCAACGCTTCCAATACGGCCTCCACCAGCACGTCGGTGGTCACCGCAGTCTGCTGAAGGAGCGGAGCGTTCTGAATCATCGGGGTCCAGACACCCTCCGGACACAGGCACGACACCTTGATACCCCGGTCGCCGTAAGTGATGGCCAGCCACTCGGCAAACGCCAGCGCCGCGTGCTTGGTCACGGCGTAGGGCGCGGAGTGCAGTTCGGTCAGCAGGCCCGCCGCCGAGGCGGTGTTGAGCAGATAGCCCTCGCCGCGTTCGAGCATTCTCGGCAGCAGGTGGCGGGCGGCCCAGACGTGGCTCATCACGTTGACGTTCTCGATAAGCCGCCACTGGCTGTCGGGCGATTCCGGCCCCGCGCCGATGGCGATGCCCGCATTCGAGCAGAACAGATCGATCTCGCCCTCGTTGGCCCAGACGTCCTCGATCAACTTCTGCACGCCGCTCTCGTGGCTGACATCGGCGGTCACGAATCTGGCGCCGGCAGCATCAGCCTCGCGCTGGCCCGCCTCAGCGTTGCGGTCTGAGGCGACGACCCGCGCGCCTTCCTTGACAAAGCGCTCGGTCAGGGCCTTGCCGATGCCGGAAGCGCTGCCGGTCACAACGACGGTTTTTCCTTTAAGCTCCATTCGCTTTCCTCCGGGTGTCCACACCCTGGCGCTTGAGTTCCATCTTCGCCACCGTTTCCAGGTGCACGATATCGGGACCATCGGCCAGCCGCAGAGTGCGGGCCTGAGCGTACATCTGCGCCAGGGGAGTATCGCCACTGACACCCGCGCCGCCGAACACCTGCATGGCCCTATCGATGACCCTGAGCGCCACATTCGGCGCGACCACCTTGATGGCGGCAATCTGCGAGCGGGCGGCCTTGTTGCCCACCGTATCCATCATGTGGGCGGCTTGCAAGGTCAGCAGCCGGGCCTGATCGATCTCGATGCGGCTCTCGGCGATCAGCTCGTGGACGTGCTGGTGGGCGGCCAGCGCCTTCCCGAAGGCCACCCGCGCCGCCGCGCGCGCCACCATCAGTTCCAGCGCCCGCTCGGCCTGCCCGATCAGGCGCATGCAGTGGTGAATTCGGCCCGGCCCCAATCTTCCCTGGGCGATCTCGAAGCCGCGCCCCTCGCCGAGCAGCATGCTGGTGACCGGCACCCGCACGTTCTCGAAGATGACCTCGGCGTGGCCGTGCGGCGCGTCGTCGTAGCCGAAAACCGTCAGCATCCGCTTGATGGTCACGCCCTGGGCATCTAATGGCACCAGAATCATCGACTGCTGAAGGTGGCGCTCGGCGTGCGGGTCGGTCTTGCCCATGAAGATGGCAACCTTGCAGCGCGGATCGCCCGCGCCCGAGGTCCACCACTTGCGCCCGTTCAGCACGTACTCGTCGCCGTCACGGGTGATGCTCGACTCGATGTTGGTGGCATCAGAACTCGCCACATCCGGCTCGGTCATGGCGAAGCAGGAGCGAATCTCGCCTTCCAGCAGCGGCCTGAGCCACATCTGCTGCTGTTCAGGTGTGCCGTACCGGGTCAGCACTTCCATGTTGCCGGTGTCGGGCGCATTGCAATTGAAGATCTCGGGGGCCCACCAGACCCGGCCCATGATCTCGCACAGCGGCGCGTACTCGAGGTTGCTCAGGCCCGCGCCGAACTGGCCGTCGGGATCGCTTTCGCGCGGCAAGAAAAGGTTCCAGAGTCCGGCCTCACGCGCTCTCGGCTTGAGGTCTTCGATGAGCTGCACATGCTCCCAGCGGTTGCCCGCGTTGACCTGCCGGGCGAACTCGGTTTCGTTGGGGTAAATGTACTCGTCCATGAAGGCGCGCAGGCGGGTCTGCAAGTCAAGCATGCGTGGCGTGGTGCTGAACACAGCGGTCTGATCGAGTGTGCCGGTCATGTTGGCCCTCCTGGGCGGCGCAAGACGAGGTGAGCGGGTACGGGGGTTCGCTCCCAACCCTAACCTGTCTGATAGGCTGGTGCAAGTGAGCGAAGAGGGAGTGAGCGCCGATTGCCCTGCTCCCTCCAGCGCCACACCACCAGAGGACCCGATGCCCCCCCAGACCGAATCCACTGCCACCGACACCCGCGCCTTTCAGGTCAGCCGACACCTGATGGAGTTCATCCGGCACGAGCGCCTCAAGCCCGGCGACCCGGTGCCCAGCGAGATGAGCCTGAGCCGCGAGCTGAACGTCAGCCGCAGCGTGGTGCGCGAGGCCTACCGGACGCTGGCGGCCACCGGGGTCATCGACATTTCCAACGGCAAGACCCCCAAAGTCAGCCGCATCGACTCGCTGCCGGTGAGTGCCTTGATGCGCCACGCCATGTACACCGGGCAGGTAACGGCGCTGCAAATCATGGAACTGCGCTCGGCGCTGGACGTCCAGGCGGCGCGGCTCGCGGCCCGCCGCGCCGCGCCCGAAGACCTGGCGGCCCTGCAAGGCGCGCTCGACGCCATGCGGGGAGCTGGCCCCATCGGCGGCGCATACATTCGCCACGACGTGCATTTTCACGCGCTGCTGGCCGAGGCGTCGGGCAATCCGCTGATCTCGCTGCAAGTGACCGCCCTGAGCAAGGCCGCCCGCTACAGTATCCGCGCCGGGCGCAACGCCGAGCCGTCACTGCTGGGGTTCACCGCGCTGCTGGCCCGCCATCAGGTCCTGCTGGACGCGGTGCGGGCCGGTGACGAGACCGCCGCCGTGCAGGCCAGCCAGACGCACTTCGCCTCGGCAGAAGCGGCCCTGGCCTCGACCACTCCGGAGTAACCTGAACGCCATGACACCACCCAATCCCGTTTTGCTTTCCGCAACCAGAAACGCCGTCCTAACCCTCAGCCTCAACCGCCCGGAGCGCCTCAACGCCGCCAACGACGAACTGCTGTTCGCGCTGACCGGAGCGCTCAAGGCTGCCGAACTCGACAGCGCCGTGCGCGTCGTCGTCATCACCGGGGCGGGGCGCGGCTTTTGCGCCGGACAGGACCTGGGCGACGTGCAGAACCGGGAAGGCAGCACCAATTTCACCGAGCACCTGCGTCATACTTACATCCCGCTCATTCAGACGATTCGCAGCCTGAAAAAGCCGGTCATCACGGCGATCAATGGGGTGGCGGCGGGCGCTGGGGCGAGTCTGGCCCTCAGCGGCGATGTCCGGCTGTGGAGCGATCAGGCCACCCTCATCGAGGTCTTCTCCAACATCGCCCTGATTCCCGACGCGGGCAGCACCTGGTTTCTGCCCCGTCTGGTCGGCGCAGCGCGGGCCTTTGAGCTGATGGCCTTCGCCGAGAAAATTACTGCCGCAGACGGGTTGAAACTGGGCCTGTGCGAACAGGTGTTCAGCGCCGAAACCTTCGCCGATGACGTGCAGGCCTACGCCGAGCGGCTGGCGACCCGTCCACTCAATGCCCTGGCACTGACCAAGCAGGCCCTCAACTTCGCGCTGGGCAGCACACTCGACGCCGCGCTCGACAACGAAGCGGTGTTGCAACAACTCGCGGGCGACCACGCCGAGCACCAAGAAGGCGTGCGGGCGTTTGCCGAGAAGCGGAGGCCCGAGTTCGGAAAGTTCTGAGCACCTTCTTCCATGCGCTACGCTGAAGCATGGCCCCGCCCTCCAATCTGCCGCGCCTGAGCTTCGTGGATTCGCATACCGGCGGCGAGCCGACCCGCGTCATCACCGCGGGTTTTCCCCAGTTGCCCGGCGCGAATCTGACTGAGCAGAGAGCCACCTTCAGCCGCGACTTCGACCACTGGCGCAGCTTGATCAACAACGAGCCGCGCGGCCACGAGGTACTGGTCAGCGCCGTGCTGGTCGAGCCGAGAGCGCCGGACTGCGTAGCGGGCGTGATCTTTTTCAACGATGCCGGAATGCTGGGCATGTGCGGGCACGGCACCATCGGGGCCGTCGCCACGCTGGCCTACCTGGGCAAGCTCGGCCCCGGCGTTCACCGCCTGGAGACGCCTGTCGGGGTGGTCAGCGCGACGCTGCACGGAGACGGCCGGGTCAGCGTGGCGAACGTGGCGGCGCGGCGGCACCGGGCGGGCGTCACGCTGGACGTACCCGGCCTCGGCCCGGTGCGCGGCGACGTGGCCTGGGGCGGCAACTGGTTTTTCCTGGTGGACGTGGGAGAAAGGGTACTTGATCTGTCTCAGCTCGCGGCACTCGAAGACGAGACGCGCCGGATTCAGGTTGCACTCAACGGGCAGGGCGTCACCGGCGAGGGCGGCGCGCCGATCGACCACATCGAGCTGTTTGCCCACTCCAGCACCCCCGGCGTCGACGCCCGTAACTACGTGCGCTGTCCCGGCGGCGCGTATGACCGCAGTCCCTGCGGCACCGGCACCAGTGCCAAACTGGCCTGTCTGGCGGCAGACGGCCAGCTCGCGCCGGGCCAGACCTGGGTGCAGGAGAGCGTCATCGGCAGCACCTTCGAGGCGTCGTACGAACTCATCGGCGGCGAGGTGCGGCCCACCATCACCGGACGCGCCTTCATCACCGCCGAGGGGATACTGGTGGCGCAGCCGGGCGATCCCTACGCCTGGGGCATCGGCGTGAGCGCGGCCCAGGATGGCTGAACACGCCGTCGTCATCGGCGCGGGCATCGTCGGCGCAGCCTGCGCGGCCAGCCTGGCGCGGCTGGGCCACCGGGTCACGGTGATCGAGGCTGGCCCCGTCGGCGGCGGCGCGACGGCGGCGGGGATGGGGCATCTGGTCGTGATGGACGACTCGCCCGCCCAGCTCGCCCTGACCTCGCGCAGCCTGGAGTTGTGGGCCGAACTCGCACCCCGTCTGCCAGTGGCGGCAGACTACCGCACCTGCGGCACGCTGTGGGTCGCCAGCGACGCCGAGGAACTCGCTGGAATTTTGCCCAAACAGGCCGCCTACCGCACGGCGGGCCGGGCCGCCGGGGTGCTGGACGCCGCAGAACTGGCCCGCATCGAGCCGGAACTGCGCGGAGGGCTGTGCGGCGGCCTGCGCGTCCCCGGCGACGGCGTGGTCTACGCCCCGGTGGCGGCCCGCTTTCTGCTGGAACACAGCGGCGCGGCGCTGGTACGCGCCAGGGTGGTGAATCTAGCGGAGCGCAAGGTGCGGCTGGACAACGGCCAGACGCTCGCCGCCGAGTGGGTGGTGGTGGCGGGCGGCGCGGGGGCCAGCGAACTGTTGCCGGACTTGCCGCTCCGGTCGCGTCAGGGTCACCTGCTGATCACCGAGCGGGGCGGGCCGCAGGTTCGCCATCAGCTCATCGAACTCGGCTACCTCAAGAGCGCCCACGCCAGCGACGCCGATTCGGTGGCCTTCAACGTGCAGCCGCGTCCCAGCGGTCAACTGCTGATCGGCAGCAGCCGCCAGTTCGGGCGCGTCAGCAAGGAACCCGATTGGCCGCTGCTGCGCCGGATGCTGGCCCGCGCCGCCGACTACCTGCCGGGGCTGCGGCGAGCCAGCGCCCTGCGAATCTGGACGGGTCAGCGCTCCGCCACGCCCGATCACCTGCCGATCATCGGACCGCATCCGGATCGGCCCGGCATCTACCTGGCGCTGGGCCACGAGGGGCTGGGCATCACGGCGGCGCTGGGCACGGCGGAGGTGCTCGCCGCCGATTTGGGCGGCCCGGCCTCGCCGCTCTCGGCCCACGATTTCGGTCTGAGGCGCTTTGAAAGGCAGGCCGTTCATGCCTGAACTCGTGCTGACGGTGGAAGGTCAACCCCTCCGCGTTCCGGCGGGCATCAGCGTGCTGGCCGCTTTGCAGGGAGCGGCACACTGGAGCCTGCGCCGAAGTCTGAGCGGCCAGCGGCGCGGCGCGCTGTGCGGCATGGGCACGTGCTTCGAGTGCCGCGCTCGGGTGGACGGCGTGCTGGTTCGTACCTGCCTGATTCCGGTTCAACCGGGCATGACGGTGGAGCTGCTCGAATGACTGCTCTGGAAACGGACCTGCTTATCATCGGCGCGGGGCCAGCCGGACTGAGCGCGGCGCTGTCGGCAGCCCAGGGCGGCGCGGCGGTGCTGCTGGCCGATCTGGGTCCCGGCCCCGGCGGGCAGATCTGGCGCGGGGCCAAAGCAAGTGACGGCGGGGAAAGTGGGACGCTGCTGCGCGGCGTTCAGCGTCAACCCAACATCACCGCTCTCTACGGCGCACAGGTCGCCCTGAGCGAGCGGGGGCCGCAGGGAGGCCACGCCGTGCAGTTCTCCACACCGCAAGGCCCGCGCCGGGTACTGGCGCAGAAGATCATTCTGGCGTCGGGCGCCACCGAGCGCTTTCTCCCCTTTCCCGGCTGGACGTTGCCGGGGGTGGTGGGCGCGGGCGGCCTCCAGGCGATGGTCAAGAGCGGGCTGGACGTGCGGGGCGCGCGGGTCCTCGTCGCTGGGTCGGGACCGCTGCTGCTGGCGGTGGCGGCGGGGATGCGGGCGGCGGGGGCCGAGGTCGTCGGCGTGGCCGAGCAGGCCAGCCCGACCCGGCTTCTGGGCTTTGGCCTGGCAGCCCAGCGCGGCGGCAAGGTGGGCGAGGCCGCCAAGCTGCTCTGGGCGCTGCGCGGCGTGCCTTACTGGCCGGCCACCTACCCCGTCGAGGCCAGCGGCGGAGAGCGGCTTACCCAGGTCGAGCTGGGCGGTCTGACACGCCGCACCCTGGAATGCGACTGGCTGGCGGCAGGCTTCGGACTGGTGCCGGACACCCGGCTGGCCGCTTTGTTCGGCTGCGCGCTGGAGGGGGGCGCAGTGAAGGTGGGGGCCTGGCAACAGACCTCGCAGCCGGGCATCTACGCCGCTGGCGAACTCACCGGCATCGGCGGCGTGGACAAGGCCCGACTGGAAGGCTCAATGGCCGGGTACACCGCCACCGGGCAAGTCGAGCGGCTGCGCGACCTGCCGACCCAGCTGGAGCAAGCCCGCCACTTTCAGGCCAGTTTGAGCAGAAGTTTCGCGCTCAGGCCGTCCCTCCGAACGTTGCCTGCAGCCGGTACCCTGATCTGCCGCTGCGAGGACGTGCCGCACGCCGCCCTGCAAGCCTGCCCGTCCTGGACGGAAGCCAAACTCCAGACCCGCTGCGGGATGGGGACCTGTCAAGGGCGGGTGTGCGGACCCGCCGCCGAAACCCTTTACGGCTGGACGTTCACGGGCGTCCGGCCACCGCTTTTACCACTCCCCCTCGCCGACCTCCTAGGAGAATGATCATGTCAAAACTTTTTGAAGGCGTCTTTCCGGCCATCACCACTCCTTTCAACGCCGACGGCAGCGTGGATCACGCGTTCCTGCGCGAGCACGCCCAGTGGATGATGCGCTCGGGCTGCAAGGGTATGGTGCCGCTCGGCTCACTGGGCGAGGGCAACACGCTCGACCACGCCGAGAAACTGGCGGTGCTGGATACGCTGGTCGGTGCCCTCGGCGGCGCTCCGGTGGTGCCGGGCATCGCCAGCCTCAGCACCCACGGGGCCGTCAAACTGGCCCAGGACGCGCAGGCCGCCGGGTGCCAGGGGCTGATGGTGCTGCCACCGTACGTCTACTCCAGCGACTGGCGCGAGATGAAGGCGCACGTCAGTGCCGTGATCGCCGCCACCGACCTGCCGGTCATTCTCTACAACAACCCACTGGCCTACCGCACCGATTTCCTGACACCGCAGATTCTAGAACTTGCCGCCGAACATCCCAACCTGCGCGGTGTCAAAGAATCGAGCGCGGACGTGCGGCGCGTTACGGCGCTGAAGGCCACCCTGCCGCCGCAGGTCGAACTGCTGGTCGGGGTGGACGACGCCCTGGTAGAAGGCGTGCAGGCGGGCGCAACCGGCTGGATCGCGGGCCTGGTCAACGCCTTCCCCGCCGAGTCGGTAGAACTGTTCGAGCTGACGCGCGCTGGCAAACTCGAAGACGCCGCCCGGCTTTACCACTGGTTTTTGCCGCTGCTGCGCATGGACACCGTGACCAAATTCGTGCAACTGATCAAGTTCGTGCAGCAGGAAGTCGGCCACGGCAGCGCCCACGTACGCCCACCGCGCCTCGAACTCAGTGCTGAGGAAGCATCGGCAGCGCGAGAGGTGCTGCAAACGGCGCTGGACACCCGGCCCGCCAGCGCCGTCTAAGCGCCCGCCTTACTCGGCTCTGCGCCCGGCCCGGTAGCGCCGGATCAGGGCATTGGTGCTGCTGTCGTGCTGCAACTCCGGCTCGGCGGTGTCTTGCAGCTCGGGCACGATCTTCTGGGCCAGCACCTTGCCGAGTTCCACGCCCCACTGATCGAACGAATTGATGTTCCACACCGCGCCCTGCACGAACACCTTGTGCTCGTAGAGGGCGATCAAGCTGCCCAGAATGCGCGGGGTCAGCTTGTCGGCCAGAATGGTATTGGTGGGCCGGTTGCCCTCAAAGACCCGGTGCGCGACCTGCTCGGCCTTCACGCCGTCGGCCTCGACTTCCTGGCGGGTCTTGCCGAAGGCCAGCGCCTCGGTCTGGGCGAACACGTTGGCCATGAGTAAGTCGTGGTGCGGCGTCAGCGGATTGAGCGTCTGAATGAAGCCGATGAAATCGCAGGGAATCAGCTTGGTGCCCTGGTGGATCAGCTGGTAAAAGGCGTGTTGGCCGTTGGTGCCGGGCTGCCCCCAGATCACCGGGCCGGTCTGGTAGTCCACCAGGTCGCCTTCCAGCGTCACGTGCTTACCGTTGCTCTCCATATCGAGTTGCTGCAAGTAAGCGCTGAAGTGCGAGAGGTACTGGTCGTAGGGCAAGATCGCCACCGTCTGCGCGTCGAAGAAATCGTCGTACCACAGCCCAATCAATCCCAGCAGCATCGGCAGGTTCTTTTCGGGCGGTGCGGTACGGAAATGCTCGTCCATCTCGTGAAACCCGGCCAGCAGTTCGTGGAAATGCTCCGGCCCCACCGCAATCATCAGGCTCAGGCCGATGGCGCTGTCCATGCTGTAGCGCCCGCCCACCCAGTCCCAGAAGCCGAACATGTTGGCGGTGTCGATACCAAACTTGCCCACCGCCTCCGCGTTGGTGGAAACGGCCACGAAATGCCGCGCCACTGCCGCATCGTCCTTGAGCGTTTCGAGCAACCAGGCCCGCGCTGAGGTCGCGTTGGCCATCGTCTCCTGGGTGGTAAACGTCTTGCTGGAGACGATGAACAACGTTTCGGCAGGGTCGAGGCCGTGGGTTTTTTCGACCAGATCGGTGCCGTCCACATTGGAGACAAAGCGCACGGTGAGGTTGCGCTGACTGTAAAACTTCAGCCCCTCGTAGGCCATCACCGGGCCGAGGTCGGAGCCGCCAATGCCTATGTTGACGATATTTTTGATGGGCTTGCCCGTGTGGCCCAGCCAGGTTCCGGCGCGAACCTGCTCAGCGAAGGCGGCCATCCTGTCGAGCACCTCGTGGACTTCCGGCACCACATTTGTTCCGTCCACCATCACCGTGCCGCCCCTCGGCACGCGCAGGGCAGTGTGCAGCACGGCGCGGCCTTCGGTCACGTTGATCTTCTCGCCTTTGATCATGGCGTCGCGCTTCCGAGCCACACCGGTCTGCTCGGCGAGTTGCAAGAGTAGCTTCATGGTTTCGCCCGTCACGCGGTTCTTGGAGTAATCCAGAAATAGGCCCGCGCCCTCGGCGGTCAGGTGCTCGCCGCGCTGCGGGTCGGCAGCGAACAGCTCGCGCAACTGAACGTCCTTGATCTCGGTGTAGTGGCGCTCCAGGGCTTGCCAGGCGGGTTGCTGGGTCAGGCGGGGCCGTGCATCGGTCTTTGTCATGAGGCGTCCTCCGGGTCGGGGCGCAGCCAGTCAACCCGGACGCGCCCGGCCAATCGCCGTCAGCATAGCAGGGGACGGTCCGGACTGGCCTGTGACCTAGCGTTTGCTCAAGTGGGCTGCTAACATAATCAAAGTCTGATTTATGCTGAAGGACGAATCGAGGGCCAACCATGAGCAGCAGTCCAGTTCCGGTCAAGCACAGCGAGTCGCTCGCCCGCATCGGTGCGGCGCTGAGCAAAGCGCAGGCCAGCCTCAAGGTCGCCGTCAAGGGGTCCACCAACCCGCACCTGAAAACCCGCTATGCCGACCTCTCCAGTGTCTGGGCCTCCTGTCGGGCGGCGCTGGCCGAGAACGACCTGAGCGTGGTGCAGCTTCCGGTCAGCGACGACCCCGGTTACGTCGCGCTGGAAACCATGCTGCTGCACAGTTCCGGCGAGTTCATCTCGGCGCGCTGCCGGGTTAGGCTACCCAAAGACGATCCACAGGGTGCCGGGTCTGGCCTGACGTACCTGCGCCGCTACGCCCTCTCTGCGGCGCTGGGCATCGTGGCCGATGAAGACGACGACGCCGAAGCGGCCAGCCAACCGCTCCTCGGCCAATCGACAGTCAGCCCACCCAGTCCACCCGCCCGGCCGCTCAGCGCCGAGGCAGCCCAGCGCCTGCACGCCCAGCTCGAAACGCTCCTCAGCGGCACGCCACACGCCCGACTCAGTTCCACAGAATACGCCGCTCAGAGCGTGGGCCGAATCATTGAGGCGTTAACCGACCTGACCACCAGGGAAGCGGGCGAGGTCTATGCAGCGGCCAGGGCAGCGCAGCGGGAAGCGCAGGCAGCTTAGCTTCAGTCCGCCGCGCTGCGCCCCTCACGCTGGGGATACAGCTGCGCGAGAAGGTCATACGACTTCTGGCGGTCTGCGGGGTCATGCATCAAGCTGCCGATCATCAGTTCGTCCGCGCCGGTCAGTTCCAGCACCCGGTCCAGCCGCGCCTTGACCGTTTGCGGGCTGCCCGCCACGAAACGCCCGCTACGGCCCATGCTGTCGATCTGGGCACGCTCGGCAGGGGTGTAGGGGTGGGCGGCGGCTTCCTCCACGCTGGCAAAGGGAGCGCTCTCACCGCGCATCAGGCGCAGGAACATCAGGCCCAGCGGCAGGGCCAGTCGCTCGGCCTCGCTGTCGCTATCGGCCACGATCACCGACTGCGCGACGATGACCTGCGGCTGTGCGAACTGCCCGGAGGGCCGGAACGCCGCGCGGTAGTGCCGGATCGACTGCGCCGCCAGCGCCAGATCGGGGTTGATGTGGGCGGCGAAAGCGAGCCCCCCGCCGATCTCGGCGGCCACCGAAGCGCCGTGACCGGAACTACTCAGCAGCCACAGCGGCGGCAGCGGCTGATCGTAGGGCGCGGCGGTAATGCTCCGGAACGGGTGGCCCGCCGGGAAGCCGCCCGCGCTCAAGTTGCCGCCGAAGGCCAGCAATTCGGCGAGTTGCGACTCGAAGTCGTCGGCTTCCAGCGCTTCACGCGACCTCCTGAGTGCCAGCGCCGTGCGGCCATCAGTGCCGGGCGCGCGCCCCAGGCCCAGGTCAATCCGGCCCGGCGCGAGGGCTTCGAGCAGCCGGAACAGCTCGGCCACCTTGAGCGGCGAGTGATTGGGCAACATGATGCCGCCCGCGCCGAGCCTCAGCGTGGTGGTGCGCTGGCTCAGCGCGGCAATCAGCAGTTCCGGAGCGCTGCTGACCAGCGACTGCATGTTGTGATGCTCGGCAATCCAGTAACGGTGATAGCCCAAGGCTTCGACATGCTGGGCCAGTGCCACAGCGTCGTTCACGGCCTGGGCACTGCTCTGCCCGGAGGGGAGCGGCACCAGATCGAGCACCGAAAGCCGGGGGGATGAGGTCGTCATGCGCTCAGTCTGCGCCGCCCGAACGCGGCAGACCGTTCACCGCACTTCATTGGGAGCGCTGGCCGGGCCGGATGCACACGGCACTGGTAACTCTGGCGCGGGCGACCCGGTGTGCTATCAAAGCAGGTATGTCTTCGGTCCTGCCCCCACCCCAGCGCCATGCCCTGTCAGACGGCACGCTGATCTACAGCTTTCCGGTGCGCGTGTTCGGCACCTTTCTGGCCAACATCTATGTGCTGCGGCGCGGCGAGTATGCGGCGCTGATCGACACCGGCAGCGGCACCGAGCAGAGCAACGCCGACCTTCTCTCTGGCTTCGCGGCTCTGAGCGAGTTCGGCGAGAAGCTGGAGTGGGCCGAGTTGTCGCGCGTCGTCATCACGCACGGCCACATCGACCATCACGGCGGCCTCGACTTCGTGCGAACATTGACGGCTGCACCCGTCGCCGTCCACGAACTCGACCACCCGGTGCTGAGCGCCTACCGCGAGCGCATCGTGCTCACCTCGCGGGCACTGCGGGCCTTTTTGCACGAGGCGGGGGTCGATACGCCGGGCGTCACCGCTTTCATGAACATGTACGGCGCGGGCAAAACACGGTTCGTCGGCGGTCCCGTCGAAACCGAGCTGCGTCACGGCGACGTTCTCGACGGCGTTTTGCGGGTCATCCACACGCCTGGGCACTGTCCGGGGCAAATCTGCCTGCGGGTGGGCGAGGTGCTGCTCAGCGCCGATCAGGTTCTCGCGCGCACCACCCCTCATCTCTCCGCCGAGAGCATCACGCCGGGCAACGGCCTCTCGCACTATCTGCACTCGCTCGACCTGCTCGACGCCGAGGAAGGCATTGCGCTCACCCTGGCCGGGCACGAGGAACCGGTTCACGATCTGCACACCCGCAGCGCGGCCATCCGCGCCTCACATATCCGCAAGATGGAGCGCATTTTAAACATCTGCGTCTCGCCCCACAGCGTGCAGGGCGTCACGGCCCAGCTCTACCCCCACGTCAGGAGTTACGACACCCTGCTGGCCCTGGAAAAAGTCGGCGCGCTGGCCGAGTACCTCAACGCCCGTGGCGAATTGCAGGTCGCCAACCTCGCCGAGATGGAGCGTGACGAACATGCCGCGCCGCTCTACCAGACCGCCTGAGCACAGGGTCAGCCGCCGTTGAAAGAGTTTTGTAAGGTATGCCGGGCTACCTTCAGACCACAAAAAAGAACCAGTGCCGGAGCGGGCACTGGGGGAATGAAAAGAGGTTGTTGTTCATTAGGTTAAATTCCGAAATCTCTGATTGCTTCAGTCATCTTGCCCTCCGGTTGGGTGTAACTTCTGGGTCGGTGTCGAAGAATTGAAATCTGAATCTGGATGCTATTAAATTCCAAAATCTCTGATTGCTTCAGTCATCTTGTCCTCCCTTTTATGTTCGGTAACCTTTTATTTTACTTTGAAAACTCTGAACGTTTTCTTACTCGCTTATAGGGTTATGCTATTCATAATTTTATGACGACCGAAGCGAGAACCCTCAGGCAAGCTTCTTCTGCCCTCGAAGTAGGGCAGTATCAGGCTGTCATCACCCTTCTGACTGGAGAACCAGAACTCACCAGAGAAGGATGGCGACTTCTTGGCATGGCCCATATCCTCAGCGGTCACTATGAGCAAGCGGAGCTTCCCCTGAGACAAAGCAGCCAGGCAGGTGACTCGGAAGGGATGGTCGAGTACGGCAACCTGCTGCGAGTCACAGGACGTTTGAGTGAGGCTAGCGCACATTTCATGGAAGTGGTACCGAGGTTATCGGGCGAACTGCTGCTGCGTGCCCAGCGGTGGTGGGGCACCGTCGAATTCATGGCTGGCCGCACAGAGATGGGATTGCAGCGTTGCGAAGCCGCCTGGCACGGGTATCTGGCGCTGGGCGACGACGAAATGATCGGGCGCATTACCCAGACGATGGCCCAGATGCATCTCTCGGTCGGGAATCTTTCCAGGGCCAGGCAACTTTACGAAGAAGCGATTCGGAGAATGCCGCTGGCTCAGCAGTCCGTCTTCCGTATTGCAGCACTGGGTGGTCTGGCCGACGTTCAAATGTCGCTGGGAGAAGTCAGAGAGGCCCGTAAAACCCTCGACGCCGCGCAGGAAGCACTTCAGTTGACGGATTCTCTCAAATCTACAGCACATATTCTTTCAGCCGAAGCTGATTACTATCATCTGACCAGGAATCAGGACAAGTATTTGGATACCCTCCTGCAACTTCAGGGGATTCTCGAAGATTTGCAGGATTTCGAGTCGTCCACCTGGACCGCCGCCCACCTCGCCGATTTCTACAGCAGGCAGGGCCGCCACAGTCAGGCGATGGAAACGCTCTTCGAAATCGCCCCGGAGGGCAAGCACCCGCTGGTCACAGCCATGCGGGGCATGCTGCTGCGCCGCCGACACCTTTATTCGGCGGCCATCGAGGCGTTTCAGATGGCCCTGGATTCGCCGCGCCTGGAATCCCGTGCACAGTTGCGAACGCTGCTGCATCTGGCTGATGCCCAGGCCAAGAACGGCGATCCGGAAGGGTCGGGCGTCTCACTCAAGCTGGCGATGGAAGGGCTGCTCTCCGCCCGCGACCTGATTCTCTTCTCGCCGGACCTTCAGGAACTGGCTGATCTGGTACAGCACGCCCTGCTCGATCCGGAACTCTCGCCCTACATGGAAGTGCTACTCGACAAGTTCGACGTGTTGCTGGGCCGTGACAGTGTGCCCAGCGACAGCGTGCTGCACCTCAAAGTTCAGACCATGGGCCGCGCGGCCATCTTCAGGGAGGGCGAGGAAATCAAGTTCAGCTTGCAGGGCAGCGTGCTGACGCTGGCGTATCTGGCGCTGCACCCCGGCTGCACCCGCCGCGAACTGGAAACGACCCTCTACCCTGACCGGGAAGGTAAGACGGCGGGCGACTACTTCCGGGCGGTCTTCCGTGAGCTGCGGGTCAAGCTCGGCCAGCAGGTTCTGTGGATGGACGGCAGCCCCAAAGCGCCGCGCTACCGTCTGGGACCGGGGGTGCACCTCGACCTCGACCTCGAACATCTGCGCGAGGCCCTGTCGAAAGGCGACACGGCGCGGGCGCTCTCGCTTTACCGGGGGCCATTTCTGCCGGATTCCAAGCTGGAAAGCGAATGGGTGGACACGACCCGCGAAGAGCTGCGCGCGGATCTGGCCGCCGAGCTGAAGTCGAAATTGCAGCAGGCGCGCGATAACGGCGATCTGCGCCGCGCCCTGCTGCTGGCCAATCAGTACCTCAAGATCGACCCGGAAGACCTGGACATGCTCGAGGCGCGGGTGGCGGTGGCCCGGCAGGTGGCCTCACCGCAAGACCTGGCGCGCTACGTGGTGGACTTGCAACGTCAGCTAAGCTGAAGCGCTGCGCCGCAAAACCTCGGTTGGGGGTAAGGTGTGATTGTCGAATACTTCACAAACTCACCTAAGGCTGGAGTAGGCGGAGTCTCGCTACCGTGCTGAACGAATGAGGAGTGGCTGAAGGTCAGCTTAGCAGATTCTGGCGGCGGGCAGGCCAGGCTCGGGGCAAGTTGTATGATGCCCGCCATGACGTCTTCCCCGCTCTCTCCGGCGGCCCGGCCCTGGTTTCAGGACGCTGTGGTTTACCAGATCTATCCGCGTAGCTTTCAGGACTCGGACGGCGACGGCGTGGGCGATCTGCGCGGCGTCATTTTGCGGCTAGATTACTTGGCCCGGCTGGGCGTGGACGTGATCTGGCTCTCGCCGATCTTCGCCTCGCCCAACGACGATAACGGCTACGACATCTCGGATTACCGCGCCGTCATGACCGAGTTCGGCACGATGGCCGACTTCGACGAACTGCTGGCCGAGGCGCATAAGCATGGGCTGAAGATCATGCTCGATCTGGTGGTCAACCACTCCAGTGATGAGCACGCCTGGTTCGTGGAGGCCCGCGAGAACCCGCAGTCGGACAAGCGCGATTACTACATCTGGAAGCCGCCGGTCGCAGGAGATATGCCGACCCACTGGCAGGCGTTCTTCGGCGGCCCGGTCTGGCAGCTCGACGAGGCGTCCGGCGAGTATTACCTGCACCTGTTCAGCGTCAAGCAGCCGGACCTCAACTGGGAAAACCCCAAGCTGCGCGGTGAGGTCTACGACCTGATGCGCTTCTGGTGTAACAAGGGCATCGACGGCTTCCGGATGGACGTCATAAACCTGATTTCCAAAGACCAGCAGTATCCGGAGGGCGAGCCGATTCCCGGCACGGCGCTGACCTCCGGCTACCCGCATTTCATGAACGGCCCGCGCGTCCACGAGTTCTTGCAGGAGATGAACCGCGAGGTGCTCAGCCGCTACGATCTGATGACGGTGGGCGAAACACCTGGCGCGAGCGTGGACGACGCTGTGCGCTACTCGGACCCCAGCCGCCACGAACTGAACATGGTGTTTCAGTTCGAGCACGTGGGCCTGGGCAGCGGCGAGCGTGGCAAGTGGACCAATGCACCCTGGACCCTGCCGGAACTCAAGGCGATTCTCAGCCGCTGGCAAACCGGCCTGCACAACCGGGGCTGGAACAGTCTCTACTGGGACAACCATGACCAGCCGCGCGCGGTGTCACGCTTCGGCAACGATGGCGAATTCCGGGTGCAGAGCGCCAAGATGCTGGCAACCGTGCTGCACTTCATGCAGGGCACACCGTATATCTATCAGGGCGAGGAATTCGGCATGACCAACGTGGCCTTTGAGCGCATTGGGCAGTACAACGACCTGGAAACGCTGCACGCCGCCGAGGAACTACACGAGCTGCACAACTGGAGCCAGGAGCGCGTGATGGCCGCCGTTCACGCCATGAGCCGCGACAACGCGCGCACCCCGGTGCAGTGGGACGCTTCCCCGAACGCCGGATTCACGACCGGCAAGCCCTGGCTCGAAGTCAACCCCAATTACCCTCAAATTAATGCCGAAGCGGCCGAGGCCGATCCCGACTCGGTGTGGCACCACTACCGCCGCACCATCGCTCTTCGCAAATCGCTGGACGTGGTGCGGGAAGGCAGTTACGAGCTTCTCGACGCCGAGCATCCGAGCGTGTTCGCCTATATTCGGGACGATGGCAAAACCCGTTTGCTGGTCATCGGCCACTTTTCCAGCGATACGGAGCGCTACCATCTGCCCGCCGACTTCGTGGGCGGTGAGGTGCTGAGCAGCAATTACCCGGCAACGGAACCCGCAGAGACCCTGATGCTGCAGCCGTATCAGGGTCTGGTGATCCGGGCGCGCTGAGACCAAGCCGGAAGGGAGAGCAGGACTGGGCCCCGCTCCCCCTCGGCACGACCCGTTCAGGTCGAGAGTTCGGCCCAGGGCTGATCGAGCGTTACCGTGTCCAGCAGGTGCGAGAGCGCCAGCGGAATGGCCGCGTCCCAGCCCTGCGGGTGGCAGGCGGCGGGGTAAGGCACCGGCACGTCTTCGTTGCCGCGTCGCTCAAACCCAGCCAGCAGTTCGCTGAGGCGCAGATCACTGGCGGCGCGGGCCACATCGAAGAGGGCACGGGCGACCTGCTGGGCTTCCCGGTTCAGGCCGTAGCGGGCCAGGCCGAGCGCGGCGGCAGCGGTGTCGTGCGGCCAGACACTGCCGTTGTGATACGACACCGGGTTGTAGCGGATCTCACCCTCGCCCAGCGTGCGAATGCCCCAACCGCTCCAGAGCTGCTCACCCAGGGCGGTGGCCGCCACCTGAGGGGCGAACTCCGGCGGAATGATGCCGGTCCAGAGGGTGTGGGCCGGGTTGCTGACCAGCACCCGCAGTGGGCGTTTGTCGCCGTTGAGACCATGAACGTAGTAGTTGCGCTCCGGCCACCAGAAGGCCGCCTGAAAGCGTTCACGCAGCTCAGAGGCCCGACACTCCCACTCCTCGGCCCGCTGGGCTTCACCAAGCTGGCGGTACAGGCCCGCCGCCGCCCAGTAGGCCGCGTAGGCGTAGCCCTGCACCTCGATGACCGCCACATGGCCACTGACGTCCACGCCCTCCTCCGTGAAGGTACTGTCTCCGCTGTCCTTCCAGACGGCGTTGGTGATGCCATCGGGGTCGGGGGTGTATTCGATGAAGCCGTCCTGATCGGGGTCGCCGTCGGTCAGCAGCCAGTTAAGGGCCGCTTCCCAATTCGGACGCAGCTCACTGGCCAGTTCGGGGGCCTGGGCGCTGAGTTCGCCGACCAACCACACGAACAGCGGCGTGGCGTCGGCGCTGGCATAGTAGGGGCGGTGCGGGGTGCGGCCCGTGCGGGTCAGTTCGCCCACCCGCTCCTCGTGCAGAATCTTACCGGGTTCTTCGAGCGTCACCGGGTCGTACTTCTGGCCCTGTCTGGCTGCCAGATAGCGCGCCACCGCCGCCGCCATCTGCGGCAGATGATCCTTGACCATCAAGGCGATGATCAAGCTGTCACGGCCAAAGGGAGCCACGAACCAGGGCAGGCCCGCCGCCGGAAACGGTCCCTGGGGCGTGTGAAAGGTCAGGCTTCGCAGGTCCTGCACGCTGCGTTCGAGCACCTGCTGGTCGAGCGGGTGGCTGAGTTGGGGGTGGCTGGATTGTGCCTGTGCCAGGTTGCCCCCCAGGGCGTCATACTCGGCGGCCAGGGCGTCGGGGTCGCCGTGAACAGGCGTTTCGTCGCCTTGCAGCAAAAACACGCTGACGGTGATGTGGGTTTCGGGTTCAGTCAGGTTCCAGGTCAAGCGCTCACCGTCCCACCCGGCGGGCGGCGACACCTGAACGAGCGCCCGACTTTGCACACCGTCGAGAGCCGTGTAGCGGAACTCGACACCGCCCTCGACCGTCTGGCTGATCACCTGGCGCTGACCGATCCCACCCGGCCAGCCGCGCACCTCGAACATGTCGGCAAAGTCACCGCCGAGGTCGAGGGTAATCTCACGCGGGCCGTCTTCGAGGTAGCGGGTGACCACTAGGCGGTCGCGCACCTCGCTGGCCGTCACCGTCAGGTCACGAGCGATGCCCACTTTCATGGTATAGCCCACGTTAGCGTTGGCGCTGTGCTCGCGCAGCCAGAAGGGATAGCGCTGGTGCTGCACCAGCGCCTGGGGGCGCTCGCCGCCGAGCCGCCACTCGTAGCGGCTGAGAAACCGGGTGTCGCGGCGATACATCCCGCTCTCGCCCTCGGCTACGGCGTAGTGCCCGTCGCCCACCAGATAGAGATCGTTTTCTTTGAGAACAGTGCGGGTACTCAGCATGAGAAATCCTTGGGAGTCAGGAGATACGAGACAACTGGAAGCCGCACCGCCTTCAGCCCTTCACGGCGCTGTCGGCTCCAGTATCGACAAAGTAACGCTGGAAAATCACGAAGACGATAATGACTGGAATGGCGCTGAGCACCGCGCCCGCCAGAATCAGGCCGTAGTCACCCTGGCCGCCGTAGGCCGAACGGAAGTTGGACAGGCCCACCGTCAGGACAAAGTTGATCTGATTACGCAGCAGTACCAGCGGCCAGAAAAAGTCGTTCCAGGCTCCCTGAAACTGGGTGATCGAGAGGGCGATCAGGGCCGGACCTGCCTGCGGCAGCATGACCCGCCAGAAGGTCGTGAAGGGGCCCGCGCCGTCGATGCTGGCCGACTCCTCCAGCTCTCTGGGCATGCCTTCGAAGAACTGTTTCATCAGGAAGACGCCACCCGCCGCCACCAGCCCGTTGAACCACAAGCCCCATAAGTTGAGCAGGCCCAGTTGTTTGAGCAGTACATAATTGCTGACCAGATTGACCTGGCTGGGCACCATCTGTACGAACAGCACGCCCAGCAAAAAGATCAGGTTCTTGCCGGGAAAGCTCAGGCGGGCCAGGGCGTACCCGGCCAGCGAGCAGAACACGATGGCCGCCGTCACCCGCAGGAAGGCGTACAGAAAGGTGTTGAGCACCCAGCGCAAAAAGAGGCTGCTGCCGGTGCGCGGATCGGTGGTCTCCGTAAAGGCACGGCGGTAGTTGTTGAAGGTGTAGCCCAGCACGCCGGGAGTGATATTGCGGTAGGCGAAGCTGCGGTCGAAGTTCTGCTTGTCGCTGGGCGGCAGGGTGCTCGACACGATGCGCTGGCCGCGCTGCACGTCCACTTCCAGCGGGGTGCGCTCAAAGACCGGGCCGCGCAGGTAATACTTGGCGTTAGATGCCTCGCCCGATCTGACGAGCTCGACGAGTTGCGTTTCGTTGAGGTCGTACTGCTTGGCCTGCGCCTCGGGGGTATCGAGCGTCACATCCACCGTCTGACCGCCAGGCAAGATGGCGGTGAGGTCGCTGCCCGGCACGCCCAGCTTGGCGCTGATCACGTCGCCGGTATGGCGGGTCAGCAGCGGATACGTCACCGTGACGTGGTAGCTGCGCTCGTCGCCGATCTGCCCGGTCGGCTCGGTCTTGAGCTGGGTGTAGTCCTTGGCCTGCGCCTGGCGGGCCAGCGCCACCAGGCTGGTCGGCTGGTAAGGAAATAAAATGATTGAGGGCGCGGTCTGAGGCGCGTCTTTGGGCGAGGCCACCGTCACGTCGAAAGCCACGCTGCGGCCCGGCTTGAGGCCACCGTTCCAGCCGTCACTGCCGCCCTGCACACCCAGCGAATAGGCCTTCGAAATGTATTGGCCGGTGATCTGCGGAATGATCAGCCGGGGCGGGTACTCGTTGGGGTTGTCCTTGAGGCTGCTCAGCAGGCCCATCAGGAACGGTCCCAGGAAGAAGAAACTCATTACGATCATGAACAGGTACAGCCAGCCTGCCCGCGCCCAGCGCCGCCGCGCCAGCCACTGCTCGTTCTTGCCCGCGTTGATGAAGCGCTGACTGGGAACGGCAGTCATACGCTGGCCTCGGAGGGAAAGAACCTGCGCTGAATGAACACCATCACCAGGATGATCAGCGCCAGGATGATGGCCCCCGCCGCCGCCATGTTGACCGGCGCGGTTCCGGCCTTGAAGGTGTTGATGTAGACGTAGTACGCCAGCGTGATCAGGGTGGACTGCGGCGCGGCGGCTCCGATCACCGCCACCTGATCGAACATCTGCATGGTGCCGATCAGTCCTACGGTAATCACGTAGAACGTCACGGGGCGCAGCATCGGCACCGTCACGTTCATCAGCTTCTCGAAAGGCGTCGCGCCGTCGATGTCGGCGGCCTCGTAGAGCGTACCGGGAATGTTCTGAAGTCCGGCCAGAAAAAACAGCATCAGCGTGGGAATGGTCGTGAAAGTGTTCTGAATGATGATGACCAGCAAAGGTATGCTGAGCACCTGCACACCACCGATGCTCAGCCACACGTCGGCGAAATACTGGAAGTCGAAGGGGGGCACGTCACGCGCCTGCAAGATGCCCATGAAGGCCAGTACCACCGTCACCGCCACGGCGATCAGCGCACTGACGGCCGCCAGCGCCGGATCGAACCACCCGGCGGGCATCTGGCGCGAGCGCTCGAACAGGACCTGCACGATCTGAACCACGATTAGCACGCCCATGACCGTCAGGATGTACGGCTGGTACATTTGAAGTTGGGTGATGACATAGTTCGCCACCCCCCGGCGCTGAAACAGCCACAGAAAAATGAGGGTGATGACCACCGAACTGGTGATGGACGGCATATACCAGGCCGAGCGGAAAAAGCCCATCCCCTTGATCTTGTTGTTGAGCGCCACCGCCATCAGCAGTGATAAAATCGTCTGCAGAGTCGTGACGATGACGGCGAACACCAGGGTATTGGCCAGCGCCCGCCGGAACAGGCTGTCCCCCAGCACATCGACATACGGCTTGAGGCCGATCAGGTGCGGGGTGTTGAACAGATTGAAATCGGTGAACGAGTAGTAGATGGCCCGCCCGAACGCGTAGAAAAAGAAAACCAGGGTGGTGATCAGAAACGGCGCGAGGAAGAGGTAGGCGGTGGCAGACTGGCCTTTCTTGAACATGGTTCCCCCGGCCCGCGCGGCGGCGGCAAGGCACACGTGAGGGCCGGGTCCGGGTGTTTCCGGCTCCCGGCCCTCACGGTGAACTCAGGCGCTCAGCGGTTCTGGAAGGTGTTCATTTCCGCCTGGGCCTGCTTGAGGGCGTCGGCGCTGCTCTTTTGCCCGCTCAGCACGGCAGCCAGGGCGGTGTTGATCGGCTTGATCCAGTCGGGTCCCTGGGTCCCGAAGTAGTAGGGCCGCACCACACCGTCGGCGGCTCCGTCGAAGATGGCCTTGGAGTTGGCGGCCCCGGCGTCGGTCTTCTTCAAAAAGGCGTTGTTCGACAGCGACGTGCGGCTCGGAATCGCCAGGCCCTGCTCCAGCACGTACTGCTGCACCTGCGGGCTGGTGAGGATGTTGAGCACCTTGGTGGCCGCCGCCTTGTTCTTGGTGCCCGCGTTGATGGCCCAGCCCACGGTGTAGACGAAGTTGCCGCGCTTGCCGGTCTTGTCGTCTTTGGGAATCAGGGCGCTGCCGTACTTGAGGTTGGGGGCGTTGTCCTTGAGGAAGCCCACGATCCAGTTGCCCTCGATGGCAACGGCGACCTTGCCGGTGCCCAGGCAACCGCCCGACCAGTCCTGCGAGATCTCGGAGGGCTGAATGCCGACCTTGTTCTTGGCCAGGCCCGTGAAGTAGTTGAAGGCCCGCACGAAGGCCGGGTCGAGCAGATTGGTCTTGCCCTTGCTGTCAAACGGCTTCCAGCCAGCAGCGAAGGCGAATTGTCCCATGCGGGCGTAGTCGGGAGCCAGGCAGATGCCGGAGTAGTCGTTGCCCAACGCTTTTTTCACATTGGTCAGCTTGGTTTGCAGGCTGGTCCAGGTATCGGTGTTGCTGGGGTAGGGCACCTTGGCCTCGTCGAAGAGGTCTTTGTTGTATTCGACGGCCAGCGTGTTGAAGTCCTTGGCGATGGCGTAAACCTTGCCGCCCCGCGTGAAGGCGGTATTCAGGCTCTTGATGTACGGCCCGGTCTGCACCACGCCGTTGAGGGGCAAGATCTTGCCGGTGGCGACGAAGCCGTCGAGCGTCTCGGCAGGCAGGTAGAACACGTCGCCCGCGTTGCCCGCTGCCAGCAGGGTGGTGAGCTGCTGGTTGTAGTCGCCCTGAAGCGGCTCGTAAGTCACGTTGATCTTGTCTTTGGCGAGCGCTGGCTTGACGAAGCGGTTGATCAGGTCGCCCACGATGGCCGGGTCCTGGCCCGCATAGCCGTTGATCTTGATGGTGGTCTGGGCTGCCGCCTGGGTGGAGGCCGCCGCGAGAAGAAGAAGGCCGAGCATCAATTGGTTACGCATATTCCCTCCTGGGACAGTGAAAAGTGAACAGAGATCTGAAATGGATGACGGAGCGAGAAGCTGGTTCAGGAAGCCGGGTCGGGGGGTGGGGCCACCGTCGCGCCGACGAGAAGGCGCACCGGAATGTGCTGGCCGCGCGCCGGAAGCCCGCTCAGGGCCTCCTGCATCAGCTCTAGGGCGCACCCAGCGATGCGGGCGATGTCTTGCGAGACGGTGGTAAGTTCGATCGGCAGCGGCAGCTCGGGCAGGCCGTCGAAGCCCACCACCGACACTTCCTGGGGTACCCGCACGCCCAGGTCTTCGAGGGCGGCCACCGCGCCCACCGCGCTCTCGTCACTCTGGGCAAACAGCCCGGTGAAGCGCCTCCCCCCTTCCCAGGTCCGCCGTACCGCCCGGTAGCCGCCCAGCAGGGTGAAGTCGGCGTCGAGGATGGTGGCATCCGCGCCCGCCGCCGAGGCCGCCAGCAAAAAGCCGCGTTCGCGGTCCTGGGCCACCTGCGAAGGACCGCCGCCCAGGTAGATCAACTGGCGGTGGCCCGCTTGCGTGAGCTGCTCGGTAGCCAGCCGCGCGCCGCCCACATCATCGGGGGCCACCCAGAATGAGCCTTCGCGGTGGCCGATCAGCACCGCCGGAACGCCCAGCCGGGACAGATGGTCCAGCCGCTCGTCGCCGTCCTGGGCGTGCATCACCAGCACTGCGCTCGGCAGGTGGCGCAGCGCTTCGAGGTCACTCCTGAGATTGACCAGTTGCACCCCCTGCGGCGCGGTGCGGGCTTCCAGGGCACGGGTCAGCAGCACGTGGTACGGCGAGAGCAGCGGGTCAAAGCGGCCAAACGATAGCCCCAGCGTCTGCCCCTTGCGCCACGAGAGGTGGCGCGCCGCCGGGTCCGGCGCGTAGCCGAGCTGGTCCATCACCGCCTGGACGTGCTGCCGGGTCGAACTGGCCACCGTCTGATGGCCGTTGAGGACCCGGCTGACGGTGCCCTTGCTGACCCCCGCCGTGCGGGCGATGTCGTCGATGGTGTAGCGGGCGGTGGTCATCGGGCGTCCTCTTGAAAGGCGGGGAAGGTCCGGCGGGCATCAAATTGTAACCGGTTACAGATTAGGTTCGAGGTGAAGCGTCCGGCGTCAGCCGGGCACTGAGATAGGTTGTAATCGGTTACAGGCCCATTGTGGACTTTTTCAGGAGGATGTCAAGTCGGGCTGGGCACTGTTGCTGCGGCGGCCAGGCGGCGGCGGGCAGCGGCCAGGGCTGCCGGGAGTTCGGGAGCCGCCGGACCAACCCCGGCGTCGCGGGCCAGCACTGCGGCCAGCGCCTGCTCGGCCTGCTTCAGGTCGTCCGGCGAGCGGACGCGGTTCAAGCGCCACTGCAACTCCAGATTGAAGGCCAGCCGCAACTCCTGGCGCACCTGATCGGCCCATTCGCTCTCCGGCTCCATGTCTTCCAGAAATGCCCCCAGGTAGAGCGCGGCGGCCCGCGTCAGGTCGGAGGTGCCCAGGCTGCGGCGCAACTCGCTCAGGTCGAGGTCCACTTCGACATCGGCGCTGATTCGGTAGCGTGGATGGCGCAGAGTATCGTCGAGCTGCAGGATGTCCGGTCCCAGCTGGGCGCGCAGCTCGCGCACCGCTGTGCGAAAGAAGATGGTGGTCTGCTCACGGTCGAAATCGGGAAACAGCGCCGCGCGCATGTCATTGCGGCTGGTGTGGGGGTGCAGGTGCAGGTAGGTCAGGACCAGCACCGCGCCCTTTGAAAGCGCCGCCGCCTGACCACCGAGCTTCACGCTGGTGCTGCCCAGGGTGTGGAGGTCCAGCCAGCGGGGCCGCGCACCCAGCGGCGATCCGGCACGCAGACGCGCCAGCACGCCCTGCATGATCGGCGCGAGACCCGGCTCGATCAGGGCGCGCTGCACCAGTTCGTCCACGTCTGCCAGATCCGCCGCGTAGAGGCTGAGGTCCTGGGCACTGCCGAGATGGGCCAGCACCTCGGTCAGCGTGGCCCGCGCCGCGTCCGTGCGAGCACTGCGAAGCTGGACATCCGCCAGATAGAGCAGAGCGCGCCAGCGCAGCGCGCCGTTCTGGCGGCCCAGCGCGCGACCCGCCTCGCTCAGATCCTTAACGGCGTGGTCGTCATAGCGCTGGCGGCGCATCAGCAGGCCGCGTACGGCCCTGAGCCTCGGCGGAAGCCCCCGCCGGGTTCCGAGGTCGTAGAGGCTGGTGAGGGCTTTTTCCGGCTGCCCCTGAAGGCTGAGCAGCTCGGCACGCAGCGCCACCGTCCAGAGCCTCAGCTCAGCGTCTTCCAGCTCGGCGGCCAGGTCGTGCAGGGCCAGCAGATCGCCGCTCAGTGCCGAGCGCTCGCCAGAGAGCCAGCGCACTTCCAGCTCGGCACGCTGATGGGCCGCCAACGCCCAGCGCTGCCCTCCCGCCGGGAGTTCGGCCAGCTGCGCACGGCTCAAATTCAGGGTGCTGGCGGCGGCGGCGAACTGGCCCGCCCTGGCCTGCCCCATAGCCAAGCTGCCCAGCGCCTCAATGCGGGCACGGCGACGGCGCTGAAGCGGCAGGGCCAGCAGCACCCGGTTGAGCAGCGCCTCCGCTCGGGCAAGGTCGCCGAGCTGCCCCCACATCTGCGCCAGAACAGCGGCGGGTAACACCTGCGCCGCAGGCAGACGATCCGCACTAGGCCGACCTGGCTGCCTACTCCCGGCACTGCGGCACAACGCCTGCACCAAGCCCAGCGCTGGCTTGACCTCGCCGCTGCGAAACAGGGCCAGGCCGTGCAGGCACTGGGCACGCCGTCGGAGTTCACCAGCGGGTAGCCTGTTTCGCAGCGGCGGAAGCACCCGCAAGGCCTCGTCGAGTCGTCCGGTGATCAGCAGCCACTGGGTGTAGGCCACCTGCCCTGGCGCATCGCCCAGCGCCGTCGCCCGGCGCAGCGGCAGCTCGGCGTCGGCCGTGCGCCCGGCGGCTAGCCGCGCGAGGCCCAGCCAGCGCCAGTACGCCGCCTGCTGGGGCACCGTTCGGGCCGCCGCGCCGTCCAGCAGCGCCAGCGCCCGGAGCGGATCCTCGGCGGCCAGGGCCGAACCAACCGGCGCGAGGTCAGCGCGCTCGGTCGGCAGGTCGGGGCAGTCCAGGGCCACAAGGAGTGAGGGGAGAGGGTGGATCAAGGCAACGTCCTTCCTGGGCTTGCGCCCGCCGCATCAGGCCGAATGGGAGGGCAGGCCGCCCTTACTTTACCTTCCCCTCGATGTTTCGGTTGGCCACTCTGGAAAAGCGTACGGCAAACATGCTGGCCCCGAGTCCTGCTGGGCCAGACTGCCTTCCATTGTTCGGCTCCGTTTCTCCGTTCAGTAGGTGCGCAGAGTTACGATGGTGCGGCTTCCCCGGTTGGTAGTCAACAAGTCAAACTTCCAGTTTTCATCACGTAGGCTTCGTCCGACTCGCCCATCTTCATAGTCATATCTTGCTCTCAGCTATCACATCAGTGTCTTATTATATAAGTCGAACAATCCTCTGCGCCTGGCCTTTTGATATCTTAAAGTGGCGCCGCACGTAGTATAGGTGTAGTCGCTTAGCTTGTAACTGGGCACTTTGCCAAATCCCACGGCGTGACCGTACACCATCATATTCATATTAGGCACACTGGTGTATTTTAGTATCGGCGCGCCTATTATCCCCGGCATCCTCTCTTCAGGCATCCAGGGGTCCATCATATCGGCACCGGACATCCTGTTGCCAGACATCCTGATCACTAGTACCTTCGTCAGCGGCATCTTGGAACCGTCTATCTCCTGGGCAAGCGAGCGATTATAACAAGACAGCATCGCAAGCGAGCGAACTGAACTCATAAGACGCCGCAGCAACTTGAATACAGGTTCCGGGCACTATTTTCGACTTCGGGCCATTCCCAATAAGCCACCCTCTCCCCAAGTATTTGAGAGAGGGTGAAGCGGTTCAGACTGCTGAATTTATCTTTCCTTCATCTTCTGGTTCAGTCGTCGGTCGCCTGCGCCTCGCTCGGCTTGATGAAGGCGGCGCTGTCGTAGTAGGTCCGGAACGCCTTGACCTGCTGATCCTGCGTCTCGATCACGCTGATACCCCGGTAGGTGATGGCCTGGCCGCCCTTGAGTTGGCCGGTGCTGGTCCACTCCATCAGACCCAGGCCGTCCAGTTCGGCGTGGTAGGAAAATTTGCTGTGAATCTGCTCGAAGTCCGACAGGTAGCGCTGCCAGAACTGCTCGGCACCGCCTGCGCCCTGCCAGGTCTGCTCGGTGAGGTTTTGCAGCGTCACGTCATCTGCGTGCAGGGCCAGCAGGGCGCTCAGGTCGCCGCTTTCCTCCGCCGTGTTGAGGGCCGTCATGAACTGCTCAGTCAGGGTTGCCATACCGCTGAGTTCAGCATCCGGCAGCCCGGCTGAGCGTAAGCGCTCTTGCAGATCGGCGTTCAGATGAAGTGGTGCTCAAGCAACGGCAGAGACTGGCTCAAGGCGGGTATTGTGGGAAGCGATGACGAGTTCGCCTTCCGTGCCGGTTTCCGTGGCCCCCAATTTCATCACCGAGATTATCGGACGCGACCTGGCGAGCGGCAAATACCCGAGGGTCGTGACCCGCTTTCCGCCGGAACCCAACGGCTACCTGCACCTCGGGCACACCTTCGCCAGCTTTCTCGACTTCCAGACGGCGGCGCAGTTTGATGGCCGCTACCACCTGCGCTTGGACGACACCAACCCGGCGGGCGAGTCGCAGGAATTCGCCGAGGCGATTCAAGACGATCTGCGCTGGCTCGGCTGGGACTGGGGCGAGAAGCTGTACTACGCCTCAGACAACTTCGAGCGCTACTACGCTTACGCCGTCAAGCTGATCGAACTCGGCAAGGCCTACGTGGACAGCGTGAGCGGCAGCGAGATGGCCCGGCTGCGCGGCTCGGCCTTCGGGGTCGGTACGCCGAGTCCTTACCGGGGGCGCAGCGTGGCCGAGAACCTCGATCTGTTCGCCCGGATGCGGGCTGGGGAATTTGCCGACGGCGCACATGTGCTACGGGCCAAGATCGATCTCGCCAGCACCAACATGAAGCTGCGCGACCCGGTGCTCTACCGGATTGTGCGCGCCCACCATTACCGTCAGGGCGACGGGTGGTGCATCTACCCGATGTACGATTTCCAGCACCCCCTGCAAGACGCGCTCGAAGGCGTGACCCACAGCCTGTGCAGCCTGGAATTCGTGGACAACCGCGCCATCTACGACTGGCTGATGGAGACACTGGCGTTCGCGCCGCGCCCACACCAGTACGAGTTCGGGCGGCGCAGCCTGGAATACACGGTGGTCAGCAAGCGCAAGCTGCGCCGTCTGGTGCAGGGCGGTCACGTCTCGGGCTGGGACGATCCCCGGATGCCGACCCTGCGGGCCGCGCGGCGGCTGGGCGTCCGGCCACAGGCCATCAAGGCGTTCGCCTCGGCCATCGGGGTCAGCCGCACCAACCGCACCGTCGATCTGGCAGTCTATGAAAATGCCGTGCGCGACGATCTCAATCCGACTGCGCCGCGCGTGCTGGCGGTCATTGAGCCGCTGGCGGTAACGCTCAGTCACCTGGAGACCCGGACCCTCAGTTTGCCGTACTGGCCCGACGACGTGGTGCAGGCCAGCCCCGACGGCCTGGTGGCCCTGCCCGGCGGCGAGCGGGTCAAGCCGGAAGCAGCGGTGCGCCCGGTGGCGCTCTCCAACACCCTCTACATCGAGCGCCAGGACTTCTCACTGACGCCGCCCAAGGGCTTCAAACGCCTCACCCTGGGCGGCGTGGTGCGGCTGCGCGGTGCGGGCCTGATCCGGGCCGACGAGGTCATCTACGGCGAATCCGGCGAAGTCACGGGCCTCAAGGCAACCTGGCTGGGCGAGGACAGCGGGGGACTGAAACCCGCCGGGGTCATTCACTGGGTGGACGCGCAGAGTGGCCTGAGCGCCGAGTTCCGGCTGTACGACCGCCTGTTCCGGGTCCCAAACCCGGAAGGCCCCAATCACGACGATAGCCTTCCCGATTTCGACCCCGAACAGCCCGGCCACGAGGACGCGGCCCAGCCTGCCAGCAGCGATTTTCTGCGCTTCCTGAACCCCGAGAGCCTCAAGGTAACGCGCGGCTTCGTGGAGAGGAGCGTGGCCGCCGACCCGCCCGGTACCCGCTACCAGTTCGAGCGCCAGGGGTACTTCTGGCCTGACCCGGAAGACAGCCGCTCCGACGCGCTGGTCTTCAACCGGATCATCACGCTGCGCGACACCTGGGGCAAGTCGGAACCGGCGCTGAAGGGCAAAACCGAGCCGAAATCCGCCCGAGCCGAGCCACAGAAAGCCGAAGCGCCCAGCCTGACCCCCACCCAGAGCGCCGAGGTGACCCGCCTGCGTGCCCTGGGCGTAGCTGAGGCCGAGGCGGTGGTGCTGGCCCGCGACAGCGTGCTGAGCGCGTATTTCGCTGACACCACGCGGCAGGCTCCGCAGGTGGCCGCCTGGGTGGTCAACGAACTGGGCGCAGCGCTTCGGGCAGGCGAAGTCCGGCTTCAGGTCAACGATCTGCCCGCCCTGGCCGACTTGCTGGCCAGCGGCCAGATCAGCAGCCGCATTGCCAAGGACGTGCTGACCGAGAGCCTGGAAAGCGGTGAGGCCCCCGCCGGAATCGTGGCCCGGCGCGGGTTGAAAGTGGTCAGCGATACCGGCGAGCTGGCCGCTATCATTGACCGCGTGCTGGCCGCCAACCCCGGCAAGCTGGCCGAGTATAAAGGCGGGCGCACCGGGCTGCTGGGGTTCTTCACCGGCCAAGTTATGCGCGCGAGCGGCGGTCAGGCCGATCCGCAAGCGGTGGGCACGCTGCTCAAGGCGAAGCTGGACAGTTAAACAACTTGAGGCGGAGCGTGGCACCCCACCCAGCCACGCTCCGCACTGTTTACTCGATTACGGCTGAACCAGATCCTGATATGCCGGGTGGCGCTCGATGTAACTGGCGATAAACGGGCAGGTCGCAATGACCTGCTGGCCCTGCGCACGGACGTCGTCTAGGGCGAACTGGGCGAGCTGGCTGCCCAGTCCCTCACCCTCATGGCCGTCCTCGACTTCGGTGTGGTAGATCTCCACCGCGCCCCGAACGTGCCGGTACCTGGCCAGGCCGATGACCTGATCGCCGCTGAGCAGCTCGTACTGATGCTTGGCCGGGTCGTTTCGCAATTCGCTCATGCGATCAGTTTGGCGGTAATCTCGACCAGGCGCTTGGCCTGATGCCGGATGGTCGCCTTGTCTTCCTCGGAGAGCGGCTGGCCGCCCGCCGTGACGCTGGCGCCGTAGGGATTGCCCCCCGAGGCAAAGATGGCCGGGTCGGTGTAGCTTGGCGCGATCACGATGCTGCCCCAGTGTTGTGCGGTGACGTACAGGGCCTGCAAGGTGGTTTCCTGGCCGCCGTTGGGGTTCTGGGCACTTGTCATTGCTGAGAAGCCTTTGTTGGCCAGCTTGCCGGTGCCCCACAATCCGCCGAGCGTATCAATGAACGAGCGAATCTGGCTGGCCGGGCTGCCGAAGCGCGTCGGCGTGGAAAACAGGTAGGCGTCGGCCCACTCCATGTCGTCCGGGGTGGCGGTGGGCACGTCGGCACTGCGCTCCTGCTGGGCTTTCCAGGCGTCCTGGGTGTCGATGACGGCCTGCGGCGTGGTTTCGGCGACCTTCAGCACCCGGACCTCGGCCCCGGCCTCATAGGCAGCCTCGGCGGCGGTTTGGGCCATCTGGTAATTGGTGCCGTAGGTGCTGTAGTAAACAATAGCGAGTTTAACCGTCATGGTAGTTCCTCCTGCGCCGGAATGTGCGGCGCCTTCTTGAAATCACTCTACATCAAACGGTTTAGAAAATAAAGCAGTGGGACCTTGACCGTAAAGGTCGGGGTAAACTGGGCAGATGGCTGCGCTCGCCCTCTCCCCTGCCGCACTGGACTGGGTGCTTCGGGCCGTACCAGACCAGCAACTCCGGCAGGTTCATCCACTGCCCGGCAGCACCTCGGCCAGCCTGCACCGGCTGGCGTTTCAGAGCGGTTTCCACGCCGTGCTGAGGCAATTCGATCTGCTGCCCAACTGGCTGGTCTCGGAACCGGACCTAGCCCGGCATGAGGCGCACAGCCTGATGCGGGCGGCCCGGGCGGGTCTGCCCACCCCGGAATTGATTGCCTTCGACGAGACCGGCGCGGAGGCAGGCTCGCCGAGCGTGCTGATGACCTGTCTTCCCGGTGAGGTCGACCTGAACCCACCCGACCGGCACCTCTGGCTGGACGGACTGGCGGCGGCCCTGACGGATATCCACGCCGTCTCACCCGTCGGGTTCGGCTGGGCCTACGCGCCTTACAGCGATGTCGGCCAGCTCACCTTACCCACCTGGACTTCTGTACCGGACGCCTGGTCAAGGGCCATGACACAGCTCCAAGAACCGCCCCCCACCTTCACGCCGACGTTCATTCACCGCGATTTTCACCCGGCGAACGTGCTGTGGCAGGCCGATCAGGTCAGCGGAGTGGTCGACTGGGTGAATGCCTGCGCCGGACCCGCCGGAGCCGATGTGGGGCATTGCCAGGTCAATCTGGCGCAGATGTATGGTCTGGAGGCCGCCGACGCCTTCAAGGCGGCTTACGAGCGCCGCACGGGGCAACACCAGCACCGATACTGGGATCTGTTGGGTCTGGCCGATTTCATGAACGGGGACGAACCACCCCACGTCTATCCCGGCTGGCCCGCCTTAGGGCTGACCGGACTGACCGACGAGGTGGTCCAGACGCGGCTGGACAGGTATCTGGTCCGTCTGCTTGGCGACGATAACGGGACAAGCAGAAGCGGGAGCCTCCTAAGTCTGGAAGCTCCCGCTGGAAATGTTGCCGCGCCGGTCAGACGATTACCGCGTCTGAGGAAAACCTAGATCGACCTTACTGCCTGCCGGGTCTGGCCAGCGCGAAGTGATCACCTTGCTGCGGGTGTAGAACTTGACTCCTTCTGGGCCGTACATATGGGTGTCGCCGAACAGACTGGCCTTCCAACCGCCGAAGCTGTAGTACGCCACTGGCACCGGAATCGGCACGTTGACGCCCACCATGCCAACTTCCACGTCGAACTGGAACTGGCGGGCCGCGCCGCCGTCACGGGTGAAAATCGCGGTGCCGTTGCCGAACTCGTTGTCGTTGATAAGTTTCAGGCCCTCGGCGTAGCTTTCGGCCCGCACCACGCACAATACCGGTCCGAAAATCTCGTCGTCGTAGGCGGCCATGCCAGGCTTCACGTCGTCCAGCAGTGAGACGCCCAGGAAGAACCCGTCACCGTCGAACTGGTCGTTGCGCCCGTCTACCACCACTTTCGCGCCCTGCTGCTGTGCCGAGGCGATGTAACCCGCCACCCTGTCGCGGTGTTCGCGGGTGATCAGCGGTCCCATCTCGTTGCCGGCCACGTCGCCGGGGCCGATCTTGAGGGCTGGAATGCGCTCCTGAATGGCGCTGATGAGCTTGTCGCCCGCATCGCCCACCGCCACCAGCACGCTGATCGCCATGCAGCGCTCGCCTGCCGAGCCGTAGGCAGCAGACACGGCGGCGTCGGCAGCCATGCCGATGTCAGCGTCGGGCAGCACCAGCATGTGGTTCTTGGCTCCGCCGAGCGCCTGCACCCGCTTGCCGTGCGCGGTGCCTTTTTCGTAGATGTACTTGGCGATCGGCGTCGACCCCACGAAGCTCACGGCGGCGATGCCGGGGTGTTCCAGAATGGCGTCCACCGCCGCCTTGTCACCGTGAACGACGCTGAACACACCATCCGGCAGGCCCGCTTCCTTAAGCAGTTCGGCCATGAAATTGGCGGCGGACGGATCTTTCTCGCTAGGCTTGAGAATGAAGGCGTTGCCGCAGGCCAGCGCGTTGGCCAGCATCCACAGCGGCACCATCGCGGGGAAGTTGAATGGGGTAATCCCCGCCACCACACCCAGCGGCTGCTGAATGCTGTAGACGTCCACGCCGGTGCTGACCTGCTCGGAGTAGCCGCCGCGCAGCAGATTAGGAATACCGCAGGCGTACTCCACGTTCTCCAAGCCGCGCGCGATCTCACCCAGCGCGTCGCTGTGCACCTTGCCGTGCTCGCGGGTGACGATGCGGGCCAGGTCGTCCCGGCGAGCGGCCAGCAGTTCACGGAATTTGAACATCACGGCAGAGCGGGTGCTGAGCGAGCTGGAGCGCCATTTTCCGGCGGCTGCGGTGGCGATCTGCACAGCGGCGTCCACCTCGGCAGCACTCGCCAGCGGCACCTGCGCCTGAATCTGCCCGGTGGCCGGGTTATAGACCGGAGCGGTGCGGCCCGACTTGCCCTCGGCGGGGGCGTTGCTAAGCCAGTGGGTGAGGGTCATGGTCTTTTCGGTGGTCACAGTCATGGGCACTCCTTGGAGAACAGTCGATCGTCAGAAAGTGATGGGGGCAGGGCGGAGCCACTGTTCTTCAGTCTGCCGCCACCGGCCCCAGGATCATCTGATCGACCAACGCCAACGCTTCCTCATAGGCGTCCAGGCCCGCGTCCAATTCCTCTTTGGTAATCACCAGCGGCGGGCAGACCCAGATCATATTGAAGCGGCTGTAGGCGTAAATGTGCTTGCTTCTGAGGTGGGCGGCCAGCTTGCCCATCTCCGGCGAGGTGCCGTTAAACGGTGCGAGCGGCTCTTTGGTAGCCTTATCTTTCACCAGTTCCAGCACGCTGAACAGACCGATGTAGCGCACGTCGCCCACACAGGCGAACTTGGCCTTCATGGCTTCCAGGCGCTGGCCCAGGTGCTTGCCGAGTTCCAGGGTGTGCTCGAACAGGTGCTCGTCTTCGTAGACCTTCAGGTTGGCAATCGCCGCCGCCAGACTCACTGGATGGCCGCTATAAGTCAGGCCGCCCGACAGAAAATGGGTTTCGAAGTACTCGGCGATCTTTTCATTGACAATGACCGCGCCCAGAGGCATGTACCCGCTGGTCAGGCCCTTGGCGCAGGTCACGATGTCCGGCACGATGCCGTAGTGCTGGGTCGCCAGCCATTTGCCGGTGCGCCCGAAGCCGCTCATCACCTCGTCGGTGATCAACACGATCCCATACTTATCGCACAGCGCGCGCAGGCGCGGATAGTAGCTGTCCGGCGGAATCAGAATACCGTTGCTACCGGTGATGCCCTCGACCAGAATGGCGGCGATGGTGTGCGGCCCTTCCATCTGAATGACTTCCTCGATATGGGAAACGCTGCCCTCTTCCCACTGTTCGGCGGTCATGCCCAGCGGGGGACGGTACATGTACGGATCGAACACCCGCACGATGCCGGGAATGCCCGGTTCCACCGGCCAGCGGCGCGGATCGCCCGAGGCCGACATGCTGCCCATGGTCGCGCCGTGATAGCTGCGGTAACGGGTGATGATCTTGTCGCGCCCGGTGTAAAGCCGGGCCATTTTCATGGCGTTCTCGTTGGCCTCGCTGCCGCCCAGGGTGAAAAAGCTCTTGGCCAGGCCCGTCACTTCACTCAGCTTTTTACCGAGTTCGGCGCGCACGTCGGTCGCGAAACTCGGCCCAGCGAAACACATCTTATCGACCTGATCCTTGATGGCCTGCAAGACTTTGGGATGCTGGTGACCCACGTTGATGTTGATGAGCTGCGAGGCCATGTCCAGCCAGGAATGCCCGTCGCCGTCGAAGAAATAACTGCCCTGGCCACCCACCATATGAATGGGATTGGCCTGGTTTTGCACACTCCACGAAAACAGGGTGTACTCACGGTTGTCGTGAACGATTTGGTCGGTGTCGGGATGGGTTTCGGGCATGGTTGACCTCCCTGTAGGCAGCGCCTGAATTGAGTGAAAGGCAGTGTAGAACTTGACGGATCAGAAGGCCAGAGACACTGTGTCCAAAGAAATAGTTTTCAAAGAAATCCAGCGCCAAAGCTTATGTTCGGAGCCTATTGCACCCCGTAGCTTCAGTCCAACTCTGCCTTCAGCCCCTTGACAAAGCCGACCAGCCGCTTCTTGGCGGCGGCGGCGCTGACCTCACGAAAAAGCTTGGAGGCGCTGATCTGCCCGTCCAGGCACAGCCGCTCCAGGCGGTGAAATTCGGCGTCGCTCAACTGGTTCTTGAGCAGCAGCCGCAGCGAAGGCCGGGCGCTGACCCACTGCTCGGCGGGGGTGAGTTCGAGCAGAGTGCCCTGGTCGTCCTCGTCGGGGAGTGGCGGCAGTTTGGGCGTAGATACCGCCTTGCCGCTGGGACGTTCTACTGGAACCTGCCGTTCCACGGTGCGGCGCTGCTCCGGCGGAGCATAGCGGGCCTCGGTATCGGCCAGGATGTCCCAGGCGTAAGCGCCCCGGCTGCGCCGGATGTTAGGCGTGTGGGCCAGGATCGCCTCGGCCAGACTCACCCGGTCTTCTACGAAGGTTACGGGCGAGGCGCGCACGAACTTCTTGGCCACGCCGTCGCCGACACCCAGCGCCTTGATGCGCCCCACCAGGAGCAGTTGCTCAGGGGTAAGCGGGTGGTCGGGCCGCTGGGCGTTGAAGGTGTAGATCACCTGCTGGGCCGAGCCGCGCCCCAGGTACTCCACTGATTTGAGGAACTCGCGCCGGATCAGCTCATTGTGCGGCGGATCGATGGCCCGCCGGATGCGGTCGGGCGTCAAGTCGGAGAGCCGCAGCAGCTTGCCCCAGTCGACGAGCGCCATGGTCAGCACCTGGGTGCGCTGGGCTTCCTCGTCGCTGAACAGCAAGGCATCGAGCAGGCGGTACATGATCCCCGCTTGGTTGGACGGCAGCGAGAGCATGAAATCCAGGTCCACCGGCTTGAGATGCCGGGCACGCAGGTTCTCGGCGATGTCGCGTGCCAGCGTCACACGCAGCTTGGTGCCGCTGCCGAAGGTCTTGGGATTGAGCGAGGTGCCCGAGAGGTTAATGTCCTCGACCTTGTCCACGAAGCGGAAGGTGGCGCGGCGCACGCCCTTGCCCGCTTGATCGATCCAGCCGCTGATGCGGTAGGTGGTGCCAGTCAGGCGCATCAAGCCGTCGTGGAGTTGCTGATACGATTTTCCGCTGTCGTTGCGGCCCATCGACCGGAGCAGTTCGTAGGGGGTGGTCAGTACCCCGTCACCGCTGGGGCAGCCCTGCTCGAGGTACATGTTGGTGAGCACCAGCATCAGGTCGTTGTCGGGGCCGTGCGGGTAACCGTAGGCGTTGCCCAGACATTCCACGTTCATGGCCCGGCCCGCAATCTCGAAGGCATGTTCCCAGGTGGTTTCGCCGGGTTTGAGCCGCTTCTGGAAGCTGATCAGCGACGCCTGAGCCAGGTTGATTTCATCAAATCGGATGCTGATTTGAGAAACGCTGAGTGGCATCGAGTCGCCTTTAACCACGGTCATGACCCAAAGTAACACATTCGGGGAATACATCAAATCCGCTTCCCGACTCTAAAATCTGGCTTTCGGGCACCCTCGAACCATCCGATTCGGCAGCCGGAACCTGCCGGGGCTTGTGCCACCTGATGATGATTCAAATCTTTAAAGATCTTTAAAAGCTTTTAAAGAAAAAGATATTGATGATCATCATCAGAGGATTTTGGTAAATGTCGTCTGGGACGGCGAATTTCGCTCAAACCCACCGAATGTCACGGGCGAAACCCACCGAATGTCACGGGCGAAACGGCCTAAACCCACCGAATGTCACGGGCGAATCCGAAAACCAATCCACCGAATGTCACGGGCGAATCCGCTTCAAACCCACCGAATGTCACGGGCGAATTCAGAATCTGTCGCGCTCTATTTTTCCCAAATGCCCCTAAACCCACCGAATGTCACGGGCGAATCCGGAAGCGCTGGCTGCCAAACCCACCGAATGTCACGGGCGAATCTACCTCAAACCCACCGAATGTCACGGGCGAATCTACCTCAAACCCACCGAATGTCACGGGCGAATTTTTGAGAGCCGGCAGCAGAATGAGGGCGATTTTGGATTGAAAAAAGCCCGACTCAGGACGAGAGTCGGGATGAAATTGTCTAGATTTTTATCTTATGATTTCCTTCATTTAACCGATTCAGCTTCCCCTGTAGGTGCTGTAAGACCATGGCGAGACCAGCAGCGGAATGTGGTAATGCGCTCGGGTGTCGCTGACTGTGAAGCGCAAGGTCACGATATCGAGAAACGGCGGCTGCGCAGCGGACTCAAAGGTACTGAAGTAATCAGCCACGTGAAAGGTCAGCTCGTAGGTACCCTGCTCCAACATTCCGCGTTCGATCAGCGGCGCGTCGGTGCGGCCGTCGCTGTTGGTAACGGCTGTTTTTAGGACGGAGCGCTGCTGACCTTCGACCTGCACCAGTTCTACCTCGACGCCCGCCGCCGGGCAACCGCGCGCCGTGTCCAGCACGTGCGTACTCAGTCCAGCTTGGCCAGTCATCAGGCGCGCTCGACCCAGCCTTCAATCTGGCCGTAAGGCTCGGCGTCGGCGTGAAAGACACTCTTGGGGTTCTGGACGCCGTGGCGCTCGGTGTTGTACTGGATATGGTGGCGGTTGGGAAACGAGAAGTAGATGCGGCTGATTTCTGGGCAGCGGGTCAGCACCGTCTCGCCAATCTTGTAGAGGGTGGCCTGCATGCTGTGTGAGTAGTGATCGGTGAAGGTATCGAGCAGCGAGGTGTACACGCGCTGCCACACGTCGTCGTAATCGCACTCGTCGACCTGGTATTCCCACTTGGACGACACCACCGTGGCCAGAATGCGGTCGTTGGTTTCCGGCAAGGTGGTGAATTCTTCTTTGTGGTAGCCCTCCCAGCCGCTCTGGGTGGTCTTGAGGATGAACAGTTCCTCGATACCGCTGGTGACGGTAAATGTCTCGCCGTCGCCTTCCACGACAGCGGTGTGCTTGGGCATCTGGCGCACGAATGAGTGGTTGTGCTCGGCGCCGTTGGCGTGCATCCTACCCCACTGGTGCTCGGTGAAATAAGCCGTGGCACTCTCGACCTTCGGTCCCTGGTTGACGAAGTGGCGGATCAAGTGCTTACCGAAGGCTTCGACGCTGCTGGTCAGGCCGTCGACGGCCAGGCCGTAGATGGTGTTGCGAACCGTGTCGGTGGCGAGCAGGCCGGTGTTGTCGCCGCTGACGTGGGCCGCGTCGAAGTCGCCGCGCATGGCGACGCGCACCCACACGTCCTTGATCTCGTGGCGCGGCTGGGCGCGAAACACCTTGAAGAGGCGCACGTCGGCCTTGCCGTAGTTGTTGTCGCCCATCTTCACTTTGACTTTGGTTTCGGTGGTGCTGTTGGGGGTTACGGTCTGGGTCATGGCGGCTCCTTGGGGCTGAGGGACAACTGGACTGAACAACTGGCAAAAAAGGATTCGAAAAGTTACCGAACGAGATCAAGCACCCGCAGTCGGGCGATGCGGCTGATTTCAAACAGGGCGGCGGCGCGCTCCTGCTCCGGGGTGTTGCTCAGGCGGCTTCTGGCACCCTCGAAGATGCTGGTTTTGGTGTGTTCGCGCACGCACACCACGTAGGGCAGCCCGAACTTTTCATGGTAGGCGCTGTTGAGCCGCTGGAACTCGGCGAACTCCTCGGCACTGAGCTGCCCCAGGCCCGCTGACGCCTGCTCGCTGGCGCTCTCGGGGGTCAGTTCACCGGCCAGGGCAGCCTTACCCGCCAGATCGGGGTGTGCCCGGATCAGGGCGAGTTGGGCCGCCGGGGTGTCGGATTGCACGGCGGCCCCGAAAGCGCTGGCAATATCCTCGGCGCTGGCAAAGGGACGCTGGGCGGCAGCGGCCTGGGCATACTGCGGCGAGTGTTCCAGAACGCCGCCAAAGTGACTGACGAACGCGCCGGGCGTCAGCACATTGATCTCGGTCAGACTCAGCGCGGCGGGAAGCGAAGCGGAAGGCTGGGGCAAACGGGTCCTCCGGAAGGGGCAGCCAGAAACGGCTGGGAGACGCGAAGGAGAAGGTCTGAAGCAGTGCAGAACTACTTAGACGCCTAAGTATTTTGATGCTCCATCTTAGGAAAATGCCCGCGGCTTGTCAAGCTGGAGGGCCGTGAAGCGCGGCGGGTTTGTGTTAAGCTCGTTCGACAGGCTGCCCCATGACATCGACGACCAAACCCGCTTCTCCCCTGCCCACGACTTCCGCTCTACTCGAGCGCATCCGCGCCGACTGGGCGCAGGTGCGGCCCGATCTGGACCCCCAGCCGATGCTGACGCTGCTGCTGCTCGACCGCCTGCACAGTGCGCTGGCACGGCGGGTCGAGCAGACCTACCTTCAGTCGGATATCAACGCCTCAAACTGGGATCTGCTGCTGACGCTGCTGCGCTCAGCGCCGCCGGAGGGTTTGACGCCCAGCGAACTCAGCCAGCTCAGCGCCATCTCGGGAGCCTCAATCACCAACCGGGTGGCGCGGCTGCTCGACAAGAAACTGGTGGAGCGCATCGTCAGCCCACATGACCGCCGCTCGGCCCAGATTCGACTGACGCCGCAGGGCCGGGCGCTGGTCGAAGCGCTGGTCGAGCCGCATGTCGAGAACGAGAGCCGGATGCTGAACGCGCTCAGCCACGAGGAACAGCGCACCCTGGAGGAACTGGCCCTCAAGCTGGTGACGCAGCTGGAAACCACGCTGCCGATGGGTGTGGGCCAGCCGGTCAGCAGCGCCTGAAGCCGCTCACTTCAGGGATTTCAGATATGCCTGAAGGTCTTGCATCTCCGCTTTGGTCGGCACTTTGCCGTGGTCGCCCGCGAAGCCTACCTTGCCCCAGAACGGCATCGGCGCTTTGAGCTTTTTGCCCTTGTCGTCTACGTCTTTGAGCAGTGCGCGCTGAAAAATGGCTGCGCTCCAGTTGGCCGCATCGCCGATGAGCTTGGGACCGACGCCGCCCTGCGCTCTGGTACCGTGACAGGCCGCGCAGTTGGTCTGGTAGATCGTCTGCCCGTTCTTGAGGTTGGTGGCTTCGGCAGAAACGGAGGCGAGCAACATGGCAGAAACGAGCAGGAAGGTGGGCACGGCCGAGTCTAAGCCGGTCAACTAAGGTTCAGATCAAGTCTCTACCTGATTGCCGCGCCGGATGCCGCCCAGCAGCAGCGCCACGAACTGATCGGCCACGTCGGTGGGGCTGAGGGGACCGCCCACCCGGTACCAGTTGGGCAGCCAGTTGGCTCCCGAAAGTGCCAGCACCGCCGTTAGGCGTACGTCGAGCGTGGCCACGAACTCACCGGACGCCACGCCCTCGCGCAGAATCTCACGGAACACCTGCTCGACCCGGTCACGCCGCGCGGCGATCGAGGCCTGGCGCTCGGGCGGTAGGTGACGCCACTCGGTAAACAGCACCTTGGAAAAGCCCAGATTGCGCGCCACCACGGTCACGTAGGCTTCGAGCGCGGCGGTCAGCCTGGCGGCGCTGGAACCGGGCAGCGCCGAGTCGGACCGCGGCGACACACTGAACAGCGCCGCGTCGAACTCGTCGGCGATGCGCGAGACGATCTCCCACAGCAGTTCTTCCTTGCTCCTGATATGCGCGTACAGACTTCCGGCCTTGATGTCCAGGGCGCTGGCGATGTCGCGCATCGAGGTGGCACGGTAGCCGACCTCGGAAAAGAGCCGCGCCGCCGCTTGATAGATCTGCTCCTGGCGCTCGGAGACGACGGGGTGGGAAGGCTGGGACATCGGAGCACGGACCACCCGTGCATGCTAGCAGGGTCGGGGCGCGGCCATCTGTGTAGCCCAGATCACAAAGCCTGGCAGACATCGGCACAGCGGCTGGGTTGACTTTATGAGCACTTTCCCTGAAGATAACTCCAACTGGCAACGTTACCAACTGCACCGTGTGCGCACGGATGTCAAGCCCATGCTGCTTGTGAATAGGGCGACGGGGTCAACCGGGTCAGCTGATTCGCGAGCGCGTGGCAACGTTACCAAGATGGGGAGGCGAGGTGGCGAAACCCAGTGTTCTGGATGTGGCGCGCACGGCGGGCGTGGGGGCCAGCACCGTGTCGCGGGTGCTCAACAACCATCCCAATATCTCGAACGGGGCCAGGGCGCGGGTGCTGGCTGCCGTGGAGGCACTGGGCTACACGCCTGACCTCAACGCCCGCAGCCTGCGCAGCGGCCAGACCCAGGCCGTCTCAGTGCTGCTGCCGATGACCGGCACGGCGTTTTACGACACCCTGCTGGGGGCCGTTCACCATCGCCTGGAAGCCCACGACTACGACATGGCGCTCTTTCCGCTGCTGGGCGCGCAGCGCATCCGGCGCTTTCGGGACCCCAGCGCCCTGCTCTACCGCGCCGACGCCCTGCTGATCGCCTCGCAAGACCCCCAGCAGCTCTACGCGGGCCGTCCGCCCTTCAACAAACCGGTGGTCTTGGTCGACGCCCACCATCCGCACTACCACAGCGTCTTTTTCGACAATCTGGCGGCGGGTCGCCTGGCCGCCGAGGTCGCGCTGGCCTGCCGATTGCCACTGGTGCTCCTAGACGTGGACGACGTGCCGGGTGAGTTGCCCTCGCCGGTGTTCGTGGAGCGCCGCACGGGCATTCTGGAGGTGCTGAACCGCCAGGGCATCGCGCCCGTCCGCACCCTGTACACCCGTGCCTCACTGGAAGGCGGCCGCGCCGCTGCCCAGCTGCTGCTGACCCAGCCGTTCCCCGTGCAGCCGCGCCAAGATGACCTGCCCACGCCGCTGTTCGTCTTGGCGCTGAGTGACGAGATGGCCCTGGGCGCGCAGCGCCAGCTCGGTGAGGGCGGCTGGCAGATGGGCCGCGATTACCTGTTGCTGGGCTTTGACGGCAACGAGCAGGCCGCGCAGGCGGGCCTGAGCAGCGTGGCCCAGCCGGTGGCCCAGATGGGCGAGGCCGCCGCCGAGGCCATTCTCGCCGCCCTCGGCGGGCAGCTCGGCACCCTGATTCAGCAGTCGTTCGCGCCGCGCTTCGTGGAAGGAGCCAGCACCCGGCGGAGCGGAACATGACTGGTCTGGAGCCAGCTGCCCACCGACAGGCCGACGAGGTCTGGGCGGCGCGCGGCCCGCCGGTCCGGTTGCCTGTCGATCTTCCGCCTCTCGACCTTTTCCTTTTCGTCCGCGCCTCTTCTGTGAGGCCGACCCCCTGCGAGGTGCTCCACCATGACTGTTTCCCGAACCGCCGATGCCGACGCCGTGCACCGCGACCGGGCCAGGCGAGCGACGCCCCCGGAAGGCACCACCGGCGTGCTGATTGCCATTGCCGTGCTGGCCGTGGTGCTGGGCGGCGCGGCGCTGATCGCCTGGCTGGTTTCCGGCGCGGTGGCCAGCGCCCTGCCCAAGGCCCCTCCCTACCTCATTCTGGTCCTGTTCGTGCCGCTGCTGATTGCCCTGATGCTCACGGCGCTGCGCCTCTTGCCCTGGCTGCAGAGCTGGTACTACCTGGTTCCGGCGCTGGTCTTTTTGCTGGCCTTCACCGCCCTGCCCATCGTGCTGACGGTCAATTATGCCTTCACCAACTACAGCGGCCAGAACAGCGGCGCGGGCGACACCGCACTGAAAACCGGCGTGAGCCTCTCCACCGACCGTAAGACCCTGACCTTCAAGGGGACCCTGCCCGGCGACGAGGGCACGACCTTGCCGCAGTTCCTGGGCTGCGCCGAGCCTTCCTGCGCGGGTGAGACGGCGGTGCTCTACGACGAGGAAGGCGCGGTGCCGGTGTTCTACAAGATCGCCTCGGTCGGCGGCAAGAGCGTGACCCTGCTCAGCCCGGTGGCTCCCAGTTTTGAGGTCACCGACGCCACCCGGCTCAACCGCATCCGCAACGTGGGCTTGTCGAACTTCCGCCAGATCTTCGGGCGCGCCAGCGTCGAGCTGATTCCGGTCTTCATCTGGACGGTGACGTTCGCCTTCCTGACTGTGGTTATCAACGCCCTGGCTGGACTGATTCTGGGCATTCTGCTCTACAACCCCCGCCTCAAGGGCCGCAACATCTACCGCACGCTGCTGTTCTTGCCCTGGGCCATTCCCGCCGTCATCACGGTGCAGATGTGGGTGGCGCTGTTTAACCAGCAGTTCGGGGTGGTCAACAAGGCGCTAGGGCTGCTGGGTTTTGCTGCCGTGCCGTGGCTGGGCGATCCGCTGTGGGCCAAGGTGTCGGTGCTGGTGGTCAATCTGTGGCTGGGCTTTCCCTACATGATGACAGCCACCATCAGCGCCCTGTCGACCATCAGCGAGGACCTCTACGAGGCCGCCAGCATCGACGGGGCGAGCCGCTGGCAGCAGATCCTCAACATCACCCTGCCGCTCCTCCGCAACAGCTTCACGCCGATTTTGCTCTCGGGCTTTGCCTTCAACTTCAACAACTTCGGCATCATCTACCTGCTGACCCAGGGCGGGCCGCCGGTAGCCGGGCGCACCAGCACGGCGGGGTCCACCGACATTCTGCTCTCCTGGGGCTACAACACCGCCTTCGGCGCGAGCGGCGGGCAGAATTACTCGCTGGCCAGCGCCATTGCCCTGATCATCTTCGTGCTGACGCTGGGCATCAGCCTGGTCAACTTCAAGGTGGCCGGCGTGTTTGAGGAGGCCCGTAAATGACGACTCTGCCAAAACAGGACGTAGACGGTCACGACACCTCATTCGTCTACGTTCACCGCGAACCCGGCCCCCTGCGCCGTGCCGCGCCCTGGGTCGTGCTCGGCCTGATCGTGGCCGCGCTGATTGCGCTCATCTACTACCTGGGCCGCGACATGGCGGGCCGTCCGGCGAGCTTCACCATCTACAAAGTCACTGGCGGCTGGTTGTACTTCCTGGGCTTCCTGGTGGTGGCCTCGGGGGTGCTGGCGCTCACCAGCCTGATCGGGCAGCGCGTCGGCATTCAGCGCACCGGCAAGAAGATCAAGTACAGCGCCGTGCTGGGCGTGCAGCTCACCCACCTGTTTTTGATCCTGGTGGTGCTGATCGCCATTTATCCGCTGTTTTACGTGGTGCTGGCGGCCTTCGATCCCAAGAACAGCCTCTACGCTTTTCCCAACTTCGATGCCCCGACCATCATCCAGCGCTCGGGCCTGCTGCCGAGCTTTTCGGGCCTCTCGACCGAGAATTTCGCCAAGCTGTTCGACGGCGTGCAGATTCCAGCCTGGGAACTGGTGCTGGCAGTGCTGGCCGGTGCGGCCATCGCGGTGCTGATCTTCACGGCGGCTGTGCGCCGCATCCGCCACGCCGAGGAGGGAACGACCACCCCGACCCAGCTGTGGGCAGGCCGGGTGCTGGTCGCTGCGCTGGTGATTCTGGTCATCTTTATCGGCCCGGCGCAGTTTACCGGCGCGGGCACCGAATCCAAGTTCGTGCTCTCGGTGCGCAACACCTTGCTGGTCTCGGGCCTCACCGGGGCGCTGGCGATCTTACTCTCGACGACCGCCGGGTACGCCATGGCGCGGTTGCGCTTTCCGGGCCGGTTCCAGACACTGCTGTTTTTCATCTTCGTGCAGATGTTCCCGGTGTTCCTGGGCCTGGTGGCCGTCTACGCGCTGATGTACGGCCTGGGCCTGCTCAACTCGTTTACCGGCCTGATCCTGGCCTACTCGGGTGGGGCCATCGCCTTCAACACCTGGATTTTTAAGGGTTACGTCGAGTCGCTGCCGATCAGTCTCGAAGAAGCGGCCATGGTGGACGGCGCGACCCGCTGGGGGGCCTTTACCCGGGTGGTACTGCCGCTCTCCGGCTCGATGCTGGTCTTCATTTTCCTGAATCAGTTCATCGGTACCTACGCCGAGTTCATCCTGGCCAACGTGCTGCTGACCGGCGTGGAACAATGGACCATCGGCGTGCTGCTGAAGAACTTCACTTCGGGGCAGTTCAACACCAAATGGGGCATCTTCGCCGCCGCCGCGACGCTGGGCTCACTGCCGATCGTGGCGCTGTTCTACGGCTTTCAGGGCTACTTCGTGGGCGGTACGACAGCGGGCGGCGTCAAGGAATAGCAGCCCACATTCAGCAAGGTACAGAGCAGCGCGGGCCACGCAGAACTTGCAAGGCCCGCGCTGCTTTTGTCAGTTCTACGCTTCTCGAATCCACACCCGCAGCTGTCCCGGCTCGCGGTTGGCCCAGGCGTAGTACGGCACGGCCCTGAGCCTCACGTTTCCGCTGACGGGCCGTTTATCGCTGGCGTCCGGGCCGTAGAGGTCGCCGTCAGTCCGGGGAGAACACTGCGCCTCGGCTTCCAGCACCAGCACGCTGCCGAGCAGTTCGGGGGCGCTGTGCACGCTCAGCTCGGCGTCGGGCGGCAGCACCAAGTCGTCCAGCGGCGTGCCGGGGTGGTCGACCCCTTCCAGGGCGTAGAGCAGCGGGCCGCGCAGCAGGGCCACCCGCCCGACATTTTCCAGCACGCGGGGATGCGAGCGTACCTTTCTGATGGGCATCGGCAGGTCCAGCGTCACGCTGTCACCCGCCTGCCAGTCGCGCTCCAGGCTGGTGTAGGTGCCCGGCCGGAGCGCGGGCAGCGCCTCGCCGTTGACGCTCAGGCTGGCTCCCTCGGCCCAGGCGGGAATCCTGAGTTTCAGGGCAAAGTGGGCCGCCGTGCCCACCGTCAGCTCCACCTTGCCGTTCCAGGGGTAGTCGGTGCGCTGGGTCAGCTTCACCTCCTGGCCCAACACTGGCACGCTGGCCTCGCTGTTGACGTAGAGGTTGACCCACACCTCGCCCTCAGCCGTGCCGTAGACGTAACCCGGCAAGCTGGCCATCAGCCGCGCCACGTTGGGTGGGCAGCAGGCGCAGCCGAACCAGGCTTTGCGGCGGTGGTGGCCCTCGTCCGCGAGCGGATTCTGGTAAAAGTACGCCTCGCCGCCTAGCGACCAGCCGGGCAGCACGGCGTTGTAAAAGGTGTGTTCCAGCAAATCGGCGTATTTCGCCTCCCCGGTAGCGGTCAGCAGACGGGCGTTCCACATCACGCTGCCGATGGCGGCGCAGGTTTCGGTGTAGGCGCGGGCGTTGGGAAGTTCGAAATCGTCGCCGAAGGCCTCGCCCTCATAGCGCGCTCCCAGACCGCCGGAGACATACATCTGGCGCGTCGTCATATGCGTCCAGAGGCGCTGCATGGCCTCCAGAAGACTCGGATCGCCGTTTTCCAGGTAAAGGTCGGTCACGCCCGTCGTCAGGTACATCATGCGCACAGCGTGGCCCACCACCCGGTTCATCTCGCGCACCGGGAGGTGGTCCTGGTAGTACGTGCTGTTGAAGGTGTGGTTTCCCTCGTCGGCTCCCAGCACGCCGCGCCCGCGCACCTCGATCAGAAACTGGGCCAGCTCCAAATAGCGCTTCTCCCCCGTCTCCCGGTACAGTTCCACCAGTGCCAGTTCGATTTCCTCGTGGCCGTCGGTGAGTTCGCGCTTCCCTTCACCCACCGGACCGAACACGCTGCCGATGTGATCGGCCAGCCGCCGCGCCACGTTCAGCAGTTGTTCGCGGCCGGTGGTGCGGTGATGCGCCACGGCCGCCTGAATGAAATGCCCGGCGCAGTAGAGTTCGTGGTTGTCCTTGAGGTCGCTCCAGCGCTCGTTCTCGCGTCCGGCGCTGTAGTAGGTGTCGAGGTAGCCGCTCGTGTCCTGAGCGCCTTCGATCAGCTTTGCAGCTTCGGCAATCATGCCTTCCAGGGCCGGGTCGTGCGCCTCGGCCAGCGTCCAGGCGGCGGCCTCCAGCCATTTGTAGACATCCGTGTCGTTGAACACGTAGCCGACGAACGGCTCACCGCTGCCGTCTGTGACCCGCCGGAAGTTGCGCAGGGTGTGGGTGTCTTCCAGATGACGGTACTGGCTGAGCAGGGTCACGTCGCGGTTGGTGCGGCGGCGCGGCTCCAGAAAAGTGTCGGTGAGGCGCACGCGGCCCAGCCCCACCGGATGCAGGCGGGCGTGGGGACTTCTGGCCGTGTCGAACACGGGCGCGGCGTCGGGACGGGGCAGGGTGGTCAAGAGGCTCCTTGGGAAGAAGATGTGGCGCTCAGGCGGCCTGTTCGTCCCGGCTCACTTCGCCGAAAACAGATACTCCGTCACCGAGTCGTAGACCTCACCGGGGCGCAGCACGGGACTTGGAAAGGTGGGCTGGTTGGGTGAATCGGGAAAATGTTGCGGCTCCAGGCACACCGAGGAGCGCTTCTCGTAGCGCTGGTCACCAAAGCCCACGAATGAGCCGTTACTGAAGTTGCCGGAGTAGACCTGCAGGCCGGGTTCGGTGGTGCTGACGTCCAGCGTTCTGCCGCTGTGGGGGTCATGCAGGGTCGCGGCGTGGTGCAGGCCGCCCGACGCTCCGTCCAATACGAAGTTGTGATCGTAGCCGCCCACGAACGCCAGTTGCTGATCGGGCGCGTCGATGCGTTCACCGATGAGGTGCGGGGTACGGAAGTCGAACGGTGTGCCTGCGACGAGAGCCAGCTCACCCGTCGGAATGGCCTGAGCATCGACTGGCGTATAACGCTCGGCGTTTACCGTCAGCTGGTGGCCTAGCACGTCGCCCGCGCCGCCCGTCAGGCTCCAGAACGGATGGTGGGTCAGGTTGAGAACCGTCGCCTGATCCGTCTCTGCATGGAAGCTCAAGCGTAGCAGCGGGCCGCTGAGCTGGTAGGTGGCCTGCACCTTCAGCGTGCCAGGATAGCCTTCCTCACCATCCGGGCTGGTGTACGTCAGGCGCAGCTCGTCGGTCCCCGATTCGGCCTCCCACAGTACGGCGTGAAAGCCGCCGGGGCCGCCGTGCAGGGCGTTGGGGCCATCGTTGGTGGCCAGCTGGTAGTTTTGTCCGTCCAAGCTAAACCGCCCGCCCGCGATGCGGTTGCCGTACCTCCCGATCAGTGCGCCGTAGTAGTGGGCCTGCTCCTGAGCCAGATACGGCTCAAGCGCCTCGTGCCCCAGCAGCACGTCGCCCCAGACCTCGTTTCGGTCGGGCGTCTGCACCCGAATCAAGCGTCCACCGTAATCGCTGATCCAGACTTTGACGAATTCGTTTTCCAGCACATAGAGGTGAGCGGTCTGGCCGTCGGGAAGTTGGCCCCAGGTGCGGGTGTGCAGGCTCGGTTGCGTTTGGGTGTCAGTCACGTTTCATTCTCCACCTTGGTGGTCTTAGTTGCCACTCTTGGGCAGCGCACCCAGCACCGGCCAGGCTGCCGCGTCCCAGCGGATCGGCGAGGTCTGAAGCTGTGGGGTGCCGCCCTGATCGGCGTCGTAGTAGTGGTACACCAGCGAGTCGCCCGCACCGTCTCTGAAGGCTTCCTGCCCGCCGGGACCAACGAAACGGCCCTGGGTGGCCTGCAATTCGCTGCCGCCGCCCTGCATCATCGACACGCCTTCGCGGTCGAGATACGGCCCGGTGACGCTCTTGGAGCGGCCCACCATCATCCGGTAGGTGCTGTCCAGCCCCGCGCAGCAGCGGTCGAACGACACGAACAGGTAAAAGTATGGGCCGTGCTGAAGCAAGCTGGCCGCCTCGATCGCCCCGCCGCCGCGTGAGGCGAGGCTGTAGAGTGTGGGGTCCTTGGCCTTGAGCTGGCCACTTTTGGGGTCCAACTCCCGCATTTTAATGCCGTCCCAGAACGAGCCGAAGGCCAGCCACGCCCGCCCGTCTGCCGTATCCAGACGCGAGGGGTCGATGGCGTTGAAGTTCTCGCCCCGCTTGGAGGCGAAGACCAGACCCTGATTCTTCCATCCCGCTGCGGGGTGCGCTGGGTCGAGCTTAGCGTTGGTCATCAGGCCGATGCCGCTGGTGTTCTTGCCGAAGGTGGAGGCGGCGAAGTAGAGGTAAGTCGTGCCGCCGTGCTGCGAGAGCGTTGGTGCCCACAGGTTCGGCGGCTCCGCCCCCAGGAGTTTGGCAACCCAGGCGGGCTGCTTATCTCCCAAGTGCCCGGCGTCTGCCCAGGTCAGGCCGCCCTTGGATGTTTTGAGCCGCAATGTGCCGCCGTCGATGTTCTCGTAGCCAGTGCCCATCGCCACATACTGGTTGCCGATCCGCAGAACGGTCGGGTCGTGGAGTTGCAACTCACCTTTGAGTGTGGGTTGGACGAACGCGTCGCCCCCGCCCAGAGAGAGGCCGCCCAGTGCGAGGCCGAGCCAGCCTAGCGTCAGGGTGACAACGCGCCGCATTAAGCCCTCAGGCCCTGGGCCAGCAGGTAATACAGATCGCTCAGGCGCAGGCTCTGCTTGAAGTCGCGCAGCTTGGTGTCTGCATCGATAATCGCCACTTCCACGCCCGCCATCGCTGCAAAATCTTCCATCATCTCGGTGGTCACGTCGTAGCTGTAGCCGGTATGGTGAGCGCCCCCAGCGTAGATCCAGGCGGCGCAGGCGGTCTTGAAGTCCGGCAGGCACTCCCAGACAGCGCGGGCGACAGGCAGCTTGGGCAGGTCGGGATGGGTCACCGACTCCACCTCGTTGACGATGAAGCGAAAGCGGCTGCCCATGTCCACCAGCGAGGCGTTGATGGCCCTCCCCTCTTTGGCGTCGAACACCAGCCGCACCGGGTCGGCCTTGCCGCCGATGCCCAGCGGATGCACTTCCAGCCTGGGCTTGCTGACGGCAATCGTCGGGCAGACTTCCAGCATGTGCGAACCGAGCACCTGATGCTGGCCCGGCGCGAGGTGGTAGGTGTAGTCCTCCATGAACGAGGTGCCGCCCGGCAGACCATGGGCCATTACTTTCATGGCCCGTACCAGGGCCGCCGTTTTCCAGTCACCCTCGCCCCCGAAGCCGTAGCCCTCGGCCATCAGGCGCTGGGTGGCGAGGCCCGGAAGCTGAGCTAGGCCGTGCAAGTCTTCAAAAGTGTCGGTAAAGCCCTTGAAGCCGCCTTCCTCCAGAAACGAGCGCATCCCGGCCTCGATGCGTGCACCGTCGCGCAGGGAGTCGTGCCGCTCGCCGCCGGGTCGCAGTTCGGGAGCCACGTCGTATTCGTCCAGATAGGTCTTGATCAGCGCGTCGGTGTCGCTGTCCGAAACGGCCTGGATGCGTTCGGCCAGATCGCCCACCGCATACGTGTTGACCGCGAAGCCCAACTTCAACTCGGCGCTGACCTTGTCTCCCTCGGTGACGGCCACGAAGCGCATGTTGTCGCCGAAGCGGCAGAAGTTCGCGCCTTGCCAGTCATGCCAGGCCCAGGCCGCCCGCGCCCACGCGCCGAGCCGCTGCTGCACGTCCTCGTCGCTCCAGTGGCCGACCACCACTTTGCGCTCCAGCCGCAGCCGGGTGTGCAGGAATCCGGCCTCGCGGTCGCCGTGCGCCGATTGGTTGAGGTTCATGAAATCCATGTCGATGCTGTCCCAGGGCAACTCGCGGTTGTACTGGGTGTGCAGGTGGGCGAAGGGCTTTTGCAGGCTGCTCAGGCCGCCGATCCACATTTTGGACGGGCTGAAGGTGTGCATCCACAGGATAAGTCCAGCGCACTCGGGGTCGCCGTTGGCGTCCAGACACAGGCGGCGAATCTCGTCGGGCGTGGTCAGCACGCCTTTGGAGACGACTTCCAGCGGAATGTGGGCGCTGGCGTCGAGCTTCTCTGCGATCTCGCGGGCGTGCCCGGCCACCTGCTCGATGACCTCGGGGCCGTAGAGGTGCTGCGAGCCGCAGACGAACCAGAGTTGGGGCGTGGCGAGGTGTTTCAAGTCGTTTCCTTTCGGGGCGCGGAGGCGGAGCGCTGGCCGTAGACGTTGGTGTAGCGGTCATAGAGCTTGTCGATGTCGGCGGGCGAGATGATCTGGACGGGCGTACCCCGCGCCGCCGCCAGCTGATAGGCCAGGAACACCGTGCGGGCCACGTCTTCCACCATCACGGCGGCTTTGAGGGCGGCGGTGGGTGTCTTACCGATGGTGAAGACTCCATGACTTTTGAGGATGATGCCGGGCGAGCGGTGCCCGGTGAGCACCCGCACCACCTCCGCTCCGATCTCCTCGCCGCCGATCAGGGCAAAGCCTCCGCAGGGAATCGGCCCGCCGAACTCGTCGGCCATCGCGGTGAGCACGCAGGGAATCTCCGAGGCGGTGGCGGCCCAGGCAGTGGCATATGGGCTGTGGGTGTGCACGATGCCGCCAACCTGGGGCATCTGGCGGTAGATGTAGGCGTGGGTAGCGGTGTCGCTGCTGGGACTGAACTCGCCTTCAATGACCCGTGCGTCCAGGTCGGTGACGACCATGCTCTCCGCCGTCAGGTCTTCAAAGGTGACGCCGCTGGGTTTGATGACCATGTGCTGGCCCGTTCGGGCGCTGATATTGCCGCTTGTCCAGGTCACCAGGCCGTTCTTGGGCAACTCCCGGTGGAGATCCGTCAGGGTCAGGCGCAAGTCTGGATAGAGTGGTTCAGACATTCGCCGTCTCCACCTTCTGCCCTTGAAGGCGCTGCTGGCGGGCCTTCAAGCGGGCCATCACCCGGTTCGCGCCCCGCCCAAAGTAATCATGCAGCTCTCGGTACTCCCCATATAGCTCGTCGTAGACCGCCTGCGCTGCCGGATTGGGCGTGTAGACATTCAGCTTGACCTGACTCATGGCCGAGGCCGCCGCGAAGATGTCGGGGTACACGCCAGCGGCGACGGCGGCGTACATGGCGCTGCCGAGCGCTGGCCCTTGCTCGGCATCCAGAATGCTCAGCGGCCTGCCGGTCACGTCGGCGTAGATCTGCATCAGCATCTGGTTGCGCTTGAGGCCCCCGGCGATGACCAGCTCAACAATCGGCACGCCGCTCGCCTCGAACGTCTCCATGATCAGGCGGGTGCCGTAGGCGGTGGCCTCGATCAGGGAGCGGTAGATGTCGGGGGCGCGGGTTTGCAGGGTCAGGCCCACCAGCAGGCCACTGAGATTGGTGTCGACCAGCACGCTGCGGTTGCCGTTGAGCCAGTCCAGGGCCACCAAACCGTGTTCGCCGGGAGTCTGCGTGGCCGCCTCGCGCTCCAGCAATTCATGCAGGCTGATCCCCTCTTCTCTGGCCTGCTGGTGGTACTCGGGCGGCACAGCGTGCTTGACGAACCAGGCGAAGAGGTCGCCCACGCCACTCTGGCCCGCCTCGTAGCCGTAGAGGCCTGGCACCACGCCGCCCGGCACGACCCCGCACATGCCCGGCACCTCGCGCAGCTCGTCGTGAATCAGGACGTGGCAGGTGGACGTGCCCATAATCGCCACCAATCGGCCCGGCTCTATCACACCCGCTGCGGGCAGGGTCACGTGCGCGTCGATGTTGGCGACGGCGACAGGGGTTCCCACCTTGAGGCCCGTCCAGGCCGCCGCCTGCTGGGTCAGACCGCCCGCTTTGTCGCCCAGCTGGGAGAGCGGATGCTGGATGCGAGTCCGCACCACGTCGGCAAAATCGGGGTTGAGCGCTCCAAAAAAGTCGGGGGTCGGAAAGTGGCCGTCCTGGTACTGGGCCTTGTAACCCGCCAGGCAAGCGCTGCGGTTCTCCTGGCCGGTCAGCTGCCAGATGACCCAGTCGGCGGCCTCGATCAGGCGCTCGGATTCGGCGTAGAGGGCCGGGTCTTCCTCCAGAATCTGGAGCGACTTTGCAAAAAACCACTCGCTGCTGATCTTGCCGCCGTAGCGCAGCTGCCAGGGTTCGCCGCGCGCCGAGGCCAGCGCGTTGATGCGGTCGGCCTGCGGTTGCGCGGCGTGGTGCTTCCAGAGCTTGACCCAGGCGTGTGGGCGCGACTCATACTCCGGCAAGAAGCACAGCGGCGTGCCGTCTTTGCGGGTGGGCAGCATGGTGCAGGCGGTGAAATCAATGCCGATGCCGACCACCGCCTCCGCTGCCACTCCGGACACCCTCAGTGCCTCGGGAACCGCCTGCTGCAACACGTCCAGATAATCCTGTGGATGCTGCAAGGCCCACTCCTTGCCGAGTTGGGTGCCGCCGGGGAGTTGGGCGTCCATAACGCCGTGCCGGTAGGGTGTCACCGCTTCGCTCACCGATGCGCCGTCGCGGTTGCGGATGATGACGGCCCGCCCGGACTCAGTGCCGAAATCCACGCCGACGCTGTAGGTGTCGTGGTCCGGACTGGTGTGGCTCACAGGACCGTCCGGCAGAACTCAGTGTGTGAAGTCATAGGGGAAGTCTCCGCAGCATCCGGGAGCAGGGCGTCGGTCCGGGGGATGCCAGCAGCCGGACGAAGCGGATTTGGAAGCGAATAAAATGACTGTGAACGTTCACAGTTTAAGCGCAGGCGACTTGGACTGTCAACGCTCGGGGCAGGCGAGGTGGGCCGCCTGGTGGCATTCGTTAGGTTAGAGCGACGCTTGTCTGTTCGGGTTACGGACGACGGCTGGAGTGTGGATGGGGACTTGACTGTGAACGATCACAATGTATGCTGTGGGAGTCAGACATTGCCTGCTCACCGGCCACCGGATGAGCCACAAACTGCCGTTGCCCCAGGCCGAGGGACGCCGTTTGCTTTGACCGCGCTCGTCTGCCGCCCCTGCCGCCCGTTCACGATCTGACCACAAGGAGAGCCGTGACCCATCCGACTGCCGCCGCGACGGTTTCGATTCACACTCAGCGCGTCATTTCCGAGATCTCCCCGCTGCTGTTCGGGGGCTTTGCCGAGCATATGGGCCGCTGTATCTACGAGGGCATCTATGATCCGGCCTCGCCGTTGGCCGACGAGCGCGGTTTTCGCCCGGATGTGATGAAGGCCCTCAAAGAGATCAACTACCGCATCATGCGCTACCCCGGCGGCAACTTCGTTTCGGGCTACCGCTGGCAAGACGGTATCGGGCCGCGCTCTGAGAGGCCGCGCCGCCGCGCCCTGGCCTGGCGCTCGATTGAAACCAACCAGTTCGGCCTGCACGAGTTCATGGCGTTTGCCGAGGAGCTCGGTACCCTGCCGATGTGGGCGGTCAATCTCGGCACCGGCACCATTCAGGAGGCTGCCGATCTGGTGGAGTACATGAATTTGCCGACCGGTACCCATTTCAGCGATCTGCGTGCCAAGAACGGGCATCCAGACCCCTACGGCGTGAAGTACTGGTGCCTGGGCAACGAGATGGACGGTCCCTGGCAGATCGGTCAGATGGACGCTGCGACGTACGCCGACAAGGCCGTGCAGGCGGCCAAGTTGATGCGCTGGATGGACCCCAGTATCAAGACCATCGCCTGCGGTTCGTCGTCCACCTCGATGGTGTCGTTTCCCGACTGGGACCGCACCGTGCTGGAGCACAGCTTTGAGCACATCGATTATTTTTCGATGCACCACTACGCGGCCAATCCGTACCCCACCGTTTCTAACATTGAGGGGTTGCCGATCGATACCGATTCGTATCTGGCCAGCAGTGTGCACTTCGAGGAACATGCCGATATTCTCGGCGCGGCCATTCGCCTCGCCAAAGCCAAGACTCGCTCCAAGAACAACGTTTTCCTGTGCTGGGACGAGTGGAACGTCTGGTACCGCGCCAAGGGCGGCGACGGCGAGTGGGCCGAAGCGCCGCACATTCTTGAAGAGGAATACAACCTCGAAGACGCCTTGGTCGTGGCGACCTGGCTGAGCACTTTTTTGCGCAAGGCTGACCTGATCAAAATCGCTTGCATCGCGCAGATCGTCAACGTGATCGCGCCGATCATGACCCGGCCCGACGCCATGTTCAAGCAAACGATCTTCTATCCGCTGGCCCTGTTCAGCCAACACGCCAGCGGCGTCGCACTGGACGTGCTGGTCAAGTCGCCCCTGCATGACACCAAGCGCCACGGCCCGGTGCCGCTGCTCGATATTTCGGCCAGTTTCGATGCGCTCAGCGGCAAGGGAGCCACCTTTCTGGTCAACCGTTCGCAGACCGAGCCGCTGACCGTCACCCTGAACTGGGAAGACGTGGGGCCGCAGGGCTTTACCCAGGGCTGGCAGATGAGCGGCAGCGATCCCATGGCGGGCAACAGCTTCAGCGCGCCCGACGCGGTAACGGCCCACGAGATCGAGTTACCGAAACTCGACGGTAAAGTGGCCAGCTTGGTGCTGCCTCCACTGTCGTTCACGGCCCTGATCTCGCACCACGACCCCGCCTGAAGCCCGCGCCCGCTTGACACTGTCTTGGGATTGTCTTAAGATGTGACCGTTCACACAAGCGAATTTGCCGAAAGCTGGCGCTGTTGTTTCCGATCACCGATCTCGGTGAACGACCAGTGTTGTGCTCCCGGCCCCCCTTTGCCGCTCAGCCGCGTTTCATGGAGGAACTATGCGTTTACCCAGAATGCTCGCCCTCGGCCTTCCCCTTACCCTGGCGCTCTCGGCAGCGGCTCAGGCCCAGACCACGGTCACCTTCTGGGACTTCTTCGGCGGCGGCGACGGCATCCGCATGAAGCAGATCGTGGATGATTTCAACAAATCGCAAAAAGACATCGTGGTCAACCGCACCACCCAGACCTGGGGCAACCCCTTTTACACCAAGGTCCACACGTCCGTCGTCTCGGGCCAGACGCCCGACGTGATGACCTACCACCTCTCGGCCGTCCCGTCGGGGCTCAAGAAAAACGATCTGCGTGCCATCACGCCCGCTGAACTGGCGATGGCAGGCCTCAAGATCAGCGATTTCCAACCCAACCTTGTCAAGACGCTGGAAACCGACGCCAAGGCCGCGGGCAAAACCGGCATCTACGCCGTCCCGCTCGACACCCACACCTTCGTCGTCTATTACAACAAGGACCTGCTGAAGAAAGCAGGCCTGCTGGGCGCGGACGGCATGATGCCGGCCATGAAGAACATCGCCGACATGACCAAGGCGCTGCAGACCATCAAGGACAAGACCGGCGTGACGCCGATGGCGCTGAGCACCAACCAAGACTCGGCCACCCCCTGGCGGCTGTGGTACTCCCTGTTCCTGCAGCAGGGCGGCACCATGTTCAAAGGCGGCAAGCTCTACCTCGGCGACCTCGATACCAAGGGCAAGGCGGCCCTGCAGACCATGGCCGACTGGACCAAGGCCGGGCTGCTCACCAAGAACACGGCTTATCCGGCGGGTGTGGCCCTCTTTACCGCCGGGCGCACCGCCATGATGTTCAACGGCAACTGGGAAGTGCCGACGATGGTGGACGCCAAGGCCAAGGGCAGCCTCAAGTTCGACTACGGCATCATGAGTTTCCCGGCGCTCTACGGCAGCAACAATGAGACCTGGGCCGATTCGCACGAACTGGCAATTCCCAACAACACCAAAACGCCCATCAGTCCTGAAAAGCTCAAGGCGGTGATGACCTTTATCGGTTACGTCAACAAGCAGGGCGGCCTCGGCTGGGCGGGCGGCGGGCACATTCCCTCATACCTGCCGACCCAGAACAGCGCGGCCTTCAAGGCCCTGCAGCCGAACGTGCAGTACAGCGTCAAATCGGCCAAGGACGCCACGCTCGAACCCAACGTGCCGATCTTCGGCGTGGGCGGGCCGGTTTACGACGCCGTGGGCAACAACTTCACCCCGGTACTGCTGGGTCAGCTCACCGCTGAGCAGGGCATCAGCAAGTTCAAGGCAGCGCTGATCAACTTCAACAAGTAAGGCTGCAAGGAGGGGACAGGGGAAAGGCGCGTGATTCAGTGACCTTTCCCCTTTGCATTGAATGCTGAGCGCCAGGCGCTATTCATTGCGGGAGGTGGACAACATGCTCAACACGGCACCATCCAAAACCGGCGTCCTCAGCCCAGAAAAGCGGACGCAACTCAGAAAACGCTGGCTGACCGCCATGCTGATGGCGGCACCCTTCATCTTGTTTTACCTGCTGTTTTTGATTTACCCCACGCTCCGCGTCATTCAGCTGAGCTTCACCGATGCTGATCTGGCGGGCAACGGCGTCTGGGTGGGCCTGACCAACTACACCAAACTCTTTACCGAACCCACCTTCTGGACGGCGCTGCTCAACACCCTTTATTTTATTTTGCTGACCGTCGTCCCCAACACCCTGGTGGGGCTTGGGCTGGCCCTTCTGGTGATGCGCCTCAAGCGCCTGCGCAACCTGGCGATGGCGGCTTTCTTCCTGCCGAACGTGTTGCCGGTCAGCGTGGTCACCAGCGTCTGGAACTGGGTGCTGGATTCCAACTTCGGTCTGGTCAATTACCTGACGGGCAGCACCGTCACCTGGTTTCAGGACCCGGTGTGGGCCATGCCCGCCGTGGCGTTCGTGACCATCTGGTGGACGGTGGGTTTCAATGTGCTGCTGTTTATCGCTGGCCTCCAGAATATTCCGCCGGAACTCTACGAGGCGGCGGCCCTTGACGGCGCGTCCGGCTTCCGACTCTTTCGCTCGATCACCTGGCCGAGCCTGTGGCCGGTCACGAGCCTGATCTTGCTGCTGCAACTGATCGCCCAGTTCAAGATTTTCGACCAGATTTATCTCCTCACCACTGGCGGCCCCTTCGATAAGACGCTTGTTTTGCTGCTCTACGCCTACCGCGAGGGCTTCCAGCAACAGCACGGCGGCTATTCCTCGGCCATCGGCGTGGTGCTGATGGTGATTATTCTGGTGGTCTCGGCCCTGCAAGCCAAACTGCTCAACCGGGGAGGGCGCTGATATGACGGCGACGATCAACAAATCCACAACCACCAAACCGCCCGCGCCGCTGAGTGTCAGGCTTTCTCGGCTGTGGGGCGGTGTGATCACGGCCCTGACGCTGGTGCTGGCCGCGGCCTGGGTCTTTCCGATGTACTGGGCCGTCGTGACCTCAGTCAAGCCCGATGACGAGACCGTCGCCGCGCCGCCGACCCTCTGGCCGCAGAAGTTTGATTTCAGCAGCTACAGCTACATCTTTCAGAACAGTCCCATCGTGCGCTGGTATATCAACAGCGTTCTGACAGCGGTGCTGATCACCTTCCTGGTCCTGCTGCTCTCGATTCTGTGTGCCTATGCCCTGTCGCAGATCAATTTTCGTGGCCGCACGTGGCTGTACTGGCTGGTGCTAGCCGGATTCATGATTCCCTTTCAAGCCAGTCTCATTCCGTTGTTTATCTTCATCAACAAGCTGGGCCTGGTCAACAGCTACACCGGTCTGGTCGTGCCGCAGCTCGCCGCGCCGATTGCCGTGGTGATCTACAAACAGTTTTTTGATCAGGTGCCTCACGAACTCGGAGACGCGGCCCGGATTGACGGGGCCTCCGAGTGGCGGGTGCTGTTCGGGATCTTTTTGCCGCTCAACTGGGGCATCACCGTCTCGCTGGGCATCGTGACCTTCATTGCCGCCTGGAACAACTTCCTGTGGCCGTTTATCGTGATGAACGATACCGCCAAGCTGACCATTCCGGTGGGCATTACCCAGATCCAATCGGCCTACGGTGTGGCGTATGCCAAGACGATGGCCACCGCCGTGACCGCTGCCGTGCCTACGGTGGTTGCCTACCTGATCTTCCAGCGCCGTGTCACCGAGGGCGTGATGGCAACAGCGGGTCTGAAGTAAGCCGGGAACCGGGCCAGCTCGTTTCAGGCCTTAAGCAAACTGTAAGCCGGGTTGTGGGCGAATGAGCTAAGCTCCGGGCCGTCAACCCGGTTGGCCGAGTGGGTCGGCAGGATCAACCAACCGTTCTCGCGCCGCCCTTGTTCTGGCTGCGTTCAGAAGGGGGCGGGCTGATTTTAAGGCGTCCGTATGTCAAAGAGCAGCGCGCAAAGCGTCACCATCCACGATGTGGCCCGGCTCTCCGGAGTGTCGTACCAGACCGTCTCGCGGGTCATCAACAACCAGGCCAACGTGGCCGCGCCGACCCGTCTGCGGGTGCAGCAGGCCATCGAGGCGCTCAACTACCGCCCCAGCATCCTGGCCAAGAGCCTGGTCACCCGGCGCTCGCAGCTGATCGGTGTGATCGCCCACGGCATGAACCAGTACGGCCCCTCGCAGATTCTTCAGAACGTGCAGGAAAGCGCCCACAGTTTCGGCTACGAGATCATGCTGACCACCTTGCAGCAGGCCGATCTCGAAGAGGTGCGCGAACAGGACGTGCTGACAGCGGCGCTGCGGCTGGGCCAGTTCGGGGTGGACGGACTGGTGCTGCTGACCAACTACGATGCCCACGACATCGTCAAGGGCCTGCGCCACAACCTGCCGTTCGTTCTGATTGATGCCGCCGCCGACGTGGATGGTCCGACAGTCAGCATCGACCAGTTCGAGGGCGCGGCGATGGCCATCCGGCATCTGGTGTCACTTGGCCACCGCCGCATCTTGCAGATCACCGGGCCACGCGGCTGGAGCGACGCCCAGCTCCGGCGCGAGGGGTTTGCCCACGTCACCCGCAGCGAGGGCCTGAGCGCCCTGCCGGTCTACGAGGGCGACTGGAGCGCCGGAAGTGGCTTCGCAGCAACCCAGCAGGCGCTGGCGGACGGATTGGCGTTCACGGCGGTTTTCGCGGGCAACGACCAGATGGCGCTGGGGGTGCTGGCCGCCCTGGCACAAGCGGGCCTGAAGGTGCCGCAGCAGGTGTCGGTCATCGGCTTTGACGACACCCCTGAATCGGCCTACTACACGCCGCCGCTGACTACCATCAACCAGAACTTCGCGCTGCTGGGCCGCCGCAGCATGGAAGAACTTAAGCGCCTGATCGAGCACGCGCCAGACGGGCCGCTTCACCAACGGGTCCACCACCTGATCTTTCAGCCACAACTGGTCCTGCGCTCTACTACCGCGCCCGCTCCGGTCCATGAGGAAATGTCATCCAGCTTCTGATTTTAAGACCTCTCCCCTGCCCCACTCCGTGAATGCCCCCTGTCCCCAGAGGGTGGATCCGGCGGGTTGAGTTCATAGCATGTTCTGTCTCACCTACTTCGTGCCTTTCCCGGTCCTGGCCTGGACGCCGTGAATCAAGTGCGGCATCACGCTGTGGGACAGTAGACGCGGCAGCAGTGTCTGGACCCAGTTGAGATTCCCCGACACCTCAGTACCCGACAACTTCAGTTCAAGCCGCTCCCAGCGCTGAAAAAGGTGTAATCAGCAGGCTGAAGAGCACCTTGAGGTCGTCTGGGTTCCATCTCA
>NZ_WXZL01000029.1 GCF_009982895.1 Deinococcus alpinitundrae | reverse complement strand
TGCGTCCTGGCATTGAGGCTCCTTCGCGCTGTGAGCAGCCTAGCGGCTGGTCTGGGCGAAGTGGCTTGGCCGTTGGTCCGCTCGAGGGGGTTCATTCCACCCAGGCGAACGACCTGCGCAACGAGTGCTACAGACACCGTGGGTTCTGGCACCGTGATCTGGACGCCCCGGGCATTCCAGCCAGCCGAGCAGCGCTGCCAGGCCTGATCGGTGGCAGGCAAGACCCGCAGCGCTTCAGCCGCGCCCGACTGCTCAAGCTGTCGCTTCTGAGCTGGCGTGGCCCCCAGGAGCAGCCACGCGCCAGTCAGCGGCAGCGGCTGCGTCTGGAGCAGCTTTTTAATGGTTTGGACTTTGCGGCCTTGTTCCGGCCACAGCGCCGTCATCAGAAGAGTGGCCAGGGTCAGGCTCACCTTTCCACCGGGCCCCTGCCAGTTTCCCAGGGCTTGGCGGCTCAGAATGACCACTGGCAAGCGGTCTGGAGCGGGCCACGCCGCGGTGAACGTCAAGCTGGCCGCATTGTCGCTGTCTCCCTCAGACCACTTGAGTTCCCAGCCGCCGTGCGATACCCGCCACAGCACGGCGCCAGCAGGCTCGGAAAAGGTCCAGCCCTGGGCACGGGCAAATCGCCGGATGGATCCAGCCGCCTGCAACGCCCTGGCACGTTCCTGAACTCCCCGGCGCAGCGCCCAGATGAACAGGCCGCCGAATATGGCCATGGCTGCGCCGATGCCCCCCAGTCCGGCCACCGCACCTGCGCTCATACCAACAGCCTAAGGAGGTGGCCTGACGCTTTTGGGACAAGGCCGATAGCCCACCGAACGCGCTGCCGCAATTCCACTACCGGGCCAGCGAGGACTTCCACCTGGTCGTGCTCGCCATCGTCTTTCTCAACCGGGCCAGCAAGCGCAGGCTCGTCGACCTGGAGGCTTGAAACCATGACACCAAATGACATCGGGACCATGCAGAAAAATGCCATAGTCCAGCCCAGCGAAATCCCCCGTCTCACCCCACCTTCGCGCTATGTCAGCCCGGCGGAGGCGCGGCCAGTGCAGGAAGAAAAGCCCCGCTGGGCAGCGCCCGTCACGATGTCCTCGACTTCCTTCGGGCTTTGGCCGCATCTGCGCCCGCTTTTACTCTGTCCAGTTCTGCTCTTGTCGGGACACCTGGGAGGATCTTCGCGAGTTCCTCCAGACGGTCTGCGGCGCCCACTGGAGAGAGTGGTATCTCCGGGGCCAAGCCTTTCTGTTTCAAGAACTCAAGGCCCGTCCGAGCCGAGTACGGCGGAAGGCAGATCGCCGACACACGGGACTTCGGAATGACCATGAACGCCATTTCCTGCACGATTCCGCTGATGGCGATCGCCACTTCTTTGAGGACCAGCAACTCGCTCACCGTCACGTTCCAGAACTTCGCCGCGTTTCTGACGGCGTCGTCGAGGTCCTCTGTGGCGTCTTCCCGTGTGGCTGGAAGACCGTGCACCAACAGCCCGTCAATGAGGTACATCGGTTTTTCGTCCATACACTGCACCTTCCTGCCGCGTAGCCTAACCTTCCTACCGCTTAGCCTACACGGCTCAGGTCAGATCATGACGCGGCAACAAATCGCCTCCGCGAGCACTGCTGGGCGCTCAAGCGGAGACAGCGGCGAGTCTACAACAGCTGAGGCGCAGCCGTGAGCGCCGTCGCAATCGTCGAGATCTGGAATATCCGTGTCTCTCTGCCGGATCGGATTGACCCTGATGACGAGGACGCGGTCAGGGCCTACGTCCGCTCGAACCTGAGCCGAGTTCGGGAAGCTGCTCAAGACTGCGATCCAGCAGACGTGCTGGTGTCGGCCGTGACTGAGGGGGGTACGCCATGACACGGCAGCAAAAAGCCTCCGTGAGCAGCGTCGCGTCGCGCTCAAACAGAGGCAAAGACGAGTCTACTCTCAAGAAGAAGCCTGTCAACTCCAGGCGCAAAGGAGCCGATGGCGAGCGCGAGTTCACCCGTGCTCTGACTGACGCCGGGTTCCCTGCCACACGAGGCCAGCAGCACGCGGGCGGTGCAAACTCGCCAGACGTGCGCTGCGAGGCGCTGGCCTGGATTCACTTTGAAGTGAAGCGCATGGCCGACTGCAAAATGTTCAGCCCTGCCCAGATCAAAACGTGGGAGGCACAGGCCAGACGGGACGCGGGACCGGACAAGTTGCCGGTCATCGCCCACCGCTGGAATGGGCAATCGACGTGGTGGGTCCGCATCCTGCCCAGCAATGGCCACATGCCCTACTGGCAGTTCTTGAGCGACTTCCTCATGGACGCGGTCGGCGGTGGGCGGCTCGCATGACCAGCTTCGCTGAGCGCTGGCCACTCACGACCCGGCACACCCTCGACGTGCAGAAGCGCCGGAAGACCCTGGAAGCTCGAGCCCGCCTGGTCGTCGAGCCTTTACCGCCAGTCAAGCCGAGCAAGGGCCGCAAGCTGACCCGGCGCAAGCGCAAAGCGCTGAAAGACAAATCATGACCCTGACCCTGGAGGCCCACCTAATGACACAACCCAAACAGCGCCGTCGCTATGTGGCCAAGTCGCGCGGCATCAAGCTTGCCAGCCAGGGTCAGCTGGCGCGTGAGCACGCCGAAGCATGGCTCAAGATCATCCGCAACTGGGAAACCCGAGCGGCCACCGTGCGGCTCCCGAAAATGAACTACGCCGCTTTCCGCCCTGATCCCGACTTCTCGACCCTGGGTGAAGCTGGAGTCGCCGACTCCAGGGTGCTGAACACACCGGCTGGCGAGATCTACGAAGGCCGTCTCGCCGACAAGATCAGCGAGTGGGAGCGTTCGCCCGTGCCCGAGCAGCGCCAAGTCGGGCAGGTGTTGCATAAGCTTCGACATGGCAGCGGCCCAGCCAGCCTGCTGCGTGATGGCGGCTGGGCGTCCCCACGTCAGCGTTCTGCAGCTATCGGGGTGGCCCTACTGACTTTGGCTGCGACGTTTGGTGATGAGGCGGCAACCCACTACCTGCCGCTTTGTCGCTCGGCAATGCGATCTGGGGGGCTTGATTAGACTGCGAGTTTTTCGTTATGATTTGATAAAGTTCAACCCGTGGTCGGAAAAAGCATAAGCGCCCTAAGTGGGCGCTTTTTTCATAACCGCATGAACCTACGGATTTCTCAGAGTGATGTCTTCAGCTAGCGCGAGGCCCAAGTAAGCTCGATGGGCATTGAGTAGCAAAAGGTAAGCCGTTTTCCTGCGACTGGCCTCATTATTGAGTGATGCTAATTTCTGTCGCGTGAGTTCGTACTCCTGCTCTATTAATTCTCCTACGTGAGGGCCTTTTACCACGACCTCTTGGGTGTCGTCGTCAATTTCTAGTCGTGCCCCCAAATTTAAGAGTTGCTTCAGTTGGTCCGAAGCATGTTCATCGACTTGAAGTAGAGATATAAATTCCTGATTTTCCATTCCTCACCCTACCAAAGGAGGTGTTCGCACTCATGTCTGACAAGCCATCCAAGACTGCCGAAGAGCTGGGTGCGGTTCTGCAGCCGCGCCACCGCAGGTTCGTCGAGGCTTACTTCACCCGGTAAATGATTTCTATTTCTATGTCCAACGCCTCAAGGAGACGGGGCAATAACGGACTGGGGTTGATCGAGTGCTCCTCGTTAATGAGTCTAATCAGCATATTTTTGTGCGTTCCCATTCTGGTTGAAAGGTCATCAACTGTGATTCCTTTCTTGGCAAGGGCAATCTCCACGGCAGCTTTGAAGCTCGATTCCTCGCTCATGGCCATATGTTAGTCCCCGCAAGAAGCACTGGTTGGAGTCCCATCAACACCAATACCCGCAAGGCGAAAGAGGCGAAGGCGAACTGGCCGGCGTCGTAGCCGTCCCGTTTCAGCAGAGTAGACCCCGCCCGGCAGCAGCCTGGGCACGGGCGACGGTGAGGACTGAGCTGCAGTTTGGGAATCCAGGCGGAATGGCAACAGCACCGAGCAGTGATAGCGAGTGCCAAAGCCTGATCCGGTTCGAATCCGGGCGTTCCCTTTTCTCTTTGCTACTTTTAACCCTCAGGAATCAAGGTGCGACCTGCGCCTTGCGCCCGGCTACGCATCTCCTTTGCTTTGTCTTTCAAATTACGGAAGTTGTCCGTCTCCACGATCTCCTTGACTTCCTTAGCTTTTCGGGCGCCGTCAATCTCAATACGCAGGCTTTGCACTTCATGTTTTAGGGTTTGCTCACGTTTATGAACCTGTTCCACCATCTGTGCGAAGACGGCGCCCAACGTGCTGATTTCATCGCGCAGCTGAGAACGTTCGAATTCAGCGAAGTTACTCGTGTAGTCGCCATGGCCCACGCGGGAAGCCATGCTCGTCAAGCGGCCAATCGGCTGGGTCAACAGCGTGGAAACAAAGTATACGAAAGTAAACGTTACCATGTAACTGACCAGGAAGACTAGCCAGATCTGATCTTTGATCGCCTGCTGAACCTTTTGGACGTGGGTCATATTGAATATCACGCCTATACCGCCCACCATGTCTCCCTTAGAATTTGTTATTGCCTTGGAGCCCGTTACAGTAACAGCGCCGTTGCTGTCCTTATAGGGCGTGAGGTTCGTACCGCCGTCACTGGGTGGGGCTTTGAGTTCCGAGAGCTTATACGTCTTCATGAAGATCGTGGCGTGCTTCGGATCAGTCTTTCTAAGTGGATCACCGACTATTTGATACTCGGTGCGGCTCTTCGGCAAGACGGTATATGACACTTCATCCGGTTCAATAGTGTGCAGTCCTTCCAGCCATGCCTGTTGTCGCCGGTAGATCGGGCTGTCAGGTGCAGAGCCAGCAGGAAAGCGCAATAGTTTCTCGAAGTCGTCTCCATTGATGCCTGATGCAGTAGCCGCGAGGTATGCTTGAACGTAATCATCTAGCTGGGCTCTAGCTGTATGGGTCGAGAAGGTATAAAACCACCAGAATATGGCAGTGAATACCAGAGTGAAAATCAGGGAAAACGACAGTAGCAACTTCAACCTCAAGCTCATAAACAGGTTGCGTTTTTGGATTCCCATAACCATCTCCTGAGGGCCTTCGACGTCTAGACGTTGAAAGCTCCGAACAAATCCCCGCGAGTCCTCATGTATAGGAAGGTGAAGGGTAACAACTCAGCATGAAAGAAAGTCGAGGAAGAAGGATGTCCTTATAAAAATGCTACCTAGACCCTTGTAAGCAAAGACACTTCAACGTGGTTTCTAGATTTCACTTATCTACCAGGAGATGGAACGCCTTTCTAGCGTCCCCCTTGGGCTTCTTTTGCCAAACTTGGTTTTAGCTGTGGGCTGATCGTAAGTCTGACCGGACTGCGCGAGCCGCACTTCCAATTCGCAGATGGGCGCTTGGAGGCATTCACAATTCGGGCAGGTCACGTCCGAGATGCCCTCACCGTACCCTATTTTGCTTAGCTGCTTGATCTTCAAGATCAAAGACGTACTTCCCGACACCATTGACAGAGACGAAGTATTGCTCTGTCGAGCCAATGTCCATGCCTGATCTTTGCCAAGTCACGGCTTTGCTCCTTATGGTGTACACCTTCGCGTCTTTATCCACTCCTCAGCCTAAAGGAGGTGTTCGTACTCATGTCTGACAAGCCATCCAAGACTGCCGAGGAGTTGGGTGCGGCCCTCGCTCCGAAGCACCGGAAGTTCCTCCAAGCCGCTCTCGGTATCGCCGAAGGGCAACGGCTTTTCCGCTGATGCCGATCAATCGTCAAGCCGGAAGAGAATCTCGACCACTTCTTCACCTCGTCCGTTCGCATAACCACGCGCTCGGTCATATTCGGCGAATCCACACTTCTTCAAAACGCGCTGAGAGGCGACATTGTCAGCCACAACGCGTCCATGCAGAGGCCGCTGTCTCTCAAGCAAGAGGAGTTGATTCAGTGCGGTTGTTGCCACACCACGGCCCCAAAATGCCTGATCAATCCAGTACGTCACCTCGCGGTCCCCATCGCGGTCAAAGGCTCCAATCTCTCCGGCGACCTTCCCGTCAACCAGAATCGCGAAAGCGCTGACCGAAGGGTTGTTGCGGATGCGCTGCCAGTGACCATCAAAGGCCGCACGGTCGAATGGATCTTCCGAAACAAAAGCGGCCAGGTATCGAGCCTGAGGGTCCTGCTGGTGGGCAAACAAGACATCGAGATCGGCATCCTGAACGCTCCGGAGTTGCACATCGAGATTGGCTGCCTGGTATCGCGTCATCATTCTTGCCCTCACTTTCTCCTGGATGCTGGCCGTGTTGCCTCGATCATAGCCATGAACCTGAGGCATTGTTTGTCGGCCCGTACCCCGGCGTGGCCGAGGGCTGCGCTCGAGGAGATCTCTTCGCCGGTCTCCCACAGGGAGAGGAGGAGATCCCTTCCCCCAGCCTCAGCACCCACAACAGCGAGGCTCGGGCTTTGACGTACCAAGAGGAGGTGAATGATGCTGACATCGAAGAAACCCAAAAGTTCTCGCGCCCCTACCGGGCAGAAATCTGACAGCGCGGCACGGATGGAGAAGTTCTGCGTCGCCTACTTCGCGAAGGCCAACGCGACGGAGGCGGCGATGAAGGCTGGCTACACCGCGAGATCTGCCCAAAGCACGGGGAGTCGCCTGCTATCAACCGACATGGTCAAGTCACGGCTTCAGGAACTTGCCAGAGTCCACGCTTCTTCTCAGGTGGCGACGGCCCAGGAGCGCCGCGAGTATCTGACCCAGGTCCTGCGCGATCAGCTCAAGGACATCGCGACGGGCGGCAAGGAACTGGACTTCATCAGAACGCCAATCCCAGTCGCTGAGCGCACCCGTGCGGCGGTGGAACTCGCCAAGATGGACGGCGATTACGCCCCGATCAAGCTCGACATCAAAGTCACCGAGTACGCGAGAAGTTGGCTGGAAGACCTGTTCACCGTGCTCGAAGAATTCCTACCTCCGGAGAACGTGGGCGAGATCGCGGCCCGGGTGCGGCGGTTCGATCCATGACGGCCCGTGAAGCCTCCCGGAGAAGGGACGGGCTTTCAAGCCCTCCGAGCGCTCGCCGATGGAGTCTGCTCATGAATGACCAGCAGCAGCAGCCCGCCCCACCGCTGACTCCCGGCACCCGGCTGGACCGGGTCTACCAGGTCCTTCGCCGCCACCCCGGTGTGCCCCAGTGGACCAGAACGGTGGCGGCCGAGCTGGGCTTGGCTTCCAACGTCTGTTCCACGTATTTGACCGCCCTCTGTGCCAGGGGTCTGGTGCAGGTCCATCGTCTCAGTCGTTCAGAAGCGGTGTACTGGGTCGGAGACTGTCCAGCCGAGCGGATGCCCACAGCACGAGCACGCACCGTTCTTCACCGGGCGCAGATTCATCACGCCCTGCAGACGCAGCCCGGTCGCCCCTGGTCTACGGGTGAGGTTGCTCAGCACCTGGGCTTGCCCGCCTGGGTGTGCTCCGAAGCGCTGCGCCAGCTTCACTGCCAGCAACGGATCAACGCCTGCAAGCTCACCCCGCGCCGGTCTGCGTACTGGTGCGGCGAGTGGACTCCGCCCCCTCCCGTCAACCCTGCGCCCCGTCCGGTCAACCCTCAACGCACCCCAGGCACCCCGGCTCCCCACCTGAGACCGGGGAGCCAGATGCACCAGATCCACCTCGTGCTCCAGGACCTGCCGGGCATCCCCATGCGGGCCCGCGAGGTCGCGGACGAAACCGGTCTGGGCCTCAAAGCGTGTTCGGTGTACCTGGGTCGCCTCTGCCGCCTGGGGTTAGTGCAGTCCAGCCCGATCAACCGTCGTGACTTCGAGTACTGGGTCGGCGAACGCCAACTTTGATGCCAATCTTCACAACCTTCCCCTCCCAAGTTCTCCTGACAGGTGATCCTTTGATCCCAGATGCCCAGATACCCACCCTCACCCCTTACCGAGCGGCCGCTGCCGTATGGCAGCGGTATCAAACCCGTGCGCTGAGTGCCCAGGAGGCCCACGAAGCCTTGGCGTTGTTGCTCGAACAGACCCACCCGGGCACTGAGGAAGCCAAGGCCATCACCCAGTGGCAACAGACGGCCGAGCGTGCGGCGATCAGCCGCGCCACCCGCTTACAGCGGTACGAGCGGTCTCAACTCAAGGCGGCACAGGGCTTGGCCGCTCAGGACGGCCAAGCCCTCGAGGGAGACGCTGCCCTGGCTTATGTGCAGCAACCGTTCGCAGGCCCTCGAACGGTCCCACCTGAGTTCACTCAGGCCGTCGAGCGATGGGAAGCGAACGCGATCGTGCAAGCGCTCTGGGGACTGGAGCAGGGGGAGCGCCGATGGAAAAGCCTGGCGGAGAAGGTCAATCACCTGCTGGCCATCCGGCTGGGCCAGCAGGCTGCGGGTGCCGGCAGCCAGACGAACGTCGACCTGGGCGCGTACCTCGACGTCTGGATCCCAGCTTGCCCGTCCATACACGCGCCGGAGAGTCGACGCCGCCTACTGCGAGCGGACCTGGACAAACTGCTGAGTGACTGGGGTTTCGACCGGCTGCGCGAGGTCAACGTGCTGATCCGGCAACTGGGCTTCGAACCGGGTGAGACGCCGCTGCTCACCGAACTGGCGGCAGGGTATGTCCGCCCGAGTGCCCAGCCGCACCTGGCCTGGGCGTGGCAGGGCTATCTGGAGCGGTCGCAAGTGAGCAATGTGTTTGCGCTGAACGTTGAGCGCCGCTCGCTGAACCGCGCCTCTGGCGTGAGCAAAGCCCTGGCGGAGGTGGCCTTGCTGATCCATGGCCTGACCCGCTCGATCGGTCTTCCCACCTCAGATGAGACCGACGCTGAAGCGCTGCCTGACGCATCCCAGGAGTGTCGAGAGACGATGGAACGGGAGGCCTAACGTTTAAAAGAGTCGGGAGAGAGAAAGAGAAATCCGCTCCCATAAAAAAGCTGCGCCCAGACAGCGAAAAACCCACGGGCCAGCACGGTCAGAACCTGACAAAACCTGACATTGAAAACACACCGTTTCATCGCTGCTCTTCGGCAGCCCTGCGAAGACGTGCAGGAGCGTGAGGAAGGCGCGCTCAGCGGCGCTTAAGCGAGTGTGCAGCGGGTCAGAAATGAGGTGAAGCGTTCGCAGTGCTCGACGCCTAGGATCGTCACAGGCACGTCACCATCATTCGCCGGAAGGAAGCGAAAGAGCGCCGCCCGAGCACGCCTTCGAGCTTCCGCCGTGACGCTTCCGGCCACACGTCATACAGCGCTGCGTCTTCCGGTAAACACCACTTTCCCCCACCTCGGCCAGCGAAGCCCAGCCAGGTCACGCGGCCGGCCCGTCGTAGGGACCGCAGCGCCCGCCGGGTACTTTCCTGGCTGGTCCCGGCGTGCAGGGAGAGGGTGAAGGTGTCGAGCGCAGCAACGCTCAGCACGTCCAGAATGGCCCGCTGTACCCGCCCCGGTCCTCTGCTCATGGCCTGAGTCTAGCCGCCCGCCGGAACCCCATGACCGTTGGGTGTTTCCGCAGTAACGGAACACTTAGAGGGAACGTCAGCGCAGGCTCGAAATGGCAAGAATTGGCGCACCTGCACAGCCTCGAAACCTGGCAGATGTGGGGCCAGTGGGCCGCATTCCAGCATCTTCCTTCGTCGGAGCCGGGGCGCACTCTCCGGCAAGCGGTTGGAAAGAATAGGAAAGCTGCGCCCAGACATGATCGAAGCCAGGTCAAGAGGGTGAAAAGAGCCTCAAACTTTCCGATCTTTTCCAGACTTTCCACGTTTGAGCCACACCCTGCCGCCCGCTGGAACCCCATGCAGAGTGCATCTTTTCGCAGTAGCAGAACACTTAAAACAGTCGGAGAATCCCGAAATATCGCGTCTGGATGGACCTGTAGAGGCACGGGGCTTCCCTGTGTGCAGACTTTCGCCCTTCGCCGCTCGAAGTGCGCCGGTAGGCGAAAGTTAGGAAAAAAAGAAAAATCCGTACCCAGACAGACTCAAGGCCAGGTCAGACGCGAGAAAAGAGCCTCAAACTTTCGTTATTCTTCGCCGCGTTTTTCTTGCTTTACAGCGCGGCGTCTTCGAGCAGCACGCGGGCCAGCGCCTCAGACAGCGCCCAGACCGCCCGGGCGCGGGAAAGTCGATCTTCCTTGGCTGTCGTTAGATGGCAAGGCAGAAGGGACACACGACCAGCTGATCATCGTGATCACCAGCCTCAGCAGCGAGCGATGGGCGGCGAGGTTCAACGGTGGAGCGGGTCGAAGTCATCACACGAGCCCCTCTGCCCAGCAGGCAGGCAGCCTGAGCCGGTATCTACTGGGTGGCTCAGCTGGCTGCTGGGGCTGCTAAGGGGGTAAGTCTGGGGGCTATGCCGCCTTAGAGGGGGGTGGGCTGATTTTTGTGCGAACTTATCCTGGTTGCGAAAAGGAGAGATCATGACCGTCAAGCGTATGGATAACGTCGGCATCGTGGTTGAAGACCTGGAGGCCGCCATTGAATTCTTTACCGAACTTGGCCTCAATCTCGAAGGGCGCGCCCCCATCGAAGGCGCCTGGGCAGATGGCGTCACTGGACTTCACCATCAGCGGGTTGAAATTGCCATGATGCGCACGCCAGACGGTCACAGCCGTCTCGAGTTGTCACGACTCCTCGCGCCGCCTGTAGTTGCCGATCACCGCAATGCCCCGGTGAACGCGCTCGGTTACCTCCGTGTCATGTTCACCGTCGAGGACATTGACGACACGCTCACCAGGCTCGTTAAGCGCGGTGCACACCTCGTCGGCGAGGTGGTTCAGTACGAAAATACGTATCGACTCTGCTACATCCGGGGGCCCGAAGGCATTCTCATCGGGCTCGCCCAAGAGCTCGGGCAACACACTTCCTGAGTGGTTTCACCGGCTCCTACAGCGGCAATGCCTAAAAATGCCACGGCAGAGCCGTTTGTGGAGCTGGAGCGCCCGGCATGACTGGAAATGACATGTTTTTTCCCGGGCAAATCCCGGTCACTGTCGAGCACCTAGCCGCCGCGCCGGTCCCAGCTCCAAGTGATCTTCCCAGGGATTCCATGAGAGGAATGACCGGAAATGACCGGGTACCTGCACGCCCTGGAAGTCGCCAGATGAGAGAAATGACTTCTTTTGACTCCCTACCTGCGCGAAATGCCGAGGGCGTGTCTCCACCGAATGTCACGGGCGAGTCTCGCTCAACGCCACAAGTCCGCAAGTCAAAGCCCCCTGCACCCGCTTCGGCGGTCGTGCAGGGGGCTTTTTATCATCGGAGATGCTGGGCGATCAGGACTTGATTCTGATGCAGCTCGACGCCGGGCATCCGGTATCGGTGAGCGCAGTGGTGAAGGTAGGGAAGGGAAGTGATCTGGCCCAGGTAAGCTCAATGCCCTCTGCGCTGCCTCGGGAGCAACCCCAGAGGGCATTTTCATTTGCCTTTTAAGATGACCCGACTTGCTGAGCGTTCCCCTGACCTTCACACCTTCTTCTCTTCCTCTCGGTCCCACTTCTTGAATCAAAAGCTACGCATGCAATTTTTCTGTTATGTCTTTATTGCTAAATTCAGTTTGTGAAGACTTTTGGTTTCAGGTCAGACAGTGTATGTCCTAATACAAAGTCGATACTCTCAGACCGCTGCGAATACTCTATCTCTAAGACGTATCCAAGAAAAGAAATGTAATGGCCTTAATCTACGATCAAACCACCCTCCAATTACTAAACGATTGCTTTTTAGATTATTGCCATTCGCTCAAAATCAGTGAAGCGCAATTTACCCTGACATCCGTGCCGGGCCAGCCCAATCTACACTGGACAGACCACTCAATAGCCCAAAAACGAGCGGCCAGGGAACAGTTCACGACTGAATCACTCCAAGGATTCGTCACTGTATGGGCAGACGAATCAAGCGCCGTTGATCTCGCTCGTGGGTTGGTGGTGTTGCTTCAGCGGGAAGTGACTGCGCTCTCCCGACAGCAACGTCTTCAGACGTCCCATGATCAACTGAGCGCCGTCGTTCAAACAGCGCCGCTCGGCCTTTACAGCCTGACCCTTGAAGGCCTGGTCAAATGCTGGAATACAACGGCGTCAACAGTCCTGGGATTGCCAGTCTCCGATCCATCCAAGCCGGCAGTCTTGCCGGACGCTCAGCTCGGCGCCGCATTTCAAGCGCTGCGGGAGAACACGGCGGTACAAGGTCAGTCTCAGCAACACGTCGAGCGTGTTCAGCTGGATGGCTCAGCCCGCTCGCTCGAGCTCACGGCGTCGCCCATGCTGGGCCACCCTGACGGGCAGGCGCTTGTGGGCGTGGCCCGCGAAATGACGGTCAGTGAACAGCAACTGCTCCATGCTGAGCGGCAACGCAGCCTGCTCGAGTCGGTGCTGGCCTTTGCCAACGACTCGGTGCTGATCACCGAGGCTGAGCCCCTGGATGCCCCCGGACCACGCATCCTGTATGCCAATGAAGCGTTTACGCGCACCACCGGCTACACCCTGGAAGACGTTCTGGGTCAGTCCCCCCGAATCCTTCAAGGCCCGAAAACAGACCGGGAAGCGCTCAAGAAGCTGAAAGCCGCCCTGAAGGCCTGGCAACCGATTGAAATCGAATTGGTCAACCACCGCAAAGATGGAAGTGCGTTCTGGGTCGAGCTGAGCATCGCACCAGTCGCGGACGCCAACGGCTGGTACACCCACTGGATTTCGATTCAGCGTGACGTGACTGAGCGCAAACTTTCAGCGCTTCAGCTTGAGCGCACACGCAACGAGGTGCTTGAACTGGCCGCGCGTAACGTCGCACTGCCGGACGTACTGACAAGGTTACTCAACCTCGTGGAAAACGAGTTCGCGCAGGCACAAGTCGCAATTCTGCTCAGTGAACCGGGGACTGAGCAACCCGAACTTTATCTCCAATCAGGCGAAGCGCTCAAGAGCCCCTGGGTGACGCCCCAAAATCTTGACGTCATGCTGCGCGACACAGCTAAAAAGCCCGTGTCGCTGCACACTGCTGACCGCAGCGCGCAGTGGACGGCCCATGTCGAGCGGCTGACCCGCAGTCAAGGCAATGCGCGCGGAGTGATTGCTCTGGTGACATCCTCGCCTGAACCACTTCAAGCAGATGATGAGTTTCGGCTGACCGCGGCAACGCAGTTGGTCAACCTGGTCATCGACCGATACGATGTCCAGCGCGACCTGGAATACCAGGCCCTGCACGATTCACTGACTGGCCTTCCCAACCGCCTGCAATTTTCCCGTGATCTGGAACTCGGTATGCAGCGCTTTCAGGAAGGGCAGCTCCACGTGGTGGGCTTGATCGATCTTGACCGGTTCAAGCTGGTCAATGACACCTTCGGGCATGGTGCAGGAGACCGGCTCCTTCAGGAAGTGGCTGGCCGACTGTCGAAAATACTGCGGCCTCAAGATCGTCTGGCACGCATGGGCGGCGATGAGTTCCTGTTCATGTTTGCAGGCTTGAGCAGTGAAGCTCAGGTCGAACAACGGAGTGCTCAGATCCTCCAGGTGCTCGAACAACCATTCATGGTTCAGGGGCAGGAGATCTTCATCCGGCCCAGCCTGGGATTGAGCTTGCCTCTGAAGGTAGGGCAGACGCCTGAGGAAATGCTTCAGCAGGCGGACACGGCGATGTACGTCGCCAAGCGGCGCGGGGGTGGCCTGGCACGGTTCACGCCGGAGATGTCCAAAGGTGCCGCGCCGATCACGCTGGAAAGTGCGCTCAACCGCGCCCTGGAGCGCGACGAATTCGTGCTTCACTATCAGCCTCAGTTCGATCTTCAGACCAGCGAATTGGTAGGCGTCGAAGCGCTGCTGCGCTGGCAGCACACCGAGCTCGGACTGGTGCCACCCAACGACTTTATTCCGCTGGCGGAAATGACGGGGCTAATCGTGCCGATCGGCCGTTGGGTTCTTGAACAGGCCAGTCGGCAGATGGCCATCTGGTCAGCGCTGAGGCCACGCTTGAAGATGGCGGTCAATGTCTCGGCACGGCAATTCACGGATCAGCATTTTCTCGAGGATGTGGCCGGGATTCTGAAGTGCAGCGGCTTGCCGGCCCACCAACTGGAACTGGAGCTGACCGAAAGTCTGTTGATGCAGGCGGCCGAGGCGACTGGGATGCTCAAGCGCCTCAAGACATTGGGTGTGAAAATCGCGGTCGACGATTTCGGGACTGGATATTCGAATTTGGCGTACTTGAGCCGTTTCCCGATTGATCTGTTGAAAATTGACCGCTCGTTTGTTCAGGTGATTGCGCAGGGCAGTCCAATGGCGACACGGGACGAAGCGTTGCTGAATGCCATGATCGGCCTGGCGCACGCTTTGGACATGAAGGTGATTGCTGAAGGGGTCGAGGAGCAGGGGCAGCATGATTTCTTGAAAAGCCGAGGCTGCGATCAGGTCCAGGGCTACCTGCTTGGACGTCCTCAGCCAGCAGAAATGATCACCGCCTTGTTGAGTGCACAGCTAGAATCGGGGCTGGCAGTTGAACGGATATGACGTGAGCACAGTTGACTGCCACCAGTCCACAAGTTGAAGCCCCCGCCCTGGCCGATGCCGGGAGCCGGGGCTTTTTGTGTTGTGGACCGTCTGCCCCCAAGACGCGCTCCACCCCAGCCTTTGATGCTTTCCTGTGCTCGAACTCGCTCCTTAAATCACACCAGAGATTTGGGCACCGCGCCTGAACAATGTGGCCGGAGACACTAGTGCATAGTGGTGGAAGTGTTACACAAACGAACCTTTTCTAAGTAAATATGTAACTGACTGTTTATCCACTTGAAATTGAACTGCGCCGATCACCGAGGAGCACACCGTGACCCCCAGACTTACGTCGGCACCAGACCCCCAGCTGCTAAGCCATGCCATCGCAGCGTACAGCGTCGGCATCGTCATGACCGACGCCCGTCAATCCGATCACCCGATCGTGTACGTCAACCCGGCTTTCGAGCGACTCAGCGGCTACGCCGCTGACGAGCTTCTCGGGCGCAACTGCCGCTTTCTGCAGGGTTCGGACCGCAACCAGCCGGGGGTGCAGGAGATCCGGCAGGCGATGGCCGAGCAGCGCAGCACGACTGTCACCCTCCGCAACTACCGCAAGAACGGCACGCTGTTCTACAACGAGCTCAGCCTCAGTCCGGTCCACGACGCTGCCGGCACCCTGACGCATTACCTGGGCTTCCAGAACGACGTCACCGAGCACCATCAGGCTCAAAAAGAGCAGCGGTCCAGCGAGGAGCGCTTTACCAAGATCTTTGAGGCCGCCCCGGTCGCCATCGTCGTCTCCCGAGTCAGTGACGGCCACTACCTCGACGTCAACCCTGAGTTTCTGCGCCAGAGCGGCTATAGCCGGGAGGAAGTGATTGGGCGCACCGCACTCGAGCTGGGTTTATGGGTCAAGCCGCTAGAACGGGCCGAAGTCTGGAACCTGCTCCAGGACCAGGTGAAGGTCCGCAATCGGGAGATGCAGTTCCGTCAAAAGTCGGGACAGTTATGGGACACACTCACATCCTTCGTGGCCGTGCCGATCGATGGAGAAGCCTGTGTGGCCACGTTGATTCAAGACATCACCCGTGAGAAGCAGGCCCAAGGCGTCCTGGCAGAAAACGAGGCGCGCTACCATCAGACCGCGGTCCAGCTGCAGCGCACCCTGGACCTATCGCTGGACATGATCACTTCGATCGACGCCAAGGGGCGCTTCGTCACGATGAGCGCTGCATGCCAACACGTGCTGAGCTACACCGCCGAAGAGCTGATCGGCCGCTTCTACTATGACTTCGTCCATCCGGATGACCGGACCATAACGACGGTTGAGCACCGCAACATCACCGCAGGCCAAGCGGCGACGGCTTTCCAAAACCGCTACCTACGCAAGGACGGGACGGTGGTGTGGTTGGAATGGGTCACGGCGGTCCTCGCCGACGACCCCCTGCTGTATTGCGTTGTCCGCGACATTACCCAGCGCAAAGCTGCCGAGGAGGATCAGGCGTTCCTGGCCTCCATCGTCGAGGCCAGCCATGACTCCATCGTCGGGATGGACTTGGGTGACACCATCCGCTCGTGGAACGCTGGAGCCGCGCAGCTGTACGGCTACACGGCGGCTGAGGCCATCGGTCAGTCCATCACCCTGATCATCCCGCCGGAACTGCACGCTGAGAGTGCCCAGATCTTCAGCAAGGTGGTGCAGGGCGAGCGGCTCGAAGCGTTCGACTCCTTGAGGATTGCCAAAGACGGCCGCCAGATCCCCGTGGCCGTGATGGTCTCGGCAATCATGAATGCCGCCGGCGAAACCGTGGGACTGGCCAAGATCACGCGCGACATCACAGCGCTGCAGACGGCCGAAGGTCAGGTTCGTAGCCTCAATCAGCATCTCGAGCAACAGCTGCGCCACGTTACCGGCCTGCGGGAGATCGATCAGGCGATCGCCTCGACGCAGGAACTGTCGGTGACGCTGAGCATGATCATGGACAACGTCGCACAGCAACTCAGTGCCGACGCCGTCACCCTGCTGCTACTCGATCCGGATACCCTGAGCCTCGAGTACGCCGGCACCTGGGGCTTTGCCACGCCATTGCAGGGATCTGCGGTACGGCTAGGCAGCAGTCTAGCCGGTGAGGTGGTTCTGAGCCGCAAGGCCATGAATGTGCCGGACCTGCAAAGCACCCTGGTCCCACCGGAGTGGCGGGAAATGCTGACCAGAGAGCGGCTGATGGCGTACTACGGCGCGCCGCTCATGTCCAAAGGCAAGGTGCTGGGCGTCATCGAGGTGCTGCACCGCGAACCGTTCGAACCTTCGGCGGCGTGGCTGGAGACCTTCGAGATGCTGACCGCCCAGGCGGCCATCGCGGTGGACAATGCCCAGCTCTTCACCGAACTGGAGCGCAAGAACCTGGAGCTGCGGCTGGCCTACGATGAGACCATCGAGGGCTGGGCACACGCGCTCGACCTGCGGGATAAGGAGACCGAAGGGCACTCCAGGCGCGTGACCGAGATGGCGGTGGCGCTGTGTCGGCAGCTGGGGGTCGTGCCCGAGCAACTCGTCCAGGTCCGGCGGGGTGCCTTGCTGCACGACATCGGCAAGATGGGGATCCCAGATGCAGTGCTGCTCAAACCGGGGCCACTCACCGACGAGGAGTGGGTCCTCATGAAAAAGCACCCGGAGTACGCGGTGAAGCTGCTCTCGCCGATCAAGTTTCTGCGTCCGGCACTGGACATCCCGCAGTATCACCACGAGAAGTGGGACGGCAGTGGCTATCCGGCAGGTCTGAAAGGCCAGAACATCCCGGTGACCGCCAGGGCGTTCGCGGTGGTGGACGTCTATGACGCCCTGACCAGCGACCGCCCCTACCGCCAAGCCTGGAGCAGGGAGAGGGCGCTGGAACACATCCAGACGGGGGTGGGCAGCCACTTCGATCCTCAGGTGGTCGAGGCCTTCCTCCAGCTGCTTCAGCAGAGTGCGCCGTGAAGCCTCCAGAATTCCCAGTCAACCCTCTTCCGCCGCAAGCCGACGTCACGGCGCAGCTCCAGGTGGCCTTACGCCGTGCTGATGACGCGGAGGAACGCGCGGCTGTGGCGGAAGAGCGCGCGATTCTGGCCGACAAACGCGCCGATGACGCAAACGCCCGGGCCAACCTCACCCAGAAGCCCGATGTCACTGGCGATCCCCTGGTCCTCAGCGGGCCTGGATCCAGACGCCTCCCGCAGTTGACCCAAGCTGACCAGATCCGGATGCGCTTCGGAATGGCGCTGCGGAGCGTCCAGGGAGGGATGCTGAGCGCCGTGCGCTTCGGTTCACCAAGAGCCCGGACCGCCAGGGAACGGGGGCTTCTGGAAGCCACGACCAGAACCTTGAGGCAGGCGGCTCAGCGGGCACAGCATTCTGAGGAGCTCGACCAGGCCGTACGGTTCTCCAGGGCCCTCGTTCAGGTCGCCCGGCTCACCGAAACCCCGATGAGTCTGTACGACACTGCCCGGCAAGCGGCCGAGATCATGGCGGGTCCAGCTGGTCTGGACCTCGCCGTCCTGGTCGAGGTGGACGGTGAGGTCGTCACCCACCAGGTGCACTACAGAAGCGCTGCGGTGTCCGCAGCGCTCGTTGACCTTCTGGAACAGGGGCTTCCCCGAGCGCAAAGCCTCGCTTGGCACAGTCTTCAGCAAAACGAGGCCTTGTTTATCGACCAATATCAGGACAGCTCCATGCGGATCGAGGCGTTGGTCAACGAGGCTGTCCGGGCGCTGGCGTTCATTCCATTGACAGCAGGCGATCCGGGTAGAGGTCTGGCACTGATGCTCGGCCGCGTCGGGGATCCGAAGCCCTGGTCTGCAAATGATCGCGAACTCCTCCTCACGGCGGGCCACAGCGTCCGGTTGTCACATGAACGTCAGGGCTTCATGGAGCGTTTGCGAGATGCCGCCCTGACCGATCCGCTCACCCGGCTTGGGAACCGCCGCGCCTTCGATGAAACGCTCGACGCCGCGATCAACGCCAGCAAGCGGCACCTGTTTTCGGTGAGCATTCTGAGTCTCGATCTGGATGGGCTGAAAGAAGTCAATGACCAGGGCGGTCATGCACAGGGTGACCGTACCTGCAAAGCTTTGCACGCGCCCTGCAGGGGGCATTGCGGCGTGAGGACCTCCTGTTCCGGGTGGGGGGCGATGAGTTCATCGCGGTTTTGCCGCACACCGGTCCTGAGGGTCTCCAGGCGGTGCTGCTGCGGGTCCGGGAAGCCATGGGAGAGGTTCGTGCACTCGGTTTCGACCGGGCGAATGTGAGTGCTGGAATCGCGACCTACCCGGCGGAAGCCATGACCCTGGGAGAGCTTGTCCGGTTGGGTGACAAACGCATGTACCAGGACAAACGTCAGCACCACGAGCAGGTTGCGGAGCGGCAGATGCCAGCAGCCTCAACGGAGCCTAAAGCGCATGAGTAGCTTGGTTGTGCAGGTGTGGTGTCTTGACTTGACTTGCCGCATGGACTCAGCGTGGCGGGCGCAGGCGCTGCGGGCCTCATTGGCCGTCTCGAACCAGCCGAGATCGTCTAGGATCTCGCTGGTGTTCGAGACGATCAGCTGCGCGGGGCATAGGTTCAGGATAGAACAGACGAGAACCCCCACCTTGGCCGATGCCGGGAGCGGGGGCTTTTTGCGTTGCCTTCATTCGGATGGGCTTGCTCGCCTTCGTCTTCTCGAGCTTCGTGTCAGCAGCGTGTAAGACCAGCACGACAACTATGCCCGCAGAACCACTGACTCGGAGGGACCATGCTCAACACGCTCGATCAACTGGCCATCAACTTGGCCCTCCTCATCAGCTTGACCTTCCTGACGAGCTTGACGTACACCGCTGAGCAAGCGAGTACTATCTGGCACACCGTCCTCCGGGTCGCCATCAAAATGGCAACACCGCTGATCCTGCTGGCCCACACGGCCACCCTCGCGCCAGGGTTGTTCTTCGATCTGAGAACGGCACCGATTGCTTTGGTCAGTTTGCGCAGCGGCCCGCGGATGGGGTTTCTCGTCGCGCTTCCCGTGATGCTTTACCGGCTGCAGTTGGGTGGTCCTGCGGTGGTTCCGGCGCTGGTCAGTATCGTGCTGGTTGTCCTGATCGCTTCGGCACTCAGAAGCTCCAGCAGCTCTTCGCTGCAGTTGCCGATGGCCCAGACATGGTGGATGCCGCCGGTGATCTTCGGCCTGGCCAACCTTACGACTTTCTGGGCCTTCGCGGCGACGGGCAAGACCTTCCTGGAGGCACTGCCGATCTATCTGCTGTTTGCCAGCATGAGCGCCCTGGGAACGGTCCTGGCCAACGGCGTCACCGCCACCCGGTTCAGTCTGATCGGCACGAGCGAGAAGCTCCAACGCCTGGCGTTCACCGACAACCTGACGGGTGCCTTCAACCGGCGTCAGTTTGAAGCGGACCAGACCCACTTCGCGTCAGGCACCTTCGTCTTGCTGCTCGATCTCGATCACTTCAAGCAGGTCAATGATGTTCATGGTCACGCGGTGGGTGACCAGGTCTTGCGGCAGACGGTGCAGGTCTTGAGTGAGCAACTCCGGCCCGGGGACCGTACTTACCGGCTGGGCGGCGAGGAATTCCTGGTCGTGCTCAACGACTGCCCGGCTTCATCGGTGGGCATGGTGACGGAGCGACTGCATCAAGCGGTGGCCAGAGACGTGGGGCGGCGGTGTGGGTTGCCAAGTGGGGTCACGTTCTCGGGTGGTCTGGTGGCCTGTAAAGGGACTCAGGCACAGATCCTGGAACGTGCGGATGCGTTGCTGTATCAGGCGAAGAATGCGGGGCGTAACCGGGTGATGAACGAAGCTGGTCTTGGGGGGAGTGTGGGACTGGGGAAGCAGCGCGGGCCAAAAGCACCCTCAGTCTGAAACAAGCCCCCTGCAGTTTGCCTCAGCGGTGGTGCGGGAGTTTTCGTTCACTCCTCGAGTGGGTCCGCTTCAACGTGGTACGCCTCGTCTTCGTCCTCGGCGACCCACAACCCATCTGGGCTGCGCTCCCAGATCAGCATGTGCTCGACGTACTTCCCACAGGCGTTGCGGGCCTCGTTGGCCGTCTCGAACCAGCCGAGGTCGTCCAGGATCTCGCCGGTGTTGGCGTCAATGAGCTGTGCGCGGGGCATGGAGAGAGGATAGGTCAAGGAGAGAGTTTTCCTCCCGGCAGCTCTCCTTCGAGGTCCCGCACTTTTTCGTACAGGCTTAACTGTTGTTCGTAATCATCTTTGGATATTTCGAGGGAGAGGAGATGAAGTTCCCAGGCCCGATCAAACCATCCACGCCAGACCCCAGGAGATGCACGGTGACGCGGCCGCAGCTTCTCAGCGGCACGCTGTCCCACTTGTCCGATACGGCGTCCTAAGCTGTCTTCGCTCCGTGTCAGCTCCATAAAAACTCTTGTTTTCTCGTACAGCCGCTCAGGGCTGAGCAGCAGGGGTATGCGGTCGGGTTCAGGCGTGGTCATATTTGGGCGGCTCCCGCGGTAGTCCCTGGGACGAGATTCAAATGAAGTTGGGTGAGGGAGCACACTTGAACTTCTGCCCCAGTCTCCGTCAGCACGGCACACCGCTTCGTCATGAAGAACCGATTGTTGTCATTCTCCCAAAGCTTTCGGGGGCTCAGAATGAGGGGACTGAAAATGGACAACAGGGCAGACGCACCTGTTGTCCATCGAAAGATGCGGGCCTACCGAGCGTCGATCACAAAGCCGAGCCCTGCTTCCTCCTCGCTGCTCAGGCCCAGGACCAGCGCATCCAGCCGACCGAAGTAGTGTCCCTGCGCCTGCCGCTGGGCTTGCAGGTCGTCCTCAGTCGGCACCAGCACGATGGGGCCGGACAGCGGGTGGCAGACCTTCAGGTCCATCCCGATCGCCAGACTGCCGGTGGTATTCAGGGGCAAGCGTTCGTGACCGTCATCGTTGATGATCACCTCGTGGTTGTGCAGGCCATGGAAGGCCGGGCTGAGATACTCGATGTCCCCGCCCACCGCCGCTTGCAGGGCCTACAGACGCTTGCCGGAATCGGCGGGCAGCTCACGCTCCTCGCACTGGCCACTCGGGTGCAAGACGATGAACTTCATGCCGCCCACCCGCCGACCATCAGCCCCAACTGTCCGTAGGCGTACTCGCGCACCAGGTCGCGCTCTTCAGAGGCGATCATGGCCAGACTATTCCAACCTCCTTACGCGAACGGCGGCAGAGCCGCGTCAATCAGTCGTGCCGTTCTGGAAGGGCGAAGAAGGCACCGACCACCTGCGGATCAAAATGCCGGCCGGACTGGGCTTCGATCTCAGCACACGCTTCAGCGTGTGTCCAGGCCCGTTTATAAGGCCGCTCGCTAATGAGCGCGTCATACACGTCGCACAGGGCAAAAATCCTGGGAAGCAGATGAATCTCCTCCCCGCGCAGTTGTTCGGGGTACCCCTGACCGTCCCAGCGTTCATGGTGGTGTAACACCACCGCCAGCGCCTCGGACGGCAAAAAGCCCAATGCGCTGGCAAACTGGTGACCGATCTCCGCGTGGGTCTGCATCAGCGTGAATTCCTCGGCGCTGAGTTTGCCGGGCTTGTGCAGAATCTGATCGGCAATCGCGATCTTGCCAATGTCGTGCAAGTAAGCGCCCCAGCGCAGCGACTGCGTCTCATCCGTGCTGAGCTGGAGTTGCTCAGCCAACCGGAGGGCCATCTCGGCTACCCGATCGGTGTGCCCCTGGGTTTCCCGGTCACGCGCTTCGAGAGCCAAACCCAACGCCCGCAGCGCCGCTTCGCGTGCGTTGCTCGCTTGTTCCTCAGCGGCCAGACGCACGATCAGTGAGGCAATCGCGCCTGCAACGCTGCTGAATAGCCTCACTTCCGCTTCGCTCCAAACATGCGGCACGAAGGTATGCATCAAAAAAGCGCCGAGGAGTTCGCCGCGTTTGCCCACGACCGGTGCGGCGGCCAGGCTCACAACCCCCAGTTCAGGAAAACCTTCAGTCTGAGGCTGAGCGGCGGTATCGTCGAAGAACATCGGTGTCCGCCGGGTCAACAGGGCGCGCATGAGTGGGGTGTGGGCAGGGAGACCGTGGGCGGCGATGGCCTGCATCCCAGAGGCGCTTGGCAACTCGCCGGCACCAGCGCGCACGTGATAGTTCAGCGCCGCAGAGGTCCCCTCGACCTTGGCCTGAAAGTACGCGGCGCCCACCGCAGCGGTGTGGTCGATCAGTTCGTTGAGGGTGGGCTCGACGCCTGAGGCCAGATCGGGGGCTTCGAGGGCCAGCTGCATCAACCCCACAATGTCGAGGGAAGCCAGCTCCCGGCTGTCAGAGATCACCATGGGCGGCGTCGGGGTACGGACAAGATCAGTAGTCATAAACAGGTCACTCCAGCGGCAATTGATGAGACGAGATCCAATTGAAGTGAGTGATGACACGCACCTGATCTTCTCCCTCATTGTCGGCCGCGCGGGCCGACAAATTCGTCACAATAACGACCCTCCTACTGCTTTCACCCGCTGAGCATGATCTGTGGATCTCACTCGCTCAAGTAGTCTTCCGGCTCGATGCCTTCCATCACCAGGGCGATCTCATCCCCAATCTCCGCGCGCAACTCCTCGGCCTGGGTCTTGTCCGGCTTCCAATTCTCGAAGCGGATCTCCGCCTGACGCGACACCAGCACTCTCATCTCGAAGTCCGGGTGCTTGTCGCCTGCCCAGATTTCCAAGCCCTCTTGCAGGAACGCGGCCATCTTCTCGCCGTCCCACTCGCGCACGTGCGTGGTGGCCTTGCCGGTCTTGGTCTTGATCGGTGCGGGTGGAACGAAACGGATCAGCACAGTTCTGGGCATGGCGTAATGGTAGCAGGCTTACTCTTCAGGTGGGTCCGTCTCGACCTGGTACGCACCATGTGCACACGCTCAGACATCAGACCTTCAAAACGTCCTTAGGTCAGTTTCAGGCGTGGAGAGACGGGAACCACACCACCGTAGACCACAGCCCGATCGCGGCCAGCCGATTTGGCCGCATACAGGGCTCGATCAGCGCGGGCCAGCAAAGCACTGAACGCCTCGCCACGCCGGACACTGCTCGAACCGATACTCACCGTGACCTTCAAGCCGTGTGGCCACGGCCAGGCGCGAAACTCCGAGAGCAGCTGCTCGGCTCGAAGGCGCGCGCGTTCAGGCGTCGTCCCCGGCATCACCACGATGAATTCCTCGCCGCCCCAGCGCCCCACCGTGGGGGGCCTCGCGCCGACTTCAGTGACGCAGTTGAGCAGCACCTGCCCCGCTGCGATCAGGACCTCATCGCCCACGCCGTGACCGTACTGGTCATTGATCCGCTTGAAATGATCAAGGTCAACCAGAAAGATGGAGCCGTTTTGACCTTGCGCTGCGTCTGCTAGCAGCGCCTCCACCGCCGGATAAACGGCATGACGATTGGGAAGCCGGGTCAGGGCGTCCGTGAAGGCCATCTGGCGCAGCAATTCCTGAGTATCCGTCTGGCTGGCGTACTGGCTGCGAAACCACGCCAGGCCCCAGATCAGCACGACCACGATCACGGCATTGAACTGCACCCGCAGGAGACCGGCGGCGTAGCGGCTGACGTAACTTCCCGGCAAGACCCAGGGGAGTAGGAGGACCAGGACCACGAAGGCCAGATTGAACCCGGCAGCGCGGCGCGGCGGCAGCGTCAGAAAGGCCAGGATGCACACGCAGACCAAGGCCCAGTAGGGGCCGCTATTGGGGTAAGCGCTTTGCACCTGCGGCCCCAGGCTGACCAGGACCACGTGGATGATCGTCGCGGTGGCCAACACCCCAATCCCGGCCAGCTCAGCGATCAGCAGCGACCGCTTGGTCAGCAGCCACCATAGATTGAACAGGCCCAGGACGAAGAGCGGCGGCGCGACGTAGAGCAGGTAAGGTTCTTGCAAGTTCAGGAGTCGCTGCAAGGCAATGCCGAATCCCATCAGCAGCAAACCGCAGCACACCGCGGCGACATACAACCGCCTCCGAACCGCCTCGCCATATGGATCTTGGATAGGTAGGTGAAGGGCGGATTCGGGGATCATTACTCCTCAAGATAAGCACAAGGAACTTGCGGGCACCTGAATCGGACATCACGAAGGCCATACTGACCCGAACTGTTTCCAGGCAAGGCGGACAACAAAAAGTGACCGTGGCCCGCATTCAACAAGAGGAGAGGTCTGCCCCTGACGCTCGCCCCGTAGCTTGGGAAAGGGGATGCCGCAGAGCGAGCTGGCGAAACGCCTCAGGAGCACGATGACTAGGACACACCTTAAGCAGCGCAGCCTGCCATCCTCGATGCCCTCGGCCTAGAGATCGTCATCCAGTCGAAACAGCGCTGACCAACCACCAAAAGACTTAGCCACAAGCCCCTACTCAAGCCTGTGGCTAAGCCTCTCCCCTCCCCTACTGGCTTCCATGCGTAAACGAGAAAGCGCCGAACGGCCCCCAGACGTCGTTCGGCGCTTTTTTAAGGAAAGATAGAAAAGCAGCTCAGCTACTAATCTAGTTTAACTACTTAGCTAGCTAAGCTATCTAGCTATCTAACTAGCTCAGCTAGCTTGGAGTCGGCATACTCGGTCATCATCCGTTCGAGCAAGCTGGTCATCGTCTCGCCCTCCAGTGCCGCGACTGCCGCAAAGCGCTTCTTTGCCGCCGACGATACCCGGACATTGAGTTGCTCACGCTCTGGCTCTGGTGCGGGGGTCGCAACGGGCACAGGAACTGGCGCGGCTTCCGGCAGCACCGCCGTCGCCCGGTTCTTTGTGTAATCGAATCTGCTCATGCCAACACCTCCGAGGCCAGCGCCTCAATATCTGCCCAGGCGCTAAGCGCCCGCTTGTCCGGCACATCCCTCACCAGCATGCCTAACTCGGCGGCCCGCTGGTGCGCCGCGTAATTCCGCACCACCGACTCGCAGGCCGACACGCCCAGCTCGCGCAGCGCCTCACGTGCCTGCTGCCCCAGCGTGCCGACCGGCGGCGCTTTCGTGATGACGACCCGCACCCGGCTCAGATCTGCACCGGCCTGACCGAGCAGCTCCCACAGCTCGATGGTCGAGTTCACTTCCACGCCGGACACCCCGCAGGGGATGAGCACCCGGTCAAAGTTCCCGGTCAGGGCCACCAGATCAGGCAGCTCGGGCCGCCCCTCGGTGTCCACCACCAGCATGGCCGCGTCTTGGGTGGCCGCGCTGGCCTGAGCCGGAGAGACCGTCCGGAAGTTCAGGTCTAGGCCCGCGACGGTCGATCCCGCCCAGGTAAGGCAGGTGTGAATGCGGATGTCCTCATCGACAAGGACAAGCGGCTGGAGATGCCCGGCGAGTGCGCCTGAGAGGTTGAACGCCAGCGTGGATTTCCCCACGCCGCCCTTGGTGCTGGTCAATGCAAGGCTTCGCATAGCTGAACTATATAACTAGCGTGGCTAATAATGCAGTAAAGCTAGCAAGCTAGCTTAGCTATCTGTCTCTAAAAAGTGGTGAAAGGCCCTGGGAGGTATCGAATCCCCCAGGGCCGTCAACGGTTGCGTATAAAGGAATGAGGAGAGGAGAAGCGCAAGGCAGCAACACCTCAGTAGAGGGTCGTCATTTATCGTCGCGTCTGGCGCTCGGCTGTCCGTCCCTTTTGCTTCTCTCGGGCCTCTTCCTGACGCTCAGCATGTTCGATTCCACCCGGCTCAGCGGCGTCGTCGGCAGCTTGACGAGCCGCCGCCAATTTGTGTTCCAGTTCCTCGAGGTGCGCGCGAGGGAGGCCAGTACGGTGCGCCGACGCCAGTTCATTGGTCAGGGCACCAGAATCATCCTCCAGACGCTGCAGCGTCCGCTTGGCTTCAGATCGGGTAGACATGGTGACAGGATAGCTAGCCTGGGTCGGTGAGGAACCATAACCGTTTTTGTTTTGACTTCTCCCTCATCAGCCGCTCGGAGCGCATCTCGTATTTGCTAATCTCCCTTATCAAATCGAAAGGGTAGTGTGAGTCGTGCACAAACACTTGTTTATGCACGACCCAACACTACAGGCTTGCCCAAGGCCCTGACCATTCGATACGTCTATCGTGAAGTATGACCTCCCCGCTCGACGCCGATCTCAGGTCACTTGACCAGCTCTCGATCTACCTCCAGGAGATCACTGAGGCGCTGGCGGCGACCAGTACCCAGCGGGAAGTGATCGAGATCATTCTCACGCCGGCCGTGCAGGCGCTCGGGGCCGTGGCCGGGATCGTGTTGCTGGTGGACAGCACCGACCAGCAGATGAAGATCGCCGGGAGCCAGGGCTACGAAGACGTCACGCGCACCATCTGGCAGGAAGGACCGATTGAAGATCACCAACTGATCGCGGACATCCTGCGCATGCACGAGGCGCTGTACTTCGAGCATGCAGGTGCACTCAAGCAAGCCTACCCCGAGATCGAGAGCCGGACCGGGGCGCTGGCAGCGGTCGCGAACGCGACGCTGCCGATGTTCCTGGATCACCGCCCACTCGGGGTCATCGTGCTGGACTTTAAGGAACCCCATCACTTCACGTCCGCCGAGCAGCGTTTCTTGAGGATCCTGTCGGCTCAGTGCGCTGTCGCGCTTGGGCGTGCGAAGGCCACTGTGACACTCGAAGACCAAGTCGAGGAACGCACCCGGCAGCTGGAGATGGAACGGACGGCCCTCAAAGCGTTCGTCAACTTCACCGAGGAAGCCGGCACCGAGACTGACGTCCTCACTCTCGCTCAGCGGGCTGTGGACGTCCTCAACGTGGTGTTCCCCGAGTGCAGCAGTGGCTACTACGCCCTCGAACAAGACTTGTGGAAACTCAAGGTTCACAGTGACGACTTGAACGCCGATCCGGCGGTACTGCTCTTCCTTCAGGGAGGCATCCCCCTGGACACACAGGTCTTCGCCGAGCCGTTGCGCAGCACCCTGCCGGTGTTCGTTGACGGCTGGGATTCCAGGGAAGCCGGCCTTGAGCAGGCCGAGGTCTACCGCACCATCGGAACGTACCCGCTGTTCGTGGACAAGCGGCCGATGGCGATGTTTGGGATCGGGCTTAGGAACACTCCCTCCTGGTCTGTGCAGGAGCAAGGTGTGTTCCGGGCAGTGGGGCGCAGCCTCGAACTGGCCATCGAACGCACGGAAACGGCCCGGCAGCTCAAGCAGCAGAACACCGAGCTCCAGGCCCGGACCCGGGCGCTGGAGAGCTTCGCCGAGTTGACCCGTGATCTGGTGCTGTCCAGCGAGCCGCTGGACGTAGTTGAGCGGGCGCTGCAAGTCATCGCCTCCCTGCTGCCGCCGGGGTACAGCACCTACTGGCGTATCGACGGCTCGACCTGGCACTTGGCCCTACAGGTTGGTGAAGTCAGGCCCTCGACCTTGCAGCAGGCGATCGAAGGTGGGCTTCCTGTGGGTCAAACACCGGTGCTTGACCGGCCTTACAAGACAGGAACGCCGTTCTTTCAGGAAGACTACGATCCGGCCGACGACCTCAGCCCAGCACTGGCCGGTCAGTTGCTGACGATCGCGACCTTGCCGGTGGCCGTAAGCGGCTCGGTGGTGGGCATCTTCAGTGTGGGACTGTTCGAGCAGCACGCCTGGAGTGCGACGGACCGAGCTGTGTTGCAAACGACGTCGCACAGCCTCGAACTGGCGCTGGAACGGACGATGCAGGCCCAGCAGCTCAAGGCACAGCGAGACGCCTTTGAATCCCAAGCCAAAGTCCTGCAGGCCACCAATGAGGAACTCGAAGCCTTCACCTACTCGGTCTCGCACGATCTGCGGACTCCGGTGCGCCACATCTTTAGTTTCATGGCACTGCTGCGCAAGTCACCGGAAGTTCCCTTAGGCCCGAAAGCTCAGCGTTACCTCCAGATCATTGACGACGCGGCTGCTCAACTCAACGCCTTGATCGACGCGATGCTTGACCTCTCGCGCACGTCCCGTCAGCCGGTCCAGGCTGGGCTCGTGGACTTAGGCAAACTCGTCACGGCGGGGCGCGCAGAGCTGGAAGCGAACAGCGCACACTCGCAGGTTGAATGGAGGATCGGCTCCTTGCCGCTGGTGACGGGTGATGTCAGTCTGCTGCGGCGCGTCATGTCGACGCTGCTGGAGAACGCTGTCAAGTTCAGCCGGACACAGCCGCGCCCCGTGGTAGAGATCTGGGCCGAGGAGCGCGAACGGGAGTGGGCGGTGTTCGTGCGTGACAATGGCGTCGGCTTTGATCCGCGTTACCAGGACAAATTGTTCGTCGTCTTCCAGCGGCTTCATCGTCAGGAAGAATTCGAGGGGGTGGGGGTCAGCTTGGCCACTGCCCGGCGAATCATCACCCGTCTCAATGGAACGATGTTTGCTCAGGGCGAAGTCGGCCAAGGTGCCACCTTCGGCTTCACCCTCCCCAAGTAGCTGCTGCCTGGCAATCTGTCTGAAGGGAGGCACCAACGGGCTTTCCGCCACGTACACATCGAAGTGCTTCTTAGAAAACTAGAAGTAGGAGGGCATTTCTCACAGATCGCGCCTCAGCAAACCTGAGCAGCTGCCCCAGTACGCACCGGCTCAGGCTTGCTACTGGGCAGCGGCCATTATCAAAGGGAGTCTGACTCTAATTTATTAGCGCAAATCGGTGGTGTGACACTGGTCCCCCGATCGGGCCGGGTTGAGCGCTTCATCATTCCACCTCACGTCGAAAGCTTCCGTTTGTAAAGCCAGGCTCATGCAGCTGACGGGTGCTGCTCTTCGCCTTCAGTCATGCTGAGGGCATGAAGAATTTGACGAAAACGACGCTGGTGGTGCTGGCTTTTGCCCTTGCGCCATTGTCTGCTTATGCCCAGGACACGACAAGCACAGACACCACGACACCGGCTGCAACAGACACTACGACCACCAACACGACAGACACCAACAACAATGACAAGGGTTTCGACTACGGCTGGCTTGGCCTCCTCGGTCTGGCTGGCTTGGCTGGCCTGAACCGGAAGCAGCCTCCCGTTGTTCACGTAGACCCTCAGCGTCAGTAATTCGCAGACCTTCTCTCTACTTGCCCCAGCCGTTGTGCTGGGGTTTTGCTTGATTGCCCAGAGAGCCACGCGTTACACCTCACATCGGAGCATCTGAGGGGCGCATCAGGCAAATGGGCAGCGCGGCCCGCGACCTGACCTCGACCCGCTCAAACACCACTTCCCGCTCCCGCCAAAATTCCTGTTATGATTCACTCACCCCGGAGGCCACCGAGCAAGAGGCCAAAGGGAACACCCCCCGCGCAGGTAACGAGCCTGTTGTTCGCAGAGGGTGTCCATCGAGAAAACTTCGAATTGTTTTCTACCTGGCCGGGTAGAAGGCCTTCGCCTACGCCACACTTTACCCGTGTGCGCGTCTCTGGTCAACAGACCAGAGCGGATTTGGCATATCTGAGGCACCTGCCCGGAGATCCACCGTGAGCACCGAACCCGCGCTTGACGTTCGTTTTGCCCAGGCCCGCGAGCAACTTAAGGCCTGTACCACCGCCTACGACATCGCCCAGGTCATGTTCGACCTGCTCGGCATCGACCGCTGTGAGGCCTACCAGGCCCTGCCCGCCATGAATGGCCGAACCCTGAGACGGGTCATCGCAGCCCTGCCTGTCGTTGCTGTCCCGGATGCTGTCCACATGTATTTGACGATCGTAAAAGAACAAAAGAAACAGATACATGCGGACAGTAACAATTTGGCCCTCCCAGACGTGGAGAGAGCGGCGGCGGAGACCTTCCTGCCAGCGGAGCTGCAGCCGGTGGTGGCGGCGGCGGTGGCCGCGCAGGTCAGCCCGACGACGGCGCTCAAGGCGGTGGTGAAGTACCGCAACCCGATCGAGCTGGTCACGCAGCGGCTGCGGGACATGAAGCGCCTGGCGCAGCACACCATCATCAGTAATCCCGGCGGCTTCTTCACGCACCTGATGCGCCAGAACAAGGACGTCGAGCTGCCCGGTGTTGAGCTGGCCAAAGAGCCGGTGCCGCGCGCGGCCAGGGAACAAAAAGCGCTGGTGAAGCCGCTGGAAGTCGGAGACGTGGTCAGGCTGTACAACGCGCTTTGCCGGGTGGTGCGGGTGGGGGCGGCCCGCAGCGACATCGAGCACCCAGACGGCTACGAAATGGGGGAGAGCAATGACCGCCTGCTGGTCTGCCGAGGGCTGGTGACGCTTGGGTGTTAAGGCCCAAGGCTCTGCAACACATTCTTCTGAAGTGTGGGCGCTCGCTTTGAAGCTCCTCGCGGTCGCATCCGAAGTGCCTTATAGCGGCAGACGGCTGGAATTCCTGGCATCGAGCCAACAGCTGCTCCTCTCTGGTCGCCGGAGCTTGCACACCGCGCTGCAGGCGCTGTTCGCTGAGGGGCTGATCGCTCGTCATGGAAAGAGAGGCGTAGCGCAGACATATGTCATTACGCCCGCCGGAGAGCGTTTCAGGGAGACCCTTCCTTCGAGTGAGACAGTAGAGAAAGGCGGTGGTCAGGCGTGAGGGACAAATTTCAGGAACCTGGAGACAGAGGGCGGCGCAGCTTTGTGCCAGGCTCAGTCGCGCACCAGCTTCTGGCGGTGGCCTCCGCAACGCCGCGCCACTGGTTCGAGCTGGAAGAACTGGCGACCCGCCGAGGGCTGCGGCTGTGCGACAAGTCCAGCATCACGATGGCGCTCAAGACGCTGGCCAACCATGGGTTTTTGAAGCGTCATCAGGGGCAGCTCGACGGGAACGTCCAGCGCTACACCCTGACGTCTGAAGGGGAAGGCTTGCTCGACGAATTGCATGTGGAAGACGATTGAGCAAGGCATATATACAAGGATATTCAAGTTGTATATAGTCTCGTGGCATGCAAAAGCCCGCGCTGAGGCGGGCGGCAGAAGTGCAGCACGTCATCTCCCATGCTCCCGTCGCCATTCTTTTTCTGCCCGAATGGCTTTGAGCTCGAAGTCCCAAGGGCGGAGGTCCATGTGTTGGAGCTCAAACTCTTCAGCCTGGTCCTGAAGATGCTCGATCTGCAACCAGATTGTTTCGGCGTCAGCGGGCCTCACCAGCTCATCGTGATCCATTGACGTCCCCTCTCAGTCCCGCTCAGGTATTCCAGACCGCCAGCACGCGCGTCACCAGCTCACCGTCCTCACCGGCTCACTGTGCCGCGACTCTTGCCGCGCAGGTGGCGCACAGGACCTGTAGGTTCTTCAGCACCGCTGCACCGCCCTGGTCTGGTGGGATGATGTGTTGAAAACGAAGGGTGTTCGTTGTGCCGCATTCACTGCATTGCGCTTCGTCGCGCTGCAAGACGGCCAGGCGCACGACTGCGGGAATTTCTGCATCCATGACCTGTCTATTCAGAATCATCCCTTTTCTCGTCATGGATGGACTCATTGCCGGGTTGCCGAGCGGCGACAGACCGTTTCAAGAAGGTGACCCAACTGGTTTTTCATGCCCTCACGGTGCCATGCCTGGACTGACAAGGGGCTTTCGGCAGCTATTGATTAAGCATTCCAGACCGCCATGACGCGCTCACGCTTCGTCCCAGCCGAGCGGCTCGTAGGGCGTGACCTCGACGACGATCCTGTAGGTCTTGGTGCTGGTGTCCTCTAGTGTCTGGTACACCAAGTCGAGGTTTTTGTTGAGGCGGAACAAAGGCAGCGGCATCTGAACGTTCAAGGTCACCTCGTTGAAATAACCTTCTTGTTCGACCTTGACGACAGGGTCGCCCACGATGAGCGACTGTTCTTGCAAATCTAGAATGGCCTGGAGGGTCGCTTCAGTCAGGATCATGGGCTGCGTCACGCGTTTTCTCCCTCTCCAGCTCAGCGGTATCTGAGTGGCATGACTTCAGTCATTTCAGACCGCCAGCACCCGCTCACGCTCCATCCTATTCCCAGTCAAAGAAAATCATCCGTCATCAGCTTGCCATGCTCAACCTGCCTGAAGTGAGGATGGTCAGCGCGAGCAGCAGAGGGAGTGCGGGCTTTTGTCTTCCTTGGTACCAGCTCGCCACGCCGCCGTGGTGGGAGCAGGTGACGCGCCAGTGGGTGTTGAAGTATCAGTTCCTTGGAATAATCGCAGTAGCGCCCTATCGTCTGAGAAGACGTCCGGGGTGCCTCTGAGTTGCTTAAGCTGTTTGCAGCTATCTGACAAGCGTTTTCGGTACTCCGTTTCAACGTGTTGACTTTCCGCGCTGCTGACGCAACTCAAGCCGCTCACCAGACCCGACCATACATCGTGACTTCATGGAAGCTACGTACCACTTCTTCAGGCGGGTAGCCGCAACGTAAAATCAGTAGATGTGGAGTCGAGCAGAGCATGAAGCGCTGTTGTTGACCCTGGCGGTTGCTGAGTCCCAGCAGCAACTCCTGGATCAACTGGTGCAAGGTTCTTGACGGGGCTGACGCTGTGGCGTCAGGAGAACGGAACCTTGGCATTGCAGGGTTGGTCTGGCACCTCATATGAAGAGGGTAAGCCTGTTCCTTTGCCGGGTGCGCCGAACTACATGCTCGGATGGACGCCAGCCGCACCCTTGCTCGCTTCGGTGCAGGCCATGCTTGGGTTGAGACTGCTGTACCTGGACGTCTTGAATGAGAAGCTCCAGTTGAGTGATCAACTGTCAAACCTTCGTCACGCAGCCCTGACCGACCCGCTGACTGGGCTGGGCAATCAACGTGCTTTTGACGCAGATGCGGAAGCGGCGGAAGCGGCGCACGAAGACTTTGTCGTAGTCTTCATCGACCTGAATGGGTTCAAAGCGCTGAACGACAAGTTCGGGCACGCGCTGGGCGACTCGCTCCTGCGGGGGTACGGGGTCTGGCTCTCGCGTGTGACGCATGAACGCGCTCAGGTTTACCGCCTGGGCGGCGATGAGTTTGTCGTCCTGATGTGTCACAGCGTGCTGTCGCCGGCAGCGTTCTCCGTCTGGGCGATGGACCGTCTGCAAATTCCTTTTGTCGATGACGTCAGCGCAGCCATTGGGATTGCGTGGCGGCATGAGTGCGAGGATGCTCGGGCAGTGTTGAGCTTGGCAGATAGGCGAATGTACGCGGTCAAGAGAGCGGAACTTCTTAACTGAGGGAACGCGCCCTCGGGCTTGGTATCGGCCATGACAGGGCGCTGGATCTGCTGCCCGTCCACGTTGGTGTAGGTGCCGCTGCTGGACGTCGTGACTGGCAACGTTGGGATGAGCGGGGCCTTCAGCGCCAGGACCGTTTTCTAGACGTAGCCTTACTTGCCGCTGAAAGTGACGGGGCACCAGGCGGTGCAGGTGCCGACATTCACCAGGGTGGACCTGGGGATAATCGTCAGGACCTTCGCACTGGCACTGGGGCCGCTACGGAGATTGGCGTTGCTGGTCGTGGTGGCCTGGAGGGCGAGAGAGAAGGTGGAGAGAAGGACCGTCAGGGCAGCGAGCAACCTCAGGAGATGATGGCTGTTCTCAGCCCACTGCCTGCTTCACGAGGGCGCCGATTCTGGCCACATCGTCGGCAGTGAGTGTCGTCAGCGCGAAGGTGGTGGGCCAGAGCGTGCCCTCATCGAGTGTGGCCGCGTCGCTGAAGCCCAGCGTCGCGTACCTTGTCTTGAACTTCTGGGCGCTCTGGAAGAAGCAGACGATCTTGCCGTCCCTGGCGTAGGCAGGCATGCCGTACCACAGCTTCGGGGTCAGGACCGGCGCGCTGGCCAGGATCAGTGCGTGGAGCTGCTCGCCCAGAACGCGATCTGCGTCTGCCATCTCGGCGATCTTGGCCAGCACCTCGCTTTCCCCGTCTCCCTTAGCGGCCCGCGAACCGCGCCCCTTCTCCGCCTTCAGCTCGCTGGAACGCACCTTCATGGCCGCTCGTTCCTCGTCCGTGAAGCCTACGGATGATTGGTCTGCTGTCTTCGCTGTTGTTTTGGTCTTGGTCGTCATGGTGATTCCTCCTGTTGGGGTGGATCACGGCGTCTTGCTCTGCCGCCAGCTTCCTCTAGATCCCTTCGGGCACGCGTCGGGAGGTGATCGTGAAGTCGGGCCGCCAGGTGATTCCACCGTCGGACGAGGCTTCCCCGGTGCCCTGCAGAGCATCTGCACCCTCAAAGCGCGTCTTGAAGCGCTGGGAGAAGTCTCTTTCCAGATGCACCATCGTCCAACCGGCATCATCGAGCCTGAGGTCGAACATCCGGACGATGCCCCGCACGTCGAAATAATGAGACTGCGTCTCCGAGAGCAGCGACAGGGCATCGGGAAAGTCGGGATGGTCGTCGCTCCAGTGCTGCATCACAAACGCCCCGCCAAGCACCCGTTCGTAGCGCAGCTGGCCGCTGATGGGTTCGGTGCGGGACGTGTGGTGCATGGTGAACGCCCAGCGCCCGAGCAATCGGTCGAGCGCGCTCAGGACCGCTCCTGAATGCGGATCAGGTTGCCGGCCGGATCACGCAAAGCGCAGTCGCGCACACCGTAGGGTTGAACGGTCGGTTCCTGAACCACTTCGGCGTCGCTGGCCTGCACCCCCTCGAAGGTGGCATCGAGATCCGGGGTGGCCAGGATCAGGGTGGCGTAGCTGCCCTTGGCCATCATCTCGGCGATGGTCCGGCGCTCGTCGTCGGTGACGCCGGGCGTCGCCGTCGGCGGGTACAGGACGATGGACGTCCCGGGCTGGTCGGCGGAGCCGACCGTGATCCAGTGCAGGCCGCCGTACTCGACATCGCCCCGGACCTCGAAGCCGAGGGTGTCGCGGTAGAAGGCCAGGGAGGCGTCCGGGTCGGTGTGCGGTAAGAACGTCTGGTGAATGGTCAGGTTCATGCTGCTTATGTTACTGGCGTAACGACCTGGGTGCTTCTCGATTCCTGATGGGCCGGGTCACCTGCTTGGCGATGCACGGTGGAATCCCGGCCATTCCGCCCGCCGCCTGGTGGTGATAGGTGCTGGGGGCATGTCGACCGGCTCGGTGACGCTGCTCTTGCTACCAGCACGTCTGCAACGTACCGTCGTATGCGTTCAAGTGGGGATATCAAGCCCCGCAGAGACAGCGGGCACCATTTCCGACGTCGAGCGTGTCCAAGCACGCGTTGGAAGGGACGCAGGAAGCGCCGAAAGGACAGAACATTTTCCCGAGGAGCGGTCATGCATTAGCCTGACAGACCCGCATGAATGCCGTCTACACCGCGGAAATACGTGTTTAAGTAGTGCTAGTAGGACTTTGTCACTTCTCGCGCGGTTTACTGTATGAAGCATGCGGACTGAAATTTCCGCTGCGCTGAAGGCACTCCATCTGCCTGCAGAGGATATGGTCGCCGTGCGATCAAACCGCTACCGCACCATCCTCAGCCGAATCCTTGAGGCCTTTACCAGCTATGGCGCACAGGGACGAGACCGCCTCTGGCTCTGGGAAGGCTTTAAGGGTGAACAGTACACCCTTCACTTGAAGGAGCCAAAAGGCTATCGTTTGCTTTGGCTGGTGCCGCCTGATGAGCAAGTGTATTTACTGACAGAAGACTGGGGGCGTCAGAAACACGATGGAAATTACTGGGTATTCGAAGGCCGCGCAGGTGCCATCGAAGCTGTCTTACGAGAGCTTTTCGCCTTCGAATACTACATTAGACCTCCTGCGAAAGTGCGCCGCTACACTGCATGAATGAGCCACGAGCGCCTGAAACGCACGCTGAAGATGAACCGCACGCGCTTCAAACGGCGCACTGGGATCTACCCGGAAACGTTCTGTGCGATGGAGAGCGTCCTGGTCGAACGGGAAAACACCAAAAGGAAGTCCGGGCGACCTGCGGCACTTAGTCTCGCTGAGCAACTCCTCCTGACGCTGGAGTTCTGGCGGGAATACCGCACGTTTGCTCACCTGGGCGACGATTGGGGCGTCCACGAAACCACCGTGCAACGCACGGTGGAACGCGTCGAAGCGGCCCTGATGGCCAGTGGGCAGTTCCGACTGCCTGGCAAGAAGGTCCTGAAGGAAGCAGAGCATGTCTTCCAGATCATCGCCATCGATGCGGCCGAAACCCCTTGTGAGCGGCCCAAAAAAAGCGGGCAGGCCCCATACGGGTGCCGTTCTGCCCAAGACAGCAGCGGGCATGGTACAGCGGCAAGAAAAAGCGCCACACCCTAAAAACGCAGGTGGTCATCAACGTGGCGACACACATGATCATGTGTGTCGCCACGGTTTTCGGCTCCATGCATGACCTCACACTCTTTCGGCACTCAGGCGTGCGAGTTCATCGCGAGACGGCGTTGATTGGCGATGCCGGTTATCAGGGAATCTGGCACGATCATGGTCACTCCATCACGCCGCATAAGGACTCGAAAGCAAATCCGCTGACTTCAGAAGAGCGACAGGAGAACCGTGTACTGGCCTCCACCCGCTTGCGGGTGGAACATGTCATCCGACAGTTGAAGATATTTCGCGTGCTCAAGGACGTCTACCGTCACCGGAGACGACGCTTCTCCTTGCGCGTCAATCTCATCGCGGCGCTGTGTAATCACTCGAACTCAACGACAGCATGACTTTCGCAGGAGGTCTAGTGTTGCCAAAGACTTTCAGTGGTTGCTCTGTGAAAACCACCACAACGTCCTCATAGGCGTTGGTCCACAGATCGCCGAGCGTCTTCGGGTTGCCGAAACCATACTGACAATCGGTTCTGAGCCATTTAGACAGCAGAAGTGACAAAGTCCTGCTAGAGCGCTGCCCGCTCAGCTTGCTCACGGTGGTGCTGGCGTTTGTCCTGGTACATCCGTTCATCACTCAATCGCATGAGTTCATCCAGGGTGCCGGCCTCGACCGGGTACGCCGCGATGCCGGCGCTCACGTCCGCCCGGTCGAAGCCACTGACGCGGACCTCCGCTATTGCCTCCCGGACTCGCAACAGCACGCCCTCAAACCCCTGGGGCCTGGTGTGCGGCAAAATCGCCATAAACTCATCACCCCCGACCCGGAACAAGCTGTCCTCACGCCGCAACGTCGCCCGCAGCGCGTGTGCGAAGCCTTTCAGGTACCGGTCACCCACAGCGTGGCCGCCCTCATCATTCACTTTCTTCAGACCGTCGAGGTCGAGCGTCAGGACACTGACTGGAAAGAGGTGGCG
>NZ_WXZL01000297.1 GCF_009982895.1 Deinococcus alpinitundrae | reverse complement strand
CAATCCTGAAAACTTGCCATGGAAAGAATTAGATATCGATATTGCTATAGATGCAACTGGTAAATTTAATCATGGTGATAAAGCCATCGCACATATTAAAGCAGGTGCCAAAAAAGTATTGTTAACTGGTCCTTCAAAAGGTGGACATGTTCAAATGGTAGTTAAAGGCGTAAATGATGACCAATTAGATATAGAAGCATTTGACATTTTTAGTAATGCTTCATGTACTACTAATTGCATTGGTCCAGTTGCAAAAGTTTTAAATA
>NZ_WXZL01000296.1 GCF_009982895.1 Deinococcus alpinitundrae | reverse complement strand
GATTATACATTTGCCTCATTAGATATTTTTAATGCTCTCAAAAGACGTGCACAAACAATTTTAGATGAAAATCGTAACAATGTTCCATTAGATCAAAGAGTATCTCAAGCAGATATTGATACATTAACTAATCAAATGCAACACACGTTAATTCGAAGTGTTGATGCTGAAAATGCAGTAAATCAAAAAGCTGATCAAATGGAAGATTTAGTTAATCAAAATGATGAACTGACAGATGAAGAAAAACAAGCAGCAATACAAGTTAT
>NZ_WXZL01000295.1 GCF_009982895.1 Deinococcus alpinitundrae | reverse complement strand
ATCGGACCGTGACGGTGGAGTTCAGGACTGGGAAGCCGTTGCGATCCGCGTAGACGGCCGCCCAGTAGACCTGGTCGCCGTCGGGGTAGTAGCGGGTGGCGCCTTTGACCAGATACGAGATGACCAGGGTGCGCGACTCGTTTTGGGCCGCCCCGTTCAGGTAGTACTTGATCCGGAACTTGCCGGTGTCGGCGATGCTGGTCTCGACCCGGGCCGCTTTGCCGCCATCGGTTGCCGTGACCTCGGAAATGCTGGTCAGCCGCGAGC
>NZ_WXZL01000294.1 GCF_009982895.1 Deinococcus alpinitundrae | reverse complement strand
TTGATTGGTTTAAACGTAAAACAAACAAAAAAGATACTCATGAAAATGAAGTAGAGTCAACAGATGAAGAAATTTATCAATCAGAAGATAATCATCAGGAACATAAACAGAATCATGAACATGTTCAAGACAAAGATAAAGATAAAGAAGAAAGTAAATTCAAAAAACTAATGAAATCTCTATTTGAATGATTATTGGCCAATAAAACTAGGAGGAAATTTAAATGTTAGAATTTGAACAAGGATTTAATCATTTAGCGACTTTAAA
>NZ_WXZL01000293.1 GCF_009982895.1 Deinococcus alpinitundrae | reverse complement strand
CTTAAGACTTAAAGCACGTGGTGTTATTGTTTTCAAATCTCTTTTCATATCGGAAAAGTGTGCTGAACAGTCATTACATCTTGAGAGATAATTAATGATTAATCCATTCCAACTTCTACCAAGTATTTTAAAAGTTTCTTCGAGATACGGACATACTTCCATCATCTTCACCTCTCATCAATAAATTTAGAATGTAAACGAACACCCTTTTTTAATCAGTATAATTATTATACCACAAAACAAGATAAATCTATACAGTTTCCGTCC
>NZ_WXZL01000292.1 GCF_009982895.1 Deinococcus alpinitundrae | reverse complement strand
CGGCCGACGGCAAATACAAAAAGCTTTACGAATATCAGTTCGCCGAAGAGGCCGAACATTCAGCAAATTTATGAGATCAATGACCGGCTTCGGCCGCGGCTCGGCTTCGAACGAGAAGACGAATGCGACCGTCGAGCTCAAGACAGTAAACAACCGCTTTCTCGATGTGAACCTAAAGCTCCCATCGGATCTTCAGCACCTCGAAGCGGCACTAAAACGTTCGATCACAGCAAGACTCGGCCGCGGCCGCGTCGATGTCAATCTTCA
>NZ_WXZL01000291.1 GCF_009982895.1 Deinococcus alpinitundrae | reverse complement strand
CGGCAGTTAATTGAACAGGGAGGTTACCCAGAATTTGTGTATTTTATCGTGAAGGGATTGGTTGTGGGTAAAAAAATCTACCGAGACGGTAATGAATTTACATATTTTTTGGCAGACAATAAGGCGGGCAACATCGGATTGTTAGAGGTGTTAGCACACCAAGTTCACTATGCCGCAGCGGTAGAATGCTTAACGGACGTTACTTTGGTTAAAGTGCCGGCGCCACTGATTTATCAAAAAATAATGGAAGATCCGGTGTTGTTACGA
>NZ_WXZL01000290.1 GCF_009982895.1 Deinococcus alpinitundrae | reverse complement strand
AGAGGCGAATTGCTTGATCAACACAAGGCTGTAGCGCAAGCATTTGTACAAGATTATAAAAAGTCTGGCTTTAAAATGAATGATCGCAAGCAAAGTGTAGACATTATGACACATCATTTTAAACAAAGTCGTGACGTTTTAACACAGTCAGCGGCATGGACATCCTATGGTGATTTAACAATTAAGCCATCCGGCTATCAAGAAATTACGACATTGGTAAAACAACATCATTTGTTTAATCCACCTGCATATGATGACTTTGTTGAA
>NZ_WXZL01000289.1 GCF_009982895.1 Deinococcus alpinitundrae | reverse complement strand
ACAGCACATACGTTACCACAACAAATTTTGGAATTATTGCCTAAAAATCCATTCTTAGATTTCACTGGACAACGTGCAACTTCCACGATTGCTGTCGTGATATTTGCTTCGTTTATAGGATTTGCTTATTTACGCGTAGCACGCAAACAACCTGATCATGGTGAATTGCTAAAGCGTGCGATTGACGCTATCTATTCACTAGTAATGGCGATTGTGACGTTCGTCTTACGTTTAACGCCATACGGTGTATTAGCAATTATGGCCAAC
>NZ_WXZL01000288.1 GCF_009982895.1 Deinococcus alpinitundrae | reverse complement strand
ATTCTTGGTGATACAAATAGTTGTTTAGCAGCAGTATCTGCTAAACGATTAAAGATTCCTGTGTTCCACATGGAAGCGGGTAATAGATGCTTTGATCAGAATGTACCTGAAGAAATCAATCGTAAAATTGTTGACCATGTCAGTGATGTGAATCTACCTTATACGGAACATAGCAGACGTTATTTATTAGATGAAGGCTTCAATAAAGCGAATATCTTTGTGACAGGATCACCGATGACAGAAGTGATAGAAGCGCATCTAGATAAA
>NZ_WXZL01000028.1 GCF_009982895.1 Deinococcus alpinitundrae | reverse complement strand
CCGTCACCGGAGACGGCGCTTTTCCCTCCGCGCGAATCTCATCGCCGCGCTGTGCAATCACTCGCTTACTGAGAGAGCGTGACTTTCGCAGGAGGTCTAATGTGCAGCAATTCGTCCGTACCTAGAACCACAATGGACATACCGTCGCCTTCGTCAAGATACGTGAGGCAGTCGATCCAGGCATCCATGTTGCGACCGTAGAAATCTGGGAATCCAAAGGTTTGGACAGACACATCATGGAACGACTCCCAGTCTCGAATGCGTGAGGTGTCCAACGTTACCTTGGCCATAGCACCATTCTGGCTCTCGACGAGCCGGGGTCGTTAAGACTGCTTTGGCCGAATGATGACTTCCAGGCCGAGGGCTTCGAGGATGGCAGGCCAGTGGCTGCGCTGATTAACTGGTGAGGTTTGCAGGGTGCGGCTAAGCGATTGCTGAGGGATACCAAGCTGAGCAGCCAGCTCCAGCATGGTCATCTCTCTTTTTGCCAGCTCAACTTTGACAGTAGCTTTGGTGTCCATCGCCAGAACTTATCACGTTCAGCGTTGATGAATAGCACAGCGAGGGTTGACATAGCACGTTGAACGTTGTATTATTTCCACAAGAGAAGGCGCGCAATCCCGCTAAGAAAGGCGCGCCTTACTCGAAGTCACCCTGGAGATGACCATGCAAGAGTTTACACCTAACACCGGCACCCGCGCCCACAGCCGCACCTTCAACGTCCTCAGCGTCACCCGCGAGTGCGGCGTCACCACCGACGTCGAATACACCACTGTTCAGCTCACCCGCACCGACACGGGCCTCACCGCCCAGATCAACAGCCAGCCCACCGAGCTGGAGCGCGCCGTCGCCCTCCTGCGCACCGCTGAGCGCGTCTGGCTGCTGGAGGAGGTGCTGACGTCGGAAGTGCCCACTGCCCCGGTGATCGGAAAGGCCATCGCCTGCGAGCTGCACCGCGAACTGGGCCGCCTCGGGTACCGCGCCCACTACGCCCTGGCCGGTGACGTTCTGAACCGCGTTGTCCCAAGCCTCGCCGCCATCACAGCCGAAGAACGCAACTTAGTGCGCGAGTACGCCTACGGGCAGCTCGGGCTGATGGTCGGCGGGTGGGCGGCGTGAATGATCAGACTCAGGACTGCGCCTGGTGCACTTGAAGAGCGGCCAGCACCTCGCCGGCATTGGTGTTGGGATTCACATCGTCCCAGCGCTCAAGCACCCGACCCTGCGGATCAATTAGGAAGGTGACCCGCCGAGCATACTTCACCGCACCATCATCCGTTTCAGTGAGCACTCCAAACTGCTCACTGAGACGGTAATCCGTGTCGGCGAGTAGTGGGAAACTCAGCTTGCACATCCCTCGAAAAGTCGTGTGCTGGGCGCGTGAGTCCACACTGATTCCAAGCAGTTGCACGTTCAGCGACTCAAACTCCTCGATCAGTCCCTGAAAGCGCCTCGCCTGCATCTGGCAGTGGGTGGCCGCTGCATTCGGGAAGAAAAACAGCACAACCGGCTGGCCTCTCCAAGCGGAGAGCTGCACTTGCTTACCGTCATCACTCAGGGCTGAGACATCGGGCACTTGATCGCCAGGTTGAAGAATCATAGACACCAGTTTAAGGCAAGCCTCAAAGGCAGGGGTACGAAAATGCGTGCGTTCAGGCGCGGCCTGAGAATCATTGCCAAGGAACGCAAACAGAGCGGCGGCCCCACTGACATCCAATCCCGCCGCCCTCACCGGGCGGTTTCTGTGTGCCTGATTCATCTGAATCAACGCGCCCAGACGCCGTTCTTGTGTCAGAGCACGCCCCATGATGAATCAGTGACGCAGCCGGATGATTCAAGAAATCCACTCACGCCGCAGCAAGAGGAGTTGATTCTCAAGCTGGCGGCCCAGGGTCTGAGCGGACGCAAAATCGCCGAGCGTCCAGAGATCCAGGTAAGTTACAGCTCCGTCAACCGCTTCCTCAAAGACCGCCGCCGCGAGCGCGCCGAGGCCACCAAGGACATCGTACGAGGCCACCTCGCCGCTACCCTGCCAACCGACCTTGAGATGCTGGATAGCTTGACCCGGCGGCTGGAAGTGATGCGCGGCGAGGCCGAGAAAATGGGGCTGGCCGGTTTCAACATGGAACTGCAGGTGGTCGACCGGCAGGTCAAAACCATCGGATTGAAATTACGCTATTCGGGTGCTGATGAAGACGATTCTGCCCAACGGTTGATCGAAGCGCTGAGTGGCGACGACTGATGCCGATTCAGCGCCGCAAACTGTGGAAGGCACTTGGCTACACGCCGCACGCGGGACAGATGCAGATGCACGCCGCGCTCGACGATCCAGAGGTGCGCCGCCTGGTGTGCCTGTATGGCCGCCGCGCCGGGAAGACCCACGGCGCACGGTTCGAGAGCATCTATCAGGCCTTGCAGCCGCCCGATCAGTTCGGCCCGCCACTCGTTTACGTGGTGAGCGACACCTACGCCCATGCTAAGGCGCTCTTCATGGCGGCGATGGTGGAATGCACAACCAAGCTGGCCCCGCTCATCAGAAAGGTCAGCCTCTCGGAACTCACCCTGACCTTTGTCAGTGGAGCGGTGATTCAGGCCAAGAGCGCCGACAACCCCGCCAGCCTCGCGGGTGACGGCGTGAAGTTCGCCATCATCGACGAATCGGGCTTCGTGCCGAATTACGCCGTTGAGGTGCTGATGCCTGCCCTCAGTGAACGGCGTGGGCAGGCGCTCGCCATCGGCACGCCGGACTATCCCAACTGGTACCGCGACTGGTTTTACGCCGGTCAGAGCGGCCAGGAAGGCCAGCGCAGCCTGCAATTGCCCACCAGCATCAACCCGTATTTTCCGAGTGAAGAACTAGAGCGGCTGGAGCGCACCATGCCCGAGCGCCTGTTCAGGAAATACTTCCTGGCCGAGTTCGTCGATGACGAAGGCGCGCTGTTCAAGCGCGAGCTGCTGGCCGCTCGCCTGATCCTGCCCGCCGCCGAAGATCCACAAGCGGACCACAGCTACGTCGCTGGGGTGGATCTGGGCCGGGCGGTGGATTACACCGTGGTCAGCATTCTGGACACCAGCGTGACCCCTGCCCGCCAGGTCAAGCTGGCCCGCTGGCGCGGCGAGACGTGGGAGCGCAGCGTCAGCCGAGTGGCCGCCCTGCTCAGGCAATACAACAACGCCCAAACCACCGTGGACGCTACTGGGCTGGGCGATCCAGTGTTTGAACTGCTCCGCAAGGAATACGACAACGCCACCGCCTTCAAGTTCACTGCCCAGAGCAAGCCGCCGTTGGTGGAAGGTCTGGCGCTGGCCTTAGAGCGCGGCATGGTGAACCTGCTCGCCGACGAGGCCCAGCGCGGCGAGATGGCGGCATTTCAGGCCAAGAGCACCGCCACAGGTGTCCGGTACGAAGCGCCCAGCGGCCTGCATGACGACATCGTGATGGCCAACGCGCTGGCTGTGAAGAGCTTGCTATATCAGCCACCCGAGCTGTTCATCCCCGGCACGTACTCCCAGCCGTTCTAGCCCGCTGGCGTGTCACCCAGCCTGAAAGTCTGTCACCATGCCCGACGCCGCGCCTGTCTCCCTGATTAAAGTCCTGACGCCCCTGCAACTGGCGCGGCGGCAACTGGAGAACCGCACCCAGCGGCCTGATTTGCAGCTCAGTGCCGCGCTTATCCGAGACGACCACTGGAACGGGGGCCGGGGATGGTCCGGGCCGCTCCCCAGGTACGACGGCACGTCCGACAGTGGCGCGAACGTCGCCCGCGTCACCGCCGAGATCGAGCGCGGTTTCATCAGCCGCAACCTGCCCTTGAACGTGGTGCAGCGCCATGTGAACGGCATCGCGGGCCGGGAGCCGCTGTGGTCCGTCATCCCCAAGCGCAAGATTCCAAAGGACCAGAAGCCCAATGCGGACGAACAGAAGCTGGTCGACGAGTTCACCGACGCGGTATCCGGTTGGTGGGACAACTCTGGCGTGTGGCTGAGCATCCAGAAGGCGCTGACCACCGCCCTGTGGAGCGAGCGCGGCACCCTGCGGCTGTTCGTGCCGCGCAGCAAGCTCCAAGCCAACGTCACCGACGGCGAGGGCAAGAGCGGCCCCGGCGTGCCCAGCGGCCTGACCCTCGCTGACGCCCTGGGCTTCATCAGTGTGCAGGCCCCGAGCTGGGACGCGGCGGGTGTGGTCAGGGACATCGAAGGCCGGGTCAGCAGCGCCTACTTCCACTACAAAGACGCCCTCGGCATGCCCTTCTGGGAAATTCAGGAGCGCTTGCCGGACGGCATGACCAAAGTCACGCCCGCCAGCACCGGCAGCGACACTGACCCTTCAGACGAATACCCCGTGCCCGATCTGCTGTTGTTCGAGGTCAAACTCGACCCGCTCATTACGGAGAGCGTGCGCCGCCTGGCCCTGTTCGCCGACAAAACCATGACGATGGGCAGCCGCAACGTCGACCTGGGCGGCTTCGTCGAGCGCACCATCCTCAACGCCCAGATGCCCGGCCAGTGGGTCAAGGACTCTGCAGCTCCAGGCGGTCAGAAATTCGTGCCCAGCTCCTACAACACTGGCAGCGGCGTGACGAACTTCCTCAACGGCATCTCCATCATGGCCAAGGATGAAACCACCGGCAAATTGGTGCCGACCGGCAACTTCTCCACCCCGTCTATCCAGTACAAAGACCCGTCAGGCTGGAGCGTGTTCGGCGAGACGTTCGACGAGGTACGCGAGGCCATCTTCGACGAGGCCAAGCAGCTCCACGTCCTAATGACCGGCGACGGGCGCGTGAACGGCGTGAGTCGCATTCAGGCGGTGCAGGACTTCATCAGCAGCCTGGAGCCCACCCGCATGGCGCTGGAGCAGCTGGTGCGCTGGGTCATCAATACCGTGCTGCGCCTGGGACTGCACTTCATTGGTCGACGCCCGGAGTACGACGCCTTCCACGCGACGGCCCAGGCACGCATGAGCGCCGTGCAGCCCACCCCGGCGGAAGTGGACACGGCGTTAAAGTTGCACGAAGCAGGCGTCATCGCTGAAGAGACCATGCTGGGCCGGATCGGTGTGGAAGACGTGGCCGCCGAGCGTGCCCGCCGTGCCGCTGAGGGCATCACCCCGACGCTGGCCCTCAAGATTCTGGAGACGGCCCCAGCCTGGGTGGGCTTGATGGCCCTGAGCCTGGCTTTCCCGATACTGGCGATCACGCCTGAGCAGATTGAAGAGCAGCGGCAGGCGGACCTTGGCGGCGCGCCTCCGGTCAACCCAGCAGACCTGAACGCGCTTGACGGTACGGGCCTGGACAATGCCCCAAACCCCTGAAGCCCGCCGCCTCATCAAGCTGGCCCGCCAGCGCGAGGACGCCCATCTGCAAGCCGCACGGGGCGCGGTCCTGCGCCAGTTCCGCAAGGTGGCGCTCAAGGCTGCCGAAGCTGAGCTGGCCCGCGTACTGGCTCTGCCGCCCGGCAGACGCCGCGCCAGCTTGCCGCTGGTCCTGCGCCGCATCGACGAGGCCATGCAAGCCACGCGCACACCGCCCGCTGAGCTGACGGCGCTGCTGAAGCGGGCCGTGCGGGACCGGGTACTGAGTTCGGACGATCTGGTGAAGTTGCTCGATTCCAGCTTGAAACTGAACGATCCGGCCAGCTTGCAGGTGAAGGCGGTTGACCGGCAGCGCAAGCAGATGAACACCTACTGGGAATCCGAGGGGAAGCGTTTCAAGGACGAAGCGGCCAGGACGGTCAGGGAAGCCCTGCGGCTGGGCCTCACGCCCGAGAAGGCAGCTGACCTCCTGCAAGCCCGCCTGGGCGTTCACAGAAGCCGGGCGGTGCTGATTGCCCAGGATCAGATGCTCACGGCGGCAAGTCGGGCCGGGATCGACCGCCTGAAGACGCTGGGCATCAAGAAGTTCCAGTGGGAAACCCAGCAGGACAGCCGGGTGCGTACAGGCCATCGCGCTTTGCAAGGCCGGGTGTTCACCTGGCGGGGCGCGCCAGAATTGCCAGGGCAGGCCGTGATGTGCCGCTGCTTCGCTTTACCAGCACTGCTTGGTGACTTTCAGGATGATATATGAATTCGCTTGACGATCAACTTTTGACTTTGCCTTGCCTGTACTGCGGCAGTGAAAAACTTCAGTCCCTATGGAAAACTATTAGTAAGCCTCGTTACATTAGAACCTGGCCATCGGATAGGGTTCACCCAGGGAGGGATTGCCTGCGATTGTCTATACATGAGTTAGATGAGATCTTGTTAAAGACGATAAAAATTAGCGGTGAGCAAAATTAAACGACTGGCCGTGATTGCAACTTTGAGCCTCTCCATGATTTCTTCTGTTGAAGCGTTAACTGTTGTAAAAACTGTTGTTAGTGACCGCTTCCCCATAAGCAATAAAATTGTTAATGGGCATGTTTGCACTACATATGCTCGTACCGGTACAACTTACTATTCCGATGGTACCTCAACAACAGTGACTTCTACGGTAGGCACTATTTGTATCTAATTGCTGCTTGATAATTCCCAGTACCAAGCCAGCCGCCCTCCGGGGCGGTTTTGCTTTGCCGGAGTGTCAGCCCGCACGGAATTCTTTGTGCATGAAACCTTCCATCGGACGGATCGTACATTACGTGGCCTACGGCACCCCGAACGGAGAGTTCAAACCCGCGCATCGTGCTGCAGTGGTCACTGAAGTCTTCGTCCCTGTGCCAGGCGACGGCGAAACGAAAATCAAAGTCTGTGTGTTGAACCCCACCGGCATCTTCTTCAGTGACTGGATGTCTGAAGACGAAACCGGGCAACGTGGCGGGTCTTGGCATTGGCCAGAACGCGAGTAAAACCCAGTAGTGACCTAGCCGCCCTCACCGGGCGGTTTCTGCTGTGCCGGGGTGTCACGCCCCTCACTAGCCTTAATTCATGCGTCATGGACGCCCGCAACCCCACGTCCCACGGCGGACACCACCCCACTCAAGGAGCACAACCGGATGAAAAAGACCTGGCAGGATTACCTGGACGAACACGACGGTGACGCCACCAAAGCAGGCGAAGCGGCTGCACGGGACGTTGCTGCTCGGCAAGGAGAGAACGCCACGGCGCGCGCTTTCCACCGCACGTTCGCGCCAGTCCTGAAAGAGCTCAACATCCCGGCCACTGACGACGGTGCCGCCACCCTGCATGAGCGCGTGGACGCCGCACTGGACACCAGCAACCGCGTGCTCAAAGACGGCCTCGGCCTCACCGCCGAGCAGAAAACCCAGTGGGAAGCGTGGCAGGCCCTGACCGACGCGGCAGGCCAGCCCCTCACCCCGCAGGCCGCCCAGACCGAGCTGACCCAGGGCCGTGAACTCAGCGTCACCAACCAACTGCGCGAGGTGACGGATGCGAGCGGCGCGAAGTTGTCGGTCCTGCAAGACCGCCTGCGCGGCACGAACCTGCGCGTCGAGTTGCGTGAAGTCCAGCAGGACGGCAAGGCCGTCAAGGTGGCACACGTCATTGAGCGCGGTACAGACGGCAAAGACGCGGACAAGGGCGCGCTCAGGGAGTACGCCACGGCCAACTGGCCCGATTACGTGCCGGTCCTCTTCTCTGCGCAGACTCAGCAGCTCCAAGGCCGCGTGGTCAACGGCCAGAGCGGCGCATCCGGCCAGCCTGCCGCCAGTGGCAACGCCATTCAGGACGCCCTGGGCCGCAGCGCCCCCAGCGCCGAGCGCGTCGTCGTCGACCCCTTCGCCACACCTTCAACAGGAGCTAAACCGTGAGCAGAACTGTCACCACCTACGGCCTCGGCGTCAAGTTCACCGCCGACGAACAGAGCCTCCAGCGCATCGCCCTCGGCGGCACCGTCAAGCTCGCCAGCTTCACCGATGCCAAGTTCGGCACGGCGGGCAGCCGCGTGATTCCGGCTGGAACCATCGTCACCCGCGACACTGACAAGACCCTGATTCCCGCCGCTGGCACGGAAGCCGCTGGAAAGGCGTTCCTGATGGCCTCGGACGTCGTGGAAAACCCCCTGCCCGGCACGGGACGCGGCTCCGACCTCACCACCGGTCTGTACGCGGGCGGCGTGATCTACGAAGACCAGCTCCCTGACGCGACCGGCACGCCGAAAGTCCTCAGCAGCGGCCTCAAGACCGCGCTGGGCACCAACTTCATCTACCAGGCCAGCCAGGGCAGCCTGGTCGTGACGGAATAAGGAGCTGACTGTGAACCCATTCCAAGCTGCCCTGGCCCGCATTACCTCGGGTCTGAACCAGTACATCGCCACCCGACCTGTCGCCCTGTCGAACCTGTACCTCGCCAACTTCCTGCCGCCCGTCAGCAGCACCCTGGCCGAGATCCAGACGGGCAGCTTCCGCATCGTGACCGAGCCAGCCGCGCTGACCGGCGTGGACAGCCCTTACGCGAAAGTTGGCAGCCTGCAGATGGTTGACTTCAACGGGCGCACCTTCAAGATCACGGCCGAAGCCAAGCTCAACGAATCGTTGCAGGACGCCATGCACGCCCGTGCGAACGCCCAGATTCTGCGGGCCGCGCAGCAGGGCGCATTGGCCCTCACCGGCGGCAGCTCGCCGCAGGCGGTCTACGAGAACTTCATCAGCCGCGTGGTCGAAGACGGTCTGCTGCTCTCCATCGACTACGGTGAGGAGGTCTTCCGCGCGCAGGCACTGGCCTACGGCAAGATCCAGGTCAAGGACTCCAAGACCGGCAACGGTGTGGACCTCGATTTCAGCGTGCCTGACGATTACAAGGTCAGCCGCACCGGCACCGCTGCCTACGACAAGGCCAGCAGCGCCTTCTGGACGGACGTGCAGGCTGCCCGCAACAAGCTGCGTCAGGAGCCGATGGGGATTACTGATCCCACAACCTTTGCGGCCATTGTCAGCAACGACAAGAACGGCATCATCGTTCGCAGCCGGGTGCAGCTCAGCTCGACCGTCATCCGTTACGAGCTGACCCAGGCGGCCAAGACGGCAGATGGCACGACCTTCAACCTCGGCCAGCAGAGCCTGGACGTGCTGAAAAGCGTGACTATCACGACCTATGCGGGCAAGGGTGACGCGCCGGACGCGCCGTACTTCTGGCCCAGCGGTCGCCTGACCTTCATGCGCTCCAGTGCGCGTGAAGTGGAGCTGATCGACGGGCAGATCGTGCGCGGCGCGCTCGGCGTCACCCACATCGGCCCCAACACCGAGGCCGGGCAGCAGAGCACCCGCTACGTCAACATTTACGTGCCGCAGGGTGCGGAGTACGAGGTGATCGGCAAGGCGAGCGAAGACTTGATGCCCTACATCGAAGAGGCCCGCAACCTCTACCTGTGCAAGACCGAGCTGGGGGCCTGACCATGGCCCCTACGCGGAAAGTCACGAACATTCCAGGGGTCTACGCCTTCGAGGGCAAGAGCTACGGCCCCTTCAGCGCCACGAACAAGAAGGAGTTCGTGGAAGTGCCGGAAGCCTTCGCCTTCACGCTCAACCTGCCGCTGCATGATTCGGAAGAGCTGGAATCCGAAGCCGAGCAAGGCGCGGATATTCAGGAGCTGCTAGACGCGAACCACAGCTTGAAAGAGGAGCTGGATCAGGCCCGCGCTCAGGTGGCCGATCTGCAAGCCAAGCTGAAGAGCACCCACGAGGGCGCGGCACAGCTCGGGGCGGCCCGCAACGCGCTGCAGGCTGAACTGGAGTCCACCCGGGCCGATTTCATCCGGTATCAGAACGATCTGCCCGGTCTGAAGGCGCGGGTGATGGAACTGGAACTGGGAGCGCTGGATCAGGCAACTGTTGATCTGAAGAGTGCCGTTCAGAACAACACCCAGGCCATCAAAGACATCACTTACGACACCTCGGTGGTCATCTCACCGGCTACGACCGCGCCTGCCGAGTCTGACGTGACCGGCGAGCCAGACAAGGCCAGCAAGCCCGCCCCTGCCCCCAAGAAGGCCATCAAGCCGTGAACCCTCCCCTGCCCACCGACGAAGCCCTGACGCACCTCACCGATGCGCTGGGCGTCAATTACGCCGCACCCAAAGATGACGCCACGCTCACCCGTGCGCTGACGGTGGACAGCGTGACGGTGGCGGGCATCATCTATCCCCGGCCCTGGGCAACGGCGGCCCGCTTGATCGCCGACAACACCGAGTACGAGCTGGACGAAGGGCTGAAGGCCAGAGTGGACAGAAAGCTTGCCACGCTCGCCCGCACGCAGCTCAGCATGGACGCCGCGCAGGGCATCACCGCCTATGTGCCGTCTCAGGTGCAGGCCTGGCCCCCGATGGGCGGCCCGGTGCGGACTGAAGGGACGTGGTGAAGTGATCGACGCCCGGCCCTTCCTGACCCTGACCGACGCGAACGGCGGCACCATCAAATGCGGGCGGCCCAAGCTGATCCCGCTAACCCTCGGCGTCAGTGCCGGGCGCGGTGGCGTGACTGCCGATACCCCTACGCACACAGTTGACGTGTACGTGGCGCTCGGCACGCCGCCCGCTGGCCTGGAGGACAACGCCCTGGTGACGGTGGACGTGGAGCCGGGCAAGCTCCAGAGCTTCCGCATTCTGCGCAACGGCATTGGCAAGAAGGCCGGGACGTGGAAGCTATACGTCCGCACGGAAGAAGACGAGGTGCTGGCATGACCCGTTCAAGCGCCTCGATCCGCATTCCCGCCTGGGTTCGCAAGCTGGACGCTATTCCCGCTCAAGCGGCTCAGGACGCACTCGGTGAGGCCCGCAAGTTCTTGCAAGCCGAGATGAAAAAGAACCTCACCAAAGGCGGGCCAAGCGGGTTGCGCGTCCGCAGTGGGCGCTTGATTCGCTCGGTTCGCACCTATCTCAAGAAGACGCCGCAGGGTGGGAACCTCTCGCTCGGTATGGCCTTCTACGGCTGGGTGCATGACCGGGGAGCCGTGATCGAAGCCAAGACCCCGATGGGACTGCGCTTCCGAACGGCACGCGGCTGGGTGCGCGTGATGCGCGTGGTCTTGCCGGAGCGCCGCTTTGCCCGTGATGCGCTCGACGCGACCCGCAAGGTGTTCCCGCAGTACCTGGCGCAGGCCCTGAAGGCGGCGGCGAGATGATCGTGCTGAACTTCATTCAGGCGCTCAAGGCCGAGCTTCAGACCAGCTTTCCCCAGTACACGGTGCAAGCGCGGGAACCGATTGAGGGGGAGCTGAAAGCCAGCACTGCCGAACGCCAGCTGTGGATCACCACCGAGGGTTTCGACTCGGGCGAGGACGTGGCCGATCAGGGCTACAGCACCGAGATTCGCGTGCCGGTGTTCGTCAGTATCGTGATTCAGCGCCCCAAATCCGAGACGGCTACTACTGCCGCGCTGACCCGCCGCTTGAACGTGGTGCAAGCCTGCCAGCGGGCCGCCCGTGCCTTCAACCATCAGGAGTCAGGCGCTCTGGTCAACTTTATGCAGGAACAACCGCTCATCGTCGACGGCTTTCTGGTGAGCGTGACGCATCTGGACATCGAATACGACCTGGGAGCGGAGGAAGAATGAAGAAATATCAGTACACAGGCGAGGCGACGGGGTTTCTGCCCGGCATCGGCAGCGTGAAACCCGGTTCGGTCATCGAGGCCACGAGCGAGGGTCACGAGGAAGCCATCAAGGCCAGCGGGCACTTCAAGCTCGACCGCCCCCACAGAGAAGAGAAGCCGCAGGGCAAACCCGCCCCAAAAGCGACTCCGAAGCCTGAAGCCAAGGCTCCAAAAGCGGACCCCAAACCCGAACCCAGCGTGGAACCCAAGGCCGATGACACCGGCGAAGGTGGTAAAGAATGAGCACCCCCAGACTCGGCAAGTACGGAGCCATCGCCATCGCCCTTCAAACGGCGGTGGGCACGGCAGCAACGGCCCCCACCAACACCCTGCGGACCACCGCCTTCGGTAATCCCATGCCGGAATACACCTACACCAACAACGAAATCGCCGACGGCACCATCTTCGAGACGGGCGAGCAGCTGCAGGGCGTCGTCGCCTCACAGCGCCAGATCACGGCGGAGGCGACCCTGGCCGATCTGCCGCTGCTGCTGATCGCCATGCTGGGTACGCCCGGCACGGCCACCGGTTCCCCTCTTCAGTCCAAGTTGGTCCCGCGTCTGGATGATTTCGCGGCCCTCGCGCCGGGCCAGCCGCTGACGGTGTGGCAGCCGCACCCAGTCAGGAACAGCCTCTTTACCGACGTGCAGATCAGCTCCATCGTCATCACCATCAGCAACCGGGCAACCGCGACGGTCCAGGTGACGCTGAACACCACCCGCGTCGGCCCGCTTGCCAGCGTGCCAGTGCTGCCCGCCATCAGCAACGTCGAGCTGGCGAAGTTCATGAACTTCTTCGTCAAGTACGCTGCCGGAACGGTCAAGCCGACCGAGGCCACCATCACGATCACGCAGCCGATGGAAGCTGAGGACGCCGCGCAGGGCCTGGATTCCGCCAATAACCTCTACGCGGTGGGCTGGAGCCGCAGCGGGGCACTCAGCGCCATGGTCAACATCCGCCTGGGCGCGGCCACCATCCCCGACGCCTTCCGGGACGCTTATGAGGCCGGGACGGACGCGGTACTCGAAGCTGGGTTCAAGGTCGGCACGAAGGAACTGAGCGTCAAGTTCCCGCACTCGCGGGTCAGCACCTTCGTGCCGGACGGCGGCCTGGGCCGGATTCTGGTGCCGGTGGACATCAAAGCGGTCTACAACGCAGGTGCGCCGACGTTCGAGTGGACGCTGCCCGGCAGTTAAGCCCCTCACCCACCCTCGCGTCCGGCCTCACCGCTGGGCGCGTTTGCGTTGGGTGTCAACCACCCGCCGAGACTGGCAGCATGACCAATCCGCACCCCGCGCTCAAACTCAAGGGCTTCACCAAAACTGTTGAACTCTCCACCGGTGTGGAGGTCATCATCAAGAAGCTGAATATCGAGGCCTACACCATGGATGCTGCCCGGCACGTCATGAGCACGCCCGCCCTGCTGACAGCGGCAGGCGAGTACGCCAAGGAGAGTGCGGCGGCAATCGAATCCGTTGACGGCCAGGCCCCGACGATGAGCCGCGAGCAGATTCTCGAAACGAGTCTCCAGATTCAGGAGAAGCTCCTGCGCGGCGCGCTGATCCAGCCGAAGCTCGAAGCCCTCTTAGAGCTGTACGGCGGCAGCCTGGAGGAACCCGACTACGGCCTGGGGCCGGACCTGACCCTGCTGCTGAACGCGGTGCAGGAGTTCAGCGCGCCCGCGCCGGAGGTGGTCGCTATGGCGGAAGCGTTTCCTGGCAAGGCACGCGGTAAGCCTGCACGCGCTAGCTAAGAGCTACGGCTGCCGCCCCCACGCCCTGCTGACCATCAACGGGGCTGAGCCGCACGAGCTGCTGGCCTTCGACACTGCAATCATGCTCTGGGCCAACGCGGTGGAAGGCGAGCGGCAGTACCACGAGAAGACGAAGTCACAGTCGCAGTAACACCAGAAACAAAAAGCCCCCGGTTCGAATGCCAGGGGCTTTTCCATGTGAAGCGGGCGCTTACTTGGCTTTGCGCGTGGTCTTCGCCGCTGTTTTCGGTGCTGCTTTCGGTGCTGCCTTACGTGCGGCGCGACTGCTCCCCAGTTGCTGGCCCTTGTCGTAACTGGCTTGCATTTTCTGTCGAGTCTCGGCGGCCAGCGCCTTGAAATCCACCAAGCCGGAGTTGATGCTCTCGATACTGGTCTTGATCTTGCCACCGGTGCGGGTCGTAGCGAGGCCACGGTTCACTTCGTCAAACCAAGTGTCGAACTCCGGGCTGGCTTCAAAAATCATCTCGCGCACACTACGGCTATATGTCTCGTCGCTGTTCCGACGACTGAACGTTTTAGGCAACTCAAAACGCTCAGTATTGACGTAAGCCGCATCAAATTGAGTCGCTCTCACCGCCTCCTTGAAGGCTTTGACAAAGGCATCACTGCGTTGGGGATTGGCGAGTTTGGCGACCTGTTCACTGAGTTTCAAATAAGGCATAACGAGAAGTATGCATTACAGAGAAGCCTCTGGCAAGAGTGGTCACATCTAACCCTAAGAGCTCAATGTGAATTTAAGATGACTAACTATTTATGATGTAGCAAATTTCAGGCTCGCCATTATCGAGTGAGACGGAGAAGCCACGCCTTCGATACCAGCTCAGGAGACCAGGTGTTTCCTGAATATCCGTCTGAATAACCCAACCCGTAATTCTTGAGCAGGCGCGTGCATATGCTTCCTTAATCAAGAGGTTGAGCATTACGTTACCCAATCCTTGACGGCGTTTATTGATGTGACGCACTCTCAAGCCAAAAAACTGGCGTATAGGCATTTCTGTCTCAACGTGAATGTCGTTGAGTTTGGCCTCGCTCTCACTGAAGGTAGCGTAAAGATGACCCACTCTCTCTCGCAAATAATATAAGCGGATAATAAATGTTATATCATCAGTATAAACGTCACAACGGTAGGGTTTTCCCTCCCGGTCAAGTACTTCGAATGTGCGCTCACTCATCTTTCAAGCTTACCAATTGATACACTGAATGCATACCTTTGCCCCCTCAAGGGTAGGAATGAGCAGAGAGACAGGAACGAAAGAGGTGATGATATGAACCAACAAAGCATGTTCACCAGCGGCATCTCCAACTTCAGTGCCCTTCTTGAGGCCACTTCACTGATAGTCCGCTGCGTCGGCATTGCGGCAGTGGTCATGTATGTTCTTGTTTCCGGAGACGTGTCTACTGGAGCGTCTGCTACCCTGTCTCTCGCCCTCGCCTAACCTGTCAAAAAGAACTCAAGCCCCCGGCTAGCGCTGGGGTTTTTCTTGTCATTCCTCTACCCGCCGGGTGTCACGCCCCTTGAGAGGCTGTGAGCATGGCCTCGAACGCTGACCAGATCCTCCTGCAAATCCAAGCTCAAGTCGCAGGCGGTGCGGATGTCAAGGCGCTCTCCGGTCTGGTCAATCAGCTCGCGTCAGACCTGCGGGCCAGTGGCACCGCCACCGACGCGCAGCGGACGCAGCTCATTGCGGCCCGCGCCTCTCTGCAAGCCCTGGCCGGTGGATACGCGGCGGGCAGTGCCGAGGCCCGTAAACTCACTCAGGCCGCTGCATCGCTGACCGCGCAGATTGGACGCATCGACTCCGGCAACATCCGCGCCTTGGCCGGGTATCTCGCTGGGGTGGATACCAACGCCGCCGGGGCCAAGACCCGACTTGAAGGCATCGTCACTGCCGCCCAGGCCGCAGCAACCAAGTTTGCAGCTGGGAGTGTCGAAGCCCAGCGTCTCGCGCAGATCATTGCCGACGCCCAGCGCTCCATCAACCTGATCAACGGGCGCGGCATCGAGGATCTCGAAAAGAAACTCAAGGGCGCAGGCACGGCGGGCGCACAATCACGCACCCAGCTCGAAGCGGTGCGGGCGGCGGCGCTGCTCATGGCCCAGGGGTTCGCGGCGGGCAGTGCCGAGGCGCAGCGGCTGGCGGCCATCATCGCTGGAGCCGACGCAGGCCTCAAGCGCCTGACCGATGCCGAGAAGAGCACTGGACTGGCCGCCCAGATTGCGGCGCGGGCACTGGCCATGTTGCGCGGCGAGGCCGACAGCAGCGCCGGGGGCTTCAGCCGCCTCCAGGCCAGCCTCGTTTCGGTCAACGCCGGGTTCAGCCTCCTGCAGCAGATCACGCAGGGCGTTCAGCGGATCATCGGGAGCGGCCTCGGCCTGGTGCGCCTCGCAGGCGACATGGAACAGGCCCAGACAGCGTTTACCACCATGCTGGGCAGCGGACAAAAGGCCCAGGCGTTCCTGGCTGACCTGGCCGACTTCGCGGCCCGCACGCCGTTCGAGCTGGTGGGCCTGCGCGATAGTTCCCGCCGGCTGCTGGCCTACGGCTTCCAGGCCAAGGACATCATCCCAGTCCTGACCGCCGTGGGCAACGCGGTCGGCGCGCTCGGCGGCGGCAAGGACATGCTGGACGGGGTGACGCTGGCCATCGGGCAGATCTTCGCCAAGGGCAAGGTCATGGCCCAGGAAATGAATCAGCTTGCCGAGCGCGGGATTCCCGCCTGGAAGCTGCTCGCCGACAAGATCGGGGTCAGTATTCCTGAAGCCATGAAGATGGCTGAGAACGGGGCCATCAGCGCTTCAACGGCCATTCCTGCCATTCTGGACGGCTTGCAGACGAGGTTCGCGGGCGGCATGGCGGCGCAGAGCAAGACGCTGCTCGGCCTGTGGTCCAACACCATGGACGTGCTGAAGCTGGCGGGCGGCGACGTGGGTCAGTTCCTGATCGACAAGCTCGGCCTGAAAGATTTGCTGGTGGCGGTCAACGGCAACCTGGGCAAGATCCGGGCGGCCTTTGCGGGCGGCGGGCTGGACAAATCCTTTGACAGCATCGTGCTGAAGATCAACCAGACGGTGCTGCCCGTCTTCAACCAGGTGCGCGGGGCCATCATCAACGCCTGGAGCGCCATCAGCTCTACTTATCAGACGGTGCTGGTCCCGGTGTTCGAGCGCATCGCGCCGCTGGTCCAGCGCGTCTGGACCGAAGTGCCAGGCGTCATTCAGGGCGCGGCCCGGTTCATTGAAGGCGCGTTCAACCTGATCGCCGAGTTGTGGGAGCATGTGCTCCGGCCCGTGTGGGATGCACTGGCCCCAGTTCTGGGCACTGCCGTCACGGCCATCTTTCGCATTCTGGGCGGCTGGCTGGACCGCTTCGGCAGCACCTTCCAGGCCATTTCACAGCTCATCAGCGGCGATTATCAGGGCGCGGCCAATACCTTCTCGGAGATGTGGGCACGCACCGGCAAGTCCATTGATGACGCGCTGGAAAAGGTCTGGAGTGCCCTCAAGACCCTCGGGCAGAACGCCTTCAATAAAGCCAAGCAGATCGGCCTGAATATCCGCGATGGGATCGTGGCCGGAGTCGCTGATCTGGCGGTGAAGCTGGGCGAAAGCGTGTCGGGCGCGATTGAGAAAGTGAAGGGTTACATTCCCGACTGGGCGCGGGACTTGCTGCACATCGGCAAGGGCAACTTCGTGGATGGCACCGTGGCGCGGGCGCAGGGCGTGGCGGCGGCAGCCAGAGAGGACAGAGACGTTCGCAACGGGCCGACCTACGGGCCGAGCCAGAGCGACACGGCCCGCACGAACGTTCCAGATGAAACCGGCAAGTTTGGGCGCGCTTTCATCGAAGGCCTGGTGACCACTGGCAAGGTCAGTGGCAACCCCAAAATTGCGGCCTGGTGTGCCGACGTGGCGGCCAAGATTCAGTCGGAGCTGGGCAACAATCTGAAGTACAGCGCCAGCGCCGGGCAGCTGCGAAAGAACGCTGTCGCCGCCAATTATCTGGAAATCAAAGACCCCAAGGATGCTCGCCCCGGCGATCTGGTGTTCTATCGGGATCCGAAGGTCTACGGGGCTGTCCTGAATGCCAAGACCGGGCAGCGCACCGGGAACCACGTTGAGACTGTGGCGGGCTGGGAGAACAAGAGGCTGGAATTGGTGGGCGCAAACGATAGCACCCAGGGCCGCCGGATTCAGTTTTATGATCCGGGCCACGCCACCATCCTGCGCGCGCCCACAAGCCCGTTTGCCGCTGATGCTGCCTCCGTGCCCAGGCAAGCGGCTCCGGTCAGCAAAGCCAAGCCGGAGAATTACGATTACACCGGCGTGGGCGGCAAGGCTCCCGTAGCTTCCCTGCAGGACACCCTCAATGCCCGGCTCAAGCAGGCTGAAGATACTTTCACCCTCAACACCAAAGGGCTGGAGAAGAGTTCAGCTGGGTATCAGAAAGCCGTTGATCGTTACCTCGCCACGCTGAACAACGTGCAGAAACTGGCCTTCGATTCCGCTATGAAACTGCCAGAAGCTTCCGCTTCGCGTTCCGATCTGGCGGGCATCGTCAAATCGACTGCTGACAAGATCACTTCCCTGAGCAAATCGGGCGGCGCGCTGGAAGCCCTGAAAAAGCAGATCGACGATGCCAAAGGCGTGTTCAGTCTGTACACCAAAGAGACGCCCGGCTACGACAAGGCCCTGGACGCTTACCTGGCCGTGCTGCGCAAGGCCGCTGCCGAGACTAAGAAGCTCGGCGATGGCCTCCCGGCGGGGGAAAAGAAGAGCGCGTTCGGCGCCCTCTTCACTTCTACCAACAGTGAAATCACTTCTCTAGCCAAGAAAGATGGCCTCGCTGACCAGCTGAAGCGTCAACTGGAAGATGCTCGCGCCCTGTTTCAGCGGGTATCGGAGGATTCGCCGACCTACGAAAAGGCTGTCCAGACCTACATCGCCAGTCTTCAAAAGGCTCAGGCTGCTGCGAGTAAAGGGATTTCGGGCACCAAAGACCGCACCCAGGTAAACGCCCTGTCGGACCTTGTGGCGAGCACCCGCTCCGAGGTCGAGGGGCTGAAGGCCGCTGGGACCAATGCAGAGAAAATCGCGGAGATCGTGCGCCAGAAGAGCGAGGCCAGCGCTCAGGGCGAAGCTGATACCGCCAAACAGAGCCTTGCCACTGCCCAGCGCAGCTATGAACTGGCACTGAAGGCCGCTGGGGACAGTGCAACTGCGAAGTTGGCCGTTCAGAACAAAGAAGGCGCGGCCCTCGAAGCGGCTCAGGAGGCACAGGCGCAGAAGGGCTACAACCTTGCCAGGGTGCAGGCCAACAACACGCTGGCTGCTGCCCTACAAGCCGCTGCCAAAGGCAGGCCTGCCCTTCGAGAGGCCGCTGAGCAGCTTGCCCAGCAGCAGCACACCCTCGCCCTGCAAACCGCCCAGGATGCCCGCGATAACGCGCTGAGCAGCGCCCGGGATACCCAGGCGGCGCTGCTCAGCGAAGACGAAAAAGGCCAGCGTGCCCAGTCTGAAGCCCAGCTTAAGCTCAGCAAGGAACTGCAAGCCAGTCTGCGAGGCGTCAAGAAAGAGGCCCTGACTCAGCAGCTCTCCGACGCCGTGACCCAGCGGGACGCTGACCTGAAAAACGCCGAGGGCAACCTCACTGAGCAGCTGCGCATCGAGCAGGCCAGCGGCGCGAAGATCCTTGCCTATCAGCGCCAGCTTGCCGAGGTGCAGCGCAACGAAGCCAGCCGGGCGCTTGACGAAAAGGCGCGGCTCCAGAAACTGAGCAATGCCACAACCTACGCCGGGAACAGCACGGGCCTGGCTGCCGCGAATGCCGCAGTGGACAGCAGCACTGCCACCGGGAAAACCAACCTCCAGACGGCTTACCTCGCTTCGCTAGATGGCTTCGGGCGCGTGGCGGCCCAGCGGCTGAAAGACGTGTCAGTCAAGATTCAGGCGCAAGAAAATCAGGTCGCCGATCAGCTCTTCAAGGACCGCGCCGATCAGATCAAAACGATCTCCGACACGGTGAACGGCCTCTTCTCCGGCGGCGGCAGCATCGAGCAGCAGGCCGCTGGGCGCAGTGACGCGCTGGGCCTGCTGGCCGGGGCGCTGCGGGGCCTCCTGGGCGTCACGACGGATCAGGCCAGCATGGGTGAACTGAGCGACGTCCCTACCCTGCTGACGAAGCTGGCAGCAGCTGGAGTGGACCTCTCGCAAGTGGACTTCGATTCGCTGGGACAGCTCGGCGACCTCTTCAGGAACCTGACACTCAACAGTGACCAGTTCTTGCCGGTGGATCAGGCCAAGCAGTTCGCGGCAGCCCTGCGCGACCTCGGCGGCGCGGCGGCGGACCTCCAGTTGGGCCTGGGTGACAAGACCCTCAGCCCAACGATCCTCAGCGCCTACACCGCGTTGAACAACGGGGATCAGGCCAGCTTGCAGGCGGTGAACAGTGAGCTTGCCAAGATCGACCCGGAGAAGTACCCCTCGCTGGAAGCATTGGGCCTCAAAGTCCGGGCCGCCATCATCAAGGGCGCGCAGGAGGGCGTGGGCCTGACCATCGACGGCCAGAAAGGCGTCGTGCAGCAGCAGCTCACCCAGCTCGACCAAAACAAGGACGGCCTGAGTGCCGAGAATTACCTCTCGCGCCGCAAAGACCTGCTCGAACAGAGCGAAGCGCTGGACTATGCCGCCGAACAGCAGCGCCTGGACGCCGCCGGAGCGAGCTTTCAGGCCTATGAGAACGCCGAGGTGGCCCACCTGCGCCGGTTGCGGGGTTTGCAGGATGATTACAACGCCGGGGTGTTGAAGGCCGATGTGGACGCCGCCCGTGCCCATCAGCAGGCCCTAGACGATCTGGAATTGCAGGCCCTGGAGCTCCGGCACAGCAAGCTCGAAATCAGCGAAGAGGACTACATCAACCAGCGCGCGGCGCGGCAGCTCCAGCTGGCTCAGCAGACCAAGGAAAGCGCCATCAGCGACGCTGGGGGTCTCTACGGCGATCCCGCGAAGGTGCAGGCCGCTCAGGACGCTTTCAACGCCTCGCAACTTCGCATCACAGGCGAGCAGCAGACCGCGCTGGGTCAGCTCACCCTGAGCCGCGCCAAGCAGACCCAGGACACACTGGCGAGCCTGGAAGCGGCCAGCCTTGCCCAGCGCAAGGCCGCCCGCCTCATCACCGAAGAGCAGGCCAGCCGAGAGGCTGAGAGGCTCCAGATCGATGCCATCAACCGCGAAGAGAAGCGCGCCAAAGACGCCGCGAACAAGGCCGATGACGTGGACGCTTTCAACGATGCTGGACGTGTGGCCGAGGCTGCCCGCATCCAGGCCACCTCACAGGGGGAAGCCGAGCGTCAGAACATCGTTTTGCAGCGCCAGCAAGCCACTGAGGAGGCGCTGAGCAAACTCGAACAGGCCGGAGCCGATCAGCGCCACGCCTTGAAACTCACCGACGACCTGACTTACAGCCAGGAAAAAGAGGACATCCAACTCGCCAGCATCGAGCGCCAGCATCAGGCGGCCCTCACGGCAGCGGGCGTGGACGTTGACCTTCAGAATGCCGCCGACCGGGACGCCGAGGCGCAGCGCATCGCCCTGACGGCCCAGGGAGAGGCTGAGCGCACCCAGATCCTTCTCCAGCGCCGGGCAGCAACCGAAGACGCCCTGGCAGCACTGGAACTTGCTGGAATCGAGCGCCGCCACACGCTCGCACAGAGCGATGACCTGCAATACAGCCAGGAAAAGGAAACGGCCCAGGTAGCGGCCATCGAGCGCGAGCATCAGCGGGCGCTGACCGCAGCCAAAGGAGACGTGGATCTTCAAAACGCTGCTGACCGTGAGGCTGAAGCAAAAAGCCTCCAGGTCACCACCCAGGGCGAAGAGGAGCGCCGCCAAATTCGGCTGCGTCAAGCCCAAAGCGCCGAAGATGCCCTCTCGAAAGTGCAGGAAGCGGCCATCAACCGCGACCATGCCCTGCGCCTGAGTACCGATCTGGAATTGAGTCAGCAGCGCGAAACCTTGCAGCTCGCCTCGATTGAGCGCCAGCACCAGGCCGCGTTGCTCGCCGCCGGGGCGAATGTGGACCTCCAGAACGCGGCAGACCGTGAGGCTGAGGCCGCCAGCATCGCCGCCACGAGCCAGGGCAGCGCCGAGCGTGAGCAGATCCGCATTCAGCGCCAGCAGAGCACCGAAGACGCCCTCGCTAAGCTCGAAGAGGCCGCTGCTGACCGTCGCCACACCCTGGGCCTGAGCGGTGACCTCGAATACAGCAAGGAGAAAGAGAACCTGCAACTGGCCGCCATCGAACGTCAGCACCAGCGCGCCCTGCTCGCCGCCGGGGTGGACATCGACTTGCAGAATGCTGCTGACCGTGAAGCGGAAGCACAGGGCATCGCGGTAACGACCCAGGGCGAGGAAGAGCGCCGCGTGATTCGCTTGAACCTGCGCCGCGCCGCTGAAGACGCCGTGACGGCCCTCTCAACAGCCCAGGAAGAGGCCCGCTATAAGGCCGGGGCCGTGAGTGAGCAAGATCGCCTCACCGCCAGCTTGACGGCCCGCAGGCTGGCCGCTCAGCTCGCCTATGGCCGCGCCCTGGCCGACGCAAAAGACAACGCTGACAAGATCAAAACCGCCGAGCTGACCCTGCAAACCACGCTGACCCAGATCGACAGCGACGGGGCTGAGGCTCAAATCAGCATCGCCGACAAAGCCGCCGCCGCGAAAGTGAAGGCCGCCCAGCGCAAGGTGAACCAGAGCAACGGCTATGACTTCTCAGCCAATCGTGAGCTGCAAGGTGCCCTGACCGAGCAGATCAGCAATTACCGCGCCGAGCTGGTGGGCCTGGACCGTGACAGCGACAAGTACCTGACGACCCTAGAAGCCCTGGAAGGCGCTGAGGATGCCCTGCGCGCCGCCCGTGAGGCCCAGATCAATACCTTCGCCCAGTACGCTCAGCAGGCCGTCCCGATGGTCACAGCAGCCATGCAGGCCCTCGGCGGCACCTCGGAGGAAGTCGCCGGGCAGTGGGGAAGTGACCTCAGCGGCATGGTGAACGATGTCGCCAACTTCGCGAAGGCCATTTCAAAGGGCGATTACGTGGGCGCGGCCATTCAAGCGCTGACTTCGATCTTCACGTTCTTTTCCCGGCAGGCCGAGGCGTTCCGGGCGGAATTGAAGAAGACGACCGATTACGGGAAGAACTTCCGCTTCGACCCGAACGGCTACGGCACCCGCCAGTCTGAGCAGTACACCACGGGCATTCTGTTCTGGAAAACCACCCACTTCAAAGAGACCATCGACGAGCCGGGCAAGGCCCTGGCCCTGAGTCTGGAAGGTGGGATTGTTTCCGGCGTCGAGAGCGGGTTCAAAGCGGCGCTCGCCAGCGGCAGCAAGGACAGCTTCACGAAGTCGGTCTACGACGGCCTCAAGGAAGTGGCGTTCAAGGGTCTGGTCGACGGGTTCCTGAACAGTGCGCCGGTCATTGCTGTCTTCGGTCCGCTGGTGCAAAAACTGATGGAGGCGTTCAAGAGCGGCAACAAGGACACCATCGGCGCGGCCCTGGAGGATTTCAAAACGGGCGTGGCGTCGCTGCAACCGGCCATTGATGGGCTGATGGAAGCCGGGAAGGTCATTGACGATGCCCTGACGACGCCCGCTGAGAAGGCTCGAAAAGAATTGGAGATGGCCCGTGGCCTCGCCACTCAGCAGATCAGCATCGAGCAGGCCAGTCTGGACATCCGCAAAAATGCCCGGCTCATCAGCGACGAGGACGCGGCCCGTGAGCAGCTGGCGCTTGCCAAACGGACCAACGCCGCCGCCTTGGAAGAGGCACTCAGCAAGGAGGGGTTGACCCAAGAGCAAATCCTGCTGCTGCGGAATGAGTACCGACTTAAAGACGTGGCCGCCGAGACCGAGGCTGAAAACACCCTGCGGGCCATCCGCCAGAAGAACGTAACGGACCGCTTGAACAACGAACAGACGGCCCTCGAACTTGCCAAGCGCGCCGGGCTGGCCGACGACGTTTACCAAAGCAAGAAACGCGATCTGGCGCTGCAACAGGTGGCCGCTGAGCAAGCTGCCGCGCTCGCCAACCAGGCCCTCACCGATGAGGAGCGGGCCATTCTGCTCCAGCAGTTCGCCCTGCGCCGGCAGGGGATTGAGCAGGACTATTTGGACTGGCAAACCAGCGCGAACAGGCGGGCGGCAGAAATCGAGCGGGGCATCCGCTTGCAGGCCCTCTCGAACCTGGATTCCCTGGCCGACGCGGAGCACTCGCTGGCCCTCGCTGCTGCCGACACCGATGACCAGCGCCGCCAGATCGATGCCGCTTACAACGCCGACAAGCTGGCCCGCACGCTGGAAAGAATCGCCCTGGAACGCGAGGCGGCGCTGAGTGCCGCTGAGCTGACTGCCGCTCAGGTGGCGAGCATCAATGCCCAGTTCGACACCCAGGAGCGCGTGGCCCGCCTGACCGCCCAGGCTGCTGATCTACAGGCCGTGCGCGATCTGGCGAAAGCGACAGCGGACGCCGCCGAGCAGACCCGCGTGAGCTGGCGTCAATCCCTCCTGAGCGGTGTGCAGGCCATACTCTCCGGCGACAGCCCGCTGGATGCCATGTACAAGGGTGTGCGGGACCGCATCAGTCAGGCCATTCAGGACGGTTTCATCGTGAAACGCATCCTCAGTCAGCTTGACCCGCTGTTCACCCAGCTCGATGCGGCGCTGAGCAAGGGTTTAGACGCCGGGGGTCTGATTCAGCAGATTGGTGCGGCCCTGCCCGGCCTGAGCGTCCAGCTGGGCAGTGAACTGGGGCCGCTGCTGGGTCTCCTGAACAGCGCCATCCCGAGCCTGACCACTGCCGTGAACAACAACACCGCCGCCGTCAAGGAAGTCCAATTTACTCAGACGACCATCGTCCAGAGCGGCCAGCGCGGTGGGTATGACAGCGGCCTGCGCGCCCGCTTTTCGAGGTTCACGGCGTGAAGTTCTTGACCTACTACGTGACGTTCAGCCGGGCCGGGGCGGCGTGGCCGTACAGAACGGCGTACCAGCGCGCCGCTGGCGAGTACAAGCCGGGTGAATTAGCCGTCCTGGGTGGGAATCTGGAGATCTTGCCGGGGAATCTGTGCGGCTCCGGCAACCTGAAGCTGAGCGCTGTCCCTGAGCGTGGCAGCTCACGGATGGCCCCCGGTGACTGGGTGCGGGTGCACCTCTCGGACTCGGACGTGCCGATCTACCTCGGGGAAGTCGGGCAGGAACCCTGGGAGATCGGCGGCGGCGAGGTGAAGCTGCTGAGCCTCAAGGACCGGGTAGGCGACGCGGCGTGGCACTCGGACGTCGCAGCGGATGGGACGACAGTGCTGCCGCTCAAGGACCGATTTAAGCCGTACCTGCAAGCGGTCCTGGCCCGCGCCGTGCTGCCGCCAGGGATCACCGTGGGAAGTATTGCGGACGTGAACGCCGTGCTGAATGCCCTGACGCTGTTCGAGACCGTGGGGGACAGTTTCGCCGCTGCTCTGCCCGCCGCTGCCGGGGCCACCTGGGGCGTGAATCCCCTAGCTGAGATCGTGGTGCATCAGCTCACCGACACCTTGACCCACCGCTTCCCCCGCACGCGCTCCGACAGGCCGCCCGGCACCCACGACGGGTACAAGAACTGCGTGCGCTTCGAGTACGCCAGACCGGACAGCGTGCGGGCCTTCTTCGAGTACAAGGCCACGCTAGAGATTGCCGTCTTCGGTGAAGCGTGGCTGCCTGAAAGCCTGCCTGCCAGCGTGACGACCACCCAGAACAACCCGTACGCCGGGACATCGGTGGACATCAATATTCCGGTGATTCACCCGGACGAACCAACGTTTAACCTCAACTTGCACACCACCAACACGGCCCTGACACCGAACTGGACCGGCCATCTGGGTGATGGACTGGGCATCGGGCCGGGCACGCTGGCCGTGAATCAGGGCGCAGGCCTGCAGCTCACCCAGAATCAGCAGGAGACCGTGCGCATCACCCAGACGGCCTCGACAGGGAGCAAGGGCAACATCGAGGGCGTGGTGTCCTACACCCCTTCCGGGGGAACGGCAAAGGTGATCGATCTGGAGTATCAGATCGACGGCGGGGCCTGGACAACGATTCCCTACGTCCCCAACAGCGTCCGGCAGTTCAACCTCACCGGCAGTACGGCGCTGCTGCGGTATGTGCAGGCGGACGTCGATGCCTACATCACGGCGACCGGCCACCGGCCAGTCGCCTTTGACTTCGCTGTCCAGCTGCCGGGGCCGTCGCTGAAGGTTTATCTGCCTGCCGTTTCAGCAACCAGCAGCACAGGGGGATTGCCCGCGATGGGGCAGGTGCTGGCGACAGCGGGCACGGCGAGCGCCGGGATCACGCCGTATCAGGTACGGCCACTCTCAGCGCCTATGACCGTGCGGGTGGGACTGCCGGGCGTGTACGTCTGGCGGGCCGGAGACACCGTGACCACCGACGTGAACGTGACCGGCGTGGTGCTCAAGGATTTGACCACCGCCGTGACGCTGACCCGCAAGGACGATGTGGACGGCCCAGACCCGGCGCATCCAGAAGTCGGGCGGCGGCGCATCTGGGCGACACCGCAGGACATCACCGCCTCGCAGGTCATCGTGACCGGCGACCCGAACCAGATCCGCTGGGTGGGCGCGGCCATCGCTGATCAGGCCGCCCTGATCGCCTACGCCTACGGCCTGCTGCGCTACAAGATGCAGCCGGTCAGGAGTTGGGTGGGCAAGTACAAGACCTTGCGCCGCCTAGAGGTGAGCGGGATCGCCCGCTTCGATACCGCGCACGGGGACGTTGATCTGGATGTGACGCGGGGCGTGTACGACCTCGACACCCTGACGGTCAGCATCGAGGCCGGGACGCCGCAACCCTTAGACGATACCGAGGCACTCGACCTGGGCTTCCAGAGCGTCGAGCGCATTCTCCGCACCCCTGGAGGCCAGGCATGATTGACCGAGTATTCCTAGACGAGCAGGGGGCTGACCTCCTGAACCTGTATCGCTGGACCCCTGAGCAGGCGCTCTTCGTGAAGACGGAGACACTGCCGGATCTGGTTCCAATTGGAACCTTCGAGGATGTGCCGGGCACGGGTATGAAGATCTTCATCGGCGAGCGCCGCCCGAGGGCCGGGCAGATGGTCATCAGACTCGCAACACACGGCAAAAACCACGACGAGGCTTTTGCCCTGCAGCGCGAAATCGCCAACCTCGCGCCACTGTTTCGCGGTTACAGCCGCACGCCGGGCGGGACGTTGAGCATCGCCGGAGTGAGCAAGGTGACACGCAGCTTTGCCGGAAGTGCCCAACACGGCGGCGCGGTGGAACTCACCGTGGAGCATAAGTCGCCGTACTTCTGGCAGGAGAGCAAGAGTCGGTCTGTTGCTGTCGGGAGTGCGGCCATCGTCAACATTGGCGGGCAGGCGCGGGCGGATCTGCGGGTGAGCATCACGGCGGGCGGTTCGGCTGTCATCAATCCCAGCATCCTGAGTGATGCGGGGCTGACCACCTGGCACGGGACCATCCCAGCTGGGCAAATCCTGACGCTGGACGGTGAGGACGTGACCCTAAACGGTGTGGACGCCGCGCTGTACGTGACGGGGCCACTGCCCTATCTGGAACCGGGTTCGTCAAGCCTGACCATCACTGCCGCCGGAGCCAGCGCCGTTATCGCCTGGAAAGAGGGGGAACTTTGAGCATCTGGAAGTACAAGCATGACCGGGGCGGCGACACCAGTGCCCTGAGCGTCTCCATTACCGTTGCTGCCGGGCACGGCGTGATTGGTCAGAACGGCATTGCGCCAGCGAGCGGCTTTCCTGACGCGGCCATCAATTCGACCGGAGATCTCAAGGCGTTCGACGGCACGACTTACAGCGACTTCGTGAGCGGCGCGGCGCGGCCTGGGATTGACCCGGACCCGGATACCTACCGCTTGACGGTGCGGAAGGGCGGTCTGCCGATCAGCTCCATTACGTTCCAGCCGATCTTAAGCTCGCCGACGGCGACCGAGCTGGACATCAACGCGCTGATGTTGGTCGGGAAGGCGATTTCAGCCACTCCGCAGCAGCTCATTGCCCTCGGCGCGGGCTTGGCCGATCTGGACACCAAGAAGGCGCAGGCCGATGCTGACCATGCGGCAGCTGTGCAATCGCTGGCCGATAGCGCGCAGGCGCAGGCGCAGTTCCTGGCGTCGGCCAACCTTACCCCCTGGTCAGGTGGCGACCACACCACTCTGCCAAGCGCGGCGGGGAACTACCGCATCATGACCGGGGCTGAGCAGGGTCAGGTCTGGACCCGATCAACCAATGGCGCAACGGCCACCCGCAGTCCAGCGCTTGAATCCCTCAGCAACAACGATTACGCCATCCCCAACATCATCATCCGACCAAACTCCGTGACCATCAAGGACGAGATGGGCGGCGCGCAGACCAAGATTGCGTACACCCTTGAGAACTTTGGCGTGAAGGCAGACACGCTGACCGACAACACCAGCAAGATGCAGATGGCAGTGGACTCAGATGAGCACCTGATCTTCACTGGCCTCGCTGGCGGCGATTACAGCGTAGACGGCACCGTCACGGCCACCAACCCGCTCGGCCGGGTCTACGAGTTCCGGGGCCAGTCGCGCATCTTGCAGCAGGCCACCCGCACACCTGCCCTTAAGCTCGTGGGTGCCGTAGATACTGAGATCAGAAACCCCCGCCTAGCTGGACTTGGCGCGGGGGAATGGACCGGCCTGAGCAGCAACATGGGTCGGCTGCTCTGGCTCATGGGCGGCCAGGATGTGCGGGTCAAGGGCGGCCTGATCACCGACTTCGGCTATGCGGGCCTGTACGCCGAACTCATTGCCGGGCTGATTGTTGACGGGCTGAAGGTGGTCGGCCCCTCCGACATCACAGTGAACGGCAATCACAACTTCGGCATCAAGTTCGCCTCCAACTGGGACGAGGAAGGCAGACCCGGTGGCATCATCCAGCGCTGTAATGTGTCACGCACTGCTCAGGGTATCTTCACTGGCCCCGGCTGGGACGAGCTGCTGATTGACCTGAACTGGGTCTACGACATCATGGGCCAGCACTGCATGTACCTCAATCCCGGCAACGACATGACGGTGACGCGAAACAGGGTTTTCCGCGCCATCCTGAACGGCATCAAGGTGCAGGCCAGCTTTGCCAACCGGGGCAACAGCAAAAAGAATCTTGTCTTGACTGGCAACCGCGCCGCCAACACTGGTAACTGGGCTTTTGTGGTGTCCTCCATTTACGGCGGCTTGGATGAAGGCGGCAACGTCGTGCCGCAGAGCTACTTCCTCAATCCGACCATCAGCAACAACGTCAACCGCAGCTGTCTGGGCGGTATGGAAATCGACACAGTCCGTGACATCAAGTTCGACAGTAACGAAACCGAGGATTCGGGCGGCATGGCGTACAGCTTCCGCAACGCGACCGGGCGTGGGCGCGGCAACAAGGCCAGGAACAGCAAGACCTCGACCATCCAGATGCTCCAGCCCGTTTCGGGTGGGCGCATCGAACTGCTGGACTGGGATGTGGTGGGCAGCAACCTCGACCTGACCGGCCTGAGCGGCAGCAGTGACCAGCGCAACATGATTTACGCTGAGAACACTGGGCAAGTGATCCGGCTTTCCGGTAGGTTCGACGTGGGAGCGGGCAACCCCGACTACTCACTCTACGAGGCGATTGCCGGGACGGTGGAACTCTCAGACTTGACTCTGCCGCGCTACAAGGCAGATGGCACGGTACTGAACGCCCGCATCACTGGGGAACTGGCCGAACTTGACCGGGTGAACGCCCTGACGTGGTATGCCTCACCGACGATTCCGGCACTGGGCCGCAAAGGACGCGGGTTCACGCCCCTTCAGACGCTTAACGGCGCTGTCCCACCGAATGACACCGTGCCGTATGTGGCAGGCTAGGAAATCAAGGCGACCAACCCGCTGGCCGGGACGTTTGAGAAGTACGTGGTCACGGGCGGCGGGTACATGGGGCAGTTGACGTGGACGGCAACCACCGCCTACACGTTGGGGCAGACCGTCAACACCACCACCCGCGTCTACCGCTGCTCGGTGGCTGGAACGAGCAGCGCGACTGCCCCGACCCACACCACCGGCTCCGCCACAGACGGCACCGTGACCTGGGATTATGTGGGTGCGCTGGTCGGCGCGTATGGGGTGGGCGCAATCAACGGCGTGGTTGATCCGGTAAGCAGGGCGGGCAGCACAATGAGCGGCGCATTCGTGTTCACCAACGGCTCTCCGCTGCAATTCAACAATGGCTGGGTGATGTCAACCTTCACCGACAACCCGGCTGTGGGTGAGAACATCTTCTATATCCGCAGCTCTGCGGCCCGCAATAATCTGGACTGGATCGGGTTTGGTTCCACCATCACTGGCAACCGCCTCAAGGGAGTCAAGTTTCGCGCCTACTCGACATATTTGGACGCACCCGATGGCACTTGGCAGCTTAACGTGGGCAGAAGCGGCACAACCGCCAATCGCCCGACGACAACCACCGTGCCGTACCTGTATGTCGGCATGCCCTACTACGACACCACCTTGAACAAGCCGATTTGGGTCAAGACGGCTTCGGCCACGCCAGTCTGGGTGGACGCGACGGGAACAACCGTTTGATAAACTGAGCGCCACATGAAACGACTCACACTCCTGCTTGCCTTGGTGGGCACCGCTGCCGCCGCCCCGCTCTGTCAGGTGACAGGAAACGAAAAGTGGCCCAAGTGGGACATGAACACCACTGCCTATCCGCAGGAGGTGAAGCTGGGTTTTGGCATCCTCAAGAGCTTCAATCAACCGTCTTACTATTTTGCGGAGAAGGGCGGTCATACACCAACAGGCGATTACATGCACTTCAGCTTCCACCGGAGTTATGTAAATGGCCCTACAGTACAACTCGATGATATGGGCGTACCCAAAATCAAGTACGGTGACGGCTTCTATTTCAATCCGAACACAGTTGCCCAATATGCCCTGGGACGTTGGGGCCGCTATCTTCTTGCCACTGACCCAAAGATCAAAGAAGGTTTCAAGGTTCAGTTTCTGGACGCAACTGAAAAGATGTCCCGCTTCCAAATTGAGGACGGCTCTTTCAGATACGAGTTTCCATTCTTGAATTACGAAGCGGGCTGGGTCAGCAGCATGATGCAGGGCTTGGCGATGAGCGTTTACGCCCGCGCTTACGAATTGACCAAAGACCCCATCTACGTTAAGCGGGGCGACACCGCTATGGACTTCACACTCAAATCCGTCAAGGATGGGGGCGTAAGAACCGATCTGAGCGACCTTGATCCCTCACTGGCCGGGTACGTTTGGTTTGAAGAGTACCCGAACCTGCCGAACATGAAGCAACCGAATCAATGGCCGGGTTACTCAGCGGTGAAAACGGCCTATACGCTGAACGGTTACATGTTCACGCTTGTGGGCATCAATGACTGGGCAAAGACGACACCAACAGCGGCGACGGCGGCCAATGCAGACGAGGCTTTCAAATGCGGAATTAGCACGCTGGAACGCATTTTCCCGTATTACGAGATCGGCGGGTGGACAACCTATGATCTGCGGCAGGTCTACGGGGCCAAGCCTCTGACCAACTACTACCATTTGGTTCACACCTACCTGATGCGGGCGCTTCGGCAGGCGACGGGGAACAACCCTATCCTCCAATCCTATGAGGAGCGCTTGCTTCAAGATGCCGCCGCCCTCGACTACAAAGTACCGGCTGCTTACGACTATGTTGCAAAAGAGTAATGGAGCACGCATGAAAAGGTTCCTGCTTGCCTTCGCGGCGGCAACGATGGGCAGCGCTCTGGCCTACTGTGAAACGCCGCTCACTGCCCAGTCCGGTACATACAAGGCCACTGATCTGGTGATTGGCGAGGGTGACTGGGTGTTCCAGAATCAGCCGTCACTTCAGGATTTCAGGATGGATTACAGCATCACGCCTGACTCACTTAAGGCGCTGGCTTCCATCTCAGCGGGGTTGAAGAAGGGCGGGACTCAGTTGGTGATGGTCCTGCCGCCGACGAAAGGGCTGCTGGAATGGCAGCACCTCGCGGTCAACGCGCCGATCCTTGAGCGCTTCAAGCCTGAAACGGCGCTCAAATCTTACGAGGCCACCATCGCAGCACTGAACGGCGCGGGCATCCTGGCCCCCAACCTCTACACAGCCATGAAGCAGGACGCCAGTGATCCGTTCTTGAGGCAAGACCCGCATTGGAGTCCCAGCGGGGCGGCGAAAGCTGCTGAGGCAGTGGCGGCGCTCATCAAAGCCCAGCCGGATTTTCAATTGCCTCAAGACCCAGCTTTTCAGCCGATTCAACGCTCCGATATCACAGTAAAAACGGGAGTGGCGACTCCTTTCAAGAGCCTGACCGTTGCTGCCGTGCAAGCCATCTGTGGCGAATCGCCTTTGCAATCGTTCGCGCCTGTGAGCAGTGAAGCGGGTGGGCTGCTGGGCGATCCTGAAATCACGGTGGTCGGCACCTCGTTCAGCGGTAATCCCATCTTCCCGTTCGTGCCGCACCTGAGTGAGCTGCTGGGCGTGGATGTGGGCAACGCCGCGTTGAGCAGCGGCGGCTATCAGAACTCCATCCTTCAATACCTCGAATACGCTCGCAAGCAAGCGCCGGTCAAGTATCTAATCTGGGAGATGCCTGGTTGGTACGGCTACAACAACATCCCGATTCACCGTCAGGTGCTGCCTGCTGTACGGGGCGGCTGCGAAACAAAAGGCGCTGAGGTGGGGGACGCCCTGCCCATCGCGCCAAGAGCGCGGCAGTACCTCTATCTGAAGTTCCCCGGTGAGACGGTTGAGGTCAATCTGGCCGTTGATCTGGGGGGCAAGACGGAGCAGACGAAACTCACCCGCCTGCCCGGCCTGGGGGCACAGGAGTATTTCTGGCAGCTTGACGCAAATACCACTTCTGTGAGCGTCACGACGCCGAACAACAAGCCTTTCCAGTACGGCCTGTGTCCCCTTTGACCTAACCCTGAGTCCCCACGCTACCGGCCAGCCAACGCATACTTGAAGCCGATGGTCTCTCCCCTGAAATCACACGTTGTCCTGAGCGGTTCGATCGAGCATGCGCTGCTGAAAAGCGCCTCGATGGACCTCTCAAGAACACGTCGGCAGTTGCTGCTCATCGCCATTGAAGGTGGCCTGAGCCTCTACGACGATCAGACGGTTGTCACGGCGTTGCAACGGTTGACGGCCACAGGGTTATTCAAGTCGAATCGTGGCCCTGGAAGGCTCCGAAATTACCGCCTGACCCCGCAAGGCGAGCAGCTGCTGAAGGTCTTCGCCGAACGTCCAGCCTGATTGGCGTTGCTGTCGGCCAGTGATCGAGCAGCTTCTAGCACCCTTTTCTATACTTGCGGTCGATGCCTTCTCCCAAACAACCCCACGTCGTCCTCAGGGGTTCGATCGAGCATGCGCTGCTCGCGAGCGCTTCACTAGACACACCCAGAACAGGCCGGCGGTTGCTGGTCATCGCCATCCACCAAGGCCTGAAGCTGTATGACGATCCGACGGTGGCGACGGCGCTGAGACGCTTGAAGGCCAGTGGGTTGTTGAGCGCGCCGTACAAGCGCCCGGCGCGCCTCTACCAGCTCACGGAACAAGGTCAGCAGGTGCTGCAGGTGTTCGCCGAACATCCAGCTTGATCCCAATCCACCTTCCCAGCCCCCGGCTCCACGCGGGGGCGTTCGCTTTGCTCCTCAGCCCCGAATGACGCCGTAGATGATCAGCGCGATGACAATCAGGACGAGAACGGCTGAGGCAACATCAACGGCACGCTCTCGCCTTGTCTTGGTCCACCAGCGTCTCTTCTTCACCTGTTCAGCTTGCCATAGTCCCGCCCGCCTGAGCGCGGGCTTTCCCTTTGCCCTGCCCAGGTGTCACGGGCGCGGCAAGACTTGAACCATGCACCGGAGGCCAGATGATTAAACTCACCGCGCTCACCCTGGGCGGCCTGGGGCTCGTGCTCGCCTCACTGGCCGCTCTGCCGCCCGGCGTGTGCCGAGCCGAGGTGCGGCCCATCAACCGCGCTGCACCGCTCAATCAACTCCTGATCTCGGTCAGCGTCCCGCTGGACTGCCCCCTGACCTCGAAGGCCGTCCTGCGCTTCCGCACCGCCCAGGACGGCGTGCTGCCAATCATCGGCTACTTCGTGCTGCGCGGCTCCTACCCCCGTGAGCGCCGCTTGTGGCTCACAGCTAAGACCGACGAGGGAGGTGTTCCGAGAGTGGAACAGAAGTTTGAGGGTCAGTGGAACACCATCTGGCGGGCCGGACAATGAGGGCCGCGCGCTGGCAGATCCGCTTCAATTACGCCATCAGCCTGCTGGTCAGCGCAGCCATGCTGTCTTGGCCAGACGGTAGACCCTCTTACGTGGCGCTCGAAACCTTCGGCGGCCTCGATGTGCCCTGGTGGGTGTGGCCTGCACTGCTGGCCTTCGGTGCTGTGTTTCTGCTCTCAGCACGGGGGCGCGTCTGGCTGACTGCCGGGTACATGCTCACCGGCATTCTGGTCATGACCATCGCGGTGTGCGTGTTCGTCTCGATTGGCCCCACCGTTCAGCTCGGCCCGGCCGTCGCACTGGTACTGGGCTGTATGCGGCAAGGGACAAGTGCCAAGAGCGAGGCGGCGTGAGCGTCGGAGCGGGAGAAATCGCCGGTTGGCTCGTGGCCGGGGGGACGGTGCTCATCAGCGCCTTTACGCTGCTCGGCAAGAACAAACAGGATTCATTCTCGCGGCTAGACAGCGAACGGGCGCGGCTGGAGGGCGCGAATAAGACACTCGGTGAACAAGTCGAGAAGCTGAAAACGCAACTCCGAGAGTGCGAGGACATGAAGCACCGCTACCAGGTGCTGATCGAGTTTCTCGGCGACATCCTCAGCAACGCCTACCCGCTGGACTGGATTAAAACCCGCGCCCAGACGCTGAAAGACCGGGAGAAACCATGAACAAGATTCAACGAAGCATCGACGCCGTGCTGGCAGGCAAGCTCCAGATTGAGCGCGAGCCGAACTACTGCCTCAAGGCCGATCGGCAGGTGATCGAGGACGCCAACGGCTGGGCAGGCGGTGAGTGGTACAAGCGCATGGGCATCTGGAGCCACTTCACGGCGCTCAACAAACAGCGCGCCCCCACTGTGCCCTGGGCGCGGAGCATGGAGCAGGCCTTCATCGACCTGAAGTGGACGGTGCCGGTCAAGCAAGCGCGAGCGGGTGACGTGGTGTTCTCCCGGCTGCCTTCCGACTTCGGGCACATCGGCTTGATCGGCGAGGGCGCAGGCGGGCAACTGTGCGTGCTGGAAAACGCCACGGTGCGGCGCGGCCAGTCGCTGGATGGCTCGCTGAACTGGGTGCCGCTCGAGCAGTGGGGCGGCCTGACCACGGTGGGCCGGATGCCCGATGTGTGGGTGTTCGACGTTGCATCACCCGCGCCGGTGGTAACCAAGCCTGCGCCGGTTGCCGTGCCGACTGGCCCGCGTGTGCTGGTCGAGAACGAAGCGGGCGGCTGGGACAACGTGGCCGGGCAGCGCATCACGCGCGGCGGCGTGACCGTCAACGCCACCGATCCGGGCGCGGTGTGGATCGCGCTGAGGGGGGAAGCATGAAAAAGACTTGGATTCTCGGCATGCTGCTGCTGGCAGGCACGGCGACGGCTCAGGCTGACGGTCTGGGCTTCGACCTCACCGGCCTCAGCATCCTGGGCAGCAGCCCCGCAGCGCTGGCCGCCCTGGTGTTCGGCGTCAACAGCACCATCAAGCGCAACATCTCGGTTCGCTACGCCGCGTATGTCCCGCCGCGCAAAGAGCCACCCGCTCCTGTCTGGTGGGCCTTGAGCGCGGTGCTGGGCGTGGCGGGTGCGCTGATCCTGTACTTCAGCAACCTGGGCGGCAGCTTGCCCCTCTTCGGGCTGACCGGCTGGCCCACCGCGATCTTCTTCGGCCTGGCCGCTGGCCTGACGGCCGTCATCGGGCGGGACGGGACAAAGACCGTACTCGGCTGGATCGGAAGCAACACGCCGCCCGCCGTGATCGCTGTGCCTTCGACTGGCGGCCTGGAGACCATGCCACTGCTGAGCCTCCCCACCAAGGCCGAGCCACCACAAGATGACCCCGATTTCCCCTCTGCCACTCGCACCGACTGGCCCGCCGTGGTCGGTGACGATGCACCACTCGCTGATCAGCCCGTCAACCCGCCGCCCGCGCCCGCTGTCACCGTGGTGACGGCCTTAGTCCAGGAGGGCCCATGAACGAACTACTGAAGCTGCTCACTGGCATGTTGGGCGCGAATGTGCCCGTTGCCGCTGCCCTGAAACTCGCGCCGATCCTCGCGCCAGTCGTCATCGACCTGGCCGACGGCGACGCGCACCTCTCGGCCGAGAACCGGCTGAAGCTGCAGGAAGAAATCGAGCACCTCAAGGAGCGTGGTCAGCTGTGAAAAAACGACTCGGACTCTTGGCTTTGACGGCCGTGATTGCCTTCGCTTCCTGCGCCCCGGCCCTGCAAGCCGCTCAGCAGGAAAGTGCTTCGCTGAAGATCGATGGCGCGAGCGTGGTGTTCGTCAACCCCGGCCCAGACACCGCGACGGCCCCGGCACTGCTGCTCTCCGGCGACTTTGTGACCACCGACCAGAACTGCCGGAAGCGGGCCAGCGGATACACCGGCTGCACCCTGCCCGACGTGGCAGCAGGCAAGCTCTACCGGGTGGTCATCGACCAGGGCCAGGTCAAGGCGGGCAGCGTCACCTTCTACCGCGCCAGTGGCGGTGTGCGGCCGATTTACCTGCGACTGCCGTGAAAAACTATTGTCTTGCCGCAATCGTTTTGGGCTTGCTGCTCTCCGGCTGCGCTCCGCAGATCACGCACGCCAGCCCCCCGGTTGTGCTGCCCGCCTCGGTCCCCAGCGGGCCACAGATTGTCGCCTCTGATCTCGTGTCGGTGGTGCTTGACGGCGCAACGGCACTCATCACCGTCAGGCCCGGTGTGGACCTGGCCGCCGTGCGGTTGCGCCTGGCGGACGGCAGCTACAGCGTGATTCTGAACGACGAGGCGGGGTTCCTGATTTCTGGCACCCTGCCTACCGTCAGAGCGCCGCTCGTTCCGGGTGTCGTGGTGGAAGTGGCCCCGAGTCTCGGCGCTGACTTCCTGCCGCTGATTGCAGTACCGCTCCGCCCGTGACATTCGGTGGGTCGGAGCAGAGCTGGCCCAAGTAAACGCCACAAGTCCGCAACAAAAAAGGCCCCCTGCACCCGCTTCGGCGGTCGTGCAGGGGGCCTTCTCGTTACCAGCCGTCCTCAGAAGGTGAGGATTAGTTGACGGCGAAATCCGGAAGTGACGTGATTGAAATGTTAAAGGCTTCGGGAGTAAGTGTTGCAAAGTCCTCAGGTAATAGATTGAAGCTGTCGATGTACGGGCTATAAGTCGTTTTAGACAATGCAACACTTGATGTGTAAGAAACGGGCAAATCTGGTATGGCATCTATTTTGAAAATAATCGGATCTGCCGTCGGGTCTGTTGTGTTGTAGAATGACTCTCTAAAAGACTTGGTACCGCTAGAAAACTCCCCGCTGATAGTATAATCCTTGGAGTTTGTAAATTGAATCTTGCCGTTCTTAAAAGCGCCTAGAACGGAAGCACTATTCAAAATATTACTTGACGTATACGTTACACCGTCGATTGTCGCAGTAGCACTATATGAACCACTCACTGGCTTGATACTTCCAGCATAATTAAAAGAGTAGTATTCATTTGTTGTGAAGGGACCGATTTCAAGGTTGAAGACATTCACATCAGCCGGTCCAGTGAGCTGGACAGCATTCGTTCGACCGATGCTGTTACCTGGTCCTCTGAACTTCACCAGCGCAGCAGTACCGATGCGCGCATCGGTCGTGCCCGGCAAATAGTTGATCGTGCCCATGGTCAGTTCCAGCCCGTAGGTCGTCACACTGAGGGTACCGGATTTACCGTTGTCAGTAGCGGTCAGGGTCACGGGTGAGGCGCTCAGGCGCTTGACCGTCAGCTTACCGGAGGCATCGACATCCACGACGTTCGGCGCGCTGGACGTCCAGGTGAAAGCATGGCCACTGAGCACGGCTCCGCTGTTGCTCTTCGCACTGGCCGTGAGGGTCTTATCCTCGCCGATCTTGAGGGTGGCTGGGCCATCAATGCTGATGCTGGCGGTGGTGGGCGGCGGGGTGGGAGTGCTGCAGGCAGCGAGGAGCAGGCTCAAGCCAAGAATTGGGATAAAGGTCTTCACAAGAGAAGTATAGATAAATTTGAGTGAGCTGAGGAGGGACTGAGAAAAGCTGACGATGGTCCAGATTCGAAGGCCCTATACGCCCGCAAGTCGAAGCCCCCGCCCTGGCCGAGTGCCGGGAGCGGGGGCTTTTCGTCGTTTGATGGTTCAGGGCGTGAGCTCAGGCCCTTTCCAGCGGTAGTAATTCATCCCAGCCACCCGCTGAGGATCGTGGATCGCCCGGATCGCATAACTAAAAGTCATCAAGGCAGGGAAACTGCCCAGGACTGCAACCAGCCACCAAATCGTCGAGTAGCGATCCAGCAACATCAACATGACGCCAATCCGGACCATGCCATGCAGAAAAAAACTCAAGGTCCCCCACAAGAGCCACCGCCTCAAAAACAGATATGGAGCGTCGCGGTAATGCAACTGACGCGCACCGCTGTAGAGCAAGCATGTGGCCACAAACAGCAGCAGGCAGTCGACAGCAAGTGAGTAGACTGAGATGTTGCGGTTTATAGTTTCATGCAAAAAAGTGCGTCGTGAACGGCATTCAGCTGATTCATTTCTAGAAATAACTCCGCGAGGCGCACCTCGGTCAGGAACTT
>NZ_WXZL01000287.1 GCF_009982895.1 Deinococcus alpinitundrae | reverse complement strand
GTCAAATTGATTATTGATATTGTAAAATCAATATTTGTAATCGAACTCGTAGGAGCCATGTTATTAGCATTTTACTTTTATCGAGATAATCCAGATTTAAAATATGCAATCATGCAAGGTGTTTTTGTTTCTATTTCTGCCACTACCAATGGTGGATTAGATATTACAGGTAAGTCATTAATTCCTTATGCACATGATTATTTTGTACAAGCGATAGTTATATTTTTAATAATTTTAGGATCAATCGGCTTCCCAGTATTATTAGAA
>NZ_WXZL01000286.1 GCF_009982895.1 Deinococcus alpinitundrae | reverse complement strand
GGTTAAGAAAGATTAATCAGTATGCAGAAAAGTTGCGTGCTTAAAGTTTTTTGTGATAAAAAATATTCCTTAAGAACTTTTGCATTGGTTAATACAAGACCAATGAATATAAATTTATCTAAAATACGTGGGGATGGACAGGAATGCTGTTAACTTCGCGTATTTTTATTTTGCAAGTAAAATGTGCCAAAAGCGCTACACTACGGACTTTGTAACTATAATGTAAAACGTTTTAATAAACAGATGTGCTATCCTTAAGGGGATATA
>NZ_WXZL01000285.1 GCF_009982895.1 Deinococcus alpinitundrae | reverse complement strand
CGTCCGGGTAGCGCAAGGTTTGCACCCGGCTCAACTTCGGCGTTGCCCGCAGCCGCGACCCGCAACCAAGCTCCGCGCATGGGACGTCAATGGCTCCACGCAAAACGTGCGATCGTTAACCTGAAGAAGGGTCAGGTCGTACAAAAGCTCGTCAAGGAAATCACCGTCGCCGCGAAGCTCGGCGGCGGCGACCTCGACGCCAACGCCCGGCTCTTCGCCGCGGTGGAGAAGGCGAAAAAGGCCAGCGTGACCCGTGACGTGATCCAG
>NZ_WXZL01000284.1 GCF_009982895.1 Deinococcus alpinitundrae | reverse complement strand
CACCCTTTGCTTTAGCTCGACAACTGGGTAAGCATCAAGTTGGTCTTGTATGGAATGAGGTGTCACGGCGTTATGTGTCATCTGAGCCAGAGTTCTGGTTCCCAGAGGAAGTGCATCGTGCGCCTGTGAATGCTAAACAAGGAGCAGGTAATGTACATGAATGGTCTGGCAGCGCTGTGGGTTCTATGGTTAATTCTACACGTGATACATTGGGTTTATATGAGAATCTGATTATCTCAGGAGTTGCACCTGAAGAGGCACGTTTAG
>NZ_WXZL01000283.1 GCF_009982895.1 Deinococcus alpinitundrae | reverse complement strand
GCACCTTTACTGGACTCCTTGAATACATGCTCGACTTGATGATTGGCAGAATTGAGTAACTGCACACTGCAATAGCCGATTTATCCAAATTATTGAAGCCGTTGGCCTTTGCGGTTATGATGCGGCTGCGAAATCAAGATCAAGGAGGGTGCAAAATGATAGTAAGCGCCTCATGAACCCCACATTCCAAACAGACAATTGAAGCCTGATCCTTTGCTCCCGATTCTTTTCAGGAGCCAGCATCCCCATGATGCGACCCGACGCCAAA
>NZ_WXZL01000282.1 GCF_009982895.1 Deinococcus alpinitundrae | reverse complement strand
CTCGACAATAGTCTCCAGCTGCATACGCTGTTCAGCCTTATCGCCGTTGAGTAGCATCCACAGATCCTGAATCGCCGGGCCGGTACGCGCATCGTCTAAGTCGACAAACAGTGGTCCGTCGCGCCAGAGGATATTACCGGCATGGCAGTCACCGTGCAGGCGCAACGTGTTCCCGCGGCCGTGCCATTGCTCCATGACGGCAGCAATGAGTTTATCGGTCGCCTTCAGGAAATCGGCCTTCAGGCCAGAGGGGATCAGCGTCGCCTGC
>NZ_WXZL01000281.1 GCF_009982895.1 Deinococcus alpinitundrae | reverse complement strand
AAGAAGAAGCAGCGGTTGCGAGTAGAAGAACGAAGAGGGCAAGGAAGGCGAATATTTTTTGTTTCAAATCAAATACTCCTGGAATCTAAAGAGATCCGTTGAATGCTACGATCTCATCTGACAGTTCGTTGATGCGGGCCTCATCGAACGGGAGTGGTTCAGCAAGATCAGCTTTTACCCCGGCAATTCGAGAAAGCGACATATTAAGCCGCATAGTCGAAATCTCGCCGGAAGCGATCGCATTTTCGATGGCCTCATATCCCTTTCG
>NZ_WXZL01000280.1 GCF_009982895.1 Deinococcus alpinitundrae | reverse complement strand
AATACGGTGGTTCCGTATTATTAGGATTGGAAGGTACCGTAGTTAAAGCACACGGTAGTTCAAATGCTAAAGCTTTTTATTCTGCAATTAGACAAGCGAAAATCGCAGGAGAGCAAAATATTGTACAAACAATGAAAGAGACTGTAGGTGAATCAAATGAGTAAAACAGCAATTATTTTTCCGGGACAAGGTGCCCAAAAAGTTGGCATGGCACAAGATTTATATAACAACAACGATCAAGCAACTGAAATTTTAACTTCAGCAGCAA
>NZ_WXZL01000279.1 GCF_009982895.1 Deinococcus alpinitundrae | reverse complement strand
CCTTGGCAGCCATCATTCCGGCTTCCACAACCCCTTTGTTAGTTTGGGGCAAAACGCCGGGGTATCCCCAGTCAATTACGTTAGTATTTTCGTTAGGCTGATCCCCAAATTCTACGGGTGAAGGACTAAATATTTTGGAATTAGTTTTTAATTCGATGTGGACTTCAAGTCCGATAGTGGTTTTAAAATTCATTATTTGTCCTCCGTTTCAGGGTGTTTTTGGTAAAAATTAGTTGCCGCTTCAAAAGCAGCCCCTGCTTGATACATA
>NZ_WXZL01000278.1 GCF_009982895.1 Deinococcus alpinitundrae | reverse complement strand
CGACGCTGCTCGCGCATCTGCGCCCCGGCGACTGCGTGCTGCACTCCCAGCCGCTCTACGGCGGCACCGAGACGCTCATCGCGCGCACGCTCACGCCGATGGGCATCGCCGCGGTCGGGTTCGCGGACGGCGTCGGCGAGACCGCGCTCCGCACCGCCAAGGACGAGGCGCGGCGCAAGGGGCGCGTCTCCGTGATCATGATCGAGACGCCGTCGAACCCGATCAACACGCTGGTCGACATCGCGCTCGTGCGGCGCATCGCCGACGA
>NZ_WXZL01000027.1 GCF_009982895.1 Deinococcus alpinitundrae | reverse complement strand
ACTCACCGCTTTTCGCCGTCCTTGTCGAGGGACAAGAGGGAATTGACAGTTTCCCCGTCTAGGACAGCCTCAAACCAAAGTTGTCAGGTACTGAGGGGCTCGCGGACGAGTCTACACTCCAGAGCACTTATTAATGTTCTACGTCGAGAACGGCATTGATCCTGATCATGTGCCGTTGTTCTATTCAGATTATAAAAATCCGTATACCGCTGGTGCGTACCGGCAAACAGCCTGGTATCCCGCACGACAACTTGGCCAGTGGAAAAGCAGTCCACATCAGATGCGCCGCTTCAAGATCAATGCTTCAATTGCAGCAATTGACGATCGTTATAAGCATGATCCAGCAATGCATAGGCGCACAGAGCAGTTTCTTATTGAAAGTTTGTGGTCACCTACCAGTGGCAGGCGAATGCTGGATATTTACCGCCGTAAGCCTCTTGAAGAAGAACGCCTTTCATTTGAAGCTGAATTAATTGATTTTCAACAGAAGCTTTACGCAAAACTGACAGCAGAACCTTTATCTCAGGCCCATGTGGCACTTTCTGCTGAATTGGTTAAAGCAAGAGAACCCACAGAAGCAAGAGTATCTTTGGATGACGATCTCGACGAGCTGGCGGAGGCGACGAAATGAGTCATATGTCTTCAACTTATGCTTCTATGAACACACTGGAGACGGCGCAAGCAAAGAGACGTGATACAGAGCTCCTCCCTATAACGATTAAAGTTATAGATGAGTATTTCCAAGACGGTAGCTGGAATGACGGCATCAAGGCTTATGCTCTTCATATTGCGGAAACTTGTCATATTAAGACAGTGCACCTATATGTTATTAACATAATTAAGTGCATAAAAGCTATTAAAGAACTATTGAGTGATCTCGGGGAGAGATCTGCTGTTTTACCTCGTACCGATCTTATAGGTAAGCTATCACAGGAAACCAATGGCAAATATGCGATTTTAATTATTAAAAATTATGAGGATGCATGCCAATTTATATCGGCTGATGGGGACGATAGAGAATCTTTGGGAGGTAGTTCAAATCACCATACTCTCAGATTTAAGATTCTTTCTTTTGCCGACGAGCTGATTACAACCTTACCTGAATCTATTTTAAAAATACAAGACACATGGATCAATTCAAATAGCCCAGAAAAAAGTCCTCGCGAAGACACAATAAAAAAGATTTTGTACCAGGATCCTGATTTGCGGAATTTCCTGACCGTCTACACTCTCTTCGCAATACAAAGCAATAAATCCATAGAACTCATCGACATGTATGTTCGTCATTTCATTAATGGTTTCAGTGTAACCAAAGAGATTTCTCGCCTTAAGGCAATATCAAAAGATGCTCCACTGCCTCTTTTAAGAAGACACGATATGGAAGTGCTAAATCTGCTGCCTAGGGAGACGATGCAGTGGATCATTCGTAGGCAGATTAAGGATATCGAATTTTCTTCATTAAAATTCACTAACACTGATCATATCTATATCCCTGAATTCTATTGGCAAAACTTTAGGGGCAAAATTCCAGAGGAGATTGTAAGTTTAGCGGAAGAGATACGCTTGAGCTGCCAGCATCATAGTGATGCGGTTTTCAGAAGATTTATAAATTTAATATACAAATCAGCACTCGACAAACCCTATCTTCCCGCCCTTGTACTAGCTGGTGCAATTCTTCTAGGTGCAAAAAAGGCAGATAACGAGCCGCTGTCTCCCCTATCTATAAAACAATATATCTCAGTTCTCCTCCCAAGCTTAAGAAAAATATTCGAATATTACGAGCTCAAAGAGTTCTCTGAATTCGACCCAAACAAACACCTTAAAGAATATTTGACGTCTCACCATAATATTGGTGAAATGAGCGATGGATCGAGATATAATATGCGTATAGTATACTCAGCTATAGTTTCATATCAGAAGCTATTGATCTCAAGCAAACCACAGCTTTCTGCTTTAATTACCTCGCACTTATTTCCTGTATTTACTTACACTGGTCGAGAACTAGTCAGCTTCGGCCCTATAGGGAAAAAACAGCGTCACAAACGCAAAAAAGAAGCCGCGGCTTTTGGGAGGAATGATCTTGAAATTTATCAGATTTTTATGGCAAGACAAATAATGCTCGATAGGCTTCAAGACGCCTACACAGCCAGACTGAACTCCGCTCTCAAGAATAAAGAAGTGTTTCCAGTTGAATTTTCCTTAAAAATATCTGGACTAACATGGAATTTCGCTATAACGAATAGAGAGCTGGTCCTTAAGAGACTGAAAAAGCTTAAACCTTCTTGCCATCCTAGAATCTTGGACACAAATCCAGTTTACTTAGAATATATTAATAGCATTGCCGATGGTGGAGAAAGAGGCGCACCTCCTTTTTTTATAAATTACATCAAGTGTTTGCACGACAAGATCACAAGAGATCAATTTGAAAAAGAATGGGGTTATGATTTTACCAATTTGCAACACTGGGATTCTAACCTTCTTAAAGGCCCACGCGAATCTATTGCAGTATTGCGGACCTTGGCAGCGACTGAGCGTAAATTATCTTTAGAACCCAGCGTGATATTTGATTTTGACGCACTCTACACAGGAACGTTGATTGGATCAACAGCTCTCTTGATCGGTTACCATCTTGGTCTGAGAATGCACGAATACCAGCAGATCCGACTTGATGCACCATACACAGACAAATTTTTTGTAAACGGGAAGAAAAGACCAGTGGTTCGGATTCGACTCAAAGGGCTTAAAGGTTCTGCAGACGAACTGTCGGTGCGTCTTGTTCCTCAAGTGGTCTGGGATTCAATGATGAAACTCGCTAGAAGAGTTCAAGGTCATCATCAAGGCAAAATTCCACGCGTCAAAATGTCTGATGGGGACTTGTACCGTGTCGGCGAAGCACCATATTTATTTCAAAACAAGGCGAAAGGCTTAACATCTGATAGCATAACTGCTGGAATGAGATTCATGTTTAACGACGTAATTATAAAAGACGATGAAGGAAAAATCGTAACGGCTGCATCACATCTCCTACGGCATAATTTTACTCGGAGGAGTCTTAATTCTGTAGGGGATCCTAGAAAGGTAGGAAAAATGCTTGGACATTCTAGCGAAGAAGTCACAAATTACTATGGACAATCTATCATTGAGGATCAAGCTGTGCTTCTTGATCTGCTTGAACAAAAGATGCCGGTTATTGATGTAGATCGGTTGATTCATGATCCTTCAATCTCGGAACCAACTCGAATACGTCTGCAGCGCGCACGTGACACTTACGGTGCATTGGGCAATGTCCCAGGCGGTGAGTGTACAGCGCTTTACAGTTGTCCAAACACATATACATGTGTTGGATGCGGACACAAAGTTATTAACCCACAACAAAGACATGAAGTGGAACATGAGCTTGCAAAAGCCGAAATAGATTTACGCGATGCACATGAGATGAACTCAATCGAGGTGCATCGTCATAAATTACGTATCGTCGTCGCGCATCAAGAATTAGAGGTGATGGATGCTCTAGAAGTGCTTGAATCATTCCGGAAAGGAGTGGATGCATCAAAAGACTTGATAACTTCCATCATACAAAAAGAGGATGGGTCTTGAACAAGCAATTTTCACCAACAGATAAGATGGCTGCTCACTATATGAAGTCGCATAATAAGAAACATAATCTGTTTTTAGAAACGCTTCAAGCCATTGAAGCCAATGATGCACACCTGCCTCTGAAGAAACGCTATTCCAATAAAAATATTGTACAAGTTTCGAAATCCCTTGATCCTGAGGGGAAGGGTCTCAATCCTACGTATTGGTCTAATCGCTATCCTGATAACCAAATGCTTGTGTATCAAGCACGGAAATGGAAATTTCGCTTCCAGGACTTTAGAGTGAATACCGCATATCTCAAAGCTGGCAGAGATTTGAATGCCGCCTATCGACGCTACTTACGAGAATGGGGCAATGCCGATCTCGCACGCCGAGTGGTTGGACTTGAAGAGCGGGTGATCAGCCTCGAACAACGACTTGCCGCTCATGATCAACAGCTGCTGCAGAGAATGAATCAACAATTGACCACTCCACAAACCTCACCCAAAGATATCTCGGAGCTGCTAACACAGGCCCTCAGCCTCCTTTCAAATCCTTCGAGAGAATGAGCGGCAAAAAGGCAGTTCAATCTCACTGGCTAACAATTTCTCATCGTCCTCAACAACACAACGAGATTTCACCGTCTGTCACTCGGCTGGGGGACTACAGGTGATGTACAGATATATCTCCTGAGTCCCGTTTGCCTGCTGGCAGGAGTCCTGCAGCCGACATGACCTGCAGACATCAACGTAAAGGTGGCACATAGAATTCTATGCCTGTCTGGCCAAACGCTCTGCGGTTCAGTTCTAGGCGCAGTGCAGTTGCCTGTTATCGCTGGTCACGTGAGCACTGTTTGGTGTGGACAGCCTCACGCCGTTTCAAATCCGAGTCGTCATTGCGGGGTTCACATTATGAAACGCTGTGATGACGCGTGACTTGAGACATGTGAGCTTCCTACAACTCAGTCACTCCAGCAGGAAGCAGTGAGACAGGACCAGGATCGTCCACTAGGCCAAGGAGCCAGCGGGCATCAACGCCAGTGGCAAGAGCCAAGGCCATCACTTCAAAATCATAAACAGACCGGACACCCTGCTCAATCTTTGCCACCGTACTCAATGAAAGAGCAAATCCGCTCAAAGTACTTGCCCGCTGGCTCGTCTGCTGCAACGTCATCACAGGCATATGAAGATGCCGGGCGGCCCGGAGGCGGTCTCCAATGATGTTACTCCGCTTCGCGTGACTGCTTTGTCTACGGATGGCACTCGGCCGCCTCACGCCGCGACTGTACCACGAGTTCCAAACCTAACAGCAGTCAGAGAGCACGTCGCCCGAGAAGAAGGCGTGTATTTGGGGGTCAGCCAAAACTCGGTATAAGGTGGCATAGCGCTTGCCGAGAGTGGAACCGCAAGATTTAGCCTGGCCGAAGCGCGGCGTCCTGTTGGTGTTCCTTCCAGTTGTTTACGTGTTTAGCAGGCAATTCTTGGTCGATAGTGCAGGCGCACATAAACGTAGTGAACAACCAGATGAATAGTGTGGAGATTCGTACGGTTGCAAGGTGGTGTAAGGAGGTCAGCTAGTACAGCGTCAATCGCTCTGAACGGGGTAGAGGCGGCTAAGTTTCCGACGGGCGTCCGGGGTGGTGAACTGCCAGCGGATGCACACAGCGTTCTGCTGTCGCCGGGTCAGCCAATGACCGACCACCTTGATCAGTGCCTCTTTGTCACCCACACGCTCCTTCAAGGCCTGCCGGGCGAGCGCTGACCACTCCAGCTCCTGAATGTTCAGCCAGGAGCCGTGTCTGGGGGGGAAGTGGAATTCGAAGCGCTGCGCGAGCGTGTGGGCCTTCTCCGGGGAGAAGGCCTGATACAGCGCTGCTTTGCTGTGCGTGGAGAGGTTGTCCTGCACCAGGACAATCTTTTCAGCATGTGGATACGCGGCCGCCAGCCGTTCGAGCGAATGCGCGTCATGAACGCTGGCACGGCGGTCCGTCACCCACACATCACGCCTCCCGGTGAGCGGTTCCACCCACCCGAAGAGATTCGCCGTCCCACAGCGCTCGTATTCACTGTCCTCACGTTTCACCTGTCCAGGTTTCGGCTGGATTGGTTGCAGCACGTCCTTGATGAGCTGACACAGTTTTTCATCGAGACACACGACCGGGCGGGCCACATCGAGTGGCCGTTCGTAGACGTCCAGCATGTCTTCCATGGCACAGACGAACGCCGCGTTCTGTTCGGGTGGAATGCACCACTGGGAGTTCAGATGCGGTTTGAGGCAATTTTTTTCAGCGTTTTTCGCACTGTTTCGCGGGAAATGCTGTCTACCACACCCAATTGCACCAGGTGGTCCCCCAACATCGACAGCGTCCAGCTCGGTTCATCATTGGGCGTCTGGCTGCACGCCAGACGCGTCAGTTGGGCTTCGACCCGACCATCGACTTTGACCGGGACGCCCTTATCTTTGCGGGGTCTGCGGTTGAGGACGGCCTCCAGGCCGTCCTCAACGTAGCGTCTCCGATTTTCTTCCACTGACGCTGTAATAGTTCAGCTTTTTATGGGCGAAAATACGCCATATAAACCGACTTTCTCGTGGGCTGAGTCGGTAGAGCTGGAAGTCAGTCTGTACATAATGCAACCTGCAGCAGCACAAGCAAAAGCGGCTATAAGGTGCACAGTTAGCTATCTATCGTTTCTGACTTTAGCGCATAGACTGAAATTTATTACGTTCAGTACGATAAATAACTATGTACGTAGACTCTGAGTCACCTCCACGTCTGCACAGCACGTTCTCGTCAGGAGGGCAACGTGACGAACGGCACTGCTAGAGGTTGACGCGCACGGCTTCAGCCGTGCACGTTCCAGGCCTGTCTCTTCTGTGGCCACGTTTGGGGAAGTCGATGGAGCCGCCTCTTCGCTCAGCGCCTACGAGAGCGGGAAGCTGTTTCAGTCCCCTAACGTTTGGGGAAGTCGGTGGAGTCGCTCCGCTCTCGCCAGCGCCGCATCACGCTCAGCAGCGAGTTTCAGTCCCCTAACGTTCGGGGAAGTCGGTGGAGCAGCGTGGCTTGAGTGAGAGCGCCTTCCGTTACCGGCTGTTTCAGTCCCCTAACGTTCGGGGAAGTCGGTGGAGCCTGCGCTGATTATCGTGGTCGTTCGCTACGCCGAGACGTTTCAGTCCCCTAACGTTCGGGGAAGTCGGTGGAGCACCCGCTCTCCCATCTGCCCCCGCTGAATCCGAGCGGGTTTCAGTCCCCTAACGTTCGGGGAAGTCGGTGGAGCCCAGTTCTGCCACCGCCTCAGCCGGGGCCACTGCCGGTTTCAGTCCCCTAACGTTCGGGGAAGTCGGTGGAGCTTGCCGCGCACGGTGGCCCGCGCGCCCGGCAGATCGAGCGCCGACCAGTTTCAGTCCCCTAACGTTCGGGGAAGTCGGTGGAGCATTCGCAAGCCGCGAATGAAGAACAAGAACAGCAAGTTTCAGTCCCCTAACGTTCGGGGAAGTCGGTGGAGCCTGAGCAGTCAGTGAAGCACCTTTCGCCCGCTTCGGTGTTTCAGTCCCCTAACGTTCGGGGAAGTCGGTGGAGCGCGCTACTGGATGATCGACGAGGAAGGCAGCTTAGAGTTTCAGTCCCCTAACGTTCGGGGAAGTCGGTGGAGCCGACCCTGTTCAACAACAGCGGCGCGACCGTGTTCGTGTTTCAGTCCCCTAACGTTCGGGGAAGTCGGTGGAGCGGCTCGTCGAGGTGCCGGGCAGCACGCCGTACTCATGTTTCAGTCCCCTAACGTTCGGGGAAGTCGGTGGAGCTCAGGGTGGCGGAGGTCTAGCAGCTTGCCCGTGATGTTTCAGTCCCCTAACGTTCGGGGAAGTCGGTGGAGCGTGCAGGATGCCTGCGACTTTCAGGTGCAACTCAAGTTTCAGTCCCCTAACGTTCGGGGAAGTCGGTGGAGCTGGAGCGGCAAATCCTCAAGGTGCTGGGCGAGGTGTTTCAGTCCCCTAACGTTCGGGGAAGTCGGTGGAGCGCGTGATCAAGCTGGACTGGAGCCGATTCCTCGACGTTTCAGTCCCCTAACGTTCGGGGAAGTCGGTGGAGCATGGCTACAACCCCGCCATGGCACGCTGCACCCAGTGTTTCAGTCCCCTAACGTTCGGGGAAGTCGGTGGAGCCACGGGCCGCAGCGTCGTAAGCGTGGGCGGCCTCGATGTTTCAGTCCCCTAACGTTCGGGGAAGTCGGTGGAGCACGGCCAATCTCACCCAAGCGCTCACAGCCATGCAGGTTTCAGTCCCCTAACGTTCGGGGAAGTCGGTGGAGCGGTCTGAACATTCCGTACAAACTCTGGGCGGTGGTCGTTTCAGTCCCCTAACGTTCGGGGAAGTCGGTGGAGCACACCTTCTGCCCCAGCTCATCGGTGCGCCAGTTGCCGTTTCAGTCCCCTAACGTTCGGGGAAGTCGGTGGAGCCTGACACTCAACCTGCCGTTTGCGTTGCTGCTGAAGGTTTCAGTCCCCTAACGTTCGGGGAAGTCGGTGGAGCCGTAAACGCTGTTGAGCGTGGCGTATTTGCCGTGATGTTTCAGTCCCCTAACGTTCGGGGAAGTCGGTGGAGCAGCTTCGGGCTGACCGAGGAACTCGGCGCACGCCACGTTTCAGTCCCCTAACGTTCGGGGAAGTCGGTGGAGCTGCGCCGCGCTGCACCCGGCACCGATGAACGGGTCGTCAGTTTCAGTCCCCTAACGTTCGGGGAAGTCGGTGGAGCCACCTGCTCCGAACCGGCACGGCCTTTGACCGCGACGTTTCAGTCCCCTAACGTTCGGGGAAGTCGGTGGAGCATCGTCACGAACACCTCCGGCCTGCTGACCTTCGTGTTTCAGTCCCCTAACGTTCGGGGAAGTCGGTGGAGCCGGGTTGCCCGCAGCACGCGCAGGGGCGGCGGTTGTCAGTTTCAGTCCCCTAACGTTCGGGGAAGTCGGTGGAGCTGCCTATTTTACGCACTTTCTGGAGCTGATACAACGATTTTCATGCTACGCGCAGCCCGCGGGCAGCAGCTTCCAGTGTACTTCAGCAGGGGGGCTCGCAAATTGAGTTCGGATCGCCATGACTACCCCAGTTGCGAAGCGTTCAGCACGGTGAGAATCTGCCGGACACTCTCTGGTTCCTGAGCAGGAGCATCCCAAACTGGCTGAACCTCCACCTGGACGCCTCGCAAATCGGCTGCCGTCCAGAACAGGCGGCCCCTTTGCGAATTACAGGGTATCCCCACAAAAATTCCGCAGTTCGCATTCCAGGCATTTGTTGGTCTGGGTGCTGGGGGGCGGGCAGCGCTCGGCCACGATGAAATCAACGATGGTCTGAATGGCGGCGCGCGTTCGGTTGCGCAGGCGGGCATCGAACACGATCTCATGGGTTTGCCGCGTCCGGCTGGAATGCCACAGTCCGTGCGGACAGCTCAGCCCCAGTTCAGCTTCAATGAGCAGGGCATAAGCGCAGAGTTGCAACTTATGACCAGGGTCAGGTGGACGGGAGGTGTGTTTGAGTTCCACCGGGTAGGCCATACGACCGTTCACGATTAACAAATCGAGTTCGCCCGTCAGGCCCAGCGCCAAGTTGGTCAGCCGCACGTCGTAGCGACGTTCCCCTTCGGCCAGGGCATAGCGAGCGAGCGTGCGCCGCCGCTCACGTTTCAACTCAGCCTGATGCTTTTCTCGCCCCTGCATCATGAGCACAGTCTCACGCCGCCTAACCGGGGTACAGCGCTCGAAGAACACCACGCGCGGACAGTAATGATGCTGCCGGAGTTCGGTAGGCGTGATCAGCCGCTCAGCTGTCATCCTCGGCCTCCTGAACGATGATAGTGGCATCGTCAACCTGCCACTGCTCCAGTTGCAGAATGGCGATGAGTCCAGCGCTGTCGCCTAGCGCCCGTTGCAATCGCGTTTCTAGTTCACGACGGGCGGTGCCTGTTAGCTTGCCCTGGTAGGCACTGTACTGCCAGCGGGCCAGACCATAATCCTTGCAGGCATTCATCACCCGACTGCGCCGCTTATCATCGCGCACGTCGTACAGCACCAGCGTGGGTTGGCCGGCTTTACGCGGATCTTGCAGCAATCTCGCCACCCGCTCACCAGCCTGCCACGTATACGGGATATTCGCCCTCACCGCGCAGAAAAGTGGCGAGGCGGCGCGCCTGCATCACCATGATGTTCTGGAGCCGGAAGCGTTTGCCACCCACCGTGTCACGAGTGTCCAGACGGTCATTCACAGCTTGCGCGATGCGTTTGCGGGTGTCCGGGGTGAGTTTGCCGTGTTCGTCGGTTTCGGGCCGCCAGCCGCGCCCTAGCAAGGCCAGTACGGGACGGTCCACACAGACGGCCCGGAAGCCCTCCACGAAATCTAGTACCAGACTGGGTTTGCCGGGGCGGTCCGTGTGCAGGAAGCCTGCGAATGGCTCCAGCCCAGCGGTGGTCAGCACGCCCGCCGTCCGTGCATACAGGATGCCGTAGCCGTAATTGAGGGTCATGTTGGTCGCGTCGGTGGCCCCACGCCCCAGCCTGCCTGGAAAGGCCAGATCCACCGGGAGCATGGCTGCCACAGCACCCCAGTACGCCACGCCGCCGCGCCCTTCGATGCCCAGCAGGAAATCTCGTACCTCGTCGATGCATTCACCCGTCACGGCGTCCAGCTCGGCCTCCAGCGCCGTCAGTCTCGGCAGCGCCCGCCCGATGGCGGCGTAGGCTGCCGGGTCCGCCGTCTTGCGGTACTTACCGAAATATTTGAGGAGGCTGCCCTGGTTTCGCAGCCGGGCGCGGATGGCATGCCTGCCCACCTCGATGCCAAGCGGGGTGAGGTACGCCCCCATCTGGGCGCGGCGCGTACTGACTGTCCCGACCAGGTAAGGGCTGGAGAACTTGGCGTAGGGTGCGCCCAGCGCATCAACCAGATCAATTTGCACTCCGAACTTGGCGCAGGCGCGAATGGCCTCGGCACTCAGGGTACAGGCGGTGGTGGTCACGGTGACGCTTTCCAGGTCACGCAGGGCCACTTCCTGAAGCTCCTGCTGGGGATGCCGGAGCTGCAAGCGTTCGCTGCGAAGGGCTAGGAAGGTGCCGCGCTCAGAAATTGTAAGGTTCATGGGCCAGAGTGACAGAGAGTAGCGTCTTTGAGTGACGTGGTGGAAACAAAATCAAAATTGGATACCTGCTGTCAGATCATTTGACAGCAGGTATCCAGTGATCAGCTTTACCCTGTGCGCTGATAGAGCGTCGAACGCTTGCTAGAGCGCACCATTCGGTACGGCACGAGGGCAGAAACCACCATTCGGTCAGGCTTGGCTGTGTCAAAAGTGCTGAGCTTTTCCCAGGTCATTTTGGAGCCATAATCGTCCAGATAGTGCATCACGGCTCCACTTAAGGTCTGGCGATCATCACCTGTATGAGTTACGAAGGCGGCGTCCAGCACGTCCAGATTGGCCTGGCCGCACCACTGCATGAACCCGCCCCGCTTGCCCAGCATGTTCAATCGCATTAGCAGGTTCGCCAGCGTTTGCCGCTCAGTTTTAGCCAGACTAGAGACTTCAAAGGCCACCCGAAGTTCGCCTTCAAACTGGATGTATTCACGGAAAGCCACCGTCGGCTTGAACGGATTGCCGGGTTCTGCATTCTTGGGAGGGCGCTGTACCTTGATAAACGCATTCGTCACGCATGCCCATTGAGGCGGGCTGCTCCGCACCTGTAAGCTGCCAAGCCATTTGAACACCGTCTGAGCGAATGCCACGCCCTGCCAGTTCACTGCCACGTCAATCAGCGCAGTCTTGACGGCGTAGGGACTCGGCACCAACAGGGACTTACCCGCCGCGCTGGTGGCTTGGCTGTCCTTCAGGCTGAACATGGCGGTGGGGAGATACGACGCTGCCAGCCAGGTCATGCGGGTAAGACGCCGCTCATGGCCTCGGCGAAGGCTCCCAGCGAGTCAAAGTTGATGACGTTCACTGGCTTGCCGCTCATCTTTTCCATTGCCCCAGCAATCTGCTTGATCTGCGTCTCAAATTCAGGATTGAGAGCGCTGACGGTAGGGGCGGGAACGCTATGGTCACTGGTGGTCACGACACCCCGGAAATCGGTCAGGTGAGGACTCTGGGTGTTTCGCATGGCCCCGCTGGGGTGTAGGAAGGTCAGCGTCAGGGCGCGGAGGACCGCTTGCAGGCGTTTGGACCGCTCGGACTCGTCAATGGCGTACTCGCGGGTGATGTCGTTCAAGCCGATGCGGTGCGCCTCCACATGCGCCACCAACGCATACTGCCCACTGGACGCCGGACGGTGAAAGATGGCCTGGCCCCGATTGCTGCCATCATCGGCTCCTGTTTTGCCGCGCCCCTGCGGATCGTATTTGACATGAAAGTAACTGCCCGTTTTGACCTTCTCTGGCACGCCTGGGACCCATGAGAACTCGACAACGCTCTTGCGGCCCAGGCTCCGGTTGCCTTGCGTGATCAAGATCCCTGCCACATCGTCCAGAGCACAAGAATTTGGAAGCAAGTCAAGCACTTCCGTATTGCTCTTGCCCTTAATGGCTTCCTCAAAAGTGCTGTCCGCGTTCAGGCGGTTAGCATTCAGTGTCTGGCAGCCCGCGCACAGTGTCAATCCCATTTCCTTGGCGATGGTTTGGAAATGATCTGCGAAGATATGCTTGAACATATCGCCCGACACGGCATTGACAGGATGCAACTCACCGTCTTTGGTTACCACGTCCACCATGCGGGTTTGAATGTGGTTGCCCTCGCCACCCTCGTTGTTAAGGGAATGCAGGTTCAGTGTGGCGAGGCCAGAGATAGACAGGGTGCGCAGGATCATGCTTGTTCCTCCTGGTTGGATTCAGGGCTCACATCGTCGGCAGGTGTTGGCTCAGCTTCGCCCGTTTCTTCTTTCGGCTCTTTGGCGTAGCCATAGGCAATCAACAGCATGGCAACCATCTGTGGATCGTTGTTGTCCAGAAGTATGCCTACGCTGAGTAAATCCTCAGTGGTCACGGCGGCGCGTCCGCGTTTTCCTCGGTCAGCGGCCCGCAGATTTTCGTTCATGTACTCGGCAACAAAATCTGAGAGCGCCGCCATAAACTTGGTTTTGGTTACCGCACTGCGCTTGAGATCTTGGGCCAAGCCATAGTGGATATCATAGGTGCGGTCATTCTGGAGCTTCTTTGCATACAGGGAAGAGCGGGTGGCCCGCCGAATTGCACCTGCCACACTCTGAAAGCCAGCGTCAGTGATAATCCTATGAATGTTGTTTCGTTCGGCGTGTTCCATATTTCCTAGTACCCTCCCCAGATTCTCTGTGGTCATCCACAACACGAATTTGCCCCGGTCTGCCAGGCGTAGAGCATGCGGCCCGTAGTTCGATAGAAACTCAAGAAACGCATGAACATCCTGTCCACTCAAAAAGTCCCGGTACTGCTCAAGCAGGTGGCGTTCTTCCGAGTGGCTTTCATCCAAATTGCGAATGACCCGGCGGTGTTCCTCTAGAACAGCCAGCCAGGTTTTCCGCTGTCCTTCAGTATTTTCATCGGCCAGCCTTACCCAAGAAGGCAGGGCGATAAACGAAATATTGGTGACGCCCTTGGCACTGCCGAGATTCTGGAAGTAGGCGGTTTGGAAACCAGAGAGGATGTCTTTGGGCCGTCCGCGCTTTAGGGTCTTATGTTCATCATGCCTGAGCAGGGTCTCAGTAAGAGTCAGGGCCGCCAGAATATCTAGCTGAATGGCCCCACCGCCCATGAATTCCTGCCGAAACTCGGTCATTATTTGACGCAAGGTTTCCAGTTCTATATCGGCGGGTTGGACAACCAGCACCTTCAGGTCTTTGCTGCCTTTAGGGGTTACGGCGACTGCCCCTATGAACCAGCCCGTGTACTTGAGGGCTTCGAGAATCAGCGGCGCTTTCTCCTGACCCATGCCGATACTGTTTGGCTTGGGTGCGTTCATGCCCTTGCCTGTCACCGGGTTGAAGATCTGCACCACTGAGACTTCATTGAATTTGTTGCCCTTGAGCCGGATTTTGAGGCCAGCGTCCGCCTTGCTCAGCGGTGAGCCGTCACCATCAAAGGCGTCCAGTGCAATTTTTACGTGTTCGCAGAAGCGTTCTGACGCAAGTTCACGGTGGGCAGTGGCGTATCCACTGGTGTCCATCGGCTTGAGCATGTCTACCAAGCTGGAGTACAGCGAATAGTCAGGACGTGGAAAGACTGATTCCGGTACTTCAGTCATTGGAGTTTTCTTGTTGTTTTCACGCCATTTGAAAAATTGCTGCCGTCGTTCCTTCTCGCGTTCATAGTCAAATGCGCTCGCAAGAGAGGTGTTGTCTCTTTCAGTCTTGATGTAATCGTAGAGCTCTATGGCTGTTCCTGCTTCTATAAGGACAGGTTGGCTGATGTCCAGTGTGAAAGCATCCTGATCGGCGGCCAGGTGGATTCTGACTTCCCCTTGGCTGTTCAGGGTTTTCAGCAAGCGCCCCAGCCCCAGCGCCATAAGCGTATCTGCGTAAGTCCCCTGTCCACGTGGCACGGTGTAGGTGGTCAAGAAGTGGCCTCCTTGTCTCGGAATAGTTCGAATGAGCGCGTGTCGCCCAGGCGCAAAGCACGGGAGGTCAAGGTGTAGACGATCCAAGCCAAGTCATTGTCCGGCGTCGGCAACTCCGGCTCAGTGATGGCCTCAATACCGTGTTGTTGCAATTCCTCCAGGCGTTGGGCCTCAAGCTGAGTTCCCGTCAGGAGTTTGAAAACCCGTTGGGCTTCGTATGCCGCCCCTTTATCCAGCTTCCAATCTTTAATTGTTCCTGTCGCGTTGGCCCCGTGATGACGGCGAATGGCACCTAGAATTCCCTTCAGGACAGACAGGCCTTTTTTATCGCCCAGCATGTCCATGAGCGAATTTCCCAAGCATTCGTCGATAACAGCAGCCGATTCGCCAGCGTGTGGCGGGCGCGGCCCCATCTTCCTGTTGCGTGCCTTGTCATAGGCCGGGTGATAGTCGGTGTGGGCGCAGTATTCTCCCTTACCCTGCGCTTTGGCCTTGAATTTGCTTTCACCGTCGTTCCAAAGCCAGCCTGTGTACGTCCTGATTTGCTCCGCCTGCCAGGCCCGCGTCCATTCCTGCCAACCTACCGAAAGCTTGCCGATATCGTGACCTGCGATAGCCGCTTTTAGGGCCAACTCCATCATTCCACTGGGCAGGCCAAATCTCGTGTCTACTTTGGGGCAAATATGCCAGACATCATGGGCGACGCGTCTAGAGGCGGCCATTACGCGCTCGATATGCTCTTGGTAGGTCTCGTAGGTGTACCAGTAATCAGGTCGATCACTGGCGTTGCGTCTGGGGTGGATGGGTGGCCTGTCGACTTTGGCTATGCCAAGTGTGCCCCCGTCTGTGGCCTCCCAGCGGAAGCCTTCCTGGCGGTTATAAAACACGAATTTGGGATTGATCAGCACCAGTGTTTCGTGTTTCAGTTGCTCCGGCGAGGTCACGGCCACCCAGTCTAACAACGTGGGCTGCCGAATATCCTCGGCCTTTGCTTTCTCCCGTTCCACTTCCCTGGGAACTTTCGCCAGCCAGTCCACACTGCTATCAAAGTTGGGATCAAGTGTTTTGCGGTTGGCTTCCAGAGCTATGAAATTTACCCATGTCACTCCAATACGTTCATGACAGTTGACCTCATCCCAGGTTTGGAGATCGGCGTCTGAGTCAGTTAGAAGCAGGCTGACATTCTGAATATCGCGGATCAGATCGGGACGTTTGGAGCGGTCTCCTTCAAATGCTTGCAGCATTTTGTCGCGGAACGTCGAGTGCCGAGCCGCTTCGTAGGCTCGCCAGTTCTCGGCGTCGCCCGCTGTATGAACGGCATCAATCAGCGCTCTCTCGGCCTCTGTCGTGATGGGCTCTGGCAGATGTTCCAGCGCTTTCCAGGTGGCCCGGATCACCTTCTCCTGCCCCTTATAGGGCAAGGTCTGCCATTCGCCCTTTTCGTCGGTGGGCAGGGCATACACGCTAACCACACCATGTTCGTCTGCAAATCGGGCATTGCGTCCGGCACGCTGAAGCAAACTATTGGCAGGGCAAACCTCAGTATGGAGCTGCTCGGAGCTGATGTTCAGGCCAACTTCAACGGCCTGGGAAGCCACCAAAATGACATCCTTTGTGGACTTCTCGCCCAGCAGTTCAGCAAGCCGTTCTTCCCGTTCGTTGCGGTGCGCCGGAAAGTAACGTGAGTGCAGTATCTCCAGTGTCACGCCCTGCAACCGCTCGTGCAGAACGTGTTCGCCTTCACTCAGCTCAGTTCCGGTCTGAAGGCGTTGGAGATCGGCGTAAAGAGTTTGCACCCGATCTACCGTGTTGGCAATAGCGATGCTCCGCCGCTGATGTGCCTGCACCACCGCCCTTGCGCTCAGTGTGGCATCCACCCGCTGGATGGTGCGCGTTTTTTGCTGGCTGTGCATGGTGGCAAGCTCGTCGGGCGTGGGGGAAATGACGACAGCCCCAGTTTCAGCGGCGAGTTTTTGGGTCAGATCTTTCGAAAAGGTGGCGGTCATGAACAGGAAAGGGGTAATGCCTTTCAGGGCTGTTGCCATTGCCAGCGCTGTGCGAAAGGCCCGCTCTGGATCGAACAGGTGAAACTCGTCCAGCACCACGTAACTGGCGATCACACCGCCTGCGCCGATATTGCGCCCACCCCAGCTTGTGGAGTACGGCACATGCAGGTAATTGCTGAGCAACTGATCGACGGTGGTAATGATGATATCGCCCTCTAATTCCGGCGAGGTAGGGTCTTCTCCGGTATGCAGGCGCACATCCAGACCAAGGTCATTGTCCTTGTTGACCTTCTTGGCCCGCTTGTGCAGGTCTTTTGCCAGCGTCCGCATCGGCGAGGCGAAGATGCAGCGCCGGGGGAAGTGTTGATCTTCTCGCTGCCGGGCCAGCAGGTAGGGGCCAAGCGCCGCCTCCGTTTTCCCAGCCCCGGTGGGTGCGCAAAGAATCACATTATGGCCTGCCAGCAACTCGGCACAGACGCGCTCCTGATACGCGTAGGGTCTATTCTTGAAGAGTGCCTGAAGTTCCGTGCGGTTGTCCATAGCCTCACTCTGATCGAACGGCACGTCATAGAGTGACGCCGACACGATTATCAAGCCTGTCACACTTCACCCGTGTATGCCATACTGTGACAGACGAGAATCCTGTGCCCAGACGTCATTTCTGCTCCCCAGGTTAATTTTACTGTGACATGGTGTCCACTCTAACATCCCTCCTTGTCGCCTGTACATGCATTTGCGGCCCTACCCACCTGTGACATGACCCCACCTCATCCGCGCCCAGACCTGACCCGGCGGCTTGCTAAGCTGGTCGAGCTGGGGGGTCTGCCGCCGGTGGGCGTTCGCAATGACGAGTGGCTGTACATGCTCCAGGAAGAAACCCGCCAGTCGCTGAGCATCGAGGGGTATTTCGCCACCGACGCCCAGCTCAAAGCGGTACTGGGTGGGCGGCGCAGCGGGCCGGAAATCCTAAATTACTTCCGCGCCGCGCAGGGGTTATACGATCTGGCCTTGCAGTATCACCGGGAAGGCGAGGTGCTGGTCAATCTCGCCATGATCCGGCACATTCACAGTGAACTGTTCCGCGAACTCGACGAGCGGCGCGGTCTGTTTCGCACTGGTGGCATCCAGATCAGCGGAGCGAAAGTGCGTCCGCCCGAACATGATGCGGAGGCGTATGTGCGGACCTGGCTGGAGTTGATTCCCTTCGTCTTAGGCCGGTTCACGGCCCTGGAGGCATTTGCACGTCTGCATGTGTCGTTCGAGGCCATCCACCCTTTCCGAGATGGGAACGGGCGTGTGGGGCGTATCCTGCTGAATTACCTTGCCATCAGCCTGGGTTGGCCGCCGATCATCATCAAGGGGACGGAAGCCAGCGACAGAGCGCGCTACTACGCTGCACTGGAGGCTGGAGATCTGGGCTTTCAGAGCAGCTTTCCGAGGCCGAGCCGCACGGCCATGGAGCGCGCGCTGGATGAAGGCGACTTCGGCCCCATGCAAGATCTGCTGGCCGACGGTGTCTTACCGCAACTGGACATTTTGCTGGCAGCGGCGGTGGAGGCTACGTCTCCCTTGCAACCCCTGAGTGAGCTGGCACAGGGCTTCGGGGTTCAGGAAGCGACCCTCCGCCAGTGGGTCACGCGAGGACAGCTTGTGGCCGTCAAGCGTGGGCGGAAGCTTTACAGTCATTCCCTGCTGCGGCTGCGGGACGAAAAGGTGGAATCCGATAACGGCTTTCAGTGACGCCCCATCCCTCTACACTCGTCCCATGTTGCCCCTGGATCTAACCTTCGTCGTGCTCAGTGTGACCTTGCAAGCTGTGGAGCGAGTTGAGCTGCCGCCTTTCCCCGGTTCCAAACTGGAAGGGGCCTTCGGACACGCCCTCTACAACCTGGCCTGCACGCAGCCGCACCGCGAAACGTGCCAGGGCTGCCCCCTGCAAGCCATCTGTCCGTACGGGCTGACTTATGCTCCCAGGCGGCCCGGTACGCTGGCCGTGGCCTCGCTGGCCACGCCACCCCGTCCTGTGGTCTTCCGGGTGGCTTACGGCGAGAAGCAAAGACTGGAACCCGGCGACGTTTTGACCTTCGGTATGGTGGTGGTCGGCCACGCCGTGACGCAACTGGCGTATTTGCTCGCAGCGCTGCGTGAGGTGGGCCAGCGCGGCCTGGGACGGACGGGTGGACAGCTCGAGATGACTGAGGTTCGCAGTGTCCAGCCTTACTCCGGAGCCGAGGCGTTGCTGCTCCAAGGGGCAGCGCTGGGCGTCAATCTCGCTCCTATCGTGCTGGGGCGAGCCGACCTGCCGCCCGTTTCGGCCACAAGCCTCCAACTGCAGCTGCGCTCGCCCCTCCATCTCAAAGTGGATGGTCAGATGGCTCAGCACCTGCATTTTCCAGTTCTGGTGCGGGCACTGCAGCGGCGTGTCAGTAATCTGGAACAGCTGTATGGAGGCGCTCAGAGTGTGGGGGCGGATTTCGCTCAGTTGCCGCTGCTGGCGCGCGACATTGAGACGGTGGCTCAGCACACCTCTCAGGTTTCGCAGCTTCGTAAAGGGAGTCGGCCCGAACAGAAGAGCAGCATGGACGGGTTGATGGGCACCGTGGAGTACCAGGGTGACCTGTCACCGTTCACGGCCCTGTTGCGCTATGGAGAGCAGCTCGGCGTGGGCAAGTGGGCGCATTTTGGGGCGGGGCTGTATACCCTCGCAGCAGTACCGTGACCGTGACCCGCAACCGCAGTCAGGGCCAGCGGTTGCTGCGGCATATCCGGTTACTGAGTGAGGAAGGACCACTGACCACTGCAGAGTTGGCCCAGCATTTGGACTGTCAGATGCAGGAAGTGCAACGTGACCGCCGCCTGCTGCGTGCCGAGGGCCACGCCATCTGGCAGACCGAGGAGCGGCCTGCCCGCTACGGTCTCCAGCACCCGTGGCGGGCCATGACCGGCAGTCCTGAACCCGTTCGGGCCGTGATTACCCACGCCCTGCTCCGGCTCTTACGCCACCATGCGCCTACCCCCAGCCGGATCTACCACGAGGCCCTCCTTCACCTGACCGAACAATTACCCCCGCGCTTGCAGGCGGTGACGCGACGAACACTAGCACCACCCCAGGGCAGTACGCCCAGGATTCTGGAAACAGTAGCCGCCGCTTGGTGTTATGGGGAAGCCATCGAATTCCTGTACCAGAAGCCAACAGAGAGTGCGCCGAAGTGGAGCGTGGCCGACATCGCCTTCATGGAGATCAACCGCAGCAACCTCGACTGGTATGTGTTCGCCCAACGGCGGGGTGAAACAAAGATCAAGACGTTTCACCTCTCCCGTTTTCAGGATGTCCGGCGACTGACCGCTCAGTCCAGTCCTGACCTCATCTTCGATCCCCGAAACGAGCTGGACGGTGCATGGGGAATTATTGGCGGCCAGCAGCACTGTGAGATCACGCTCCGCTTTACAGCGGACGCCGCACCTTACGTGAATTACCGCCGCTGGCCGGGCCAGATTGAAGGGCAACGGCAAGACGATGGCCATTACCTCTTGCGCCTGAACGCTCCCCTTGACCGCCATAACCTTCCTGTAGAGGTCATGGCGTGGATTCGTGGCTGGGGACCGAGGGTGGAAGTGCGCGCTCCTCACTGGCTCCGGCAGCAATGGTTGGCTGAAGCGAGAGAGGTCGGCGAGCGCTACGGGATCTGACTGCAATAGCTCTCCAGTCTAAATACAGCGTTGCTGATGTGCGTTAGCTGCGTTCGTCATGTTGAGGCGGCGCCCTTGATGAGGCGGGACGACAACCTCATCAGGCTGTCGTCTCGCCCTCCCCAGCATCACTCAGAAGGAGAAGTTCGCGCCATAGTCGCGGGTGTGGTCGCGCCAGATGGAGTGGTAGTGGATCTGACTGTGGTACACAATTCCGTTCTGGCACACGAGCTCAATCCAAACACTTGGTCCGTCAATGCGGCCTACCTCGACCGTTGACCACGGCTAAGGTGCAGTCCCGGATCAGGACCCTGATAACCGCTCAGCTGCTTACTCGGCTGTGCAGCTGAAGTTGGCGGCGTCGTTGGCCTGGGCCTGCGACGGGTTGGCCGGACCGGTGTATTTGGGGAAGGAACCGTACTGGCACAGGGGCCGCGTGCGGCCGTTCGTTGCCGCACTGCCGGCTGTCGTGTTGCCGTCCACGGCCACCAGTGCTCCAGGTGCCTGCCCCCGTTCGACCCAGGCCTCAAGCGCAGACAGCAGATCGGCCTTGGCATTGAACAGGCCCGCGCCGTGGCCCTTGCCGGGAATCAGGTAAAACCGCGCGAACTTATCGACGGCCGCTTGACCATTGGCGGCCACCAGTTTCTGCCAGTAGGCGATGGTGTTGTACGGCGTGATGGAGTCATCAATGGTGCCGTGGGTGAGCAGCAGCTTGCCGCCGTGCCTGGTGAAGCGGCTGTAGTCGACGCTCACAGCGTCGGTCCAGCTCGACACTTCCTGGAGACGGCTGACCCACTGCGTGGGATCGAAGGCCAGTGGATCAGTATTCATGTTGCCGGTGATAAAGCCCGTCACATCCCCCTTGCCGGGGAAGTACTGGAAGGCCGTGCCACCGGGAACGAACGGGATCTTGCTCGGGTCCGCCGTGTTGGTGAGGCCCAGGTGGTTGCCTGTAAAGGTCGCTCCTTCAAGAATCGGCCATTTCGGGTAGGTGGTGCTCCCGCCAGCGAAGGCGAACGTGAACTGCACCGGCGAGCCGATTTTCTCGAGAGCGGCAATTTGCGCATCGGAGAAGCAGGTGTCACCCGTGTCAGCCCCCTCCGGGCACCGCAGGGTGGCCTTGATCGTCTCAAAGGTGAACTTCTGATTGCAGGCCTTCACGTTGCTGATGATGCCGTCCTGCAGGCGGTCGAGCCCGTCGCAGGTCGAGTACACCGCGCTGACCAGATTCGCGATCTTGGCCGGGTTGCTCCACGCTGTACTGGGCACCCCCGACGCGTTGCCGTACACCGCTTTGGCCTGAGCCAGCGCACCCTGCCACATGTTCTGAAGGTTGTAGGCCGGGTAGTTGGCGATCACGCCGTTGTAGTCATTCGGGTAACGCTGCGCGGCGTCGAAGGCTTCATGCCCGCCCTGAGAGCCGCCCGCAAAGTAGGTGTAGCGCGGCTTTTGCCCGTACACCTTCTGCGTGAGATACTTCGCGACGTCTACGGTCTTCTTCACCTGCCACTGGGCGAAGTTCATCAGTTCTTCGTGGTTGAGGGCGAAGCTGGTGTCGAAGGGCGGTTTGCCCTCTGTGTTGTGGCCCGAGTCGCTGCCCAAGGTGACGTACCCGCGCGCCAGCGGGGTGGCGATACTCGCTGGACCCTCACTGAACTGACCCAGACCGGTGACGACGCTCCCATTCGTTCCGCCCCCACCGAACTGCAAGGCCCGCTGATTCCAAGATTTTGGGAGGTTCACTTCGAACCGGATAGGGCTGGCGGCCGGGTCCACGGCCCGGATGTTGCCAGTCGTTTTGCAGTACGCACGTACCTGCCCGGCCGGATCGGTGTCGCTGACGTCCTCAGCCGTGAGGATGCTCGCCCCGCTGGTCGGAAGACCGATGGCACTGGCGGGGATCGTCAGGCCCACTAGGCTTGCGCAGGCGACTTGTGGGGGAACGCTGGTCAGGCTGGACCGATTGGTGGTCAGCGTGGACGCGCAGCTGACAAAGAGGCTGAGGGAGGCGGTCAGCAAGACAATGGTGGGTTTCATGCAGAACTCCTTGTTCATTCAGTGAAGAAAGAGGGGCGGGAAATACGGCTGGTGGCCATGAGCAAACGAATGAATGGCCCGCACCTCCTGGCGGGAACACGGGAAAGTACGCAGCAACGACACGCCGTCCGCCGTGGTAGTCACGGCTGGCAGGGAGTGAATTGGTAAGGGTCGGGTGGAGTGCCGCTCTTCAGTGCAGCAGGCTCCCGAAGCTCAGGGTCTCTTTGCGGACTCTTCGGCTAGGCGGGCCAGCCACGCCCGGGTGGCCTCGGCCATTAAAGGCTCGAGGTGGAGCGCGCGCAGCATTTCTGCGGCGGCGGCCATTTCTTCTTCGCGGCGGACGGCGTGCAGGCGGCTGCCTTCTTGAAGCCTTTCGACGGTCTTGGCGTCCGCTTCAATCAGGGTCTGGGCAATGTCGTCTTTTAGGGCAGCTTCGGCGGCCGGGCCCATCAACGCGGCGGCCTCCAGCGCTTCGCCGACCGCCGCGGCCAGGCCCTTGAAGAAGACGCTGCGGGCCAGCTTGCGTGAGGCGGCCAGCCCGACCGGACCGTCCAGCACGGTCAGCGGCCCGCCCAGTGGCCCCAGCAGCTCAGCGTAGCGGGCCGCACCCGGGCCCGAGATCAGCATCGGCGTGCGAATGCCTTTGCCCGGCACTGGGCTCATCAGGGCCACGTCGGCCACCAGCGCAGCCGAGCCGAGCACGTCAGCCACGGCCGTCTTCTTATCCGGAGAGGACGTGTTCAGCTCGGCGTACACCTGCCCCGACTGAAGTGTGGAGCCCACACGCCGGGCGACGTCGAGCGACACGCGCGACCAGTTCACGCTGAAGATGATCTGAGCGCCCTGAACCGCGTTCGCCTCATCCTGGCCGTACACCACGCCCTCGACCCGGCGGTCCGGGTTGGGATCGTAGGCGTGAACCTGGACGCCGGCGTCCAGCAGGTCTCGGGCCATGGCGCTGCCCGCTTCGCCGAGGCCCAGCAGTGTGACGCGCTGCAGTTCCATACTCAAGGCTCTCGCAGATGAGCCGCCAGCTCGCCGCGCAGTCCATACAGGTCGATCGAGAGCGTGCCCGACTGGAATTTCTCGCGGTTGGCGGCTTCCTTCTGCTCGCGGACTCGCGAGGCGTCCAGGACGTCTGAGAGCCGCTCGCGCGGGATCACGACCGCGCCGTCGGCGTCCATCAGGACGTAGTCACCGGTGCGGATCGGTGCGCCCCCAAGCGTGACCGGCACGTTGAGCTGGCCCTGCTCCACCCGGCGGGCACCTCGACTACGTACATAGCGCGTCCAGATGGGCAGGCCCATCTCCCGGAGGGTCTCGATATCCCGCACGGCCGCGCCGATCAGCATGGCTGCCACACCGCGCCCCTGAGCTTGGGTGGCCAGCAGGTCGCCCACCAGGGCCACGGGCGTTTCCTCTGGCATGACCAGCACCAGCACCTCGCCGGGCCTTACTACACCCATCGCGGCGTGGACCATCAGGTTGTCGTCCTGCGCACACATCACGGTGCGGGCGGCACCGCACACCCGGCTGCCGGGGATGACTTGGTGCAGCTCGGTGTCCACTAGGCCTTGGCGCCCGGACGCTTCATACACGGTGGACACTCCAAATGGCAGAAACTCCTGCGGGTTTACCATGACGAGATCACCTGCGGCATGACGCGCATGAAGGCTTCAGCGTGTTTGATTTCGCTGCGGCCGCTGATCCGCCGAGCGTGGTTGGCCCGGTGGGCAGCGCGTTCGGTGTAGTACGTCTTCAGGTAACCCTGGGCACCCATCTCGCCCATGGCGGCTTCCTTCTGCCCGAACACGGCCGTGATGTCGAGGAAGGTGGTGGGAACAAAGCCGCACAGTTCCGGTTGGTGCGGCTCGAACAGCAGAAACTGAGGGGGCTTGATGGTGGGAAAGGCACTGGCCACCCCCGCCCCGCTGGCCAGTTGCCGCGCCCGTTCGGTGGCGGCGTAGGCGACCGGGTGGTCCGGGTTGAACGGATCCTTTTCCGCGTGGGTCAGCAGCACGTCCGGTGCGAAGTCGGTCATGGCCTTGACCAGCCGGTTGATGGCCGAGTCGTCCATCACGAGTGGATAATCACCCAGATCAAACCCCTCGAAGGTGGCGCCGAGATGTGCGGCGGCGCGACTGGCTTCCTCATGCCGGATGCGTTTGACGTTCTCTTCGGTCTGGTCGGGCGTCTTCCACAACTCGCCGGACTCGCCGCGCTCGCCGTAGGAGAGGGCCACGATGTGCGCGGTGCCGCCAGCGGCCGTCACGGACGCGATGGCGCCCCCGGCGCGCCACACGAAGTCGGCGGCGTGGGCGCTGACCACCAGCAGCCGGGTCATGCCTTCACCGCCGCACCGGCGAGCAGCACGGAATTGGTGACGGTCATGCAGTGTAGGTCCTGTTCGCTGAAGCCCGCGCGGAGGAACTGGTCGACCATGATGGGCAAGCCGTCCTCGACGGGCGGATTGGCCGGCTGGCCGAAATCGGTGGAGAAGATGGTCCGTTCCGGCCCCACCGCCCGGGTGGCTTCGAACAGCCGCTCCCACGCCACTTTTCCACTGTAGGACGGCGCGGCGCAGCGCTCCATCCAGGCGCCCATGTGGGCCAGTTCCAACTGGTCGGCGACACTGAGGTTCTGGGTGGGGTAGTCGGGATGGGTCACGACGATGTGCTCGACGCCTTCTTCGCAGGCCGCAGCCACCACCTTGAAGATCTCGTTGCGGGACAGGTGGCCGGTTGCCAGCACCAGGCCATGGGTGGCGACGACCTGCAAGACCTGCCGCAGAGCGTGCAGCACCTCACCTTTTCCGTCGACGACCGGCACGCTCGGCACCGGCAGGCCACGGGCCCGCAGGTCCTCCTGAAGTTTCGCCCAGAGGGGCAGCTTCGCGCCGGCGGGCCTTGAGGCGTGTTCTTTCTCTTCGTTCTCGGCGTCCACGGTGGGCAGCCAGATGATCCGGGCACCTTCACGGGCGGCGATTTCCACGGCGAGCGGATTCAGGCCGCCGACCGCACTGTTCAGGGTCAGGGAGCCCAGGGCTTTGATGCCGGGAACCGCGGCCCGCACCACGGCGGCGCGCTCAGCGGTGGAGGTGTAATGCGACTTGAGGACGAAGCCGCGCAGACCACGTTCAAGAAAGCGGGGCGCCAGTTCGAGATCGGTGACACGGCGCCGGATGACGTCCGGGTCGATATGGATGTGCAGGTCGAAGGCGCCTCGCGTCAGGTCCAGCGCTTCACGGCTGGGCGTGGGATGGTCGGTCGTGGTCATGATGTCCTCCAAAAGTTGACAAGATTGTTGACACAATGCCGGAAAAAAACACGCCTCAGGACCGGGTCGTGTTTTTCTGAAGCGAACGCAGCGTCCTGAGGACGTGCGCCAGATGGTGGCGCATGGCCGCCTCGGCGAGTTCACCGTCTCCAGTGGCCAGAGCGTCCACGATGGCGCGGTGCTCGGCAAGGGACTGTGCGGCGCGGCCTGGGGCCAGGACGGTACGGAACTGGTGGCGCACATTCTGTGCATGCAGACCGTCGATCAGTTTGGCGACCATCGGCAGCGCGGCGAGTTCCACGATGCGCCGGTGCAGCACGCTGTTGAGTTCAGATGTGGCAAGCAGGTCCCCTGCCTGGTGCTGCTGCTCCATCTGGCCGAGCAGGCCCCGCAGTTCCTGGACCTGTTCGGGAGTCATGTACTCGGCAGCGTGCCGGGCCGCGAGGCCTTCGAGCACGGAGCGGGCCTCGAGAATCTCGGCCGCCTCAGCCTCACTGATGATCCGGACGCGGGCGCCGCGGAAGGGAGAGCGTTCCACCAGCCCGTCCTGTTCCAGCCGGGCCAGGGAGGTGCGCACCGCATTGCGGCCCAGGCCGAGACGCTCGGCGAGTTCGGTTTCCACCAGGCGCTCACCCGGCATCAACCCGCCGCCGAGAATGGACTGCCGCATCACGGCGTAAGCCTCGTCCGCTTCGGTCTGCTTGTCCGTCGTTCGCCCCTTCGACATCACCGTGCCAGCATAGCCTGTCGTCATGACGTGCCCTCGGGGGTATCCGGCGTGCCGTGTGTATGAAAGGACTGAATCGTCTGCAGGCCCCAGGCCTGTCCCTTGCGGCGCTCGGTCTCAGTCCACACGACCGTTTCCCAGTCCGGGGCCAGAATCAGCCGTGCTCCGGCATTAGCAATCTCGAAGCGGTTGCCGCCCGGTTCGTAGAGGTAGAGAAAGAAGGTCTGCTGCACCGCGTGTTTGTGGGGACCCGTTTCGATGTGAACGCCGTGCTCCAGGCAGATGTCGGCCGCCCGCAGCACGTCCTCGCGGCTGTCCACGGCGTAGGTAAGGTGATGCAGCCGCCCGCGCCGCCCGGCGTGATCTTCGGTGACCGCCAGGTCGTAGCTTTTGTTGTTCACGCTGAACCACGCACCCTTCTCGCTGCCGTCGTCGAAGACAATCTGTTCGGAGAGCAGAGCACCCAGCGTGTCCACAAAAAACTCGCGCACCGGAGCGATGCGGGAGGCCAGCAGGTTCAGGTGATCGATGCGCCGCAGATTCGCGCCGCGTCCCGGAAAGCGTGAAGCTTGGTTCTTGAGGGCCGGCCGGGTCTGCTCGTCGGGCTGGTACCAGCGGGTCTCGTAGTACAGCTCTCCAGGATGCCCGTCCGGGGTGTGAAAAGCGTAGGCGGGGCCGTGGCCCTGATCCCCGTCATTCCAGCCGATCCCCAGGCCCTGGGCCTTGAGGGCAGACACCCGGCGCTCCAGCGCCTCGGGATTGTTGGCGCGGAAGGCAAAATGGCGCATGCCGTTCGTCTTCGCGGCCGTGAGTTTCAAGGTGTGATACTCGTAATCGTCCCATCCCCGCAGGTACACGCTGTCGCCTTCCCGGCCGCTGATGGTCAGGCCCATCACTTCGGTGAAGAAGTGGAGGCTCTCCTCCGGGTGTGGTGTGAGGAGTTCCACGTGGGCGAGGTGGGCGATATCGTGGCTGCGCCCAGGTCCGTTGTGGGTCATGCCGCCACCTCCGCCGAGGGTCCCCGGCCTGTGTTCATCGCTTCCAGCAGTGTCTGGGAATTCAGAGCCTCACCACTCAGTTCCGCGCACATATGGCCAGCGTAGAACACCAGCACCCGGTCGCACAGGCCCGTGAGTTCCTCGAGATCGGTCGAGCACACCAGGGTCGGTGCGCCTCCGTCGGCCAGGGCGCGCACCATGCCGTGCATTTCGGCTTTGGCGCCCACATCCACTCCGCGGGTCGGATCGTCCAACAGTAGAAGCCCGGGCTGGGTCTCCAGCCATTTGGCCAAGACAACCTTCTGCTGGTTACCGCCCGAGAGGCTGCTGACGGGGTGATCCACCGAGCCTACCCGGATGCCGATGCTCTTCACGTAGTCCTGAGCCCGCTGGCGCAGGGCCGGCACACTCAACCAGAGGCCGGTCCGGCCGAGACCGACCGACTGCACGGCCGCCACGTTTTCCCAGATGGATTTGTCGAGCATCAGGCCCAGCCGCTTGCGGTCACCGGTGACGTAGGCCAGCCCCCGGGCAATGCCGGCGCGCAGGTCGCGCGGCCCCGGCCGGCCATCCGGGAAGGTAACGCTGCCGGCGTCGGTGCGGCGTAATCCGGCGACCGCTTCCAGCACGCTCTGGTGCCCCGCGCCCATCAGGCCCGTCAAGCCGATGACTTCACCGGGACGAACTTCGAGATTCACATCCTGAGCGCCGCCCTGCACCTTGAGCCCGCTGACCGTCAGTGGGCCGGCGTGGGTACTGGTGACCTGCTGTGCCAGGGCCTGCACGCCCGCACGGGACTCGGCGTCTTCCTCGACCCGGCGCAGCTTTGCCCGGTCCCCCAACATGGTCGAGACGATCCCGGAAACGCCCAGCGACTTCACGGGCGCGCTGGCGAGCACCACCTCACCGTCACGCAACACCGTAACTTCGTCACACAGGTCCATCACTTCCTGGAGGATGTGCGAGACGAACACCACGGCCACCTGCCGCTCGCGCAGTACCTTCAGCGCGGAGAGCAGCCGTGCGGAGCTGCTGGCTTCCAGTGCGGAGGTCGGCTCGTCGAGCACCAGGACCTGCGGCTGGGTGATCAGCGCGCGGGCGATTTCGATCAGCTGCCGTTCGGCTAGGCTGAGGTCGGCCAGTGGGGCATTCAGGTCCGGGTTGAGCCCCAAGCTGTGCAGGACGGGGAGCGCGAGACGCCGCATTTCCGTGCGGTCCACCAGCGGTCCGCGGCGGCGCTCACGCATGGGGTAGAGGTTGCTCAGCACGTCCATGTCGGGAAAGAGACTGAGTTCCTGAGACACCACGGCCACACCGTGCTTGCCAGCCTCGGCGGTGTTGGCAAAGTGCACCACCCGGCCGTCGAGTTGCACTTCCCCAGCATCGGGACGTTGAGCGCCCGTCAGGATTTTGACCAGGGTGCTTTTGCCCGCACCGTTCTCGCCGAGCAGGGCGTGGACGCTGCCCGACCGGACCCGGAAGTCCACCCCTTTCAGGGCGTGGGTGCCGCCGTAGGATTTGCGGATGCCAAGTGCTTCAAACGTCGCCATTGTCCTTCGCTCCTGTCATTACTTGAGATAGGCGTCGGGATTGGCCAGTTGCTTCTTGGCGATTGGCACCAGCACCAGCGCGCGGCTCGCTTCGGTCTTCTGCCGGGCAATGATCTTGTCGACGTTGGCCTGCGTGACGACCAGGCTGCCCGTGTTCCAGAACCCGGTCGGAATCTTGGTGCCCGACTGGGCATGGGCCAGCAGCTGTTTCATGGCGATATAGCCTTTGAGCCAATGCTCCGGCGAGATCAGCACGTCGATGTAGCCATTCTTCACGCCCTCGAGCGCTGTGGGTTCCAGGTCGCAGCCGCCCACGAGCAGCTTCTTGCCGGTCTGCCGTTCAATCAGTGCCAAGGCACCTGGATCGGCATTGGTGGGGGCCAGGAAGGCCAGGGCGTCGGGGTTGGCGCGCACGATGCCGTTCCACACGGTGAAGACGTCCGACGGTGAACCGGTGGGCCCTTTGGTTTCCAGCGGCCCGACGATCGTCAGGTTGGGCCGGGTGGCCTTAATGACCTCGATCATGCCCTGGACACGCGCCTCGATGGGCGGTGTACCGGGGTTGCTGTTGCCGATCACGATTTTGCCCTTGGCATTCGCGGGAATTTTCTTCAGAATCTCGCGGGCCAGCTGCCGGCCAAGTTCCACGTTGTCGTTGCTGACGAACAAGTCCACGCCGGCATTTTTGGGCGGCGGAGCGTCGATGGAAATCACGGGAATGCCCGCATCGGTGGCCGTCTTGAGCGGACGGAAGAACAGGTCCGGGGTCAGCGCCTGAAGGACGATGCCGTCCTTGGAGGTCTGGGCGGACGACTGGAACATCGAGACCACCTGGGACGGGTTGGTCCCGTTGGGTGCCGTGGAGGTGAGTTTGGTGCCTTTGCTTTCCTTGATGGCCTGCTTGACGCCCATGGCCATTTCCTGGAAGGCAGCGTTGGCAGTATTCCAGTACACGAAGGCCACGTTGGTGGTCTGGGCGGAGGCCAAAGTAACAGTGAGGGCAGCGGACAGGGTGAGCAGTTTACGCATGGTCAAACCTCCAGTAAGGGAGCAGGGTCAGGATTCGGACGCGTCGCTGCCCCGGTTACGGTTGCGGACGACGCTGTCGAGCGAGACGGCAATCAGGATGACGAGGCCGGTGGCGAACTGGCTCCAGTTGGCGGGAACATTGAAGTACACCAGGCCGCTGGTCACGACGGTCAGCAGGACGGCGCCCAGAACAGCCCCGGGGACGGTCCCGACGCCGCCGCGTAGAGGCGTTCCGCCGATGACGACGGCCGCGACAGCGCTGAGGCTGAACCCCCCACCGATGTTGGGGTCGGCACTAGTGAAGTAGCTCAGGCCCAGGAGACCAGCGACCGCGGCCAACAGACCGGCGAGCATAAACGACTGCACGCGGACCCGGGCCACCGGAATGCCGGAGAACGAGGCGGCCGCCGGGTTGGAACCGATCTGGCGAACCCGGTAGCCGTAGGGCGTGCGGCCCATGATCAGGCTGAGGACAGCAATCAGGATGATCAGGCACCAGATGGGCAGCGGTAGGCCCAGGAAGTTGCCACTCAGCACACTGAAGAAGGGGTGGTCCAGGGGCAGACCGGTCACCTGCTGGCCGTTGCTCAGCGCAAACACCAGGCCGCGAAACATCGACAGCGTGGCGAGGGTGGCGATCAGCGAGGGAATCTTGAAGTACTGCACCGCCGCCGCGTTGATGCCGCCAAGCAGCGCGCCCAGAACCAGGGCCGCAAGAGCTGCCAGCCAGGGGTTAAGACCCGCCTTCATCAGCAGGGCCGCCGACACCAGCGTAAGCGCGAAGGTGGACTCCACCGACAGGTCGATCTCGCGCATGCTCATCAGGAAACTCAGGCCTGCCGCGAGGATGCCGACGAATACGGCCTGCTGCACGATGTTGATCAATTGACTGGGCTGAAGAAAGGACGGGTGCAGAAGCCCGATGAACAAGACCAGCCCGACGGTGGCCAGGATGACGCTGGCTTCATTGGCCCGCAGGAAGCGGGAGGCCAGGGAGCGCCGGGGCGGGTCCACAGGCGAGGAGAGGGCGAGATCCGGCAGGACCGGTTCGCCATGCGGCTGACTCATAGCAACCTCCAAGTTGAATGTCGGATTGACGGTCTCACGATAGCGAGGCTTCACCAGATTGTCAACAATCTGGTGAACGAACTCGCTAACAAGGACTGGTGCTCCAGTATGGAAGGACGCAGGTCCGTTTAGCCTTGGTGACCATCGGAGGGCCTGAAGCGTGTCTGAGATGGTTGTGTTGCCTTAACTTGCCCCACGGCAGATGGATGGCAGGGGTGGCCTGAACCTCAGGCCACCCCTGCCGCGACGGTTAACCACGTCTGGAACGCTTGTTGCTGATTGCGTCTTCTCACTGCGGCACAAACGCTGGTACGGGAATGACGGTGGAGATTGGTGATCCGGGCATGCAAACTCAGGAATTCTTGAGCGCGTTTCTGTCGTCTGAAGCCCTGCTGACTTCGCTCTTGTCGTCGTGTGGATCGGTGTTCTTGCTCAAGAATATTGTTGCAACGGGCTGTGGAAATGACGTGCTGATGGTCGACGTCAGTCAGGCTTGGAAGCTCCCGGATGGCCGCCCCGTAACTCTGGAGCTGATCAGTATGAATAACCTCTGGAACGTCGTATTCACCGAGCAGACGAATCAAAAATGTCTTCGCGGCGTCGGTATCGCGGTGACGCTGGAGGAGGATGTCGAGCACGAAACCGTACTCGTCTACTGCTCTCCAGAGCCAGTGTCGGATGCCATCGACCGTCGTGCAAACCTCGTCGAGATACCATCGGGAACCCCGCCGGGGTTCCCGATGGCGAAGATGTTCAGCGAAGAGGGGACCAAACTTAATGCACCACTCGCGGAGGGTCTCATGACTGACCTGGATGCCGCGCTGGTGCAGCAATTCCTGGACGTCCCGATAGCTCAGGGGAAAACGGTGGTACAGCCACACGGCGTGCTGGATGATAGACATCGGGAAGCGGTGGCGGTAGGGCTTTCCATCGGTCACGCTGATCAGCCTACCCAAATCCGATTAAGGCAACACAACCTTATCAAACGCGTTTTCCACATTTTGGCCTTGTCACCTTGAGCAGACCACAGCGCAATCTCAAGAGTCGGACAAGAGTAAGCAGAGGCGCAAGCCAGTAGTTTGAAGGATGATTTCGCCGCTGGGTAGCACGGATTCAGAGTCGTTCTCTACGCTCGCGGATTACATCCAAGAGATCACCCAGTCACTCGCAGCAGCCAGCACGGAGCGGGAGGTCATCGAGATTGTGCTCACACCCGCCGTGCAAGCCCTTGGTGCTGTCGCTGGCATTGTGCTGCTGGCGAATCAGAACGATCAGCAGATGAAGATCGCCGGCAGCCAGGGCTATGAAGATGTCACCCGCACCATCTGGCAGGAAGGGTCTCTCACCGACAATCAACTCATTGCTGACATCCTGCGCATGCATGAAGCCCTGTACTTCGAGCATGCTGGCGCCCTGAAAGCCGCCTATCCAGAGATCGAGAGCCGCACAGGGGCCCTGGCTGCTGTGGCCAACGCCACCTTGCCGATGTTCCTGGACCAGCAGCCGCTCGGGGTGATCGTGCTGGACTTCAGCGAGCCGCACGACTTTACCCCCGCTGAACGCCGCTTCCTGACGATTCTCTCGAACCAGTGCGCGGTGGCCCTCGGCCGAGCAGAAGCGACCCGAGCACTGGAGACCCGGGTTGAGAACCGCACCCGCGACCTCGAAGAGCGCACCCGTCAACTGGAAGAGGAGCGGGCCGCACAAGCAGCCTTCGTGACCTTTGCCGAAGCGGTCGGAAGTCAGGCCGAACTGCTCACGCTGGCTCGGGAAGCGATCAAGGTGCTGCAGGGACGGTTCCCCGGAGCCAGCGCCGTCTACTACGAAGAAGAGCAGACCCTCTGGAAAGGGCACGTCTGGTCTGACAACATGCGCTCGGCGCTGATCGAAGTGATCTCCGTGGGCCTGCCGAGTGACACACCGCTCTTTGCCCAGGTGATCCAGAGTAAGCAGCCTGTGTTCACCGACGGGTGGGATCCTCAGCGCGAGCGCGTGGCCTCGAGCGAGGACTACCACGCCGCGGCCAACTACCCACTCCTGATCGGCGGTGAGCTGCGCTCGATCCTGTCCATCGGTCTTCGCAAGACCCACACCTGGAACGATGCGGACCGGGCCCTGTTCCGGGCCGTCGGTCGGAGCCTGAACTTGGCGCTGGAACGCACCGAGATGGCCCGCCAGTTGATGACCCAGAACGCGGAGTTGCAGGCCCGCACTCAGGCGCTCTCGTTCGCCAACGAAGAACTCGCGGCCTTCTCCTACTCGGTCTCACATGACCTCCGAACCCCAGTGCGGCACATGCTTGGCTTCCTGCAACTGACCCGGACTACACTGAATGATCGGCTCGACGAGAAAAGTACCCGTTACCTCGACGTGGTGGAACAAGCCGGCAGGCAGATGAATAGTATGATCGATGCTCTGCTCGACCTGTCGCACGCCGCACAGCAGCCCTTGAGGCCGCAATTGGTCGATCTGAACACGCTCATGGAGGAGATCTGGAAGGGACTCCTCCCAGATCTCCTCACCCGGAACGTCCAGTGGGAGGTTGTCCCCCTCCCACTTGTGCAAGGTGACTGGGACGCTCTCAAACAGGTACTCATCCAACTGACCGAGAACGCGCTGAAGTTCACCCGGACCCGTGACCCGGCCATCATCCGCATCTGGGCACAGGAGCAGGGCGAGACCTGGAAGGTGTACGTGCAGGACAACGGTCTGGGCTTCGATCCGCGCTACCAGGAGCGACTGTTCAACGTGTTCCAGCGGCTCCACAGCGATCAGGAGGTGCCCGGGACGGGTGTGGGTCTGGCTAGCGTCCGCCGGCTGATCCTCAAACATGGCGGTGAGGTGTTCGCTGAAGGCCAGGTGGATCAGGGCGCCACCTTCGGCTTTATCCTGCCCAAAAGCGGCCCTACACTTCAGTTGATAACATGACCCAGAGGAACATGACCGGCACCGCCACAGCCGAGACGCGGCACTGGAGCTCCGCCGATGAGTGATTCAGCCAGGCGCCAGGAACTGCACAAGCTTCAGAGCATCATTGACGCCAGCGCAGACTGCATCAAGGTGCTCGATCTGGACGCCCACCTGCTGTCGATGAATGCCGGTGGGATGGTCACCATGGAGCTCGACGACTTCAGCAGCTGCCAGCAGGCCTTCTGGCCAACCTTCTGGGAAGGTGAAGCGCGGCTTCAGGTCGAAGCTGCGCTCGAAGGGGCCAGGGCTGGGGAAACGCGGACCTTCGAGGGTCCGGCACGCACCTTTGCTGGCACGCTCAAGTGGTGGGAAGTCCGGGTCTCTCCTATCAGGGATGAGGACGGCAGCGTCACCCAGTTGCTGGCGATCTCCCGCGACGTGACCGATCGTAAAACGGCTGAACAGCATCTTCAGGCGAGTGAGCAGCGACTGCGGGGTCAGGCAGAGCTGCTGGAGCACCAAGCCACCCAGAACGAACAGGCCCTAAACGCCTTCGTACGCTTCACCACCAACGTGGCCAGCAGCACCGACCTCGAGCGGCTCGCCACCGCTGCGTCAGACGTGGTGCGGGAAGTGATCGCCGGAGCCATGAGCGGGTTTTACCTGCTTCAGGGCGACCAGGCGTATCCATTGATCTTCTCCAGCAATACCCCGCCGGAAGTCCAGGCGCTGCGGCGGTCCGGGCTGTCCCTCGAATTCCCCTTGATCGTGCAGGCCCTGGAACAGCGCTGCACGGCCTTCGCCGAGCACGATCAGGCCCATTGGCAATCGGTAAACTACGCGAGTGCCCTGAGCATCACGCCGTACTTCCGGGAAGGCCAGCCGTATGCTTTGTTCACCACGGGCATTGACCGGCCGAGTTGGTCGCCGCAGGAGCGGGCTATCCTCGAGTCGGTCAGTGATGGTCTGGGCCTGGCCCTGGAACGCGCCGACCAGACCCAGCAGTTGCGGGAACGCACCCAGCAACTGGAAGAGGAACGGGCCGCACTGGGCGCCTTCGTGGCGTTTACCGAAGCAGTCGGCAGCGAGACCGATGTTCAGGCGCTGGTCCGGCAGGCCATCACCCTGTTGATGGAGACCTGTGGGGTGGACGTTGTCTATGTCGAGCGGGAGGGCGAGCTGTTCAAGCCCTCAGCCTGGAGTCCCGAGTATGATCCCACGCTCCTGCAGTTCTTGCACCATGGCTTCCCACTTCAACACTCCAACATCGCCAAGATCCTGCTCCAGAAGACAGCCGCCTTCATCGACCAATGGAACACCACCTGGCTGTTCATTGAAGAATCGGGGCTCTTCCAGGCCTTGGCTGGCTATCCCTACTTCGTGGCGGATGAACTCGAAAGTGTGTTGCTCATTGGGTCCCAGACTTCGGCCACCTGGACCGAGCGGGACAAGAAGATCTTCCAGGCGGTAGGTCGCGGTCTGGATCTGGCCTTGGAGCGCGCCGAGCAGGCCCAGGAGCTCACGGCCCAGCGCGACATGCTCAAGGCCAGCAACGAGGAACTCGAGGCCTTCACCTACTCGGTCTCGCACGACCTCAGAACCCCGGTTCGGCACATCATCAGTTTTGGCGGCTTGTTGCGCCGAGCACTCCCAACACCGCTCACCGGGAAGGCCGCGCGCTACTTCGCCATCGTGGAGGAGGCCGCTCAGCACCTAAGTCAGCTGATCGACGGCATGCTCGAACTCTCCCGCACGTCTCGCGAGCCGTTTCACCCAGAACCCGTCGATCTGGGCCGTCTGTTCGAAGCGGCCCGGAACGAAGTGGCAGCCGCTGAGCCGGCACGCCAGATCCGCTGGCAGATGACGGCCTTACCGACGGTCATGGGCGACATCGTGTTGCTACGCCGAGTGATCAGGGCCCTGCTGGACAACGCGGTGAAGTACACACGGCCGCGCCAGGAAGCCTTGATCGAAGTGTGGCCTGAGGATCGTGGACAGACTTGGGCCGTGTTCGTACGCGACAACGGGGTCGGCTTCGATCAGCGCTACCAGGACAAGCTATTCACCATGTTCCAGCGCCTTCACCATCAGACCGACTTCGAAGGTGCCGGGATGAGCTTGGCCAATGCGCGGCGCATCATGGTGCGGCACGGTGGCCTGATGACCGCTGAAGGTCAGGTGGACCAGGGTGCCACCTTCGGTTTTACATTACCCAAAGCCAAATTTTGATACGGCCAACCGCTCTGATCAAAAGCGACCTTGATGCTCGGCCAGAGCATATGGGGGTGTTTAGGGTGACGGGCGCTGAAATTGGCGAGGTCGAGACGAGGAGAAATCTTGGCTCCCATCGGCTAGAGAATCAACTCTGGTCGCCCACCCGCCGCATTCTTGTCCAAAAACCTATGAATGTTTCTACCTGTTCGATCAATCCTGCGAAGCTGTCCGCTTTGACGATGTAAGAACTCGCAAAGAGGGAGTACGCCTGCGTCACATCCTGTGCCTGAGCGGATGCGGTCAACATCACGACAGGGATAAAGCTCAGCTTCTCGTCTGCTTTCAAGAGCCTAAGGACGTCAAAGCCGTTCATCATAGGCATGTTGAGGTCGAGCAAGATGACATCCGGGAGGACAGCGCTTGGTTGCTGCATCGCTTCGATGGCACTCGCTCCGCTCTGATATCCGGTAACCACCCCATGCGTTCCAAAAGCGGCAAAACCATCTCCTACCAGCAGGAGGTCGGCGGGATCGTCGTCAATCAACATCAACCGCAGTGGCCTGTTTTCGTTCTTGCCTCCCGAGTGTTCAGGGGTTGTTCGCATGCTTCGTTTTGTACACCACGCCTCAGGCTCTACCTGTTCCCGACGCTACCGATAGCCTTAACGAAGTGAGATGACTCTAAAGGTGCTTCGGTGTTACATCGCATATCGGAGTGCCCGTGAAGGGATACATGTCCCTGAGTCATATTTGCCGCTTAGCAGAACCGGCTGATTAGGATCTACAACAAAACTTATTACGGCGAAAACTTGGCCCCTCACGAATCCAAGCTCGTTATTCTGTACCCATGTCTACTCGAAATGAGGCTAAGCGGGCGCTGCAACGTCTGGAGGATGATTCAGGCGCCCTAACGTATGAATTGGCCTCGGCGCGCCGAGCTGGCCTTCCTCGCGCGCGCATTGAGGATCTAGAGCACAAATTGGCGGCGGCTCGACAAGCGGCCGACGCCGCCGCTGAGCCGGGCGGAATCGAACACGCTGAACGCCAGGAAGAAGTTCGAGAGAAGGAAAGGGAACGGACGACCGACCGCCAGGCGCGACGATAAGTGAAGGCATGAGGTACATCAACCGGAGCCGGCAGTGGCACAAAACGTTCGACTGGCCAACCACCTATACGCGACGTCATGAAAGAGGGGAAATACACAGAAGCAGGGCGTCTTAAGAGAGACGCCCTGCTTCTGTACTGCGGTAATGCGATTACTGACATACAGCGGTTTCTGCGGTACTAAAATACAACGGTTACTGCAATTGCGCCTGTCCGTCTAGCTCGTTCAGGTTCGAGCTCACTTCTAACTTCAGCTCAACGTCTTGGTAAAGTCCAGCAGCGGCGCTAGCTTCCACTGGCACAAACTTTAAGGCCACTTTCCCCGCACGTCAAGACACCCTATCCCCACTGCTGTACTCAGTTCAAGATTTGGTGCCCCGAAGGGATTCGGTTGCACGGCCAGGTCAGCGTGCCCTTGGCGTTCGGGACGGTCCAGGAGATGACCAGCAGTCCGCTGCTGGGGCTGAATGCTCGGCAGGTGCGGACCATGCGGAGTTTGTACGGTTGTGTTGCCTTATTGATGTCGGCTGAAGTTCAAGATGGGAGATAGCTGTGCAGGAGGCGAGCAGGGAGTCGGACATACCGAACGCGCTGCCACCCAACCCGGAGGCGTGCCTTCAGTTCCTCCAAGGTGCGGGCACAGAAGTTCCCCAGGATGTTCCGCTTGATGTACGCCCACACGAGCTCGATGGGATTGAGCTCTGGAGCATACGGTGGGAGGTACTGCAGGGACAACCGGGATTCACCCGCGACGAAGGCCGTGACGGCCTTCGTCTTGTGAATGCCGGCATTGTCCAGCACTAATACGACCTCTCCTGGGACGTGCGTCAACACGTGCTGCAGGAAGCGAATGACATCGGGGCCTTTGAAGGCCCCGTGCTGGGTCTGTTGGAAAAACTGGCCAGCAGTGCTCACCGCACCGATGGTTGAGATCTTATCCCAGCTCGCTTTCCCGAAGACCACGGGGGTCTGGCCGCGCAGTGCCCAGGTCTGCTTCACCGTGCCTTTGAGACTGAAGCCCACTTCATCCAGGAACACCAGGGTCGCACCGGCAGCTCCTTTTTTTTGATCTCGGGAAGGGTGGTCTGAATCCAGGTTGCCACAGCTTCCGGGTTCTGTTCCAGGGCGCGTTTGTCGGGCTTCTGACGGGAGAAGCCCAGCTGGTGCAGGATGCTGCGGACGTGATCGCGGTGATGCCAGATATCGAAGTGACGACCGATGACGTCTCTGACCCGCAAGGTGCTCCAACTGGCATCAGGAAAGCCGTGGACCTGCGCGCCTTCGCACAGGAGACGCTTGAGCGTCTCCCGCTGTTCCCCGCAGAGCGCCGGTGCTCTGCCTGTAGTCACCGTGGCCTGCAGCGCGTCTGAACCCTGGTGCCGCAGGCGATGTTTCCAGGTGCTGATGGTACTCGCCTTGACGCCTAGGAACTCAGCAAGTTCCTGGGTACTGTGCGCTTGAGTCTCGAGGAGCTCGAGGAAGTGCAGCCGACGTTCTTCAAGTTGAGTTCGTGTCAGGTGCGAGGGTAGCCAACGGTCAGTCATCTCTCCAACCTACGATCTCCAACTTCAGCTGAGATCAATAAACCTCAGGCCACCTGCGATACTGACGCTCTTCAGGTGCTGAGGAAACAACAACTTGCCACAACCGGCCGGTTCAGACGCCATAGCTGTTCAAGCTGCACCTATGGCACAGTGAAGTGTGCCGCACCAACTGATTGAGCCCCCGCCCGCTTTAAGGCCACTGGTGCAGGCCTACATGATGCTGGACGAGTACCACGTTGGGGCTGAGGCGCACATCTTCATGCCGGAACAACTGGCGCACCTTACCTTCTCCTCTGGCCGGAGGTGGTCGATAGGCGAGGGTGGCCTGCTCACACCGGTGCCGCAAGCCACTCTGGAAGGCCTAGTTACCACGAGCTCACACCTGATCTCGGAAGGTGTGACGCGGACACTACGCGCTGAGCTATACCCCTGGGCTGCCCGGCAGTTGTTTGGCTGGAGCTATCCAGCCGCAGCGTTGGATCTGTTGGGCGGCGCGGCGGGGTCGGGGGCAGCACAAACGGCACACGAAATTACAGCCGCCTTGACGACCTGCGACGACGAAACAGCGCTGGGGTTACTCAATGACTGGCTACTGGCGCTCGCCTCCGGTGAGCAACGGGCGGGCGGAGCGGGCCGCGAGTGGACGGCGGGCGCAGGTGTCCGGGCTGCAATTGAACTGTACCACCGTGGCGGCCAGCGGCGGTTGACCGAACTGGCCGGCAGTCTGGACGTGAGTCTACGGACATTAGAGCGTCAGTTTTTGCACGAAGTGGGGATCAGCGCCAAGACCCTCGCGCGCCTCATCCGCTTCGAGACGGCCCATAATCTCCTGGCCAGCGCCCCAGGGACGCCGCTCGCCGCCCTCGCCTATGATCTGGGTTTTGCTGATCAGGCGCACCTGACCCATGAGTTCCGCATCCTGGGCGGCGTTACTCCCGGCAGTTTCATCAGGATGATCGAGACACGGCACCAGGAGGTCCAGTGGCTCGACTTCCGGCATGACAACCCCCGCCTCCTGCTGCCCCAGTTGCCTTAAGAAGGCAGGAGCTGAACAGATTTGGCTCGGCTGTACTCTCATTTAACTGGACGAGACCGTCTGTCGTTTTTCTACAAGCCTTCAGCCGGGTACAGCGTTTACCTTGGCTGCATGACCGTAGAACCCTCCCTCAACCTGTCAGCCCCGAGCCGTCCCCCCATCCTGTTCCTGATGTTCACCGCTTTTCTGTTCTCGATGGGCATCTCCCTGGTATTCCCAGTCCTGCCGTTCATCGTGGCGAAGTATGTCGCGGGCGTCCAGCATCAAGCCATCGTGATCGGTTGGCTCGGCGCCATCTACGCGCTGCTGACCTTCTTCTTTTCACCGGTGCTGGGAGCGCTCAGCGATGCCTATGGACGCCGCCCCGTGCTGATGCTCACGCTCGCCGGGTCGGCCATCGGCTACCTGATGTTCGGCCTGGGAGGCAGCCTCGTCATGCTCTTTCTGGGACGCAGCATTGATGGGCTTACTGCAGGCGGGCTGAGTGCGCTTTTCGGCTATGTGGCCGATACCACCCCAGAAGAGGACCGCGGCAAGGTCTTCGGGCAGATTGGGGCGGCCATCGGCGCAGGGTTCATCATCGGCCCGGCTATTGGGGGGCTGCTCTCGCACCTGGGGCTGAGCGCACCCTTCTACGCCGCTGCTGCCGTCAGTGTGCTCAACTTGCTGTGGGGCTTCTTCATTCTGCCTGAAAGCCTGCCCGCGTCGCGGCGCAGCAAACACTTTGACGCTGCCCACCTCAACCCGCTCACTCAGCTTCGGGGCGTATGGTCTTACCCGCCGGTGCGGCGACTAATCACGGTCAGCATGCTGTTCGTCTTGCCGTTCTCACTGATGCAGGTCATCATCTCGCTGCTGGGTCGTGACGCGCTCGGATGGGGGCCGACGCAGGTCAGCACGCTGTTCATCGCGGTGGGCCTGTGCGACATCGTGGGGCAGGGCCTGCTGCTTCCGTCCCTGCTGAGTCGATGGGGTGAACACGGCGTCACGCGTCTGGGACTCAGCATGGGCGTGGTCGGCCTGTCGCTGATCGCACTGGTGCCGCTCTTGCACTTTGCGCCGCTGCTGTACTTGGGTGTGGTGATGTTCTCGCTGGGCGAGGGTGTCTTCAACGCGTCTCTCGCCGCCCTGCTTTCCAATGCGGCCCCTGCGGGAGTGCAAGGGCAGGTGCAGGGCGGAACCAAGGGTTTCCAGTCGCTGGCACAGGTGGCCGGTCCGTTGGCCGGTGGTACGCTCTACGGGCAAATTGGTGGCACCCTCACCTTCACCGCAGGCGCGGTGGTCGTTGCGGTGGCCCTGGCAGCCCTTACCAGTATCCACATTCCCAGGAGCGACGGACCACAGATGGACACTTCAGGCTGAAAAACCGGGCCTGGTAACTGTAACTTATTGATCCCGTGCTGCTTGCTTACCGGAAGCGAGGGCGAGCAGCCAGGTCTCCAGCAGGCCCACTGCTGTTTCGTCGTCGTGGGTAATCAGCGCTGCCTGAGCTCGCCGCCTCGCGGCCAGCAGCGCCGGCCAGGAGGTCAAGCGCCGGGTTAAGGGGGCGCCAGCCGAACAGCTGCCGCACAGCCCAGAGATACAAGTTCCACCCGGAGCGCTCGCACTGGCTCCTCGGAATAGAGTTGCCTGGGTGCAGTGAGCAGTCCGTTCAGGGTGACCTGCGGCATGAGGGTGTGCAGACCACCCTCGCCTACCACCCACGAACGACCAGAGGAAAAGGTCAGATGCGCAAGCTGCTTTCGTAGGGAGGCATGATGTCCCACCTGCGGCTGGTCCTCATCCAGCAGCCAGTAGACCTGGACCAGCAACCTCAGAGCTGGTGAGGGTAAGATCAGGCGGGGTTCTGGCAACTTAACATTGAGCAGGGCAAATCTAGCCAGTGGCAGTCTGAAATTCAGACCGCCGCATCAACGGCGTGTTGCCAGGCCAGGTGAGCCTTGGACTGGTTCCTTCTTCGATTGCGCGCGGTGACAGTGGTTCGGGTGTGCTGGTGGAGGTTCGAAACGCGGGCATGCAGGGCCAGAAGTTCTTGCGCCACGAACGCTGGGATGGGCAGGGTTATCCGGACGGATTGGCGAGAGAACAGGTTCCGGTATTGGCGTGGCTCTTCGCGGTTGTAGATGTATACGATGCGCTGGTGAGTCAGCGGCCATACAAGGCAGCCTGGCCACCCGCATCGGCCCGCGCAGCTGCCGCCTGTACGCACTGACGCAGGCAGGCCTGGACCAGTGCCAGGTTGTCCAGAAACCCCTAGCCGCTCCCGGCCAGGTTTGCCGCCTCTGCGGCCGCGCCGGAAGTCACTGGACCGGCTGCCTGCTGTTCGAGGGAACATGATGACCACTGAAGAACAACGCGAGATGTTGAGAGCATTCAACCAAGTCGCCGATCGGTTTATGGTCCCTGATAACGCTCGACCGGGTGAGTGGAAGTGCCGGTTGTGTGCAGGGGAAACGATGGTCGATGGCCCTGTGATCCACACGCCGGAGCGCGCTCTTACGGTGCTCTACCAAGCGCTGGAGGCTCCCCATGACTAACCCCTTCCGAATTGCCTAGCTCCTGCTCAGCAAACCACCTTCCTTTTTCTCAGGGAAGGTGGTTCATTTGCTAAAGCTGCGAGCTATGCCAGATCGGTGAGGGCACCTTCAGGGGTACTGATAAAAAGCTCTCTCCAGGTGTTGACGATGACGTACAGCCCAGCGAGCGCGCCACCACTAACGCGATAAGTGTCGGCGACTCCGTTCGACTTGATGAATGTGCGACTGGGGGCAAGTTGCTCGATTTCAACAGCCCGGTCATAAATCTTGAACCACCAGGCATTGATACCTGTCCAGGAAAGCTCGACCTTCTGCCCAAGCTCCGGCAGATCGAAAAGATAATAGTGACGGCCATTGTCGACGTTGGTTTCCAGGAACTTCTGCTTCTCAGGGTGGCGGCCAGCTTCGAGGACGAGCGCGGCAAGTTCATTTCCAGTTTGGTCAGGCATGACTCACCTTAATACCTCCCAAGGAAATAGGCCGTGAGGGGAGGCGAGGTCGGTCACTCGCCGAGGGCTGTCCGGGCCTGCGGCCCAGGTGGCTTAGGCCACTCGCCGGATGCGCCGCGCCGGGCTGCTGAGTAACCTGCGCTCAGTCCCCGGCGTGGGATCACCTGCATGACCTGCTGGTGCCCCTCACGAGCTGAGAACGGCCCACGCCCTGCCCAGGCGAGTCGCTTCCTGGCCAAGAGATCTCCTCCTCTTTTCTTTTTGAGGAGGAGATCTTTCATTCTGGTTTGGCGTTCCTGAGTTGCTCGACGAGCTGCGCCTTGCCCTCTTCGCTCAGGAGCGGTCGGAGCAGGTGTTCGAGCACATGGTGCTTTTGCAGCCCGCGCCAGCCCTGACCCGTTCCGGTGAACCTAGCGCGTCGCCTTGGAAAAACTACTTATACTCCGTGAGTTTCGCCCGCCCCTGCCGCCGCTCCAGCCGAAGAAGGTGCTGACGGTCATCCCCAAAAACACCCTGGTAAACGTCAGGACCTGCACTGCCTGGTGCCCGGTCACTTACGGCGGCAAGAAGGGCTACGTCTCAAAGACGATCCTGGCGCTGAAGGCGACGTCCTCCCCTGCCCTTGCGCTTACCACCAGCGGCACCTCTACCAATGTGGACGGCCAGCGGATCCAGCGCCCCGTCATGGCCGATGCACTGGGCGCTTAATTGCCCTTCATAGGCAGGAAGTCCCGTTCCAACTGCGCTGGGTACGTCTCATCTGAATCCTGCTCCGCTGTCCGGAGTGGTACGCCGTACGTCAGGCTGTCTCCCAGACAGACCACACCCCCGACGATCCCCGGCGGCATGGCTTGAAAGAAAGTCTGAGCCAGCAGCCGGTTGCCCGTGGCCGTCAGGTGCAATCCATCGGTGCTCATTTCCGGCGTCGGGCCGCCCGCCGCGTCGAGCGCCCGCGCGAAGTCCGCGACCGTCACCTGTCTTTCCCGGGCCACCGCGAGCAGTGCCCGGTTGTAGCGGTCGATCAGGTCATTCGGCTCCTCTGCCCCACTCGTCTGGTGCTGCGCCCTCAGGCGGGCCGTATCGACGTGCAACACCGTGGCCACGATAGGAACGATGCCGTGTGCGAGGGCCTGATCAATCATCCAGGCCATGTTCGCCGCGTAATCGCTCAACGCAACGAACGCACCCGGATTCAGGGCGTCATTGCCGCCAAAGTAGAGCAGCAGCACCGAGGGCCGAGCATCCAGGACGTCGCGTACGAAACGGGCGCGCCCGTCCGAGCTGTTCTGGCCTGGGATTCCAGCATTAACCACCCATTTACGCGCCAGGTGTGGTGGCGTCATCCGCGTTGCCCCACGCTCTGACACAACCCGACACAGAAGAAAGATGCGGCCTCGGCCAAGAAAGGCTCACTGAGCTTACGGTACCGGTCGGGCACAGCGTCGATCATCTTTACAGTGACCACTGGGGACAAAGAGGTTGTGAAAACCATTGGTGGGCGTTTGAAAACATGAAATGCGTCGGTCATGGACTCAGGGTAAGATGCCGACCTCACCGGGTTCTTGTAGAAACACGACATGCTTTCATCTGAGAAAGCGTCTGCCGCTCTCCCCATTTTGCAGCTGTCTGGGTATTTGGTGCCACATCCAACGTTCCGTCATGGCCGACGCTCGCCCAGTGCCGCGATGGCAGCGACAGCTTCAGCACCCACCGGCGCGGCACCTGCTCACACCACGGCGGCGTAGCGAACTGGTACTCAGGAAGCGCAAGCCCAGGCTCTCCCGTGTCTGCACTATCCCTGCATCCAAAGGCTCAAAGGCGATGCTGTCTCGCCTGCTTTTGCCGACCCTTCTCCTGTCCTGTGGCAGAGCGTTGCGTTCACTGAGGCGTCTGGATAGACACTGCAGGGCCATGCTCTACGGACGAAATCCATCCCGCTCACGCCTGATCAAGGACTGATCACTTGGTGGAGTCATATGTATTTTGTTACTCAATACTTTGACAATCTGCGCCGATACTAGAGGTAGGCGAGGTAAAATCTCCTGGCCCTTTACCAGAAAGGAGGAAATCGTGTGCAATCATCCACCAAAATGCGCTCCCCGACCGCGCACCTGGCGGGTACGAGTGCGCTGGGAGGATGGCTTCCACACCTCGTTTGAATATCGTGGCGAACTCTGGATCGGTAAAGTCAGTCAGGCCGTCCACCGTCTCGCGGAAGAGGCAACCATACGTCGACGGGAAGCGAATCCCACGCTGCCAGAGCACTTGCCGTACCAGGTCGTGTCGTACACCTTGATTCCCCAAACTTCCTGCAGCTGACGACCTCAAGTGATCTGGGAAGAGGATTGCTCAACGGCGAGGGCTACCAGGGTAGCGGTGCCCTCAAGGACTCACTGAGCAGCCCGTACTCACCTTGCTGCTCGTGCCCGATGGTCCTTACTTTCGAACGTCCCGAGCAGGGCAAGCGGGTGACGGATGATTCTCTTTGATGGGAGGGGGCGTGAAGAGCGCCAAGGAGGCAAGCAGCATGATCCTGACTGAAGGGACCCTTCAGGCCATCCTGGACCTGCAAGAACAGTTGCTCATCGTGGGCGACCCTGTCGTCAAGGTCGAACAAGAAGGTTATTTCAACGAGGTGACCTTGACGGTTCAAATGCCGCTGCCTTTGTTCCGCCTCAACAAAAACCTCGATCTGGTGTACCAGACACTAGAGGACACCAGCACCAAGACCTACACGATCCACGTCGAGATCACGCCATACGAGCCGCTCGGCTGGGAAGAAGCGTGAGCGCATGCTGGCGGTCTGGAATGCTTAATTAATAGTTGCTGAAAGCCCATTGTCAGTCCATGCATGGGACCTTGAGGGCATGAAAAACCAGTTGGGTCACCTTCTTGAAACGGTCTGCCGCTGCTCGGCAACCCGGCAATGAGTGCATCCATGACGAGAAAAGGGATGACGCTGAATAAACAGATCAAGCCGCGAAAGAAGAGCCAGTTTCCCACGTGCGGGCAGCCTGGGCGCTGTATGCGGCGCTGGCCCGCGTGCTGCTCGAAGACGCCGCGCTGTAAAGCAAGAAAAACGCGGCGAAGAGTCGCGAAGGTTGAAGGCTCTTTTTCCGCGTCTGACCTGGCCTTGAGTCTGTCTGGGTGCGGGCTTTCCCTTTTTTCGTAACTTTCGCCCACCGGCACTCGCCCTTCGGCGAAGGGCGAGTGCCTGCACGGGGGAGCTTCCTCACGTCTACAGGGCCGCCCAGACGGGATATTTAGAGATTCTCTGCCCCGCTTAAGTGTTCCGTTGCTGCGAAAGGATGCAGTTTGCATGGGGTTCCGGCGGACGGCGCGGTGTGGCCAACGTGGAAAGGGTCAGAAAGCCTGGAAAAAATCGGAACGTTTGAGGCTCTTTTCACTCCCTTGACCTGGCTTAGATCATGTCTGGGCGCAGCTTTCCTATTTTTTCCAACCGCTTACTGAATCCTGCGCCCCGGCTCCGACGAAGGAAGATGCTGGAATGCGGCCCACTGGCCCCACGTCTGCCAGGCTTCGAAGCTGTGCGGATGGGCCAATTCTTGCCGTTGTGGCCCTGCGCTGACTTTCCCTTTAAGTGTTCCGCTGCTGCGGAAACACCCAACTGTCATGGGGTTCCGGCGGGCAGCTAGGCTCAGGCCATAAGCCGAGGACCGGGGCGGATGCAGCGCGTCATTCTGGACGTGCTGAGCGTTGCGGCGCTCGATACCTTCACTCTGTCCCTGCCCGCCGGGACCAGCAGCGAAAGTACCCGCCGGGCGCTGCGGTCCCTGCGGCGGGCGGGCCGCGTGACCTGGCTGGGCTTCGCTGGCCGAGGTGGGGAAAGTGGTGTTTACCGGAAGACGCGGCACTGTACGACGTGTGACCGACACCGTTTTCCGCTCAGCATCATTCAGCATGCCCTCTGGCTTTACCACCGGTTTCCCCTCAGTGAGCGCGATGTCCAGGAATTGCTGCACCAACGCGGCATTGAGGTCAGCCATGAAACCCTCCGTCAGTGGAACATCAAGTTCGCGCCGCTCCTCACGTAGGAATTGCGCCACCGGGAACCCCGACGGGGTTCCCGGTGGTTCCTGGATGAGATGTGCGTCGAGATCGGTGGCAGGAAATACTGGTTGTGGAGGGCCGTCGATGAAACCGGCGCGGTGCTGGATATCCTTTTGCAGCCTCACCGGGATACGGACGCAGCCAAGACCTTTTTCGAAAGGCTGTTGGTGAATTACGACGTTCCAGACGTCATTTACACTGACAAGCTGTGGAGTTACGGGGCGGCTATTCGAGCTCTTCCTGTGCTCCACGGCGTGGAGCAGCTCCAGGTGATCTCTTCTGCGCGCTGCAATAACCTGATTGAACAGCGGGCAGGCCCCATACGGGTGCCGTTCTGCCCTAGACAATCGCATCGCCCGACCCGGGAACAGGAGCGAAGTCAGCCAGGCTTCAAGAAGCCAAGACGGGCACAAGAATTTCTGGCCCTGCATGCCCGCGTTTCGAACCTTCACCAGCACACCCGAACCACTGTCACTGCGCGCAATCGAAGAAGGAATCAGTCCAAGGCTCATCTGGCCTGGCAGCACGCCGTTAGTGCGCCGATCTGAAGTTCAGACCGCCGCTGGGGAGAGTTGGCCTGCTCGTGGTTAAGTTGCCAGAACCTGTTGGATCTTGCTGGCTGCCAGGAGCACGCCCGGCTCTGCCAAGGCCTTGACCTCTGTCATCAAGTGTTCGAATCCTGAGGAGTCTTGACCTAGGCGGTGTCGTTCCCGGGTCAGATACAACTGTGCCAGCAGTTCATTGGCACGGTCCTTTTCTTTTCGACCACGGATGCCAGGGACGGGAGGCGCTGGCCCTTCATTTGGGCCGGCCTTTCTGGCCGGCCTGTCGTTCAGGGGCAGGCTCGTAGCGTGCAGCATCCAGGCGGAGTCTGATGATCACGGTGATTGGACGGCCCTGCTGGAGGGCGTGGAGCCAGGTGATGACCGAGTACGCGCTGTCCGCGACCACGATCAACGCTCTTGCGGGACACCAACGCTGCACCACACGCAGCATCTGCCGGGCCCAGTCCGTCAAGGTCTTGTGTGGGTGGTTGCGTTCTTCGTTGTCGCGCTGTGACGGCACGAGTGCCGTCAAGAACGGACACGCCCAGATGCGATTGGCCCAGGGGATGGGCGTCAGCAGCATCAGGCTCAGCCAGCGCAGACCGCCGGCCTTCACAACGTGTCCATGGCTGGACCGCACCGGGTCGCGGTAGATGCCTCGGGCGCTGACCTTTTTGCCGGTTCGTCGTTCAATCGTGTCGTCCAGGCCGAGAACCAACGGCCCAAAGGGAACGAAGGCGACGAGGAGCAGGCCAAGGAGCACCCGACTGGCTTGCAGACTCGACCAGCGCGCCCGACTCAACAGGCGGTGAAACCTCCCGAACCTCGGATCGTCCGCCAACCCGAGCACCCGTAACGCCGCTGTCACTGTCCGTTTTCCAGGAGAGAGCAGCGCCCCGACGACCAGGAGTTGGACCCGCGGCCAGATGCGCGCCGAAAACAGTGGAGCAAATCCTTCCAACACTCCAGTAAACCATTTTGGGAGCAGTGTCATGCTCAAGTCTGACAGGGGAAGCAGCATGCTGCTCCCCCTGTCAATGGCCAAAGTCCAGCTGAGCCATTGAGAGTCAAGGGTAAAATTGCAGAATCATGCCTTTTCCCGAAGTCGCCGACGATGGTCTCCAGCGTGTCCCGGGATTGATTTGCCTTCCCCGCTCACGGTCCACCCGGGGGGCCGCCGAAGCCGCCCGGAGCACCCTGGCCCCCGCCGAACGCCGCATCGGTGCTCACGCTCGCGCCGTCGATGAGTCCGGCGGGCGGCTGGGTGATGACCTGTGACCCCGCCTTCAGCCCGCTGACCACGGCGGTGTCACCCGTCTGGCCGATCACCGTTACGTTCTGAATTTTGGCCTTGCCGCCCGTAACCACATACACCGAGGTCGTGGCGTTGTCGATTTGCAGGGCGGTGGTGGGCACCAGCGTGCCCTTGCCCACCGTGGAGATGTACTGCACCGTGCCCACTGCGCCGAGCGGGGGCAACTTCTC
>NZ_WXZL01000277.1 GCF_009982895.1 Deinococcus alpinitundrae | reverse complement strand
CGCATTTTGAGCAGTGTGGAATCAACGTCAATTTTCCTTATGATGTTTATTTTCCAGGGCAGGACGCGTTACACCCTCCGCGATTACTGGCACCGGAAAAATGTGCTGATGCCGTTTTACGCATCGTTAACGGCGACTATGAGGCTTTCCGCAAAAACGCTTTTGAACATGTAAAATCAAATTTCGACGCTTCCGCTTTTATGAGCGACTTTAACTCTACTATCAGCGAAATTCTGGATGCATCGCGTGCTTAACACTCGTCTAAAAA
>NZ_WXZL01000276.1 GCF_009982895.1 Deinococcus alpinitundrae | reverse complement strand
CGATGAAATAAAAATACCAACATTAAATAATGAAGTTATGTTAACAATCCCTGCTGGTACACAAACAGGTAAGCAATTCCGCTTAAAAGAAAAGGGTATAAAAAATGTTCATGGCTATGGATACGGAGATTTATATGTTGATATTAAAGTAGTAACGCCTACTAAATTAACAGATAGACAAAAAGAACTAATGAAAGAATTTGCCAAATTAAATGGTGAAGAAATTAATGAACAACCTTCGAATTTTAAAGATAGAGCAAAAAGATTC
>NZ_WXZL01000275.1 GCF_009982895.1 Deinococcus alpinitundrae | reverse complement strand
TCATGGGCTGCGATTTTGCTATCCATAAAATTACCCATCCGCAGGAGGCCCGTTTCAGCTGGGGGACGTTGGATGTTCTGGAAACTGGCGACTACGATTGCGACAGTATCGAATGGGGCACGGTGCAGAAACTGGCGGGGCAAATGTCGCTGGACTATGTGATGAAGTCGATCGAGCTGGGTAAAGCGGGGCTGATCGACGTGGTCTCTACTGCACCAATTCATAAGGAAGCCATCAAGCTGGCAGGATGTAAGCTCCCGGGCCATACC
>NZ_WXZL01000274.1 GCF_009982895.1 Deinococcus alpinitundrae | reverse complement strand
CGACGTTATGGCGCATCGCATGGGCGCCCATCGTCATCGGCGCGCCTTCATAGTCGTGACCCAGATCCTTCAGCAGGAAGGGCACGCCGGCGAAGGGGCCGTTGAGGCCGGCGGCGATCTGCCGCCGGGCGCGGTCGCGCAGGTCGGCGGCGATGGCGTTGTATCGGCCATCGCACGAGTCGATTCGCGCCAGCGTCGCGTCGAGCAGTTCGTCCGGCGAGAGTTCGCCGGCGCGGATCAGCCCGGCAAGCGACGTGGCGTCATGATCG
>NZ_WXZL01000273.1 GCF_009982895.1 Deinococcus alpinitundrae | reverse complement strand
ACGTTTCATTTAACAAAATTACTAAGTACCGGGGCGATTTCCAATCCGCAATGCGGCAAAAGGAAGCGCGGCAAGAAGCACAATTAAAGGCTTACGAAAAGCAACAAGTAGTCATTGAAAAGGCGGAAAACTTTATCCGTAAGAATAAGGCTGGCCAACGTTCAACAATGGCGAAATCCCGGGAAAAGATGCTTAATCGGATGGACAAGATCGATCCGCCTAGTGAAAACTTAAAGGGACATTTCGATTTTCCTTACCTAGATACGGGC
>NZ_WXZL01000272.1 GCF_009982895.1 Deinococcus alpinitundrae | reverse complement strand
ACCTACCAGAACCTGTATGTGAAATCGAACCTGTCGGGCGAATTCACCGTGATCAACCCGTACCTGGTTCGCGATCTGAAGGCCCGTGGCCTGTGGGACTCGGTCATGATCAACGACCTGAAGTACTACGACGGTTCCGTGCAGCAGATCGAGCGCATCCCGCAAGAACTCAAAGAGCTCTACGCGACCGCCTTCGAAGTGGACACCAAGTGGATCGTTGACGCCGCCAGCCGTCGTCAGAAGTGGATCGACCAGGCCCAGTCCCTGAA
>NZ_WXZL01000271.1 GCF_009982895.1 Deinococcus alpinitundrae | reverse complement strand
AAAATGAAATATTAAAAGAGCATCCTAATGCTATTATTTGTGGTATTGACGAAGTTGGAAGAGGACCTTTAGCAGGTCCAGTCGTTGCATGCGCAACAATTTTAAATTCAAATCACAATTATTTGGGCCTTGATGACTCGAAAAAAGTACCTGTTACGAAACGTCTAGAATTAAATGAAGCACTAAAAAATGAAGTTACTGCTTTTGCATATGGTATCGCTACAGCTGAAGAAATAGATGAATTTAATATTTATAAAGCTACTCAAATC
>NZ_WXZL01000270.1 GCF_009982895.1 Deinococcus alpinitundrae | reverse complement strand
TAACGGAAGAAGAAATGACTGCAATTCGCGCGTTAGATACGAAAAAAGGTATGCATGATCCGGATGCTCCAGGGGTAAAGGAAATGCTGCTGTCAGCTTTTGACGTGCACGCTGATCATTAAAACTCCACGTACCAAAAAACTTTTCAAGAGTTTTCTATTCTTGAAAAGCTTTTTTATTTTTTAGCCCTTAAGGCCGTGATATCAAACATTAGTTTACAAAAATCAAATAACCAAGGCCAAACAATTATTTTCGCTTATAAACCAAAA
>NZ_WXZL01000269.1 GCF_009982895.1 Deinococcus alpinitundrae | reverse complement strand
CGAGTTTCGGCTGGAACGTGAGCGAGATCGTCGTCGACGACGTGGACACGCTCGCGGCCCGCCTCTCGGGCTCGCCGATTCGCATCATCGGCGGTCCGGCTGGCCTGACACGCTTTCCGATGATCCGCGCCATGCAGGTGGTGGGTCCCGCAGGCGAGTGCCTCTATTTCACGCAGGTCGGCGCGGGCAGCGGGCTCGACCTCGCGCGCGCCCAGGCGCCGGTCGGGCGCGTTTTCATAGTGGTGGCGGGCGGTTCCGACGTGCGCCGC
>NZ_WXZL01000268.1 GCF_009982895.1 Deinococcus alpinitundrae | reverse complement strand
AGACCCTGCGCGGCAGTTTCGACAGGTTCCATGACCGCACCGCGGCTCATGTGCTCAGCGCCTTCGCCACCGACACCAAGCTGGTGCTCGCACATGTCGACATCGGTGAGAAATCCAGCGAGATCCCTGCCGCCCAGGCGTTGCTCGCCGAAATGGGCATCGCCGAGGACGCAATCGTCACCCTCGATGCCCTGCATTGCCAAAAAAGCCTTCAACGTCGCCCAGACAGGCAACATCCGCCTCATCGTCCAGGTCAAGGACAATCAACC
>NZ_WXZL01000026.1:35367-53267 GCF_009982895.1 Deinococcus alpinitundrae | reverse complement strand
GCTGGCGTGCGCCTTACGGAGCTTTATCTAGAGATTGATCGGGTCAATGCTGTCCAGGACGCACTTCTTCATCACGAATTCTAAACTGCAAGATGTCAGATAACGAAAAGCCTGTACCCATCTACATTCACTGAGACTGCTCACCCGAAATACCCCAGCACGTCAATAAGCGTCCGGGCGTAATCGTCAGGCTTGATGCCCCGCTTCTGAATCTTGATCGACGGCGGGAAGGTGGTCACTTCCGTCTTGTGCGGGAACTTCTTGAGACCGCCCGCGTCGTAGTCAAGGGCTTTGTAAGCGAAGGTAATCTGCAGGTCGGTCATGGTCTCGCCGATGCTCAGCACCCGGCGAGCCAGTGCGGTGAGGCGTAGCTTGGCGAGATCGATGAAGTTCTGGACTTCACTGCTGGGCGGGCCGTACTTCTTGCGAAGATCGCGCTCGACCCGGCTGATGGCCTGCAAGGTCCGCGCCTCCGAGAGCCGCCCGTAGGTGCTGATGCGCGCGTCCTCGTCGCGACCGAAATAATCGGCGTCGAGACGGGCATTGATGGGGAGGTCGATGCTGACGCTCGGCGGGGCCTTGAGCGGCTCGCCCTTGAGCTTGGCCACCGCCTCGGCCAGCAGCTCGGTGTACACGTCGATGCTGACCGCCTGCACGTGCCCGTGCTGCTCCTCACCGAGAATATTACCCACCCCGCGAATTTCCATATCCTTCTCAGCCAGCAGGTGGCCACTGCCCAGGTCTTGTAAGTCGGCGATGGCCCACAGCCGCCGTGAGGCATTTTCGGTCATGCGCGGCGGGAAGAACAGATACGCGTAGGCGTCGGTGCTGCGCCGCCCCACCCGGCCCCTAAGCTGGTAGAGCTGCGCTAAGCCCAGTCGGTCGGCCCGCTCGATCAGGATGGTGTTGGCCTCGGGAATATCCAGCCCGGTCTCGACGATGGTGGTCGAGAGCAGCACGTCGAAAGCCCCCTCCTCGAAGCCGAGCATGATCTCCTCGAGTTCCTCCTCGTTCATGCGCCCGTGCGCCACGCCGATGCGGGCTTCCGGCACCAAATTGCGCAGGTACAGGCTGCGCGCGCCGATAGAGGCGATGCGGTCGTGAATGTAGAAGACCTTGCCGCCGCGCTCGATCTCCGAGACGATGGCGTCGCGCACCGTCACCGGGTCGAAGGGCGCGAGAATCGTCTGAATCGGTTTGCGACCCCTGGGCGGCGTCTGAATGCTGGACATGTCGCGCAACCCCACCATGCTCATGTAGAGGGTGCGCGGAATCGGAGTGGCCGACAGCGCCAGGGTGTCCACCGCCTTGACGCCCTCGGGAATCTCGATCTTGCCGTCCTTGCTGATCTCCGGCATCCCGCGCAGCGCCCGCAGCTTTTCCTTTTGCGAGACGCCGAAGCGGTGCTCCTCGTCCACGATGATCAATCCCAGGTTCTTGAACACGATGTCGCTGCTCAGCAATCGGTGGGTGCCGATAATAATGTCCACCTTGCCCGACGCCAGATCGCCCAGAATCGCCTTGGCCTGCTTGTCGCCGGTAAAGCGTGACAGTCCCTCGACCCGCACCGGCAGGTCCTTGAAGCGCTCCACGAAGGTGGAGGTGTGCTGCTCGGCCAGCAGGGTGGTCGGCACGAGGACCGCCACCTGCATCCCCCCACCCACCACCCGGTGGGCGGCCCGCAGCGCGACTTCCGTCTTGCCGAAGCCCACGTCGCCGGAGATCAGGCGGTCAGCCGGGTTGGGCGCTTCGAGGTCCTTAAGGGTTTCCTTGAGGGCCGTCTTCTGGTCAACGGTCAGCTCGAACTCGAAATTGTCCGCGATCTGCGCGTCCCACTCGGCGTTGGGCGCGAAGCTGTTGCCGGGCGTGACCTGCCGGGCGGCGTACTGCACCAGCAGCTTGCCCGCCACTTCCTCGGCGTTTTTCTTGGCGCGCTCTTTGGCCTTGGCCCAGGCGCTCTTGTCGAGGCTCGACAGCGCGGGCGGATCGTCGGTGGTGCCGGGGTGGCGGCGCAGGGTGGGCAGCAGCTCAATCGGCACGGCCAGGGCCGCCTCGTTTTTGTAGCTGATATTGAGGTAATCGCGGGTGACACCCAGCACCGTACGGGTCTGGAGACCCTGAAACTGACCGATGCCGTGCTCGGGGTGAATCAGGTAGTCGCCCACCGCCAGCCCCAGCGCGTCGGTAACGGGTTTGCCGCTGAGTTTCTTACCGCGCAGCGCCGAGCCGCCTTGAAAGCCGTAGATCAGGTCCTCGGTCAGCACCACCATACGGGCCTGCTCCAACACGAAGCCGCCCTCGCCGCTGGAGCGCAAAAAACCCAGCTCGCCCGCGTCCAGGCGCGGCAACTTCAGCCAGTGCGGCTCCTTGTTGCCCAATAGCTTCTCGGCCAGGTAGGTGGCGGTACGCTCATGCCGGACCAGCAGCAGCACCCGGTAGCCCGCCGCCCGCCACTCGTCCACGTCCGTCGCCAGCTCACCGAGTCGGGCACGGTAGTACGGCAGCGTCACCAGATCAAGGCTAAAGTCTTCCAGAATCAGCGGAGCCCGGCCAAAGCTGGTTACCTCGCGCGTCAGCAGGTGCGCCCACAGCAGATCGGTGACGGGGCCGAGCGCACTGGCGTAGAACTCGGGTGCGTCGAGAAAAACCCGTCCCGGCAGCAGTTCTAGGCGGGTGGCGTCCCACTTGGTTTCGCTGAGGTAGCCGTCGGTGGGCGCGAGCGAGTAGCGCGTCAGCTTGCCGCCGGGCAGGCCATCGTCGCTCAGCTCGCGCAGGGTGTCGAGTTCGTCGCCGAAGAACTCGGCCCGCAGCGCAGGGAGCTGGCCTTCCTGGGAGTGCGTCGTCAGGTACAGATCGAGCGTGTCGCCGCGTAGAATGAAGCCCAGCTCGTCGAGCCGCCCGTCGATCAAGCGCGGGTAGCCGAGCTGCTCGAGCCGCAAAAGGAGCGCTTCACGCGGGTACTGGCGGCCCACCGCGAAGGTGATGGCATGGTCCTCGGGCCGGGCCGGGAAAAGGTCCATCGCCGTCTGAATGTCCATCACGACGTGCTCGCGCTTCTCGTCCCACTCGCGCAGACCAGGGTTGACGCTGAGGGGCGCGCCGAGCTGACCAGCGTCCTGATAAAGCGGCAAGCGGTCCGGGGTGGTCAACAGCACGCAGGGGCCGCTGTGGGCCGTGAAAAGAGCGGCGCGGGCCACCTGCGGCAGCAGCAGCACATTGCCTGGCGGTGCGCTCGGCAGCAATTTGGACAGCGAGGGGACAGCGACAGTCATCCGGTCAGTTTACCGTCTGGGAAGGGGGGAAAATGTCTGTGTAAAGGCGGAAACAAGGCGGGCGGGGCAGGTCCAGGGATCCGGACGGCGCACTCAAAATCGGCCTTGCCGGGTCAACTGCCCTCGGCGGATTTGCTATGCTCAATCCTGCGTCACCGGGGGTGCCGACTGCGCTGATATCAGCGGAGCCCGGCTGAGATCACACCCCAGGAACCTGAACCGGGTCATACCGGCGGAGGGAGCGTGACTGCCGACCCGCCTTCCGGCTGCCTTGCCGTGGGCGCGGCGGCACCGCTTCTCCTCTGACGCCAGAGGGGATTTTTTATGTTCAAATTGAATGCCAGTGTTCTAAGTCTCTTTCTGGTCGGCGGCCTCGCCAGCGCCGCCCCCGCCACCCTCACCGTCATTACCCACGACAGCTTCGACCTCGACAAGAAACTGATCGCCAGCTTCGAGGCCCAGAACAACGTCAAGGTGCGCCTGATCAAGGGTGGCGACGCGGGCGAGCTGTTGGGCCGCCTGATTCTGACCAGAGCCAACCCCCTGGCGGACGTGGTGTACGGTCTGGACAACACTCTGGCTCCCCGCGCCGCCGCCGCCGGACTGCTCGACGCCTACAAGAGTCCGGCGCTGAGCAGGGTGCCCGCCGCCGAGCGGCTCGACGCCTTCAACCTGAACACGGTCGATACCGGCTATGTGGCCTTCAACTACGACCGCGCCTGGTTCCAGAAGGCGGGCCTGGCGCTGCCCAAGACCCTCGACGACCTCAAGTCGCCCACCTATGCCAAGCTGACGGTGGTCGCCTCGCCCGCGACCAGCAGCCCCGGCCTGGCCTTTTTGCTGGCGAGCGTCAACTTCTACGGTCAGGCGGGGGCCATGCAGTGGTGGAAAGCCGCGCGGGCGGGCGGGATGAAGGTCACGCGCGGCTGGAGCGATGCGTACGACAAAGAATTTAGCCGCAACGGCGGCAAGTACCCGATTGTCCTGAGTTACGCCAGCAGCCCCGCCGCCGAGGTCGCCTACGCCGAAGGGTACGACCCCAAGAAGCTTCCGGCCCAGTCGCCCACCGGCAACCTGCTGCTGCCGGGCAGCACCTTTCTGCAACTCGAAGGCGTGGGCGTCCTGAAAGGCACCAAGCAGCCCGCGCTGGCCCACAAGTTCGTGGATTTCATGCTCTCAGAGCCGGTGCAGGCCGACTTCCCCACCCGTATGTGGGTGTACCCGGCGGTGCAGGGCGTCAAGCTCGATCCGGTGTTTCAGTTTGCCCAGGTGCCGCAGGGCGTCAAGGCACTCACACCGGTCAATACCCAGGCCGTGGTGGACGTGTGGGTACGCGAGGTGCTGCGGGCGCGGTAACCAAGCGGGTCAGGCCGGTTTGCGGGCGTCCAGAATGATCGAGGCGAAACCCAGCGGCCCCCGGCCCGCCCGGTACTCGGCGTTGCGGTGATCGAGCCGAGCCGAGCGGTACACCGGGCCAGCTTCGGGCGACCACGGCTGAGCATGAAAGCGCCCGCTGGGGTCGTGGTATTCCAGCAGGACGACTTCGAAGCCTGCCTGAGTGAACACTTCGGCGAACGTCCGGGCGTCATAGACGATCTGGTGATCGGCGGCGGGGTGGCCGGCCGGGCCGGGGCCGCCCACCTGCACGGTGCGCTGATATTCGGGGTCGGGGAAATGGGCGTCGGGCACGGCCACCCGCAGCACGCCGCCGGGCTGAAGATAGCGCCAGCACAGACGGGCGGCGGCCTGACCCTGCGGCAAGCTCAGGTGCTCCCAGACGTGCTCGCACAAAAAGGCGTCGGCCAATTCGGTCCCGAAGAAGCGGGCGAAACTGGCGCGGTCGGTCAGGTCGAGCTGCTCACGCTGGGTGGCTCTCCAGCCGTCCCAGGTCTGCTCACCCGCGCCCAGGATGATGCGCCCACCCATTTACCAGTTCCCGTCCAGGCTCAGTCGCACCGCTCCGGCCAGCGATTGCCCCGGCGAGAGCACCTTCATGTCGCTGCCCGCCACCTCACGCGCCGCCAGATTGAAAGCGTCGGTGGCGTGCGAGACGGGTTCCAGGGCCAGCGAACCGTCAGGAGCAGTGAACAAAACGAGGTGTGAGAACACGTTGTCGGCGGTGAGGGTCAGAGAACGTGTGGGCCAGCTCAGCCGCGCTGTGCCGTCCCAGGAGGCGAACACCGCGTCGATCTGGCTCTCCCCCACCGGGCGGGCCGCGCCGAAATCAAGGTCTGTAGGAATGGCCTGCGAACTGCCCAGCGGCAGGCTGTTCTCGTCGGTCGGATACCAGCCGCCCGCTGCGAACTGTACGTCCGGCTGCTGGCCGTCTTGCAGGCGCTGGAAGTACGGGTGCAGGCCCATCCCGGCGGGCATCGGCTCACCCGAAACGTTGGTCAGCATCAGCGAGATATCGCAGTGCGGGCCATGCAGGAGGTATTCCAGGCGGGCGGTGAAGGCCCAGGGCCAGTTCATGTCGGCGAATTCCCGGCTGTCGAAGTCGCAGCGCAGGTGGGTATCGCTGCCCCGCTCGACCTGCCAGGGCCGGTTGCGCACGTCGCCGTGCTGAACGAGCTTACTGCCGGGTTTGGGCCGTAACTCAACCGTGCGCCCCGCGAACTCGAAGCGGGCGTCACGGATGCGGTTGCTGTAAGGCATCAGCGGAAAGCAGCCGGTGTCGCTGCTGCTCTTGACGGTGCTGGGGGCCACGGGTCGGAGGACCGGGCGGCCCGAGGCGGCGCCGAGGTTGAGGATGCTGGCCCCCCATTCCGGCGCAATTTCGAGCATCCAGGATTCGTTCCGGACGGTGACGGACTTCACGGCTTGGTCACCGCAGGACGGCTGCTGACCGCGTGGTGAATCAGGATACCCGCCGCCACGCCCGCGTTCAGGCTCTGCACCTGGCCCCTGACGACAATGCTGACAAGTTCGTCGCACTTCTCGCGCACCAGGCGGCGCATCCCCTCTCCCTCCGCGCCGATGACCAGCGCCAGGCGGCGGTCATAGTCCAGGCGGCGCAGATCGGTAGCGGCCTCGCCCGCCGCGCCGTAAATCCAGACGTTGTCTTCCTTGAGCTGGTCGATCAGGCGCGGCAGATTCTTGGTTTGGGCCACCGGCAGGTAACTGGTGGCTCCGGCGGCGGCCTTGGCAACCACCGGCGAGAGCGGGGCGCTACGGCGTTCCTCGACGACCACGCCGTGCGCGCCCAGCACCTCGGCGCTGCGGATGATCGCGCCGAAGTTGCGCGGGTCGGTGATGCCGTCGAGCAGAATGATCAGGAGTTGCTCGCCCTTTTCGTCGGCGCGGTCCAGAATGTCGTCCACCGTCGCCCATTCCAGGTCTTCGATTTCGGCCAGCACACCCTGGTGCTGGGTGGTTCCGGCGAGTTGATCGAGTTCGATGCGGGGCGCGAATTTGAGGCGCACATCGAAGGTCTTGAGTTCGCGCACGAAGGCTTCCTCAATGCCCTTGGCGACCAGAAGTTCGGAAACGCGCCCGCCTTGCAGGGCTTCGAGCACGGGATTGCGGCCATAGAGAAGCATACGGAGAAGTCTAGCGCGGCGCAAAGGCGTTCGCTCTGGCGCAAAGCCCGCCGCCGCTTTTACTTCACAGGCGTCAGCACTGCGCCCGTGCAGGTGTAGGTGCCGCCCGCAGCAGGCGTACAGTTGCTGAGGCTGACATTGAATTTGGCTGCTGACGCTGCATTGGGCGTGGTCGCGATAGTGGCCGTCGTGGCCGATTTAGGGAGGGCCGTGACACCGCCGCGAATCGGCACGTTGGCAAACACTTTGTTGGCGAAGACGAGACGGGTGATGCTGACGTATTGCAGCGGATAATCGAAGAAGAAGGTAACTTTGACCGGCAGATTTTTGTAGACACTGAAGCCGAAAGAGCTACTTGTGGAAGACTCGCCACTGCTCAATACAGCTTGGTTAGGGGAGTATTCCTTACCGTCAGGATCAACCAGCTTAAAATAGTTGAAATAGAAATAAACCGACGATTTTTCAGAAGCGCCCGTGTAGGTATAATCGGCAGTACATTTCACGGTCTTCGTATCCGATTTTGTATTGACACGAATACAATTGTTGAGGTTGTAGCTCGCAGGCCCGTCCTGCCAGGTTTGAGCAATACCGCTTACTCCATTCAGCGCTAAAACTGTAGCAGCCAGAACGATAAACTTTTTCACCGACTGAGTTTATCCAAAGACTGCACTTTCAGTCTTAATCTAATGGACCTATGCCCGCTCCCTTCTCCCCCGCCCACTTCGACGCCAATCCGGTCGAGCTGGCCCGCAACCTGCTCGGCGCGACCTTGCGCCGCACGCTACCAGACGGGCGCGTTCTCGCGGGCCGCATCGTGGAGGTCGAGGCCTACGACTGCCCACGCGACCCGAGCTGCACGGCGGGAAGATTTCACCACATCAAGACGCTGGAACTGGAAGCAGCACCGGGCCGGTTCGTGTTCTGGGTGGCCTACGGACATCCGCTGCTGCAAATCGCCTGCCGCGCCGAGGGCATTCCCGCCAGCGTGCTGATCCGGGCGCTGGAACCGCTGGAAGGTGTGGACGCCATGTTGGAACACCGCCCGGTGGTCAGCGAACGCAACTTGCTGAGCGGCCCGGCCAAGCTGGTGCAGGCACTGGCGCTCCCCCCCGAGCAGTTCCGGGGCCAGCCAGTCAACGGCGCGGCGCTGTGCTTGCTGCCTGGCGTGCCATTAAGCGACGATCAGGTGACCGTCACGGCGCGGGTGGGCATCGCGGCGGGGCGCAACCTGCCATGGCGCTTTTTTGAGACGGGCAGCAAATGGTTGTCGAGTGGGCTGCCGAGTATGGACTTGGCGACGAGCAACACTTAGCTGCGCGCCTCCACTTCCTCCTGGGCCTGTCCCCAGTCCTCCATACGGGCCAGCAACTGGGCTTCGAGTTCGGCAGCCTGATGGCCCAGGGCGGCGAAATCGGCGTCTGGGGCGGCGTGGGCCAGGGCGCTCTGGGCCGCTTCGAGCTGGGCTTCGAGCTGGGCCACCTCAGCTTCCAACCGCTCCACCTCACGCTTGAGATGCCACAATCCCTTGCCTTTGGGTCCAGCCGGATTTTGCCTCACGGGCACGGCTTTGGCTTCCTGCACCTTCTCGGCGGGGCGGTGCTTCTCGCGGTAATACTGCCAGCCGCCGGGGTACTCGTAAAACTGCCCATCCTCGATCAGCCAGATGCGGTCGGCCAGATGCTCGATCAGGCGGCGGTCGTGGCTGACCATCAGCAGCGTGCCGGAAAAGTCGTCGAGCGCGCCTTCCAGACTTTCAAGCATCTCCATGTCGAGGTGGTTGGTCGGCTCGTCGAGAATCAGAAAATTGTGGTCTTCCTGGGCCAGCTTCAGCAGCGCCAGCCGCGCCCGCTCGCCGCCCGACAGCACCTTGACCGATTTGTCGTGGCTGAGGTAGGGAAACATGTAAGTGCCGAGCAGGTCATGGGCCTCAGCGTCCTTCTCAACGTACTCGCGGGCCTCGTGATACAAGGTGCTGTCCTCGTCCACACCACGCAGTTGCTGATCGTAGTAGCCCACCGTGACCCTGGCCCCGGTGCGGCTCTCGCCCCTGGCATCGTCGCTGGGCGAGAGGCCCAGCAGCACCCGCAGAAAGGTGGTTTTCCCGGCTCCGTTGCGGCCAATCAGCGCCACCCGTTCGCCGTGGCGGATCTGCACCTGCACGTTCTCGAAGAGGGTTCGCCCGGCGATGCGCTTGGTCAGGTGCTTCGCGTCGAGCACGATATCGCCGCTGGGCGGCGCATGAAAGAGAATGCGGGCGGTGCGCTCGGCGCGGGGCGGGGCGGTCGCCGCCGACTTTTTCAAGCGTTCCAGGCGGGTTTCCATGCTGCTGGCGCGGCGGGCCAGCTTGGACATCCCCAGGCCCCAGATCTTCATGCGGGCCGCCGACTCGGAAAGGGCAGCGACCTTGCGGGCGTCCTGCTCGGCGCGCAGGCGCTGGCGTTCGAGTTCCTCGTCGAGCAGGGTGCGGAACGCCGTGTAGCTGGCCGGATACACCTTGACCTCGCCGCGCCACAGGTGGGCCGTTTCATTGGTGGCCGCGTCCAGAAAGGCCCGGTCGTGGCTGATCACTAGCAGCGCGCCGGGGTAGCGCGACAAGAAACCCTCCAGCCACTCCACCATCACGATGTCGAGGTGGTTGGTCGGCTCGTCGAGCAGCAGCACATCGGGATTCTCGACGATCAAGGCGGCCAGGCCCAGGCGCGTGCGCTCGCCGCCCGAGAGCCGGGCCGTCTCGTCTTGTTCGCGGCCCCGGAACCCGAAGGCCAGCGTCACGGCGTCCTTGCGCGCCCGGCGCTCGAAGCCGCCCCGGCGGGCGTAGTGTTCGAGCAACTCGGCGTGGTGCTCGATGCTCTCGGGTGTGCCGGTGTGCATGTTTGCGGCGGCGGCAGCAAGTTCGGCCTCCAGCGCGTCGAGTTCGTGAAAGGCCGCTTCCATCACGCCCTCCACCGTGCTGCCCGGCGCAAAACTGGGGTCCTGAGTGAGGTTGCCCACCCGCACCCCCGGAAACACCCGGATGGTCCCGGCGTCGGCCTTCTCCGCGCCCAGCAGGAGCCGCAGCAGGGTGCTCTTGCCCGCGCCGTTGCGGCCCACCAGCCCGATGCGGTCACCGGGGTTGATCTGCAGGGTCACATGGGTAAGGACCGGCTGAGCGCCGTAATCTTTTTGTACGTCTTCCAGGGCCAGCAGCACGCGACCGAGTATGACACGAGGCGATCGCCTGCGGGGCCGGGAGCATGCCCCTCACCTCTCTCAAACGCCGGGAGGACACGCCGCCCGCTACACTACTCGGGTGCGTTTGTCGAATTTTCTACTTTGTGCACTGGTTTGTGGACTGACCCTGACGCTCGGTGTCGCCAGGGCCGCACCCTCGGTGCTGCGCGAGGTCGGCGGCAGCGTGGAGCAGCGCCGCGCCGTCTGGCAGCTGGCCGCCGTAGGCGAGACGGTTGAGCAGGCGCTGCGGGTTGGCGCAGGCCGCGCCACTTTGCAAAGCGGCGGCGGCCAGGTACTGATCGCCAGCGACTCGGCGCTGCGCATCTACCAGAACGAGCCGGATTTGCAAACCGGGAAGTTCTATCTCAGCGGCCAGCTCAGCTTCTTCTCGCAGAGCGTCCACCTCGCCAGTGACGGGCGGGTACGCCTGGACCTGCGCGCGCCGACCCGGCGGCTGGCGATTATCGCGGGCACGGCGCGGCTGGCAGTGGGCAGCCGGGTCCTCACCCTCAAGGCCGGGGAGCAGTACGACTTTGCCACCAAGCGGATCACGCCGTTTGCCGAGCGCGACGCCTGGTACGACTCGCGCTTCGTCGGCGAGGGCGAGGCGGTGGTGCAGGCCGTCAAGGGGCCGGTGACGATCCAGTCGGTGACCACCCAGGCAAGTCCGGCGCACAACGCGGCTGTAGACGAGCGCCTGCAATCGGGCCAGCAACTGAATACCGGCCCGAACGCTTTTGCCGAGGTCGGTTTTACCGGGGGCGGTTACCTGCGGCTGCAACCCCAGAGCGCCCTAAGCGTCCTGAGTGTCGACAGGGTGCTCTCGCAAGAAGGCAAAGGCCAGCGTGAGATCACCTTGCAGCTCACACGCGGCAGCGCCTGGAACGTGGTTGCCAAGCGCCAGGGCGGTTACGAGATCACCACTCCTACCGTCACGGCGGCGGTGCGCGGCACCATCTTCCGGGTGGACGAGAACGGACTGGTCAAGGTGTTCGAGGGGCAGGTGGCGCTGCCCAGTGGTGTGGGTCTACAGCTCGATCAGGGTCAGCAACTCAGCGGCGACATGGTGCAGGCGCTTGTTCTGGACGCTTCCGACCGGGTCAATCAAGCGCTCGACCGCCAGCGCGCTGCGCCCACCCGACTGGACCTGACCCTGGCTCCCACCGCGTCCGAGTTGAGCCTGACAGTTCGCAGCCAGCCCAACACCCGGCTCAGTGTGAAGGTAGCTGGTCAGGACTTCCCGCTGACCCAGAGCGCCGAGGGTGTTTTCAGCTTGCAGGCGCTCAAAAACCGGTTGCCCGAGGGCCGCTACGACCTGACGTTGACGGCCCGGCGGCCCGGCAGCAGCACCAGTCTGAAACGCAACGTGCTGATCGACCGCAGTCCGCCGGTGGTGAGCCGGGTGTCTGTGCTTCGGCTGGGCCGTACCGTGCGCCTGACAGGTCAGGTGACCGACCGCTCGCCCAGCGTGCAGCTGAGCGCCGAGGTAAACGGGCGCGTGTATACCCGCACCCTGCACCTGCCGCAGCAGGCCCGCTTCGACTGGCTGCTGCCGCTGCCGGAGCCGGGCGCGGTGATCAAGCTGAGCGCCGCCGACGCGGCGGGCAATGCGGGCGCAGCCATGGAGTACGGCGCGGTGGGTTATGGCGCGCCCTGAGCAGCAGTGGTGGCCCGTCGCCGCGCTGCTGGCCGCGCTCCTCGCCTCGCTGCTGCTGCTGGCGTTTCCGCAGCAGAAGTTGGCACTGCAAGACCTGCTCAACCGCAGCCTGCCCGCGCCGCCCGACGCCCGCGTGGTGGTGGTCGGCATCGACGACGTGAGCCTACGCGACTACGGCACCCTGACCAGCTGGAACCGCGAACTGTACGCCCGCGCGCTGACGACGCTGCGTCAGGCCGGAGCGCGGGCGGTGGGGATCGACGTGCTGTTCGATTCACCTGCACCCGGCGACGCGGCGCTGGCACAATCCGTCAGCTGGCCCGGCACGGTGCTGGCGAGTACGCCTCAGCTGCCGCAGGGACCGCGCCCCTGGAACACCGTGTACGGCGTCGCCAGCCTGAATCTGGAGAGCGGCGCGGTGCGGAGTTTCCAGACGGCCTACCGCAGCGTGGACGGGCGACTGTGGCCCAGCTTCAGCGCCCAGCTCGCGCGGCTGGCCGGGGTGCCCAGGCCGCTGAACACTGAGCGCCAGATTCTGCGCTTCGTGGCCCCCGATGCCAGTCGCCTGCCGGTCTTGTCGTTTCGCGACGTGGTGACGGGGAACGTGCGCTTCTCGGATCTCCAGAACAAGATCGTGCTGATTGGCCTGACCGCCAGCGCCTCGCCGGACACCACCTTCCCCGATGCGCGCCGCGCTGTGGTGCCCGGAGTGGAGTTGCAGGCACGGGCGGTGACCTCGCTGCTGGCCGAGCCGCTCAGGCCAGTGGCGCTGTGGTTCTCGCTGCTGATCTGCGCGGCGCTGGCGGCGCTGGCGGTGTGGGCAGGCGGACTGTGGGGCTTCGGGCTGGCGCTGCTGGGCCTGGGCCTGAGCGCGCCGCTGTATTCGGCAGGCTGGCTGTTTCCCGGGGTCATGGCCTCGCTCTCGGCCATCGTGGGCACGGCCTTCGTCGCCGCCGAGCGGGTGCTGACGCTGCGTCGCCTCGGCACCCTCGATCCGCTGACCGGGCTGGGCAACCGCCTGGCCTTTACCCGCGCCGCCGAGCACCGCTGGGCGAGCCGCGCCGTACGCCCGCTGGGCCTGCTGCTGATCGACCTGGGAGGCTTTCGGCGGGTCAACGAGGTCTACGGACGGGCAGCAGGCGACCAGGTGCTGCGCGAGGTGGCGGCGGCGCTGCGGCTGGGGCGCACCCGCCGCGAACTGGTGTTTCGCTGGGGGGCCGACGAGTTCGCCCTGCTGGTCGAGGCCCACAGCCGTGAGCCACAGGGCGAACTGACCCGGCTGGTCGAGCACCTCCAGAGTACCTTCAGCGATTTGCGCTACCGCGACATTGCTCTGCGGATCAGTGTGGGCCAGGCCGTCAGCACCCCGCAGATGACCCAGGCTGCCGAACTGATCGAGCAGGCGTCGCGCGACCGCTACCGCATGAAGTACCGCTTGGAGCAGCGCTAGACCAGTTCAGATCCCGCCCGTGTCGATCAGGTCCTTGGCGCGCTGAACGTGCGTCTCCAGATCGCCGCCCTCCACCGCCACCTGATCGGTCACGTCCACGCCGTCCACCTTGACCCAGCCCTGCGGGCCATCGTCGCGGCCACCCCAGGACGACGGCAGCGCCACGTCAGCTTGATCGGCTTCGATTGTCCGGCCTTTGTAGTCGAGTTTCATGGCTTCAGCCTAACGCCGGGGGCGGCAGCAACCTGAAGCCGTGGGCTTGGCGTTCCGTTTATGTTACGGCCCCGCGCCGAGGCCGGTATACTGCCTTAATGAACTCGACTGCGTCCACGTCTGTGAATGCGCCGCCCGTGCCGGGGGCCGGTGGGGTGGTGCTGCGCGGCGACGCGGCCCGGCCCGAGGCGCTGCTGGTGCGCTACCGCGAGAGCGGCACCTGGGGCTTTCCCAAGGGGCATCTGGAAGCGGGCGAAACGCCCCAACAGGCCGCCGTGCGCGAGGTGCAGGAGGAAACCGGCGTGCGCGCGCAGATCGTGGCGGCGCTGCCCGACACCAGCTATACCAACAACCGGGGCGAGGCCCGCCATATCACCTGGTTCATGATGAGCGCCGAGGCGGGTGACACCGAACTCGAAGACACCTTCAGCGGGGGCGGCTTTTTTGACATTACCGAGGCGTCCACCCGGCTCAGCTTCGCCGAGGACCGCGCCCTGCTGGACCAAGCCCTGACGCTCTGGAGAGAGAACCGATGACCCACTATGCCCTCGGCGCCTTGACGCCGGACATTCATGCCACCGCCTTCACTGCGCACAGCGCCGACCTGATCGGGCAGGTGACGGTGGGCGCGCAAGCCTCGGTGTGGTTCGGCGCGGTGCTGCGCGGCGATATGGAAGCCGTCATCGTGGGCGCAGGCAGCAACGTGCAAGACGGCGCAGTGCTGCATACCGACCCCGGCTTTCCCTGCACCCTCGGCGAGAACGTGACAGTGGGCCACCGCGCCGTCGTTCACGGCGCGACCTGCGAGGACGGCAGCCTGGTGGGCATGGGGGCGGTGATGCTCAACGGCAGTCGCCTGGGCCGGGGCGCGGTGCTGGGGGCCGGAGCGCTGCTGCCCGAGGGCCGCGCGGTGCCCGACGGCATGCTGGCTGTGGGTGTCCCGGCCAAGGTCATCAAGCCGGTGGCAGGCATGGACAACGCCCGGCATTACATTGCCAACGCCGAGCGCTACCGCGCCGGGCTGAGGATCGTTGGGCCGTCCGGGGAGAGGCCGTGAGCCGTCCACCGGACCCGGGCAACGGCGAGGGCAAGGACTCCAGGCGGCGGCCACCTTCCCGCGCTTCCGAGAACCGAAAGGCCGAGCTCGGCAACCCATTCCCTGCAGAAAGTTCCCCGGCGGACCGTCCCAGCCCCGAGAAACCCAGCCCTGATCACTCCGGCTCAGACAACACCGACGCCGACAACCAGCTCTCCGGGCTGCTCGACGGCCTGAGCCTGCCGGAGCAGTTTCTGGCGGCAGGCGCGGTGGAGGTGAGCGACGCCGAGGAGAGCAGCACCCCGGTCAGCGTTCCCAGGCCCGGTGAGATTCATCTGGTCGCTGCACCGCAGGAATCGCTGACCCAGCTTCCCGTTGACCAAGCGCCCGTAACCCAGCCCGCAGTTCACCAACCCACGGTTGATCAAGCCCCAGTGGCCCAGCCAGCCGCCTCCCCCACCGCTTCTGGTTTGCCGGGCGGGCCGATGGTCACGCAGCTCAGCCCGATGTTCGCGGGAGCCACACCGTTTCTGGCGCGCTTCCTGCCGGCTGTGACGCCCAGCCACACCGGCATCCAGAGTGGATTTTGCAATCTGCACGATTTCCTGCGCTTCCTGCACGACCAGAACTGGTACGGCTTCTTGCACGCAGGGCTGGGCGAGCAGGCCGCCTACGTGCTGGTCTACGAGGGCCGCACCGTCGCGGCGGCGGGCCTGAGCAGCACCGGCGAGCAGGCGCTGGGCGAGTTGCTGCACCTCTACGACCAGGGCGCGCCGCTCTCGGCCTACCCGCTGGACAAGCACCTGGCCCACATCCTCAGCGGGGTGGGCAGCCGGGCCTGGAAATTTAACCTCACCGACGATTTCACCGGGCTGCACTCGCGCCCCGGCGAGGCCGTCTTCTACGATCAGGGTCAGGTCGTGGCGACGCTGCCAGCCGGACTGTCGTATGAGGGGGCCTTTCCCGCACCGCTACGCCCGCAGACCCTCATCTTGCCGCGCAGCCTGGCGGGCTGGGCGCATCACGGCTACGTGGCGACCCTGCGCGGGCGCGACGCCGTGAACGCCATCACCACGGCTCACCAGGGCTTTCGCGCCCGCTACGGCCAGGAGGGGTTGACCTTTCAGAAGGCCCTCATCGACGGCCTGACGCCCGCCGAGTTCGCCCTGCGCCGCGACGTGGCCCTGCACGACTTGGAGGCGCTGCTCAAAGAGCTGATCAGCGCCGGATACCTGAAAGACGACTGAGCCGTGCCGAACCGCTTTGTTCCTATCACGCTCGCCATCGAATCGGCTACGCCCGCTCTGGCGCTGGGCCTGCTGACGCCGCAGGGCGAATTCAGCTGGCGACGCGAGGTCGGGCGCGCCCACGCCGAGCAGCTTCCCAGCGCCCTCAGAGCGCTGCTGGAGGAAGCCGAACTCCGCCCGGGCCAGCTTGAGCGGCTGATCGTCGGCACCGGGCCGGGCTCGTATACCGGGGTGCGGGTGGGGGCCAGCTACGCGCTCGGGCTGGGCCGAGCCTGCGGCGCACCGGTGCTGGGCGTCGGCACCCTGGAGAGCCTGATCGATGCGCAGCAGGACGGCATGCAGGCCGTGTCGCTCGACGCCCGCAAGGAGCAGCTCTACGGCGCAGTCTACCGGGTGGTCGGCGGCGTGGTCGTGGAGACTCGGGTTCCGGCCGCCAAGTATCCACACGCCGAATTCGCGGTGAAGGTCGGCGACTTTCTGTGGCGGCAGGACGCCGAACCCGACGCCCTGGCGCTGGCCCGCGCCGGGCTGGCGCACGGCCAGCGCGAGTGGCAGTTGCAGTATCTGTGACGGCCCCTTCGCCCGGCGGCCCGGTTCTGATGAGGCGGTGAGTATGCTGCGCCTTTCACTCACGTTGCACACGGTAGAATCACAGGTGTGATGTTGCGCCGCCTCGCCCTGATTCTCGCTGTCGCGCTGGTGGCGCTGCTGCTGTTTGTCGTTTTCGGTCCGGCGCTCTACGGTCCGGCGCTGCTCTCCCGGCTGGGCGGCGCGTACCAGATTTCAGCGGCGTCGGTCAGCGGCCCGCTGTGGAACCTCTCCGCGCGGCAGCTCAAGGTGCAGGGGCCGGGCGTCGACGTCAGGGCCGCGAACGGGCGCGTCAGTCTGGGCGGCTTTGATCCGGCCACCCGCACAGCGCGGCTGAATGCGGCGCTCAGCGGCGGCGTGGTCGATGTAAATCTCAAGGCTCTGCTGGGCAAGTCCAGCTCTAGCACGTCCTCCGGCTCCGGCCTGCCACTGGGCCTCAAGGTATTGCCCGGCAACCTCGACATCGAGGACGTGCGCATCAATCTCGATGGCCAGGGCGTGGGCGTGCCCAACGGGCGCTTCCGCGTGACGGGCCGCAGCACCGCGCCGGGCAGCGGGCTGATCGGGGTGCAGGGACAGACTGCCTACGGCAACGCCAGCGCCGCGCTGCACTATGCAGAATCGGGCGGCCAGCTGCGGGCCTGGGCCGACTTCGATGCCGACGCCCGGCTGATCAACGCCTACTGGAAACCCGGCGGCGTCACGGCGGGCCGGATTCAGGGACAGTACCGTCTCGTCAGCGGCGTGCTGGCAGGCGATTTCAAACTGAGCGGTGGGGCCGCCGAGGTGCCGCAGGCGCGGTTCGTCGCGCTCGATTCGCTGGCGGGGCGCTTTACCCAGCGCGGCAGTGTCATTCAGGGGCAGCTCGGTGGACGGGGACTGGGCGGCCCGGTGACGGCGCAGGCCAGCGTGGACCTCAAGGCCCGGCACTTCGACATCACGGCTCAGGCCAGCCCGATCCTCACGGTGCTGGGCAAGTCGCTGAAGCTGCCCGCCAGCGGAGATGCCCGTCTCACGGCGCGGGTCAGCGGCTGGACCGATGTGAAGGTCAGCGCCGACATCAGCAGCCTCCAGGGTCAGTTCGCCAGCGTGCCGTACCAGGGTCTGAGCGCCGCTTACAAGTTCGAGTCGCAGCTTCAGCACAAGAAGTCGCTTGTCCTGAGCAACACCTTGGGCTTTCAGGTCAACTCCCGACTGCTTGGGGAACGCCAGCAGCTCGCCGGAACCTGGACCTTCAACAAGACTGGCCGCCTGAGCCTGATGGGCGAACTGGCCCGCAAACCGCTGAACCTGACGGGCCAGATCGACGCCCGCAACCGGCTGACCGTTCAGGGCCAGGGCCTCGGCGGGCCGGTGCAGGCCAGCTATCAGCTCCGGGAGCGCGAGCTGAGCGCCACGCTGCGCCCCAACGTCTACAACCTGACCGGTGAACTGTCGGTCCAGGGCCGCGTCAATGACCTGGCGCTGGGTGCCCGCCGACTCAAGGTGGGGCCACTCGTTTTAGACGGGCAGGGACAGCTGGACGAGGACGGTCTGCGGGCCAGCCTGACGGCGAACAGCGGCGGCAGGCTCCAGATAGACACCAGCCACAAGTTCGTCGGCACCTGGCAGGCCAATGGGCTGAAGCTGGCGGGCATCTCGGCCAGCGGCAGCGGTACGGTCAATCTCGTCAAAGGGCTGGCTGGGCA
>NZ_WXZL01000026.1:0-35272 GCF_009982895.1 Deinococcus alpinitundrae | reverse complement strand
GGGCAACTCAGCGCCAGCGTGCCGGGTGTGACAAGTTCACTCAGCGGCCCCATCAACCTCGACTGGCAGAAGCGCAACGGCGCGTGGCTGGCCGGGCAACAACGCCTGAACTGGAACGGCGACACCTTCAGCTTTGATGCCAGCAACCTCAAGACAGCGGGCGTAACGATCAATGGACAGGCCAGCTACCGCACCGACACCAGGCAGGCCAGTGTCAGGGCCACCACCGATCTGCTCGGCGAAACGCAGACGCTGGCGGGCCAGTGGACGTCGGGCCAGCCGGGCGCATTCACGGTGGGCGGACAACTCCTCAAAGCACCGCTGGCGCTGACCGCTCAGATCGCCGCCGACAACCGACTGACCGTACAGGGTCGGGGCCTGAACGGACCCATCAAAGCCAGTTTCGATCCGGCCAGCCAGCAGCTCAGCGCCCAGCTCAAACCCGTTGTGTCAGGCGTTAGCGGGCAGCTGGGCGTCTCAGGCCGCCCCAGCGATCTGACGCTCAGTGTCCGCAATGCGAAAGTCGGGCAACTGGTTTTGAACGGCCAGGGCCAAGTCAAACAGGGCCGCATTCAGGCCACCCTGACCGAAACAGGGGGCGGAGTGTTGGGTGTACAGGGGCAGCTCAACGATCTGGCTGTGAGCGCCCGGCAGTTCAAAGTCGGGCCGCTCACGCTCAGCGGGCAGGGCCAGCTTGACAGCGCGGGGCTGCGGGCCAGTCTGACCGAAACGGGCGGCGGCATGGCCAGCCTGAACACCAACCGGCAGTTCGTCGGGCGCTGGATGGTGGACGGCCTCAGTCTGGCGGGCATCTCGGCCAGCGGTAGCGGTACGGTCAATCTCGTCAAAGGGCTGGCTGGGCAACTCAGCGCCAGCGTGCCGGGTGTGACAAGTTCACTCAGCGGCCCCATCAACCTCGACTGGCAGAAGCGCAACGGCGCGTGGCTGGCCGGGCAACAGCGCCTGAACTGGAACGGCGACACCTTCAGCCTTAACGCCAGCAACCTCAATGTGCAGGACTTCCAGATCAATGGGCAAGCCAGTTACCGTACCTCGGACCGCCACGTCAGCGGGCAGTTGATCGCCAGCGGCAACGGCGTGCGCCTGGTCGCCAGCGGCGAGGGCCAGCAAGCCAGGCTCAGCGGCACCCTGCGCGGCGTTCAGGTGCAGGCGCTGAGCGACCTGAGCGCTCCCTTCACCACACGGGCCAGCTTGCTCGGCGGCCAGCTCTCCGGCACGCTGAGTTACCAGAACGGTCTCAACTTCCAGTTGCAAAGCGGCCAGCAGACGGTGAAGGGTCGCCTCGACGGGCAGAACTGGACCGTGAACGGCGGCGTGGACCTTGCGGCCCTGCGCCCGCTGCTGGGCCAGAACCAGCCCGCCCTGAGCGGCACGGCGAAGTTTGCTCTGGCCGGACTCGGCGGCACGGCGCAGGTGCAGGTCAGCGTCCTCGGCGGGCAGGTCGGCGGTACCCTGTCCCGACAGGGCGGCATCGTCACGGGGCAGCTCAGTGCCCAGCTCAGTGATCTCACGGCGGCGCTGGGCGGGCAGGTGTATCCGCAGGTGCAGCTCTCCGGCCCGCTGACCTGGCGTGGCGCGGGCGGCCCGCAGACGGTGCAGGCACGGGTCAGCGGTCCTTACGGCGACCTGCGGCTGTGGGCGGCGGGTCAGACGGCAGCCATCGATACCGGCAGCGTAAATTTGCCCGCTCAGGCGCTGCGGCTGGAAGGCAACCTGACCCCGGCACTGACCCTGAATGGCCGTTGGGGCGAGCTGGGCCTGACCTACCGGAATGGCGAAATCGCCGCCAGTGGCAGCCAGCAGCTCAGTGTCGCCGGACAGAGCGGGCAGGTCAGGGTGGACGCCACCTGGCAGCCGGATTACAGCGGCAGCCTCAGCGCAGTGGGGCAGCTCGGCGAGTACGGCTTCCGCGCCAGCGGCCCCTGGACGGCCCTCAGCGTCGACTTGAGCGGCGCAGGCCTGCGCGCCACCGGGCGGGCCAACGCCCGCACCCTTCAGTACGCGCTGAATGTCAGCGGTGCGGTGAGCGGCGTGAACGTCAGCGGCACCTTGCGCGGCCAGAAAACCGAGATCAGCGGCACCTTGAAGGCCAGCGACGCCCAGGGTGGGCAGGCCGACATCAGGGTGAATTCGCTGAGCAGCTTCACGGTCAACGCCCGCGACTTCAAACTGGCGGGCCAGACGGTGCAGGGACAGCTCAGCGTTGTCGGCGGGCAGCTCAGCGGCACGGCGCAAGTGGGGCCACTCAGCGTCAGGGCAGACAGAGGGCGCTTCACGGCATCCGGCACGCTGTACGGGCACACCCTTGACGCCAGCGGGCGGCTGAACTTGCCGTCCACGCTGAGCGAGCTGCGACTCAAGGTGAATGGCCCCTACCTCAGCGCGCAGGCCAGCGGCAGCGGCGCGGCCCTGCGCGGTAGCGTCCAGCTCAAGGCCCAGCGCTACGACCTGGCTGGCCTGAGCGCCGCGCTGCCGTCCCAGGTCTTTCCGCTGGAGGCGTCGCTCTCGCCGCCGTCGGTCAATGTGGGCGGACTCGGCTACGCGGGCGGCCAGTGGAGCGGTGCGGCGACCCTGCGCTACGCGCTGGCAGATCAGGCAGGCAAGGCCCAACCAGAAACAATCCAGAACGGCTCCCTGCGGCTGATCGGCGACGGCAATCGCCTCAGTGCCGCGCCCACCGGACTGCTCTCGGGCCGGGCGACGCTGCTGCCGCAACTCGGCGGCACCGTGCAGCTCGACCTATCGGCGCTGGAAAAATTGTTGCCGACCACGCTACCGGCCCAGGTCAGCACCAATCTGGTGCCGGGGGTGCTCAGCGCCCAGCTCTCGCCGCAGGGCGCGGCGCTCAGCCTCAGCGGCGGGCGCTGGCAGGGCGAGGTAATCAAGTTGAACGGACAGGTCGGCTGGGCCGACAAGCTCAGCGCCGACGCCGTGCTGTCGCTGCCAGATTCGCGCCTGCCCCTGCAGTACGACGGCCAGACGCTCAGCTTGAAGGGCGGGCTGCTCGACGCCCGCGTGCTCAGGCCGTTTCTGGGCGCCAACACGCCGCTCAGAGGGCAGGTGCGAGCCGACCTGAGCGTGCCGCAGCTCGACTTCGCGCAGGCCAGCGGACAGCTCGGCGTGGCCCTGACCTTGGGCGAGCAGTCGGCCAGCGGCCAGCTCGACCTGCGGGCCGGGCAGTTCGGCGGCACCCTCCGCAGCGACCTGGGCGGCTCCCCGCTCACGCTCAGCGGCGCGCTCTACCCGCAGGCCGACGCCACCTTCCGCTTTGGCGATTTGCGTGGCAGTGTTCAGGGCGACGCCCGCAGCCTGGATACCCGCACCGTCTGGACTGCCAAAGCCGCCGGGACCGTTCAGGGCCGCTCGCTGAACGCTGCCGCCACCGTCAGCCCCCAGTCGGTGACGCTCGGTGGGGTGCTGGACGGCCTGCGCCTCGATCTGAGCGCCCACTCCGGTACGGCGGGGGCAGGGCTGGCGGGCTGGACCATCGGCGGCAGCTTTAACGCCGCTGACCTGACGGCGCTGACCGGACAGTTGGGGCAGCTCAGCGGCACGCTGGAAGGCAGCCTCGCCGATGTACGGGCGCAGGCCAGCGGCCAGATCGCGGGCGTGGTGTTCACCGTTCCGGCGCGTTATCAGGGCGGCGCGCTCACGGTGCAATCAGCTACGCTGGACGCGGCGCTGGCCGGCAACCAAGCACGGGCCAGCCTCAGCGGACAGGTCTACCCGGCCCTCCAGCTAAGCGGCGGCGCAGACCTCAGCGGGCAGGCCGGCGGACACTTCGAGATCGGCGCGAGTGGAGCCTACACCGCGCCGCGCCTGACCCTTCAGGGCATGCTCGACACCGACGTGCTGGGGCTGGGCATCGGCGGCACCCGCCTGAACGCGGCACTCAGCGGCCAGGACTTCGTGGTGACGGCGCTGGGCCAGTCACTCAGCGGCCTGGCACGGGGCCGCACCGATATGCCAGGCTTTCTCCAGACGGCCCAGCTGACCCTGCACGCGCCGTACCGCAGCACAGTGGCGCAGCTCAAGCTCGACGGCCCGCTCGGCTGGGACGCCAAACGCGGCTGGAGCGGGGTGCTGAAGGTGGTGGGCGACGCGCCCGGCGGCGCACTCGATGCCGAGCTGAGCGGCAGCGGCAGCTTGGAGCTCAAGGCCAGCCTCGGCCCGGCGCAGCTCAGCGGCCAGTTGTCGGCCAGCCTGCCCACCACGCCGGGCGGCAGCCTGGAGCTGAAAACGCTCGACCTCGGCGCGTTCTGGCAGCGGCCCGATCTGCTGGGCCTCAGTGGGCGCGCAACCCTGGGCGGCGCGAGCTGGGCCAAGCTGAGCGCGGCCTTCAGCGGCCAGCTCACCGACAAGGACAATCAGCTCAGCGGCACCCTGAGCGGCCAGTACGCGGCGGGCCGAGCCGAGCTGAGCCTCGACGGTCAAGCGCTCAAAGGGTCGGCCCGTTTCGACGCGCCCGACTTCAGCGCCTCGCTCGATGCCCGGCGGGCCACGCTCTCGCGGCTGCTGCCGCCCGGACTGGGCGTCAATTCGTTGCGGCTGACCGGCACGCTCAAGGCGGCAGGGTCCACGAGGGACGGTCTGAAGACGCTCGATGCCCGTAGCCTGTTTGTCAGCGGCCAGCAGCGCGAGCTTGGCCCCTTCAATCTGAGCGGCTCGGCCACCTACGGCGGTGGGGTGGCGCGGGCCGAACTGCGCGGTCAGGTTTACGGTGGCACGCTGAGCGCTGTCGGCAGCTTTCAGAACGGCCTGCAGCTCCGGGCGCAGGGGCTGAACCTGGCCCAGTACGGCGTCAGCGCAGCCAGCGGCGAGGTTGTGCTGCGCGGTGGATATCAGAACCCAACGATCAGCGGTGTGCTGCGCGCCTCGCGGCCCGAGGGCGCGGCCACAGCCACCCTGTCGGGCCAGCTCAAGGATCCCAGCGTGCGACTCAAGGCTGAGCTGAAGGGCGCTTACAGCGGCACCGTCTACGCCGACGCCAGTCAGCTTGATCTGGCGGCCCAGACCGCCCACCTGCACCTTTACGGCACGGCGACGCAGAAGCTGGCAGCCAGCAACAAGTCGGTGGGCAGCGACTGGGTCAATTTCGATTTGCGCGGGGTGTGGCCCAAGCTCAGCGGTCAGGCCACCGCCTACCTGACCTCGCTGCGTTCGCTGGGCTTTGACGAGCCAGTGGTCCTCAGCGGCCACGGCGACGGCAGCTACGCCCTGAGCGCGGGCAGCTTGGGCAGCGGACAACTGAGTCTCGACGGCCTCAACCCGGTGGTGACGGCCAGCGCCGTTCTGACCCCACTGAAGGTGCTGGGCGTAGGGGGTCAGGGCCAGCTCAACGTCGGCCTCAGCGGACCGGTCAGTGGCCTCAGACTGGCGGCCAGCGGCACCTTCAACAACCTCACCCGCAGCGGCGTCAGCTTGCCCCCCACCGCGCTGAGCCTCACTGGACCGCTCACGGCGCTGCGCGGCGAGGTGCGCCAGGGCGGCCAGGCGGTGGGCACTTTCGACGGCCAGCAGTTCAGCTTCAATAACCTGCAAGCCACGGCGGCGGGCCTTGATCTGACAGCCAGCGGCACAGCCACGCTCGGCGGTGAACTCAAAACCCAGATCAGCGCCAGCGGAGCAGTCAGCGGGGCGGCCACGGTCAGCTACACCTCCGGGCAGCTCACGGCGGCAGGCAACCTTAAGGCAGCGGGCTTCGGCAGCACTTTCGAGATCAGCGCTGCTCAGGCCAGTGGCTGGCGCGGCACCCTCCAGCTCAGCGGCGGGCCAAGCGTCAGCGGGGTGGGACCGGTGCTGAGCGCGCCCTCACCACTGACCCTTTCGGGGCCGCTGGCTTCACCCAGACTGGCGGGCAAGCTGGAACTCGTCGGAGCCGCCGCCGAGTTGAGCGCTGGCGTGGGCGGCGCACAACTGACGCTGCGAAACGGCCCGACCACGCAGGCCAGCGGCACGCTCAGCCTGAACAGAGCGGAGGCCGGATACGTCTGGGCGGGCAGCGGGAAGCTGACGCGGCCAGAAGGCCAGCTTGACCTCGCGCTCTCCGGCGCGGCGGCGGACCCACGCGCCCAGCTCAAGTTCCGGCGCGGCCAGTGGACCGCCCAGGGCGAGGCCAGTCTGCGCACAGCCGATCTGAGCGTCTCGGACGGCCAGCACCAGGGCAAGCTGACCTACGACGGCAAGGCCCTCTCGCTGAGCGCCCCGCTGCTCGATCTGTCCGGGCTGGACATCGGCAACCTGAGCGGGCGCGTCAGCGCGGTGGGGGCCTTCAGCACGGACCTCAACGGCTCGGCCAGCCTGAGTTTCAGTGACCTGAGCAGCGGCGCGGTTCTGCCGTATTTCGAGCTGCCACTGACCGGGTCCGGCAGCGCCCAGGTGAAGTTCGCCGGAGGCGTGGGGCAAGTGCAGGCGCAGGTGCAGGCCCCCTATGGCCAGGCCACGCTCAGTCTCCAGCAGACGGGCGCGGGCAAGAGCTGGGCGGGCCGCCTGAAGGGTCAGCTCCAGAAGGGCGCGGGCCGCCTGAGCGCTGACGTGACCCTGGACGACTCGGGCGCGGGCGGTCAGGTGACTCTGCAAAATCTCCCGATTCAGGCGGCCAATCTGCAAGCTGATCTCAACGGCACGGTCACGCTCAGCGCTCAGAGCTTCACGCTGGAAGGCGAGGCCGTCAGCCCGATGGGCCGCGCCGATGTCAGCGGCGACGGCAATCTGGCCGATATCGTCCCGGCGCTCAGCCAATACACGGTGCTCAAGCCCAGCGAGGCGGGTTACCGGGTGCAGGCCGGAGTGTCGAGCTTCGATCTGGCGCAGCTCAAACTCGGCGCAGGCATCGGCGGGACCGTCAGCGGTCAGCTCACGCTCAGCCAGGGCAGCGGCAGCTTCGTGGTGAGGTCAGCCGCACTCAAGCTCGGCGACGCCAGCTTTCCCTCGCGCATCGACGGCACGCTGGCCGGGGGTGACTGGCGACTGCGCGGCTACGTCGGCAATTCCACCCTGTTCGGGGCAGTCACGGCGGGGCAGCTCAGCGTCCGCAGCCAGCTCGAAGCGCTGCCAGTGGGCAACATCATCGCCGGATTCACCGGCAAGCTGCCGGGCAACGGCATCGTCACCGGCATCGCCCGCCTCGACGCGCCGCTCTCGGATCCCTTGTCGGGCAGCGTCAATCTGGTGGCCGAGCGGGTGCGGGTCACGGCGGGCCAGGACACCCTGGTCGGCTCCGGCACGCTCGACTTTCGTAACCGCGAACTGCGCGAAATCAACTTCCAGCTCAGCGGCGCGGGCCAGTGGGACATCAGCGGCCAGTTTACCCACCAAAACGTCGACCTCAAGGCGGCCTTCACCGACACCACCTTCACCCCGGTGCTGGCCTTCGTGCCCAGTCTGAGTGACCTCTCCCCGGCGCTCAAGGGCAGCCTGACTCTCAGCGTGGGCGGCAGCTACGCCCAGCCCACCGCCTCACTCAGCGGCTCGAATCTGGTGGGCAGCGTTTCGGGACTGAATGTGACGCTGCCCAGCCTGCGCGGCAGCCTCGGCAGCGGCGGCCAGCTCACGGCCCAGGCAGCGGTGCAAGCAGCGGGCAGCATCAGCGGCGTGGGCACGCTCAGTGCCTCGGGGCAGCTCAGCGGCAGCCGTCTGAGCGGCGCGGCCCTGCGCTACCTGGGCAGTCTCAGCGCCGACGCCCTGGGCAACCTCGGCACGCTCGACGCCAGCGTGTTGCAGGCCCAGGATGCCTGGACCGTCAGCGCCACGGCCCAGCAGGGCGGCAATTTGAAGCTCAGCGGGCAGATCAGCCCCAGCTTCGATCTGACGCTGGCCGCCCGCGCGTACAATCTGCCGATTCGCAGCATCTACGCCCGCGAGAGCAGTCTCAGCGGCGACCTCAGCGCCAAATCGTCGAGCGAGCAGATTCTGGTGGGCGGCAATCTCAGCTTCGAGCGCCTAATCCTGGGCCGCCTGGGAGCCAGCAGCTTGCCCGGCACCACGAGTGGGACGGCCAGCAGCGGTGCGGCCAGTAGCTATGTCAGCCCGCTGCCCGACGAGTTGACGGTCTTTCCGAGTGAGAAGGGCGAGAAACCGCCGAGTCCCTTTTTGCAGCGCGTCGTCTTTCAGGACATCCCCATTCGCGCGCCCAACGGCATCCGGGTCGACGAGAATCTGGCCCAGGCCGAACTCTCGGCGGCGCTGACCCTGTCGGGCAGCGGGGCCGCGCCGCGCCTGAGCGGCAATGTCCGCAGCCTGCGCGGCAACCTGCTGCTGCGCGAGAACAATTTCAATCTGCAAAACGCCCAGGCCGACTTCGACGGCTCCAGCCTCTACCCAGTGTTTCGCCTGACGGCCCAGGGCCGGGTGGCCGATCAGGCGGCCCAGAGCACCATCGGGGTGCAACTTCAAGTCAACGGCTCGTTCGTGGTGCAGTCGGGCGTGCGGGCGCTGCAACTTGCCACCGAGCTCAGCTGCACCACCTGCGCCGACGCGGGGCAGTACTCGCAGGCCGAACTCTACTCGCTGCTCGCGCTCGGCACGCCCGACATCACCACTGTCGGCAGCAGCATCGGCTCGCTGGGCCAGAGTGCGGTCAGCACCGCCCTGAACGTGTTCGTGCTGGGCGAGTTGCAGCGCAACATCGCCCGCGCGCTGGGCGTGGACGTGTTCCGCATTTCCAGCAACCTGATCACGCCGGAAGGCAACCTCGACGCCAAGTTCACGGTGGGCACCTACCTGAGTAAGCAGTTCTACGTGCAGTATCAGGTCGATCTGACTGGCAAGGGCCTGTTCGACGCCACCTACACCACCCCCGACAACCGCTTTACCTTCCGCGCCAGCACCCCCATCAGCGGCCTGGATTTGCAGAGCGTGCGGCCCTCGTTCTCGGTGGGCTATAACCTCGGTGCCCGCAGCAGCCTGACGCTGGGCGTACAGTCGGGCCTCAGCACCCGCTTCTCGGTGGGCTATCTCTACAGGTGGTAGGGAGCGAGCAGAACAAAGCCGCGCCCCGAGTTCCAGGGCGCGGCTTTGTTGAGTGGTAGTTTTTTAGTGGCTCAGGCTGGCGCGGGGTTCGAGCGCGTAAAAGGCCACCACCGCGACCAGGGTACCGACCCAGCCTGGGGCGCTGCCCAGTTCCAAGCTGAATTCGCGGCCCAGCACAGTGCTGCCCAGGCGGCCTTCGAGCTTCTCGCCGGTCTGCTGCGCCGAGATGTTCCAGCCGACAATCGGCGCGCCGAGGTAGCCGGTGACCCGGTCCACGCCGCGCAGCGACAGGGTTTCCTTGCCCACGTTGCCGCGCAGTTCGCCGTCTTGCAGCTCGATCTTCACGCTCTCGTCGCCCACCGTTCCGGCCACGCCGCGCTCGGTAATTTCGAGGTCAATATCCTTGCCGCTGAGCTTGCCGCCCGCACGGCCCACAATCTTGTCGCCGTCGATGGCGCAGCGGATGGTATAGCCATCCGCGCCGCCGAGGCGTCCTTTGAGCAAATCGTCCATGCGCAGCAGTATAGAGGCAAGTTGGGCTGCGGCAAGCGCTGCGACCCGCCCCGCCCGCTCTCAGTACACGGCATTGAGTTCCAGCCGCCCGGTGTAGTGCTGGTACTCGACGTTGAGCAGGTAGGTGCCTGCTTCACCGGAGCCGTTCATATCGAGTGACCAATTCCCCTGCCTGCACAGCACGGCGCTGAGTTCGGTGCCGTCAGGAGCCAGCAGACGCAGGGTAGCCTGGCCGCTTCGGCCCTGGCAACCGCCGGTGACGGTCAGCTTGCCCGTTTGGTAGGTCCGGAACGGATAACTGCTCTGCCCCTGAGCATTGAGCAGGTACAGCGGCGTGAAGGTCGCTGCCCCCGCCCGAAGTCCGAAGGTGAAGTACAACACCGCCACCGCCACCGCCAGCACCACCAAGACAACACGCATCAGCTCACATTCTAACGGATTTCAGGAGCGTGCATCATGGCGCCGCTCACCCCCCCACCGGGGGCCTACCGGGGGCGGTGACAGACAAAGCCATCACCGGCAGCTTGGTGTCTCTTGTACACTCTCAAGCATGACTGCCTTTGCTCCCGACCGCCCGCTGCGCGCCGCCGTGATCGGCAGCGGCCCCAGCGGCATCTACGCCGCCGACGCGCTGCTCAAGCAAGTTCAGGTGCCGGTGGAGGTGGACGTCTTTGACCGCCTGCCCACCCCCTACGGCCTGGTGCGCTACGGCGTCGCGCCCGACCATCTCAAGATCAAATCGGTGACGGCCCTCTTCCAGAAAGTGCTGAGCGATGCGCGGGTGCGCTTCCTGGGCAACGTCGAACTCGGCAAGGACCTCAGCGCCGACGACCTCCAGGCGCACTACGACGCCGTGATCTACACCGTGGGAGCCTCTTCGGACCGGCGGCTAAACGTACCGGGCGAAGATCTGGGCGGCAGCCTCAGCGCCACCGAGTTCGTCGCCTGGTACAACGGCCACCCCGACGCCGCCGCCCGCGAGATGTTGCTGCACGCCTCGGGCGTGGCGGTGGTGGGCGCGGGCAACGTGGCGCTGGACGTGGCGCGCATCCTGGCCAAGACGGCGGGCGAGCTGCACGACTCCGACATCGCGCCGCACGCCCTCGCGGCCCTGGAGCATTCGAAGGTCGAGGACGTGTACCTGCTCTCGCGGCGCGGCCCGCTGCAAGCCAAGTTCACGACCAAGGAGCTGCGCGAGTTCGGTGAGCTGGCGGGCGCGGACGTGGTGGTGCTGCCCGGCGAGATTGCCGTCAGCGACGAGGACTACGCGGCCATCAGCGACAACGTGGTGAAGCGCAACGTGGATGTGCTGCGCGAGTTCGCCGCCAAGGTGCCGCAGGGCCAGCCCCGGCGGGTCCACCTGCGCTTTCTGGTGTCGCCCGTCGAACTGATCGGCGACGCCGGAGGGCAGGTGTCCGGGATCCGCATCGAGAAAAACCGTCTGGACGAGCAGGGCAACGCGGTGGGTACCGGCGAGTTCGAGGTGCTTCCAGTGCAGATGGTGCTGCGCAGCGTGGGCTACAAGGGCGTGGCGCTCAGTGGTGTACCGTTCGACGACAAGCGCGGGGTAATTCCCAACACGCGGGGCCGAATCGAGCACCGCAGCGGCGAGTACACCGCCGGATGGATCAAGCGCGGTCCCAGCGGCGTCATCGGCACCAACAAGGCTGACGCTGCCGAGACAGTGGCAGCCCTGCTCGAAGACGCGCCGAACCTGACCCCAGCGCCCCAGGCAAGCCGCGCCGCCGTGGACGCGCTGCTGGCCGCCCGGCAGGTGGACGTGGTGAGCCTGGAGGATTACCTGAGACTCGACGCCCACGAGTTGAGCAGCGGGCAGGCGGCAGGCCGCCCCCGGCTCAAGGTGGCCCACCGGGGAGCGATGTTCGACGTGATCCGGGGCGGGCGCTGAAGCACGGCAGGTGGACGACCCCCTCAAGCTGATTCTCGCGCCGCTGGCAGGAGCGCTGATCCGAAAGCAGAGACGATTTTGTTGCTCTCGACGTCTTCGCCGAGGCGCTTCAGAACGTTCCAGAAGAGACTGCGCCGGGATGGTGGGCTTGTTGTCGCCCCCAGCTTCTGGTGGCTGTGCCTGTGGGTCGGCAGACGAGGTGGCATGGCAGGTGAAGGCCATCGTCCGGACCCTGCAACTGCCCGCACCTCTATTTGTCAGTTCGGTGAACCGTCAGCCGGGTGTGGCAACCCTGGACGTGCTGGTTAAGGTGGCGACGTGGCTGCGCTGTCAGAATTACAAACTACTGTTGATCGACACTGGCGCTGAAGAGTATCTACCCTTCCCATTTGGACTTGAGTGGCTCAGCGACCCCTTCCGGGTGACGCCTTCCCTTTCGCTCGCTGCGCGCCTGATTTAATGTGGGCATGTCGCTCCCGTTCGCCGCCCCCACCGATGTGCTGATCGTCGGCGCGGGGCCAGCGGGCCTGCACGCCGCCTTCTACGTAGGGCTGCGCGGCCTGAGCGTGCGCCTCATCGACGCCCATTCGGAAGTCGGCGGCCAGCTCAGCGCACTGTATCCCGACAAGCTGGTGTACGACCTTCCGGGATCGCCCTCGGCCCGCGCCGCCGACATCGTGGCCGCGCTCAAAGCCCAGCTCGCTCCCTTCGGGCCGGACTACCGTCTGAACGAACTGGCACAGACGCTGACCGAGACGGCGGACGGCTGGACCGTCACGACGGACTGCGGCGCGTACCCGGCCCACGCCGTAATCGTGGCAGCGGGAATGGGCGCACTGCTGCCGCGTGAGGTCCGGCTCGGTGACCAGCACCCCGACGTGCGGACCGGGCTGGCGGAACCGTCCACGTTTGAAGGCCGGGCCGTGCTGATCGTGGGCGGCGTGCCGCAGGCGGTGCAGGCCGCGCTCGACCTGACGGCAGCGGACGCACGGGTCACCCTGACGCACCGCCGGGCACTGTTTCGCGGCAGCCCGGCGCAGCTGGCCCAGCTTGAGACACTGAGACAGTCGGGGCATCTGAACATTCAGGCACCCACCGAGGTGGAGCAGTTGGACGAAACGGGCGCTTGGCTGCGCACCGGGGTCGACCTCCGGCACGTTGCCGCAGACAGTGTGTACGTTGCCAACGGGCACCTGCCGGATCTGTCGGCACTGCAACGCTGGCCGCTCGGCTGGCAGGGCGAGTACATTCCGGTAGATGCGGCGCAGATGACCCGGCTGCCCGGCGTGTTCGTAGCGGGCGACGTGAGCCTTTCAGGAGGCGACTTTAAGCTGCTCTCAGTGGGGCTAGCGCAGGCGGCGCTGGCTGCCAATCACGCGGCCCATCATGTCAATCCGGCACTGAAGGCCAGGCCAGGGCACAGCAGTGACCGGCGGCTGCCGCAGCCCGGCGAGTGAAGCGGGCCACCTGAACTTGGCGGCGCTCAGCTTACTCGCGAGGTCAGTTCGGGGAGTCCAGACGTACCCAGCAGCCCGCTGTGCGTCCGGGGCCGCAAGCCTTCGGCACGAATCAAGCGGCGCACTTCCTGGCAGCGGCAGGTGGGATACGTGCAGAGCATGCCCTCGGGATGGGCGGCCAGGAAAGTCCGCACACCGTCGACCAGATCGCGCACCCGGTAAGCGCCGAGCTGGGCGCGGCCCACCGTGACCTGCTTGCCCTGTACATACGGCGCGATGTTCTCGAAATCTGCCGAGCAGTTGGGAAAGGCAGTCGGCACCACGTTGCCGCCCAGCGGCACATAGCGGGTCAGCAGCGGCACCCCGGCCAGGTATTCGCCGTAGTGCAAAGTGGTGTTGCTCGAATGGTCCACGCCCAGCAGCAGCGCCACCGCATCGAGGTCGTAGAGCGCGCCGATGGGGCCGTAGGGACTTTCGAGCGACTGCGCCTCAACGATGGCGCGGGCCTGCTTACCGATCGCCACGAAACTCAGCGCCGGATGAAACGACCGCAGCGCGTCTGCCTGCTCGACCATCAGTTGCGGCACCCGCCCGATATCGCGGCTGACCCGCGTATCGCGGGCAAAACTGGCGTAGACGGACGAGGTGGGTGAGCGCAGCAGGGTCGCGTAGGTGAAGGCCGGAGCGCTCAGCGTGGCGGTGTGGCGCCTGAGTTCTTCCAGGAGCGCCACCGCCCCACCCTCAACCTGCCCGAACGAGCGCAGGCTGGCATGCACGATGGCGTGCTGGGTACCGTCCAGGCCCAGCCCCGCCAACCCCTCGGCGAGCATGGCAGCCGTGACCTGGGGGCGGCGCAGCATGTTAAGCATCGTTTCCAGTCTAGCGCGAAAGCCCGCCGCCGCCCAAACGCTTACGTGTATTTTTAAAGCTTTCGGCAAGTCGTGCTGGGTTTGCGCCGGGCTGCCACGAAAAAGCCGCCGCAGTGACGCGGCGACCCTTTTCCCGGTTCTTTCGTGCTGCCTTGATTACTTGACGAACAGCATCTGACGGTAAGTCGGCATGGGCCAGTGTTTGGCGGCCACGACTTTTTCGAGCTTGTCGGCGGCCAGGCGCACGGCTTGCATGGCGGGCAGCACATTGCTCTGCATGTGGTGGGCCTTGTCGTGAATTTCCTCGCCGCCCTCCGCCGCGTTCTCCTCGCGCAACTTGCACACGGCGTCGTACATTTCGTCGGCAGCGGCGGCCACTTCCTCCGAGATGGCGGCGGCAGCCTTGCCCTGCTTGATACCGCTCAGCTCGGCCAGGTACGCCAGCGCGGCGGGCATGATCTGGGTGGCGGCCACCGATTCGGTGGTCTCGCCCTCGATGTTGACGGTCTTGAAATAGATGTCGTACATGATTTCCTGACGGGCCGCCAGTTCACGGTCACTCAGGACGCTGTACCGGGCGAACAGCTCGGCATTCTTGGCGTCGGTCAGGTGCGCGATGGCGTCGAGGCTGGTGCGCATATTGAGCAGACCCCGCCCGTGTTCGGCCTCCTGGTGCCATTCGTCGGCGTAGCCGTCGCCGTTGAAGACAACCCGCTTGTGGGCGTCGTAAGTGGCCCGGACGAGTTCGCCCACCGCCGACTGAAGGTCCATGCCGCCGTCGAGCTTGGCCTTGAGGTCGGCGGTGAGGGCCTGCACCGCGTCGGCCACGATGGTGTTGAGCACCGTGATCGGAAAGGAGATGCTCTGCGAGCTGCCCACTGCCCGGAACTCGAACTTGTTGCCGGTAAAGGCAAACGGGCTGGTGCGGTTGCGGTCCCCGGCGTGGCGCGGAATCTGCGGCAGCACGCTCGAACCCAGGCCCAGGAACCCGGCGACCTGGCCGCGTCCGCCCTGGCCGCTGGAAATGCGGTCGAGGATCTCAGTGAGTTCGCTGCCCAGGAAGATGCTGATGATGGCGGGCGGCGCTTCGTTGGCTCCCAGGCGGTGGTCGTTGCTGGCCGAGGCCACGCTGATGCGCAGCAGATCCTGGTGATCGTCGACCGCCTTGATGACCGCCGAGCAGAAGAACAGAAACTGCAAGTTTTCGTGCGGGGTCGCGCCGGGTTCGAGCAGGTTGTCGCCCAGATCGGTGCCCATGCTCCAGTTGCAGTGCTTGCCCGAGCCGTTGATGCCCGCGAAGGGCTTTTCGTGCATCAGGGCCACCAGACCGTATTTGCGGGCGGTGTTGCGCAGAATCTGCATGGTCAGTTGCTGGTGGTCGGCGGCCACGTTGCTCTGCTCGTAGATCGGAGCGATCTCGAACTGGCCCGGCGCGACCTCGTTGTGGCGGGTCTTGACCGGAATGCCCAGGGCGTAGAGCTGCGTCTCGGCGTCGGTCATGAAACTCAGTACCCGGTCAGGGATCGCACCGAAGTAGTGGTCTTCGAGTTCCTGGCCACGCGGCGGCTTGGCCCCGAAGAGAGTCCGGCCCGTCATCACCAGATCGGGGCGGCGGTAGAAATAGTCCTCGTCGATCAGAAAGTATTCCTGCTCCGCGCCGAGGCTGCTGCTGACTCGGCCCACCGGCGTCTCGAAGAGATTGAGCGCCGGAACCACTGCCTTGTTGAGTGCCTCGATCGAGCGCAACAGGGGCGTCTTGAGGTCGAGCGCCTCGCCGGTCCAGGATGCGAAGGCGGTGGGAATACACAGGGTCGCGCCGTTGGCGTGGCGCATGATAAAGGCCGGGCTGCTCGGGTCCCAGGCGGTGTAACCGCGCGCCTCGAAAGTGGCCCTGAGGCCCCCCGAGGGAAAGCTGGAGGCGTCAGGCTCGGCCTGAATCAGCTCGCTGCCGGAAAACTGAGCGAGTGCGGTGCCGTCACTGCTCGGCGACAGAAAGCTGTCGTGTTTCTCGGCGGTCCCGCCAGTGAGCGGCTGAAACCAGTGGGTATAGTGGGTCGCTCCCTTGTCCATCGCCCAGGTCTTCATGGCGAGCGCCACCGCATCGGCAATCTTGGGATCGAGCGGGTCGCCGCGTTCCAGCGTGGCCTGGAGGCTCTTGAACATTGGCTTCGATAAGCGCTGGCGCAGGGTTTCGAGCGTCAGCACGTCCGAGCCGAAGACCTCGCCGATCATCTGACTGGGGGTGTAGTGCTGCTCCACATCCACGCGCCAGTTGCGCGCCGCCGCGACGACTTCAAAATCTTGATTCATCTGGGTTCTCCTTGAATGAAGGGGGATCGGGGTCAGCACAGCGAAAATGTCTTCTGTCAGCTGGGACTTTCGGTCACTGGAGCTGAGTATAGACGCGGCGAGAAAAAAGCGTCAACAATTTGTCAGACAACTTGCAGATTCTCTGGTGCATGGCGAGTGCTGGAGTTACCTGGAGCGCGCTTTGCCCACTCCGACCTGCACAAGGTTCCAGATTTGCTGATACATTCTGCAAGTTGTTCCCGGTTGTCGAAATGCGCCGAGCGCCCGGTTCCGCCAGCTTGCCCGGCGCGGGAGCCAGCCGCTAGTCTGGGCCTGACCGCTGCCTTCAATTTCCAAGCTGGTGCCGATTTTCATTTCATACTTCGACTGGCGGACCCGCGCGGCGTGCATTCCCGGCGCTCCCCCGGCCCTCACTTCACTCCCGCGAGGCTTCTGCATGACTGACCACCCGCTCCCGCCCACCCAGGCCCAAGTGCTGGAACTGCTTCAGGAAGGCCGGGTCAATTTTTTGCGCCTGCAATTTACCGACATCCTCGGCACCATCAAGAACATCGAGGTGCCGCGCAGCCAGTTCGAGAAAGCGCTCTCCGGCGGCGTGATGTTCGACGGCTCCTCGATTCAGGGCTTTACTCGTATCGAGGAATCCGACATGCTCCTCGCGCCCGACCTCTCCACCTTTCTGATCTATCCGCAGTTCTCGCGTGAGGAGGGCGAGCGCGGCAAGGTGGCCCGCATCATCTGTGACGTGAATCTGCCGAGCGGCGAGCCGTTTTCCGGCGATCCCCGAACCGTGCTCAAGCGCCAGATCGCCCGCGCTGCCGAGGCGGGCCTGACCCTCTACGCGGGTACCGAGCCGGAGTTCTTCCTCTTCGAGCGCGGTGAGGACGGGCGCGGCACCACCCGCACCGGCGACCACGCCGGGTACTTCGATCTGGCCCCACTCGACAAGGGCGAGCGGCTGCGCCGGGAAATCGCCAACAAGCTCGTCGAAATGGGTTTTGAAATCGAGGGCGCCCACCACGAGGCCGCACCGGGTCAGCACGAGATCGATTTCCGCTACCAGGACGCCCTAGCCGCCGCCGACGCCATCAGCACCTTCAAGTTCGTGGTCAAGCGGGTGGCGCTGGAATACGGCCTGCTGGCCAGCTTCCTGCCCAAGCCGGTGGCCGGGGTCAACGGCTCGGGGCTGCATGTTCACCTCTCACTGTTCAAAGACGGCCACAACACCTTCTACGATCCGGCAGGCGAGTTCGAACTCTCCGACACGGCCCTGCACTTCATCGGCGGCCTGCTCGAACACGCGCCGGGCATGTGCGCCGTGACCAACCCGACAGTCAACTCGTTCAAGCGGCTGGTGCCAGGCTTCGAAGCGCCGGTCAACGTGGCCTGGAGCACCTCCAACCGCTCGGCGCTGGTGCGGGTTCCGGCCAAGCGCGCCAACTCCACGCGCGCCGAATTCCGGCTGCCCGATCCGAGTTGCAATCCGTATCTGGCGCTGGCCGTGATGCTGGCGGCGGGCCTCGACGGCATCGCCCAGAAAACCGTGCCGCCGCCGGCCATCCAGCGCAACATCTACCAGATGACGGTGCGCGAGAAGCGCCACCACCGGGTACGCGAGCTGCCGCGCGACCTCTACGACGCACTCGACAGCCTGGAGCGCGACGAGGTGATCTCGGCGGCGCTGGGCGACCACGCGCTCGAACACTACCTGCGCGCCAAGCGGGCCGAGTGGCGCAGTTACGCCGCCGTGGTGCATCCCTGGGAAATCGAGCAGTACCTCGATCTGGTCTGAGCTTCTTGCGCTCAGGCCACCATTCCCCGGCCACCCGCGACACCGCCACATGATCATTGGACCGGTAAAGCAGTGAGAATTGCTCAAACTGGAATCAGAAAGCAATAACATCCCAGAATTTCATCCTTGTCTTAAGAACTATTGCGGGATAGGGGATGAGCTTTGCATTGACATCTCTTTAAGTTGCTCTTAGACTGTCGGGAGTTCCCACAACACCTGTGCTTAGCTTGAGCGGCACCTGGAGGCTTATGAAGAAGACCAGCATTCTCGCCCTGACCCTGCTTGGCAGCTTGACCCTTGGTGCGGCCAGCGCCCAGACCTCACTCAAGATCGCCAGCATCTCCCCCCTCTCCGGCGGTCAGTCCGACCTCGGAACCCAGATCAAGAACGGCGCGCAGCTGGCCGTCAACGAGTACGTGGCCCAGTTCAAGAAGCTCGGCTTCGATCTGAGCCTCACCGGCTACGACGACCAGGCTGACCCGGCCACCGGCACCGCCGCCGCCCGCAAGATCGCCGCCGACACCAGCATTCTGGCCGTCGTGGGCACGCTCAACTCCGGCGTGGCAATTCCGTCCAGCGCTGCGCTCGCGCCCAGCCACGTGGCGATGGTCAGCCCGGCCAACACCGCCAACCAAGTCACTGACCGGGGCCTGAAGAACATGAACCGTATCGTCGCCCGTGACGACGCGCAGGGTCCGGCCGGAGCCAACTTCATGGTCAGCAAGCTCAAGTCCAAGAGCGTCTACCTGCTCAACGACAAGACCGCTTACGGCGAGGGTCTGGTCGCGGAAGTCAAGAAGGCCCTTCAGGCCAAGAACGTCAAGATTTCCGGCGATGAGGGCACCGAGGAAAAGAGCGACTTCTCGGCCATCATTCAGAAGATCAAGCTGACCAAGCCTGACGCTATCTACTTCGGCGGCATCTACAACCAGATCGGCGTGTTCGTCAAGCAGCTGCGCGAGCAGGGCGTGATGATTCCCCTGGTCGGCGGCGACGGCCTGGACAGCGAGCAGATGGTCACCATCGGCGGCAAGGGCTCCGACAACGTCTTCTACACCACCGTCGCGGCCCCCGCCGACGCGCTGCCCTCGGCCAAGAAGGTTGCCGACGCCTATAGCAAGACCTACGGCAAGGACATCCAGGGCTTCGGCATCTTCGGCTACGACGCGGCCAAGGTGGTGCTGCAAGGTGTCTTGCTGGCTGCCAAAGACAACGGCAACAAGCTGCCGAGCCGCGAGCAGGTCGAGACCGCCATGCGCAAGGTGCGCGCCACCGGCCTGCTCTCTGGCACCGTGCAGTTCAACAGCATGGGCGACCGCAAAGCAGCCAAGATGTACATCATGAGCATCAACAACGGCAAGTTCAGCCTCAACTCCACCCTCAACGTCAAGGCTCCGGTCAACTGAGCCTTTGGGGCCTCACGGCCTCGAATCAGGGGCTGGGCCACGCGCCCGGCCCTTTTTTTGTAGGGCCGACCTGACGCTGAACTGATGGACGCGGTGCTCCCACCGCGAAAGGAGGGACTACTTGGACTTTGCAACACTCGCGCCGTTCCTGGTGGGCGTGGTCATCAGTGGGCTGGTGCTGGGCTTTGTCTACGCCATCATCGCGCTGGGCTACACCATGGTGTACGGCGTCTTGCAGCTCATCAATTTTGCCCACTCGGAGGTCTTCGTCACCGGCGCGGTGGTGGGCTTCGAGATTTTCCGGGTGCTGAACGGCGTCGAGATGAACGGCTATCTCAAGCTGCTGCTGGCCTTGATCGCCGCCATGGTGGCCTCGGGCCTGCTCAACATCCTGATCGAGAGATTGGCCTACCGCCCGCTGCGCAACGCGCCCAGGCTGGTGCCGCTGATCACCGCCATCGGCGTCTCGCTGATCTTGCAAGACTTGATTCGCATCATCGAGGGCTTTCAGGGCCGATTTGATCTGACCTACCAGTTGCCCACCGGCTTCAGCACGCCGTTTTGCGGCCCTGAGAGCAGCTGCGCGGGCGTCGGTAAGTTTTTAGGCGGTATTGGGATCAGCTTGCAGATCAAGGAAGTCATCGTGGTGCTGGTCGCGCTCGTTTCGCTGGCCGCGCTCAACTACCTGGTGAACTTCACCAAGCTGGGCCGCGCCATCCGCGCCGTGGCGCAGGACCGGGTCACGGCGGGACTGATGGGCATCGACGCCAACGGCATCATCAGCCTGACCTTCCTGATCGGCGGCGCGCTCGGCGGCATCAGCGGGGTGCTGTTCGGCCTCAAGTTCGGCACCGTCAACGCCTACTCGGGCTTCGATCCCGGCATCGTGGCCTTCACAGCAGCCGTGCTGGGCGGTATCGGTTCGATTCCCGGCGCGGTGCTGGGCGGGCTGGTGCTGGGCGTCATCCAGAACCTGATCGGCGTGACCAACATCCTGGGCGGCGCGCTCAACATCGCCAACCTGGGCGTCATCGATTCGTCGTATCAGCGCATCGGGGCCTTTTTGGTGCTGGTGCTGATCCTGATCTTCAAGCCCACCGGCCTGCTGGGCCGCAGCAATGTGGAGAAAGTATGACGGCCATCCGTCCGGGTTCACAGCCGCCCGTCGCCGCACCGGACCGCAGCGTCGCGCTGATTGTTCTGGCTGTCATCAGCAGCGCCCTGCTGCTCATCAGCCAGGAAAGCAGCTGGCTGGCGCGCCTGCCCTCGGCGCTGGCCAATTTCCTCAAGAATCCGCTGGTCGCCTCGCTGGTGCTCACCTTCTTTCTGGCCAATCTGCTGTTCGCCTACCGCTGGAAGGCCAGTCTGTGGGCCAAACTGCTGGTCGGCGGGCTGAGCCTGTTCTTGATCTTGCCATGGGCCGGGCGCGACAACACCTCGGTGCTCGACCTGGCCATCCAGATCGGCATCTTCGCCGCGCTGTCGCTTGGCCTCAACATCGTGGTGGGACTGGCGGGACTGCTCGACCTGGGCTACATCGCCTTCTTCGCGGTGGGGGCCTACACCTGGGGCATTTTCGGCAGCGGTCAGATCGGTAAGGTGCTGACCTACTTCAAGGACAACAGCGCCAACAACGGCCCGGTGGTGGCGGTGGGCGGCCTGGTCCTCCTGATCGTCACGGCGCTGAGTCTGCGGGCCATCAACCGCGTGGGGGGCAAACGCACGCCCGTCGCCAGCTGGGCGTTTCTGCTGGCGGCCCTGGGCCTGGTCATCGGGGTCACCTTGCTGGTGCGCGGCCTGGTCATGCTGGCAGCGGCCAACGCGGCGGGCCTGACGAGCGGCGTCAATCCCAATTTCTTCTGGCTGTTTCTGATTCTGGCCATCGCGGCGGCGGCGAGCGTCGGCGTGCTGATCGGTTTGCCGGTGCTCAAGCTCAAAGGCGATTACCTCGCCATCATCACGCTGGGCCTGGGCGAAGTGATCCGGGTGCTGGCCAACAACCTCAGCACCTACACCAACGGCTCGCAGGGCATCACCCCCATCGGCTCGGCCTCGGTCCCGTGGTTCAACTCGCTGGCCGGAGCCATCGGCTTTACGCCCGACCAGTACAGCCTGTTCTTTCTGTATTTCGTGGTGCTCATTATTATCGCCGTCATCATTCTGGCCAACATGCGGCTCGACCGCTCCAAGATCGGGCGGGCCTGGATCGCCATCCGCGAGGACGAGATCGCCGCTCAGGCGATGGGCGTGCCGCTGGTGCAAACCAAGCTGATCGCCTTTGCCACGGGCGCGAGCTTCGCGGGCATCATGGGCGTCATCTTTGCGGCCAAGCAGGGCTTTATCAGCCCCGAGTCTTTTATTCTCAACCAATCGATCTCGGTGCTGAGCATGGTGGTCCTGGGCGGCCTGGGCAGCATTCCCGGCGTGATTCTGGGCGCCGCCGTCGTCACCATCCTCAACATCAGTTTGCTGCCCTCGCTGGGTGAGGCCACGGCTAGCCTCAACCTGCCGCCGCAGGTCAATCCGGCGCAACTCCAGCGCCTGGTGTTCGGCGGGATTCTGGTGGCCATGATGCTGTTTCGGCCCGAGGGTTTACTCCCCAGCGTGCGGCAGCGCCGGATGATGCACGAGGACGACGATCCGAGCGGCAACATGACGCCGCAGGACTCGCTCGCGGGCGAACTCAAGCCCGAAAATGCCGCCGAGGTCTACTCGCCGGGCGTGGCGACACGCGCCGACAACGAGCGCGGCGGAGGTACCCAGTGACCGCCATCAGCAACCGGGCATCGGCAAGGCCCGCTCCCAGTTCCACCATCCTCAGCATCAAGGGCCTGACCAAGATCTTCGGCGGTCTGACGGCCGTTAACAGCGTCGATCTGGAGATTCCGCGCCAGAGCATCGTCAGCGTGATCGGCCCCAACGGCGCAGGCAAAACCACCTTCTTCAACATGATCACCGGCATCTACGAGCCGAGCAGCGGCAGCGTGGACCTCGACGGCGTGAGCCTGCTGGGGCTGCGGCCCGATCAGGTCACCTCGGCAGGCATCGCCCGCACCTTCCAGAACATCCGGCTGTTCGCCTCGATGGACAGCCAGGAAAACGTGATGGTGGGCCGCCACTCTCGCCTCAAAGCCGGATACATTGACTCGCTGCTGCGCACCAAGCGGTTTCACGAATCGGAAAAGGAAGCCGAGGACGTCGCCAACCTGATGCTGGAATTCGTGGGCCTGTCCCGCTTCCGGCACGAACTGGCCACCAATCTGCCCTACGGCGACCAGCGCAAGCTCGAAATCGCCCGCGCCCTGGCCACCAGTCCCAAGCTGGTGCTGCTCGACGAACCGGCGGCGGGGATGAACCCCCGCGAGACGGAAGAACTCAAGAGCCTGATCCGGCGCATCCGCGACGATCTGGGCGTCACCGTCTGCCTCATCGAGCACGACATGCGGCTGGTTATGACGCTCAGCGAGTACATCACCGTGCTGGACTACGGCTCCAAGATCGCCGAGGGCCTGCCGCACGAGGTCCGCAACAATCCCAAGGTGATGGAAGCTTACCTGGGACGCGGCGCGGCGGCGGGCGAGTACGGCAAGGAAGAACAACTCAAGGGAGGCGCGAATGCTTGAACTCCGGGGCGTTCACACCTATTACGGCCATATTCACGCCCTCAAGGGCATCGACGCGGTGGTGCCCGACGGCGAGATCGTGGCTCTCATCGGCGGCAACGGCGCGGGCAAGACCACCACGCTCAGAACCATCAGCGGCATGCTGCGGCCCAAGCAGGGCAGCGTGGTCATGCAGGGCAAGGACATCTCCGGCATTCCCGCCCACCAGATTTTGCAGATGGGCATGAGCCACGTCCCGGAAGGACGGCGGATCTTCCCGCAACTGACCGTGCGCGAGAATCTGGAAATCGGCGCGCACACCGTCACTGACCGCAAAGTCGTCGAGGAGCGCATTCAGGAAGGGTTTACCTACTTCCCGCGCCTCAAGGAACGCGAGAACCAGCTGGGCGGCACCATGTCCGGCGGCGAACAGCAGATGCTGGCGATTGCCCGCGCCCTGATGGTCAATCCCAAACTGCTGCTGCTCGACGAGCCGAGCATGGGTCTGTCTCCCCTGTTCGTGGAAGCGATTTTCGACATCATCGTAGAGCTGAACGCCAAGCGCGGCACCACCATCTTGCTGGTTGAGCAAAATGCCCAGATGGCGCTGAGCGTCGCCAAGACCGCCTACGTGCTGCAAACTGGCGAGGTCAAGTTGTCGGGCAACGCATCCGACATCGCCGAGGACGAGAGCGTACGCAAGGCGTACCTGGGCGAGGACTGAGCGGCCCTGCGCCTACGGCCAACCCCGCTGCCAACCCTGCCGGACCGCGTGACGCACACCAGCAGTTATACTGGGCGGATACCCACTACTTTTTTTTCTGGAGGATTCATGAACCGAAACAAGACCAACGCTGTATTCAAGCCCCTGCTTCTCACCGCACTGCTGGCCGCCTCGGCGGGCCTCTCGGCGCAGGCCGCCACGCTGGTGTTCGGCAACAACGGCGAACCGGTCAGCCTGGAGTCCGGCAACATCACCGACGGCATCTCCATTCTGGTGCAGCACCAGATCTACGACACGCTGGTGCACTTCAAGGACGGCACCACCACCACCATTCCCGGCCTGGCGACCTCCTGGAAGGCCAACGCCGACGCCACCTCATGGACCTTCAACCTGCGTAAGGGCGTCAAGTTTCAAGACGGGACTCCCTTCAACGCCGACGCGGTGGTGTTCAACTGGCAGCGCTTCTTCGATCCCAAGAACCAGTACGGCTACCGCGACCAGGGCCGCACCTACGAGATCGTGGGGCAACTCCTCGGCGGCTTCAAGGGCGAGAAGGGAGCCGTCATCAAGGACATCGTCAAGGTGAACGACTCCACTGTGCGCTTCGATCTGAACATGCCCAGCTCGGTGCTGCCGGACGTGGTGGGAGCCGGGTACTTCGGGATCGCCTCGCCCACGGCCATCAGGAAGGATGGGGCCAAGTACGGCACGCCCAACAGCACCCCGGTGGGCACTGGACCCTTCAGCTTCGTGTCGTGGAAGACCGGCGACCGCGTGACCCTGAAAGCCAACACCGCCTACTGGGGCACCAAGCCCAAGGTCGATACCCTGGTCATCCGCTCGATTAAGGACGCCTCGCAGCGCCTCAACGAACTCAAGGCCGGAACCATCGACTTCACGGCGGACCTCTCGCCCGACAGCCTCAAGGACGTGACCGGCGACAAGACGCTGGCCGCCGTGCGCAAGCCCAGCTTCAACGTGGGCTTCCTGAGCCTCAACAACAACAACCAGTACCTCAAGAACGACAAGGTGCGTCAGGCGATCAGCATGGCCATCAACAAGAAGGCCATCGTGGACGCCTTCTGGAACGGCCTGGGCGTGTCGAGCACCAGCTTCTTGCCGCCGGTGCTGAGTTGGGCCAACTCCAAGACCGTGCCCGCCGACTACAAGTATGACCCCGCCGCCGCCAAGAAGATGCTGACCGACGCCGGGTACGCCAACGGCATCAGCCTGGATCTGTGGTACATGCCGGTGAGCCGTCCGTACTTCCCCAACCCCAAGCCGATTGCCGAGGCGATGGCCGCTGATCTCTCGGCCATCGGGATCAAGGTCAACCTCAAGACCGAAGACTGGGCTAAGTACCTCGAGGACCGCAACAAGGAACCCGGCTTCGACATGTACATGATCGGCTGGACCGGCGACTACGGCGATCCCGACAACTTCTACGCCGCCTACTACGGCCCCAACGCCGCCGACGACATCAACTTCAAGTCGCCGGAACTTAACACCCTGCTCGACCAGGGCCGCGCTGCCGTGGGTCAGGCGGCCAAGGCCAAGATCTACTCGCAGATTCAGGACATCACCTACAAGGCCAACTACCGCCTGCCGATCGTGCACAGCCAGCCGCTGGCGGCCCGGCGCACTTATGTGCAGGGCTGGGTGCCCAGTCCGCTGGGCAGCGAAGCCTTCAACAAAGTCTCTGTCATCGGCAAGAAGTAAGCTTTGAACTGGCAGGGCGGAAGCGCGCAAGGTGCCTCCGCCCTGTTTTCTGTGCATGACCCGCACAGCGTCATCGGCACCCTACAAAAGAGGAGGACTCGATTTGGCCGCTTACATCTTCCGTAGACTCCTTCGCACGCTGCTGGTGATGGTCGGCATCAGTGTGGTGGTGTTCGCCTTCGTGCGCTCGATTCCCGGCGACCCGGCGGTGGCGATGCTCGGCGAGCGCGCCACCCCCGAGGCCTCGGCCCGGCTGCGCGAGCAACTCGGCCTCAACCAGCCGTGGTTCATCAATTTCAAAGACCCGGCCCACCTGTTCAACGCCCAGTACCCCAAATACGTCGGCGCGCTGCTCCAGGGTGACCTCGGCAACGGCATCAAGAGCCAGATTCCGGTGGCCAGCGAGCTCAAGAACCGCTTTCCCGCCACCGTGGAACTGGCACTCGGGGCTATTATCTTCGCGCTCCTGATCGGCCTCCCGGCGGGCATCATCGCGGCTCTGCGGCGCAATACCGTCTGGGACAACCTGGCGACCACCGTCAGCTTGGTGGGGGTCAGCATGCCGGTGTTCTGGCTGGGGCTGCTGCTGTCATGGTTTTTCGCGGTGGTGTTGGGCTGGCTGCCGCCGAGTTCACGGCTGGGTATCGGCTACACCATTGTGCCGATCACCGGTCTGGACGTCCTCGACGGGCTGCTGCGCGGTCAGTTTGCCGCCGCCTGGGACGCACTGCGCCACCTGATCTTGCCGTCCATCGCGCTCGGCACCATTCCGATGGCGATCACCGCGCGGATCACCCGCAACAGTTTGCTGGAAGTATTGGGGCAAGATTACGTGCGCACCGCCCGCGCCAAGGGCCTGTCGCCCCGCAGCGTGACCCTCAAGCACGCCCTCAGAAACGCGCTGCTGCCGGTAGTGACGGTGGTGGGCCTGCAAATGGGCGCGCTGCTGGGCGGCGCCGTGCTGACCGAAACCATCTTCTCGTGGCCGGGGCTGGGGTCATGGCTCTACGACGCCATCTCGCTGCGCGATTATCCGGTCATTCAGGGCGGCGTCATCTTCGCGGCGCTGGTCGTCAGCCTAGTCAATTTGCTGGTCGATCTCAGCTACGCCTTCCTCGATCCCCGGATTCAGTACGCATGACCCCCCCAGGAGAGCCACAATGACCACCGTGACGGCTGCCCCCGCCCGCAAGAAGCCGGAAAACATCCTGTGGCGCAGATTCAGAAAAAGCACGCCCGGCAAGGTCGGGGCCATCATCGTGCTGGTGTTCGTGGCGCTGGCCCTGCTGGCTCCGCTGCTCCAACCGTACGACCCGTCCACCGACATCGATTACCGCTACCGCCTCGCGCCGCCGAGCGTCTCGGCCTTCTGGGACGCCGGGGCCAAGGAGAAGTACACCGACGCCGTGAGCAGCAAGGTGCTGTACTTCAAGCACCCCTTCGGCACCGATAACCTGGGCCGCGACATCGCCACCCGCGTTTTGCACGGAGCCAGGGTCAGCCTTCAGATCGGCATCTTCGCCACGGTGCTTGCGCTGGTGTCCGGCAGTCTGCTGGGCATTCTGGCCGGGTTCTACGGCGGCTGGATCGACACGGCACTCGGCTACGTCAGCGACGTGATGCTGGCGTTTCCCAGCATTCTACTGGCCATCGGCATCGTCAGCATCTCCAATCGCCCCGGCCTGACTACCGCCATGATCGCCGTGAGCGTGGTGCAGATTCCGATTTACCTGCGCCTGGCGCGCAGTGTGGTGCTGAGCGTGCGCGAGCGAGAGTTCGTGCAGGCCGCCAGCGCACTGGGAGCCGGGCAGGGCCGCACCATCTTCAAGCATGTGCTGCCCAACAGCCTTACGCCGCTGATCGTGCAGGGAGCGCTCAGCATCGCCACCGCCACCATTGAAGCCGCCGCGCTGGGCTTCATCGGGCTGGGCGCGCAGCCGCCGACGCCGGAATGGGGCACCATGCTGGCCGACAGCCGCGAGTACTACACCCAGGCTCCCTGGACCATGATCTTTCCGGGTTTGGCGATCCTGATGACGGTGCTGGGCTTCAATCTGTTCGGTGACGGCCTGAGAGACGTCCTCGACCCCAGAAGCACCCAGTAATTCTTCCAAACAGAGGCCGCGCCACTTTCCATCTGGGGCGCGGCCTCTGTTTGCCATGCCTACATGGGCTTCATGGGTTTCATCGGCTTCATCGGTTTCATCTCGCTCTGGCCGGTGCTGTCGTCCACTTCTTCGAGGGCGATGGTTTGGGCGGTGTTCAGATCAGGTTTCTGAGATAAGGATTGAAGCTGGCTCCCCTTGACCTGGTAAAACACTGAGTCGTCCTCGGTTTTGATCTCTATCACTGCACCGCCGTCCACTTGAAAGACGGTTGGCTGAGCTTTCCACTTCCCGGTGCTGAAGCTGCTGCTCTGGTGCTGACCTTCGACGTTGAGGCGAATGGTCGTCTGATCGCCGTCGTTTTTCAGCACGATGGTCTGTCCGCCGCTGAGCTTGCCCTGGTATGCCATACGGCCACGCTAGCGCTGGGGCAGCGCGGGTTTGATGCGGCCCGCCTTCAGAAGAGTTCAGATCGGAGAGGAAAGCACGCCATTAACCCTAGAAGCTGAGCTGCACCAGCAATCGCTCCAGGGCGGCGGGAACGTCCAGGCCACGCTTCATCGCCAGATCGGCGCTCAGGATGTGATTCAGGTGTGCCCGGATCTGGCGCTCGCTGAGCTGGCGGGCCACTTCCAGGGCTTTCTTGGCCGGGTAGGGCTTGACGCCCAGGCGCTGGGCCGCCTCGGTCTCGGAGACGCGCCCGCCTTGCAGCAGGGCCACGCTGCGGGCCACCAGGCTGTATTGCCAGATCACCGCACCCATCAGCTTGAAGGGATCTTCCCCACTGGCGAGAAGCTGCCGGAGCTGCTTGAGCGCCTCGGCGGTGCGGCCCGCTGTGGCCGCGCCGAGCATGGCGAACGAATCGCCCGGCGGCTCGCGGCCCACCACCCGCCGCAGCGTCTCTCGCCCCAGCGGTTCGTCCACGAACACCAGTTTGTTGAGTTCGGCGCTGAGGCCCGCCAGGTCGGCCCCGAACACCTCGGCCAGATACGTGGCAGCCTCGCGCTCCAACTTGAGCTTCATCTGTTTGGCGCGCGCCGAGGCCCAGGCCGCCACCTCGCCGGGTTTGGCGGGTGCAGGCACCGCCCGGTGTTCTCCGTGCTGCTCGTAGTGCTTGACCCGGGTCGCCGCGCCCAGCGGATCGAGCACCACCACCAGCGCGCCGGGCGTGGCCAGGGCCGAGAGCAGCGCCTTGTCGGGCCGCACCCCTTCCAGATCGACCAGCACCGCAGACTCGCCGAAGAGACTGGGGGCCAGCAGCGTGGCGAGCGTCTGCGGCGTCACGTCGTCGCCGCCGACACGTGGCAGGTCGCGCAGGTGCAGACCGCGCCCGGCCAACACTTCACGGGCAGCCTCCTCGACCAGAAACCGGTTACCGGAAAACGCCAGAATCATGCTTGGGTATTGCGGACCGCTCGCTCACTCGCGCGGGCACACTGCCAGGCGGCACGCAACTGGCTGGCCATCTGCCCGGCGCTCTGGGGACGGGCCGCCGGGTCGCGCTGCAAGGCGCTGTCCAGCAGCGGGTGCAGCGCCGCCGGGCCGGGCAGCGGCAGGCGGGCGCTGGGCAACCCCACCAGCCAGCCGAGCGCGTCCGGGTGCGGCGGCTCTCCGGCCAGACAATCGAACAGCAAACTGCCCACCGCGTAGAGGTCGCTGCGGGTATCGCCGCGCACGCCCCTGAACTGCTCCGGGGCCATGAACTGCGGCGTGCCCATGCGGGTTCCGGCGTGCAGATCGTCCGGCAGGCTGCGGTCATAGGCCATGCCGAAATCAGTCACGCGTACGCTCTCGGCGCGGGCTTGGCCGCCGAGCAGCATCACGTTTTCCGGCTTGAGGTCGTGGTGGGTCACGCCCTGGCCGTGAAAGGCGCAGGCGGCTGCCAGCACACCCAGTGTCACGCTGACCGCCTCGGCAGCACTCAGGCGGCGGGTGTCGAGCAGTTCACGCAGGCTGCACCCCTGCACGAAGGGAAAGACCAGTTGCTCCTGGGTATGGGTCAGCAGCGGCACGAGGGACGGATGCGACAAGCGGCGCACCACCCGGCCCTCGTGGTGAAAGCGCAACCGGAATTCGGCGTCGCCGCTGACCAGCACTTTGACGAACACGTCCTGGCCTCGCCAGCGCCCACGCTCCAGGCGCACGCCGCCGCGCGCCGAGAGCAGGGCGCAGTCGGAGAGCGTGATGGGCCGGGCGCTGGGTGGCCGGATGGGTGAACTGGTCATCTGTCAGAGTATAAAGACGAAAGCTTCACAGACCTGTCACTTCATCACCTTCCTCGATCAGAATGTGGGACAAGACAAATTTCGGTGGCAAGGTGGGCCGCGTCACGCCCCGGGCCGAGCACCGCGCTAGCCTTGACGCCATGCAACGTCCCCGCCGCCTGCGCCGCACCCCCGCCCTGCGCGCCCTGACCCGCGAAATCCGGTTGTCCGCCGAACAGCTCATCTTGCCGTTGTTCGTCCACGAGGGCGTGGGCGATCAGGTCATCGGCACCATGCCGGGCGTGCTGCGCCACGACCTGCCGGGCGTGCTGGCCAAGGTGCAGGAAGCGCAGGCGCTTGGCATCGGCAGCGTCATTCTGTTCGGCATCCCCGACCACAAGGATCCGGACGGCTCACAGGCCTACGCCGGGGACGGCATTGTGCAAAAAGCCATTACAGAAATTAAAGCCAGGTTTCCCACATTCACGGTGATCGCCGATACCTGCTTGTGCGAGTACACCAATCACGGGCACTGCGGGCCGCTGATTGCCGACGGCACGGGCGGCTGGACGGTGGACAACGACGCCGCGCTGCCGCTGCTGGCCCAGACCGCCGTGTCGCAGGCCCGCGCCGGAGCCGATATCGTCGCGCCCAGCGCCATGATGGACGGGCAGGTGGGGGCAATTCGCGCCGCGCTCGACGACGCCGGGTTTGGGCATGTGCCGGTGATGGCCTACGCCGTCAAGTACGCCAGCGGGTACTACGGCCCCTTCCGCGAGGCGGCGGGCAGCACGCCCAGCGTGGGCGACCGCGCCAGCTACCAGATGGACCCGGCGGGCGGCTACCGCGAAGCGCTACGTGAGGCGCGGCTCGACGTGGCCGAAGGAGCCGATTACCTGATGGTCAAGCCCGCCCTGGCCTACCTCGACGTGATACGGGTGGTCAAGGACGCGTTCGAGTTGCCGATGGTGGCCTACAACGTCAGCGGCGAGTACGCGATGCTCAAGGCGGCGGCACTCGCCGGGATGCTCGACGAGAAGCGCACGGTGCTCGAAACCCTGGTCGCCTTTCGCCGCGCCGGGGCCGACGCGATCATGACCTATCACGCGCTCGACGCGGCCCGCTGGCTGCAAGAGGAAAAATAACTGGGGCATCACTTTGCTGGAAACTGGCCCACGGATCCGTCAGGGCCGCAGCAGCACCAACACGCACAGCGCCAGCAGCAAGGTCGGTAGGGTCACGGCCCAGGCCAGGCGCACATACTCGCTCCAGGTCACCTGCCATTTGCGCGCCGAGAGCAGGCTCAGCCACAGCAGCGTCGCCAGGCTGCCCAGCGGCGTCAGCTTGGAGCCGACATTGACGGCCACGATGTTGGCGTAGACCGCCAGCGCCTCGGCAGACGGTGGGAGCCGGGCCTGCTCGATGCCCAGCGCTCCGATCAGCAGGGCCGGAAGGTTGTTGGCCAGGGCCGACGCCAGCGCCATCAACCCGCCGAGGCCGTAAGCCAGCGCCCAAGCGCCTTGGCCCCAGAGCGCCGCGAACATGCTGCCCGCCGCGCTGGTCACTCCGGCATTCTTCAGGCCGTAGACCACCAGATACATTCCCAGCGAAAAAATCACCACCAACCAGGGGGCTTCCCGCAGTACCGCTCCCGCCGGACGCCGCCGCAACCAGGCGGTGAGGAGCAGCGCCGCCGCCGCAATCAGGGCGGGCAGACTTTCAGGAATCCCCCAGCGTGGCGCGAGGAAAAAGCTGAGCAGCAGCGCAGCCAGCAGCCCCGCGCCCACCCCGCACACCAGCACGTCGTTGAGGGCCGACTCGGGAGCAGGCAAGTCCTCCACCGCATAGCGGGCGGGCAGCGCCCTGCGAAAGCGCCACCACAACGCCGCCAGGCCTACCAGGACTGCCGCCAGATCGACCGGCCCCATCACGGCGGCGTAGTCGGCGAACTTCAGGTCGAATTGATCGGCGCTGATGATGTTGGTGAGGTTGGAGGTGATCAGCGGCAGGCTCGCCGCGTCCACGATAAAGCCGGTGGCAAACAGCAGGACCAGCCCGGCGGGACGCTCCAGATTGAGCAGCTCGCACAGTTCCAGCGCAATTGGCGTCAGAATCAGCACCGCGCCGTCATTGGCCAGCAGCGCCGCCAGCACCGCCCCAAACAGGATCAGCAACACGAACAGCCGACCCGTCCGGCCCCCTGCCCACCGCGCCAGATGCAGCGCCACAAAACGGAAGAGGCCCGCCTCACTCAGCAGCAGACTGAGAATAATCAGGGCGATCAAGGTAAATGTGGCGTTCCAGGTGGCCTGCCACACCACCCACACGTCATGCCCACGCACCAGCCCCAGCAGCAGCGCCGCCGCCGCGCCCAGTCCGGCCCCCAGCGCGATGTTGAGCTTGAACGGGCGGACGATCACCAGAAACAGAGTGAGGGCGAACACGGCGAGGGCGGCGAGCAGGGTCACCGGGTCAGTGTAAGCGGCAAGCAGGAAATTCCGGACCTCCAGATCAGCCGCCCACCTCACCCATCCGCCAGTGCAGCCGCCCACCGTCAACCCAGACCTGCAGTTGCCGGTACTTGCCGAGGTAGAGCAGGCCGACGGTCAAAGCGGCCAGCCCCGACACGGCCCCCACAGCCAGCGACCAGCGCGGCCCGAAGGTGTCGGCCACCCAGCCCAGCAGCGGCGCGCCGATCGGCATGGCCCCCAGCGCCACCGCCAGCCGCAGCGCCATGACCCGCCCACGCATGGCGGGTTCGGTGCTGAGCTGCATGATGGTGTTGGACGAGTTCATGAACGTCTGCGCCGAGATGCCCACGACGACCAGCGTCAGCCCGAACAGCCAGAGGCCCGGCATCACGGCGGCCAGCGCCAGGCCAACGCCCAGCACCGCCGCGCCGCCGATCAGCACCCCGAACGGCACCGTGTCACGCCGGGCCGCCAGCAGCGCGCCCGCCACCGCGCCCACCGCCATCACCGAGTTGAGCAGGCCGTACTCGCCCGCCCCGGCGTGAAACACGCTGACCGACATGGTGGAGATAAAAATCGGAAAGTTGATGGCGAAGGTGCCGACAAAAAACAGCATCAGCAAGATGGCTTTCAGGTCAGGACGCTGCCGAACATAGGTAAATCCTTCCAGCAGACTGCCGTGCTTGCGGCTCGACTGGTCTTCACGGCGCAGCTCACCGACACGCAGCAAGTTCAGCGAGACGATCACGGCCACGAACGAGACGGCATTGATCAGAAACACCCAGCCGGTCCCCACCGCGCCGATCAGCACCCCCGCCACGGCTGGCCCCACCATCCGGGCGGCGTTGAAGGACGTGGAGTTGAGGCCCACCGCGTTGGGCAAGTCGGCCTCGCTGACCAGATTCGACACGAACGTCTGGCGCACCGGGGCGTCAAAGGCCGTGACAATGCCCAGCAGCGCCGCGAAGCCGTAGACCTGCCACAACTGCACATGGCCCAGCACCGTCAGCACGCCCAGTCCCAGCGCCAGAATGCCCTGGCCCACCTGTGTGGCGATCAGCAGTTTGCGGCGGTCCAAACTGTCGGCGGCCAGCCCAGTGAGCGGCAGCAAGAGCAGTTGCGGGCCGAATTGCAGGGCGGTGACGATGCCGAGCGCAGTGGCGTTGTGATCGGTGAGCTGGGTCAGGACCAGCCAGTCCTGGGCCGTGCGCTGCATCCAGGTGCCGATGTTGGAGACGATGGCCCCACCCGCCCAGACGCGGTAATTGTAGACCCGCAGCGAGCGGAAGGTGCTGCTCATGCTGCCGGGGTGGGGCCCAGATCGGCGAGGCGGCCCAGCAGTCCGGCGGCGCGGGCGAGGTCAGCTTGTTCCTGGGGCGTGAACTGGGTCTGAAGCGCCCGTGCCAGCCAGTCTTCTCGCCGTGCCCGGCTGAGGCCGAGCCGGGTCTGGAACGCCTCGCTGAGGGTCCAGAGGGTCTGCCGCCCATCGGTAGGATCGGCGCGGCCGCTTAGGCAGCCGAGGGCTTCCAGACTGGCGACGGTGGCCCCCATCGACTGCGGGCGCACGCCCTCGGCGCGGGCCAGGGCAGTCACGGTCAGCGCTGAGCCGCGCTCCAGGTGGGTCAGCACCGCCACCTGAGACGGCGTGAAGTCGCCGAGGTGAGATTCCTGGCGCAGCCGCCGCCGCAGCCGTCCGACCACCACCCGCAGTTCGGCGGCCAGCGTGGGCAGGGAGACGGGGGGAGCGGCTTGATCTGTCATGACTAGAGTCTAGTCTTTACGAAGTTAGACTTTGTAGTTTTCCTTGGCATCGCCTGGGCCTCTAGCATTCCCTGGTCCTTTGCCTGGCCCCGACGTTTAGACTCTTGCCCATGCGCGTCGTTCTCAAGCTCGGCACCTCGGTGCTCACCGGCGGCTCGGACCGCCTGCACCGCCCACGCATGGTGGACCTGATGCGGCAGATGGCTGCCTTACAGAGGGCGGGCCATCAGGTCGTTCTGGTCACCTCGGCGGCGGTGCTGGCGGGCTGGGAAGCGCTGGGGTTTCCGCCGCGCACCCGCACCGTGGCCGAGAAACAACTGCTGGCCGCCGTCGGGCAGGGCGTCTTGATGCAGACCTACGGTTCACTGGCCGAGATCTACGGCGTGAAGGTGGCCCAGGTACTGCTCACGGCGGGCGATTTCCGCGACCGCACCCGCTACCTCAACGCCCGCACCACCTTGGACGGCTGCCTGACGCGCCACATTCTGCCGATCATCAACGAGAACGACGCGGTGGCAACCTCGCAGCTCAAGGTGGGTGACAACGACACCCTGTCGGCCTTCGTCGCCAATCTGGTCGAGGCCGATTTGCTGGTGATTCTGACCGACGCGCCGGGCCTGTATACCGCCGACCCGCGTACCCATCCGGAAGCTGTGCTGATTCCGCTGGTCGAGCGCATCGACGCGGGCATCTGGGAGAAGGCAGGCGGGGCCGGATCGCACCGGGGCACCGGCGGGATGCACACCAAGATTCAGGCTGCCGAGATCGCCACCCGAGCCGGAACACCCGTCATCGTGGCTCCCGGCGACGCCGAGAACGCGCTGCTGCGGGCGGTGGCGGGTGAGGCCATCGGCACCCGCTTTGCGCAGCACGGCTCACGGCTCGAAGCCCGCAAACGCTGGATTCTGGCCGAGATCGCCAGCGGTCAAATCGAACTCGACGAGGGCGCAGCCAGAGCGCTGCGCGAGCGCGGCAGCAGCTTGCTGGCCGTCGGCGTGCGCGCGGTGGTCGGCGAATTCGAGCGCGGCCACACCGTGCGCCTGCTCGCGCCCGGCGGCGAGGAGATCGCGCGCGGCCTGACCCGCTACCGCTCCGGTGAGTTGCGGCGCGTGGCGGGCCTGCGAAGCGGCGCCATCGAGGCGGCCCTGGGCTTCAGCGACGGCCCGGAAGTGGTGCACCGGGACGATCTGGTACTCTTGTAAAAGCAACCGTCTGTGATTAGCGGTTCCCTGGGTGTCCGGCTGGAAGCCGGACACTCTTCCCGTTCCGATGGGAGCTATGGGCTCGAGGGTGACAGAGAAAGATCTTTTCGAGATCATCCGTCGCCAGTCCGAGCAGATTATTGATCTCGGCTGAAGTTCACGATGGGAGGTAGCTGTGCAGGAGGCGATCAGGGAGGCGCACATATCGGACGCGCTGCCACCCGACCTTCAGGCGTG
>NZ_WXZL01000267.1 GCF_009982895.1 Deinococcus alpinitundrae | reverse complement strand
CATAGCTATTGTCATTTTGTTACACGTTATTGGGTTTAGTTTTTTATGGATTGCTGGAAAAGACCATCATATCTTATTTGGTATGGGGATTCTTGCATATACATTAGGTTTGCGTCATGCATTTGATGCAGATCACATTGCTGCAATAGATAATACGGTTCGCAAATTATTACAGCAACGCAAAGATCCATCTGGTGTGGGTTTCTATTTTTCAATTGGACATTCATCTGTCGTATTTTTAATGGCTGTTTTTTTAGGGGTATCTGTAA
>NZ_WXZL01000266.1 GCF_009982895.1 Deinococcus alpinitundrae | reverse complement strand
CTTTCACGAAGGGGATCGTCAGCTTGCGCTGAGCGGTAATCGAGGCATGATCCAGCTGATCGAGGGTCATAAACAGCGAACGCATCTCGCGATCCAGCCGCTTCAGCAGGAAGCGGCACACATCTTCAGGCATCTCGAAGCCGCGCAGTCTGGCGCGCAGCTGCAGCGCCTGCAGTTTGTCTTCATCCGACAGCGGCTGCAGCTTATAGATCTGCCCCCAGTCCAGCCGTGAGGCCAGATCCGGCAGGCCAAGATTCAGCTGCCGCGGC
>NZ_WXZL01000265.1 GCF_009982895.1 Deinococcus alpinitundrae | reverse complement strand
AAGTGCCTCTTGTTTTAATAATGACGTTTGCATTATTATTCAGTTCTTACACATGTGGTATTGCTATTTACTACATGCGCCAAGAAAAACAAAAGTTAATGATGTTTTGGATGATCATTACGTTACTTTTAGGTTTAGTCTTTGTTGGATTCGAAATTTATGAATTCGCACACTATGCATCAGAAGGCGTTAACCCAACAATTGGTTCTTACTGGTCTAGTTTCTTTATCCTATTAGGAACGCATGGTTGTCACGTATCGCTAGGTATC
>NZ_WXZL01000264.1 GCF_009982895.1 Deinococcus alpinitundrae | reverse complement strand
GATTATTTAATTTTACTCACCATCGCTAAAATTTCGTCAGTAACTTCTTCAATCGACTTGCCTGTCGTATCTAATGTCACTGCATCATCTGCTTTTCTTAATGGTGATATTTCACGGTTCATGTCATATTGATCACGAGCTTCAATATCACGTCTTAAATCTTCAAAATTTGATTCGATACCTCTTAATTGATTATCTTTATATCTTCTTTCTGCTCGCTCTTCAACTGATGCAATCATATATACTTTTAAATCTGCATCTGGTAGCAC
>NZ_WXZL01000263.1 GCF_009982895.1 Deinococcus alpinitundrae | reverse complement strand
AAAAGTCCTCCAAAAGCAGATAACTTTATAATAATTGCTATAACATTAACTGCTTTATTTGGATTTTCACTATCAAATTCATTTTTATAAAATAAAAATAAGCCTAACCAAGAAATAAATAGCATCATCACTATACCTAGCCAATAATTAAAAACGTCAAATCCAAAACCAGCTACCCCAAAAACATAAATAGATGCCAAAATCAATGGCAAAGTATATCCCACAATAACGTTAAGTGTGAGATATCTAACCACATATCTTTTTTCAACT
>NZ_WXZL01000262.1 GCF_009982895.1 Deinococcus alpinitundrae | reverse complement strand
CCGGACGTCGCAATAGAGCGCGTCCTTGCGGATGTCGAAATAGAAGGCGGAGAGGTCGTTGTTGCAGAACTGGTGGATCGCCGGATAGACGCCGGTCCAGTCATGCGTCTCGACCGCGCGGCGCAGCATCGCGTCGAGCCGGGAGAGGCGATGCAGCACGTAGCGCTCGAGGTCGGGCATGTCGGCGGCCGGCATCGCCTCGGCCTCGGTGAAGCCGTCCAGCCCGCCGAGGACCCAGCGCAGCGTGTTGCGGATGCGGCGGTAGAGATC
>NZ_WXZL01000261.1 GCF_009982895.1 Deinococcus alpinitundrae | reverse complement strand
CAGCCTGCCGCGTTGCCTGCACCACACTGGCGACGGTCTCGAACCCCTCACCGGCAACGCGCGCCTGCTCATAACCACCAATCGGCACCGCCGCGCCAGCCGGCGGATGCAACAGCCAGGCGCCCGAGGCCCCCAGCATCCGGCGGCCGATTTTTGCTCCGCCCTCGGTCAGATAAGTGCGCTGCACGCCGGTCAGCCGCACCCGGCCGTCCTCATCCTGGCCAAACATCGGCGTCAGCATCACCACCGCCGCCCCGGCCGCCACTTCCG
>NZ_WXZL01000260.1 GCF_009982895.1 Deinococcus alpinitundrae | reverse complement strand
ACAGTAATCACAAATTGAATTTGTCCATGTGGGATTTGTTGTTCCTTAATCACTTGCAAAACTTCAAGCATCGCTGCTAATCCTGCTTTATCATCTGCACCTAGAATAGTCGTACCATCAGAGTATATGTAGCCGTCGTCTTTTACAATTGCCTTTACATTAATTGCGGGTACAACAGTATCCATATGGCTCGTCAAATATAATTTAGGTACTTCGCCTTCTTCGATAGTACTATTCATTGTACACACTAGATTATTGGCACCTAATTTA
>NZ_WXZL01000259.1 GCF_009982895.1 Deinococcus alpinitundrae | reverse complement strand
ATAAATAAAGCAGTTTATCTCACTAGAAATCGAAGTATTTCGAATAAATGTGCAGTTCTATTTATTAAAATAAATGTAGAGATTATAAATTAATGGTAAGAAAGAATTAAAGGATTTTATATGAAACGGTAAAATTTAAATGAGGGGATAAAAAGTTGGGTAGAAAGGTGAATATATTTAACTGTTGTTTATTCGAAAAAGTTGTACAAGAAAAAGCTTAGGACATCATATTTATCCTAAGCTTTGATAATTAGTAATAGTGTGTTTTAA
>NZ_WXZL01000258.1 GCF_009982895.1 Deinococcus alpinitundrae | reverse complement strand
CTTTACTTTATCAGCAGGAACTTGAGTTTCCGTTTCCGGAATCATGGTTAATTCAGCATTTGCCAAATCATAACCCTTAGCTTCAAGTGCATCACGAATGGCAGCAAATTCTTTAGGATCCGTGTAGATTTCGAACACTTCATCAGAAGTTTGTACGTCATCCGCACCTGCTTCGATAGCATCTTCCATCATTTGGTCTTCGTCTTTATCCAAACCTTCGCGTTTAATAACGATGTAGCCCTTCCGGTCGAACATGTACGAAACTGAACC
>NZ_WXZL01000025.1 GCF_009982895.1 Deinococcus alpinitundrae | reverse complement strand
CAGTTCGGCGCTTAAATAGAGTGCGGTTCATCTTCAGGCCACGTTCCAGACGTTCATGGGGCACCCGTCCAGCTTACCTAATCACTTTCGCAGGAGGTCTAATATCCCGAAGGAAGAGTTGGGCAAGGGCGTCTTCAGCCGGGAAGATTGACGGCTTCTCTCCTCTGGACGGGTCACCGTCTCGAGAAGAGAGCAATGCTGGGACGGAGCCGCGCCTATCTTGACAACCCACCCCCACTCCCCCACTGCTTGATCTTGTAAAGCACGAAAAATTAGATGACAATGATGATCAGATGAAACCAATTCTCAAGCTGGTCGGTTCTGCGGCTGCTATGTGTCTTCTGTCCTCAGCGCTGGCAACTGCCTACGTCACTGAATCCAACCTGACTGGCCTGGCACTACCCAAAGGCGCGATCGAGGTCACGGATCAGAAGGCCATCACGCCGATGGCGGGCTACCTGGATGACATCGCCAGCGGTATGAAAGGCGAGTGCGAGTATTCGGAATTTCTGGTGTGGCTCGACAGCGACCCCGACACGCTCGCCACCGCCCTGGGCGAGAAAATCGTCGCGGCCAAGTTCAAGGTGAATGACATCGACACCGGCAACATCTCCAAGGACAGCACCTACGAGGAATTCTCGATGGTTAGCAGCAAGGAGAAGTACGCCGCCGTGTGGGTCGACAGCCCCGACAGCGTCGTCCTTGGCTGGTGCAACGTCAAATAAGAATTGAACGTCGCGAGACGTCAGAAAGCTGAAAAGCCGAGCAGGCCGACAGAATCATTGAGGATTTCTGGTCGGTTTTTGCGGCAATCAGGCGGGCAACACCCGCACATGATCCGCGATCAATCCGCCGCCCAGCAGCTTCGGCCCGGCGTACAGCACGGCGCTCTGGCCGGGAGCCACAGCGAACTGGGCGTCCTCGAATTCCAGCTCGAAACCCTGCTCGTCGGCGTGGACGATTCGCGCCTTCACCGGGGCAGTACGGTAACGCACCTGCACTTCCAATTCGCGGGGCAAGTCGGCCAGGTCGATCAGGTAGTTGGCTCCCTCGGCCTTCAACCCGGTCCACAGACAGTCCTCGTATTCGCCCACCCAGACGGTGTTGCTCGCCACGTCCAGGTGAACCACATGCCGCACCAGATGCGACTGAAACAGGCCCAGACCCTTTTTCTGGCCGAGGGTGTAGAACTGTGTGCCCAGGTGCGCGCCCAGCACCTCGCCGCTGCGAATGTCACGCATCGGGCCGGACTGCTGCGGCACATACTCGGCCACGAATTCCTGAACGGTGCCAGGCACGAAGCAGATGTTCTGGCTCTCGGCTTTCTGGGCGGTCAGCAGGCCGTATTCCTCGGCGATCTCGCGCACACGGGGCTTTTCCAGCTCTCCGACTGGAAAGAGGATGTACGGCAGGGCGTCTTTGGGGGTGCCCCACAGGAAATAGGTCTGGTCCTTGCGTGGGTCGTCGCCCCGGTGAAAGGCCACGCCCCCGTCCGGCTCGTCAACCCGCTTGACATAGTGCCCGGTGGCGACGTAATCACAGCCGAGCATCCTGGCCTTTTTCACCAGCTCGTCGAATTTGACCTTGGTGTTGCAGTTGACGCAGGGGTTGGGCGTGCGCCCGGCGGCGTACTCGGCCAGAAAAGGGCCGACGATGTGGCGCTGAAAGGCCTCGCGGTAATCGAGCAGGTAAAACGGCACGCCGACCTGCTCGGCCACCCGACGGGCCTCGTAGGCGGCGTCGGGCGAGCAGCAGCTGTCGAAGGTGTCGGTGCGCTTGTCGTCGGGCCAGAAGCGCATCATCGCGCCGACCACCGAGAAGCCCTGCGCCTTGAGGAGCGCGGCACTCACACTGCTGTCGACGCCGCCGGACATGGCGCACAGCACCCGCCCGCCCGGCTTAATGCCATGGCCCGCTCGTTTTTGGGTTGTCTGGTCTGCCGTGGCCATCATAACGAGTGAGTGTAACAGGCCCGCTGTCACCCTGGCGTGAGCGCCGCGACAGTGAGACGCAACGGCGAGCAAAAACAGTGGCTAGACTGCTGGACATGCTCACCGACGCTCAACTTCTTGGTGCCGCCGCCCGCTTCGGCACGCCGCTGTATGTCTACGACGCTGCCGAGCTGGACGCCGCCCTCTCACGGGTTCGCAGCGCCTTTCACGACGCGCGCCTCTTTTACGCCATGAAGGCCAATCCCAATTTGACCCTGCTGTCCCGGATGCGGGCGGCGGGCGTGGGTTTCGAGTGCGTCAGCGCCGGAGAACTGGCGCGGGCGGTGAAGGTGGGCGCGGGCGGTGAGGAGATTCTGGTGAACGGCCCGGCCAAGACTGACGAGGAATACGCCGAGGGCGGGCGGCTCGGCGCGACCTTCATCGTGGATAGGGCCGAGGAAGTCGGACTGCTGCCGCCGCGCTCACGGGCGCTGGTGCGGGTCAACCCGGCCCTGGAAGTCAGCACCCACGACCACCTCGCCACCGGTGCCGGTAGCAGCAAGTTCGGCGTGCCGCTGGACGGGGTTCCCGCCGTGCTGGTAGCCCTCGAGGCAGCGGGACATACGGTACGCGGTCTACACGTCCACATCGGCAGCGCCATCCGCGATGCGGGCGATTTCGCGGCGGCCTTCCGTCGGCTGAGCGAACTTCGCCCCAGCGTGGGCGCGCTGGAAGTGCTCGATGTGGGCGGCGGCTGGGGACTGGACGCCGATCTGAATGGCATCGCGGCCCAGGCCAGATCGGCGGCGCAGGTGTTCGGCGCTCAGCTGTGGGCCGAGCCGGGAAGGTATCTGGTGGCGGGCGCGGGCGTCCTGCTCAGCCGGGTGGTGGGCCTCAAGGAGACCACCCGCGACTTCGTACTACTTGACGCGGGCATGACCGAACTGCTGCGCCCGATGCTCTACGGCGCGGAGCACCCGGTCAGAGCGCTCTGGCAGCGCGGCGAAGATGGGTCAGGAGAAATGGACAGCTACGACCTGGCCGGTCCCGCCTGCGAGAGCGGCGACGTGCTGGCCCGTGCCGTGCCGCTGGCAGAGCCGCAGCGCGGCGATGTGCTGGCCTTGCTGGACGCTGGAGCCTACGGCGCGGCCATGAGCAGCAATTACCTCACTCGCCCGCGCCCCGCCGAGGTGCTGTGGGACGGGGAGTGGCAGGTCATCAGGCAGCGCGAGAGCGTGGAGGCGATCTGGAGCGCTGAAGTCTAGGTCAGCCGTCCTCGTCGCTGGGAATCAATTCGGTCTCCGACGCGGCGTGCTGCTGCAACTTGGCGGCCTTGTCAGTAGGCGTCTCGTTCTGAGGGTCGCTGTCCGGCACGGCCACCACCTCGGGATGCTCGTTAGGCAAGCTGGACTGGATGATCTCGCCGGGCTGATTGCTGGCAGTCTTGTCGGTCATGGGCGCACCTTAAAGGCGGAATGGGCCGTTATGGTGGCGATTTGGGCAAGCAGGCTTTAGAAAAACCTCTCACAGCTGCGCGTGCAGCCGCCGCGACAGCTCGCCCGCCGCCTCGATGCCAGCTTTGAGGAGGGCCATGTAGGCGTCGGGGGCAATCGGGGCCTCCTCCGCACCTCCCTGGGCTTCCAGAATCAGGCCCGCTGCGGTGGCGACCACGTTCAGGTCAGCACTGGCCCGCGCATCTTCGCTGTAATCGAGATCGACCAGCAATTCACCGTCCACGTAGCCGACGCTGACCGCGCCGAGTTCGTGCGTCAGCGGCCACTCGCTGAGCGTGCCGCGCTTGACCAGCCGGTCCGCGAGGTCGAACAGGGCAGTGTATCCCGCCAGCAAGCTGGTGATGCGGGTGCCGCCGTCGGCCTGCAACACGTCGCAGTCGATGACCAGTGTCTGGTTTCTGAACGGCTTCAAATCGACGACCGAGCGAAACGAGCGCCCCAGCAACCGCTGAATTTCGTGCCGCCGCCCATTTTGCATGTTGCGTTCGCGGTTCTGGCGGTCCTGGGTGGCGCGCGGCAGCATCAGGTACTCGGCCATCAGCCAGCCTTCCTTCTTGCCGCGCATGTGGTGCGGCACCTTCGGGTCGAGACTGACAGTGGCGATCACCCTGGTCTGGCCGAGTTCCACCAGCGCGCTGCCCTCGGCGTAGGCATTGACGCCCCGGCTGACCTTGAGGACGCGGGGGTCGAGGGCAGCCCGGCCCTGCCTCACCTGGCTTGCCTCACCTGGGTGGCCTGCGGCACGGCGGGTTCGGCAAACGAGCATTCGGCCCGCTCGACCCGCACCGGCTGGCCCGTCAGCGCCGCCATCACGGGCGCGGCCTGCGCGGGGTCACCCGTGACGAAGAAGGCCGTTCCTGCCTCAGCGCCGGACGTCTCGGCACCCGGCGGCTCCTGGGCCGTTCCCAACACCTGCACCGTGCGCCGCGCCACCGCCGCTCCGGAATCGAGCAGCGCGAACTGGTCGCCGAACTCGGCCCGGATACTGTCCACCAGAAACGGAAAGTGGGTGCAGCCCAGGACCAGCTGGTCGGCCCCAGCCTCGGCGGCGGGCGTCAGTACCTCGCGCAGCACGGCCCGCATCCGCGCCGAGTCGGCCTGACCGGCTTCCACCAGCGGCACCAGTTCGGGATGGCTCAGATGTAGCACTTTTGCCCCGGCGGGCACCGCGAACTGCCGGGTCACCTCGGCCAGCTTCTCGCCGCGCAGCGTGACTGGCGTGGCGAGCACAGCCACTATGCCGCTGCGGGTGGCCGCCACCGCTGGTTTGAGCGCCGGAACCAGGCCCACGATGGGAAAATCAGGGCCGAAACGCGCCCGCAGAAAATCGAGGCTGAAGGCGCTGGCGGTGTTGCAGGCGACGACGGCTCCCCGGCAGCCGTGGTCCCGCAACCAGACCAGACCAGTCGCCGTCAGGTGGCGCACCTCGTCGTCAGAGCGGCTACCGTAGGGCACGTGGGCGGTGTCGGCCAGGTACACGAAGTGCTCGTCCGGCAGCGCCCGGCGCAACTCGGCCAGCACGCTCAGGCCACCCATGCCCGAATCGAAGACCCCGATGGGCCGCGCCCTCAAGGCGTATTGCTGCTGCGCTGCGCTCACGCCCGGAAGTCTAGCGGGTTTGCCCACCCCGCAACACGCCTCCGCTTCCAGCTAGCCCTCTCGGGGCGGGCAGGAAAATGGGAGCCGGCGTCACCTATGCCGCGTACAGCGCGCAGAGCATTCTGTGCAACCCAGCTTCGGGCACCTTCCCTAACACTTGCAGTTCGATGTTCCATTGTCACACCAGGGCGCCGAATAGTCGAGACAAGGATTCGCTGTTCCTGTGCGTCGCCTCAGAATGTTTAAAAAGATACCAGTCGCCATAAATCCGATCTGCCCATCTCAAATCTGTTCATGACATCAGCAAATAGTCAAGAAGGCCTTGAAGATAGGAGAATATGCCTGCAAATGTAGCAGCGATAGAGATAGAGACACCAGCGCAATCAACACTATTCCAGAACTCGGACTTTTTAGGGCAGGTGTGCCAAAACGGGAGAGTTATAACCCCCCGCAGCAGGACAAACCCTCCAAACATTCGTGGAGAGTCATGGAAATGCAGCCCAGGTTGATAAAGACCCACCAAACCAAGAAGCCCAGCGACTTCGGCGGTGAACATGTCAGAAAGTAAATTCTGTTACTTCTCCCCTGCCCCTGTTTGGCCGATGCTGCCCGCGTGAAAGTAAACGACGATCTGCTGGTGCTGGAACTCTCCGCCAACTTGATGGGCGGCCCGACGCTGATTCATCCGGTCGTGATTGTGGACGAAGCTATGGGGTTGACGCTGGTGGACGCGGGCCTCCCCGGCATGGCCGACGCCATCGGCGCTCTGCTCTCCGAGCAGGGGCTGAAGCTCAGCGACATCAAACGGGTCATCATCACGCACCACGACCTCGACCACATCGGCAGCGTGCCTGCCGTGGTGGAAGCCAGCGGCGCACAGGTCTGGGCACCGGAGCGCGAGATTCCCTTTCTTGAGGGCCGCGAGTGGCCGCAGAAAATGCCCACGCCGCAGCAGGCCGATCAGTTGCTGGCCGATCCCAACGTGCCGCAAGCGCGCAAGGAAATGATCAAGCAGATGTCCGGCATGAAGCCGGTCACACTCAAGGTGGACCGCGCCCTGAAAGACGGTGAGGTGCTGCCGATGGCCGGGGGGGTACGGGTTGTCACGACGCCGGGACACACCTTCGGGCACGCCAGCCTGTATCTCGAACGCCACCAGACGCTGATTACGGGAGACGCCCTGTCGTCCAGTGCCGGGCAACTGAGTGGGCCATTCCCCGCCGGAACAGCCGACATGAAGACGGCAGGCGAGTCGGTGAACAAGCTCGCCGGGCTGGACGTGCAGACCATCGTGACCTATCACGGCGGCGTGGTGAGCGAGGAGGCCAGCGGGCAACTCAAGCAGGTGGCGGGGCAAATGGCCGCAGCAAACTGATGGGGACCGAGCGCTGGGTCTTTATAGGCGACAGCATCACCGACACCGGGCGGCGAGAAGACCCGGAAGGCTACGGCGACGGCTACGTCTCGCGCATCCGTGAGCAACTGCTGGTGGGTGACCCGGCCTGCACCACCGACATTCTCAACCGGGGCGTCAGCGGCGACACCGTGCGCGAGTTGCGCCAGCGCTGGCAGACTGACGTGACGGCCCTCAAGCCCGACCTACTCAGCGTCAAGATCGGCGTGAATGACGTGTGGCGCAGCTTCGACGGCGCACCGGACCGGGCGGTGAATGCCGACGAGTACCGGGCCACCCTGCGCGGCCTGCTCGGTGAGGCCAGTGCCCTGGACTGCCGCCTGGTGCTCGTCACGCCGTTTCTGGTGGAACCGGACCGCCAGGAAGCGATGCGCCGCGAGGTCGAAGCCCGCGCGCACATCGTGGCCGAGCTGGCCCACGAGTTCGGGGCCACGCTGGTCGAGCTGCAACCCGCCTTCGACGAGGCGATGGACGCCAGCTCGCCTGAGTGCTGGGCTCCGGACCGGGTGCATCCCAGCGGGCCGGGCCACCTGCTGATCGCGCGCGAATGGCTGCGGGCAGTGGAGAGCGGAGCACCCACCTTGCTCTAGACTTCCGCTTGAGATGACCCAGCCCGGTTCCGATGCCCCAGCTTCACCCGCTCCGCCGCACGACCTGGGGCTGGGCCGCATCCTAGCCGAGCAGTCGGGCGAGCGATTCCTCAACAAGGACGGCTCATTCAACGTGCAGCGCCAGGGCATGGGCTGGCAATCGGTCAGCGTGTACGGCAGTCTGCTCACTGCGCCGTGGAGCGTCTTTTTTCTGGCGATGGGCGGCCTGTATCTGGCGCTCAACGCGCTGTTCGGCCTGGCGTATTTCTGGCTCGGCAAGGGTGCCCTCAGCGAGGAGCCGCTCAGCGGCATGCCGCACTACCTGGCCTGCTTTTTTTTCAGCGTGCAGACCTTCGGCACCATCGGCTACGGCCACGTCTACCCGCTGACCGAGGCGGCCAATCTGGTGGTCACCGCCGAAGCGTTTATCAGCTTGCTGGGCGTGGCGCTGGCGACCGGGGTACTGTTTGCCCGGTTTTCCAGGCCGCAAAGCCGCATCCTGTTCAGCCACCACGCGGTGATCGCGCCGTTCGGGGGCGGAGCCGGGCTGATGTTCCGGCTGGTCAACGGACGGCGCAGCCAGCTGATGAACGCCCGCGTCGAGGCGGTGCATACCCAGTTCGAGGTCATGCCCGACGGACGGCGGGTGCGGCGCTTCACGGCGCTGGCGCTGGAGCGCTCGCAGGTGACCCTCTTGCCGCTGGCCTGGACCATCGTGCATCCGATCACGCCAGGCAGTCCGTATTGGCAGGTCAGCCTCGAGCAACTGCTCGAAGCCGACGCCGAGATCATGGTGATCTTCAACGCCACCGACGAGGCAGTGCAGCAGACCATCCACGCCCGCAGCAGCTATAAGCCGCATGAGCTGCGCTGGAACGAGCGCTTTGCCGATCTTTACCGCCGCACTCCACGCGGCGAACTCTACGTGGACGTGGAGAGACTACACGACACCGAGCGTGCGGTGGTGGACGCCTGAAGCAGGACGAATGAGCGGCAATCAGTTTTATTTAGCCATCTAAGCGCTTTCGTCGGCTACACTGAACGCATGGCTCAGGTCTCCCGCTACTACGATGTCAAACGCGGCCCCGACGGACACCGCTACCTCAGCGTGAAAGTCACCGGCTTCTCGCTGCTGCACATTCCGCTGCTCAACAAGTCCACCGGCTTTACACCCGAGGAGCGGCGCTTTCTGAACCTGGAAGGACTGGTGCCGCCACACACCTCCACTTTCGCGGAGCAAAAGCAGCGCACCTTCCAGCGCTATCTCCAGCAAGTCACCGATCTGGACAAGCACGAATTCATGCGCGCCCTGCAAGACCGCAACGAGGTGCTGTTCTACGGCATTCTGGCCGACCACCTCGAAGAACTGCTGCCGATTCTCTACACCCCCACGGTGGGCGAGGCGGTGCGGGTCTTCTCGCACATCTACCGCTACCCGCGCGGGCTGTCGGTCAGCACCCTGGACGTGGACCGGGTGGACGAGATGCTGAACAATGTGCCACTCGACGACGTGCGGATGATCGTCGCCACCGATTCGAGCGCCATTCTGGGCATCGGGGATCAGGGTTTCGGCGGCATGGCGATCAGCATCGGCAAGCTGAGCCTCTACACGGCGGCGGGCGGCGTCGGCCCCGACAAGACCCTGCCAGTCGAACTCGACGTGGGCACCAACCGCCAGGATTTGATCGACGATCCGCTCTACCTGGGCGTTCACCACACCCGCCTGACCGGGGCCGCCTACGACGAGTTCCTCGACAGCTTCGTGGAGGCGGCCCAGGCCCGCTATCCCAAGGCCATCATCCAGTGGGAGGATTTTGCGCGCGGCACGGCCTTTCACGTCCTTAACCGCTACCGCAAGGTGATTCCCAGCTTCAACGACGACATCCAGGGCACCGGGGCGATGGCCCTGTCCGGCCTGATCAGCGCTTCCAGGCTCAAGAACGAGACCTTGCAGGAGCAGGTGTTCGTGGTTGTCGGCGCGGGCGCGGGCGGCATCGGCGTGGCGGGGATGATCCGCAGTGGCCTGATGCGCGCGGGTCTCTCGCCCGCCGAGGCTTCGGCCCGCGTGTACGTGGTCGACCGCTTCGGCCTGCTGATGCACGGCCAGAACTTAGAAGACCACCAACTGGGTTTTGCCAAGACGCCCGGCGAGCTGGAGGGCTGGTTCGGCCCAGAGCGTCTGGCGGCGGGCGAGTGGCCGAGCCTATACGAAACCGTCAAGCACACCGGGGCCACCGCCCTGCTGGGCCTGTCCGGGGTGCCGAATCTGTTTAACCAGCCCATCGTGGAGGCGCTGCACGCCAACGCCGCGCGGCCCATCGTGTTTCCGCTGTCCAACCCCACCGCCAATGTGGAAGCCCAACCTGCCGACGTGCTGCGCTGGACCAATGGAGCCGCCATCGTCGCTTCGGGGAGTCCCTTTGCCGATGTGCAGCTGGAAGGCACGAGCTACCCCATCGGGCAGGGCAACAACGCCTTCATCTTTCCGGGGCTGGGCTTCGGGGCCATCATCAGCCGAGCGCGCGAGATCACCGACAGCATGATCATGGCCGCCGCCGAGACGCTGGCCGACGAAACCGCCCAGCACGGCGGGCTGGTGTATCCACCGATCTCGTGCATTCGCGACGTATCTCTCAAGGTGGCGGTGCGGGTGGCGCGGCAGGCGATTTTCGAGGGCGTGGCCGCCGAGAAACGTGTGCGTAACCTCACCGACGACGAACTGGCCGCCTTCGTGCAGCGCCGCTTCTGGCAGCCGCACTACCTGCCGCTGAGAAAGGCCGAGGACGCCCAGATGCTGCTGTGACGGAACGCGGCTTGTCAGCAAGGAATTCCAGGCAAAGAAGAAGGCCGGGCAGCGTGGAATCACCGCCCGGCCTTCCTCAAATCGCAGCCTGCCTCACGGCTTTTAGCTGTACCAGTTCTTGTCCCAGCGCTGGCCGCGTAGCTTCTCCAGCTGACTTTGCGGCAGCCCCTGGCCGTCGGCGAGCGCCGCGTTGCGCTCGACGTTTTTCACCGATCGCATGCCCACGATCACGGTGCTGACAGCCGGGTGGCTCAGCACAAAGCGCAAGGCCTTTTCAGGAATCTGGGCCGTGCCGATCCCCAGCGCCTGCTCGATGGCCCGCAGGTGCGGTTGCAACTCTGATTTGCGCTCGCCCCTGAAGTAGTGGTTGCGGAAATCGCTCTCGGGAAACTGGGTCTCGGGCGTCACGTTGTCACTGAGCGACCCCTCGTCGAGCGCCACACGCACGATCACGCCGACGCCGTGCTGCTGACACACATCTAGCAGGCGGTCGGCGGGCGTCTGGTCGAAGACGTTGTAGATGACCTGCACCGTTTCCACCCAGCCCTCCTCAATGGCCTTGATGGCGTTTTCCGGCTGGTGGTCGTTGATGGAGATGCCGAAGTGCTTGACCTGCCCGCCCTTCTTAAGCTGCTCAACGCCCTCGCGCCAGCTCCCCTCACCCAGCCAGGAGTCGTTCCAGACGTGAAACTGCTGCACATCCACACTCTCCATGCCCAGGTTGCGCAAACTGGTCTCGGTGCTGGATACGATGTAATCGGCGGGAAAGGCGTCGTCGGCGTGGCTGCCGGGTTGGGCAGGCCATTTACCGTTCTTGGGCGGAATTTTGGTGGCGATCAGCGTACCGGGATTGCGGCGGGCCACCTCGCCGACCAATTTCTCGGAGTGGCCTTCCCCGTAAGCCAGGGCCGTGTCGATGAAATTGCCGCCGAGGGCGATGTAGCGCTCCAGGGCTCGGGTGCTCTCGCTGTCGTCGGCACCGATCCACTGCTTGCCGCTGATGCCCCACGCGCCGTAGCCAATCTCGGTGACGTGCAGGCCAGTGCTCCCCAGCGGACGCTGATGCATGGTTGGTTTTGGGTTGGTCATAGAGGGTGTTGTAGCGCCGCAGCCAGCCACATGCGTGAGCGCAGACTCAAGGCCAGACCATATCTGGCCCAATACATTTCAAATGATAAGTTTATATGGCATTTTCATTGACATTCGCCAGATTTTGGCGCTAGACTTGATGGATGACCGCCACCGATCTGCCGCCACACGGCCAGGCCCAGCAGGCCACCGCACCGCCGATTCCGGCCCGCTCCTGGGCGATCATCGACTCCACGCTGCGCGAGGGTGAGCAGTTTGCGCGCGGCAACTTCAAGACCGCCGACAAGATCGAGGTGGCCCGCGCCCTGGACGCCTTCGGGGCCGAGTACATCGAGCTGACCACCCCGATGGTGAGTGTACAAACCGCCTCGGACATCCGGCAACTGGCCGATTTGAACCTGAACGCCAAGCTCCTCACCCACGTTAGGTGCGCCATGGAAGACGTGCAGCGGGCGGTCGATACCGGTGTGGACGGCCTGGACCTGCTGTTCGGCACCAGCAGCTTTCTGCGCGAGTTCAGCCACGGCAAGAACATCGGCCAGATCATCGAATCGGCCCAGAAGGTCATCGGCTGGCTCAAGACCCACCATCCGAACCTGGAGTTACGCTTCTCCGCCGAGGACACCTTCCGCAGCGAGGAAGCTGATCTGATGGCGGTGTACAAGGCCGTGTCTGATCTGGGCGTTCACCGGGTGGGGCTGGCCGACACGGTAGGTGTCGCCACGCCGAGGCAGGTCTACACCCTGGTGCGCGAGGTCCGCAAGGTGATTCACGCTGAGTGCGGCATCGAGTTTCACGGGCACAATGACACCGGCTGCGCGGTCAGCAACGCCTACGAGGCGATTGAGGCCGGAGCCACCCACATTGACACCACCATCCTGGGCATCGGCGAGCGCAACGGCATCACGCCGCTGGGCGGTCTGCTGGCGCGGATGTTCACCTTCGACCCACAGGGCCTGATCGACAAGTACAACCTCGATTTGCTGCCCCAGCTCGACAACATGATCGCCCGGATGGTCGGCCTGCCGATTCCCTGGAACAATTACCTGACGGGTGAGTTCGCCTACAACCACAAGGCGGGCATGCACCTCAAGGCCATTTACCTCAATCCCGGTGCCTACGAGGCGATTCCGCCGCAGGTGTTCGGGGTGGGGCGGCGCATTCAGGCGGCCAGCAAGGTGACCGGCAAGCACGCCATCGCCTACAAGGCCCGCGAGATGGGCCTGCATTACGGCGAGGAAGCCCTGCGGCGTGTCACAGACCACATCAAGGCGCTGGCCGAGCACGATGATCTGGACGATCAGCACCTCGAAGACCTGCTGCGCGAATGGGTGAGCGCCTGAGTGGTCGTGAGGTTCGGGGTACGCTGGTTTGGAGATGACAGCTGACAGACCAGGTGAGCTGAGTGACTATAGCTCGCGTGCGGCGAGGGCCCTGGTGCTGCTGCACAACGGGCATCTGCGGCAATGCATGGAACTCTGGAAGCAGGCGAAGGCCGCCGATCTCCAGCTCCCAACCACCCAGAGCAAGGCCGCCGATCTCCAGCTCCCAACCACCCAGAGCGAGGATTACCGCTCGCTGGACGCCCTCCTTCACCATATTCTGCGCTCGGCCAGAATCTACATGTTCCGCATCTGTGAGCACCTTGGGCGGCCCGCCCACAGATCTACCCGGTGCCGAATGTCGACGAGCTGGCGGGGCAAGTCGATGCCTACCTCGAACACCTTCTGGAGCGCTGGCCGCTGACCGACGTAACGGACGAGCAGATGGAACCCGCCGAGGAACTTTATTTCGCGGGCATGCCGTACTGGGTCGATGCCATGCTCGACATGCGGTGATGCACCCGATTCGCCACGGGTTTCAGCTTCGAGAATTGATAGACCGGCAGGCCTCGCTCTGAAACGCAGCTGAGCCGCGCCACCGACATGGCACTCAAGAGCGTTGTACAGCACCTCCAGCGCAAACCACTGACCTACACCCAGGCCCGCTTAACGCGGCACACCACCCTGCTCGACACTGGACAGGCGACCTTCAAGCGGGCCCGCTTGGCGCTGCGTGACTTCGCCACCCATCAGTCACACGGGCTGCGGCTCTTTCCAGCCGACTCGCCGCCAGATGCATGGAGACTGTGCTGATCGTGTTGCGTTGGCTGCCGAATGGTGCAGGTGATCCGTGAACCGAGGCTCTCCGGCTCTACTTACGCCTCACTGCTCGGTCATCCCTAACACGGCGAGAACCTGTTTTTGGTGGAGTGGCATGAAAACGAGCGCGTCACCCTTGAACTGCGGGCCGTGGGTCAGCCATCCAACCTGTCCTACAAACGCACTCGGCCTCTTGAAACGTGGCTGCACCCCCTGAGTACCCGACAGGACATCCGGGCCATGTGGCGGGCGGCAACTGGCACAATACTTGCCAGATGACTGGCCTCTCTCCCCTTTCCTACCGCGTCTACGCTGCGCCGCGCACCGAGGGCGGCAAACTCGTTTCGGTGTTTGCGAGCGCCGAGGGCGACTTGCAGGCCCACGCTGCCCGCGCGGGCACGCCCCTTTCGGTGTTTCTTGAAAAGCTCGACGATACCGGCGCTCACCTGCGGGTCTTCACACCCGACCGCGACAAGGGCGACTCCGACAGCGCGGCACTGGCGGTCCTGAGCCACCTCCAAGTCGAAGGGCAGATTGCCGACGTGTCGAGCGTCTGGATGGGTGGCCAGGAATACCCGGCCCAGCTCTGCGGCGGCGAGTGGCTACTGAGACAGGGCGACGTAGCCGTGACGGGCGGGCCGGAAGCCGACCTCGGCCCGCTGGGCATTCAAGCGAACCACCTTCAGATCGCCTCGGCGGGCCGCCCAAATCTGGTCGTCACCGTGCCGACTCTGGACGACCTGACCCGCTTTCAGCCTGATTTCGACCGCATCAGACAGCTCGGCCACGCGACCGACACGACCGGGCTGATCCTCTGCACGCTGGATGCCGGGCGGGCCGACGTGGCGTTCCGAGCCTTCGGGCCGCTGAGGGGCTTCGGTGAGGACGCCGCCAGCAGCAACATGTTCGCTTGCCTGGTGGGTACGTTGAGCGTGCGCGGAGCGCTGCCGGAGAATGAGCCGCTGGTACGCGGCCTCCAGCTGATGCCGGGTGCGCCCTCGCAGCTCAGCGCCCAGTACGCCCCGCAGCCCGGCGGCGCAAGCGGCGTGTGGGTGGGCGGCGCGGCCCGCAGGTCGAATGAATGACGGAACTGAACCTGAGCGCCCCCACCCTCGGTGAATTCCGCCGCGACCTCTCCTTCTCGGCGGTACTGGCGGGCTTCATCGCCGTGCTGGTGGGCGCGTCGAGCAGCATCGGGCTGGTCATCGCCGCCGCGCAGACCGCGCACCTGACCCCCGCGCAGACGAGCAGCTGGATATTCAGCGTCTACATCAGCATCGCCGTCAGCGGGTCGCTTCTGAGCTGGCGTTACCGCGCACCCATTCTGACCGCCTGGACAACGCCGGGCCTGGCTCTGGTCGCCACCCAGGCCAGCCACCTGACCCTGCCGGAGATGATCGGCGCGTATCTGATCAGCGCCGCTCTCATCACGGCACTGGGCCTCAGCGGGGCTTTCGAGCGGGTCACGGCCAGGATTCCGGGGCCGCTGGCGGCGGGGCTGCTGGCGGGCGTGCTGATTCCCTTCGTACTGGGGGCCTTCAAAGCCCTGCCCACCTCGCCGCTGATCGTCGGCGCGATGACGGGCGCGTTTCTGCTGGGCCGTGCCCTCCTGCCGCGCTACGCGGTGCCGCTGGCGCTGGCGGCGGGGGTGATCGCCGCATTGCTGAGCGGCCAGATCGGCGCAGTGGGCGGTGCGGGCGTGTTCGGCACGCTGACATTGACACGGCCCCACTTCACATTGGGCGCGCTGCTGGCCCTGGCCCTGCCGATGACACTGCTGACGCTGGCCTCGCAGAATTTGCCGGGCGTGGCGGTGCTGCGCACCTGCGGCTACGCGCGGGTGCCGACCACGCCGCTGATCTGGGTCACCGGACTGGCCTCACTGCTGTCGGCTCCGTTCGGAGCGCACACCACCAACCTGGCGGCCATCACGGCGGCCATCGGCGCGGGCGAGGAAAGCCACCCCGACCCGGCCCGGCGCTACGTGGCGGGCCTGTCGAGCGCTTTCTTTTACCTGCTGCTGGGCATCTTCGCGGGCTGGGTGGCGGGCGCGGTGGGAGCCGTGCCACCCGCCTTCATCGCCGCGCTCGCCGGGCTGGCCCTGCTCGGCACGGCCACCAGCAGCCTGGTGTCGGCACTCAGCGACGAGCAGTGGCGTGAGGCCGCCGCCGTCACGGTGTTCGTCACCGCCTCGGGGCTGAGCTGGTGGGGACTGGGGAGCGCGTTGTGGGGCCTGATGCTGGGCGGGCTGCTGGGCTGGGGGCTGCGCAGGAGGCAACCGGGACCCCGAGCATGACCCTGGCACGTGTCCCCCTCAGCGCCCTCTCCGCCGGAATGGTCGCCGTGCTGATCAGCTTCGCCAGCAACATTCCGCTGTTCGTGCAGATGTTCGCCGTAGCGCACTTCTCGCCGGGCCAGTCGGTCAGCAGCCTGACCAGCATGTACCTGCTGCTGGGCCTGCTCGGCGCGGGCCTGTGCTTGATCTACAGAGCGCCCGTCATTCTCGGCTGGAACACGCCAGGCCTGGCGGTGCTGATTGCCGAGGGAAGCCGTTTTACGCCGAACGACGTGGTGGGCGCACTGCTGCTCAGCGGCATGGTGCTGACCCTGATCGGCGTCAGCGGCGCGTTCGACGCCGTGGCCCGGCGCATTCCCCCGGCGCTGGCCTCAGCGCTGCTGGCGGGCGTGCTGCTGCCGTTCGTGCTGCGGGGCGTCTCGGCCATCCCCGCCGCCCCCGCGCTGACCCTGCCGCTGCTGGGCACTTACCTGCTGGGCCGCGCCTTCTTTCCGCGCTACGCCGTGCCCGCAGCCTTGGTCGTGGGGCTGGGGACCGCCGCGCTGGGCGGGCAACTGCACCTCAGCGCGCCGCATCCGCTGGGCCACCTCGAACTGATCGCCCCGGCCTTCAGCTTCGGCGCGGCGCTGACCCTGGCCCTGCCGATCACCCTGCTGGCGCTGACGGCCCAGAACCTCACCGGCATCGCCATTCTGCAATCGAGCGGCTACAGCCGGGTGCCGGTCAGGCCGCTGATCACGCTGACCGGGCTGGCCGCCACGCTGGGCGCACCGTTCGGCAGCCTGACCCTCAACATGGGAGCCATTACCGCCGCACTGTGCACCGGGCCGGACGCCCACCCCGACCCGGCCAAGCGCTACTGGGCGGGCCTGAGCTGCGCGGTCGGCTATCTGGCCCTCAGCCTCGGTGCAGGCGCACTGTTGGGCCTGGCCAGTGCCTTTCCCGCCGCGCTGATGCAGTCACTGGCGGGCGTGGCCCTGCTCGGCGCGGTGCTGGGCGGTCTGGAAGGCGTGCTGAGAGACCCGCACTGGCGCGAACCGGCCCTGCTCACCTTGATCGTTACCGCGTCGGGTTTCAGCTTGCTGGGCCTCAGCGGCGCAGTGTGGGGGCTGGGACTGGGCTGGGGCCTGGCGTGGCTACGAACAAAAGCAAGCGCGTAAGCGGAAACGAAATTGAACGCCGCCCCTGACCCCCCTCTCAGCTACATCGCACTCGGCACCTCGATCCCGATGAGTCCGAGCGTCTGCACGAAGGCCCGCTGCAACCTGCCCACCAACGCCAGCCGCGCTTCTCGCAGTCCCGGCTCGCTCGCCAGCACGTTGGTCGCGGGGCGGCCCTCCTTATTCTTGGCGTTGTACCAGCCGTTGAAGGCCGAGGCCAGATCGAGGGCGTACTGGGCCACCACATGCGGGCTGTGGACGCGCACCGAGTTGGCCACCACTTCCGGAAAGCGGGCGACCACCTTGGCGAGGTTCAGATCGAGGTCGGTGATGCTGCCCCAGTCGGCCCCGGAACCGTCGACCGCGTACCCCTCGGCCTGTGCTCTTTTCAAGATGTTCCCGGCCCGTACCGCCGCGTACTGCACGTAGGGGGCGGTGTCGCCCTGGAGGGCCAGCGCCTGGTCCCAGCGGAAGTCGATCTGACGGGTCGGTTCGGCCTTGAGCATGGCGAAACGGATGGCCCCCACGGCGATCCGGCGCACGATTTCCGCGCCCTCAGAGGTGCCGATGACCTCCGGCTTGAGGCTGTGCATCAGCTCGGTGACGAGTTGCCCGGCCTCGTCAATCACGGCGTCGGCGCTGACCCCAATGCCCTTGCGCCCCGAGATGGTCTGGCCCTCGAAGGTCACGAAGGCATACGATAAATGGATGCTGCGCTCCTCTTGCCCCGGCGACCCGGCCACGCCCAGACTGGCCTTGACGATCTTCTGGGGATGCTCCTGGCGCGAGTCGATCACGTTGATGACTTCGGCGGCGTGGCCGAATCTCCGCTCGGTGTCGGGCTGTCCGTCGGGCGCAGAGGTCCAGACGGTGCGGCCCTCGGGGTCGGTCGTGAAGGGCTTGAACTTCATGCCCTCAAACAGGCCGAACTTCCAGAACTGGTAGCCGATGTCCTTGGCGGCGTACATGGCCGTGCCGTCCGAACGCATCAGCACCACCTTGCTCTCCTCCAGCCCCGGCATGAAGGCCGACACGTCCATCACCAGCGCCCCGGCAAACTTACCCTCCAGCGGGCGGGCGGTGTAGCTGCTGTTCTCCAGGATGTTCATGGCCTGACTCAGAAACCCGCTGCCCACCACGTCGGATTCCCAGTTGAGCAGGTCGTAGCGCGCGCCAAGCCGGAAACAGGTCTCGAGGTGGGCCTTCACGATCTGCTCGATCTCGCTTCTCAGCTCGCCGGTTTCCAGGCGGTGAATGACGGCGCGGATGCCGCTTTCGAGTTCGGGTTTGTCGGGGTCGGCGTTGAGCCGCACGTAGCCCTCGCCCATGAAGTGGTCGTACTTCTGCTTGCCGTCCCACTTGCGGCGGTAGTGCGCCTGGGCATAGAGGCTCTCGGCCGCCTGCCGCCCGGTGTCGTCGATGTAGTTCTGAATTTCGACCTCATGCCCAGCGGCGCGGAAGATGCGGCCCATGCTATCGCCCAGAACCACATTGCGGACGTGCCCGACATGCAGCTCCTTGTTGGGATTGACCGAGGTGTGCTCGATGACTACCTTGCCGCTGCCCTGCTCCGGGGTGGCCGGGTCACTCACCACCGCTCGCACGAAGGCTCCGGCGTCCACGAAGAAATTGAGAAATGGGCCAGCAGCCACCGCGCGGGCGATTCCAGCGGGCAGCACCACCGTCTGGGCGAGCTGGGCGGCCACCTGCGCCGGGTTCTGGCCGAGCAGCTTGGCGAGCTGAAAGGCGGCTGGTGTGCCGTAATCGCCGGGCTTGTTCGGCGGCGTTTCCTGAATGGCCACGTCCAGAGGTGCGCCGAGTTGGAAGGCGGCGTTCTCGACGGCGGCTTTGAGCTGGGCCTTGAGGTTCATAAGGGGGGATTTTAGCGCAGGCGGCAAGCCGAACGGCAGCTGACTCTGTACTGACGCCGGACCATCAGGCTGACATCAGGGCGGGTGGTGTATCATCAATTGCTAGAGCGGCGGCCATCCTCACTTCGCCCTCATGACTGGTCGCCACAGGAGTTTCATGAGCGTCCATACCATTAACCAAGCCAAGACCGAATTGGAGCGTGCCCGGCTGCTGGCCGATGTCCACGACTTCCTGAGCGTGCTGCGCGGCATGAACAACGAGCTGACTCCCTTCGATTGGGTGCGCCATCTGGCCCCGGACGGCGAATTCCAGCGCGGCGTGCAGCCCATTCCAGTCGACCACATCACCGGCTCGGTGGACCGCTACCGCGAATTCGACCGCTACTACCTGCCCAAGGAGAAGTACCTCGACGACCGCTGGGTGGGCGTGCGGCGTGCCCAGCTCGACGGCAAGGAGCTACCGCCGATCGAGGTCTACAAGGTCGGGGAACTCTACTTCGTCAAGGACGGCAACCACCGGGTCAGCGTGGCCCGCCGCCAGGGGCAGGCGTACATTGATGCCAGCGTGATCGAGCTGCACGTCACGGTGCCGCCAAGTGAGGGCGACACCTTAAAAGACATGATCATTAAGGGTGAGTACGCTCACTTTCTGAGAGACACCAAACTCGACGAGGTGTCGCCACATCACAAAGACATCCTGTTTACCAAGCCGGGGCGCTACGCCACCCTGATCGAGCACATCAACGCCCGGCGCTATTACCTCGACCTCAAGCCCGGACGCGAGCGGCCCGTGACCTGGGAGGAGGCAGTGGAGAGCTGGTACCGCCGCTTGTACAGCCGCATCGTGGAGAACATCGAAGCCCACGACGTGATGCGCCGCTTTCCGGGCCGCACCGAGGCCGATCTGTACTTGTGGATCATGGACCACCGCTATTTTCTCTCGGAGAAGTACGGCTACGACGTGGGCAGCGAGCGCGCCACGCTGGACTTCAGCAAGAAGCATGCGCCCGGACTCTACAAACGCCTGGGCCAGCGCATGAAGATGGCCTGGCGCGGCAAGCTGGAGCCGAGGCTGTAGGGTTGCGGTCTTGACCGAAGCTGCGCTCTCAGACCGGCGCGCTAGACTCTGCAGCGTGACTTCGCTTTATCTGATCATCAGCATTCTGATGGGCCTGGCGTTGATGGCGCTGCTGCTGCGCCCCGGCCCGGCCCGACCGGTTGCCCTGTGGCTACTGGCGGCGCTGCTGCCGGTGCTGGTATCGGTGACGGCGGCCCTCTACGGACAGGCGCAGGCCCAGCACACCTTGTCGGACTTCAATCCGGCCATGCAGGACCGCGCGTTGGCCTGGCGCGACGCGGGCGGGGCCGAGAACACCTCCACTCTGTCACTCAGCGGGCTGGACGCGGCCTGTGTGGTGCGCGCCGCCCAGCGCGGCGGCACCTACCAGCTCAGCACTTCCACGCTGTTCGTGCCGCATCAGGCCCAACTGCTCGGTCCCTGGCCCAGCAAGGCGCAGGCCGACGCCCTGATGCTCAGCGGTCAACTCAGCTGCCGCCGGGTCAGCCGCGCCGACGAATAACAGCACGGACGAGAAGCCGGGCAAACGCAGCTGACGGCCGCCTGACGCGCCGAGCCACCGTTTTCATGCCCGCCGCTCTTAAGGTAGGAGCGTGAACGGGTTTCTTCGCACCACCCTCGGTCTGCTGGCCCTGCTCGGCGCGTCCAGTCGGGCCGCCGCACCCACTTCCCCGCCGTCTTCTGCCCCCATGACCTACGTGGCACTGGGCGACTCGCTGACCGCCGGATTTCAGTCGGGCGGCCTGACCGCCGAGGATCAGCGCGAGGCCTACCCGGTGCTGATCGCCCAGCTCTCAAAAACGCCTTTCGGCGTTCCGGCAGGCGGTGGCCCCGGCTGCCCGCCGCCGCTGGGCGCGCCAGCGATCAATGCCGCATCGTGCGTGCGGCTCGATGCACGGGTGCGCGGCTCGAACTTCGCCGTGCCGGGCGCGAAGGTGGCCGATCTGCTGGGCCGCAGCGCCCGGAACGCGGGCGACGAGCTGACCCGCCGCCTCTACACCCTGATCCTGGGGCCGCAGCAGACCCAGGTACAGGCGGCCCTCAAGTCCAGGCCGCGCTTCATGACCCTGTGGATCGGCGGCAACGATGTGCTGGACGCCGCCGCCTCAGGCAACCCGGCCCAGGCCACCCCACCGGCCCAATTCGCGGCCAGCTACGACGCGCTGCTGAGCGCCCTGGCCCCCGCCCACGCCCAACTGGTGCTGCTGACGGTGCCAGACGTGACCGCGGCGCCGGTGCTGGTACGCGGCAGCGTGCTGTTTGGCCTCGGCCTGGGTGACGCCTCGTGTCAGGGCAGCGCCGTCCGGGTGGCGGCGACCTGGGTGCTGAGCCACGCGCCGGTGAGCTGCACCGCCGCCTACGCCCTGACCCCGGCCAAACTGGACGCCATTCGGGCGACGGTGGCCGCCTACAACGCCAGCATCCGCCAACTGGCCCACGAGCGCGGCCTTGAGGTCTTCGACGTAGCCTCGCTGCTGGCCGACTTGCAGCGGCCCGACCCCGACCCTGAAAGCCCCCAGCCATTCGGCCCGGACTTCTCGCAGGACGGAGTCCATCTCTCGGCAGCGGCCCAGGAGAAGCTGGCCCGCGCCCTGCTGGTGTTCGGCAACGCGCACCTGAAGCTGGGCGTGGCGCTACCCTAATCAGCTGAGGTCGGCTATTTTCCCACGCAGAAGTTCCGGAACACCGCGTCCACCACGTCCTCCTGCACGTCGCGCCCGGTGAGTTCGGCCAGCGCGCCGAGGGCCTGCTCCAGCTCGTAGCTGGCCAGATCGTCGGGCAGCCAGCGGGCGGCGGCAATATGAATCAGGGCGCGGCGGGCGGCGTCGGCCTGACGCTCGGTGGTGAGCCAGGCCTCGCTGCGCGTCTGGCTGCCCAGCAGGGCCGCGCGCACCGCTTCCCGCAGTTCCGGCAGGCCCACACCCGTCACGGCGCTGACCGGCAAAAACCCGGCAGCCTGCCAGCGCTGGCCAAGGTCGGTCTTGGTTTGCACCCGCAGAATGGGCACGTCGCTGGCGAAATCGAGTGGCTCGTACTCAACGCTGCCGTCTTCGAGCAGCAGCACCAGATCGGCGTTCTGGCCAAGCAGCTGGGCCTGGCGCACGCCCGCCGCCTCGATCTCATCCAACGTCTCGCGCAACCCCGCCGTATCGACCAGCGTGATCGGCACCCCCGCCAGTTCGAGCTGGGCTTCCAAGTAATCGCGGGTGGTTCCGGCAATCGGGGCCACGATGCTGCGCTCGTAGCCGAGCAGGGCGTTGAGCAGACTGGACTTTCCGGCGTTGGGGCGGCCCAGCAGCGCCAGCCGGGCGCCGCGCGTGGCGATCTGTCCGGCGCGGGCGGTGCCGAGCAGGGCCGTGAGTTCGGCCTCGGCGCGGGCCAGCGGCTCGGCGCGCTCCTCTTCCGGCACGCCTTCCTCGGGGTAGTCGAGCATCGCCTGAATGGCCGCCAGGGTACGCGTCACGTCTTCGGCCACGCCCAAGACCCGCGCCGCGATGGCCCCGCTCAAACCCAGGGTCGCCTGCCGCCGGGCCGCGTCGGTCTGGGCATTGACCAGCGAGAGCACCGCCTCGGCCTGGGTCAGGTCGAGCCGCCCGCCCAGGTAGGCCCGCAGGGTGAATTCGCCGGGCCGGGCCGCCCGCGCGCCCACTTCCAGCACCCGGCCCAGCAAGCGGGCCAGCACCGCCGGGCTGCCGTGCGACTGCAACTCGGCTACATCCTCGCCGGTGTAGCTGTGAGGACCACGAAAAACGAGACACAGTCCCTCGTCGAGCGTCTCGCCGTTCTCACCCTTAAATACGCCGTAGAGAAATCTGCCGCCGGGGGTGCGGCTGGGCCGAGTGCGCCCGGCAAACACCGCGTCGGCCACCCGCAGCGCCGCCGGGCCGCTGACGCGCACGATACCCACCCCGGCACTGCCCAGCGCGGTGGCGACGGCAGCGATGGTGTCGGTCAGGCCAGTCATGCAGAGAGGCTAGCAAAAGCCGGGCGCGCAGACTGTTGTGCCCTGCCGGGCGTGAGGCCCAGGCCACCGCTGAATCCCCGGCCTCAGCGTCTGTTGGAGCGCGTCACCATCAGCTTGAACTCGTTGGGACTCGAAGCGTTGTCGCGGGCTTCTTCCATCGAGATGATGTTGGCCTGGTACAGATCGAGCAGGTGCTGGTCGAAGGTGTGCATGCCCCTGATGTTGTCCTCAATAAGCGCCTCCTTGATCTCGTGGGTGCGGTTTTCATCGCGGATGAACTCGGCAATCAGAGGAGTGTTGATCAGCACTTCGTGACCCAGCACCCGGCCCACTCCGTCGGAGCGGCGCAGAAGCCGCTGGCTGACGATGCCCACCAGCGACTCGGCCAGCAGCACCCGGATCTGACCGCGCTCGTATGGAGGAAAGAAGTCGATGACGCGGTTGATGGTCCGCATCGAGTCAAGGGTGTGCAGCGTCGAGAGCACCAGGTGGCCGGTCTGGGCGGCGGTGAGGGCCGCCTCCACCGTTTCCTTGTCACGCATCTCGCCGATCAGGATCACATCGGGGTCCTGGCGCATGGCGTACTTGAGGGCGGTGCCGAAGTCGCGGGTGTCCGCGCCGATCTCGCGCTGGGCCACGATGCTGCGCTGGTTGCGGTGCAAGATCTCGATCGGGTCTTCGATGGTGATGATGTTGTAGGCAAAGTTGCGGTTGATGTGGTCGACCATGCTGGCCATGGTGGTGCTCTTGCCCGAGCCGGTCGGGCCGGTCACCAGAATCAGCCCGCGCGAGGCTTCCGAGAAGGTCCGCAGAACCTCGGTGGGCAGCCCCAGCGTCTCAAAATTGGGAATACTGTCGCCGACCACCCGCATGACGATGCCCACCGCGCCGCGCTGCCGGAAGATGTTGCAGCGAAACCGCCCCATGCCCGAGACACTGTAGGCGGTATCGAGTTCGTTGCGGTACTCGAAATCCTCCCACTGGTCGGCGCTGAGAATGCTCTGGGCCAGCGCCTGGGTATCGGGCGGCATCAGCAACTGGGTGCCGAACTGCACCAGCTGGCCGTCCACCCGGCCGGTCGGCGGGCTGCCCGCCTGCAAATGCACGTCGCTGACCCGGCGCGAGAGCATCTGGCGCAGCAGTTCGTCGAGGTTCACTGGACCGTCTCCCCGTGACCCACCGCAGCGGGCGCGTGCCCTGGCACGGTCAGCGGCAGATTGTCGATCAAGCGCACCCCGAACAACCGGGCCGCCACCAGCAAGCGGGCCTGCGTCGGCGCGTCGGCGGCCGGACCAGTGTCCAGTAAGGCAGTATCGAGCAGCAGGGCATCGGAGCGGTGCGGAGTAGACACCCCCCCATTATCGAGCTGCTTTATGTCACGCATGTCACCGTCCACCAGCCCCAGGTAATCGAGGCGCAGCTCCGGTTCGCTCGCCAGCACGGCGCGGGCGGCAGCCAGCAGTTCGCTCGGGCGGCGCTCGCCCGCCGCGTAGCGCTGCTGGGCCGACCCGAGGGCGCGGGCGATCACGGCGGCCCGCGCCCGCTGCGGCGGCGTGAGATAGCCGTTGCGGCTGCTCAGCGCCAGGCCTTCCTCGCCGGGCAGCGCCGAGCGCACCGTCGGCACGCCCACGATCTCCAGCGGCACATTGAGGTCGCAGACCATCCGGCGCACCACCATCAGTTGCTGCCAGTCCTTTTCGCCAAAGTAGGCCCGCGTCGGCTGCACCAGATTGAACAGCTTGAGCACCACCGTCGCCACCCCGGCGAAGTGGCCGGGCCGCGACGCGCCGTCGTACCCTTCCGAGACGCCCGCGACGCTGACCCGCGTGGCGAAGCCCGGCGGATACATCTGGTCGGTGGCGGGCGCAAACAACACGTCCACCCCGGCTTGCTCGGCAAAGGCCATATCGCCCGGCAGATCGCGTGGGTAGGCGGCGAAATCCTCAGTGGGGCCGAATTGCAGCGGGTTGACGAAAAGGCTGAGCACCACCCGGTCGTTCTCGGCACGGGCACGGCGAATCAGGTGAGCGTGGCCGTCGTGCAGGCGGCCCATCGTCGGCACCAGCCCCAGCGACGAACGCTCCGGCCCCAGCGCGGCCCGCAACTCGGCAGGCGTGTGGACAAGTTGCATCACACCCGGCAAGCTATCAAAAGTTCAGACCCGAGAAGGACAGGGAAATCAGCGTTCCAGGTCGTGCGGCAAGATGAGATCGATCAGCCAGTTGAGCACGGTCAGGATGATGGCCCCCACAAACGCGCCCACGAAGCCCGCCACGTTGAGTGCCGTGAGCGAGGCCACCAGCATCAGCATCAGAGCGTTGACGACCAGGGTAAACAGGCCCAGCGTCAGCACATTGATCGGCAGCGAGAGCAGCAGCAAGATGGGCCGGATGATGGCGTTGATGATGCCCATGACCAGCGCGGCGATCAGCACGTTGATCCAGGTGCTGCCCGGCTCGAACGACACCCCGCTGTAGAGCCGGGTGACGAGGTAGAGCGCCGCTGCACTGATAATGAGTTTCAGGAGGGCATTGAGCATGGCTTTACCTTAAGACCTCGCCGGATGCAGGCGTCTTGAGCCGGGCTTGAGGGAGCGCTCAGAGAGCCGGGTGCTTTACGCCGGGGCACCACAGCGCTTATGCTACGGCCATGCTTCGCTGCAATGCCTGGTGGTGGCCCCGGTTTTCTGGGTGACACTCCGGCTGCCTTGATTCTCGCCGCGCCCAGGAACCGACTTCGTTCCGGGCGCGGTTTCTTGTGGTGTTTCCGCTTCCTGCTCTCACTCCAAAAGGAGCCAGTATGACCCTCACCCCGCCGCAGACCCCGCCAACCCGGACCCAGCCGACGCAGACCCCACCCACCTTCACCGAGGTTCGCGAACTGAATGCCGATCTCGACACGCCGGTCAGCGCCTACCTGAAAGTCACGGGCGGCGCGAAAAAGCTCAGCTTTTTGCTGGAGAGCGTGGAGGGCGGCGAGCGTCAGGCCCGTTACTCATTTATCGGCGTGGGCGAGGTGGGACGCTTTACCCTGAACGGCAAAACGGCGACGCTGAGCGGGGTGCTAGCCCAGGATCAGACCCAGGAGATCCTGGAGACGGCCGACCCGCTCGCTCTGCTCTACACCCGCGTGCTGCGGCCCGTGACGCTGCCCGCCGAGAAGTTCAGCGGCCTGCCGCCCTTCTTCGGCGGCGCGGTGGGCTACGCGGCCTACGACATCATCCGGGTCTACGAGCAGTTGCCCGACGCCAACCCCGACGAGCTGAAGGTGCCCGACGCCCTGTTCATCGTGCCGGAAGGCATTGTCATTTTCGATCATCTGCGCCACAAGCTCTACGCGGTGGCGATCTCCGGGAGCGGGGCCGAGGCCAGGCGCATCGTAGACACGCTGGAAAGGGATCTGCGCGGGCCGCTGCCGGACGTGCCGGGCCGCGAGGCCGCCGAGCCGATGACATTTGAGAGCAACTTCACCTCCGAGGGCTACCAGAACGCCGTCAAGCGCTGCATCGAGTACATCCACGCCGGGGACATCTTTCAGGTGGTGCCGTCTCAGCGCTTCTCGGCGGACCTGACGGTGGAGCCGTTCGCGCTCTACCGGGCGCTGCGCGGCATCAATCCGAGTCCGTATCTGGGTTTCTTGAATCTGGGCGAGGTGACCCTGGTGGCGAGCAGCCCGGAGAGCTTGCTGCGAAGCGATGGCGTGAGCATCGTGACCCGCCCGATTGCCGGAACCCGGCCGCGCGGCCAGACGCCTGAGCAGGACGCCGCGCTGGCCGAGGAGTTACTGGCCGACGAGAAGGAGCGCGCCGAGCACCTGATGCTGGTCGATCTGGGCCGCAACGACATCGGGAGGGTGGCCGAATACGGCAGCGTGACGGTGGAGGACGCCTTTTCCATCGAGCGATACAGCCACGTCATGCACATCGTCAGCGGCGTGCGCGGCAAGCTGCGAGGGGGCCAGACGCCGCTCAACGCCCTGGCCAGCACCCTGCCGATGGGCACGCTGTCGGGCGCACCCAAGATCCGGGCGATGGAGATCATCGACGAGATCGAGCCGGTGCGCCGGGGACCGTATGGCGGAAGTTTCGGCTATATCGCCTTCGATGGCAGCCTGGATATGGCCCTGACCCTGCGGACGATGGTCATCGTCAAAAACCGGATTCACATTCAGGCAGGCGGCGGCGTGGTGGCCGACTCCGACCCGGCCGCCGAGGAGCAGGAAACGAAGAATAAGGCGGCGGCGCTGATGCGGGCGGCGGAGCGGGCGGCGGCGGGGCTGTGAACATCCGCTTGGCCAACGCTGACGACTTACCCGCGCTGCTGAGGCTGCAAAAACTGGCTTTTCAGAGCGAGGCCGAACGCTACCCGGAAACGGAAATCGCGCCGATGCGTCAGACCTTGCCGGAACTTGTGAAGGAGTTTCCCAAATACACAATGCTCGTTGCCGAGCAGGGCGGCGAACCCATCGGCTCGGTGCGTGGGCGGGTCGTGAACGGCCGCGGCGAGATCGGCCGCTTGATGGTACATCCGACTTGGCGCGCCCAGGGCTGGGGCAAATGCCTGATGCGTGAGATAGAGGCCGCGTTGGACGTGACGAACTATATCCTCTTCACCGGAGAGCAGAGCGTGGGCAATCTGAAGCTATACGAATCGCTGGGCTATGTCCGGAGTGGGCAGTTCAAAGCGGGTCCTCTCGTCATGGTTGAGCTGACCAAAACGGGAGTGCTGGCGTAAATGGCGCAGGTCAAGATTTACGGTCACACTGCCCACCTCGCGGCCCACCGTCAGGCCATCTCGGATGCCATTCACGCCGCCTCAATGCAAGTCCTCGGCCTGCCAGAAGGCAAGAGATTCCACCGTTTCTTTCCCCTGACTGCCGAAGACTTTGTTCATCCCGCCGACCGCTCGACGGCTTACCTGATTCTGGAAATCCACCTGTTTCAGGGTCGTCAGCCAGCGACCCTGCGCCAGTACATCCGGCAACTCCAGATCAATCTGGGTGAGGGGGTTGATCTTCCCTTGAACGATCTGGAAGTGACGCTGATAGAAACGCCTGCGGCCCACTGGGGCATTCGCGGTCAGATCGGCGACGAACTGCGGTTAAACTACGAGGTAACGAAATGAACGCGCCCCGCATCCTGATCATCGACAACTACGACTCGTTTACCTACAACCTCGTTCAGTATTTCGGTGAACAGGGCTGCGAATTGACTGTCTGGCGCAACGACGCCTTCACGCTGGCCGAGGTCGAAGCCCTCAACCCCGACGCCATCGTCATCTCCCCCGGTCCCTGCACGCCGCTGGAGGCCGGCCTGAGCGTGGACGTGATCCGCACCTTCGCGCCGAAGTACCCGCTGCTGGGCGTCTGCCTGGGCCACCAGAGCATCGGCGAGGCGTTCGGGGCCAGCGTCAAGCGCGCGCCGATTCCAGTCCACGGCAAGACCAGCCGCGTCTCGCACGACGGTCAAAGCTTGTTTGCGGGCATTGAGGGCGAGGCCCGCGTGACGCGCTACCACAGCCTGATCGTCGAAGACCTGCCGCCGGAACTCGTGGCGACGGCTTGGACCACCGACCAGACTCCGGCGGGCGAGTACCGGGCGCTGATGGCCCTGCGCCACCGCGACTACCCGGTGTTCGGCGTGCAGTTTCACCCGGAGAGCATCGCCACCGAGGACGGCAAGACCATGATCCGCAACTTTCTGAAGGAAGTGCGCCAGCACCAGGCGATTCAAGCATGATCCACGCCCGCTTGATGAACGGCGAGCGCCTCAGTCAGTCGGAGGCGTCGGCCTTCATGGACCAGGTGATGCAGGGCGACGTGAGCGCCACCCGGCTCTCGGCGGCGCTCTCGGCCCTGCGGGTGCGCGGCGAGACCCCCGAGGAGATCGCCGGATTCGCCCAGTCGATGCGCCGACACGCGGTGCGGGTACCGGTGACGCCACGCCCCATCTTGCTGGATACTGCAGGCACCGGCGGCGACGGAGCCAACACCTTCAACATCTCCACGACCGCCGCCTTCGTCATCGCGGCGGGCGGGGTGCATGTCGCCAAGCACGGCAACCGCGCCGCCAGCGCCCGCGCCGGGAGCGCCGACGTGCTCGAAGCGCTGGGCGTCAATCTCGACGCGCCGCCGGAACGGGCCGCCAGTGCCATCGACGAACTCGGCGTGGGCTTCATGTTCGCCCGCAACTACCACCCGGCGCTCAGGCACGCCGCGCCGGTGCGCACCGAACTGGCCTCGCGTACCGCCTTCAACGTACTCGGCCCGATCAGTAACCCCGCCGGAGCGACCCATCAGGTGGTGGGCGTCTACAGCCCGGCCCTGACCCGCACGCTGGCCGAGGTGCTGCGATTACTTGGCAGCACGGCGGCGCTGGTCGTGTCGGGCGAAGGGCTGGACGAGCTGACCGTCAGCGGCCCCACCCGTGTCAGCGAGTTGCGGGCAGGCGAGATCCGCGACTACACCCTGAGTCCGGCGGAGGTGGGCCTGGGCGAGTACCCCCTCTCTGCCCTGATGGGTGGCGACGCCTTCGAGAATGCGGCCATCACCCGCGCGGTCTTGCAGGGCGGCGGCACAGCAGCCCAGCGCGATGTGGTGATGCTCAACGCCGGAGCCGGACTCTACCTGGCAGGAAAAGCCGCAGATTTGCGCGGCGGAGCCGAACTGGCGGGCCAGATTCTGCATGGTGGCGCGGCTTGGACCCTGCTGGAGCGCTACGCGGCCTACACCCACCGCTGAAGGTTGATCAAGCCCGCCTTAATCTCAGCTGCCATGAATGTTACCGAACGGTCAGTTCGTTCCGCTAAGCTCTGGGCATGAGCAAACGACACCCCCTCGGACTGTGGCTGACCGTCGCGGCCCTGGGCCTCAGCGTGACGCTGGGACGAGCCGGCGCGCAGACCATCAGCGATGGCAACACCACCGCTGATGCGCCCTCCGCCGCCAGCCAGACCCAAGCGCCCCTCTCTCCCGCGCTGGACGCCGAGCGGCGCTCTTTCGAGCTGCCCGGTTTCGGCAGGGTGGCTTACTACGCCGACACGCGCGGCACGGGCCGCCCACTGCTGCTCACCACCAGCATCAACGCCGCCGCCAGCGCTTACGAGATGAAGCCCATCTTCGACACCTACGCGGGAACGAGGCCCATCTACGTGCTGGAATGGCCCGGCTTCGGCAGTTCGGCACGCCCTGACGCGACTTACACCCCCGACCTGATGACCCGCGCCCTGAGCGGTCTGGTCGCCCAGATCAGCTCGGACGTGGATGTGGTGTCGCTCTCGCTCGGCTCGGAGTTCGCGGCGCGTGCCGCCCTCTCGGAGCCGCGCATCAAGTCGCTGGCGTTGATCTCCCCCTCCGGCCTGGGCAGCGCGCGCGGCGGCACCCAGCGCGCCCGTGACGAGGACGGCGGCCAGAAGCTCTACCAGCGCCTGCGCACCTTCGGCACACCGCTCTACGCCTTGATCAAGAGTCAGCCGAGCATCCTTTACTTCCTGAAGCAGAGCTTTGTCGGCTCGGTGGATGCGGGGCTTCTCAACTACAGCCGCGAAAGTGCCAACCAGCTGGGCGGCAAGTATGCGCCGCTGTTTTTCATCAGTGGCCGCCTGTTCACGCCCGACGCCTTCGACACCCTGTACAGCAAACTCAACATTCCGGTGCTGGTCCTTTACGACAAAGACAATTACGTGAACTTTGACCGCCTGCCGGACTTCACCGCCAAGAGCAACGTGAGCGCGGTGCGAATCGTGCCGAGCCAGGGCCTGCCGCAGTTCGAGAAACTGCCGCAAGTGAAGGCAGCGCTTGACGGGTTCTGGCAAAACAGCGGTCAGTAAGCATTGCTCGTATAAGGGATGAAGCGGCACTCTTCTGTCTCAACCGCCCTCATGCTAGTGCTCTCAGCTTCCTTTTGTCTCGGCTTCCGCCTTGTTTGCCCTTTCTCCACTGAGACTGACGATTTGCGTTGGGCGTTGTGGCCAAGTGCATCCTTTTCGCTCACTGGCAAATCAGAGGACAGATATTGATGGAGTGACATCTTGCAGTTTACGAAAAAGCTGTCCAGCACGGCTTTGGGCCTCAAAATGAGGACGTGAAAACAAAGAATACCCGTGCTGGACAGCTTTATTCTGACATTCTTGCGACGTTCACGCGCAAGCAGCACCTGGACAGTGTCCAGGTGCTGCTCTGCCTCTTCCTGGCGGCAATGGGGAAACCACTCCCAGCTTATGCAACGGTCAAGTCGCCTGCGGCCCTGAGCCGCTTTTTGAATCAGTATTCCTGGCGCTTGCCCGCCGTCATTCGCGTCATGCGACAGCATGCACACGCTCAACTGAAAGCGTATCGAAGAAGCTGTGCTGGACGTCCTCCACGACTGGAACTCGTCGTCGATCTCACGTCAATGGCCAAGGAAGGCCGCTTCGAGGGGTTGGGAGACTGGATGCACACCTTGAATTCGGTGCACGGGGTCCACATCGTGCTGCTGTATCTCTGCTGTGGAGAACGCCGCCTCCCGTGGTCGTTTTTGATTTGGCGGGGCAAGGGACAACCATCGCCGACCCAACTGGCCTGAAAGCTCCTGCGCGGACTTCCATTGGAAGTCCGCAACAGCAGCAAGACGATTCATCTTTTGGCGGATGGAGGGTTCAGCAGCAAGGCGTTTATCCAGGGCGTCATCGCGCTGGGATTTGCTGTGTTCATTGGGATGCGTGCAGACCGGAAAACCTCGACCGGACAACATTTGCGCGATATCACCACCCCAGGCCGCAGAATTGAGCTGCACGATCTTCCAGGAGTTCCGCTCTGGCTGAGCTGGGTATGGTTGCCGGCCAAAACAGGCGACAAACAGGAACAGCGATTTATCGTCTCAACCGTGCCACGCACCGCTCAGGTCATCAAACACACTGGGAAACGCCGCTGGAAAATTGAAGCCCTGTTCAAGACTCTCAAAAGTCGTTTTGGGTTCGGAAACTTCGGCCAGCACAGTAAAAAAGGCGTACTGCGGTTCCTCTGTCTGAGTCTCCTCAGTTTCTTGCTCTGCCACTTCGAGTTCCTGGATCGCCCGGATCCGGGCGATCCAGCCTGGCCCAATTGGCGTGATCTGGCCTGCCGATTCAGACAAAAATTTCTCGCTGGCGTGCGCCTTACGGAGCTTTATCTAGAGATTGATCGGGTCAATGCTGTCCAGGACGCACTTCTTCATCACGAATTCTAAACTGCAAGATGTCAGTGGAGTGACTCCCGAAGCCCCAGGATGGCCAGAAACACCTGCGCAGCTTCGTGGCTCTCAATCTTCAGCGGTGAGGCGCAGAGTCTGGCTCGGAACCCGCAAAGTGATTTCCCCAGCAGCCCCCCGTGGGCAGTGGCCCAAGCGCCTGATCCGGATGCCAGGCCACAATGACTTCTGAGCCGCGCTGATCTGGTGACCCGGCGCGCGCCGCTCCGCTATCCTCAACCCATGACTGCTTTTCACTTCTCTCTGGCCCGCGCTTGAGCGTCCGCATTCTGGGCGGCGCCGCCAAGGGCCGCGTCCTGAAGGTGCCCGACAGCGCCCGGCCCAGCACGGCGCGGCTGCGTAAGAGCCTGTTCGATCTGCTCTACTCGCGCTTTCCTGAAGGGGCCTCATTCATCGATCTGCACGGCGGCAGCGGCGCGATCGGCCTGGAGGCGGCCAGCCGGGGCTACCAGGTGACCCTGATTGAGCAGGACCTGCGGGCGGTCAAGAATCTGGAGCAGGCGGCCCGCGACCTGGGGCTGCGGGTGCGGGTCGTGCGCGGTGACACGCCTCAGCTGCTCGGCAGTCTGCCGCCGCACGACATCCTCTTTTCCGATCCGCCCTACAGCCAGGACATCGCCAAGCTGACCCGCCAGATTCTGAGCAGCCCGCTGATGGGCGCAGATTCGCTGCTGGTCGCCCAGCACCCCTCTCAACTCAAGTCCGGCGAGGTGGCGGGCTTTGGGGCCGAGCGCCGCACCTACGGCAGCAACGTGCTGACGCTCTACACGCGGCAGCCCCCTGCAGGAGATTCATGAGCAAGACGCCCAAGACACTGGAAACGCGCGGCATGAACGCCGTCTTCCCCGGCAGTTTCGACCCGATCACCAGTGGGCACATGGACGTGCTGACCCGCGCCTCGCGCATCTTCGACCACGTGACCGTGACTGTGATGCACAACGCCCGCAAGCGCAGCACCCACCTCTTTGGCCTGGAGGAGCGCCTTCAGATTCTCGAAGAGGCCACCCGGCACCTGCCCAACGTCAGCGTGGACAGCTTCGGCGGCCTGCTGGTCGACTACATGCGCCAGCAAAACCGCAGCATTATCGTGCGCGGGCTGCGGGCGGTCTCGGACTACGAATACGAACTCCAGATCGCCCACCTGAACCGTCAGCTCGGCGACGTGGAGACGGTGTTCATCATGGCCGCGACCCGCTGGAGCTTCGTGTCGAGCAGCATGGTGCGCGAGATCGCCTCATATGGCGGCGAGGTCGACGAGATCGTGCCGCAGGCCAGCGCCAGGGCCTTGCGGCTCAAGTTCGCGGACGTGCAGCGGCCCGAATAAGCAATCAGTCAGCGGGGTTGATCCGCCGGGTTAGACCTTGCTCCCTGTCGGGCGCGGCGGCTGGCCGTTCCTGTGGGCGGCCTTGAGGGCGGCGAAGGCCTTGCCCCGATGACTCACGGCGCGCTTCTCGGCAAGACTGAGCTGCGCCAAGCTGCGGCCATCCGGCAGCCCGAAGAGGGGATCGTAGCCGAAGCCGCCGACCCCGCGCGGGCCTTCGAGCAGTTTGCCGTCCACCTCGCCCCGGTACTCCTCGATATGGCCGTCGGGGTAGGCCAGCACCAAGACGCTGACGAATCGGGCGCGACGGTCAGCAGCGTTGCGGGTGCGCTCCAGCAAGTACAGGTTGCGCTCGTGATCGTCTCTGCGGTCGCCGAAGCGGGCACTATAGATGCCGGGTTCGCCGCCGAGCGCGGCCACTTCCAGACCGGAATCGTCGGCTAGGGCCGGAAGGCCAGTCTGCATGGACGCGGCGGCGGCCTTGATCATGGCGTTCTCGGCGTAGGTGCTGCCGGTTTCCTCGGGCAGCGTCACGTTGCCCAGCGCTTCGAGCTGCCACCCGAGGCCGGAGAGCGCTTCTCTGAACTCATTGACTTTGCCGGGATTGCTGGTGGCGACCACCACACGCAGCGGGCTGGGATTCGGTGAAGTGGGGCCAGATTCTGGATTGGATTGATTTGGGCTGGGTTGACTCACGTGCTCAAGTGTACGGTCAAGAGCCGGTGGCCGGGGACAGGTTTCTTACAGCTGTTCCTTAACGGGCGCGTTGATCGTCCGGAGGCGTTTCCTCCGGCTTGAGGTCGCCGCCCTCGCCGTACTTGACGCTGAGATAGCGCCGTCCGGCTTCCAGCTTGCGGGTGTGCTGCTGGGCCTGGGCATCGCTGATGGCGCGCATCCGGCGCTCGATCAAGCTGAGCTGCTCGGCCAGCAGCACTTCTCCGTACGCCAGATCGCTGCCAGTGACGCGCAGACTCTGGTAAGCCGTCAGCGCACTGGGCAGATCGTCGTCGGCGGCCTGGCGGGCGTCGTGGGCTTCGCGGGTCAGCACCCCGCCCGCAGCAGTCGAGCGCAGTGCGTCGCGGGTGGAGGTGGCCGCTGCGTTGAGTTTCTGGCGCAGCGGCGGGCTGAGGCTGGCTCCGGCCTTGAGGGTCAGGTGCGCCAGCTTCTGAATGCGCTCGGCTTCCAGCGAGGCCAGTTCGGCGTTCACGTCGCTGCCCGCCAGAACCGCCTGAGTCTCCCGCCGCACCGCCACCTGCCGGGTGCGCCGCCGGAACGATACGAAGGTGAACACCACCCCCGCGATGGCCGCCAGCATCAGCAGCGTGGCGATCAGCGAGCCGTTCAGCGCGGCGATCAGTAAGCAGACCAGCAGCACCCCGATGAGCAGGGTGCTCAACCCGCCCACCACGATCAGGCCCAGCGTGTCTCCGGCCCGGCCCACCGCGAACGCCGCCTGCCCCACCAGCGAGAGCGAACGGCGCTCACGGAGCCAGCTTTGATCTTGCCAGGCGTGGTCTTCTTCAGGAAGTTGAGCTGACATCAGTAAAAACTCCAGAGCGAGAAATGAGGAGTGAACGGCAGGGCAGCGTACAGAGCCATCATGTTCACAGTACGCCTTCTCACCGCTGCGGGTTCCCGGTAGCATCGGTCCCGACACAGGCCCCCACACGCTCAGCCAGCGCTCGCCAGGGTTTGATCTGAAAGTGGTTGTGGCCCAGTGGACTGGTGCTCGGCAGCACCCAGACTTCCGCACCTTCGAGCCGGGTGGACTGCGGGCCGTATGCCAACTGGCCCGTCGGCAGCCCCAGCACCTGGCTGGCTCCGCGCTTGCTGGTAAAGGCCACCACCTGGGGGAGGTAGTAAGCGATTCGGGCACGCACCTCGCCGGGTTCCCAGGCTTCTTTGGGCAAGTTGGCGTCCACCCCGCTGTGCTTCTTGGCCACGTCGGTCAGGCCGATGCCGAGCGCCAGCAATGCCGGAAATTCCTGGGGCGCGAACAGGCGCGGGGTCAGGCCCACCTCGGCTAGGACCCGCCAGAATTTGTTGTGCGGATTGGCGTAGTAAGCCCCGGCGCGGGCGCTGATGCGGCTGGGCGCGGTGCCGATCAAGACCAGCCGCAGCCCCGGCGCGAGCAGATCCGGCACCAGGTGGCCCGCGCCGGACGGCACACCGGACTGTTCAGTCGTCGCTGTAGCGCTCATCGTTGAAGGGATCGCCGCGCATGTGGTAGCCGTTGCGCTCCCAGAAGCCCGGTGCGTCGGCGCTGATAAATTCCAGACCATTGATCCACTTGGCACTCTTCCAGAAGTACAGGTGCGGCACTACCAGCCGCAGCGGGCCGCCGTGCTCGGTTTCCAGCGGCTTGTCGTCGAAGCGGGAGGCCAGCAGGTTTTCGGGCCGCACGAAATCCTCCAGGCTCAAATTGGTGGTGTAACCCCCCACCGAGTGAATCATCACGTGGGTCGCCTCAGGCTTCAGGCTCAGCAGCGGCATCAAATCGGTCACGCGGATGCCAGTCCAGGTGGTGTCGAACTTGCTCCAGTGGGTCACGCAGTGAATGTCGTAGGTCAGCGTGGTCTGCGGCAGGGCACGCAACTCCGGCCAGGAGAATTCCCGTTCCTCGGCCAGCCCGAACACCCTCACTTTGGCGTCTTCAAGCTTGTAGCGCGGCGCGGGGCCGTAAGTCAATACCGGAAAACGGGTGGTCAGCGACTGGCCGGGCGGCACACGGCCATTCATATCGTCTGCGGGTTTCTTGAAGAAGTTGCCGAGCATGGCTGCATTTGAGCGCTCCACTGGCCCGAGCTTGGTAAGCGCCGCTGCCTTAGACGTACAGAACCAGCGTTGATCAGCCCCGGATTAATGCCTTCCTCACGTCCGCTTAAGGTGCTGTCACGTGCCCGTCAGCTTGAACCGGCAAAGTGAGAGGTATGAACAGGGGAATTTTAGGACTCATCGGCGCGGCGGCCCTGCTGTCGTCTTGTAATGTCACGGTGACAACGCCCGCTGACAACTCGTCGACCACACTGAGTCTCGACGCCATCAGCTCCTACACCAGCCAGTACAAGCTGCTCACCAGCACCCAGGATCAGAATGGCAACACGCTGGCGGCTGGAACGCCCATCATCTGCGACAACCTCAACACCCGCCTGGACGTGGGCGTGAGTTGGACCGGTGGTTTGCAGCAGATTGGCATTCGCTTCAAGGGAGCACTGACCGGCACCACCACCAACACCAGCGTCTTCGGCGACCGCTACAGCACGCCGGACTACAGTGGTAACGGCACGGCCAGCATCACCATTCGCCCCGGCCTGGCACCGCTCAAGGTCAGTAGCGGTATCAGCGCTCAGGCCATCGTCGTGACACCTATCAACACTGTGAACGTCAAGGGATACACCTACGTTCAGGCGTTCGGCAAGGACAGCAACGGCAATTACAGCAATGTGGTCCAGAGCGTAACTGATATCCCCGTCGCTGACTGCTCCTGAGCTTTCCAAAACAGTTCCGCTCCTCTGTTCGTTCCAGCTGCTTTCCCGCCACCGCCCCCACTTCACAGGAGACTCCATGAAACTCAGCGCCAAAATGCTCTTGCCTACCCTCGGCCTTCCCCTTCTGCTCGCCGCCTGCGGTAGCGCCAGCACTGGCTCGGCCACCGTCAAGTTCAATGACCTGAAAACCGAGTTCAGGGACTCCAATGGCAAGTACGTGGCCTGCGACACGACCAACCTCAATCCCGGCACGACGGAGATCACCAACGTCGCCGTTTACTACACCGCTACCGGTACCATCAGCAGCCTCGATATCGGTCTGCTGGGCAACACCAGCAACGCCTACGACAGCAATTACAAGACCAGCGTGCAGGGCAGTCAGCTCCAGTCCATTAGCGGCAACGACTTCAAGACGGTCTTCACCGCCGATTCGAGCACCGGACTGCTGCCCCAGGCCATCGTGGTCAAGCCCAACCCTAACGTGGCCATCAAGAACGTGACCACCAGCGGTGGGGCGGGCAGCTTCTACGCTCAACTGACGCTTCATAGCGGTAGCGCGGTCGCGAGCACCAACAGCAAGTTGGCCACTCTGCCTTCCATCCCGGTGTACACCAACTGCACCGTGACCAGCGTAACCAACGAAAAGCTCTGAGCTTTTTGCTTCTTCGGACCGCCCCACTGTGGGCGGTTTTTTTGTGGCTGCTCTGCGCGCCTGCACGCTACACTGCACCCACATGTCCACTTCAACCCCAGATGCTGCCAAAGACGCGTTGTACCGCTCCTGGCTCACACTGCTCGGCTGGCTCGGCGAGGAAGCCGCCGCACGCGGCCTGAAGCTGAGCAAGGTGGCCGACTTTCCCGATTACATCTACCGCATGGAGCGGCCCTACGACCTACCCACCACGACCATGAGCGTCAGTCTCAACCGCGCCGACCCCCAGCAGTCGGAAGGCGGTCAGGCGCTGTTTCTGGCGGCGGTCAGCCCCCGGCACGTGGACCTCGGCGGGGTGTCACTGCGGGTCATGGGCGGCAGCAAGCACTGGCATCTGCACACGCACGCAGGCGAGTTGCTGGAAGGCAAGCGGCCTTTTACCCGCTCGCGCCTCGCCAGCATCCTCGACGGTGTGCAGGAGGGCGTGGACGCCTAGCGCGGCAGCTTCATCCGGCTTTGATTGATTCCAGAGCAAGTCTCCATGCAATCCGGCTCAAAATTGATTTCGCGGTGAACGGCGACGTACAGTGGCTCCACGACCAATCGGGAGGAACGCCATGGACGAGACGCTGCGCGTTTCCGGAACATCACGGCCCAACGCGGTGGCGGGGGCCATCGCCGCCTTGATTCGCAGCGCCGGAGTCCTTGAAGTTCAGGCCATCGGACCGTCTGCCGTCAATCAGACGGTTAAGGCGCTGGCCATCGCGCGCGGCTACCTGCGTGGCGACGGCCTAGACCTGAGTGCCCAGCCTGCCTTCATCAAGCTCGATGTGGCCCAGGAGGAGCGCACCGCCGTCCGGTTTCTGGTGCGGCGCGAGGTGGCGTTGCCAGGCAGTCTGCCCGGCACAGCCGTCGAGGCGGCGGCCACCCAGACGGAAGCGTAAGTACAGCGGGTGACGACACTGTGAACGGCATGAACGGCGCTGTCAGAACCTGGCTGTGCTCGGGCGTCCGTTCCCCCTCCTGCCAACGTCTATACTGGGAAATCGCATGACCAGAGCCAAACTTCCGATGACCCGGCGCGGGCACGACAAACTCGCCGACACACTCAATCACCTCAAAACCACTCGCCGTGAGCAGATCAGCGACTACATGGGCAGCGCCCTGGCCGACGGCGATTTGCGCGAGAGTGCCGCCTACGACGAAGCCCGCATGCAGCAGTCGGAAAACGAGGCGCGCATCATCGAACTCGAAGACCAACTCGAGCGCGCCGTGATCGTCGACGAGAGCGGCCAGGACGGTGTGGGCCTCGGCGCGAAGATCAAGGTCCGGGATGCCAGAGGCACCGAGCGGGCCTTCGAGATCGTCGGGACCTACGAGGTGGACGTGCTCAAGAACCGGATCAGCGACCAGTCGCCGATCGGTCAGGCGCTGCTGGGCAAGCGCGTTGGCGACAGCGTGACGGTGCAGCTTCCCAAGGGCAGCGCCGACTTCACGCTGCTCGAAGTCGTCTACGACTGAACCTTACCCGAACCCGGCCAGACCACGCCAGATAGAGAAGCCGCGCTCCCGAAAATGGGGCGCGGCTTCATTTGGATCGGGCGCGGCGAAGTCAGGTACTCAGGACAGTTCGTAGGAAACAGGTTCACGGCGTCGCACGAAGGCCGCCACTCCAGCAATGGCGAGCAGTACGACGTTGAGGCCGATCCAGAGGATCAGCAGAAGGGTCAGTAAATTCATTTCTGACTCCAGTATGAAGGCCACGTCAGAAAACAACTGTGAACATCCATACGTCAACTGTTGATGGCCGCTGCGACCTCGACGAGGAGTTCCGGGCGGAAGCGCTGGCCGCTGGCATGCTCGAGCTGGCGGGCCAGCACGCGGGCCGGAAAATCCGGCAGGCTCAGCAGGGTGGCCCCGGCGCGCTGCACCGCGTGAGTGGCCTGCCCCATCAGGTCGAGCACCGTATGGTACGGCTGCACCAGATCAGCGGGCAGGCTGCCCCCAGTGAGAATGAGCAGATCGGCACGCTCGGCCAGTCCGCGCAAGGCCGCGTCGCTGCGGGTCAGGGCGAAGGCAGCCAGTCCGGCAGGCAAATCACGCGAGATGGCCTCGGCCTCACGGTGGGTGTCGGCGACCACGGTAATGGCCTTGAAACCGAGCCGGGCCAGCCCCAAGCCCAGCCGCAAATCCACCGCCGAGCCAATCAGCACGGCGTGCGCGCCCCTGACGGCATAACTGCTGTCCTGAACGGCATTGAGCAGCGCTTCGGGAGCAGCGTAGGTGCCGCGCGGCCCGCCGGCAAAGGCCACGGCGTCGCTGAGTCCAGCGCGGCGGGCGTCCGGGTCGAGCTGAAGGTGCGGGGCGGCCTGGGCGTGCAAGCTGGGGTGCAGCAGCGCTCCAGCAAAGCCCAGCGCGCCGCAGGCGGACAACACTTCCGGCAGCGGGGCGGCGGCCACCCCCAGCACCACCAGGCCGAACTCGCGCAGGGCGCGGGCAGCGGCCACCGGGTAGCCGATCAGGGCCAGCGCTGCCTCGCTCACAGCACGTCCCCCGGCACACCGCGCTTGCGCAGGTTGTTCTGGGTCTTGCGCCAGCGCAGGCCGCGCGTGATCAGCGGACTGAGCGGGTTGAGACTCAGCTCGTAGCCGGGAAACCAGAGTTTCTCGCCGCCGAAGTTCTCCTTCATGCGGTACACGCCGAAGCTGTGCTTGCCCTCGTCGAGCTGGCGCGGAATGCCCCAGAAGTCGAAGGTGCGGTAGCCGCGCGCCCGCGCGTCAAGCATGGCCCCCCAGTAAAAGGCGGTGGGCGCCTTAGCGTCCTTACGCTCGCCGCCGCCCAGGCCGGGCCGGTCATCCTTGATGCTGCCGCCGAAGAGGTAATTGGTGACCGCGCCCATCGCCAGAAAGAAGCCCCCGGCCAGCGCCCGGCCCTCATGGCGGGCCAACACGATGTAGGCGTCGCCACCGTGGGCCGCGCCATCGCACAGCATGGTGCGGTAGTAGGCCTGCGGAAACGCGCCGAGCTGGGCACGCTCGTTGGTGGCGGTGAAGATGGTCCAGAATTCGTCAAACAATTCGGCCCCGCCGCTGACGACCTCGACCCCGAACTTGCCCGCCGCCTTGACATTGCGCCGCGCCATGCTGTGCAGATTGGCGAGCAGTTCCGACTCGGGCCGCGCCAGATTCACCGTGATGGTGTGCTCCGGCTGCTCGGCCTCGGTTCTGTGCCAGGGACCGATCTGTTCGGGAATCAGCTCGGGGCTGCGGGCAAAGGGCGGCTCGATTTTGATCAGGCTATCGTTGAGGCGGGCCACCTTCCGCAGGACCGGAGCCAACTGCGGCAAGCGGGCCATGCTGTCGAGCACCGGGCCGCGCGGAGCGTAGAGCAGATCGAAGCCCGGCACCAGGCGCTTGCGGATGAGTTGTAGCGCCCCAACGGTCTGCCCGGCGTCGTGCAGCAGGTAGCGGGTCGGCGTCTGGCCCAGTTCGCGGCGGGCCTCGCCGTAGCCCCAGCCTTGCAGGGCGCTGGTGATCGGCATTCGGGCCACCACCTCGTCGTAGGCGCGGGCGTCTTGGGTGGAAAGCAGCTCTAAAGGCACGGTCAGGATTGTAGCAGGGGGTAGGAAGATGGACGGATGTTCAAAGCGCCCGGATGACTTTGGGCGCTACAGTAGGGAGGTGAAACTTTACCTCCTGACGGCCCTGCTGGCCCTGACCTCGCTGGCGGCAGCCCAGACCGATGCCCCGGCCACCACCGACCCTGTGCCCGCCCAGACGACGCCAGCACAGCCGGCTCCCGCCACGCCCGCCAACCCGGCCACGACCGCACCTGCGACCCCAGCCAGCGACACGGCGGCGCCGGAAGCCGACCCCACCACCGTGGTCGCCTCGGTGGGCGGCACCGACTACACCCTGGCCGAGTTCGACCGCTCCTTCCGGATGGCGGTGGCCCGCAGCGCCAACGCCCAGGGCATGCCCTACAGCGCCGATATGGAAGCGGGGTTCGCCCAGTACCGCCCGCAATTTCTCGACACCTTCGCGCGCCAGCAGGCCGTGCTTCAACTGGCCGAGAAGGGCCAGTACACCAGTGACGACGCCGCCATCGACACCCAGCTCACGGCCGACCGGGGCCAGTTCCAGAGTGACGAGGAATTTACCGCCGCCCTGCAAGGCAGCGGCTTTGCCGACGAGACCGACTACCGCCTGTCACTGCAAGAGCAGCAGATCACCAGCGCCTACCTTAAGGCCCTGTCAGCCCGCTTCAAGTTCAGTGACGCCGTCGTGGCTGGGTTCTACAGCCTCAACAAGGCTAGCTTTACCCGTCAGGCCCAGGCCTGCGTCAAGCACATCCTGGTGCCCACCGAGGCCGAGGCCACCCAGATCGTCAAGGATCTGGCAGCGGGCGGCGACTTCGCGACGATTGCCAAGGAGAAGTCCAAGGACCCCGGCAGCGCCGTGCAGGGCGGCGACCTCGGTTGCCTCGCGCCCGGCGACACCGTGCCGGAATTCGACAAGGCCAGCTTCGAGGGACCGCTGAATCAGGTCCAGACCGTCAAGTCGCAGTTCGGCTACCACGTGCTGGTCGTGACCAAGCGCACCGACGCGGGCGTCGCGCCGCTGAGCGAGGTGGCTCCCCAGATCCGTGACCAGCTCGCCGCCGATGCTGCCCAGAAGTATGTGGACGCCCAGATCAAGCGCCTGAACTTGACCGTGTACGCCGACCGCCTGCCTGCCGCGCCCACGCCTGCCCCGACGGACGACACTGCGCCTGCTGACAGTGCGCCCGCGCCCACCGACGCCGCACCCAGCGACACGGCTCCCAGTGACACTGCCCCAATGGACGCCGCGCCTACCGACGCGCCTCCTGCGCCCTGAGCCGCAGCTGGTTTACGCCCGCCCACCTCTGGTCAGGTGGGCGGTTTTTTTACAGCTTTGAATCGGCTGCCCAAGGCACAAGCCGCAGCATGTCGCTCAGCCCCGTCAAGACGAAATCGGGGACCACGCCCGGCGGCAGCGGGTGGCCAGTGGGCAGGTAAGCCGCCCGCATCCCTGCCGCCTGCGGCCCGACAATGTCATTGGTGGGCGAGTCACCGACGAACAGCGCTTCTGGAGCCTCTACGCCCAGTCGTGCCAGCGCCAGCCCGTAGAAGCGCGCATCGGGCTTGGCGACTCCAGCGGCCTCGCTGATCAGCAGATCGTCGATCAGTGGCAGCAGGCCGAGGCGCTCCACCACCGCAGTCTGCAGCTCAGTGCGGCCATTGGTCAGCACGCCGAGTTTCAGGTCGCGCCGCCGCAGTTCCCGCAACAGCTCGTGCGCTCCGGCCATCAAGCGGACGGCGGCCAGCTTGTGCTCTCCAAAGTCGGCCAACAGGGCGGCGGGGTCGTGCGGCAGCCGATACTCGGTCACCAGAGCCGCGAACACTTCCGGCTTGGACCGGTAGCCGAAGTCGTCCAGCTCGGTGAAACGCTCGGCATAACTAGCGGGCAGCCCGAAGCGTGACAGGTGACCACACAGATACCCGGCAATCGTCGCCGGGCGGTCATGCAGGGTACCGTCGAGGTCGAAGAGTACCGCTCTGAGCGCCCTCAAACGCCGGACCGCAGGGTCAGCTCAGGAATCTGTGCGTCGCGGGGGGTGTCCAGCACGAAGCGCACCGCTGCGGCCAGGGTCGCGGGCTGAATGAAGTCAGCAGGCTGGTATTCGGCTCCCTCCTGCCCACGGACTTTTTCCTGCATGGCCGTGGCAGTGCGGCCCGGATAGACGCTGGTGACGCGCACACCCGCAGCCACCTCCTCGGCCCGCAGCGCGTCGGCCAGGGCGCGCAGGGCGAACTTGCTGGCGGCGTAGCTGCTCCAATGGGCACTGGCAGAAAGGCCCGCTCCGGAGTTGACGAACACCACACAGCCGCGCGTCTGTCTCAGCCCCGGCAACAGCAGGCGGGTCAGCTCGGCGGGGGCCACCACGTTGACGGCCAGCGTCTGTGACCAGAGTTCGTGCGACTGCGCGGCCACCGCACCGAGTTCGACCACTCCGGCGTTGTGAATCAGATTGTTCAGCAGCGGCAAACCGGCCAGCGCCGCCGCGAACGTCTCAGGCTGGGTCAGATCGAGCAGCAGCGGGCGGGCGTCGGGCAACCCGGCACAGAGGGCGTCCAATTTGGTTGCATCCCGTCCCTGCAAGATCAGGTGGTGGTCGCGGCAGGCCTCGGCCAACGCTCCGCCGATACCGCCGGTGGCTCCGGTGATCAGGGTAACGGGGGCCGGGGAAGTGAGGGCAGTCATGGGGGCAGTGTAACCAGCCGGGAAGCGGAGAAGCGCTCCTGAAACTGAACGGCACTCCAGAGTTGCGCCTCGGTCCAAACGGTGCCGGGCCGCACCACGATCAGTTTGTCCTTGCTCTCGCCGCCGAGTGTACCGGGCAGTTCACCGTCACTGACCGGAGAGATCAGCCCCGGCCAGCGTGGATGGACGCTGCCGAGCGGGCGGTCCACCACGACCCGCACCATCTGGCCGAGGTAGGGCGTGAGATCGGAGCACATGGAAGAAGCGTCACGCGGCTAGACTGACCTTCACGCATGGGTCTCGCGGACGATCCCTTCACCTACCAGCCGACCCGAGACGGGCGGCTGCGAATTTCACGCGGCGCGAAAGTGATCATGACGCTGGGTGGTGAGCGGGCCGGGAAGCTGCTGAAAGCGCTTCAGGCTGCCGCCACCGAAGACGCCCGGCAACAGCTGCTGGCCCGTGCCACTGGCAATTACCGGCGCGGCAACGAGCGGACGGCCAGGCCAAAGACCCCGCAGCGACGCTGATGCTCTCCCCCACCCGTGCTCCGGCGTAGAATCGCGGGCATGAGCCAGCTTCAGAATCTGTCCCTGACCGACGCCGAGCAAGCCAGCGCCAACGCCGAACTGTTCGATCTGCTGCGCATTCCCAGCGTCAGCGCCGACCCCACCCGCGTGCCCGACATGCGCCGCGCCGCCGACTTCCTGCAGGCCAAGCTGGCGTCCCTGGGCTTCATCGCCCGCGTGGAGGCCACCGCCGGACACCCGGTGGTCTACGCCGAGCGCCTGGGCGACCCCACCCGACCCACCGTGCTGATCTACGGCCACTACGACGTGCAGCCCGAAGCTCCGCTCGAGGAGTGGCTGACCCCGCCGTTCGAGCCGACGGTGCGTGGAGGCCGCATCTACGCGCGCGGGTCCACCGACGACAAGGGGCAAGCCTACGCCCACCTGCGCGGCGCGGAATTGCTGCTCAAGCAAGGCGAGTTACCGCTCAACGTCAAGTTCCTGCTGGAAGGCGAGGAGGAGGTCGGCAGCAAGAATCTGGAGCCGTACCTGCGCGACCACGCCGAACAACTGGCCTGCGACGTGATCGTCATTTCCGACGGCTCGCGCTTCGCGCCGGACGTGCCCACCGTGACCTACGGCCTGCGCGGCCTGAGCTATGTGGAAGTCCACGTGCAGGGGGCCAACCGCGACCTCCACAGCGGCAGTTACGGCGGGGCCGCGCCCAACCCGATCAATGCCCTGTGCCAGATCGTCAGCCAGCTCAAGGACGAGTCGGGCCGCATCACCATTCCCGGCTTCTACGACGGCATCGACGAGATCACCCAGGAGGAGCGCGACATGTGGGCAGGGTTGCCGCACGACGACGCGGCCTTCGCGGACAGCATCGGCGCATCCGGGCTGCCGGGCGAGGCGGGCTACACCACCCTGGAGCGGCTGTGGGCACGCCCCACACTGGACGTGAACGGCATCTGGGGCGGCTACCAGGGCGAGGGCAGCAAGACCGTGATCGCCGCCAAGGCCGGAGCCAAGATCAGCATGCGGCTGGTGCCGGGCCAGGACCCCGAGAACATCACCAAGCTGATTCAGGCCTACATCCCTACCCTGGCCCCCGAGGGCGTCCAGGTGGAGGTCAAGGGGCTGCACGGCGGCCAGCCGGTCAAGATCGATCTGGACAACCCCTACGTGCGGGCGGCGGGCAAAGCGCTCGAACAGGTCTACGGCAAGGCCCCGGCCTTCACGCGCGGCGGCGGCTCGATTCCGATCGTGGCGGCCTTCCGGGACATTCTCAAAGCGCCGGTGGTGCTGGTAGATTTCGGCCTCAACGAGGACGCTCCGCACAGTCCCAACGAGAGCTTTGCGGTGGCCGACTACCACAACGGCATCCTGACCAGCGCTTATCTGTTGCAGGCACTGGCACAGGCCGAGTGAAGTCCGGGCGATGAGGTCTGGCTCGATGCGTCTAGGCTTTCTCTCCTCGCACGGCGGTAGCACGGCGCGGGCGGTGACGGCGGCCTGTCAGCGCGGCGAACTGGCGGCCACCCCCGCGCTGCTGATCAGCAACAACAGTATGTCCGCCGTGATGCAGTGGGCCGCCGACACGGGGCTGCCACACTTGCACCTCAGCCGCGCCGCCCACCCCAACGCGGATGAGCTGGACGCCGCTATCATGGCCGCCCTGCACGCCCACCGGATTGACGCGGTGGTGCTGAGCGGCTACATGAAAGCGCTGGGGCCACTGACGCTGGCGGCCTACCGGGGGCGCATGCTCAACGTGCATCCCAGCTTGCTACCGCGATACGGCGGGCGCGGCATGTACGGCGACCTGGTGCATGCGGCGGTGCTGGCGGCAGGCGACATTGTCAGCGGCGCAACCGTGCATCAGGTCGAGGCGGGCATCGACGAGGGCGCGGTGGTGGCACAGTCGCGGGTGGCGGTGCTGCCGGGCGACACGGTGGCGACCCTGCGCGCCCGCGTGCAAGCCACCGAGGGACCGCTGATGATCGCCGCCCTGCAACAGCTGGTTGGACAGAAACCAGCCGGAGCCACGGCATGAAACGCAAGGTGTTCGATCGCCGCATCTGGTCGCGCGCCGTCAGCGGCGAGCAAACCACCCTGAGTCTGCCCGGCGGCCTGCTGGTGGACTACCGGGCGGGTGAGGTGACGACGCCGAAGTGGGTGACCGTCGCGGGTCAGGCGCGCTGCATTCTGGCTTCCGGCTACCGCTGGGTCCATTACGCGCCCAGCGGGGCCACCCACGCGCTCACGGTGCAACTCGACGCGGCAGGCCGGATCCAGCAACTCTACGTGGACGTGGGCGAGGCCAGCGGCGTCGGCGTGGACGGCCTCCCCTGGATGGACGACCTCTACCTGGACGTGGTTGGTCTGGTGGAGGTGCAACAGGACGGGCACTGGCGGGTGACGGATACCGAGGTGATTGATCAAGAGGAGCTGGACGAAGCGCTGCGCGCCGGACAGGTCACGCCGGGGCAGCACGCCTTTGCCTGGGCCGAGATCCGGCATGTGCTCGCCGCCCTCCACGCCCAGACCTTCGCGCCGCTGGAAGTGGTGCGCCGCTACCTGCAAGACCCGTACACCTGACTTCCCGGCTGACAGACTTGCATCCAGGCCACCGGACGCGCTAACTTGGTCGCCGCTGGAACGGTGTCCGAGTGGTTGAAGGAGCACGCCTGGAAAGCGTGTATAGGTGCAAGCTTATCGAGGGTTCGAATCCCTCCCGTTCCGCCAGCAGCAGCGGGCCACTCCGAGTTGGGGCGGCCCGCTGCGCTTTTATGTGTCGAGCGCCCGCACCCGCCGGGTCGCCTCGTCCAGAATGGCACGCACGTCCGCTTCCGTCTGGGCTTCCACATAGACGCGCACCACCGGTTCGGTGCCGGACGCGCGGAACATGGCCGACGCGCCGCCCGAAAGGTCGAGCTTTACTCCGTCGCGGGTGTTGACGCCCTCAACTGCGTGCCCGGCCACCTCGCGGTAAGCGGCCGCCTGACTGAGGAGCCGGGCCTTGTCGAAACCGGCGCTGAGGTGCAGATCGGCCCGGTCATAGACATGCTTGAAGCCGACGTCCGCCTCGATCTCGGCAAACAGCTCACCGAGACCCTGACCGCTCATCGCCACCGCCTCGATTAGCAGCAGGCTGTTCAAGAGGCCGTCGCGCTCGGGAATGTGGCCGCGCGATGACAACCCGCCGGACTCCTCACCGCCGATCATCACGGCCTTGGCGGGGTCGGCCTGCCCTTCCAAGAACGCGTCAGTGACGTACTTGAAGCCCACCGGCGTTTCCAGCAGCTCCAAACCCAGTTTGTGGGTCAGCAATTCGATGATGCGGCTGCCAGATACGGTTTTGACGACCCGGCCCCGCAACCCGCGCCCATATAGATGCTTGATGAACACCGCGAAAATCTGGTGGCTGTTGAACACCTGCCCACCCGCCGTGACGGCCCCGACCCTATCCGCGTCGCCATCGGTCACGACGGCGAAGGTCTGCCCCGTTTCACGGCCCAGCAACGCCATGAGCAGGCCGAGGTTGGCCGCAATCGGCTCGGGGTTGACGCCGCCAAACAGCGGGTCCGGCTGGCCACGCACCTCGCGCAGCTCAAAGCCGAGGGCGCGGCTGCGCACATAGTCGCTCAGCCAGCCCGCCGCCGCGCCGCCCATCGCATCGTGGTAGACCGTGCCCCGGTAAGCGCGCAGGGCCGCAAGATCGAGTTGCCGGTCAAGCTGCTGGAAATAGGCTTCGCGAATGTCGAGCGGCTGAATCTTCCCGGCTGGCCCGCTGTAAGGCTCAGGCCGCGCCAGGGCCGCCTCCACCCGCGCCACCATCTCTGGCGTGGCGCTGCCACCATACGGTCCCTTGAGCTTGTAGCCGTTGTAAATCGGCGGGTTGTGCGAGGCGGTGATCATCACGCCGCCCGCCGCCCCCACGTGAAGCGCCGCGAACGAGAGGGCGGGCGTCGGCAGGTAGGCTCCGGCCAGCCAGACATCGAGGCCCTGACGCGCCATCGTCTCAGCGACAACGCGGGCAAAATGGTGACCCTGAAAGCGGGGATCAAAACCCACCACCACAGAGCTGTCACCCGAAACCCGCAGCATCTGGGCATGGGCCTGTGCGACCAGACGCAGATTGGCGTAGGTAAAATCCTCGGCGATGATGTCACGCCAGCCGTCGGTTCCGAATGTGATGGGCATAGTGAATTCTCCGAAAAGAGGTCGGGAGTCTTGCTGCGCCCACAGCCTAGCAAATGCTTGGCTCGCCGCCCGCTCCGCCTGAGTGTCAGGCACGGGTAGTGTTGACACCCACCCCTTTCCCCACTATTATTCCCTCCGTGCTGAAAAGCACCCCTTGAAAGGGCGGCGATCGAAACCTTCACCGGTTTTTTGACCCGACAGGTGTGGCCCCATCGTCTAACGGTTAGGACACTACCCTTTCAAGGTAGCGATACGGGTTCGAATCCCGTTGGGGTCACCACCATTGCCTCCGTTTTCTGCCGCGTGCAGGGCGGAGGTCTTTTTTGGCTGGTGTTGGCCCGGCCCTGTGACACGCGCCTTCGTGGAATACTGCCGGACGTGCCGTTGCCCGCCGCCCCAGCTGTTCCCGCGCCTGTTCCTCACCCCGCAGCCATGCCGTTCGCGCCGCCGCGCTGGCTGTCCTGGCTGATCGCCGCCGTACCGGTGCTCCCATTTTTCTACCTGGCCGCCTTCGGGGCCCTCGGATCGCTGCGGAATCTGCCGAAAGTAGCCCGCTGGATCTTGTTTTATTTTGCTGCCTCGCAGGTACTGGCCGCGTTGCTGACACCCAACCCGCTGCTCTCACTGGCTTTCGGGGGCGTTCGCACCCTGCTGATTCTGGCGATGGTCGCGGCAGGCGTGTTTTTGCAAGACAGCCGCCAGTTGCGCCCGCTCCTCTGGGGGCAACTCGTCATCTTCATCACGGCCTGGGGCTATACCCTGCTGACCCAGGGCGTCGCAGGGGTCGCGGCGCGGCTCAACCACCCTTACTACTACCCGGTGTCGCTGGGCTTGGTGGCAGTTACCTCGCTATGGCTGGTGATGTTCTGGCGCGGTGGAGCGGCCTGGTGGCGTGGCGTGGCGGGCCTGATCGCCGTCGCCACGCTGCTGGCGGCTGGGAGTCGGGGGCCGACGCTGGCGCTGGTGGTGGGCAGCGTCGCGGCGCTGTTGCTGGCCGGGGTGCGGGGCAGCCGACGCTGGGTGGTGGTACCGCTGGGCGTGGTGGCCACTGCCATTTATGTGGTCAGCGCCCTGCAACTCAAGTTCACGCCGATTCTGCGCTTGATAGATGACCAGACCAGCGGGCGTAGTTTCGTCTGGGCTGATGCCCTCGCCGCCTGGCAAACCTCACCCCTCGGCGGGGTGGGGGCGTATCAGGGCGGGCCATACCTGACTTACCTGTTCAAGGGCGGCTGCCAGCTCAACCCGGTATTGGCCGCCAACCAGATTCAGTGCCCGGAGTGGCTCGGCGGTTTCAGCGGCCTGTGGTTGATCGCCCACAACGCCTGGCTGCAGTGGCTGATGGAAACCGGCGTGGTGGGCCTGAGTGGGCTGCTGCTCGTTTACGGTTACGGGCTGTGGTCGGCAGCCAAAAGCCGCGACCCTCTGCTGATCGCCGTGCTGTTCGGCTACACCGCCATGAATTTCGTGGACGTGGTGATCGCTGTGCCCAGTCCGCACTTCGCCGAGCTGTGGTGGGTGGCGCTGGGGATCAGCGTGTGGCGCGCGCGGCCAACGGAGACCCACGATGGCTGATTCCAAGATCAGCCCGACGTTCGACCACACCTTGAATCTCAGTTCAGTCGAGCAAGTCAATTTCCGGGGACAGGAAGCTTGGGGCCGCTGGCTTCTGGGGCACCGAGCCAAGCTCGTGTTGGCTGCTCCAAAAGACCAGCCCGGCGAGCTTGGTTTCAATTTATCCTTGCCCTATGAAGGCCAATGGGCCGAACTGGTCCTCAACGGTCAGGTTATTTTTCGCGGCTCGCGCCTCACCAAGTCAGCAAGCGAATTCCGTTCCCAATTGCTGATTGAACTGAAGAGAGGTTCCAACACACTTGAGATCCTGACCAACCGGAGCAACTTAGATGGACTCGGAAAACCGTTTGCCAAAAACGACAACACCGATATCTCAGTGGGTCTGGGTCAGCTCGATTTCAAATCCGTTCAAGTGCGTCCGAACATTCTCTATGGACCGCAACCCAGCAACTTCGTTGGTTCGGCTTATAGTTCGGCAAGTTCTCTGGGCCTCGAGAAGCTGACCGAGCAAAGTGGCTCGCTGACCGTGGAGTACCGTCTGCTCCGCCGCTTTGAGCATCAGGGCTTTACCTTTTCTTTGGACGGCAAATCCGTTTACGAACTGCCGACCGGGACGCCGGGGAATTTGCTGGTCGGTCGGTTCAATCTGCCTGCCACCCCACCGGGTAAGAATGGCGTCCACGTGCTCAAGGTCAATAGTCGACCCGTTGCACCGCCAGCCCAAGCTTTTTTGACGACAGCTCAGGACGACCCCAACGTGCAGTTCTATGTTCAAAAACTCGAAATCAGGCCCACTACACCAAATCTTCAAACCAATGGCTGGGCAGCAGGAATACTGACTCTGATGCTCGGCAGCTTGCTGTGTCTGCTCTTCTTCAGACCTAGGCGGACCTGAAACCAGCTTTCAACGCTTCCCACCGCTCTGTGTTTAGGCTCACGTCCCCAGGCAGCGTCACGCCCGCCTCTGCCCGCGTGCCCTCGCGCACGTCCGGCTTGCGTCGGCGCGCCAGCTCATAGACACTCTTGCGCTCGGTGGCGATATGCAGCACCTCGTCCGAAATGGTGAGCGCATGCTGCACCGCTAGAGCGATGTCCGGCGCGATGATGTCCACGTAATCCTGCCCGGTGAACACGTCGCTGAAGGCCACCGGATACGCGAACTCGCGGGGCCGGAAGCTGGTGCGGATGATCAGGTGCGACGCGGCGGCGCGGGCGGCTTCCTCGGCCACCAGTTTTGTCAGCGAGTAGTAGTTGACCACGGGGCCCGGCGTATCGTCCTCGCGGTACTGCCCGGTCTGACCGTTGAACACGTAGTCGGTGCTGATGTGAACCAGCTTCGCACCCACCGCGTTGGCCGCCTGCGCCACATGCCGGGTGCCCTCCACGTTGACACCCCAGCACTGCGCCCGTTCCTTCTCTGCGCCGCCCACATTGGTGTAGGCCCCCGTATGGACAATGACGTCCGGCTGCTCACGGCTCACCACTCCCAAGACGCTTGCAGCGTCGGTCAGATTCAGCTCCGCGCTGCTGGGGGCCATTACGCCGGGAAGCAGGGTACGCAACTCTGTGCCGAGGCGTCCGCTGCCGCCGGTCAGGAGAATCTTCACCCCATGTCCTCGGCCCACAGCTCGTCCCCGAAGAAGTTCCAGGGGAGCCTGCCCTCGTTGGGGTCGGCCAGATCGAACTGGGCGTCCATAGTGTAGATTAGGGTGGCTCCAGCCTCGCCTGCCTGATAGCCGTGCGCCACGCCGCTGGGGATATGTACCATCATCGGCTGCTCACCGCTGAAGACCAGCTTGCGCTTGACGCCCAGGGTCGGACTACCCTCGCGGCAATCGACGAGCCAGATCACCAGTTGACCCGACAGCACGCACCAGATCTCGTTCTGCTCATCTTTGACGTGAATGTGAAACGCATTGATGCGCTTCGGGGCGGCCCACGAGACACTGATCTGGCGCGGCATGAGCTGACCAGGCAAGCCCTGCACGCCCTGCTCGTCCAGCCGCAGGTACTCCATGAACGCGCCGTTCTCGCTGCGGTTTTTCCTGAGTGCCTGAAACCAGACGCCCTCGATCTGCGGCGCAGCGGGATAGCTCTCGAACTTGAGGGCTTGGGCGTACTCGCTGGCCAGTTTGATTTTGAGATTGAGGGTCATGGATGGCTCCGGTGCTCTTTGCTGAGTTTGAGCAGGTATTTGCCGTACTGGTTCTTGGCCAGCTTCTGTGCCTGCTCGATGAGTTGTTCAGTGCTGATCCAGTGGTTGCGCCAGGCGATTTCCTCGGGCGCGGCCACCTTGAGGCCCTGGCGGTGCTCGATGGTCTGGATAAAGCTGCTGGCTTCGAGCATGCTTTCGTGGGTGCCGGTGTCGAGCCAGGCAAAGCCCCGGCGCATCGTCTGCACGTCGAGCAGCCCGGCGTTGAGGTAGTGAATGTTGACGTCGGTGATTTCCAGTTCGCCGCGCGGCGAGGGCTTGATGCTCTTCACCACGTCCACGATATTCTGATCGTAGAAATACAGGCCCGTGACCGCAAAGTCCGACTTGGGCTGGGCGGGCTTTTCTTCTAATGAGACGGCCTTGCCCGCGCTATCGAATTCCACCACGCCGTAGCGCTCGGGGTCACCCACCTGGTAGGCGAAGACGGTGGCCCCCTCGGTCTTCTGATTGGCGGCCTCCATCAAATCCGAGAGGTCGTTGCCGTAGAAGATGTTGTCGCCCAGAATCAGGGCGCTATGGTGGCCGCGAATGAAGTCCTCGCCGATCAAGAAGGCCTGGGCCAAGCCCTCGGGTTTGGGCTGCACGGCATACTCCAGCTGAATACCCCACTGCGAGCCGTCGCCGAGCAGTTGCTTGAACCGTGGGGTGTCATCGGGCGTCGAGATGATCAGGATCTCGCGGATACCGCCGAGCATCAGGGTGGTTAGCGGGTAGTAGATCATTGGCTTGTCGTAGATGGGCAGCAGCTGCTTGCTGACCGCCAGCGTCGCCGGATACAGCCGGGTGCCGCTGCCGCCCGCCAGGATGATGCTCCGGCGCGCTGAAGTAGTGGCGGCATCTGCTGCTACGCTCACTGACCGGCTCCAGCCAGACGCTCGGCGTACTGCTTTTCATAGTATTCGCGGAACTCGCCACTACGAATCGGCTCCCACCAGGCCTGGTTCTCGGCGTACCATCCGGCGGCCTCAGCCACTGCCTGCCGTGGATCGTACTTCGGCTGCCAGCCCAGCGACTTGAGTTTATCCACGTTCATGCTGTAGCGCCGGTCATGGCCGGGGCGGTCGGTGACGTGCCTGACCAGACTGTGGTCCTTGCCGAGCGTGTCCAACACAATATCGACCATTTCCAGATTGGTCATCTCGCGTCCGGTACCGACGTTGTAGACCTCGCCGATGGTGCCGCGCAGCAGTACGGTTTCGATGCCGGTACAGTGATCGTAGACGTGAGCGTAGTCGCGCATTTGCAGGCCGTCGCCGTAAACCGGGATAGCCTCACCCAGAATGGCGTTGGTGGAAAACAGCGGCACGGCCTTTTCCGGATACTGGTACGGCCCCACGTTGTTGGCCCCGCGCGTGATGGTCACCGGGATGCCGTAAGTGATGGCGTAGGCCTGCACCAGTTGATCGGCGGCGGCCTTGCTAGCAGCGTAGGGACTGCGCGGGGCGAGTTCGTCCGTCTCTATACTCTGGTGGTCGTCCTTGATATGGCCATACACCTCGTCGGTACTGATGTGGTGAAGCCGGATGCCCAGTTCACGGGCGACTTCCAGCAGCACGTGAGTGCCACGCACGTTGGTGTCGGTGAAAACCAGCGGCCCGAGAATGCTTTGGTCCACGTGAGTCTCGGCCGCAAAGTTGACGATCAGGTCAATCTGGTTGTCCTGGCAGGCACGGCGCACGGCGTCCATATCGCCGATGTCGCCTACCACCAAGCTGAGATTGGGCTGGTCCCACAGATCGGCCAGGTTTTCCTTTCGACCGGCGTAGGTCAGCTTGTCGTAGACGACAACTTTGCTCTCAGGATGTTGGGTGAGCCAGTAACGCACGAAGTTGCTGCCGATGAAACCGCAGCCCCCGGTGACGAGTAGATTTTTCATATGGGCTTCCTCTCCAAGGTTGCACCGTGGAACTCCACGGAGAGCGGCGCAATGAGGTCTTCTGGATTGCGCCCACTCTGCCAGGCCAGTAGCGCCGCATCCATCGCCTGTCTGAATTGGTGGTCAAAGCGTTGGTTGCTGAAGCGAAGCGCGTTTTCACGGCAAGCTGCCGGGTTGAAATCTGTTTTCCGGTCTTCAAAGCGGAACACGGCGTCCATCAAGCTGCGGGGCGTCTGTTCCTCGAAAAAGAGGCCTGTCTCACCGTCGCGTATAGTCTCTACTGCGCCACCGCGCCCATAAGCAATAACTGGCGTACCACAAGCTTGGGCTTCAATCGGGGCAATCCCGAAATCCTCCTCAGCGGCAAAAATGAAGGCGCGGGCACGACGCATCTGTTCGCGCATCACGTCAAACGGCTGATAGCCCATGATGGTGACGTTGGGTGCCGCCAACGCCCGGATCTTGGGCATCTCGGGGCCATCACCTATCACCACCAAGCGTTTATCGGGCATCCGTGAGAACGCCTCCACAATCAAATCAATGCGTTTGTAAGGCACCATCCGTGAGGCGGTCATGTAGATATTGTCCCGCTCCTCAGCAGGCGTAAACGCGGAGGTGTCGACTGGAGGATAAAGAATCAGCGAGGGCCGACGATAAACTTTCCTGACCCGCTTAGCGATGAAGTCAGAAATAGAGATGAACAAATCCACGCCCGGCTCCGTCCGCGTGTCCCACAGCCGGATGTAGTGAAGCACCGCCCGGGCTGCGGCTCCCTTAACGCCCTGCTCCAGGCCGGATTCCCGCAAGTATTGGTGCTGTAAATCCCAGGCATAACGTACGGGCGAGTAGCACATACAAACGTGCAACTGCTCCGGACCGGTCAGTACGCCTTTTGCGACGGCGTGACTGCTCGAAAGAATTAGATCGTAGCCTGAGAGATCGAACTGCTCAATGGCCAGAGGCATTAAAGGCAAGTACTGTCGGAACGCCGTTCTGGCTTTGGGGAGATGCTGAAGAAACGAGGTGGTGACTGAACGGTGGCCGATAAAGCCTCGCTGCTCAGGCCCAAGAAAATCAACCAGACTGAAAAGGTCCGCCTGCGGGAAAGCGGTCAGCATTCGTTCGAGAACGCGCTCCGATCCAGCATGGGTCACCAGCCATTCGTGGATGACGGCGACTTTTAGATTGTTTCTGTCTCTCTCCATGATCCCCTTTCAAGACAAAGGGAGTGAGGCCGAATCTATGCCCACGACCTCCTCCCGTTGTCCCATGTTACATCCTTAGATTGCCCGTATTTGATTAGCGGTCTGTGTAGGATCCGTAATGGAGCGCGTTCAAGCTAGGTGCGTCACCTTCAAGATTGCTAACTTGGCATGCACCACAACGGCCT
>NZ_WXZL01000257.1 GCF_009982895.1 Deinococcus alpinitundrae | reverse complement strand
CAAAGAAAAAGCCCGAAATGATTTGTTTATAAGAAATTGCTTCAGTTAAGGCCGATTTTTCGCCCTTCATCGAAAGGAAGACGGCGTAAACAACGCCCACAATTACCATTCCAATCGCCTGTGGTAAGAAAGCGTGCATCCCGTCAACTGGAGTTGCTTGAGGAGCCGCCGAATATACCCAGTATCCGATTTCCCCGACTGCTAACCAACCCACTGCTTGGGTGATTAACTTGGAATTTTCCTTTGTTTTGTGTTCCGACCAAACCGTCA
>NZ_WXZL01000256.1 GCF_009982895.1 Deinococcus alpinitundrae | reverse complement strand
AACATCGATGATTTACCTACGTTTGGTTTACCAACAATAACTGTAGATAAACCTTCACGCATAATTTTACCCTGCGCACCGGTATCTAATAAACGATTAATTTCCTGTTTGATTTCTTTAGACTGCTCTAAAAGAAATTCAGTAGTCGCATCTTCAACATCATCGTATTCAGGATAATCAATATTCACTTCCACTTGAGCGAGTATCTCTAATATAGATTGACGTTGTTTTTTGATTAAGTCACTTAGACGACCTTCAATTTGATTCATC
>NZ_WXZL01000255.1 GCF_009982895.1 Deinococcus alpinitundrae | reverse complement strand
AATGCTTCAGTTTTTTCTTCAGCAGTTAACTGGTCACTTTGATCAATAGATTCTTTCGTATCTTCTGCTTTAACTTCAATAGCTTGGTTCGCTTTAGGTTTAACAGTAGCATCTACTTGAATAGCATCAATTGCTGCTTTACCTTGTGTTAATGCATCATCAACGTCACCATTATCCACACCATTATTAATGCTTTCTAATGCAGTTTGAACATTTTGGTCAACTTGCTTAATTGCTTGTTGCTTTTCATCTTGTGTTGCATTAGTGTCA
>NZ_WXZL01000254.1 GCF_009982895.1 Deinococcus alpinitundrae | reverse complement strand
CACCGGCATCGTGCACACCGCTCCCGGCCACGGCGCGGACGACTACGACACCGGCATCAAGTACGGTCTCGAAGTCGACTGCCCGGTGACCGATCGCGGCTTCTTCACCACGGACATCGAGCACTTCGCAGGCCTGAAGATCTGGGACGCCAATCCTAAGATCACGGAATTCCTGCGCGAGCGGGGCCGGCTCGTGTCCACCGTGCCCTACTCCCACTCCTATCCGATCTGCTGGCGCTGCAAGAATCCCGTGATCTTCCGCGCCACCGC
>NZ_WXZL01000253.1 GCF_009982895.1 Deinococcus alpinitundrae | reverse complement strand
AATGCATTGTCTGCGTTTATCGATAATCATATTCACCAAGGTAACGAATTAGGAATCGATCAAAGACGTATTGAGTGGAAACGTGTATTAGATATGAATGATCGTGCACTTAGACATGTAAACGTTGGGTTAGGTGGACCTACAAATGGTGTACCACGTGAAGATGGCTTTAATATTACAGTAGCGTCTGAAATTATGGCGATTTTATGTTTAAGTAGAAGTATTAAAGACTTAAAAGATAAAATTAGTCGTATTACTATTGGTTACACT
>NZ_WXZL01000252.1 GCF_009982895.1 Deinococcus alpinitundrae | reverse complement strand
ATGTTTCCTTTTGTTAACTTGCTAACCGCTCCAGCGATTCACCATAGGTCGGCGTTTGGCCTGCGGCCACATCTTGCCGACGCAGGGTATGAAAGGTCGTCAGTAGATCGTTCGCCTTGGCCAACTTCTCTAACTTTTCCACATACGCCTCGATCTGGGCGCCGGGCAAGGCCCACAGCGCCACATCATCGGTCAGTGCATCGAGATACGCGCGTGCCCCACAACAGCCGAGACTCAACGCGGCGCGCCCGCTGTTAGCCACTTGGGGAA
>NZ_WXZL01000251.1 GCF_009982895.1 Deinococcus alpinitundrae | reverse complement strand
GAAATCAAATTCATCATTTTCATAGACTTCATTTGCTACAATGCTTGTTACTTGGCCTGATCTTCTGACTAATTCGATCAAGCCCTTATATCCGATCTGCAATTGAACTTCTTTAACGTTCTTGTTCTTGTTGTAATAAGGCACAAGATAGGCCGACCCCAGCGCGTCCGGTTCTAATCCAACTTGCGCCGCTTGCATAACGGCTCCAAGCAAAGACTCAGGCGTGCATTCTTTAAGCATTGGGTTTTTTCTGAACTCTGTAACCGCTAAA
>NZ_WXZL01000250.1 GCF_009982895.1 Deinococcus alpinitundrae | reverse complement strand
GGCTCTAAGCAACATACGATTACTTTAGATAAAGAGTTAAGTCAAGTGCGTGCATACTTATCACTCGAACAAGCACGTTATCCAGGAAGATTTAATATCAATATTAATGTTGAAGACAAATATCGCGATGTGCTTGTACCACCATTTTTAATTCAAATTTTAGTTGAAAATGCCATCAAACATGCGTTTACGAATCGAAAGCAAGGTAACGATATTGACGTGTCAGTGATTAAAGAAACTGCAACACATGTACGTATTATTGTACAAGATA
>NZ_WXZL01000249.1 GCF_009982895.1 Deinococcus alpinitundrae | reverse complement strand
ATTCAATAATACAAAACACTTACGAACACTATTTTTAATGGTCAAATTAACATTGATAATAGATAAAGGAAATTACTTTTAAAATTCAACTTTGTCATTCATAATATAGTTAAGATAAATTGAATTTGATACGAGGTGTATACATATCATGGCAACAAATCATGAAATAGAATTTAAACAAATGATAACTGCATCAATCTATAATAAATTGCAAGAGAAATATTTTAAAGACAGTGTGCTTTTTAAGCAAGTCAATTACTATATTGATACA
>NZ_WXZL01000248.1 GCF_009982895.1 Deinococcus alpinitundrae | reverse complement strand
ATTTGTAAAAGTTCTTTTAATTGATCTACTGTTAAATTATTCATTTATTCGTTATCTCCTATCGTTTTAATTCCTCAATAAATTTAAGCACTCTATCAATATCAATCTGTTCATTTTCTGACTTGCGTTTATTCAACCAATAATCTAACTCGTACCACCAGTCGTCGTTTAAATACTTTTCTTCTAGCAATGCATCACGTTGGTCGATGATTTCAAGCATTTACTTGTCCTCCAAAAATTCAAAATATCTTTCAATCTCATGCTCGTTAGC
>NZ_WXZL01000024.1 GCF_009982895.1 Deinococcus alpinitundrae | reverse complement strand
AAAGCTGTCCAGCACGAGTTTCCTTTGCGTTCACACCCTCATTCTGAGGTGCAAAGCCGTGCTGGACAGCTTTTTCGTAAACCGCAACATCTCAGTAGATCAAGTGGTCAGAAGCGAAAGGGCGGAAGAATGTCCTTCCGCCCTTTCGCGCGCCGCTTAAATTTAGAGCTTGCCGGGTTTGACCAGGATGACGGTGCTGAGCTTGACCTGCCCACCGCAAGATTGCTGATGAGGAAGTTTGCGCCGGCTGACTCCTACGCGTCATCACGGGCAACAATACAGTTCATATCTCGGAGGCTGTGATCGGTGACCTGATTGGCCGTGCTGGCTGAACTGACCAGAGCGGCGTGGCTGGAGGCCAAGGCCGCACTCACTGGAATGGTGACGCCGCTGTTCAGAGCGCCTACCACGGCCAGCATGGAATGGTCTGCTGCAATCTTGCGGGCAGCGGAGGTACCGCTGGCTGGGTCAGCCTGATTATCCAACGGAACATGAGTCCCAGCTTGCTGAACTGCGGCTGATACTCGCGCACGGCCAGTTGGATGCCGTTGCGTGCCTGCATGCCGATGGTGCTCTGATTGCCGGACAGGGGCGCGAGACTGGCAATCTTGATGGTCGCCTGGGCATCAGCGTTTCCCAGGGCGAGGGCGGTAAGAACAGTCAGTGTGGTTTTCATTGACTCTCCTGCATGCGGGTAGTGTGCACCGAAGTGAGAAGCGGGCCAGAAAGATGGAGGCGCTTTTGACACCCAGAACCAGTGGGCTGGGCCTTCAGAACGCCCTTCACACGCGTGCAGCCCCCACAGGTAAAGCTGAGACAGGCTTTGGCATCCACTGTGCAAAGGCGGCGCCCGCCAGAATCAGCGCTCCCCCCACCATCTGGGTGAAGTGCAGCTGCTCGCCTAAAAACAGCAGCGCACACAAGGTGGCCCAGAGGGGATCAGTCGTGGCAAGCAGGCTGACGCGCGCTGGGCCGATCCGCCGCACGGCTTCAGACAGAGCAGGCAGGGCCACCAGCGTTGGGATCAGCAGCATGGCGAGAATAATTCCCCATTGCGCGGGACTGTTCGGCACCACTAACTGTGCAGTTACCCCACCGAGCACCGCAAAAGTGGCGGCGCACACAAGCGAGAGGTGCGCAGCCACCGTGAGGGGGGACGCCGTGCGGGCCAGTCGGCCGCTGGCAAACATATATCCGCCGTACAGGCCTCCACTGATCCCGCCCAGCAGCAGACCGGTGAGATCGCGGTCGGCAGCGCTCGGCAACCCCACGACGACCCCAAGCCCGGTCAGGGTGCACAGCAGTGCCCCCATCTGCCAGCGTGAAAGGCGGACGCGGGCCAGAACGCCGTAGAGGATGACGAAGGCTGGAGCAATGTAGACCAGTAATGCGGCGGTACTGGCGGAAATCCGGGCGAGCGCCATGAAGTACAACACCGTAGAGGCCGTATAGATGGCGCTGAGCAGGAGCAGTTCAACCCGCGTGCGCAGGGAAAGGCGCCCGAAACCGAGAGCAAAGAGCAGGAGGGCTGCGAGACCAAAGCGCCAACTTAGGAGGGTAGGGGTAGTCAGCTGGAGGGTCATGGCCAGCTTGCCCCAGAGTCCCAGCGTGCCGGAAGCCGCCGCGGAGAGCAGGGCCAAGCCAACGCCACTTCCGCCGCTGTGCGCGGTCTGGGTGGTCTGAGTCGGAAGTGGAGGAGCCTTCAACATGCTTCCAGCGTAGGCAGAGCGGGGCCAACTGTCTTGATCAATCCCACGAGTTTCTCCGCGGAAGTCAGCATAATCCTAAGAAAGGATTGATATGACAGACTAAGCCTATGGACGACCCCAGGGCTTGGTTGCGCCCCGCACCAGATGGAAGCTGGCCCATGGAGACCTTGCTGGACGGCGTGCCCGATCTGATCTTTTTTGTCAAGGATCTTCAAGGCCGTTACGTCAGTGTGAATGACACCCTGCGGCGGCGCACCGGAGTCCCGCATAAGCGCGATGTGCTGGGCCGCACCGCTGCTGAGGTCTTCATAGGCGACCCGGGCCAGCGTTTCAACGAGCAGGACGTGCGGACGTTGCGGGAGGGTCAGGAGCTTCGGGACGTGCTGGAGATGTATTTCGGCCCGCGGGGCGAACCAATCTGGTGCCTGACGCATAAGATTCCCGTGCGAAACGCGGCGGGTGAGGTGGTGGGGTTAGCAGGAATCTCACGGGACGTCCCCATTCCAATGGAGAGACATGCGGATTTCGCGCGGGTTGCGGAGGCCCTGAGTTACATGCAGGCGCATTATGATCAGCCCTTGCGGATCCCGTTTCTTGCTGCCCATATTGGCTTGTCAGAAGACAACTTTGAGCGGTTGATCCGGCGGGTGTGCCAGGTAACGCCGCAGCAGTTCCTGATCAAGGCGCGGCTCAATGCTGCTGTAGAACTCCTCCGCAAGCCCACACTGTCTATCTCCGAAATTGCCCATGCCTGTGGCTACGCTGACCACAGCGCCTTTACCCGCAAGTTCCGTACGGTCACCGGTATTGCCCCACAGGCGTACCGTGACCGGGTTTTGACCAGAAAATGAAGACTCGCGGATTAAGCTTGCCCACTAAACCTGACCCCAACAGCATGGCTGGCTCAGGGCATATCGGTGGTAGAGCCAGACGGCATGGCCGATGACCGAAAGCGGGAATCGGTACCCTGGAAGCTTCTGGTCGCTCAGCACGGCTTCACCCTACGGCAACAACTTGCCAGACCCGGCCAGACTCAATGGTGGCTGGTCTCTGAGCAGCTCCTCGTAGAGGACGAGGAGCTGGGCTGGGCTCAAAGACCCCGAGCTTTTTTTGCGATATGGAGCGCCAATTCCTTCTCGCCAACCCAGGCCTTGAGGCGTTCGTTTTCTCGCTCCAGCTCACCGTGTCGGTCGTCGGTGCGGTCGCCTGCAAGGCGGGCACGACCCGCTTCCAGAAATTGAGCTTTCCAGGTGTGAATCAGGCTTTCATTGACGCCGTGCTGCCGGGCCGCCTCCGCTACGCTGAGCTGGCCACCGAGAACAGCCAGCACGATCTGCTCTTTGGTGTCGATGGGCCATTTCTTTCGTTGTTTTCTCATGATCTCCCTCCAGTCTGCCTCACCCTCGCAAGTGGGCGGATGTTTTTGGAAGGATTCCTTGGAGCATTACCAGGTAGACTGGAGATGGAGCCGAACACCGGAGAGCCACAGAGCTGAAGGAGCGCGCCTTGAGACCATTGCGAGTTGTGTTGATTGACGATGACGTTACGGATCTCACTCTCGCTGAAGAGGGCTTTTCCCAGCTGGAGAGCCACGTCGTGCTCATGGCGTCGCCGTAAAGATGGGCTGATCCTGTCTCTCGGGGACCTGGCGTGTTTTCCCAGGCTTATTTGCTGGCTCCGAAGACGTCCTGCTGGTACCGGCCTTCCTGCAGGCGCTGCCTGACCCAGGCTTCGGCGGTTTCGGTGGAGGCGCCTGTCTTCTCGGCGTAGATCCGGGCGATGGTCTGCCGGACGGCGGGGGCCATCCGGACGCCGTCACCACAGACGTAGATGCTGGCGCCCGCCTCGATCAGGGCCCAGAGGCTGTCCCGGTCTCCGTACACCGCGTCCTGCACGAAGCGGTACGGGTACCCGGCCACCGCGGAGAACGCGGTGTGAATCTCGGCCACGCCTTCCTGTTGCCAGCGCTCCAGGTCATCACGGTAGAAGAAGTCATGCTCGGGGTGGCGGCAGCCGAAAAACACCTTGGAGCGGCCGACGGTCTGGCCCGCAGTGCGCTGCGCCGCCCGCTCTTCCAGGAAGCCGCGCAGGGGGGCGATGCCGGTGCCGGGACCGACCAGGATCATCGGTATCCTCGGGTCGGCCGGTGGGCGGAAGGGCGGGTTGGGTCGGCGGACGTACCCGAACACCGTGTCACCCGGCCGGACCTGTTTGAGGTACGCGCTGGCGAGGCCGCGAAACTGCCCCGCACCGGCCCAGGAGGGTGCCTCCAGCAGGCCTACCGTGAGGCTGGGGGTGCGTGGCGCGACGAGGGGGGACGACGAGATAGAGTAGTACCGTGGCCGGATCGGTGGGCACAGCTCCAGGAAGACCGCGAGGGGGAGTTCCACCGCCGGGTGACGCTCGAGCAGCCCCAGAACGGAGAGGCCCGCCTTCCGGACTTCCGACTCGTACTTCAGGGGGTCGTCCAGGTAGCCGCGAAGCTGACCGGTGGTCCACGGGCACGAGGTGTGGGCCAGGAGGGTGTCAATGTTCGCGCGGGTGGCGACGTCCTGGAGTTCCACGAACTCGGAGAGCAGCACGTTGACGGTGACGGGCGTGTTCAGCGGCAGATGGGACTTGCGGTTGCCGTTCTGTCGCAGCCGCACCACCTGGCCGGGGTTGATTCGGAGGTTCTGCGCAGCCCATTCGACGAGTCTGGGCTCGTTCCGGGCGAAGACGGCCATGTGGTCGCCGGTCTCGTAGGTGACGCCCTCGGGCAGTGCGAAGGTGATGGCCTTGGTGGAGGGGCGGGGCGGTTCCTGGCTGAAGTCCCACAGGCCGGCCGGGTCACGGACGAGTTCCTCGCTGGCCACCACCTTCAGGCCGTACGCTTTCTCCGAGACGACTGCGGGACGTACGTCGGCCTCGCTGAGCACGTCGAGGGCGTAGCGGGGTCCGTCCGGTTCCTGCGCACTGACACCGAACTCCTCGGACACCTGACGCAGTATCCCTCCCAGCCACGCGTTGACCATGCCGTCGAAGTCACCGTTGGCGTCGGCCTCGCCGCGTGGAACGAACGGCTGAGCCCCCGCCTTCAGGAGGGCTGCCTCCACCCGCTTCGGGAACGCCTGGTAAGTCGTCCACTGGGTGTTCCCGGTGCCCAGCAGGGCGAACCGCAGGTGCTGGAGACTTCCCTCTGTCAGACCACCCTCCTGGGTCCAAGCGTCGAAGCGGGCGGCGTTGTCGGGCGCGGCGCCGTTGTAGGTGGCGGTCGCGACGAGCAGCAGGCCCTCGCCCGGCACGTTTCCGACCAGATCGTCCAGGGTGGTCAGGCGCGTCTGGAAGCCTGAGCGGGTGGCGTAGTCGGCGATACGGCTGGCCAGGTCCTCGGTGCTGCCGAGGTTCGAGCCGTAGGCGACAGTCAACGCGATGCCCGCGCCCGTGACGCTCAGCGTGCTCAGGTCCTGCTGAGGCTCTTCGACCACCGGTATGGGCATGCTGAACCGCTCGTGGGGGCGGCGCGCACGGACGCTGATGACGAAGTTGTCGGGTTTGATGGTGAGGCTCTGCTTGACCTTGAGCTGGTAGTCGTGGGGGTCGATCAGCGCGAACTTCTGCAGGATGAGCAGCAGGGCGAGCTTGGCTTCGGTGAGCGCGAACTGGCGGCCGATGCAGGCGCGCGTTCCGTTACCGAAGGGCTTGTATGCGGCCGGATGGTGGGTGCGCCGGTGTTCCGGGGTCCAGCGGTCGATGTCGAACTCGTCCGGGTTCGCCCAGGCCTTCGGGTGGCGGTGCAGGGCCGGGATCAGCAGGGCGACGAACTGCCCCTGTTTGATCTCGTAGCGGCCACCGATCACCTCATCCTTGAGGGCCGTGACGGCGTAGTTGGGGATGGTGCTCCAGAAGCGCAGCGCTTCGTCGAGAATGCGGGGGATCACGTCGAGCTTCATCACCGTCTCGTAGGTCGGCATCGTGTCGCCGGGCAGCAGCCGGTCGACTTCCTGGTATGCCTGGGCGAGGACGTGCGGGTGGCGCAGCAGTAGGTAGAGCGTGAAGGCCAGCAGACCGCTCGTCGTCTCGTGCCCGGCGATCAGGAAGGTCAGCACCTGGTAACGGATGTTCTCATCGCTGAGCTGCTCGCCGGTTTCGGGATCGGTGGCGTTCAGCATCAGCCCGAGGAGATCATTGGCGACGCCACCCTGCTCGCGGCGCTGGCGGATCACCTCGTCGACCAGCGCGTTCATGCTGTCGATGTCGGCGACGTACGCCCGGTCGGCCTCCTCCATCTCGGGGGTGAGGACGGGTGGGCGGCTGCTCAGCGTCATGGTGTGCTGCATGGCCCGCGCGAGTGCCTGCAGGAACGGGTGCAATTCGTCCTGCTCGAAGGACTGAAAGCGGTAGTCGAAGCCGGACAGGGAGATGGTGTCGAGGGTCAGGCGCGTCATGTCGTCACCGACGCGCAGGTCCTGGCCCTGGGTGCGGTCCCATTTGCCGACCAGGGCCTGCGCCACTTCCAGCATCTGCCCAAAGTACCCTTTCATAGCGCGCTGGCTAAAGGCCGGCAGCAGGATGCGGTGCGCCTTGCCCCAATTCGGCTCGAAGTTGTCCGCAGTGAACAGGCCGTCTCCGCCGAGGTTGCGAACGTTGGTGTATCCGGGGTCGACGCGCTTCTGGAATCGGCGCTCGTCGGTGAGTTCGGCGACGAGGTCCGGGTCGTAGGCCTGGATGACGGCGCGCCCCTGCAGGTCAAGTTCGAAGATGCCTTCGGGGATCTGCTGCGAGAGTGCGTAGAAGTTCAACACCGGCGCGTCGCCTGAGAAGTAGTGCAGGTGGCCGTACTGGGGATGCCGGGGCGGAGTGGGGATGGGGTTAAGCTTCTGTGTCATAGGAAGTCCTCTGGAACGCAGCCGGGCGTGGAGATAATTACGCAGTGCGTAGTGGAATGTATGGAAAACTCCGGTCGGCAGTCTTACTACGCACTGCGTAGCTGAGATACGTTACTACTCACCGCGTAGTAAAATCAATTGGATATGCCCAGACCTCCTGCCGATCAGCCCCTTCTGACCCCCGACCGCATCATCGCCACCGCCCTCGGCATGATCGACCAGGACGGCATCGACGCGCTCAGCACCCGCCGACTCGCGACCGAACTTGGCGTCAGCAGCAAAGCGGTGTACCACTACTACGCCACCAAAGACGACCTGCTCCACGCCGTGTACCTCGCGATCCTCGACGAACTCGAACAGCCCGCGGATCCGTCCGCTCCCTGGGAGGAACAACTGCGCCACAGCGCGAAGAGCCTGCGCCGCCTGGCTTTTCGCCATCCCAGCTTCCTCACCGGCTTCCTGCAGTACCTGGAACATGCGCCCAGGGAACTCGAAGCGCTGGATGCGTTCTATACGCTGCTGCGTCAGGCCGGTGTTCCCGACCCGCTCGTCTGGCAGACCGGACAGTTCCTGCTGACCTTCCTGACGGGCTTTCTGCGCGCCGAACGGGAAGGTGCGTTTACCCGGGAAGAGTACGAGGTCGAAGTCGGCGCGGTCAGGCGTTACCCCAAGCGCTACCACACCACTCCGTATCTCCCAGCGCCGCAAGAAGGCAGCGACGCACACTTCGACCTCGCTCTGGACCTGATCATCAGAGGTCTGCAGGCCAGCGCCACCGGTTCACCTCCCGATGTCCCCCTTCAGAACGAACCTGGCTGAGACGTCTCCGCTGGTAGGGAGACAACACAGCCTGAACAGGGCAAAGGCAAGGCGCCGTCAAGCACCCATCGTGGAACGTGAAGTGGTCCATGTCGAGAGGCAATGAACGTGCCAGGAAGCCTACCAGTCATAAAAAACGCAATCTGATGTTTTCACCGTAGGAAAGAGCGGTTCCTCTGCATCCCGCAGGTGCTGCCGTACATGTCTTTCGGGAGGAACAGGACAGGGCGCCGATCCAAAAAGCGTGACGAGAAAGGCTGAGCAGCGCCGGACCGGTCTCTTGTAGACGGCCCTCGTCCCACTCATTGCTACCTCAGAAGAGGTCACCTGGCCCCTGGAGTGTGGCATTGCTTGACTTTTAATGCAACACAGTGTTACATAGGGCTACATCGTGTTACATCAGTGGTCCTGATCAGGGATGCGGGGCTCATTTTTCGTCCGCCAGGACTCTCAGGACTCTGGCACGTCAATCTATCCGACGAGCCGCCGCCGGCGTCAGAGGCACCGAACACTTTGTAGATCGCATTTCACCGCAGCAAAGCGTCCCCGAGTGGCCCTTTCGCTTCCGGAACTGCAACGGGCGCCCTTCTTTCAGGACTGTGAATACCACATGGCCCTGCTGCCAACTGCCCTTCTTCCCTTCCCTCTTCAAGGAGGTTTCCCGATGACCACAGATCCCCTGAGTTCCGGGACGGCACCAGCGCCGGCCATGACGTCACCCGCCACCCCACACGCGAGTTTGCCCCGCACAAGCATCGGGATGCTGCTCGGCACCTTCGCGTGGGTCCTGCCCCTCACCGGCGCCGGCACAGTGCTACTTCCGGCCAAGATCGCTCTGATCGCCCCGGACAGCAAGGTCGCCGTCGTCGCTCTCCTGACAATCGTCGGGGCCATTGCGGCCTTGCTGGCCAACGTCATCTTCGGCGCCCTGTCCGACCTGACCCGCTCGCGGTTCGGGTCGAGAACCCCCTGGATCGTCGGCGGCGGCCTGACCGGCGGGGCGGCCATGTTTTTCCTGTCGAACGCCCAGACCACAGGCGCACTCGTCTTCGTGTGGTGCCTAGTGCAGTTCGCCGCCAACGCCCTGGTGGCGAGCCTGATGGCGGTGCTGCCCGACCGGGTCCCGCCGGCCCGACGCGGGACCGTCGCCACCATCGTCGCCCTCGGCTTCTTTCTGGGGACTGCGGGCAGTCAGCTGCTCGGCGCCCATTACCTGGATCACCCGTCCGACGGCCTGCGGGTCTTCGCCCTGGTCCTGGCGGTGCTGCCGATACTCGCCGTGCTGATCGCCCCCGACACTTCGAACCGTCACGTGCTGCGGGAAACCTTCGAGGCCAAGAACTTGCTGCGCCACTTCGCCCTGCCTTCGCTCAAGGGCGCGACGGACTTCTACTGGGCGCTCGTCGGACGGCTGATTATCATCCTCGGCTACGCCATGGTCGGCGCGTATCAGCTGTACATCGTGACCGACTACCTCCACCTCAGCGGCGCGCGGGTCGCCGCATTGATCGGCGAGATGGCGCTGCTGACCCTCGCCGGCAGCCTGATCAGCGCCGGGATCAGCGGGCCGCTCTCCGACCGCAGCGGCCGGCGCAAACTGCCGGTGATCATCGCCACCCTGCTGTTCGCCGTGGCGACCCTGTTGCCAGCCCTGCTGCCGACGGTCACCGGCATGCTGGCGTTCGCCCTGATGTCCGGACTTGGCCTGGGCTGTTACTTCGCGGTGGATTCCGCGCTGATGAGCGAAGTGCTGCCCGACGGCGAGAACCGCGGCAAGGACATGGGCATCCTCAATACCGCCAACACCGCTGGGCAGGTGCTCGCCCCTGCCATCAGTTCCGGCATTATCGGCCTGGGTTTCGGCTTCGGCCCGGTCTTCATCGTCGCCATGCTGTTCTGCCTGATCGGGGCCGCCACCATCCTCCCCATCAGAGCGGTCAGGTAGAAAGAGCAGTATGCAGACCAACAGCTCCAAACTCGAAACAGTCCGTCAGACCGGCGCGACCCAGGTGGACGCCCAGCGAATCAACATTCTTAACGCCGCTGAGCGCGTGTTCCTGAAGAAAGGCCTGGAAGCATCGACCATGGCCAACATTGCTGAGGAAGCCGAGATCAACCGTGTCACCCTGTACCGGTACTTCGGTGACCGCGACACACTGTCCTTCGAGATTGCCGTGCGGATGCTCGAACGCCTCGCGGCCCACCCGTTCACCAGCACCTCCCAGACTGGCTCTGACGCTCAGCAGCGACTCTACGCCCTGAAAGGACGCGCGCAGACCATGATCCGCGACTTCGAGACGCTGCGCGACGCCTACCGCTACCTCGGCATGTTCGACCACCTATACGGCGACCACTACCCCAGTACGGAACTGGCCGCCTGGTACCGCGAGCAGGTCCAGCGGGTCGTGAGTCTCTCCCGGCTGAACACCGGCGACTTCCCGTACGCGAGCGTCGTCGTGGCTTACAACACCATCCTGGCGTTCCTGCAGCAGATGGCCGCCCGCGGGGAGCTGCTCGCCGAGGAACAGGGCGTCCCACTGGACGAGCAGCTCCGCGTCTTCCACAACATGATCGGCCTGTACCTCGATCACCTGCGCGCCTCCCTCCCAGCGCAGGGCCCGGCCAGAAAGGAGTAACGAATGTCAAGATCACGCTCGCGACTCGGACTGGTAATCGCCGTAACGCTCGCCCTGGGAACCGCATTGGCGGCCTTCGTGCGCAAACTGCTTCCCTTTCCCCGCAAGATTACCGCGCAGCACAAGGGACCTGGGGAAACCCTGGTGACCTTCTTCGGGGACAGCATTACCGAAGGCCTGATGAGCGCCAGCTTCGTGGACGTGCTGGCAGGGCGGTTAGGACGTGACGGTTACCGCTTCATGAATGCGGGCGTCGGCGGCGACACCACGTACAACCTGCTGGAGCGCCTGGACCCCGTGACCGAGTCGCATCCGGACGTCGTCGTCATCCTGGTCGGAACCAACGACCTCCAGGCGTACCTGCGCGGCGGGTTCCTGCCGCCGCTCAACCAGGCCCTGAAGAAGCTCCCACAGGCGATGACGCCCGAGTGGTACACCGGGAACCTGCGGGGGATCGTCACCCGCCTGCAGCAGGCCACACCGGCCCGCATCGCCCTGTGCTCCATCCCGCCCCTGGGCGAAGACCTGGATGCTGAGGCCAACGAGAGCGTCCAGTTGTTCAACCAGGCGGTCCGGGCCATCGCCGCCGAGCTGGGTGCGGTGTACCTCCCGGTCTATGAGCAGATGGACGCGTGGTTGCGTGCTCAACCGTCCAGGCCCCGGCAGCCGTTCGATCAGTCCAGAGTCGGCGGCCTGATCCTTCGGGCCGCCTGGATGCACAACATTCTCGGCCACCGCTGGGACGACGTCTCGGCCCGCACCGGCCTCACGCTCCAGACCGACTCCATTCACTTCAACGACCAGGGCGCAAAGCTCATCGCCGACGTCATCGAACCCTGGCTGCGGACCCCGGACGCGCCACAGCCGTGAACGGCACCGGCCCTTTCACCTTCCCAAGGAGCGTTTCATGACCCACGTCGATCTCAGCACCCTGACCCTGGAGCAGAAAGCCTCGCTGCTGTCCGGCCTCGACTTCTGGCGCACCAAACCGATCGAGGAGGCCGGCATTCCGTCGCTGCTCCTGACCGACGGGCCGCACGGGATCCGCTTGCAGGCGGAAGCCACCGATCACCTGGGTCTGAACGCCAGCCCGGCCACCTGCTTCCCGCCCGCGGTGGCGGTCGCCAGCAGCTGGAACCCGGACGTCGCCGCGAAGATCGGCGCGGCGGTCGGTCAGGAAGCCCGTGCGCTGGGCGTGGCCATCAACCTCGGGCCGGGCGTGAACATCAAACGCAGCCCCCTGTGCGGCCGGAACTTCGAGTATTACAGCGAAGATCCGCTGCTGACCGGCGTGCTCGCCAGTGCTCACGTTCAGGCGCTGCAAGCTGAAGGCCCAGGCGCGTCCGTCAAGCATTTCGCGGCCAACAACCAGGAGACTGACCGGATGCGCGTCAATGCCGAGGTGGACGAGCGCACCCTGCGCGAGATCTACCTGCCGGCCTTCGAGCGGGTCGTGAAAGAAGCCCAACCAGCCACGGTCATGAGCGCTTACAACAAGCTCAACGGCGTGTACGCTTCCGAGAACCCCTGGCTGCTGACCGAGGTGCTCCGGAACGAGTGGGGCTTCGAGGGGGCCGTCGTGAGTGATTGGGGGGCCGTGACGAACCGGGTGGCCGCGCTCGCCGCCGGCCTGGACCTGGAGATGCCCGGTCGGGACGGCCGCACCGACGCGGAACTCGTGCAGGCCGTCCGGGAAGGCCGCCTCAGCGAGGAGCAGGTCGACGTGTCGGTCCGGCGGGTCCTCGCGCTCACCGCGCGCCCTGCCCCGGCAGCCGGAGAGATCGACGTGGAAGCCCACCACGTCCTGGCCCGTGAGGTGGCGGCCGAGTGCGCGGTACTGCTGAAGAACGACCGCGCGGCATTGCCTCTTCAGCAGAACAGACGGATCGCCGTCATCGGGGCGTTCGCAACCGCTCCCCGCTTTCAGGGCGGAGGCAGTTCGCACATCAACCCCATCCGGGTCGACTCGGGCCTGGAGGCCATCGAGCAGCTCGCCGAAGCGCGCGGCTGCACCGTAAGTTTCGCCCCGGGTTACTCGCTGGACGGTTCAGGAGACGCCGCGGGCCTGCGTGCTGAGGCTGTCGACGCTGCCCGTAAGGCGGAGGTCACAGTCATCTTCGCCGGCCTCTCCGAGCGCGAAGAATCCGAAGGCTTCGACCGCGCCACCCTCGACCTGCCGGCTCTGCAGGTGCAGCTGATCAAGGCGGTGGCGGCCGTCAGCCCGTGCACGGTCGTGGTGCTGTCGAACGGCGGTGTGGTGTCCCTGGAAGGTTGGCATGATGACGTGGACGCGATCCTGGAAGGCTGGCTGCTCGGACAGGCTGGAGGCGGGGCCACTGCGGACCTGCTGTTCGGCGTGGCGAGCCCCTCCGGGCGCCTCGCGGAGAGCCTGCCGTTCCGCCTGCAAGACACCCCGAGTTACCTGAACTTCCCCGGAGAGCAGGGCCACGTGCGCTACGGCGAAGGGGTGATGGTCGGTTACCGCGCCTACGAGACGATCGGAGTGCCGGTGCGGTACCCGTTCGGGCACGGGCTGACGTACACCAGCTTTGAGATGAGTGATCTCATCGTCCAGGTCACCGGCAAGGACACCGCGGGCGTCTCCGTGACGGTCACGAACACGGGCGACCGCGCGGGAGCCCAGGTGGTGCAGGTATACGTTTCTCCCGCCAGTGGCTCGGTGCGTCGTCCTGTCCGGGAGCTGCGCGCCTTCCAGAAGGTCGCTCTGCAGGCTGGCGAGTCACGCGTCGTGACCCTGGAACTCGATCGCCGCGCCTTCGCCTACTACGACGTCCTGCAACACGGATGGGCCGTCACGCCCGGCGAGCACCGCGTGCAGATCGGGGAGAACGCGCACGTCATCGTCGCGGAGATGGCCGTGCAGCTCGAAGGAGACGTAACCCAGATGGTGCTGAGCCTCGACTCCACCATGAGCGAATGGCTGGGCCACCCGGTCATCGGCCAGATGTTCCGCCAGGGTCTGCTGCGCGCGGTGCCGCAGGCAGACGATCCGGAAACGAAGGAGAGGCTCGAAGGCCTGATCCGCATGACCGAATCCATGCCACTCAGGCGGGTGCTGAGCTTCCTGAAGGTCCCGGAGGATACGGTCGCGCCGCTGCTGGCCCTCAGCCGGGGAGCCGCACCGGGGCCGGTCGCGGCTTCCTCCTGATCCTGAGCACGCTCAGTGTGGCCGGACGCATATCTACACCTCGCCTGACCCTCGCCGCCGAACCCTGCTGGGCTCGGGTGCCGTTGGAAGTCCACCGCATCTCGCTTCGCCCGGTTTTCGACCTGGCCTTCCCCTGAGGTATTCCCCATGACGACTCCCCTCGAACACATGCCCCCAGTCAATCAGCGCAAAGCCACCGTGATGGGATACCCCCTGCGCGCCGTGAAAGCCCTTCCCGTCCCCCTGCGCGACCAGATCCTCACGCGGCTCCTCAAGACTGAGGGCCCGCTGGCCCCGTTCCCGGAAACCCTGCGCATGCTGGAGGTGGCGGGCGGGATTCCCAGTCCGGCCACCTGGCAAGGACCCCTGCTCGCGGCGCGCCCGCAGCTGCGGGAGGTGGTCACCCGTGAGATCTATGCGGACAATGCCGATGGGCAGGTGCGTGCCCGACTGTACCTGCCGCCGGCCGGTGTGGCCCGGAAGGACGCTGCGTTCGTCTGGGTTCATGGCGGCGCGTTCCTGCTGGGCGGACTGGAGCAGGAGGAGGCGCACTGGCCGTCCCTGGAACTGGCCGCCACCGGGATTCCGGTGCTGTCGGTCGATTACCGCATGAGTCTCAACGGCGTGCGTTACCCCGTTCCGCATCAGGACGTGCTGGCCGGCTGGCGCTGGGCAGTTCGCAACGCCGACCAGTTGGGCGTGAGTCCAGGGCAGCTGCATCTCGGCGGCGCGAGCGCCGGCGGGTGCCTGGCGGCGGGGGTGGCGCTGCGACTGCGGGACCTGAACGACGCGCAACCGGCCTCGCTGGTCCTCGAGTATCCGGTGGTGCAGCCCACGCTCGCGCCCCCCAGTGCCGAAGTCGCCGCTTCGCTCGCCACCTCGCCCAAACCCATAGTGAATGATGTCTGGGTAGAAGCCATGTTCCAGAACTGGGCCGGCCCGGCGCCCCTGGACGCCTACGTCGCCCCTGGCCTGGCGAACCTCGGCGGCCTCCCACCCACCTACGTGCTCAGCTGTGGTTGGGACTCGCTCCGACGCGCCAGTGAACCGTTCGCCGAGCGCCTGCGGGACGCAGGAGTTCCCGTCTGGCACGACCTGCTGGAAGGCACGTACCACGCGCCACTCGACCGGCCTGGCGCTCCCGACGGGATAAAGGCCCTGGCACGCCTGCAGACCTGGCTGAATGGTGGGGTGAACGCCATGGAGGCGGGAAAGGCGTTGAACATCGACCCCCTCAATGGCGCGCTCACCGAGACCACCCTTCCCAGCTGACCTGACGGCCCTTCCTGTGGCAACGTTGGCCCGCAGCCATGACAAGGGTTTCGGTGGTGTCACCTTGACTGGCACGGGCAGGCGCATCTGCTGTAAAGCCGCTGCCATCGCTTCCCACGTTCCCTGGAGAACCTCATGCGTACTTTTCGATTCGTGGTGTTGCGCGGAGTGAGCATTCTGGCCTTCTTCCTGCTCCTGATCACGGCCTGGTTCCTCTGGCAGGCGAACAAACCCATTCCGGCCGACGCCACCTATGTCGCCCTCGGGAGTTCCTTCGCCGCTGGCCCCGGAATTCTTCCTTATGCCAACGACGACGCTCAACTCTGCACTCAATCCTCACTCAACTATCCGCACCTCATTGCACGCCGTCTGAACCTCAAGCTCGCGGACCGAACCTGCAGCGGAGCCCAGACCACGAATCTCCTGGACCGGGGGCAATTTCTCCAACATCGGCAGCTCGACGCGGTGAACGCACGCGCCCGTCTCGTGACCATCACCATCGGCGGCAACGACGTGAATTACATCGGCAATCTGTATGCCTGGTCATGTCAGGTTCAGCCAAAGGCGGTTCCTCGACTGCTGGCATCGAGCGTCTGTAAGACGCAGGCGGCTTCCGCTATCGAACCCAGATTTCAGGCGTTACCGGCGCAGTTCGATCGCATCTTCACGGAGATCCACCAGCGGGCCCCTGGTGCGCAGGTCATCGTGGTCGACTACCTGCCGATCGTCCCGGCGCAGGGCAGCTGTACAGAGCTCGCGCTTGATGACGTTCATCGGCGTGAAGCGCGGCAGGTCGCGGCGCGGCTCGCTGCGATCACTGCAACAGCCACAGCCCGAAATCATGCCACGCTGGTCCGTGCCTCTGAGCTGGGCCGTGGGCATGAAGTCTGCTCGGCCGATCCGTGGGTGCAGGGCTTCGTCTGGTTCAGCAACCTGCTCGCACCCGAGCATGCTGCTTACCATCCCAACATCAAGGGGATGACGGCGCTGGCACAAGCCATCGAGCAGGCCGTGCGCCTTGAGCATGGACGTTCTGATAAGCGTACCGAAAGAGGCGGCCGCTCAGTAAACGGCTGCAAGCTGAGCGTTTCCTCCTGATCGGTCCCGTTCACTTGTTGCACGTTCGCTTCGGTCAGCCTGGCTGACCGAAGCGAACGTGCAACAAGTGTCAACCTGAGGTATGTATACCCCAAACGGACGTCAGGTTAGAGGACGTAAAACGCGATGAACACGGCAAAAAACAGCCTCGATTTCGGCAACCCTCGAAGCTCTGAGAGCCTATCCTGACACTTTTTTGAAGACTTGCCTGATGGAGCGTCCTGTCAGAGGTGAAAGCTCAATACTGTTCTTATCGAGGCCAATTCCCGAAAAGCGAGACGATCGTGATGCTCTCGACTGTGGCCGTGACGGTGCTGACCCATGACCTGTCGCAGGGCGTGCTGGTCGGTGTGATCCTGAGCGCGCTGTTCTTCGCGCGTAAGGTGTCGCAGCTTTCCGAAGTGGCCCATCAGGATGCTGCGGATAGATCTTGCCGGGCTGATGCAGCAGAGGAGGTCACCTGATGGTTTTGGCAGCTGAATGAGATCTTGCTGGCATTTTAGGACACTGAGCAATTCTTTCGCTTGTGACAGGGGCGTGAGCTGTGGGACGCTAGGGTGCCTGCAACCTCGCCGGTCCCGACCCCTTGTCTGGGCGCGGCGTAGAGGAGGCCCACCTTGAAGCACCTACGCCTTGCTGCTCTTCTTTTGTTGCCGCTCCTGGCGTCTGCCGCTCAAGCCCGCACTCTCCCCGAGGTCCGCGCCAGCGGCGTGCTGCGGCTGGCCACCAGCGCCGACTTCGAGCCGTTCAACTTTTTCAAGAACGGCCAGTTCGCGGGTTTCGAGGTCGATCTGGGCGAACTGATCGGCAAGCAGCTTGGCCTCAAGGTCGTCTGGGTCAAGGACGATTTCGATTCGCTGCTGAGCGATTTCAGCAAGAACGAGTACGACGCTGTGATCGCCTCGCACGCCATCACCTCGACCCGCGCCCAAATCGTGGACTTTACCCAGCCGCACTACTGCACCGGCGGCGTGGCGCTGGCCCAGCCGGGCGGGCCGCTGACCAGCAAGGCGATGGCGGGCCGGGTGCTGGGGGCCGAGTCGGGCAGCACCTACATGGGTTACATCCAGAAACTGCCGTTCGACAAGCAGCTCAAGGTCTTCGGCAACTCACAGAAAGCCATTCAGTCGGTGGCCACCGGCCAGGTCAGCGCGGTGGTCACCGATAAGTTCGCCGCTCTGGACGCGCTGAAAACCTACAACAAGGCCAAGCTGGTCATGGGCGACCTGCTCTGGCGCGAGCGCATCGGCATAGCGGTGCAGAAGGGCAACGCGGGGCTGCGCCAGGCCCTCAACGGCGCGCTGGCGACCTTGCTGAAAGACGGCGAGTACACCAGTCTCTCGAAGAGCTACTTCGGGCAGGACGTGCGCTGCTGATTGGATTGATGCCGCCGGGCACGGGCATGTTCGCCCTTCAGGTCTTCTTCGAAGGCCCGGCGGTTCCCCAGGCCGGTCAGCGCATCTTTCAAAGCAGCGGTTTCCATCTGATGCAGATGGTTCTGACGTTGCATGGCGTTACTCACCGAGATCCGCGCGGCGTCGAACAGCTGCTTTTCCCAGGTGGCCCAGCCTCTGTTTTCCCTGACCTTGCTGGCCACCAACACGATGGTGTTGCCTGAGGTGGGATCCGTCAGCGGAATCAGCGCCACCGAAGACAGGCCCTCTTGCAGATAGAGAGGATGTGCCCGAGGTTGGGAGGGATAATCGTCGATGTAGACCGGTGCCTGCGCCTCGATGGCCAGCCAGGCCAGGCCCACACCACGCTGAACCGGGGGTAACTGGGTCTGAGTCAGGACGCCAGAACCGTCTCATCTAATACACCTGAGCCAGCCTCGGCATGCAACTCAAGTCTCCCTTATTTGAAGCTGTTGGGCACTATTGTTGTCGCGTCTGTTTTTGCGCTGGCGAGTTGGGGTGCACTCAGGCCTTTAGTTTCACTCAAGTCAGTGCCCACAAATGATGCGCCGGTCAAGGTCGCGCCACTGAAGTCCGCCCCAGTCAGGGTAGCTCCCTGAAAATCGACATTGGACAGGAGAGTGCGGGAAAACAGGGCATTGCTCAAGTCTGCACCTGCGAAGATCGAGCCGCGCAAATCGGCATCCGGAAAGATCAAGCCACGGAGATCTTGATCCCGCATCATCAAACCGCGCGCTGAGATCCGGCCCAGATCGAGCGACACGCCCCCGTCGCGGTGCACAACGAGGCCGCCCATGACGGCATTGATCTCCTCAACTGCAGGCAGCTTGGTCAGCGGCTCGGCGCGTGTTTCATCGGTGGATGGAAACCGTGAGCGGAGATAGGCTGCCAGAATATGCGTCGTGGCATATTCCTGAGACGGGTAGCTCTGTGCTACCTGGATCAGGGTATAAATGCCTCCCAGTCGGCTGCTCAGGTCGCTGGCCGCCAGCATGGTCACAGCGGTCTGGAAGCGTTCGTTGGCCTGGGTTTCACGGTACTGGGATTGGCTTTGCAAGGTGCTGATTAGGGTGATGACCACCGTGACCAGCGTCGCGACAAGTGGCAGGGCATTGGCCAGCCGCGCCCAGATGGAGGGCCGCTGACCGGCGAGGACGTCCTGTGCTGCCTGCTGAGCGACGCTCTGAAGGTCGGAGAGGTTGGAATCAGGGTCAGGTGGCGGCGTGGCGGTCATCGGCTTTCAGAGTAGCGGCTGAGGCACTCGCCGAAAGCACAACCGGATCAGTCAGTGCGAATTGAGATGGCCTGAGCAAGGTCAGATGCTGATCGTTCTCAGGTTCTGGCAGGTCTTACCAGCTGTTTGATGCTCGAGTACCGCCGTTGAAGTTATGCTCTCCTCCGGTTACTGTTCTGTTACAATCAGGCCCTACACTGCCTTTATGCGCCTCCTGCTCGTCGAAGATGATTTCCGTTTGCGAACGCTCATTGCTACAGGGCTGCAGGAATCTGGTCACAGCGTGGAGGAAGTCGCGTCAGCTGAGAATGGGTACAACATGGCTCTTTCAGGTGGCTTCGATGCCTTTATCCTGGATGTCATGCTTCCTGAGGGAGAAGAGGCTGGCTTTCAGCTTGCCCGGCGACTGCGCGAGGAAGGGAACGCGACACCCATCCTCTTTCTCACCGCACGTGCTGACCTGGACTCCCGACTCACTGGGCTTGATGCCGGCGGGGACGATTACCTGAGTAAGCCCTTCGATTTTCGCGAGTTGCGTGCACGGCTCTCGGCACTGGTCCGCCGTTCGGCTGGTCAACCCAGCAACGAAGTTTCTCTCCCGGGTGGATTTAAGCTTCAACTGTTGAGGCGTCAGGTAACCGACGCGGCAAAGAGCAACGTTCCCCTCACGCCCAGGGAATTTGAGCTTCTGGAAAGTCTCGCACTTCACCCGGAGCGGGCTTATGCACGCGAGGAATTAATTTCCCGGGTGTGGTCGGGGCAGCCGGATGTCGACAGCCGCGTGGTGGACGTCTACGTGGGCAATTTGCGCCGCAAGCTCGGTGAGGGCGTGATTCTGACGGTGCGCGGGCATGGGTACCGTCTCGGCGAGGTGAGTCGTTGACCTTCCGCTGGCGGCTGACGCTGACCTATGCCGTGCTGCTGGGGTTGATGCTGCTGTTGGCTGAGTCATTTACCTATGCCGCATTCCGCCACACACTGTACGCAAGCCTCGACGATTCACTTAAGGTCTTTGCTCAGAAACAGGCCAGGATGGAGACTCGAACTGAGCTGGAGCCGCCAGCCAGGAAGACATCTGCCCTGGACAGCCTCAACCGTCAACAGCCCATCCGAATGACCGTGTACGATGCCCAGGGCAATCAGGTGGACTGGGGGCCTTCCCGGGTTGAATTCATCCCCAGGGCGGGGACGTTTCAGATCGGCTCAGAGCGCGTATTCATGCTGAAAATCCCATCGGGATGGATTCAGACGACCCAGTCCGATCAGGCAGTGACAGCATCGTTGTGGCAAATTCTCCGCCTGCAATTGACAGGGGTGCCCCTCATGCTGCTCCTGGCCTTGGGGATTGGCTACCTCATCGGGGACCGCGCAATGAAACCCATTGATCAGGTCAGCGATCTGGCGGCCCGAATTGCCCGCGGTGGCCACCCTGGAGAGCGTGTTCCTGTCGCTCCTGGGAGTGACGAGCTGGCTCGGCTGACCCGTACCATCAACGACATGCTCAGTAAGCTCGACACACAACTGGCACGTGAGCAGCTGTTCGCCCACGCCAGCGCGCATGAACTCCGAACACCGATCAGTGTGATTCGGGCCGCGACCGGTCTGGCCCTGGAGCAGGAACGCACCCCACAGCAGTACCGTGAAACCCTCGAGCAGATACATGAGGTCAGTGAGGATATGAGTGCCCTGACAGGCCGCCTGATGACACTGGCGCAGGCCACCCGACCTGCCGAGCAACGGGCGGTGAACCTGGCGGACGTGGTGCTGATGACCACCGAGGTCCACGCCAGGGAAGCTCAGGAAAGGCACATTCACCTCCGGGTATCGGTGGAAGACGCCGCCACGTCGGGTGATTTCAATACCCTGGTGTTGGCAGCCGGGAACCTGATCCAGAACGCCGTCAAGTACAGCCCACAAGGCTCATCTATAGACGTTTCCTGTGAGACGGACGCCAGGCAGGTACGCCTTCTGGTGCTGGACGCCGGACCGGGAATTCCCGAGTCAGAGATGCCGCGACTGACCCAGCCGTTCCAGCGGGGGGCACAGACCCAGAATCTCAGTGGGGCGGGCCTCGGTCTGGCCCTGGTGCAGACGATTCTGGAGGGACATGGAGGCGCTCTGGAACTGGCGAATCGACCAGAGGGTGGACTGAGCGCAACGCTCGTCCTGCCCCGGAGAACGTCACCCGGTTGACTGTTCATCAAAGGCTTATTTACAGAACCGTTACATGGCACCGTCAACATCAAGATAGGAAAAGAAATCGCTTTTCCGAGCGTCGAACGACGCCAGTCAGAGCCTGTAAAGAGGACGGCTTCTCAACCCGAGCACCGCGCAGACCGAACTTGAGCACTGCGCAAGCCCCGTCGTTGCCAATTGGCGTCTGCGTCTCATCAGCCTTGTGCTGGCTATCATTCACAACTTTTCACACCGAGGAGAACCGCACCATGACCTTTTCCAGATACACCCTGATTTCCTGCACGTCCCTGGCCCTCGTCTCGGGCGTTCTCTTGCTGTCCAACACACACGCGCAGATCACTACCCCAGCAACGACCGCCGCGCCAGCTGACGCCGCCCAGCATGGACCTCCTGGCAGCGGCGTGTACTACACCGAACACATCAAAGCCGCCACTGCGGTCACCGAAGTGTTCGGCGAGGGTCAGAAGATTACCGCTGCCATCGTCGAGTACGACGCGCCCATCAAGAACAGTAGCCTCTCCCAGGCCGCGTTCACGGTGACGGGATACACGGTGACCAGGGTATACGCGAACACCACGGCTGCCAAGGCAATGAGCGGCAGAGATGGCCGCTTTGTGGTTCTCGAACTGAGCACTGCAGCCGCAGCGGCGAGCACCAGCGCCACCAGCACAGTTGCCCCGCCCACAACTGCCGCTTCCGCGACCACAGGTTCTTCCTCGAGCGTAAGCACTGCAGGTGGGAGCACGCCTTCAGGCGGGCCACCGGCGATGGGGCCGATGACCGGTGGATCGCAGACCTCCGTCACCCTCAATCAGATCCAACCGGTGAGCACGGTGGCGGGAGCGTCCTATGCTCCGACTGTCAAAACGGTCGCCAGCACCCGGCTGTCCAACCTGATCGCGGATGACTTCAAGCAGTTTCGTTACACCGATCCTGTGACCGGGTTACGGCTGGATTACAACCTGTACATTCCCAAGAACCTCGGGCCCAACCAGGCGTACCCACTGGTGCTGTTCATGCCTGACGCGAGCACCATCGGCACCAATGTCTACAATCCCCTGACCCAGGGGCTCGGAGCGGTCGCCTGGGCGTCTCCCGCTGACCAGGCCAAACATCCTGCCTTTGTGCTCGCCCCAGAGTATCCCGTGGAACTGGCCAACGACGACTCGCAGACCTCGCAGTACATGGACGTGACCATTCGTCTCATCGAACAGCTTTCAAAGCAGTACCACGTGGACACGAAGCGGCTGTACACCACCGGTCAGTCCGGTGGCTGCATGACCTCAATCGCCATGAACATCAAGTACCCGAACTTCTTCGCAGCGTCGTTCCTCGTCGCCGGGCAGTGGGATGCCACGCAGGTCGCGCCGATGGCGAAGAACAAACTGTTCATCGTGGTGTCGCAGGATGATGCCAAGGCTTATCCCGGGATGAACGCGATCACCACCACCCTCGAACAGAACGGTGGCAAGGTGAGCCGCGCGGTGTGGGACGGTACCACCAGCGCTGAGGCCCTCAGTACGAACGCTTCAACGCTGGTCGCGCAAAACCCGCAGAGCAACGTCTATTACGCTTCGTTTGCCAAAGGCACAGTGATTCCGGCGGGGCAGAGCACCCAGGGTGCTGCCGGGCACTCAAACACCTGGCGCGTTGCCTACACCATCTCAAGCATCCGCGACTGGGTCTTCCAGCAGCACAAGTGATGCGGATGCCCGTGTTTCCGGAGGTCCCTCACATGATCCGACAGGTTTCTCTCTTGCTGCCCATCACCACCGTCCTGCTCGTGAGTGCGTGTGCACCCATCGTTCAGTCAACGACCACGCTGACGGCGAGTCAAGCGGCCGCGCTCGTCCAGCAGGGAAACACGGCGCAGAAGGCGGGAGACGGTGCCACGGCACTGGCAGACTTCACGCAGGCGGCCAAGGCGGGCAACGCTGACGCCCAGTTGTGGCTGGGGCAGATGTATCAGGACGGGCACGGCGTGCCGCAAGACTACGCTGCTGCACGTTCGTGGTACGAGCTGGCGGGTAAGCAGGGAAATGCCCGCGCCCTGCTGAATCTCGGCATGCTGTACCAGCAAGGCTTGGGCGTGCCGAAGGATGCCACCCAAGCCCTGCGGTACTTCCAGGCCGCCTCCGACGCCGGGGACCTCAAAGCGCCGCGCTACGTCGGGCTGAGCTACCAGGGTACTGGAGACTATCCCCAGGCCTTCACGGCCTTCCAGCTTGCGGCGGCACGGGGAGACATCACCAGCCAGTATTACCTTGGCCGGGCGTACGAACTCGGACAGGGCACCGAGCAGAATTACGCCCTTGCCATGCAGTGGTACACCACGTCCGCCGAGCGTGGTGACATCATCGCCTCGGACGGCATGGTCGGCCTGGCCGCGCTGTATGAACGCGGCCTGGGCGTCACGCCTGATCTCCAGAAGGCCACCTCGCTCTACCAGCAGGCCGCCGCTGTCGGAAATACTGCGGCGCAGGCCGCTCTGCAGCGCCTCGGAGTCACCTCAAAGTAAACGTGTCGCATGGACGCGCCCACCTTCGCGCAACCTGGGAGAGAAAGCGCTGCTGTTCAGCTTAGCGCCGACGTACTCCTGCACAGGAGCTGCACAGAGGTCACAGCCGAACGAAAAAGATGCCGCAATGGCAGCTGCACACCCGAGCCCAACCACGATACGAGCCGTTTGAACACCACTCCCATCCATCGCCTTTTCTCAGGAAGACGGGGGTGCTGCCTCCGAGCAGAACACGAAAGGTAGGTTCACGATGAACAAGAAGATGCTTGCCGGTTTGATTCTGGCGACCCTCTGCGGCGCGTCACTGTATTCCCTGTCGGTGGCTTCGGCAGGAGGGGCAGGCACGTCCATGACCACCAGCACACCCGCTGCCGACGCCCAGACCAGCAGGGTGGTGGCCGCCGCCAATGCCTTCCTCTCCACCCTGAGCGCCGCGCAGAAGAAGGCCGCGGTGTTCGCGTTCACGGATCAGACCCAGCGCGTCAACTGGTCGAACTTTCCACTGGGCGGACCTGGGGCCAATCGCAAGGGGGTACGCTGGGGCGAGATGAACCCGGCGCAGCGCGCGGCCCTGATGACCCTGCTCGGCAGCGTACTGAGCCCGTCGGGTGTGGAGATGGTCAAGGGGCAGATGCTCGCTGACGACCTCGTCCGCGCCACCGACCAGGGCGCGGGTCCAGCCTCCACAGGCGCGCAGGGCAGCGATGCCCCGGCGGCCGGGATCGCCACTGCGGCGACGAAACCGGCTTCCAGCGGTCAGCCACCCGCAGGTGGTCTGCCCTCTGGAAGCCGCCCCGCCATCAGCTTCGGGAGCGACTACTATTTCGTCTCCTTCGTCGGCACGCCTTCAGCCTCTTCGCCGTGGATGCTCCAGTTCGGTGGCCACCACCTGGCCATCAACGCGACCGTGGTCGGCAAGGACATCACCCTCTCGCCCAGCCTCACGGGTGGTGAGCCGATCAAGGTCACCTTCAACGACAAGACCTACACCCTCGTACCGAACGTGCCCGTCGAGGCGCAGGCGGCCTACGCGCTGCTCCAGACCCTGAGCGCCGCGCAGAAGGCCAGGGCGGTGGTCAGCACCACGCGCGCCGACCTTGTGCTGGGGCCGGGCCACGACGGACAGGTCCTGCAACCCGAGGGGTTGCCCGGCAGCGCAATGACGGCGGCGCAGAAGACCCAGTTCCTGGCGTTGATCAGAGACCGCCTCGGCATCCTGAATGCCGACGACCTGGCCGCCAAGATGACGGGCATCACGCAGCATCTTGATAAGACCTACTTCGCCTGGTTCGGCCCCACCACCTCGGCGGGGGCCGCCTATCACCGAGTGACCGGCCCGACGGTGATCATCGAGTTCGCCCCGCAGGCCAACGACGGCGACCCCAGCAACCACCTGCACAACATGTACCGCGACCCCACCAATGAATACGGCGCGGCCTGGACGAAACTCAAGTAAGAGCTGATCGCAGAACTTGACGACCCTGGAGAACCAAATGATTCATAAGAACGTTGTTCTGAGCGCTTTGACTGCCCTGACCCTGGGATTGACCCTCTCGCTTGGCACCACGCCAGCCACCGCGTCCACCACCGCCACTGTGGCGGACGCCCAGACCACCAAGGTCGTGGCTGCTGCCAACGCTTTTCTCGGCACCTTGACTGCCGCGCAGAAGAAGACAGCAAGCTTTGCCTACACCGACGCCGCGCAGCGGGCCAAATGGTCGAATTTCCCTACCGGTATCTTCCAGCGCGCTGGGCTGCGCTGGGGTGATATGAGTGCGGCCCAGCGCACCTCGTTGATGGGCCTGCTGGGCATGGTGCTGAGTTCCGACGGCCTGAGCATGGTCAAACAACAGATGAACGCCGATGACGTGCTGAAAGCCTCCGGCGGCCCAGGTAATCTGGTGTTCGGCAGCGACGAATATTATGTGGCGTTCCTGGGCACGCCGTCGGGCACTTCGCCCTGGATGCTCCAGTTCGGCGGGCACCACCTGGCGCTGAATGCCACGGTAGTGGGCAGCAACATCACGCTTGCCCCCAGCCTGACCGGGGGGCAGCCGATCAAGGCCACTGAGAACGGCAAGACCGTGGTGATCGTGCAGAAGGTGCCGCAGGAAGTCAAGGATTCGTATGCCATGCTGAGCAGCCTGAGTGCTGCCCAGAAGGCCAAGGCCGTGCTCAGCACCACGCGCATCGACCTCATTCTGGGGCCGGGCAAGGACGGCAAGACCCTCCAGGCCGAGGGGCTCCCGGCCAGCGCCATGACCGCCGCGCAGAAGGAGAAGTTCCTGGCCCTCATCAAAGACCGGCTGGGCATTTTGAACGACAACGATCTGGCCGCCAAGATGACACCCATCACGCAGAACATCGACAAGACCTATTTCGCCTGGTACGGCCCGACCACCGCTGACGGCACCGCCTACTACCGCGTGACCGGCCCCACCGTGCTGATCGAGTTCTCGCCGCAGTCGATCGGCGGTGACCCCAGCAATCACCTGCACAACATGTACCGCGATCCGACCGACGACTACGGCGCGGCCTGGACCAAGTGAAGTTCCAGGCATGAAGCGGCCTGTCTGGGTGGTGCTGGCCCTGCTCTCCGGCTGGGCCGGGGCGCACCCGGTCGACGAGGTAGTGCAGGGCGCGTACCTCACCCTGACGCCGGGGAAGGTGCTGTTGGAACTGGACCTGACACCAGGCAGCCAGGTGGCGGGCACAATGCTCAAAACGCTGGACACCAACGGCGACGGCAAGGCCAGTGGGGCCGAGGCGCGGGCGTACGCCGCAAAGGTACTGAGTCAGTCCACCCTCATATTGGGCGGTGTGGCCGTGCCGTGGATACTTGACACCGTGACGGTGCCGCCGCTGGCGATCCTGAAGATCGGCGGCGACACCATCAAGATTTACGCCACCGCTAGGCGGCCAGATGTGGCGGGCGGACAGACATTCAGCTACCAAAACCGCTACCAGCCGGTCAAAAGCCAGTGGATTGCCAATATCTTCCTGCAACCCGCTGGCGGCTGGCAGTATCAGGTCACTGGGCAGCAGCACAGCAATGACGGCCAGCAGCTGACGGTGAAATACACGGCCAGCCGCTCGTGAGTCGTCCAAAGAAGCACATTCATTTCGTGCGCTTGGGCTCAGCAGAGGGGATTGCATGATGCGTCGAAAGCCCAGTCCGTTCCTTCCGCTGTCCTGGTTGCTCGCCCTTGTTCTCTTCCTGCCTGGGCGCAGCCTCGCCCATCCGATGCCGACGACCACCGTGCAGCTCGATCTGCATACCGAGTACGTCTCGGCAGAGTTGGCTGTGCCACTGAACGAACTTCAGCTCGCTACCGACTGGAAGCTTGTGAACAACAAGCAGGTGCTGGAGCAGTACGGAACAGCCGTTCGGGCGTATCTTGCAGGGCACCTCGCGCTTACCGGGTCGAACGGGGCGGCCTGGACTGTTCAGATCAGGGAACCGACGCTCTCGGAGGCGCATCAGACGGCAACCGGCCCGTATCAGGAATTCGTCGTGGCGGCCCGGCTCACCCCACCCGCCGGGGCGAGCGTGCGTGACTTCACCCTCAGGTACGACGCCATCGTGCGTGAGGTGAAGACCCACTCGATCCTCGTGTCGGTGCGGCGCGACTGGGAGCGCGGGCTGAACAACGAGAGCGGCAATGAGAGCGTGGACGTCGGCGTCATCCGGGCCGACCCGCGCACCGGACTGGTGCCGCTGCTGCCGGTGAACGTGGAGCAGGGCAGCGCCTGGCGGGGCTTCGTCGGTATTTTTAGCTTGGGTCTGCGCCACATTGCCGAGGGCACCGACCACCTGCTGTTCCTGCTGACGCTGCTGCTCCCCGCTCCGCTCGTGGTCGCCTCTCGCCACTGGGGGACGTTCGGCGGCACTCGGAGATCGCTGCTGAACATCGTCAAGATCACCACCGCTTTCACGGTGGGACACTCGCTGACGCTGCTGCTGGGCACTTTACGAATCGTAAACGTGCCGGACGCTCCCATCGAGGCGCTGATCGCCGTGTCGATCTTCGTGTCGGCCATCCATGCTCTGCGGCCGATCTTTCCGGGGCGGGAAATGTTCGTCGCCGCTGGGTTCGGCCTGATTCACGGGCTGGCCTTCTCATACACTCTGGCGGAGTTGAATTTGAATGCCTGGCAGACGGCGCTCAGCCTGCTGGGCTTCAACCTGGGCATCGAGACGATGCAGCTGCTGGTAATCGCCGTGACCATGCCGTGGCTGATCCTGCTGGCGCAAACGAGGCTCTATCCCGCCGTGCGGGTGATTGGGGGCTCGCTCGCCGCGCTGGCGTCGCTGGGCTGGCTCGGTGACCGGGTGGGCTGGAGCAACCCGCTGGGCACGCTTGCCGACGAGCTTGGCGCAGTCGGGCCATGGGCGCTGCTGACGCTCGCGATCCTCGCACTGACGGGCTTTGGTCTCAGTCGCAGGGGGCGCGTACACCCGAGTGTGTGAGCACCAGGCGGGGGATACCTCAGTTTTGCGGCTCTTGTGTAATCCCGATGCCGCACTCAGACGGCGAGCAGGACGCGCCGACGAAGGAGTTCAAACGATTCTCGGCCGTACATTTGACGCTTGACAAGCTTGATCTTGTTGACGACACCCTCGGTTGGCCCATTGCTCCACGGCAGGGTCACCGCAGCGAGGAGTGCTGCCTGTTCCCAGGTGAACCCCACCGCGAAGCTGCGCACGTCCTGGAATCCACTCGTGCCGTGGTGCCCAGGTGAGCGTTGAGGAGCCGCAGATGGAGTTCGACGGGAAGAAGTCGGTCCAGCACAGCGTAGAGATCGCTCATCCTTCGGTCTATCACGCCGCACGAAAGCTGCATCGGAATCCGCGAGACTGAGGCAAGGTCACGTGACCTTATCTCCTGATACTTTACTTTGACCGCCATCAGTAGGTACTGCCCTCCGTTCTTGAGCCTGGCATCCTAGCGAAGAGAAGCACTTGTATGACAAAGTTTCCGTATGATCACCGCCACCCTCCCCTGCCTGCCTCCCTTCAGAAGCAACGCATGAAAAGCATCCTGATCGTGGAGGATAACCAAGGTGTGCGTGACATGGTGCGCGAGTACCTTGAAGAACACAGCTACCAGGTCCGGGTGGCGTCCAACGGTCAGGAAGGGCTTCTGGAAGCACGTCACCATCGCCCCGATCTCGTGCTGTTGGACATGATGATGCCTGGCATGAATGGCCTGGAATTCCTGCGCCGCTTCCGGACGACCGAACGGGTGCCCGTGATCTTCCTGACCGCGAAAGATACGGAACTTGACAAAGTGCTGGGCCTGGAATTGGGTGCGGATGATTACATGACTAAGCCCTTCTCGATGGCCGAGTTGCTTGCCCGTGTCCGTGCCCATCTGCGGCGAGGGACCGAGGCTGCTCCGGTTTCCGCGCTGAGAGCTGGAGAACTGGAACTTGACACTACCTCCCGGCTCTTCAGTGTGCGGGGACAGCGGATGGACCTGACCCGCTCAGAGTTCGACCTGATGACGGCGTTCCTCCGTGCGCCCGGCCGGGTCTTTTCCCGACTCGTGTTGCTTGAGCATCTTCAGGAGGAGGCCCTGGGTTCGGAACGGACCATCGACGTGCATGTGCGGAACCTTCGTGCCAAAATCGAAGCCGAGCCTGGGAAGCCGCGACTGATCGAGACGGTGTTTGGAGTGGGATACCGCCTGAATCCGGACCTGATGCCATGAAGCGCCCCTTCTGGCGCACCCTCGCCTGGCGGTTTGTGCTCGCCTGCGTTCTCGTGAGTGCTGTGACGCTGGGAACGGTGGGGTTTATTTCTGCGGCCTCCACCCGGTCGCAGTTTAATGCCCTCCTGGGTGAGCAGGCCCGTGAGGACCTGGCGGGCCAGGTTCAAACATATGTGCAGAGCAATGGAACCCTGAATGGCTTCCAGCCCTCCTCCGCCAAGGGTAGGGGAGTCGACGGGTCTTCTCGGACCGCACCGAATGGAAAGGATCGCGGACTACGCAGTCCCTGGCTGGTGCTGAACGCACAGCATCGTGCCGTGTTCTCCACCCCGAACGTCCCACGGGGCCGCCAAGTGGTCGGCCAGCCAGAAACACCTCTTACCTTTAACGGGACGTTGGTGGGTTACCTGGTCCCGTCTGGAATGCAAGCACGTCCAGATGGGCGGAGTGAAGCATTCCTGGCCAACACGTACAGGGCAATTGGGTGGGCGATGTTGGGAGCCACTGGGCTGGCCGTGCTGATTGGGCTGCTGCTGTCACGCACGCTCCTTAAGCCATTGAGGGAGCTGCAGATTGGGATTCGGGCCTTGCAGCGTGGAGAAGCCTCCAATTCCTTAAGAACGAACCGCAAGGATGAATTTGGAGATGTGTTGGAGGCCTTTGACGAGATGCACCAGGAGATCGTGCGCAATCAGCAAGCCCGCCGGCAACTGACCGCCAACATCGCCCATGATCTCAACACCCCTCTGTCGGTCATTTCTGGAACCCTGGAAGGCATCCTTGATGGAACCTTCAAGCCTACGCTGCAGCGGCTACAGCGATTACACCATGAAACAGGTCATGTCACCCAACTCGTAAATGACTTGCGTTTCCTCTCTCTGGCCGATGCGGGCGAACTTCAGATCCACCCAAGACCAACCAACGTGGCCGAGTTGATGACTGCTGCCATGAGCAATTTTCAGGAAGTCGCTGAACAGCAGGGTGTCACGCTTTATACCGAATTACCCCAGGAGGAGCTGACCCTTGTTGTGGATCAAGTACGAATCACACAGGTGCTTCAGAACCTGCTGAGTAATGCTCTGGCACACACCCCTACAGGCGCTGACGTAAAGGTCGGTGCCGCCTGGGAAGGAAATTTCCTGTGTGTCAGGGTGCAAGATACTGGCATTGGAATCTCTTCTGAAGATCTTCCGCACGTCTTCGAACGGCTGTACCGAGCAGATAAGTCGCGAAGTACAGGTGGGAGTGGTCTGGGCTTGAGTATCTGCAAGTCCATCGTCGAGGCCCACGGTGGCCAGATTCGCATCTCCAGCACGCTCGGCCAGGGCACCACAGTGACCTTCACCATGCCCGGCAGTGAGCCAGAGAATCATCCTGGCCTGGGTCCTGGAAATCACCAAAATGTCCTCCAATCAACCTAGCGGTCAGAGCAGACACACGTTTGCTCTATCAGGACGGGTGCAATGCAAGATGCAGCCGTTTGACAGAGCTGGGTTGTGCCTCAAGTTCATACCCAGTGGCCTACGCAAGTTCTGAACATCTTCTACCTCGCGATTGAACAGGTCCAGAGCACACTTTGTCGTGTGGTGAGCAAAGCCATCACACGACAAAGGAGTCTCCCATGACATTGAACACCAAAACCCTCACCGCCTTGATCGCCGCCGCCTTGCTGACCACTGGTGCCCTTGCCGCTTCAGCGACCACCAAAACCACCAAGGCTGGTGCACCCTCAAACAACCAGACCCAAACCCAAACCCATGCACGATCGCCACTGACCGTGACGTTCTACGCTGGGGATCCACTCAGTGGCGGTACGCGCTTGTCGAGCACTACGGTGCAGCCGCAGCCTCGTGGTACCACGACAACGCCCATTAATCCCTTCGCGAATCCTCCGAAAGGTGCCACGTATGTCGCTCTCACCAGCGACCATGGCACGCGCATCCTCACCCTGAAGGACGCTCAGACCAATACATTCACTGACCATGGAGGGCTTGGTGGCCGTAACGGCCACGGACGTGGCGGCCACGGTGGTCAGTTCGGAGGTCAAGACGGCCGAACTGATGGGGGAAACACCCAGGATGGAACGGGCGCACGACTCCCCGGCTTACGTGACGCGAGCAGCGTGACGTTCTACGCCAGTGATCCACTCTCGGGCGGGAAGGTGCAGTCGACGATCAAGCTGAGCGGCACGCCGACGGCGACGCAGCAGCAAGCCATCACGCAAGCGGTAGCCAAAGCGAAGTACGCCATGGTGGTCCGTGACGGCGAGACGAAAATCGTCAACTTGAGCGTGCAGCCGACCATCAATCACTGAGTGACGCGTCGTCCACGGTTATGCGTGCATTGATCAGACCACAATGCTCCAGGTGTGGCTGGAGAAAATAGGCCGCACCTCTTGTATGTGTGACGCGTTGACCATGGCAGTTCAGAGAGGTGGCAGGGCAACTCCCCTGTCACCTCGACTTGAATGGCAGGAAGCGAAGAAGCTCGCTGGTGAAAAGCACCTATTGTTAGATTTGGCTTTTGTCCCCAGAGCAGGTGGCCATAGTTTCTGGAGCAAACGGGATAGTGCGATCTCTTATCGTCAGTTATTTACTGCTTCTTAAATGATTATCTATGGTCAAGCTTAGCAATTTTATTCACTCCAAATAAATTAATGTACCCTCCATTAGAATTTATTTATAGAATGCTGCAACAGCTCAGCATGAATAGCAGGACTTGTTCTTAATCCATACTGAGTAGAATTCTGAAACTAATCTTAATTGATATGGCTATTCAACTTATTCTTAATCATACTCTTTGAGAGCGGGACCGTTGACTTAACACTCTCTGCACTGATAGCACTCAATTCCCACCAGGAATGAGCAAAGTTTGTCTAGCAGAACAACCGTCCTTTGATGGTTTCGCCTTCATCTTTCCAGCGGGTACCGGCTCCGGTTAGCCGCGCCGGAGGACTTCGTATGCCTACCCCAACAAGAAAGTTCGATAACGTCCGAGCCACCCGCTTCTCCCTGCTGATCTTCCTCAGCCTGACGGCCGGAATCAGCACCATGATCTTCCTTCCCATCGGCCTGGCCAGACCGGTCCAGTCTCTCCAAGACTTGTCATCTTTCCAGGCCTCGACCAGTGCTGACTTCACGCGCCTGGGAGCTCGGCATCAAGCTGGACACAGGAAGCAGCAGAGATGATCGGTCAGCGTTTCCGCAACACCCAGATTGCCGTTCTGATGCATATTCGAGCCAACGAAATGGATTTTGACGTCCTCTGGCCGGTTTCCAATGATCGCCATCAGGAAAAGATCCCAGCATCCTTCAGGAGATGGTCATGACAAGTTCCGTCCCCGTACGCCGGTCGCCTCCGGTTTCCAACACAGTGACCGGAAACCGGATCAATACCCTGCTGAGTCTGCTGCTGGCAGCCCTGTTGCTGATCGGCTTCATCCTGAGCGCGCTCAACCTCGGAGCTGGAACGCTAGCCGGATCGCTGCTGCGGGCGACTGGCATCGTCGCGTATCTCGCCTTGGCTCTCAGCGTCAACTTCGGAGCCCTGTTGGGGAGTCGCTATGCCCCGGCCTGGCTCGCTCGGGCCCAGCAGTACGGTTGGCATGGTCTGCTGAGCGGTTTCGCACTGATCCTGGGGACCGCTCACGGGGTGTTCTTGGCGGTGGACGGTACCTCCGCGCAGCCACTGACGGCGTTGCTTCTCCCGTGGATCTCGACGGGTGCGACGCTGGCAATGTGCCTGGGGACGTTGGGGATGTATAGCCTGGCGTTGGTGTACTTGTCGACCGTGTGGCGCAAACGTCTAAGCCAGAAACAATGGCGAGCCCTGCACCTTACCGCTTACCCAGCCTTCGTGGTACTGACGCTGCATAGCATCCTGGCGGGCACTGACTCCCTGGGACCGCTTTACGGTGTAGCAGTGGCCGGGGCTGTGCTGACGTTCGGCCTGCGCTTTCTGGAAGAGACTGGAAAGCGAGTCCGCCAGACCCCACCAAACCAAACAAGAGCCGCCGAACATTCGCGTCCTAGGCGCGCCGACGAAACGACGTAACACGCTAACCAGTATCGTCGAAGGAGGGGACATCAGCGCCCCCTGACCAAGTCGTGCATTACCTGGAACGGTTGTGTTGCCTTAACTTGACCTGCGCCAGACGGAGGGCAGGGGTGGCCTGAGTCTCAGGCCACCCCTGCTGCAACCACAGACCACGTCTGGAACGCTTGTTTCTGATTGCTTCTTCTGATCGTGGCGGAAACGCTCGTGCGGGAATGATGGTGGAGCTTGGTGTCTTGGGCAGAGCAGCGCCCATGAGGACGCTTGCCCGCTGATCCGGGCGTGCAACCTCAGGAATTCTTGAGCGCGTTTCCATCGTCTGAACCCCTGCTGACTGCGCTCTTGTCGTCGTGTGGATCAATGTTCCTGTCTTGGGCAGAACGGCACCCTCGTCGTGAGCGGACTATCGTCATGAACGGACACCCGTATGGGGCCATTCCTCCCCATGAGGACGCCTGGCCGCTGGCGGGCCGTCGATGAAACTGGCGCGGTGCTCGACATTCTTTCGCGAACCCACCGGAACACCCATGCCGCGAAGATCTTTTTTAAACGCTTACTCATCAATGACGACGTGCCAGACGTCGTTCACACTGACAAGCTCTGGCGTTACGGGGCGGCCATTCGAGAACTTCCCGTGCTCCACGCTGTGGAGCATACCCAGGTCATCAGGGCGGCTCGTTGCAACAACTTGATTGAACAGCGGGCAGGCTCCATACGGGAGGAGTAGCGTCCTCATGGGGAGGAATGGCCCCATACGGGTGTCCGTTCATGACGATAGTCCGCTCACGACGAGGGTGCCGTTCTGCCCAAGACAATCGCATCGCAAGGCCCGAGAACAGAAGCGAAGTCAGCTGAGCCTCAAGAAACAGCGACGAACGCAGGAATTTCTGGCCCCGCATGCCCGTGTTTCGAACCTTTACCAGCACACCCGCATCACTGTCCCCGCACTCAATCGAAGAAGGAATCAAGCCAAGGCTCACCTGGCCTGGCAACACGCCGTTGATGCGGCGGTCTGAAATTCAGACCGCCACTGGCTAGATTTGCCCTGCTCAATGCTAAGTTGCCAGAACCCCAGACACTCAGTCTTTTGGCTTGGAGACCACTGAAGCTCCTCGTAATCGGGGATAGTGTCGCCGTGCACGGCGACACTATCCCCAATCAGGTCAGTCCTGCTCTAGACGTTCAGCCGATAAAGGTGGACCAGAGGAGGTAGAAATTCAGACCGATAATGACGCTGGCAATCGCCCAACCTGTCCAGGTCACTGCAGCATCGTTGGCCAGGACCCCCATCACATCCTTGCGGGCGGTGAACATCAGCAGGGGAACGAGTGCGAACGGAATGCCGAAGCTCAGGATCACTTGCGACACCACCAAGACGTTGGTGGCATTGAGTCCCGTCAGAATAAGAGCGAAGGCTGGAATCATGGTGATCACGCGCCTGACCCACAACGGAATCTGCAGTCGGACAAAGCCTTGCATCACGATTTGCCCGGCCATGGTCCCGACCGCACTGCTGCTCAGTCCTGAGGCCAGAAGGGCCACCGCAAAGGCAAGGCCAGCCAACGGCCCCAGCAGTGGCGTCAAGGTCTGGTAGGCCACGGTCAGGTCACCGGCATTCTCGACACCCTTTCCGTGAAAAGCAGCCGCACTCGAAGCAAGCATCGCCATGTTGATCAGGGCAGCCAAGCTCATGGCCACCAGTACGTCGATGCGATTAAAGCGAACCAAGCGTTTTTTCTCAGCGTCATTGATGGTTGGAATCCGGCCCTGGGTCAGAGCAGAATGCAGATAAATCACGTGGGGCATGACTGTCGCGCCAATGATGCCGACCGCCAGGTAGAGGCTCTCACGCCCCTGAAAGCTCGGGAGAAATCCAGTCAAGGCCTCTGGGCCGGGCTTGGCCAAGATCACCTGCACCAAATAGGCGATGCCAATCACACCAACGAACACTGCAATAGCGATCTCCAGAGGCCGAAATCCGCGCTTTTGGAGCGTCAGCAGCGAAAAGGTGATGAAGGCTGTGACGACAGCGCCCCAAAGCATGGGGAGACCGGTCAGCAAGTGAATGGCCAGTGCAGCGCCGAGAAATTCCGCCAGGTCTGTGGCCATCGCGACCAGTTCAGCTTGGACCCAGTAAAACCAGACCAGAGGCCTTGGCCAGCGTTCGCGAATGACTTCGGGCAGGTTTTGCCCGGTGGCGATCCCCAACTTGGCGCTCAGATTCTGGATCAGCATGGCCATTAAGCTGGCCAGCAGCACCACCCATAACAGGGAATAGCCAAACTGCGCGCCGCCCTGAATATTCGTGGCGAAGTTCCCAGGATCCATGTAGGCCACGGAGGCGATAAATGCCGGTCCGAAAAATGGAAGAATTCTGCGCCAACCGTGATGGCGGCCACCACCACTCAGGACTTCTTGAGCCCGTGTGGTCATGCGCTGATCGAGGTTGGAGCTCTGCACAGTGGTGGGTGGGGTGAGATTTGGTCCTACGCTCATACGCTGACCTCAGGCTCTGCTTGCGCGAACAGTTGGGCAGCGAGCACTAACGACACCGTGACCTCATTGCGGTCCAGCCAGACACTACTCACACCCAGTTCCGGATCGTGTTGACCGATGCGTATCAGCGTACCCGGGGTAAGCCCGAGTTCAACGAGTTTCCGGGTCACGGTTGGCGCGTCAGGAATGCGGGTCAGCCGGACGAGCTGACCACTGGCCAGGGTCGTGAGCGGCACCCCACTGGCCAATGGAAGATGGAATTCGGGGGTGGGGATCGGATCACCGTGTGGGTCCAGTTCCGGATACCCCAGGTAAGCAGCGATTCGCTCTTCCAAACGTTCGCTGATGACATGTTCGAGTGCTTCGGCTTCGACGTGGAGTTCATCCAGGGTGTAGCCCAGCGCCCTGTGCAGGAAAGTTTCAATCAGTCGGTGATGACGAAGCACTTCCAGCGCCACTTGAGTTCCTTGTGCGGTCAGGGTGCTGCCTTGGTATGAGACGTGGTGAACCAGCCCGAGGTCATGAAGTTTACGCAGCATACCGGTGGCACTCGGAGGCGAAACATTCATCGCATCCGCCAAGTCTTGAGTACCGACCCGCTCGGTGTTGCCCAGCAGGTATATCTGCTTGAGGTAGTCTTCTGCGTTTGAAGACAGCCTGGATTTAGACACATGAGAATCTGGATACGTCGGGGTCATAGATTTATTATTAGCCCCAACTAAAAATAAGTCAATATAAGTGGAGGTGCCTCGAGGTGGAAGCCGATTTCACGGATGGTGGGTTCCAAGGTAGGCCGCTATACGTCGCTGCTTAGGAAATAACCGGCCCCGCACTGGGTCTCCCTGGAGGCTGATACCGGTGACGTTTTCGAGGGCCTAGGCATGTCGGCGCACCATGCTCGACTTGACGCCCAGGCGGGTCGCCACTTCACCGGCTGTGAGATCGGGGACACCTGGACAGCATCACACCCGCACACCCGCCCTGTCACCCCTCACCGGATAAGTCAGCCCTATGCTAATCGGTGTTAGCAATAGCAGGCCAGATGGGCGGTGGAATGAAGTCATTCGTCATGCTGCCCTTCAACGCCCGCTACTGAATCCGCCACACTTCTGAGCAGCACATTCCTGACCTGCGTGGGCTGCCAGTGTTTGCCCATGACGGTGCGGTGCCCCTCGGCGTTCAGGCGGGTGGCGATCTTTTGCAGTGACAACCCTTGTGATCTGAGCAGCTGAATGTGCCCACTGACCAGCCGGTAGGCTTCGAATGCCTGATGGCGGCGGGCCTGGGCACCGCGCAAGCGGGCCTTGTGCGTGAGGTTCTCTGGGTTGCCGAGCTTAACGCCTCGCACCTTGGCCGCTTTCAAGGCATCTTTGGTGCGGGTGGAGATCATCTTGGCTTCCTTCTCGGCGACCGCCGCCAGAATATGGACGGTCAGAGAATCCACCTCGGGAAGATCGACGGCCGTAAAGCGGACCCGGCTCTCCATCAAGCCGGACACGAAGTGAACGTTGCGGGCCAGGCGGTCGAGCTTGGCGATCATCAGTTCGGCACCCTCACGCTTGGCCTGTTCCAGGGCACTGGCGAGTTCAGGACGTTGACGTTTGTTGGTGCCGGTTTCGACTTCAGTGAACGAGGCGATGACCTCGTAGCCTCTGGTGCGAGCGAAGGCGGCGACGTTGGCTTGCTGAGCTTCGAGGCCGAGACCAGAGGCGGCTTGTTTTTGGCGGGAGACGCGGTAATAGGCGATGGCTTTCACGGTTGGCTCAAGTATAAAGGTTGTTGAACGGGCGTTTGAGAACCTTTATAACTCACCGCCAAGCCCAGGCTAGAGCAGGCGCGAGGGTCTGAATATTGGGAATTTTCCCCTGATCCGGTTCCGGAGTGACCCGGCAAACAGGCGGATTTCGTTTTGCTAACCACCGTTAGAAATGCTTAGAGATTGGAGAGGTGAAACTATCAATTTCTAAATCTTCTGAAATCAGATCGAGGTTGAGATGACTTATTACTAAACGCGCTTTTGAATTCTTCAGTGCAGACCCTTTTTTCTAAGGTAGCTGCCCTCTCCCGCTGCATTGACAGGAGTTCACTAGTTAACACAGTAAATTCACCTGGAGATCTTCCAGCGCTTTTATTTGAAATTCTGTTTCTCCTTTTCTTCTTTTTGCTCCCTGATAGACCTATAATAATTGAGACCGCACTAGAAAATTGTATATTATGTGTTAATCCGCTCTCCAAGTATATTTTCTGCAATTTTTCTATGTAGATTTTTGTTATATCAACTCTATAGACGCTCTTGTTGTTTATAATATGCTCTATACCACTTTTCAGTGCAATCGACAAATTGTCTCTCGATTCTAGTATTTTACTCATATTTTCGACATCTTGAGTTGTGACCTTAAATTCTCTTGAATTCACGTCCTCCCTACATAATTGTATTGCCTTGCTTATATAATCTAATTCTTCATAAGCTCTTCCAATCCATATAAGGTCATCAATCGGCTTGGTACGTTTTGTAGTACGCAAATATTTAAAGACGCCAAGCATGTCTCCCATTCTTTCGGAGAACTTTTCTCTTCTGCTCAGCCTCTCGTTGCGCATAATTCAATTTAGCTGCCCACTTATTCCGTAGTCAAGCTGCTTCAAGCTAGCGGTAAATCTCAGTACCTGAGATTTTGCAGTTTTCCCGCTCACTGGCGCAGTCACCACTGCCGCGCCCAGCATGTTGGCCAGTCTCACCCAAACCTGCTGCGCGTCCTCGCGGCCACCGGCGTAGGCCATTTGAGCGAGCAAATCCTGGGCTCCAGGCGTCAGATCAAGGCGGGTCACCTCCCGGAGATGCTCGATACTGCTTGAGGAGAATGTCTGAGTCTCCCCCCCCGCCCCAGTGCACGCGACCGTCAACGGGTTCAAGCCGAGGTCCAGACCCACCGGAACCGGGGCCGCATGCCGCCGCCCGGGCAGGTGCTGAGCGTCAAACATCAACCCCAGGAACCAGTCACCCTTTGCGTTTTGACGTAGATAGATCTGATCTGATCGCCACTGAGCCGTGTACGTGGTCGGTACCACCAGACGTGGCTGCACATCGGGTCGCCGTCCCGCCCGGACGGTGTCTTCCAGCAAACGCGCGAATTTGGCCGGGTTCCAGCCCTCTGGAGGCTGGCGAACCTGCTGGTACAGCGCGTCCAGACCTTCGTATTGCGTGAATGAGGCCGATCCGGCGACGAGCGAGCGGTAAGTGTGTGTGGGCAGATGGCTGAGTTGGGCCGCCACCAACTGGCCCGCGATGGACAGACATTCGTCTGAGAGAATAATCACCTCGGCGTGAGCGGTGAGCTGCCAGGTTTCGGTAGTCTTGACACCACTCAGGAGTCGGGCGCTGGGCTGGGCGAAGCTCCCGTGGGCAAGGTTGCGGACAGTAGCGTAGCTTCTTCTTTTGATCTGGATCCATTGGTGGTCAGGTGTGGTCATGGTGGACTCCTTAAAATGGCGAGGCCACCCAGATTGGGTGGCCTGAAGAGGATGGGCAGTGGTGACAGGACACGGCTTACGCCCTGCCCCTACCTAGACGAGCTTGCGTTTTGCGACCTCATGACTGATTTCCTATTGCCCCTCCTGAAGTGATTCACACCACACAAAAAACCTGCCCAACGCTTTTTGTTGGGCAGGTGCCGCTTTTCGTAGTTCGTTTGGAATGCAAACTTGCTGGGTAGAGCAAAGAATGAGCAAAGGGTCATACAAAAACCTTCTATAATGACGAAGGTTCTTGTATGACCTCATCTACTCGACGTGCCCAGGAGCTCTTCTCACTCGCCGACTCACAAGCGGGTTACTTCACGGCAGCCCAGGCCTCTGTGCTCGGCTACGGTTACCCACTGCATCACCATCATCTGCGGCAGGGCAACTGGCAGCGTGTTCGTCATGGACTTTTTCGGCTGACCACTTACCCCATCACGCCACATGAGCAACTCGCCGAATTGAGCTTGTGGAGCCGCAACCGGCAAGGTGACCCTCAGGCGGTCATGTCGCATGACACTGCACTGGCGTTTCACGGCGTCAGCGATCTGTTGCCGGAACGCCTGCATTTGACGGTGCCGCCTGGATTTAGAAAGGCTCCTCCCGAAGGCGTCGTACTTCACCGCTCAAAGCTCAGTGCTGAAGATCTACAGACCGAACACGGTTTCCAGGTGACGACCATTTTACGCACGCTCGAGGATCTTCTGGCCAGCGGCAATGTCACTGATGTTCTGGAGCAAGCCCTCACGCAAGCCGCCCAGACCGGCGCGATCAGCTCAGTGAAAGCCAGGACGCTCCGGAAGGTGGTGGATCAGCGCCGATGAAGTTCACTACAGCAGCTTCTTTTCGCGCCTCACTGGAAACCCGGCTCCTCACGCAAGCCCGCACACAAGGACGCGACGTCAATCGTCTGCGGACCCAGGTCGCCTTTGAGCGCTTTCTCCTGCGGGTCTTCACGGCGCAGCAGAGCTGGGTACTCAAGGGCGGGTACGCGCTTGAAGTGCGGTTGCAAGACCGGGCCCGCAGCACGCTCGATCTCGATCTGAACGCCACGGCGCAGCTTGATCTTCTCGGAACGTTGCAGCGGGCCGCAGCGTTCGGACACGAAGACCACTTCGAGTTCACCATCAGAACCCAGGGGGTAGGACTGGCCGGGCCGCCGGAGGGTGGCCAGCGCTTTCATGTGGAAGCGCGTCTGGCCGGACGCCCGTTCTCCCGGTTCCACGTCGATATCGCTCTGGGAGACGTCCTCACGGCCGAGCCAGAGTGGATGCCGGGTCAGGTCGATCTGAGCTTCGCGTCGCTGCCACCAACGTCGCTGCGCGTGTATCCCCTGGTCAGCCACTTCGCCGAGAAGGTGCATGCCTATACCCGTCCACGCGAACGCCAGACTCGGGTGAAAGACCTGGTCGATCTGGCCCTGCTTTTGACGCTGGAACTGAAGGCCGACCCCTTGGCAGCGCAGGCGCTGGTGGTGACCTTCGACCGCTACGACACGCATCCATTGCCCGTCGTCTGGCCTTCGGCACCAAAAGACTGGGCCGATCCTTTCCGTACCCTGGCTGAGCAGACCGGCCTGGAATCTCCAGAAATCCAGGTCTGGCAAACTCGGCTCGCTGCGTTCTGGACACAACTCGATGTCTTCTTGAGTCGTCGATAGGAACCGTTCAAGGGGGAAGCTTTCTCCCTGAATTCCTCGCTTGACTTCCCTAATGAGTGAGCGTACACTCACCTCGTGCTTCCTCCACTGACCCTCTCCACTTCAGAAGCCCGGCGCGAGACGGTCATCACCAGTGCCCTGACCGTCTTCGCCCGTGCTGGCTACCTCGGCACGCCCGTCAGTGCCGTCGCTGAGCATGCGCAGATCTCGACCGCCTACGTCTTCAAGCTCTTCCCCCGTAAGGAAGACCTCTTCGTCGCTGCCCTGGAGCGCTGCTTTGCACTGATTCGAGTGGCCCTCGAAGATGGAGCCAAGACGGCTCCGGACCAGTCTCCCGAAGTCGTCCTGAACGCGATGGGTGAAGCATACGCCGCCCTGATCGCCGACCGCTCCCTGCTGATGCTTCAGGTGCATGCCCAGTCGGCTTCGACCGTGCCGGACATCGCCGCTGCCCTGCGGGACGGACTGGCGCTGATCGTCACCTTCGTCAAAGCCCGGTCCCAGGCTCCGGATGCAGCGGTCCAGCAGTTTGTCGCCTACGGCCAACTGTGCCACCTGATCACGGTCGCCGGACTCGACGACAACGCTGCCGACTGGGCCCGCACGCTCACCAACGGCATTCAGCACTTCTGAGGTGAAGCAGAACGATGGGTGTCCCTTGACGAATCGTCCCAATGAGTGAGTGATTGATCAAACATACCTATAGCCTGAGCTTTCACACGACGCCCCTCAGCCCTCAACTGACTCCAAGGAGAACCACCATGACCCAGACCCTGCCCCGCCCCCATACCACCCAGATCACTGAGATCGTCCTGCCAGGACTCGTCGAACCGTCCGGCCTTCAGATTCGGCAACGTACGCTAATTGCGCCAACCGCAGGCCAGGTCCTGGTGCAGGTCGAGGCCAGCGGCGTCTCCTTCGCCGAGCAGGGGATGCGGCGGGGCCGCTACCCCGGCCAGCCGAAGTTTCCGTTCGTGCCCGGTTACGACCTTGTCGGAACCGTTCGGGAAATCGGAACTGGCGTCGACCCGACCCTGATCGGCACGCGGGTTGCCGTGGCCACCAAGACCGGCGGCTGGGCCAGCCACGCCCTGGTGGACGCCGCCGACCTGGTGGCGGTGCCAATCTCCGTCGATCCGGCAGAAGCCGAAACGGTCATCGTCAACGGCATCACCGCCTGGCAGATGCTGTACGTCAGCGCCCGCGCCAAACCGGGTCAGACCATCCTGGTCCACGGTGCCAACGGCGGTGTGGGCAACGTGCTGGTGCAGCTGGCCCGGCATGCTGGGATACGGGTCATCGGTACGGCGTCACCCCACCACCATGCCGCACTGCGTGAGCTAGGTGTGCAGCCGCTTGACTACAATGCCTCCGATCTGACGGCCCAGGTCCGGCGACTGGCCCCAGGCGGCGTGGACGCCGCTTTCGATCACCTGGGATTGGAGAGTGCCCGCCGCTCGTTTGGTCTGCTCGCCAGAGGCGGCACTCTGGTGGCTTACGGGATGGCTGCCGACCTGAATGAAGCCGGCTCAATGCTGCCGATGTTTCTTAAGATGGTCGGTCAGATCATCGCCTGGACCGTGCTGCCGAATGGTCGGCGTGCTTCGTTCTACGATTTCTGGAGTGGGAAAACGTTCAGCCCCAAACGGTTCCGTCAGCGCCAGCACGAAGCACTCCGTCAGGTCTTGGACCTGCTCGCCCAGGGCGTGATCAGACCTTACATTGCGGCCCGCTTTCCCCTGAGCGAAGTGCGGCAGGCCATGGAACTCGCCGAGTCCCGCACCGTGATGGGCAAGGTGGTGCTGATCCCCTGACGGGCACGCCGAGTGGTCCGGCGACTCGTGCCTTTCCACCTGAGAGCCTGGGATGGGAGAGGAACGGGCTGCGCTTGCTGGCACCTGATCAACATGCGGATGCCTGTTCACGGCGCGTTCTCTAGAGTGGGGAGATGATAGATGGGTCCAGGTCACAACTCGAAACGGCGCTCGAGGTCGCCACGCAGATCGCCAGCGCAGACGCGAGTCAGCTGCCTCAGCTGGACGAGTGGGCACGCCGGGTACTGGCGGGCCCAGACTGGGAGGTCACTCCTGGATGGAAGGAGTGGGCACCTCTGATCAGGGTTCACCCCGAGTTGCGGCTGGCCCTGGCCTGCGCTCCCAGTGGTTACGTGCGTGCCCAGGGCTGCCGCCTTCTGGCCACTTACCCTAGTAACCGTGGCCTGGGCCTATTGCTCCTGCGCAGCAACGACTGGGTTCTCCCTGTCCGCGCTGAGGCCCGCGCGGCTCTGGACGTCTACGATCAACCTGCTCTGGCTGCCTGGTGGATCGAGCACCTGCCTCTCGTTCTGCGGTTCGGATCGGCGGTCCGGGCTCCCTTCCCTGCGCTGTTTGGGCGGGTCCAAACACTGCTGAGCGATCCTAGAGCCGCCGAAGCCCTCCAAGCAGGCTGGCGCTCTCCAGACGTGGCGGTGCGCCGTGCCCTGCTCCAGCTGCTCCGCTCCGATCAGATGAATGCTGAGCTCCAGACCTTGCTGATCGGCGATCCGGATGTGCGCATCCGCCGGGCGCTCGTACCGCTGATCGCCCCGGACGCCTTGAGGGCGCTGCTGCGTGACCCGGACGGGAGGGTGCGCTCCTCGGCGCTGAGCCGGTTGCTGCCGACGTTGATCGCTGCTCCCGAGGTTGAAGAGATCCGGCGCGCACTCCTGGACACGCACAACAGTGTCCGCTTGCCGGTGCAGTACGCCTTGCAGCAGGCGGACCACGATGTCCGGCAGCTCTACCTTGATCTGGAAGACGCAACCCTGTCGCCGCGTGAGCAACTGGGCTTCCTGGGAGGGCTGGCCGATGTCGGTCGGCCCGTGGACAGTGAGCGTGTGGTGCCCTATCTGAACCCGCCCGCGTCAGTGAAGCAGCGAGTGGAGGCCCTGCGGACCCTCGCGGCACTGGACATCGGGCATGCGAAGCCGCTGCTGTGGAACGCGCTGTCTCAGGGAGGTCAGGTGGCCCGGCAAGCCGAACGCAGCATCAAACAGCATGACCTGGTGACACCGCCGCTCCTGCAGGCGTTCTGGAACGAGGCGCAGTCCGACGCCCCCAGGAAACGTGCCATCCACCTGGCGTTGTACCTCTCCCGCTTCGAGGCGGTGGCGACTCTACTGGAGTGGCGGGACACTGCACTCCATCTGTCGGCCCAGATCGACGAACACTTGGAGCGCCTGCTGGCCGGGTTTGGCAAGACGTACTTCACGCATCCTGAAACAGCGCTGCGTGAGCGGATCAGGGCGGCAACATCCCCGAGTCTGCCTGCGCAGCTGGTCAGCCTGATCGATCTTCTTTGAGCCTCTGAGCGGGACAGCCAGGCGGTGATGTGGGCTGGGTCATCAGCCGCGTCCTTGACGCCGTTCAGGTATTCCAGATCGCAGAAGTCGCGTCAGTACGCCTCTAAAAAGGCGACCCTGAGCTGGTCAAAATTCTGGCCTTCGCCGGGCTAAGCTCTGTACGGGGCACAAGCCCGATAAGGTTTAGACTGCCATGTGGGCAACAGCAGGCCGTCAGGGGTCGTTCGCGTACCCCTGAATCTCTCGTCGCCTGTCAAGGAGAGCCTGCCATTATTGAAGATTCCCTCTCCCGTCCTTTGTCACCTCTGGATCCTCCGCTGCGGGTGGTCGGCATCGGGGGGTCAGCGGGGGCACTGGACAGCTACGAGCGCTTCTTTCTGGGCCTGCCGCCCAGCACCGGGATGGCCTTCGTGGTGCTGCCACACCTGGATCCCAACCACCAGGGCCTGATGCCCGACATCCTGTCGCGCTGCACCAGCATGCCCGTGGTACAGATCACTGGCAGCCAGCCCCTGCGGGCCAATTGTGTCCACGTCATTCCGCCGGGACATAGCCTGAGTGTGGCCAGTGGAACGCTGCACCTTGGAGACCTGGCCCTAGCGGGCCGTCACGTGATTGATTACTTCTTCGAGGCGCTGGCCGCCGATCAGCGTGGGCGGGCGGTAGGGATCGTCATGTCGGGTCTGGGAAGCGACGGGACGCAGGGAATCAGGGCCATCAAACGGCTCGGCGGACGGGTGCTCATCGAAGACCCGCAGACCGCACAGTCCCCTGCCATGCCCAGCAGCGCGGCCAGCACGGGGCTGGCGGACGCCGTGCTGCCTGCCCTGGAACTCGCCGCGCGCCTGATGAGCCTGACTGAAGTGCCCCACCTGCTCAACGAGAAGGAACTGAGCCAGGGTGGGAGCGAATCCGGCACGCCACTCCAGACGATCCTGCGGCTGATCCGCTCACGCAGCGGCCATGATTTCACGCGCTATAAGCACGCCACGCTGGTTCGCCGCATCGACCGCCGCATGAAGGGCCAAGGCATCCAGGACGTCGCCGGCTACCTGCGGTTGCTGGAAGAATCGCCGGAGGAGATCGAGGCGCTGTTTCAGGATTTCACCATCAACGTCACCAGCTTCTTCCGAGACGCCGAGGCCTTCGAGGTCCTGAAAGTCCAGCTGAGAAGCTACCTCCAGGACCATAAGCAGGTGCAGGATACCCTCAGGGTCTGGGTCGCGGCCTGCTCGACCGGTGAGGAGGCGTACTCGGTCGCCATCGTGCTGTACGAACTGATTAGTGAACTGGCTGGGGATCACACCCTCAAGGTGCAGATCTTCGCGACCGACATCGACCCGGTGGTCGTGAAGACCGCCCGGCAGGGCCGCTATTCCAGGGACATCGCCTACGTCGTGTCGCCGGAGCGCTTGCAGCGGTTTTTTCAGCTTGAAGGCGACCAGTACCGGGTCCGAGCCGAGATCCGCGACAGCGTCGTTTTCGCCACCCACAGCACCTTTGCCGACCCCCCGTTCACGCGCCTAGACTTGGTGAGCTGCCGCAACTTGCTGATCTACGTCGGAGCCGAGCTGCAACGGCAGATTGTGGGACTGTTCCGCTACGCCCTCAGGCCATCCGGCCTGCTGTTTCTGGGAACCAGCGAGTCGGTCGGCACTGACCAAGACGCGTTTACCGCGCTCGACAGGCGCTGGAAGATTTACCGGCGCCGCGAGGGGACAGCGGGCCTGCCACCACTGGGTACGACGTTCCTAGCACGCACTGGCGAGACGCCGCCCAGTGGCTGGCGTGCCCCCGAGAGGGGGCAGGTCCGAATCACGCCCACCATTCCCGCTGATCTGTCCCCACGGCTGCAAGACGCCTTGCTGGCTGAGTATGCCCCGCCAGCCGTGGTGGTGAATGGGCAGGGTGACGTGCTGTTCGTGCATGGACGTACCGGTCGTTATCTCGAATTCCCGCCAGGGCAAGTGCAGAACAACGTGTTCGAGATGGTGCCGGTCAGCCTGCGCCTGGCCCTGCAGTCCGCCGTACGAGAGGCCCACCGCGAGCGGCGACGGGTGACGTACCGAGGGTTGGTGGCCGCACGCCAAAGTGAGTCCCAGACAGATCACGCCCAGATGCTCGACCTGAGCGTCCGGCCACTCCAATCCTCCAGCGCTGAGCCGCTACTGATCACGTTCCAGGAAAGACACCGGGGGGTCACGCAGCCGGAGGATGCCAGCGACGCCGGCCACCGCCTGGCCCTGGAGTTGGAACTCCGCCACGGCCGTGAGGTGCTGCATGCCATGGTCGAGGACTCAGCCCGCTCTGTGGAGGAACTTCAGACCAGCAGCGAGGAGCTTCAGAGCACCAACGAGGAACTGATGACCTCCAAGGAGGAACTCCAGTCGCTCAACGAGGAACTGAGCACCGTAAACGCCGAGCATCAGGTCATCATTCAGGATCAGGCCCGCGCCAATGACGACCTGAACAACCTGCTGGATACGGCGGGCACCGGCATCCTCTTTCTGGGCAATGATCTCACCATCCGGCGGTTCACCTTTCCTATCGGGCGCCTGGTGCGCCTGACCCCGGCTGATGCGGGCCGACCCCTGAGTGATTTCAACATCCTGCTGCGCCACAACCAGCTTCTGACAGACATCCACCGGGTGCTGGAGACCCTGGAACCCCATGAGGCCCAGGTGCAGACCCATGACGGGGAGTGGTTCCTGCTGCGGATCAACCCCTACCGCACGACGGACAACCACATCGATGGCGTAGTGGTGGCTCTCACCAGCATCGCTCTGGTCAAGGCGCTGGAATGGCAGCTGGTTGAGGCGCTGAACCTGACCGAGGCGGCGCTCGACGCGCCGCATGATCCCCTGCTGTTGCTCGACCAGCACCTGCGCGCTGTGACGGCCAGCCAGGCCCTGCTGACGCTGCTGGAAACCACCGGCCCGCTCTTGCAGGGCGAGCGGTTGCTGAACACCGGGGATTTCGCCTTAAACCTCCCGGAACTGCGCCGACGGTTGCTGGCAGTGATCGAAACGGGGGAGCCGGTCTCCACGCGGGTGCCAGGCGCGCAGCACGCGCGCGAGTTGAAGATTGAGGCCGAACGGGTGGTCAGTCGGGACGGCCGCCGCGAGCTGTTCTTGCTTCAGCTCAACGCTGCAGATGATGCCGAGCAGCAAGCTCAGGACGCTGACCCAGCGGAGACATCCTAGCGGCAGGCCTAGGGCGTTCCCACCCCGCGTCACGGTTCAACGCCGCTTCGGTGGTAAGTTAAGAGAACCCTAAGTGCTTTCATCGAGGAGCACTTCATGGACTGAGCCGCCTCCACTTCTCCTCATCATCCCTGGAGAATTCAGCCGCCGATCTCCCGGCAGCCCGCTCAGGAGTCCCATGACTCAGTTCGCCCAGCTCGAAAAGCGCTTTGCCGAGCAGCAGCACGAGTTGCACGTTCATCAGGCCGAACTCGAGCAGCAGAACGAGGCGCTCCGTCAGAGTAACGTGGAACTCGCGGAGGCCCGCAACCGCTACGCGGATCTCTTCGAGTTCGCGCCCATCGGGTACGTGATCTGCGACGAAGGCGGATCCATCCAGCAAATCAACAAGACCGGCTGTGCTCAACTCGGTTCGGACGGCGGGCAACTCGTCGGACGCCGCTTTGCGCTGTTCGTAGAGGCCGTCCAGCGACCCGAACTGGCCCAGTTTCTGGAGTGGGTCTTTCATGACTTGGAAGCGGATGGGCCGCCACGCCTGGAGCTGCGCATGCTGAGACGCAGCGGCCAGCCCTGGGATGCTCAACTGGAATGCACGCTGCTACAAGGCGAATTCACTCCGCTGGTCCGGATGGTGCTGACGGACATCACGACGCTCAAGGAGTCGCAGCGCAACACCCAGCGGCATGTCACGCAGACGCTGCATCTGCATGAGGAACTGCAGACCTTCCTGCGGTCGATGACGCACGATCTGAGTGCCCCGCAGCGCCAGGTCGAGGGCTTCACCGCCCTGCTCAGCCAGCACCTTCAGCCCACGGACGAGGCCACCGCCAGACTGCTCAAGGACCTGCTTCAGGCGTCCACGAATCTGGGGGCACTGACAACCTCGCTGATTCGCTTCTACCAGAGTGGTCAGCCTGGAGACTCGGCCCGCCCACTGAATCTCAACCGCCTCATCGAGGTGATTTTTCACGAGCTGGAACCGCAGCGCCAGGGGCGGCAGGTCTTGCTCACCCACGACCCGCTGCCGACGTTGCTGGTCGATTACCAGAGCATGTACATGGTCTTCGAGAACCTGCTCTCGAACGCCGTCAAGTTTACCGGGCCGCGCCCGGTCGCTCACATCCATGTGGGCGTGCAGGTGAGTGAGGTGCATGTCCTGCTAAGCGTCCGCGACAACGGCGTGGGCTTCGATCCAAGACAGGGACGGCGACTGTTCGGGATCTTCGAGCGGCTGCATAGCGACCATGACTTCCAGGGACAAGGTCTGGGGCTGGCCTTGGTGCGGCGCATCGTGGAGCGCTGGCAGGGCCAGGTCTGGGCCGAGGGCGTGCCCGGGGAGGGAGCGGTGTTCTCAGTGCAACTGCCGAGCGCGCTGCGTGTAGAGCCCAACACCACGTCAGATGACGCAGGCCCCCCTCTTCCCCTGTTGCTTGACTGACCCGGCGTCACGCTCAACATCCGCTCCAGCTTCAGGAATACTAAACTTCCCCGCTCCAGGTGCCGCGCAGACTGGCAGCATGGATACACATCGTGTGGTGGTGATCGGAACGTCGGCTGGGGGGATGCAGCCGCTGCTCGACCTCGCAACTGGCCTGCCCAGCGACTTTCCGGCAGCAGTGTGCATCGTCATGCACATCCCGGCCTACGCGCCGAGTTTCCTGCCAGGCATCCTGGACCGGGCTGGGCCGCTCCCGGCCTCGCACCCGGCGACGGGTGACCCGGTGCTGCCGGGCCGGATCTATTGCGCGCCGCCGGATCACCACCTCCTGATCGAAGATGGTCACTTCAACCTGACCAAAGGTCCCAAGGAAAACCGGGTGCGGCCCGCCGTGGATACCCTGTTCCGTTCGGCAGCGTACAGCGCTGGCCCGAACGTCATCGGAGTGGTGCTCTCCGGCCTGCTGGACGACGGCACCTCCGGTCTGTGGGCGATCAAACATTTCGGCGGCACGACCGTGGTGCAGGACCCACGCGATGCCCAGTACGACTCGATGCCGACGAGCGCCCTGAATCAGGTGGAGATCGATCATGTGCTGCCTGCCAAGGAGCTCGCCGCGCTGCTGGTCAAGCTGACCGCTGGGTCCACGCCAGCACCGGGGGGCAAGATCGAAGAACAGATAAAACAGCGGGTGGCCACCGAGATCAGTATCGCCAGCAGTGGCCACGCCTTTAAGAAGGGCATCATGGACTTTGGCAAGGTCACGCCGCAGACCTGTCCGGAGTGCGGCGGCGTCCTGGTGCAGATTCAGGAAGGGGGCTTTACCCGCTACCGCTGTCATACCGGGCATGCTTACAGCGGGGACACGCTCCTGGTCAGTGTGACCGAGGCCATCGAGGACAAACTGTGGGCCACCTTGCGGGCATTGGAAGAAGCCAGCATGCTGCTGGAGAACACCGGCAAGGAGTTTGAGGCAGCCGGGAATACCCGACTGGCCGGGGAGTATCTGCGCAAGGCCAGAGAAATGGAAGCCCGCAGCGCACTGATTTTTGAAAACGTCACGCAGAACAGGAGTCTGAGTGTGGAGCAGTTGGAACATGATGCCCGGCGGGATGGGCCGCCTCGGTCAGACTGAACCCACCGACCTTGGTAAAATTCACATTCCGAAGCTGAACAGTTTAGTAGCATGTCTCACAGTCTTCCTCAAAAACTGAAGTGCGGACTGATATGGTCTTAGAGATTTCGCTTCTTGAGCACCCGGCTCTTTCCTGAGGCGATATGACCGATCCCAAACCGCTATCCAACCCGCAGGTTCTGCGAGAGAACGCCGAACAGCAGGTGCGTCTGGCCGTACCGCTCCCGCTGTGGGATGGATGGCCCGCCGACGCCCTGACCCACGAACTTCAGGTGTACCACGCCGAACTGACTGCGCAGAACGAGTCACTGCAGCTCACAGTCATGGAGTTGGAGTACAAACACCGGCTCTACCACACGCTCTATGAACACGCGCCGACGGCCTACTTCACCTTAGACGAACACGCACATATCCAGAGCGTCAATCGAGCGGGAGAACAACTCCTCGGCTTTGACAGCTCCCACCTTCTGACCCGGCACTTCTTGCAGTTCGTTGGCCCCGAAGACCGGGCCGAGTTCAGCCGGCTGCTCCACACCGGGACCACCGTCGATAAGCAGTTGCGCGTGATTCATCGCAGTAACGAGCGATTGGAGGTGCAGTTGCAGGCCCTGACACTGCCGGGTTCGTTGCAGGATCAGCCCACCTTTTTGCTGACGCTCACGAACCTGACGCCGCTCTTCGAGGCCCAGGCAGCCATGCATGCCCTGAACGCTGGCCTGGAAGAGCGAGTGCGCGAGAGCACCCAGCACCTCCGGGTGTTGGCCGACCAGTTTCGGCATCAGGCGCGGCATGACGCTCTCACCACCCTTCCCAACCGGGTGGCGTTCGAGGAAGGCCTGACGCTGGCGCTCAAAGAACTGCACCTGTGGGGAGAAGCGTTTACGGTGCTGTTTTGCGACATCGACCGGTTTAAACGGATCAATGACAGTCTGGGGCATCTGGCTGGGGACCAGGTGCTCCAGGAACTGGCCCGCCGCCTGCGAACCGTCATCCGGCCCACCGATCAGGTGGCGAGGCTGGGCGGCGACGAGTTCGCGGTCCTGCTTCACGGTATGGCGGATCAGGTCCTGGTGTCGCGCGTTACTACCCGCTTGGAAGAAGCGCTCAAGGTCCCGTTCGTCGTGATGGGTCAGGAGCTGTTTATTCAGGTCGGGAGTGGGGTCTTGCTGGTCACCGACGAGTATCACTCGCCGGAAGACATCCTGCGGGACGTGGATCTGGCGCTGTATCAGGCCAAGCGAGGTGGACCGGCGGGCACCCGATTGTTTGAGCTGTCGATGCGCGACGAGTTCCGGGGCCAGTTGGAGCTGGAAGCGTATCTGCGGCACGCCCTCGAACGCGACGAACTGGTGGTGCACTATCAACCTATCGTGGCCTTGCAAGGTGGGCAGCTGCTCGGCCTCGAAGCCTTGATTCGCTGGCAGCATCCACAGCAGGGGCTGCTGCCCGCTGGGGCGTTCGTGCCCCTGGCTGAAGAGCTGGGTCTCATTGGACAGTTCGATAGCTGGGTGCTTCAAACCGCCGTGCGGCAACTGGCCGAGTGGCCGGTGAATCCTTCCCTGGAGCGCCCGCTGTGGCTCAATGTCAATGTCTCGGCAGCCCACCTAAGACAGGTCGCCGCCGTCACGGCCCCGCTGAGCAAGATACCCCTCCCTTCCTCCTGGCAGGTCCTGATCGAAATCACTGAACGGGTCCTGATGCACCCGGCGGAGACTGATGCCCGCACGCTGCAAGATTTACAGCGTGCGGGCATTGAACTGGTGGTGGACGACTTCGGAATCGGTACCTCGTCACTGAGCAGCCTGCACCGCTTTCCCCTGCGGATGCTCAAAATCGACCGCTCGTTTGTGGCCACCCTCGATCAGAACCGGGAACTGGTCCGGACCATCGCGGTGATCGGACACTCACTCGGCTTGACTGTGGTCGCTGAAGGCATCGAAACTGAGGCGCAGCGTGTCCAGCTCATCGAACTGGGCCTGACTGCCGGGCAAGGCTATTTCTTCGCCCGGCCCCTGACGGCGAATCAACTGGAGGCCCACCTCCGCTCGACGTTGAAGTTTCCATAACGGGTGCGGGGAACTTCAGACCTGGGTGTTCACTTCCGCGCGAGGAGAATGGAGCTGTCAAGGAAGGATCTCGGTGCATCTGAGCAGGACGTTCCTGACCTGCGTGGGCTGCCAATGTTTGCCCATGACCGTTCGGTGCCCCTCGGCGTTCAGGCGCGTGGCAATCTGCTGCAATGGAAGCCCCTGTGACCTGAGCAACTGGATAGAGCCGCTGACCAATCGATACGCCTCGACGGCCCGCCACCAACCAGCATCAGCGCCACGCTGGCGCGCTTCGGGTGTGAGATTGCTGGGCGTGCCGAGTTTGACGCCCCGCACCTTGGCCGCTTTCAAGGCGTCTTTGGTGCGGGTGGAGATCATCTTGGCTTCCTTCTCGGCAACAGCCGCGAGGATATGGACGGTGAGGGAGTCGACTTCCGGAAGGTCAACGGGCGTTCGAGCTGAGGAACGCTTTTTGTTCCCGGAATGTGCCAGCAGCTCACCCCTGGGTTGAGGGCGGCCAGCCTTGCCGCCCCGGCACTGGGCGCACTTCACACGTGCCCATCCTTGAGGCACCCCCATCATTTTCTGAGCCCGTGAGGCTTCTGTGGGGGCTGGGACGTAGGCTGTCATATGCTTCCCCTCTTCCCGCACGCCAGCGTGCACCCCTTCGACCGGGTGGAAGACGTCATGTTTACCCTCGACGCCAATGAACGCTTGACCTTCGTGAACGCCTTCGCCCTGAAGGCGTGGGGGAAAGAGCCTCAAGAGTTGCTCGGGCGGACCTATCAGGACGCCCTCCCGACGAAAGCCCAGCCTGAAGTGATGACTGCCTTCAGGCACGTTCTGAAAACCCAGCAGCGCACCGAGCTGGAAGTCTTCGGTGACCGCCACCAGGGCTGGATCGGCCTGATCATCTACCCCGACGACGGCGGCCTGACCGTTCACGTCCGGCCGCTGCTCAGAAGCGCCGGGAATACCTCGCACACCGACTTCGACGCGCTGACCGGCTGCCTCACCCGCAGTGCCTTCGTGCAAGCGCAGCGCACGCTGACCTTCCCGCAGGTTCTAGCCATCATCGACCTGAACCTGCTCAAGAGCGTCAATACGCGGCTCGGACACAGCGGCGGGGACGCGCACATTCGCACCATCGCGCATGCCCTGCGAGAAGCGCTGCCCGTTGAGGCGTTGATCTGCCGCTGGGGCGGCGACGAGTTCGTGATCCTTTGCCCCGGCCGTGACCAGAACGCCCTCCAGGATCTGCTGGATGAGACGAACCGGGCCTTGCCGGGTCCGATGCCGAATACCCTGGCGTTCACCGTCGGTCTGACCGTCTGGGAAGCTGACACGGCCTATGAGCGGGCATTTGCCATCGCGGACGAACAGCTCCAACTCCAGAAAGAGCAGTTCAAGGAAGCCGCCCCAGGCGCGCGTGAAGCCGACGCTCTCGTGACGTTCTCTCAGGAACTCGAGGCCCTCCAGGAGCCTGGTGACCTGATCCAGCATGCCCTGGACCGACTGCTCAGCTTGCTCAATTTCGATCAGGCTACCTACGCCATCATCGATGAGAACGAGGCTTTCTTCTCGCATCAGGCCCTGCGCGAAGGCGTCCCGGCTCCGCAACCGGCCCTGAATGTCCGGGTCCCCCTCGCCGAGACCGGCCTGGTTGACACGGTACACCGTACGCGGACAACAGCGTGGAGCACCGACTACCCGAGCCTCTCGGACCGCATGCCGAGCGTGATCGCACAGGGTGTCAAAAGTGGCATCGTCACGCCCGTCTTCCGTCAGGGGCAGGTGGTTGCTGCCATCGTGCTGCGCGCCGTGAACCGCTGGCAGACCATCACGCCGCAGATGCGCAAGATTGTGGAACTCACCGCGCTGCGCCTGGAGCACGCCCTGGAACTGCGCCGCGCTGTGGGCGAGATCCAACGGACCCTCGAAGCGGGCATGCTGACGCTCGGCATCGTCCTCGAAGCCAGGGACTTCGAGACACAAGGGCACACCACCCGCGCTGCCAGCATGGCCGAGCGGCTCGGTAAGTCCCTTGGCCTGACAAGCAGCCATCTCAGTCATCTGCGGCAGGGCGCATACCTGCACGATGTCGGAAAGCTCTGCATCCCGGACCAGATCCTGCGGAAACCTGGCAAGCTCACACCGGAAGAATGGACGACCATGCAGAGCCACGTCCAGCAGGGGTATGACCTCGCGACTCGCCTTCCCGGGCTTCCGCAGAACACTCTGGATGTCATTCGCTCGCACCATGAACACTGGGACGGCCGAGGCTATCCGGATGGCCTCGTTGGCGCAAACATTCCCCTAAGTGCGCGGATCTTCGCGGTCTGCGACGTGTACGACGCGCTGATCAGCGAACGTCCGTACAAGAACGCCTGGAGCCACGAAGACGCCGTTTCGGAGATCGAACAGCAGTCCGGTCGGCACTTTGATCCGGATGTCGTGCGGGCCTTTTTGAGCTTGATGGAGGGGGGAACAAACGGAGGCGGAGTCGCCAGAGCATTGTGAACCTTGAACAGTGATGGCCTGGAGCATCCTCAAGTCGTCTTCGAAGCCCACTGGAACAGCATACAAATCTCTGAAGGGGATTCTGGGTGATGGCAACGCGCGATGTGCCTCCTACTGAAGGTGGCGCGGCTTCTTAAGCCGACCGTCGTGAGTTGAGCAGCGGGGGCCGGTCAACTGTGCCGCGCTGAGACCCACGGCATGGTCAATGTGCGTCGGTTCGGGCCTGAGCAGTTCGAGTCAGCGGCCAGAGCCGTGCAGAGAAGAGCGGAGCGAATCCTTGAAGGAGCAACGCTAAAAATCACATCATGGGCAGCCTTTCGGCTCTGAATGCCCGGACTTTCCGGACAGGCCCTTCATCAGGTCGGGGTAGGCTGACCCGATGAAGGCAACACAACCCTTCAGCCAGCTGGGTCTCCTTCTACGTCCTGATGTATGCCCGGTGCTCCTGCTTCTGGAGGTACATGCGCTGATCGCTCAGCCGCAGCAGCGCCTCGGCCTCGTCACCGTCATCTGGGAACGTGGCGATCCCGGCACTCACATCCGCCTGGTCGAACCCGCTGCTCCTGAGCTTTTCTAAGGCCACCTCGACACGGGCCAGCGAACCACCCACCGCCGCGCCTGCTGGATCGGCATGTTTCACGAGCACCACGAACTCGTCACCGCCAACGCGGAACAGCGCATCCTCGCCCCGGAAGGCCAGCTGGAGCGACCTGGCAAAACCGGCCAGCAGCGCGTCGCCTCGGTGATGCCCCTCACGGTCGTTGAAGGCCTTGAGCCCGTCGAGGTCCAGTGAGATCAGGCTCAGCCCCGAACGGCTCTCACGGGCCTCCGCCAGGCTCAGGCGCAGTGTGTCCTCCAGGGCGCGGCGGTTGCCCAGCTGGGTGAGCGGATCGGTGAGGGCCGCGTCACGCAGCTGCGTCAATGCTTGCTGTCGCTCATGTGCCAAGCGGATGCTCTGCGCCGCAGTCAGGAACAGCGCCCGGTCGTTCTCAGACCAGGGCGGGGCATCACCCACCCGGGCGATGATCAGCGCCAGGCCCCTGCCCGGGTCTCCCGGCGTCAACGGGATGTACGCCACCGCCCCGACACCCTCGTCCACCAACGCCTCGATGCGCCTAGGGTAGTCCGGGTACCGGTCGATGAACAGCGCCTCGTTCTGTTCGAGACTCTGCCATGCCAGACTTTGCGACCGGGGCACCTGCTGTTCGATCAAGCGAACGAGTTCTGCGGACACCGCCGCGCTTCTAAAGGCCACCTGGCGGAGCACGACCTCACCGGCCACCTGCGCCAGGGCCACAAGGTCAAGCTGGGCCGGACCCGCCATGATCTGAGCGGCCTGCCGGGCAGTGTCGTACAGACTCAGCGGCAGCTCCGTGAGCCGGGCGACCTGAGCCAGGGCCTTCGAGAACCGGAGCGCCTGGTCCAGTTCCAGGACGTGCTGCGCCCGCTGTAGGGCGTGACCCAGCGTTCTGGCCGTGGCCTCCAGCAGCATCCGTTCCCTGGACGTCCAGAGCCTCGGTGCACCAAAGCGGAACGCCGTCAGCACCCCGACCTCGCCGTCCAGCTGGCCGAACGGCAGATGCGCCACGGCGCTCAGGCCGGCCTGCAGCATGAACGGTGACGTCATCAGGCTGCGAGGATAGTCGTCAACGAACAGCGGTTCGCCCGACTCGAGGCGTTCCCAGAGGACGCCGCCTTCGGTCCGTTGAAAGCGCTGGTGGCGAAACATCTCGAACTCGGGCGGTCCTTCGCCGTGCAGGACCAGCACCTGAACGCCCTCGAGGACGGTCCCAAAACTGATGCAGATCTGGTCGGCATGGGTCAGCTGCTGAAGGCGCCGCACCACGTGCTCGCTGATGATTCGGGGATCTGCGGTGACATCGAGCTCAAGGCTGAGATTGGCCAGGTACTCTGCGTCCGCTGCGCGCTCCTCGGCCACCGCCGCTCGTTCCTCCGCGACAGCCGTGCTTCTCAAGGCTGCCCGCAGCTGTGACCTGACCCGGGCCAGCTGCTGAACAGCGTCCGAGTGAGCCCTTCTCGAAGATCGTAGGGGCTTCACGGTGCACCCTGCTGAAGCATCTGGAAAAAGACCGCGACGATCTGAGGATCGAAGTGGGTGTCAGCCTCCATCTGAATGTGCTCCAGGGCCCGCTCCTGGCTCCAGGCCGCCCGGTAAGGTCGGTCGCTGATCAAGGCTGGAGTGAACCCAAAACGCAGGACCAGCAGGCAAGTCACTTCTAGGTTGGATGATAGCGGGCAGCGAACTCGGCAGGGGGGACATAGCCAAGACTGG
>NZ_WXZL01000247.1 GCF_009982895.1 Deinococcus alpinitundrae | reverse complement strand
CTAAGCATTGGTTTAAACTAATGTTTAGAGCTTTTTGTGGTTTGTAAAAACAAGTATATTCGAGAACACGTTTTTGTATAGAGTCTCAATTATAAAAGTTAGAATAGTTTGACAACAGTGTTACGATATTATTAAACAACTGTCTATCATTAACGAAAGCAATTAACAAGAGTACATTGTTGTGAAATCATCGTTTAATAGTCAAAGATGATCATCGTAGGGTAGACAACATATCATTGACTTAAGGAAGGGGAATGACCGATGGGATTAA
>NZ_WXZL01000246.1 GCF_009982895.1 Deinococcus alpinitundrae | reverse complement strand
ACCGACACCAGCAGGCTATCAGACAGACGATTGAACAAGTTTTTCAGAAGTTGCATAGCGTGATGCCGTGAATCAGAAAAGGACGGCGGGATCGATAGTCGAGACGGTTCCATCGATCAGGCTGAGATCACATGAAGCCGCATACTACCAGCTGTAACCATTAGCAGGACTGTATAACAAACTGTTTTCAGCCAGTCTAGGGAAGTGCCTACGAAAACGGGCACCTATAGGGTCAGACGCCGATGTTGGCAGCCCCACCGATCCACTCGACT
>NZ_WXZL01000245.1 GCF_009982895.1 Deinococcus alpinitundrae | reverse complement strand
AATTTCAAGTTAAATATAAAACGAAACAAGGAGGAAGTCAACTATGACTAAAAATTATAAAGACATGACTCAGGACGAAATAAAAGACTTATTATCTGAAAAAAGCGGAGAATTGTATGAATTAGCGAAAGAAATTAAGGGAGAAAGTAAATTTGATATTTTGCTTTTCTCATCAATAGGAGTTATCGACGGAGATTATTTAGCAGGTTCAAATTCTGTGATTGGTCATACTTTCGATCTTGCTTCCTTATTGGATAGCACTAAGAGTTATA
>NZ_WXZL01000244.1 GCF_009982895.1 Deinococcus alpinitundrae | reverse complement strand
ATTTTTGTAAACTATAAAAACGTGCAACGTTCAATGCGTAAAAAATTACCATTTGGTATCGGTCAAATTGGTAAATCATTCCGTAATGAAATCACTCCAGGTAACTTCATTTTCAGAACAAGAGAATTTGAACAAATGGAACTTGAATTCTTCTGTAAACCTGGTGAAGAAATCGAATGGCAAAATTATTGGAAAACTTTTGCAAGTGACTGGTTAACAAGCTTAAATATGAGTAGTGAAAATATGCGTTTACGTGATCATGATGAAGATGA
>NZ_WXZL01000243.1 GCF_009982895.1 Deinococcus alpinitundrae | reverse complement strand
GCCGTCGAAGCATGACGCGCATATACCAGTAGGTCCAAAAATGATTGCAACGTTTAAAGAAATGAATCCGCAACTACCGATTGTAGCTATTGGCGGTATCAATACTAATAATGTGGCGCCGATTGTAGAAGCAGGTGCCAATGGAATTTCAGTCATTTCAGCCATTTCTAAAAGTGAAAATATTGAAAAGACTGTTAATCGATTCAAAGATTTTTTTAATAATTAGTTAAATTTTTCCACTTATTGTTTCATACGTACTCATTAATGTGATA
>NZ_WXZL01000242.1 GCF_009982895.1 Deinococcus alpinitundrae | reverse complement strand
ACTGCGGCGTCGCGAGCTCGGGCAGGAACGCCGCGATGAGGTTCTCGCCCGCGCCGAAGCCGATGTTCGAAACGACGACGAGCACCATCGCGAGCCACACGTCGCCCGGGCCGCACAACGCGAGCGCGGCCGTCCCGGCGATGCACACGACGGTGCTGGCCGCGAGCAGGCGCTTCTTGCGCGCGCGCAGGTCGGCCCACGCGCCGAGCAGCGGCGCCGCGAGCATCACGATCGCGTACGACACGGACAGCGCGCAGGTCCAGGCAAACGTC
>NZ_WXZL01000241.1 GCF_009982895.1 Deinococcus alpinitundrae | reverse complement strand
AGAGAATAAAAAGATTTTTCTGAAATTTAATCTATCAATTACATTGATTTACTAATATAATTAGAAAGTAAATTTTATTTGATCAAAGTAAATGGGGGAAGTACTGGGATAAAAAATAATAAAACAGTTGAAGATACGTATTCAACTAAAGCAATCGTAGACTCAATATCATCATCTGTTCAAATGAAACAAGTGATGGTACAGCAAACACCAGGACGATACATGCTAAAATCTATGATGGCAGGTTTCTTATTGTCCATTGTTACTGTTTT
>NZ_WXZL01000240.1 GCF_009982895.1 Deinococcus alpinitundrae | reverse complement strand
ACTTTTCGCCTCTTCAGGCTCGCCCCTTAGCTTTGCAATAGCGTCAACAAACGGCAACATCTCATCGTCATTGAAAAAATGCGGAACGAGCGTCAGCGCATCCAGTGCTTCCTTATCGACATTGCCTACTTCGTTTACCAGGCTGCGCAGTGTTTCCTTCATCACGGGTAAATAAATGTCACCTAGTGTGCTGTTTTCGAAATAACTTACCCATGACCTGCAACCTAAGTTCTTGATAAAATTTGAATTTTCCGCTAGCCAGTAGCTGGTTTA
>NZ_WXZL01000239.1 GCF_009982895.1 Deinococcus alpinitundrae | reverse complement strand
CTCCTGCTACATCATCTTCGGCGGGCAAATCTTCAGAAGCGAATCCAAAGCCACAAAGTGATGAATGGTTTGAGTTACTTGAACAAACGAGTCCAATTGCTATGTTAGCTTCTTGGTCTGAATCAGAACCAACTATATCGCAAAAGACAATGGTTGAAGAATTAATTGAACGTGAAAAAATGTCTTTTGGCGTCATTAATATTTTGTTGCAATTTGTCATGTTAAAAGAAGATATGAAACTTCCTAAAGCGTATATTTTGGAAATAGCATCAA
>NZ_WXZL01000238.1 GCF_009982895.1 Deinococcus alpinitundrae | reverse complement strand
ATCTGTATTTTTAATTTTTAATTTTGTTAATTCGATTTTATTTGATAATCCTTTTGACTTTTTAGAAAGTTTTATTTATTCATTGGTTTTCACATTAATTTATTTAGGTTTAGAGGGTCATAAAAAGAAGAAGGAATAGGTTGTTTTTTGAAACGAGTGTGAACGAGTTTCTTCTTGTCTTGATACTATATAGAAATAACTCGATTTTATATATATAGCTGTAACTGTTGATATTACAGTGTTTAAACGTGTTTTTGTGCGTGAAAGGAAAAT
>NZ_WXZL01000023.1 GCF_009982895.1 Deinococcus alpinitundrae | reverse complement strand
GTGTAAAGCTGTCCAGCACGAGTTTCCTTTGCGTTCACACCCTCATTCTGAGGTGCAAAGCCGTGCTGGACAGCTTTTTCGTAAACCGCAACATCTCAGTAGAAGAAAAGCATGTTCTACCTTTATGACAAAGATGCGCCGCAGCACGTGTCCTTTTGCATAAAGGTTATTTGAGCGAACGGGTGCCTCTGGGGGGGCACCCGTCTCGCGTCAATCCAGCGGCTGAGCCACCGGCGTTACTCGCTCAGGTAGTCTTCCGGCTCGATGCCTTCCATAACCAGCGCGATCTCGTCACCGATCTCGGCGCGCAGCTCTTCAGCCTGGGTCTTGTCCGGCTTCCAGTTCTCGAAACGGATCTCGGCCTGACGCGACACAAGCACCCGCATCTCGAAGTCCGGGTGCTTGTCGCCTGCCCAGATTTCCAGGCCCTCTTGCAGAAACGCGGCCATCTTCTCGCCGTCCCACTCGCGCACGTGCGTGGTGGCCTTGCCGGTCTTAGTCTTGATCGGTGCGGGCGGAACGAAACGTATCAGCACAGTTCTGGACATGGCGTAATGGTAGCAGGCCAGACAACAAGCGGGTGCGCGTGCGTAATTCGTGCGTAAAAGGCCTGCTGTCTCCCGCCTTCCCGTGCCTACAACTGACCTTCTTACTTTGTGGGCAATGCCCTTCCAGACGACAAAAATACAACACGCGCCATCTCACGTCCCCGCAGAGATACAACTGACTCAGCGCCTCTGACACTGTCGATCAAGGTTCGAGTCCTTGTGCCCCAGCCAATTCAGCAGCGTCAAACCAGTCCGCTTCGTGCGGGCTTTTTTGTTGCCTACCTTCAGCGTGACCGAGATCACATGACTCTCCTTATTCCTGCTTTAAAAAACAAACTGAGACACCGTTGCGACGACGCACCTCTGCTAAGCTCCCAGCATGACGAACGTTCAACCTTCTCAACACGACGTGGTGATTATCGGCGGCGGTCCTGCGGGCCTGACGGCGGCCATTTACACGGGCCGCGCCAGCCTCAACACGGTGGTCCTGGAAAAGGGACTGCCGGGCGGGCAGATCGCCCAGACCGAAGAAGTCGAGAACTATCCCGGCTTTCCTGAGCCCATTTCTGGCCCTGAGCTGGCGCAGCGCATGACCGAGCAGGCCGAGCGCTTCGGCGCGAAAATCGAGATGGAAGAGGTGCAGAGTATCGAGCACCACCCGCATGGCGGCTTCCTGGTGACCGGCTATAGCGGCACCTACCATGCCAAGGCGGTCATTCTGGCCACCGGAGCCAACCCCAAGCGCCTCTCGGTGCCGGGCGAGGAGCAGTTCTGGGGTAAGGGGGTCAGCACCTGTGCCACCTGCGACGGCTTCTTTTACCGGGGCAAAAAAGTCGTGGTGGTGGGCGGGGGCGACGCCGCCGTGGAAGAGGGCCTGTTTCTGACCAAGTTCGCCGACGAGGTGACGTTGATTCACCGCCGTGACAGCCTGCGCGCCAACAAGGTGGCCCAGGCCCGCGCCTTTGCCAGTCCCAAGATGAAGTTCATCTGGGACACGGGCGTCGAGGAGATTATCGGTGAGGAGAGCGTGCAGGCCGTGCAGCTCAAGAACCTCAAGACGGGCGAGGTGAGCCGCATGGACACCGACGGCGTCTTCATCTTTATCGGGCACGTCCCCAACACCGGCTTCTTGGAAGGTGTGGTCAAGCTGCGCGAGGACGGCTACGTGGAGGTCCGCGACGACATCTACACCAGCGTGCCGGGACTGTTCGCGGCGGGCGACATCAGCGACTATGTGTACCGTCAGCTCGCCACCAGCGTGGGCGCAGGCACGCGGGCAGCCATGAGCGTGGAGCGGATGCTGGCTGCCCTAGAACTTGAAGAGAGCGCAGCAGACTGAACCCTGAGTCAGGTCAGGGACTGGTGCTGGCCGCTTCCCCTCCACCCGCCGAGCGCCCGCGAATCGTTACCGAGCATCCCGACTTCTATGTGATCGCCAAGCCCGCTTTGTGGCTCACCCATCCGGTACGCGCCCGCGTGGACGTGCCGGATGTGCTGACGTTCTTGCAGCGCGAAACCGGCGAAGCGGGGGTGGCCCCGCCGCACCGACTCGACCGCGAGACCAGCGGCGCACAGCTCTTCACGCGCGACAGCGATTCGGCCCGGCGCTTCTTCACACTGTTCAAGGAGCATCTGGTCGGCAAGTCATACCTCGCCATCGTTCACGGCTCACCGGAGTGGGAAAGCACGCTGCTGGACGCTCCGCTGGGCTTCGTGGGCCTCTCGGAGAGCAACCACATCCAGATTCGCCAGGGGGTTGTGCCAGACGGCAAGCCCGCCGCCACCGAGTTCCGGGTGGTGGCCCGCAAGCCGGGGTTCACGCTGCTGCACGCCTTCCCGCGCTCCGGGCGGCTGCACCAGATCCGGGCACACCTCTGGCATCTGGGGCTGCCGATGGTGGGCGACAAGATCTACGGACGCGATCCGGACGTGTTTCTGAACTTCATGCAGACCGGGCAGACGGACGCGCTGACCCGGCGGCTCCTGCTGCCCCGCCAAGCACTCCACGCCCACAGCCTGAGCTTCGGCTGGGACCGGGCGAAGGTGCGGGTCGAAGTGCCGCTGGCAGCGGATCTGCAGGCCTTCTGGGACGAACTGCCCGCACACTGATCCGGCGGCGGGCGGCGTAGACTGACGGGCATGACCGACACTGCTCCCTCTCCCCACGACACCCTTTCGCCCGAGCAGCTGCGCCACGCCGACAACATCAAGTGGACCTTTTACGGCGAGGACGTGCTGCCGATGTGGGTGGCCGACATGGACTTCCCGGTGGCCGAGCCGATTCTGGCCGCGCTGCAAGACCGCCTGACCCGCTCGATCGGCTACGCCCAGGTGACGGGCGACCCAGTGCTGAAGGCGCAGTTGATCGCCAAGCTGGCGCGCGACGGCCTGATGAATCTGATTCCCGAGGGCGTCGGCTTTCTACCGGGCGTAGTGCCAGGCCTTTATGCCGCTGTGCAGGCCCTAACCCAGCCGGGCGACGCGGTGATGACCGTGGTGCCGATCTACCCGCCATTCCTGAGCGCCATTACCGATCACGGGCGGGTACTCAACGCCGTGGCGCTGACCGAGAGCAAGGAGGGCTGGAGGCTGGACATGGCTGCCCTGGACGCCGCCATGACACCCAACACCAAACTGCTGATGCTCTGCCACCCGCACAATCCGGCGGGCCGGGTGTGGACCCGTGCCGAACTGGAAGGCTTAGCCGACTTCGCCCTCAAGCACGACCTCTGGGTCGTCAGTGACGAATTGCACGCCGATCTGCGTTACCCGGACGCGCCGGAGTACGTGCCGTTTGCCGCTGTGCGGCCCGAACTCGCCGGGCGCGTCGTCACGCTGACGGGGCCATGCAAGGCGTACAACACGGCGGGTCTGGGCATCGGGGCGATGGTCAGCCACAACCCCGAACTGGTGGCCCGGCTGGAGAAGGCTACCCACGGCATCATGGGCCATGCCAGCGCCCTGAGCATCACCATGTGGCAAGCCGCGCTCAGCAGCGGGGCCGAATGGCTGGCCGAGACGCTCAAGTACTTGCAGGCCAACCGCGACTTCGTGAGCGCGTTCATGGCCCGCGAACTGCCGGAGGTGCCGTACACGCCGCCGCAGGCGACCTACCTGGCCTGGTTCGACCTCAGAAGCCACCCGCGCGCCGCCGACATTCAAAAGTACCTGCTCGAAGAAGCCCAGCTTGCCCTCAACGACGGCCTCAACTTCGGCTCGGACTACCAGGGCTTCGTGCGGCTGAACTTCGCCACCAGCCGCGCGCTGTTGCAAGATGGGCTGGAGCGGCTGGCCAGGGCGGTCAAGGGCTGAGTCACAGGGCCCGACCGATCAGGGGGCGCTCATGGCCACCTGATCGGTCGAGCGATCATGCTCCAGCGTGATGCCGAACTCGCTGATGCGGCCCAGTTGATCGAAGCCGAAGGCCACTGCCCAGACGATCTCGGGAACCTTCACAAAGGTGGCGCTGCGAACGTAGTAGGTTACGTTGCCGCGCACGAAGGTCTTCTCGCCCACCAGTTCCTGCTCCGCGCCGAACTGCTCGACCCCGGTCTGACGGTACTGGGTAAACCCGTCGAGGGTGCCCCACTGCGCCTTGACCTCCGGCGTGAAGGCGGCCCAGATGTTGCCCAGTTTGACGGCGTAAAACTCCTTGAGCAGCGTCCTGGCACGGGCCTCGGCGCTCTTTTCGGCCACCGTCTGGGAAGCCGTGGGGGCGGCGGGGGCAGCGGCGAGAGACACGGACCCGGTGGGCAGGCCGATCAAGGTGCCCAGCAGCAACAACCGGCGCAGTGTGGAGGTCATGCTCCAGCGTAAGTCGCAGCCAAACCGTCCAGTGGTCAGATGGGTGACGATTGCTCTGCGCCGCAGCACCGTTGACCCGCTGCGTAAACGAACGCTCAAGGCTGCGTTTCTGACCGAGCAAGCGCCCACTCAATTGACCAGCCGCTCCAGCACGTCGGCGACCCCGTCCTCGTCGTTGGTGAGGGTCATCTCATCGGCGACTTCCCGCGTGTCTTCGTCGGCGTTGCCCATCGCCACGCCGCGCCCCGCCCAGGCCAGCATCTCGGCATCGTTGGGCGCGTCCCCGAAGGCCAGCACTTCAGAGCGATCAATGTCCAGAAGCGCGCACAGTTTCGCCAGGCCCCAGGCTTTACTCACCCCCTCGGCCAGCACTTCCAGAAACGGCGCGCCGCTGTGGGTCACGGCGAAGCCGGGCAGCTTCAGGGCGCTGAGTTCGGGCAGCAGTTCGCGCGGCGTCAGGATGGGGTGGCGCACGATGAACTTGAGGCTGGGCGCGGCCAGCACCGCTTCCAGCGTGGCTGCGCCCATCTCGTGGGGCCAGCGCTTGTGGTCCTCGAAATGGGCGATCTCGGCGTAACCCTGCTGGGCCACGAACACCTGACCGCCGTCTCGCACGCTGACAAACAGCACACCCGGCACCCGCGCCGAGAGGGCCTGAGCGATAGACCGCTGGGCGGCCTCTGTCACGTGAACCTCGAACAAGGTCTCGCCGGTGCCCAGGTGAACGCCGTGAGCGCCGTTGCTGCACAGCGCGTATTCGGTAAATCCGGCCGCCTCGGCGATCATCCGCACGCCGTGTGGCTGCCGGGCCGTCACCGGCACCACCTGGAGGCCTGCCGCCCTCGCCGCGTCGAGCGCCCGGCGGGTGCGTGGGCTGACGCTCAGATCGCTGCGCAGGAGGGTGCCGTCAAGGTCGGTGGCGATAAGGCGAAGAGGCATGACCCCAGCCTAGCCTGCCGCCGTCACCTCATCCGGGCGGCGACCCCGCGCCAGATGCACGGCCATCTCAGTGACGAGTTCGCCGCCCTCGGTCTGGTCCGAGAGCCAGTCGGCCAGATCGCCCTGGAACTGATCGGTCAGGTGAAGGCGCTGCGCCTCGCTCATGGCCGCCAGCGCGGGAACGGCGGCGGCTGCACCCTGCAAGATGGACGCGATGAAGCGCTGCGGCTCGGCGTAGCGTACCGGGCGCGACTGGGAGCTGACTTCGATGTCCACGAACCCGGCGGTGGTCAGCAGCAGTTCCAATCGGTCCGGATCACTCAGGGCGAAGGCTGCCGCGAACAGCTCCACGCCGGTTCGTTTCTGCCCGGCCTGACTCAGCCGCTGATAGAGCGGGTTGCGCTCCAGAGGCTGATTGACCAGCAGCGCGGCACGTCCGCCCACCCGCAGCACCCGGCGCATCTCGCGCAGCGCGCCCACCGGACTGGGAAAGAACTGCATCCCTTGCTGGCACAGCACCGCCGCGAACGTCGCGTCCGCGAATGGCAATTCCTGGGCGCTGCCCTGCTGCCAGTCGATGGCGGGTGCGTCCGGCGCGGCGCTCTGTCGGGCCACAGCCAGCATCGCCGGGCTGATGTCGAGGGCGCTGACCGCGCCGCCCGGCCCCACCCGCACGGCCGCCTGCCGCGCCACACTGCCGGTACCGCAGGCCACGTCCAGCACCCGCTCGCCTGCCTGCACACCGGCAAACTCCAGCAGCACCGTCGCCCAGGGCGCGAACATCAGCGGCACCATGAAGTGTTCGTACATCTGGGCGGCGTGAAGGGCGGCTTCGGCGGGCTGGGTCATGGGGTTTCCTTTCGAAGCTCGAATGTCCGCGTACTCTACCCGGCACGACGTCAAATTGGCGTCAAAAGCGCTTCGCCGCGCTAAGCCACTGGAGCATTTTTTCGGTCCGTGGGCAGGGAGATGCAACCCATTCACACCACTGTCAGGCCACAGCGGCACCTTCGTCGTGAACGGGCGATGGAACTGGACCGCTTCTACCCGCTCTGCTTCACCGCCTGGCAAGTTCGCTCGGTCATAAAAAGAGACAGATTTTTATGACCCATGCTCTAGACTACCCGGATGACTTCTCCAACCCCCTCGATCACCGTCGTCGGCGCGGGCCTGGCCGGATCGGAAGCCGCGCTGGCCGCCGCCAGGCTGGGCGTGCGCGTTGATCTTTACGAGATGCGCCCCAAAGTGATGACCCTGGCGCACCGCAGCGGCAACTTTGCCGAACTGGTGTGTAGCAACTCGCTCGGCGGCCAGGGCGAATTGCAGGCCAAGGGCCTTCTTCAAAGCGAGATGCGAGCGGTGGGCAGCGCCGTTCTGGAAAGCGCCGACGCCTCACGGCTGCCCGCGGGCGGAGCGCTGGCCGTCGAGCGCGAAGCATTCTCGCAGCGCATCACCGATGCCGTGCGCCGTCATCCGCTGATCACTGTTCACGGCGAGGAAGTCACCGAACTCCCGGTGGGGCTGTGCGTGATCGCCACCGGCCCGCTGACCGCCGAGGTCCTGTCCGGCGAACTGGCGCGGCTGACCGGCGACGAGCAGCTGGCCTTCTACGACGCCGCCGCACCCGTGATCGCCTTCGAGAGCATCAATATGGACATCGTATTCCGGGCCGGGCGCTACGAGCAGAGTGCCGATTATCTCAACTGCCCGATGAACAAAGAGGAATACGACGCCTTTTATGCGGCGCTGGAACAGGCCCGCAGTCATACCCCCCACGACTGGGAAAAGCTGGAATTCTTCGAGGGCTGCATGCCCATCGAGGAAATCGCCCGGCGCGGCAAGGACACCCCCCGCTTCGGCCCGATGAAGCCGCGTGGCCTGACCGACCCGCGCACCGGACGCTGGCCCTACGCGGCGGCCCAGCTGCGCCAGGAAGACCAGGAAGGCCGGATGTGGTCGCTGGTCGGGTTTCAGACCGGGCTGAAATGGGGCGACCAGTTGGCGGTAGTGCACCTCATTCCCGGTTTGGAAAACGCCGAGATCGTGCGCTACGGCGTGATGCACCGCAACACCTACCTCAATGCGCCGAAGGTGCTGGAGGCCGACTTGCAACTCAAGCTGCGCCCCGGTACCTTCGTGGCGGGCGTGCTGGCCGGCACCGAGGGCTACCTAGAATCGGCGGCGACCGGCTGGCTGGCCGGAACCAACGCCGCCCGCGCCGCACTGGGCCTGGGCAGCATCGTGCCGCCGCAGGAGAGCATGCTTGGCGGCCTGACCCGCTACCTCGCCAGTGCCAACCCCAAAAACTACCAGCCGATGAATGTCAACTGGGCGCTGGTCCCCGAATTGCCGGTGCCCGAAGGCCGCAAGAAGCTCGGCAAGCGCGAGAAGCGGCCCGTGCTGTACCGACTCGGCCTGAATGCCTTCGTGACCTGGGCGCGGGATGCCGGGCTGGACGTGACGGAGCCAACTCCAATCGAGCCGCCCAGGGCTGCCGAGGAAACCGCCGAACCCGTGCTGCGCTGAACTGGTGCGCCGGAAAAAGTCGGAAGTTGAACCACACCGGCAGGTGGCGCAACTTCCAGCTTGCCCGCTCGTACTGATGGGTATGCATACCTGGCTCTGGGAACTGGGGTTCGGCGTCTTCGGTGACTGGCTGATGGAGGCGGGAGGCCGCCTGTGGACGGGCAACTCAAAAAGGGAACGCGGGCAGCCTGCGGCCAAGCGCCAAAAAAGCAAGGCGGCAAGCCGCTGACCTGGGTTTGCCGCGCGGGCTGAGCAACCTTGAGCCGCTTGCCCGCGTACTGAGCAGTATGGAATGGCTCTGGCTCATACTGGCTGCGGTGGTGGCGATCGGTCTGTTCGTGTGGGGCCGGATGTCGGGATTAGGCAAGTCGCTGGAGCAAGCGCAGCGGCAGGCGCAGGAAGACACCGCCCGAACCCTGGGCGCGCATCAGTCGAAAGGCGAGCGCCCCTGGTAACCGGCGACTTCACCCGCTTGCGGCCCCAATGAAGCGGGGCCTGGGCCGCAACGGACCCAGACCCCCGGTTGTTCAGCGGCTCAGAACACCGGCCCGATGCGGAAGGTGAACTTGGAGCTGTTGTTGCTCGGCGAGAAGCCGTAGTCGAAGCGCAGTGCGGGCAACAGCGCGCCGCCCACGCCGAGATTGAGCTGCACGCCCAGGCCCAGGCCATAGTCGCTGGTCTGGGTCCCATCTGCGGCAAAAGCGGTGCCCGCGTCCACGAAGGCGATGCCGTAGAGGCCCTGTGCCACCGAGTTGCTGACCCCGAAGTCGTAGCGGTACTCGGCACTGCCGGTAATGTAGCTGCTACCCTTCAGGGTGCCGCTCGGCACGCCGCGCAACTCGTAGGCGCTGACGATGCTGGCCCCGCCGATGGTAAACAGACTGCCGCTGGGGTAAGTGCCGGTCAGGGTCCCCGCATTGGCCCGCACCGCGAAGACCTGCTGTTTGGTCTGCTGGTTAAAGCCCTTGTCGAGCGATTTGCCGAAGCCGAAGTAGGTGCTGGCCCCGCCTTCCAGCCGGAACCAGCCCAGGCTGGTGCTGCCCGCCGAGCCGAAGTTGTACGACGGCGAGAGGTTGGCGCGAATGCCCTGGGTCGGGAAGTCGCTGCTGTTGCTCGAGTCGTAGGTCAGCGCCGGGCTGAGGCGGGTCACCACGCCGTTTTGCGGCAGCAGGGCGCGGGCCGTGTCGTCGTCGAGCAGGGTCGTGCCTGCCGTGTCGGCGGCGGTCTGGTCAGCTGCCGTCACCTTTTCGAGGTAACTCACGTCGTAGCTGGTGCCCACCCCGAAGCTGCCGGTCAGGTACTGGCCCAGGCTGCGGCCCACCCGCACGCTGAAGCCGCTGGAGCGCTGGGTAAACTGCCGCCCGGTGACGCTGCTGTCGGTGTTCAGGATGACGTTGTTGGGCGAGAGATTGCTGCTCAGGCTCAGCGACAGGCTGGTGCGGGTCTTGCGGAAGTCGGCGAAATCGATGTCGAGCCAGGGAATGGTGTACGACACGCCGCCGCCCAGAAACTGCCCCGAATCGGTGGGCTGGGCCGTCACCGAAGCGTCGAGGGTGTGGCCCAGGCCGAAGACGTTGTTGTTGCTCACGCCGATGCTGCCCTGAAATCCGCTGGCGGTGTCGTAGGTGATGCCCAGCGGAATGCTACGGGTGCTGCTCTGCTCGGTGAGGCTGATCACATAGGTCAACGCCTCGGGGTTCTTGGGATCGTCCGAGCGGGTGGTCAGGTTGGCCACCTTGACGATGCCCAGCCGGGTGATGCGGTCCAGGCCGTCGCGCACGCTGGCGTCGGTGACCACGCCCCTCAGGTCTTGCAACTCGCGCAGAATGACCCGGTCCTTGGTGCGGTGGGTACCTGCCCAGTTGAGTTCAAACTTGGCGAGGCTGGCCTCGCGCAGGGTGTAGGTCAGCACGCCCTGATCGAAGGTGATCGGGTCGCGGGTGGACACCTCGTAGCCCTTGGCCCGGTAAGCGTCGCGCAGCGAGAAGAAGCTGCTCTCGGCGAGCTGCTTGGAATACACGTCGCCGACCTTGACCTTGAGGGCCGCCGTCAGCTCGGCGCTCGTGAGTTTGGTGTTGCCGGTGAAGCGGATTTCTTTGACCGGGCCGGTGGCGGTCTGGGCGTCGCCGAACAGCACCGTGACCTTGGCCGGGTTCTGAGGATCAGGTTGCAGGGCAAAGCCCACCGACTTGCCGGTCTGGTTGGCCAGCGTACGGGTATCGGCTTCGAGGTTGGCGAGGGTCAGCGGTTGCCCGATCTGGGTACTCAGACCCGCCGCGCTTACCGCCGCACCCAGGTTGCTGGTGTCCACGCTACTCACCACGCCCTCGGCCAGCCGAACTTTCAGCACGCCGTCTTCCAGGGTGGTGCCGGTCACGTCCACGCCGCTTTGCAAGAAGCCCGCCGCCTGGTACGCCTGGGCGATCTGTTGGGCCGCCTTGAAGTACTCGTCAGGGGTGAACTTCTTGGCGTCGTAGAGCGGCTTGAAGGCGTTGACCACGGCGTCGCGCGGCAGGCGGGTGTTGCCCTCGACTTCCACCCGGCTGATCGGCGCGGTTTCGTCGACCACATAAGTCAGCGTCACGCTCCCGTCAGCGGCGGCCTTGGTCTGGGTGCTGATGTTCGGCGCGAACGGGTAGCCCTCGCCGCGAAAGTTCTGGGCCAGCAACTCTTTACTCTGCTCGATGCGGTCGGTGTTGAGGGTCGCGCCGGGCGCGATGTTGAGCAGATCGGCAATGCGGGCTTTGTATGTGTCTGCCGGAAAGTAGCTCAGGCCGCTGACTTCCACCGCGCTGATCACCGGGTTGGCCTTGACCGCCAGGGTCAGCACGTTCTGGCCGTTCTGGGTGCCGAGCGAGGCGACTGCACTGCTGAAGTAGCCGGTGGCCAGCGTTTCCTGCTCGATCTGGCGCAGGTTCAGGCCGGAGAGCGCCGCGCCGGGCTGCACCGTCAAGCTGGCCTTGAGGAAGTTGCCGAGCAGATCCGGCGCGCCCGTGACCACCACGTCGCCGAGGGTGGCCGTCTGGGGAGCGGTGGTGGGCGCAGGCGACGCGGGCGCAGTGGGCGCGGGAGCGGTGGTCTGGGCAGCGGCCAGCGGGGCAGCGAGCGCCAGCGAAAGGGCCAGGGTGAGCGGGTGTTTCATCGAAGTGTCTCCTGGGTAAACCGGCGGCGGACAAAAGCGGTCAGGGGCAATGGAGCAAAGAGGCCGTCACTGACCGGGGCGAGAACGAGAAGCAGGTTGGAGGACGACGCTTGAAAAGACGCTGTGTCACATTGTGCAGGACATTCCTGAGAACCGTGAAACCAGCCGGGCAGGCGCGGAGCGAAACCGGGCCACAGTGGGCCGGGCAGCGGCGGCCCAGAACCAAGCGGCGCGGCGCACCGCAAGCATAGCCAACAGCGGGTGAGTTTTTTAACCGCTTTGCGGCCAGGCCGCCGAAAGGTGCTCAGGAAGGGGGACCTCGATCCTCGTGCGAGAGAGGGTGCGAGCGGGCAGGCCCTCGACAGGTACCGCCGTGCCCGGGCAAGCGAATGGACAAACGCTCTAGAGTATGGGCAGATGACCCTGAACCAAGTCTTATCGGAGTTGCAGGCCGCCCAGGCCGAGTCGGGCCGTCCGGAAGGCAGTGTGCGGCTGGTGGTGGTGAGCAAGGGACAGAGTCTGGACGCCATTGAAACCCAGATTCTCGCTGGCTCCAGCACCCTGGCCGCGCCGGTGATGCTGGCCGAGAACCGGGGCCAGGAGCTGCGAGACAAGGTCAAAGAAGCCCGTGAGCGCGGCTGGCAGGAGCGCTTCTTGCCCACCGAGTGGCACTTTATCGGTCCCTTGCAGCGCAACAAGATCAAGTATCTGGAGCCGGTCAGTTTGATTCACACTTTGGAAGCCGCCTGGCAGGTGCAGGCCATCGCCCAGGCAGCCGAGGGCTGGGGCCATGCGCCCGCCGTGCTGATTCAGCTGCACAACGGCGAGGCCCAGAAGCACGGGGTGGCCCCGGAAGACGCCGCCGCGCTGTACCATGAAGCGGTGCAGAGCGGTCTGGAAGTGCGCGGGCTGATGGTGATGGCCCCTTACGGCGACCCCGAGGCAGCCCGGCAGGTCTTCGGACAAGCGGCCAGGTGCGCTGCCGACCTGAACCTGAGCGAACTCAGCATGGGCATGAGTGACGACTTTATTCCCGCCATTCAGCAGGGCGCGACGCTGGTGCGGATCGGAAGGCGGCTGTTTACGTGAATGACTCGACCAATTCGGTGCGCTCTCCTCTTGTGAACTCGTCCAGCGGGGGCAGCAGCGCTGACGGCGCTTCGGCTTCTTCCAACCCGGCCAGGAGCAGTTCAGCCGATTTCAATCAAACCAGTGCTGGCGCGGCGATGCCCGGTTCCTTTCTCGGACAACCCGGTGCCCCGGAAAACACCGAACAGTTCGGCGCGGGACACACTGCGCCGGGCCAGGCACTCACGCCGCTCGACGTGCAGCACCGCAGTTTCGCGGCTGGCTGGCGCGGCTACCGTCAGGGTGAGGTGCGCGCTTACCTCTCGGAGGTGGCCCAGGCCCTGGAAGCGGGACTGCGCGAGCGTGCCCAGCTGACCCAGCGTCTCCAGGAATTGCAGCGCCAGGTGCATGAGTACAAGGACGCCGAGGACGAGTTGCGCCGGACGGTGGTGGCCGCCGAGCGCATCGGCCACGAACTCAAGGAGCAGTCGCGCCAGGAAGCCATGCTGACCTTGCAGGAAGCCGAGCACCGCGCCGCACTGATTCAGGACGTCGCCAAGAACCGAGAGCAGGAAGCGCTCGCGCGCCACGAATCCAGGCTACGCGAACTGGAAAGCACCTTCAGCGTGCGCCGCGCCCAGCTCGAATCGCTCTATCAGGCCCAGGAGCACGAACTCGAGCACCGCGCCCGCGAGCGCTCGGCCACCCTGGAGCGCGAGTTCAACGCCCGCTACGCCGACCTCAGCGGGCGGCTGAGTGCCGCGCACGCCGAGTACGCCCAGTTCATGTCGCAGTACCGGGCGGTGTCGCAGGCATTCGCCCAGGCCGCCAACACCCACCTCCTGCCCGACACCGTTGGACTGCCGCATCGCCAGATCGGTGATATGTCCGCACCCGAGCCGCGCAGTCTGCTGAGCCGGAGTGCTGCGCCCAGCGCCAAAGCCGCCGATACGGTGCTCAGCCACGAGACCCTCACGCCCGAGGCGGCGGCGGTGCAAATCGAGGAACAGCGCTTTTCCTGATCGGTGGGGAACTCAGCCTCAGCGCGGCGGTGCGAGGTTGGCTGCCAGATACGCCTCCGCCGCCTGCCACATGTTCGGTGTGCTGAGATGATCCAGATTTTCATAGATCAGTAGCACGTCCTGGCCTCGGAGGCTGGGCAACTGACCGACGGCCGCCGTCTTCGGACAGCCCTGGTTCAGCTTGCCGGGTGAGCCGCTTATGGTCAGCCGCACCTCGACGACCCGGTGGCCCGCCGCCCGGCGCACATCGGCGGCCTCGCAACTCTGCCGCAGCGCAATGAGCTGGTCACGGGCAGCGGCCACCGTCAGCAGCGGGGCCTTGAGGCGGGCCAGCGCGTCCAGCGGCCTGCGGGCGGCGTAGGCGGCGGGAACCTGCGCGGCGGACCCGCCCAGCAGCGCTTCCCAGCGGGCCACCGCACCAGGCCGGTGCGACAAGAGCCGGAGCTGCTCGGCAAAGTCTGTGGGCGAAAGCAGGGTGAGGGCGGCCCGCACACCGCTGCTGAGCGCCGCCGCCTTGAGGGCGATGCAGCCGCCCAGACTGACCCCCAGATACCCGACCCGCCGGGGATCGGCCCGGAAGCGCTGCCTTGCCAGGCTGCCCAGCGCCCGCACGTCATTGACCTCGCCGCCGCAGATCTCGGGTCTGCCCTGGCTGCCGCCCTGGCCGCGCAGGGCGCTGGCCGCCACCACGTAGCCGAGTCGAGCGAAGCGCCGACAGAGGGCCTCATCGATGGGCGAATCCAGCCCCCCGTGCACCAGATTGAGCAGCGGCCTGCTGAGGCGGGTGTCCGGGCGGCAGATCAGACCGTTGATCTTGAGGCCGTCTACCTTGTAATTGAGCCGCGCGACGAGCACCACCGGGATGGGCGACGAACGCGCGGCGAGGACCAGCCCCAGCGCCAGCAAGAAGCCTAGAAGCACGGGGCCGCTGAGCTTCCTGAATTTGGACGAAGAGAAGACCATCTGAACCCGATTCTTTCAGGTTCGGGGTCAAGCTGGCCTTACCCGAACAACGCTTTGTACTGGCCGTAGCCCTGCGCTTTCAGCTCGGTCGCCGGCACGAAACGCAGGGCCGCCGAGTTGATGCAGTAGCGCAGACCACCCGCCTCGCGCGGACCGTCGTCGAAAACGTGACCCAGGTGCGAGTCCGCCGCGCCGGAGCGGACCTCGGTACGGGTCATGAAATGCCGCCGGTCGGTACGCTCCTGAATCTGAGCGTCGGCAATCGGACGGGTGAAGCTGGGCCAGCCACAGCCCGCATCGTACTTGTCGAGCGAGCTGAAGAGGGCCTCGCCCGACACCACGTCCACGTAGATGCCCGGCTGGTCGTTGTTCCAGTACTCGCCGGTGAAGGGCCGCTCGGTGCCCTCGTGCTGGGTCACCTGGTACTGCTCGGCGGTCAGGCGCGCTCTGAGTTCGGCGTCGCTGGGCTTGCTGAAGGCCGCCTTGGTCGCTTCAGCAGTCGGTTGATCGGATGTGGTCATGACCCAGCTTAATGCCGCGGCCCTGGCAGCACCGTGAGGCCCGGCTCAAGCGTCCTCGGCATTTTGCTCAAGCACTAGGCCACGCTGATAAAAGTCCCAGCACTCGCCCGGCCAGGTCTGAAAAATCCGGCGGCGGTTGGCGGGGTCGGCTGCCGCCAGGGCCGCGCCGAGATGCTGGAAGAACCGGCTGCCCTGTTCCTGCATGGCAAGGGCCGTCCAGTACGGCTGGGCGGTGAGCTGGGCCGTCAGCACGGCGAGCTGGTCTGCGGGTGAATCGGATTCGGGCGAGGAGGTCACGCTTGCATTGTGGGCCGCGCCGCCTGTTTTGTCCTCAGGGAGCCGGGATAGGCTGGGGCCGATGCCCTGCTCCGCCCGGCTCCGGTTCCAGCGCATGCTGGCGGCGCTGCTGTGGCTCATTGCCTCGTTCGCCTTCCTGATCCGCCAGCAGGACATGGTCCCCATGACGACCATGCCGGGCATGGTCGTCATGGGGACCATGTCATCGGCGGTCGAAACGGTTCAGACCGCGCCGCCTGCCGAGCGCGCCGAGCCGATGCAACTGCCGATGAATGCGTCGGGAGCCGGGCCAGCCGGACAGACCGGGAAGCGTGCCGCGCCGCCGCACGTTCAGCCGAGCCACGGGCAGCACGACGCCAACGCGCCGCCCGCGCCCGCCCCGCACAGTGACACCCACGCCGGACACTGCCCGTTCTGTTTCACGGCGGCGTTCGCGCTGGCGGTCTTCTCGGTTGAGCTGCTGGCCCAGCCCGCGCCCCAGAGGGTGGCCCAGGACCGTGCCCGGCCCGCCGCGCCGCGCCTGCTGGCCGGGCACCAACGGGCACGCGCCCCGCCTTTCTGGAGCTGAAGAACCCTGTCTTCGAGCCTTCCATTCCCAGATTCCAGAAAGGATCATCCCATGAAAAAACTCAGTTTTCTGCTGGCGGTTGCTGTTCTGTCACTGACGCCCGCCCTGGCCCACGCCGTCGTCCGTACCGAGACGGGCGCAGCCGAGAGCGCGGCGGGAGCCAGTGAGACTTACCGCCTGAACGTGCCGGTCGAGAAGGACTTGAATACCACCGCTGTCCGAATGCTGGTTCCCAAGGGCCTGACCATCACCCGCTTTCAGGTCACGCCCGGCTTCACGCGGACCGTCAAGACCGACACCGCTGGACTGGTCACCGAGATCACCTGGACCGGCACCATCGCGCCGATGGAATACGTCAGCTTCTTCTTCCAGGCGCGCAACCCCGAGGCCGCTGGCGACCTGAGCTGGAACGTGTATCAGACCTACGCCGACGGCAGCGTGGTGGCCTGGGACGGCGTGGACCCGCAGACGCCCGCCAGCAAGACGACCATCAAGTAAAAGCTGAGCATTCGGGAGCAGGCCAGACCGCTTGCCCCACGTGAGGAGTCCCATGCCAAAACTGCTTCTCCTATTCACGGCGCTGCTGTTCGGTACCGCTGCCGCCCACACCCAGATCACCCACTTCTCTCCGGCGGCGGGCAGCACGGTGGCCGCGCCCAAGATGGTCACGCTGACTTTCAGCGAGCCGATCAATCTGCGCTTCTCGACCTTCAAGGTCTACGCCTTGCCTGCCAGGATGAACGCGGCCGCCTTGACCCGAACGAAGATCAATCTCAAAAATGACGCCGAGGCCCGCGCCGACACGTACAGCAGCTCCTCCAGCATGGCCGCCAGGCTCGACCTGCCGCTGAAAACCAACCTGAAGCCTGGTGCCTACGTGGTGATGTGGCAGATCCTGTCGTATGACGGCCACCCGGTCAGCGGCCAGAGCAGCTTCAGCGTCAGGTAGGGCGGGCGATGAGCGGGCTGGGCTTAAGCGGACTGGCCCTGGCCAAACTGCTGACCTATCTGGGCCTGGCCCTGCTACTGGGCGGCAGTGTCATGCGCCGGACCCGACTGGCCGTGGTACCGCTGGGGTGGCTGGCGCTGGGTGCGGGGCTGATCCTGATCGGTGCGCTGCTGGAAGTCGGTAGCACCCTGATCGATCTGGGCTTCACGGCCCCTGGCGACGTGGCCGACTTCCTGGCGACCACCCGCACCGGCCGGGCCGCCGTCGTCCGTGTGATCGGCGCAGCGATGGTGCTGGCTGCCGGGCTGCAAGGCTGGTGGCTGCTGGGGCTGGGGGCGGGGGTGCTGAGCCTCTGGGGCGCGGCGAGTGCCGGCCACTCCGGCGAACTGGGCGGCGTCTGGCTGCTGCTCGACATGGCCCACGCGGGCGCGGCGGCCATCTGGGTGGGCGGGGTGCTGGCGCTGGCCTACCGGCGGCCCAGCCTGGACACCGGGCGCAGGTTCACGGTGGTGGCCTTCTCGTGCATCAGCGTACTCGTGGCTTCGGGTGTGGCCGCCACGCTTTGCCACGTGCCGCTGACCGCGCTGTGGCCCGCGCTGTGGGGCAGCACCTGGGGCGTGGCCCTGCTGATCAAGCTGGGGCTGCTGATCGCGGTGGTGCCGGTGTCGGTGCTGGTGCGGCGCTCGCTCCGGACGGGCTGGCTGGCTCCGCTGCTGTTGGAAGGTGCGCTGATGATCGGCGTGCTGGGCCTCTCGGGCGCGCTGGCGACCTCGCCGCCGCCCAGCACGGCGCTCATTCAGCGGCAGGTCGTGCCGGTTTCAGTGAAACTAGGCCAGCAAACCCTCAGCGGTCAAGTGGTGCTCAGCGGCCCCGGCGACTTCGAACTGACCCTGACGCCAGCCCTGCCGGACGTGCGGGCCCGTTTGATCATGCTCGACCACGCCATGCCCGACCAAGCGCTGGCGCTGAGCGCCACTGGCAGCACCCTCAGCGGCCAGACCCAACTGTGGATGAGCGGCAACTGGGCGCTGGAACTTTCGCGAAACGCAGAGAAAGCGCGGGTGGCATTCGGGTACTAGCGCGGCTGTCAAACCCGTGGCCGACAATCCCTCTACCCGATGAAAGCCGCCCGGACCTCTCGGCTTCCGGGCGGCTTTTTTGGAACCCACTTACCTTGCTGGACGCGGGCACGACGCGGCTGACACCCCGGCGGGCCTCCCCTGCTAGGCTGAGTCTCATGAAGCGAGTGCAAAAAACAACATGCCGCAGGTGATCGCCGTCACCTCCGAGAAGGGCGGCGTGGGCAAAAGCACCCTCAGCGTTCACCTGACCGGGGCCTTTGCCGAGCGCGGCCTGAGTGCCGTGCTGATCGACGAGGACGGGCGGGTCGGCAGCGCCGTGCGCTGGGCCGGGCGCGGACCGGGGCTGCCCTTCGCGGTACTGGAACCTGAAAACGTCAAACCAAAAAAACTCAGGGAAGCCGACGTGATCGTCATTGACACTGAGGGCCGCCCAAAACGCAGGGAACTGCGGGCGCTGGGCGAGCGGGCCGACTTAATTCTGGTGCCGAGCGGAGTGTCGATGCTGGAACTCGACGCCACCACGGAGCTGATGAACTTCTTTCACGAAGACCCCCAGACCCGCCGCCGCACCCGCGTGGTGGTCAACCGGGTACCACCGATTGGCCGGGCCGGCGAAGGCGCCCGCGAGGACCTGCGTGAGAGCGGCGTGACCGTCTGCAATACCCTGGTGCGCTCGTATGCCGCCTACGTGCGGGCCGCCGAACTCGGCGTGCTGTGCCGCGACGTGCTTGATCACCGGGCGGCGCAGGCCTGGGCCGACATCGTAACCCTGTCGAGAGAGCTGCTGTGAGCGCGGCACCGTGAGGCACGGCTGATGAGCAAGCGGTTTGTCTACCTGGAAGGCCAGCGTGTGCGCAAGAAAAAGCGCGATAAGTCCAAGCCCGACCCCGACAGTCTGGAGCCGCTGGAAATCGTCTATGTCCGCAAGGAAGTGCTGCGGGCAGTGTGGAGGGAAGTCAAGCGCGAGGGCGGCGAGAGCGTCTCGGAACTGGTCGACGAACTGCTCTCGGCCTGGCTGCGCACCCGCTCCGGCATGCACGGCGAGTAGTGGCGGCGCTAAGAAACCCGGCAGTACGGTTGTTCCCAGCCCAGGAACAACAAGGCCGGCTATAGATGAGAAGTCGCCCCGAAACGGTATACTTCTTTACCGGGTAAGCAGGATGCCACAATCCAACACCTCAAGCACCGATCAGCGCGGGTTTAAGCCGCGCCTTCCTTTCTAGACGTTATCGTCTAGGTTTTCAGTCAAGGAGCACCAGTGAAACTTCACGAATACCAGGGCAAGGAACTTCTGCGCCAGTTCGGCGTCAATGTGCAGGACGGAAAGGTCGCCTACACCCCCGACGAGGTGCGCACCATCGCCCGCGAGTACGGTCAGCCAGTGGTCGTCAAGGCGCAGGTCCACGTCGGCGGACGCGGCAAGGCCGGCGGCGTCAGGTTCAGCCCCACCATCGACAAGGCGCATGAAAACGCTGAGAAGATTCTGGGCATGGACATCAAGGGCCTGACCGTCAACAAGGTGCTGGTCACCAAGGCCGTGGACATCGACGCGGGCGTGGAGTACTACGTCGGCATGATCGTGGACCGCAACGTGCAGAGCTTCACACTGATGGCTTCCGCCGAGGGCGGTGTGGAAATCGAAGAGGTCGCCGCCGCCACCCCCGAGAAGATCATTCGCCACCGCGTCGATCCGGTGACCGGTCTGCGCCCCTACGAGGCCCGCGAGGTCGCCATCAAGGCCGGATTCAAGGGCAATCTCAACAAGATCGCCGACATGATGGTCAAGATGAGCAAGGCCGCCCTCGAGCGCGACGCCGTGCTGGTCGAGATCAACCCGCTGTTCATCGACGCCGACGGCACCCCGCTGGCGCTGGACACCAAGTTCGAGATCGACGACAACGCCATGTACCGCCACAAAGACCTGCTGAGCTGGCGCGAGACCGAGGCCGAGCACCCGCTGGAAATCGAGGCGGCCAAGTACGGCTTCGCCTACGTCAAGCTCGACGACGGCAACGTGGGCGTGCTGGGCAACGGCGCAGGCATCGTGATGACGTCTCTCGACGTGGTCAACCGGGCCGGGGCCAAGCCCGCCAACTTCCTCGACATCGGCGGCGGCGCGAAGGCCGAGATCGTCTACAACGCGGTCAAGCTGGTCAGTAAAGACAGCGACGTCAAGGCCATCTTCATCAACATCTTCGGCGGCATCACCCGCGCCGATGAGGTTGCCAAGGGCGTCATTCAGGCGCTGAACGAGGGCATCCTGACCAAGCCGGTGCGCATGCGCATCGCCGGGACTGCCGAGACCGAGGCCAAGGCGCTGCTGGCCGAGGTCAACAGCCCGCTGATTCAGATGTATCCCGACATGTTCCAGGCTGCCGAAGCCGCCGCCCAGGACGCCAACAACGCTGGAGAGAAGAAATGAGCATCCTCGTCAACAAAGACACGCACGTGATCGTCGTCGGCATGACCGGGCGCGAGGGCGCGAACCACACCAAGGCCATGCGCGAGTTCGGCACCCAGGTCGTCGCGGGCGTGACCCCCGGAAAGGGCGGCCAGACGCACGAGGGCCTGCCCATCTACAACAGCGTTGCCGAGGCCAAGGCCAACCATCCGGTGGACGCCAGCATCATCTTCGTGCCACCCGCCGGAGCTGCCGACGCGGTGCTGGAATCGGCCCATGCGGGCGTGCCGCTGGTCATCCTGATCACCGAGGGCGTGCCCACCGTGGACATGATGAAAGCGGTGCAGGAAGTCAACCGCCTCAACCAGGAAAGCCTCTCGCAGGGCGGCAAAGGCGTGCGCTTGATCGGCGGCAACTGCCCCGGCCTGATCAGCAGCGGCGAGTGCAAGATCGGCATCATGCCCAACAGCATCTACGCCGAGAAGGGCCGCATCGGTCTGATCTCGCGCTCCGGCACCCTGACCTACGAGGCGGGCAAGCTGCTGCAACTCGCCGGACTCGGCACCTCCACCACCGTCGGCATCGGCGGCGACCCGGTCATCGGCACCACCTTTGCCGATGTGCTGCCGCTGTTTGAGGCCGACCCCGATACCGACGCCATCGTGGTCATCGGTGAAATCGGTGGAGCCGACGAGGAAGCCGCCGCCGAGTACATCAAGAACAACATGAAGAAGCCTGTGGTGGCGTTTATCAGCGGGCGCAGCGCTCCAGCGGGCAAGCGGATGGGCCACGCCGGAGCCATCATCATGGGCAACATCGGCACCCCGGAGAGCAAGCTGGCCGCCTTCAAGGACGCCAACGTTCCGGTGGCCGACACCATGCCGGAAATCATCGAGCTGGTCAAGAAAGTGCTGAACAAGTAAAGTTATAGCTTGAATCAAAGTCGCCTCGCGGGGCGACTTTTTTATTTGGCAGCAACAGAAAACAAGGGAGGGGCCGCTCATTCAAGCGGCCCCTCTCTCGATTCCAGACTCAGAACCGCTCGGTCACGGCCTTGAACTGCAAGAAGTTGCCCAGGTACTCCGGGCCGCCCGCCTTGCTGTCGGTGCCGGACATGTTGTAGCCGCCGAACGGCTGCACGCCTACGATGGCCCCGGTGATCTTGCGGTTGAAATACAGATTGCCCACCTCGAACTCGGCACGGGCCTGCTCCAGCCGGGCGCGGTTGCGGCTGCACACGCCGCCGGTCAGGCCGTACTCGGTGGAATTGGCCAGTTCGAGCGCGTGCTGAAAGTCGCGGGCGCGGAACACCGAGATGACCGGCCCGAAGATTTCTTCCTGAGCGATGCGGGCGTCCTGCGGCACGTCACCGAAGATGGTGGGCTGCACATAGTGGCCCTCCTTGCCGCCGCATTCGCCGGGCGTCTCGCCGCCGGTCAGCAGCGTGGCCTCACCCTTGCCGATCTCGATGTACTGACCGATCTTGTCGAACGATTCCTGATTCACGACGGCGGTAACATTGGCGTTGGCCTCGCCGGTACCGACGCTCAAGGCCCTGGTGCGCTCCACGAACTGGCTGACCACCTCGTCGTACACCTCGTCCACCACGATCAGGCGGCTCATGGCGCTGCACTTCTGGCCGTTGAAGCCGAAGGCCCCCTGCACCGCCGCGGTCACAGCGTTGGGCAGATCGGCGGTCTCGTCCACGATCAAAGCGTCCTTGCCGCCGAGTTCCATAATCACGCGCTTGAGCCACTTCTGGCCCGGCTGAACTTTGGCCGCCGCCACGTTGATGTGCAGGCCCACGCTGCGCGAGCCAGTGAAGGTAATGAAGCGGGTTTTGGCGTGCTGGACGAGGTACTCGCCCACCTCTTCACCAACGCCCGGCAGGAATTGCAGCACGCCAGCGGGCATTCCAGCCTCAATCAGAATGTCCACGACGAACCCAGCGATCATGCCCGAGTCCTCGGCAGGCTTAGCGATCACGCAGTTGCCGGCGACAATCGGCGCGGCCAGCATCCCGGCGAAAATCGCGCAGGGAAAGTTCCACGGCGAGATGCTGACGCCCACACCCAGCGGAATGGACATCAGGCCGTTTTCCTCGCCGTCGAACCAGGTGGTCTCGGCGGCCCCAAAGCCCGAATACTTCATGGCCTCGCGGGCGTAGTACTCCAGAAAGTCAATCGCCTCGGCCACTTCCACGTCGGCCTCAGCGTAGTTCTTGCCGACTTCGATGGACATCAGGGCGCAGGCTTCCAGGCGGCGGCGCTTGAGGATGGCCGACGCCTTTAGAAGAATCCGGGCGCGGGCGTCCATACTCCAGGTTTTCCACTCGGCCCAGGCCGCCCACGCGCCGTCGAGGGCACGCTGGGCGTCCTGGGTGGTGGCCTTGGCGGTGCTGCCCACCACTTCGGAGGTGTCGCAGGGGTTGGTGCTGTAGAGCTTTTCAGCGGTGTCCACCCGCTCGCCATTGATGATCAGCGGGTAGTGCTTGCCCAGCAATTCGGCGCGGACTTTGGCGAGGGCCACCTGATATGCGTCCACGTTGGCCTGCACGGTGAAATCGATGAAGGCTTGCGGGCGGTAGGGTTCAACTTTGATCATGGAAGACTCCTTAAGAAGCGGTGTAACAAACGGTCAAGCGAGATCAAACAGCGACTCGTTCGGCAAATCCAGCCGCCGCATCTGGGCGTCCACCTGCGGCAAGCCCTGCGGGTACAACTGGGCAGCCACCTGACCCAGAAACTCGCGGGGGTACTGGGGCAGAGTGGGTAGGCAGCCCAGCAAAAACCAGCCCAGATCGCGGTCGTCGAACTCCGATATGGCGTAGGCCCAGGTGCGGGCCAGCGCGGCGTCCTGGGCTTCGCTGAGGCTGTCCAGGCAGGGCAGCAGCAACTGGGCCAGGTAAGCCACGTCCTCGGGGCGCTGCGGATCGAAGGCCGAGAGGGTGTGGTCGGCCTCACCGGAACGCGCCGCCCAGCCGAGCAGTCCGAGGAACTGGCCCAGGTAAAAGCCGTTGACGTGGTCGGGGTCGGGAAAGTGGACGCTCACGGTGTCATTTCAGCCGCCGAACATGCCGCGCAGCACGAACAGGGCGTTGCTGGGGCGCTCGGCAATGCGGCGCGAGAAGTACGGATACCAGTCGTGGCCGTAGGGGATGTAGGCCCGGACACGGTACCCCTCGCCCGCCAGCTGCTTTTGAAGGTCGCGGCGCACCCCGTAGAGCAGTTGAAACTCGAACTGCTCGCGCGGAATGCCGTGCGCCAGCACGAACATTTTCACGTCCTCGATGATGCCGCCGTCGTGGGTGGCGACGTTGGTGTAATTTCCGGCTTTGAGGTTGGCGTAGACCAGCCTGCGGTAGCTGGGGTCGATGTCGGCCTTGTCCTGCATGGCCACGCTCTCCGGCTCCAGGTACGCGCCCTTGACGATTCGTAAGTTGGGCCTCAGGTCGGCCAGCGCCGCCAGATCGTCCGCCGTGCGGTGAAGGTAGCTTTGCAGCACCGTCCCGACGGACTCATGGCCGAATTCCTGCGACAGCGTTCGGAACTGCGCCAGGGTCACGTCCACGCGCAGGTGGTCTTCCATATCGAGTGCCAGAAAGCCGCCGTGCGGTTTGGCCCGACTGAGGATGCGGCGGGCGTTGATCAGGCCCAGGTCTTCGCCGTCAACGGTCAGGCCCTGCCCCAGCCCCGACAGCTTCACGGTGATGTACGGCTGGATTCCGGCGGCAGCGGCCTGATCGATCAGGCTCAGAATCTGCTCGGCAAAGGCGTTGGCGGTGTCGGGGCTGTCCACGAACTCGCCGAGGAGATCGAGTAGGCCACCGATGCCGTCTTTTTGCAGCTCTTTCACCGCCTGAATGATGTCCTCGGCCTGATGGCCTGCCACGAATCGCTGGGCCAGGCCCCACCCGCGTGAGCGCATCACGCCTTCGACCGCCTTGTTTCCGGCCACCGTCAGTATCGTCTTGCGATAAAGCTGCTCGATCATGCTGTTTCTCCTGTGTGGGCGGCGTGCGCCGGGGCAGCCGCGAGATCGGCCAGCACCAGCGCGCCGAACGTGCGAACGTGGTGCCGGGCCGCTCGACGGGCACCCTCAGCGTCGCGGCTCAGCACAGCCTCCAGAATGGCGGCGTGCTGGTCGTGGGTGTGAAGGTAGGCATTGAAGGTGCGGGTCTGATGTTTGATCAGCGCCACCCGCACTTCCAGGTCGCGGCAGAGCGAGAGCAGCACAGCGTTGTGGGCGGCCTCCACCACACGGCGGTGAAAGGCCAGGTCCAGCAGGGTCTGTTCGCGATAATTATTGCTCTGATCGGCGCTCGGGCTGGCGGCGTCAAGCTGGGCCAGCGCCGAGCGCAGGGCAGCGGCGTCGCTGGCGGTGTGGTGCTCGGCAGCCAGCGCCGCCGCCAGCCCGTCGAGTTCCTCACGGACCACGTAGGTTTCGGTGATTTCCGGCAGGGCCAGTTGCCGCACCCGCATGCCCTTGTTGGCCTCGGTGTCAATCAGGCCGTCCTGGGTCAGCCGCATCATGGCCTCGCGGACCGGCGTGCGACTGACCCCCAGGCGTGCGCTGAGTTCGACCTCACCCAGCCGCTCGCCCGGTGAGAACTCACCGCCCAGAATGGCCCCGCGCAGATGCTGGTAGACGCCCTCGCGCACCAGCGTCGGGCGCTCGAAAGCTGGCAGTTTCACCTCACTCGGCGTCATGTGGATATTGTATACAATCGAGTCAGCGCTTGTAAAGCCGGGCTTCCCGCCTCACCAGGAGCTATTCCGCGTAGGGCGATTCGGTCGGGAAAATTCGCTCGGCCAGGCCGCGCACACCGTCTTTCCCAGCCCGCTGCTGACAGCTCTCGGTAGCGATGCACAGCGTCAGGTAGCGGCTGCGGCGCGCGCCCACCACCACTCGGTACACCGCAGCCTCACTGCGCGAGCGGGTGTAATGGCACAAATCGCAGTGCAGGGCCTTGTTGCCTTTCGGGTCAATCGGTGTGAACTCGGCGAGCTGCGCGCCGCTGATCAGGGCCAGCCTGCCGTCGGCCACCGGGTAGAGGCCCAGCGTCTCGCGGGGAATGTGGGCGTCACCGAACAGTTCCCGCGCCGTTTCCGGGAACAGTTCGCGCAGCAGGTCGTGTTCGGTGTGGTCACTCATGTTCGGCAGTATAAAAAAGGCGGCCCCGGCCAATGGAAGTTGCCGCCCATTTTCCGCCACGCATCCCTCTAGATCGGCAGACTTTTTCCGAACCGTAACAAGAACGCCCCCTTCATTCTGCTCAGGCGCTAACATCTTCAGGTGAGGTCCAGACCGTGAGTACGCGCAGCACCAACCGCAGCGGCATCGTCATGCGCCGCCGGGTCACCCCGGCGGGCGACATCATCGTGACGCTGCTGACCCCGCAGGGCAAGATCAAGGCGATTGCGCGCGGCGGGGTGCGTGGCCCGCAGGCCAGCCGCCTGAACCTGTTTCACCATGTCGGTGTGCAGCTTTACCAGACGCCGCAGGGTGACCTCGCCACCGTCAAGCAGAGCATTCTGGAAGGTGCACTGCCGCACCTGTGTGAGCCGGAGCGTCACCCCTATGCCCACCTGCTCTCGGAACTGGCCGACGCTCTGTTTCAGGAGGGCGAATTCTCGGAGCAGGCCTTCGACCTCTACGCCGGAGCGCTGCGCGGGGTGTCGCACCACGCCGATCCCGAGTGGGTGACGCTGGTCATGAGTTACAAGCTGCTCTCGCTGGCCGGTTTTGCGCCGCGCACCCGTCACTGCGCCCGCTGCGGCGCGGCTGACCCAGCGCACCCCGACCCGCTGGGCGGGCAACTGCTGTGCGGCGGCTGCTCCAACCAGCCGCCGCACCCCGCCGAGCGCCTCGAATTTCTGCGCGAGGTGCCCCGGCGCAGCGTGCGGGCCTTGATGGACGCCCCGCTGCCGCCCGGTCAGCGCCCCGGCGTGTGGCGGGCGCTGGAGCGCTTCGTCACGGTGCAGATCGGCCAGGTCCAGAGCTGGCAAGCGCTGGTGGGTAGCCCGGCAGTGGGGAGCAGCGGAATCGGCAACACCGTGGGCGAGCCCGCCCTCGCCTGAGACGGCTTCCGACCTGTATCGACCCGTGGAACCGGCGAAATCTGACCAGGCAGGCAGGTCATTGTCGTAAACGGACGCCCATGAGGACGCCACTCCTCTCCTAGAGGTGCCCCGTTCCGCCCAAGAAGCGGAAGAACGAGACCATACCGGTTTCACGCTATGGACGCGCAGGCGATGCGTTCCCAACGGGGCGGGAAGTTATCGAAATCCGTATGAGCCAGGGTAGACTCCGGACCTGATGTTTACCAGTTCACCCTTTTCGGTCCTGAGCGTGCTCACGGCCCTGACCCTGACGACGGCCCTGGCCGTGCCGCTGACCAGTTCCACCGCTCCCTTCCAGGCCGACGTGCCCGCCGGGTGGGCACAGCGCGCCTACCCCAACGACCTTCCCGGCATTCTGGTGATTGCGCCGGGCACGCCGCCGCCAGTGGTGCTGCAACTGTTCTATGCGCCCTACAAGAGCGCTGGCAACGATGCCAAAGCCCTGGCCGAGTTTATCGGCGGCGTGGAGGGCTCCATGATCGGCGACGGCCGGGGCACCGTCAAACGCCTCAGCACCCGCTCCGTCACTGTTGGCGGCGTCAAGGGCACCCAGCGTGAATACGACCTGACCGTCAAGGCCAACGGGGTCACGGTTCACACCAACATCTGGTACGGCGTCAGTGCCAGAAACCTGCTGTCGTTCCAGGCGACCTCTGCCAAGCAGGCGACCCAGACCCAGAAAGGCGCACTCGGCAAGATGCTCAGCAGCATCAAGTTCAAGTAAGCTCAGGAACCACTGGCGGCCGAGCGCACCTGATGGTGAACGCGGCACCTGGCCTCATACGCCTCCTGCGCGCCGACCAGCACCACCGGGTCGTCGAAGCGGGCCGGAACACCGCCGATCAATCGCTGGGTACGGGTGGCCGGTGCGCCGCACACCAGGCAGATGGCCGTCAACTTCTCCACGCTCTCGGCCCGTGACAGCAGCTCGGGCATCACGCCGAACGGCTCGCCCCGAAAATCGAGGTCCAGGCCTGCCAGGATAACCCGCACGCCCTGATCGGCCAGTTCGAGCGCGAGCGGCACCAGCCCGGCGTCGAAGAACTGCGCCTCGTCGAAGGCCACCACCTGCGGCAGATCGGTGGGCAGGCCGAACAGATCGCCCTCGCCGCTGAGGTAGGCGCGGGCCTCCCCGGTACTGCCCACGGCCACCGCCTCGGCGCTCTGGCCGGAGTGGCTGGCGACGCGGCTGAGGTGGTAGCGCGTATCGATGGCGGGCTTGAACACCACCGCACGCTGACGGGCGATCACCGAGCGGTTGACCCGGCGAATCAGTTCCTCAGACTTGCCGCTGAACATCGGGCCGACGATCACTTCGAGGTGGCCGCCGGAATAGGGGGATTTGAGCATGACGTTTGGGAGTGTAGCAGCCGCAGCGCAGCGATCTGGGCCGCTACTCCACGCTGCCCAGATCGATCCAGCCGCGCTTGATGCCGTAGAGCACCGCCTCGGTGCGGCTGCCCACGTCCAGCTTGGAAAAGATGTTGGCGAGGTGCACCTGCACCGTGCGCGGCGAGATGTCGAGGTCGCGAGCGATTTCCTTGTTGGTGCGGCCCGTGGCGGCAATCCGCAGCACTTCGAGTTCGCGCGGCGAGAGGGACTCGTCCACCGGACTGGGGGTGCTCTGGGCGCTGAAACGTTTGAGCACCTTACGGGCCACCGCCGGGGTCAGGGCGCTCTCCCCCGCTGCCACCGCCCGCACTGCGCCGAGCAGTTCCTCCTCCCCGGCATTCTTGAGCAGGTACCCCGCCGCGCCCGCCTCCAACAGCGCGAACACGTAAGCGTCGTCGTCGTAGCTGGTCAGCACCAGCACGCCCACGCCGGGCCGCTCGGCCTTGATCAGCTTGGTGGCCTCGATGCCGTTCATGCCGGGCATCGACACGTCCATCAGGATCACGTCGGGCCGCAGTTCGCGGGCACGCAAAACGGCCAGCTCGCCACTGTCGGCCTCGCCCACCACGTGCAGATCGCTCTGGCCCTCCAGCAGCTCACGGGTACCCTTGCGCACCACCGGATGATCATCGACCAGCAGCAGCGAGATGGCATGACCCCGCAGCGCGGCCTGCGCTTCGGTCGCGCCAGCCTCCGGGGTCTGAAGGTCGCTTGAAGAGTTCATGTCCGGCAGTCTAGAGCATGGCCTGCAACCCATGCTCTTGGCTGGGTGGCGCGGAACACGGCCCCGGAACATACACATGAGAACGCGCCGCCCGGCACAATACCCGGCAACGCGTCGTGAACGAACCTGAAGCGTCAGCGCCTCAGCGGACTTCATCCTTGTGTGGCTGGCGCTTACTTCTTGCGCTTGGTGGCCGTCGCGGGCTTTTTGCCGCCAGCGGTGGTGCGCTCCTTGGCGTCACGCATGAACGAGCGCAGCTTGGCCTCGAACTGGGGGCTTTGCCGCCCGATGGCGCGCGGACGCGGAATCTCTTCCGGTTCTTCGAGCAGCTCTTTGATCGACAAGTCGAGTCTGCCGCGTTCGTCACGCCCCAGCACCTTGACTTCCACGCTGTCCCCCTCGTGGACATGGTCATGGATGTTGCGGACGAATGAGTGCGCGATCTGGGAGATGTGAACCAGCCCGGTTTCGCCGTTGTCGAACTGAATAAACGCACCGAAGTCGGTGACGCGGGTGACGCGGCCTTCAGCGACCGCGCCGGAATCAAGTTGCACGAAGAGTGCCCTCCAAAAGAAGCATAAGCGCATGGTACACCATCGCGGCGCGCTGGGGCTAGCTGATCAGGACAGGGCTGGCCGAGCGCAGGCGGCGTGCCGGAGTAGATGCTGAGCGACGCCGCCCGCTGCGAAGCTGTAAAGTGAGGTTCATGAAGTTTCGCGGCACACTCGGCGGCCTGAACATTCAGCTCGACGCCTCAGACACTCCGCAGTCGGTGGCCGGACCGCTGGCCGCCCGCGCTGCCCTGCTGGCCAGCGAGGTCACGCTGGAAATCGACCAGGAAACCAGTCTGGACACGCTCGATGCCGTGCGCAGCGCGGTGACGGCAGCCGGCGGATACATCGCCAGACTGCGTGCGCCGCGCCCGCCCGCTGCGGTGCCCGGCCCAGCCACGCCCGACACCGGGAGCGGCGCGCAGACAGGCCAACCGGTCACGGTGCTGCCGACGGCCAGCGCCATGCCGGTCAACGTGGCGTCCAGCCTGGACAGCCATACGGTGGTGCTGCCTAACAGCGTGCGGGCGGGTTTCCGGGGCGAGTACGGCGGCAGCGTGGTGGTGCTGGGCGACGTCAATCCCGGCTCGGAACTGGTGGCCGGCGGCGACGTGATCGTGCTCGGCGCGCTCCGGGGGGTGGTGCATGCCGGAGCCGATGGACGCGAGAGTGCCATCGTCTGGGGCAGGCCGATTGCCAGCGCCCAGATCCGCATCGCGGGCGCAGTGGCACGTGCGCCGGAAGGCAGCAGCCTGAGCAGTATGAAAAAACTCGGCAGCGGGGTGGAGTCGGAAGTGGCGCGGCTGCTGCACGGCCAGATCGTCATCGAGGCTAGTCACGTGCCGAGGTGAGCCGCACGGCTTTCCGCGCGGCACCGTCACCAGGGATTTACCTGGGCTTCGGCCCGGCCCGCTGGTACTGCACCGGGGCAATCAGCTCCGCGCCGAGTTCGGCGGCGGCACGCTGGGCGAAGTGCGGGTCGCGCAGCAGTTCGCGGGCCAGCGCCACCAGATCGGCCTGCCCGGATTGCAGGATCTGCTCGGCCTGCGCCGCCTCGGTGATCAGGCCGACGGTCATCACGGTCAGGTCGGTGTCTTGTTTCAGGCGCTCGGCGAACGGCACCTGGTAGCCGGGCGCGGGCACAATCTCCTGCGCCGCCGTCAGGCCGCCGCTCGACACGTCGATGACCTGCACCCCTTCGCGCGAGAGCCACTTCGACAACTCCACGGTCTGTTCGAGGTCCCAGCCGCCGGGGGCCCAGTCGGTGGCCGACAGGCGCACGAAGACAGGCAGGTGCGCGGGCCACACCGCGCGCACCTTGCGGGTCACGTCCAGCAGCAGCCGGGCACGGTTTTCCAGCGAGCCGCCGTACTCGTCAGTGCGCGAGTTGCTCAGCGGCGAGAGAAACTGGTGGAGCAGGTAGCCGTGCGCGGCGTGGATTTCGACAGTATCGAAGCCTGCGATCATGGCGCGCTCGGCGCTGACCCCGAAGGCCACCACCACGTCCGCGATGTCCTGGGTGGTCATGGGCCGGGGCTGACCGTAGCGCGGCGAGTAGGCCTGATCGTCCGGCCCCACCACCTCCCAGCCGCCTTCTTCCAGCACAACCAGACCGCTGCCTTTCCACGGCGCGAAGGTGCTGGCCTTGCGCCCGGCGTGCGCCAGTTGAATGCCGATATGCGCGCCCTGCTGATGCACGAAGTCCACGACCCTGGCGAGCGGCCCGATCTGCTGGTCGTTCCAGAGCCCCAGGTCGTCGGGGCTGATGCGGCCCTCCGGCAAGACGGCAGCGGCCTCGGTCAGAATCAGGCCCGCGCCGCCCAGCGCGAACGAGCCCAGATGCGCCAGATGAAAGTCGTTGGCCAGGCCATCCTGGGCGCTGTACATACACATCGGCGACACCACCACCCGGTTTTTGAGCGTCAGTTGGTTGAGCCGCAGCGGACTGAACAGCAGGGTGCCGGGAGCTTCGGAGCGGGAAGAAGTCATGCCCATATTGTGCCGCGCCGCCGCCCGCTGTGTCTGGTCAACGGGTTTATCTTCTGTTGTGGTGCGCGCTCGAAGAACGGATCACAACCACCACATCACATCGGACGGACCAGCACCGCGTCGCCGCCGCGCAGCCCGGTCTGGATCAGCAGTTCGGGCGGCAATTCCAGTACCGTGCCGACCTGCACCCCCGAAACGACCGGCAACACGTGCACCTTGCCGCCGCGCTCCCCCCGCACCTGAACCTGCTCGATGCGGCTGCCCACCGCCTCGCGCCAGCGGCGGTAGATGCTCTCGTCGACCACCGCCGCCGCACCGCCCCGGCGACTGACCTGCACCAGCAGCCGGGCCACCCGCGTGCGGCGCTCGCCGATCAGCCGCAGCCGTCCCAGGCGGCCCAGCAGCGCCGCTGCCTGGGGGTCGCGGGCCGCCGCCAGCTCCGAGAGCAGTTTGCCCTCGGCCACCCCGCGCAGCACTTCCTGCTCGTAGAGGTTGAGGCTCAGCTCGGCCAGGCGCTCCGGCGATTCCAGGCGGCCTGCGCCGGGAAACTTGAGCGGCGGCGGCGGCAGCAGCTTGAGCGCCTCGTAGGCGAAGGCGTCGTGGGAGAGATCGAGGGTCGGCGGCGGCGCGGTTTCATTTTCCTCGAACTGAAAACGGCCACGCGGGTCTTCGAGCAGATCGGCCAGCGCCCGGGCGTCGGTCGCCAGGCCTGCGCCGTCCATATGGCGCACCCGGCCCGCCGAGAGCCACAGGGTGAACACCTGGGTGCCGCGCTCGACCCGCAGCGCACCGGTCTTGCCGCCCCGGGCCAGCATCGCCAGCAACTCGATGAAGTCGAAGGTTTCCAGCGAGTTGCCGCTACTCGCCTGACTCACCGGCGCGCTCCAGATTGAAGGGGCCACCCGAACCGACACGCCAACCACAGATCCTGACACACCCTTCCAGGCTAGCGCAGCCGGGACGCCGAGCGTGCAGCGCAGCAGAAATCACCAAATCGCCTATCATTCGCCAACTTTCAGGACCTTTGACTTCCAATTTGTATAGCACCGATGTGCTTTACTGGAAAGCATGACTGTCTCCGTTTCAACCGAACCTCTCTCTGTCGCCATCGTCGGCGCTTCCGGCTATGCGGGCGGCGAATTCCTGCGGCTGGCCCTCGCGCACCCGCACCTCAAGGTCACACAGGTCACGTCCGAGCGCAACGCCGGGATGCCGGTGCCGATGGTTCACCCCAACCTGCGCGGCCTGACCAACCTCAAGTTTCGCAAGCTGGCCGATCTCGAAGCGGCCGACGTGATCGTGCTGGCGCTGCCGCACAACTCGGCGGCCAAACAGATCGAGAAATTCGAGACGCTGGGACAGGTCATCATCGATCTGTCGGCCGACTTCCGCATCAAAGATCCAGAGCTGTATGCCCGGTACTACGGTGAGGCCCACCCCACGCCGGACAAACTCGGCGAGTGGGTCTACGGCAACCCAGAGCTTCACCGTGAGGAGCTTCGCGGCGCGACCCGCATTGCCTGCGCGGGCTGCTTTGCCACCTCGGTTATTCTGGGTTTGTATCCGCTGCTGAAGCTCGGCACGGTGCTCCCCAAGGACATCATCGCCACCGGGCTGGTCGGCAGCAGCGCGGCGGGCGCGAGTGCCTCACACGCCTCGCACCACCCCGAACGCGAGGGCAGTTTGCGCGTCTACAAGCCGGTGGGCCACCGTCACACCGCCGAGGTGATGCAGGAGTTGCCCGGCAACTTCCCGATTCACCTGACCGCCATCAGCACCCCGCGTGTGCGCGGCATCCTGACCACCATCCAGACCTGGCTGCCCGACGGCTACTCCGAGCGCGACGTGTGGGGCGCGTACCGCGAAATCTACGGCGAGGAGCCGTTCATCCGCATCGTGAAGGTACAAAAGGGCATTCACCGCTACCCCGACCCCAAGCTGCTCGACGGCACCAACTTCTGCGATATCGGCTTCGAGCTGGATGTGGACACCGGCCGGGTGGTCCTGATGGCGGCCATCGACAATCTGATGAAGGGCACGGCAGGCCACGCCATGCAGTCCCTGAATATCGCGCGCGGCTGGGACGAGCGCGCCGGGCTGGGCTTCGCCGGACTCCACCCGGCTTGAATGCAGACCTGTCTTTCCCCGATACTGCTCCCCGCCCAGGAGGCCCACCGATGACCGCTTCACACACGACAGACACCCCACGACGACCCCAGACGATGGCCGAGCGCATTCTGTCGCGGCGCGGGGGCGGCACCTTCTACGCGGGCGATCTGGCGGTGGTGGAGGTCGATCAGGTGATGGTCGTGGACTCCATCGCCCAGAGCTTCATCGAGCGGATGCAGAAGGATCTGGCCGCCGTGCCCAAATACCCCGAGCGCGTGAGTATCGTCATCGACCACGTGGCCCCGGCCAGCACCGTCAGCGTGGCGCAGGCACAGAAAGAGGCCCGCGAGTATGCCGCCCAGACTGGCGTGCGGCTCTTTGACGTGGGGCGCGGCATCTGCCATCAAGTCTTGATGGAAGAGGGCCTGGCGCAGCCCGGCTGGATCGTGCTGGGCAGCGACAGCCACTCGACGACCTACGGCGCGGTGGCGGCCTTCGGCAGCGGCATGGGGGCCACCGACATCGCCCTGGCCGCAGCCAGCGGCAAGACCTGGCTGCGGGTGCCGGAGAGCGTGAAAGTCACCTTGACGGGAGAGGTGCGGCCCGGCGTCGGCGCAAAGGACGTGGCACTGGAAATGATCGCCCGGCTGGGCGCGGACGGAGCCACCTATCAAAGTGTGGAGATTCACGCCGGGGACCGCTTCACGCGTGGCGAGCGGATGACGCTGGCCAACCTCTGCGTGGAGGCGGGCGCGAAGGCCGGACTGGTGGTACCGGGCGGCGAGATTCTGACCATGTACAACGTGCCGGAATGGGTCTACCCGCAGGCGGGCGCAACGTATGTGCGCGAGGTGGAGATTGACCTGAGCACCCTCAACCCGCGCATGAGTGCGCCGAGCGAGGTGGACAATGTGCACGACGTCTCGGAGCTGCGCGGCCTCAAGGTCGATCAGGTTTTTATCGGCACCTGTACCAACGGACGGCTCGACGATCTCCACGCCGCCGCTGACGTTTTAAGGGGTCAGAAGGTCGACCCGACCACCCGCCTGCTGGTCATTCCCGCCAGCAGCGAGGTGATGGAGCAGGCGATGGCCGACGGCACGCTGCTCACCCTGATTCAGGCGGGCGCGGTGCTGGGCACGCCGGGCTGCGGGCCGTGCATGGGGCGGCACCAGGGCGTGCTGGCCCCCGGCGAGGTCTGCGTGAGCACCTCAAATCGCAACTTCATCGGCCGCATGGGCGACAAGGACGCCAAGATTTATCTGGCCTCGCCAGCAGTGGCGGCGGCAACGGCAATCAAAGGGAGAATCGCCTTGCCGGAGGATGTGTTGAAGGGGGTTGGGGGCGCGGCATGAGCATTGCCGTTCGCCTCCACCCCTTCTTTTTGTCCTGGCGATCCGGACAATGTCTGCGAAACTGAGCCAAACCCGCTCGATAGAGAATAAAAAAAGGCCACCCGGTTGCGGTGGCCTTTTTTCTTTGGGAGAATTACTTGCCGCGGTTGCGGTAGCTGTCGCCGAAGCGCTTGTTGAACTTGTCCACGCGGCCCTCGGCGTCGAGGAAGCGCTCCTCACCGGTCCAGAAGGGGTGCACACCGCTCCACACGTCGACGTGAATTTCAGGCCGGGTGCTCATGGTTTCGAGAACCACTTTGCCCTGGTAGATGATTTTGCAGGGAACCGCTTTGGGATGAATGTCTTTTTGCATGGTCGTTTCCTTCGCCGGCACGTCTTGGGTGCGTGACCGGGCTAACCGAAAGAGTATAGCAGGTTTCCGGCCCCTCAGTTAGTGGTCTGCCACAGGCATGGCTTGGTTTATGACTCCACGATGATGAGAATTTTGAAAGCTGTTCAGGACGCAATATCTGCAATCTTGGTTCATGCGAGTTTTCAGTGCCTCATGCCTGTGGTCATCCACTAGTCGGCCTCCAGGCTCAGCGCCACCTTCAGCTCCGTCTCGTCGCGGCCGCGCGCCACGTCGCGCACGTTGCGGCGGCCAAAGCTGTGCATCAGGTCGCGCTCGGAGAGCCGCAGCACGGTGGGCCGTCCGTGCGGGCAGGCCCACGGCTGATCGCAGGCCGCCAGCTGAGCGAGCACCGCCGCGCCGCGCTCCAGCGTCAGCATCCCGGCTTTGAGCGCCGGAGCGCAGGCCAGGCGGCCTAGCACCTCGCGCTCGGGTGAGGAACCCAGGCCCAGCGCAGATTCGATGATCTGCTCGTGGAGCCTCAGCAGCGGCAGGGCGGCCAGCACGGCAGGCAGGGTGCGCAACCGCGCCAGGCCTGCGCCGAATTCCTCCAGGGTCAGCCCCCAGCTCCTGAGTTCGGCGTCGCGTTCGTGCAGCCGGGCGAGTTGCTCAGGGCCGAGCTGCAGCAGTTCGGGTTCCGGCAACTCGTAGGGCGGCTCGGTCCGCAGGCGGCGCGCGAGTTCCTCATAGAGCACCCGCTCGTGGGCGGCGTGGGCGTCAATGACCCACAGATCACCCTCGCCCTCGGCCAGCAGGTAGGTTTCGCGGTAGAGGCCGACCAGACTCAGCGCTGGAAAGTTGCCACCGCTGACCGGGCTGGAAGCGGGCGCGGGCGCGCGGAGTTCGGGCAGCGGGCGCGAGAGCGGGTGCCCACTGAGGGCCGATTGCACCGCCGCCGTAATCTTGAGGCAGAGTTCCGGCAGCTCGGCCAGCGCCACCACCGCCTTGGCTGGGTGCACGTTGGGATTCACGTCTTCCGGGGGCAATGTCAGGTTCAGCACGCACAGCGGGGCGTGTCCGGCGGACAGCAGCTCGGCGTAGGCGTCGATCACGGCGCGCTCCAGCTCGGGCGGAGCTAGGACCGGGCGGCCATTGACGGCAAAGTGCATTCGGTCGCGGCGCGGGCGGGTCAGTTCGGGGCGGCTGAGCACACCTTTCACGCCTGCCGCGTCGATCCCGATGACCCGGTTGGCATTGAGCGGGCCGTAGACGCTGGCCACCGCGCCCCGGTGATCGGCGGGCGCATGCAGCAGTCTGGTGTCGCCGTCCACCGTCAGTTTCCAGTGAAGCCCCGGCCAGTGCAGCACATAGCGGGTCAACAGCGCCGTGATCTCGCGCAGCTCGGCCCCCGCCGGAAGCTGGGTGCGCAGACGTGCAGGCAGGTGCTTGAACAGATCCGACACGCTAACGCTGGTGCCTGCCGGGGCGCTGACCTTACTGACTTCCACCGCCTCGCCGTGTGCGGTGAGCTGAACCGCGCCGAGCTGCGCGGGCGGGCGCGTGACGAGTTTCAGGTGCCCCGCCTGGGCCGCCGCCCACAGCGCCTCACCCCGGAAGCCCAGGGTCGTCACCCTATCGACCGATTCCAGTTTGCTGGTGGCGTGGCGCAGCGGCGACAGTGGCACGTCCACCGCCGGGATGCCGCTGCCGTTGTCGCGCACCCGGATGAGCGCGAGACCGCCGCCTTCCACGTCCACCTCAATTCGGCTGGCCCCGGCGTCCAGGGCGTTGTCCAGCAGCTCGCGCACCACGTCCAGCGGGCGAGAGACGACCTCGCCAGCAGCGATCAGCCGGGCCGTTTCGGGGGAAAGCAGCCGGATGGGCGTCATGGGCGCAGTGCAGCGAGGACGAACACGCTCACAGCTCTCCCTGCCACTTGTGCAGCAGCGCCAGCGCATCCAGCGGTGTCAGCCGGGTCAAATCCAGGGCGGCGAGTTCGGCGGACAACTGGGTGCTGCTGCCCACCTCGCGGGTGTTCAGCGCGCTCAGCAGGGCGGCGGCGCGGGTGGTCACGCGGGCGGGCAACCCGGCGAGGCGCGCCACCTCCACGCCGTAGCTCTGGCGGGCCGCGCCGGGAATGACCTGATGGTAAAAGGTCAACGCCCCAGCGTCCTCCTCGGCCGCCACGTGCAGGTTGATCAGCCCCGGCAACTGGCCTTCCAGCCGGGTCAGCTCGAAGTAGTGGGTGGCGAACAGCGTATACGCTCCGGTGTCGTGCAGGTGTTCCAGCGCCGCCTGGGCGATGGCCAGGCCGTCTAAGGTGGACGTGCCGCGCCCGATCTCGTCCAGGATAATCAGCGATTTCGGCGTGGCGTGGTGCAAGATGCCCGCCAGCTCATGCATTTCCACCATGAAGGTGCTTCTCCCGCCCGCCAGATCGTCGGACGCGCCGATGCGGGTGTGGATGCTGTCGAAGATCGGCAGCTCGGCAGCGTCGGCAGGCACGAACGAGCCGATCTGGTGAAGCAGCGCACAGATGGCGACGGTGCGCAGGTAGGTGCTCTTGCCCGCCATGTTCGGCCCGGTCAGCAGCAGGGTGCGGCGCAAGGGCGAGAGTTCGGCATCGTTGGGCACGAAATTGCCGCTGCCCACCAGCTCCACGACGGGGTGGCGGGCCTGCCTCAGTGTGACCGTCTGAACGTCGTCGCCCAGGGTGTGCGGGCGGATCCAGGCGCGGGTGGCAGCGATTTCGGAGAGCGCGCACAGCACGTCCAGTTCGCTCAGGGCACCGGCAGCCTCGCTCAGGGCGTCGGCGTGGGCGGCGAGTCCGGCACGGAGTTCGGTGAAGACCTCCACTTCCAGGCGTTCGGCGGCCTGCTCCAGCCGGGCAATCTCGCGCTCACGCTCGCGCAGGTCGGGGCGGGTGAAGCGGGCGCGGTCTTTGAGGGTGGCGATCTGGCGATAATCGCTCGGCACCTTGCCCAGGTGAGCGCTGGTGATTTCCAGAAAATAGCCGAAGACGTTGTTGTAGCCGACCTTCAGGCTGCCGATACCGGTGCGCTCGCGCTCGCTGCGTTCCAGCTCAGCCAGCCAGGCGCGGTGGCCCAGCGCCTCGCTACGCAGACCGTCGAGTTCGGCGTGAAAGCCCTCGCGAATCAGCCCGCCGTCGGAAGCGCGGATGGGCGGCTCGTCGACGAGCGCGGCGCGAATCAGGCGCACCACGTCCGGCAGTGCGCCCAGCCGGGCACGGACGCCGGACAATACTCCTCCCCCACTGACTGAACTCAGCAAGTCAGAAGCGTCGGGCAGCAGTTCGAGCGTGCGGGCCAGTGAGGCGACTTCGCGGGGCGTGGCGCGGGCCGAGGCCACGCGTGCAGCCAGCCGCTCCAGGTCGTGGGCGCGGTAGAGCAGCGCCCGCACGCCGCCGCGCAGATCACTGGCGCGGGTCAGCGCTTCCACCGCGTCCAGGCGCGACTCCAGGCTCAGCCTATCCAGCAGCGGTGAGCGCAGCCAGGCCCGCAGCCGCCGCCTGCCGCCCGCCGTGCGCGTCTCCGAGAGAGCGTCCATCAGGGTACGGCCCTGCGGCGACTGGGCCGTGAAGATTTCCAGCGCCCGGAGGGCCCACTCGCTCAGGCGCATCTGCGCGCCCGGCTCGAAACGCGTCAGGCGGCGCACCATCTTCAATTCGCCGCCCTGCACCCCGGCGTGAATGCTGCGGGCATAGCCGAGCACCGAGCCGCAGGCCCGCGTCAGGCCCGTATGGTTCTCCAGCACGCCGGGCACCTCTCCCAGCACGGCATTGAGTGCTGCGTGGCAGGCCAATTCCTCGAAGTTGCCGTGCGAGAGCATCAGCGGAAAGCGACTCTTGAAATCGCTCAGCAGTGCGGCATTCTCGGAGAGTTCGGGGGCCAGCAGCACCTCACGGGCACGCCAGCGCGCCAGTTCGTCGTAGAGAGCGGTGCGGCTGCTGAACGCGGCGCAGCGAAACTCCCCGGTGGACACGTCCAGGAGCGCCAGCGCGTAGCCGTCGCCGGTCGCCACCGCCGCCAGATAATTCTCGTCGGCAGTCAGGTGGCGCTCCTCGGTGACGGTGCCGGGGGTCAGCAGTTGCGTCACCTTGCGCTCGACCAGGCCCGCGCCGGGCAGTTCCATCTGCTCGGCCACCGCCACGCACACGCCCTTGTTGAGAAGGCGCTGCACGAAGCTGTCGAGGGTGCGAATCGGGATTCCGGCCATCGCCGTGGAGAAATCCTTGCTGCTCTTGTGGGTCAGGGCGATATTGAGGAGCCGGGCGGCCCGCTCGGCGTCCTCACCGAAGGTCTCGTAAAAATCGCCGCACTGAAACAGCAGGAGCGCACCGGGATACTGCGCGTCAATCTCGTCACGCAGCGCGACATATTGCTCCAGCATCGGCGGCAGCTTGCCGTGGCCGCTGCCCTTGAGTTTGCCGCGCTGCGGGTCGAGCGCCAGCGCTGTCAGGGTTCCCGTCATCTGCCGGGCAGTCTAGCGTTCTGCTGTGGGCGTAGCGTGGGAGCGGGGTCACGGTTGGGCGCGGCTCGGCTCAGTTTGCGCCAGCATCAGCGGCACTCAGTCATTGCCGGACCTGATTTCGCGGCCCAGCGCCTCGTCCTCGGCTGTCCGCCTGAGCCACACCGCCGCGAACTCGTCGCCAAAGCAGTAGACCTCGGCCTGCGGCGAGAACTGAACCTGGAGCGCGGCGGCAAACTGCAAACTGCCCAACCGGGCTGGGTGTCAGCGATCTGCTTTGACGCCCGACCCTTTTTTGTTTGACCGTGCCGGGAAAAACCCATGCTGGACACGAAAGTGATGATCTGCTCAGGTCAGATCGACACCTGCTCGGGCGACTGGACTAGCATACGGCCATGACCCATTCCCCGTCCGACCTCCTGCCCGACACCGAATCCGAGCCGCTGGCCTCGCTACTGCGCGACCTTCAGCAACTCGTCGAACTCGAATCGCCCAGTTCCGACGCGCTCGCGGTGTGTGCCGTGCAGGACGTGGTGGAGGGCTGGGCCAGGGCCATGCATGCCAGCACCCACAGCCTGCCCGGCGGCACCCGGCAGTTTCTGTTCGGCGCGGCGGAGGCGCACACTGATCCAGCAGGCAGCGAACGCCCCCTGCTGGTGCTGGCGCACGCCGATACCGTCTGGCCACACGGCACCCTCGACCAGATGCCGTTTCGGACCGAAGGCAACCGCGTCTACGGCCCCGGCAGCTACGACATGAAAGGCGGCATCGTGGGCCTCTTCGCCGCGCTGCGGGCGCTGGACGGTCAGTATCCGGCAGGGGGAATCGAGGTACTGCTGACCCCCGACGAGGAGGTCGGCAGCCTGCACAGCCGCCCGGTGATCGAGGCGGCCGCCCGGCGGGCACGCACCGTGCTGGTGGTCGAGCCGCCGGTGTCGGACAGCCACGCCCTCAAGTCCGGGCGCAAGGGCGTGGGCCAGTTTGCCGTGGAACTGGTCGGGGTGGCGGCCCACGCGGGCAACAAGCCTCACGAGGGAGCCAGCGCCATCACCGAGGCGGCGCACCAGCTGCTGGCGGTGCAGGCGCTGGCCGATGTGGCGGCGGGCACCACTGTCAGCGTGGGCTTTCTCTCGGGTGGCGGCGCGGTCAACGTGATTCCGGCCCAGGCCCGCTTCGAGGTCGACGTGCGGGTGTCGAGCCTGGCCGAGGGCGAGCGCATCGACGCGGCCATGCAGTCGCTCAGGCCGCACGACGGGCGGGTCGGCCTCACGGTGACGGGCGGCCTCAACCGTCCACCGTTCGAGCGCAGCGCCGAAACAATGGCCCTGTTCGAGCGGGCCAGACAGGAGGCCGCCGCACTCGGTTTCGCCCTGACCGAGGAGGTGGTGGGCGGCGGCAGCGACGGCAACTTCACGGCGGCCTTCGTGCCCACCCTGGACGGCCTGGGGGCACCCGGCGACGGCGCGCACGCGGCCCACGAGCACATCCGGCTGGACCGCTGGCCCGACCATGTGCGCCTGCTGACCGCCCTGCTGCGCGGTTTGTGAACTTCGCAGGCCGCCGGGCCGCCGGGACGGTAGACTGACCCGGTCGTTTTCGCTGGAGGCGTTCATGTTCTGGAGAAAGAAAGTTCCCGCCAACCCCAACGTCCTGGACGTCGGCGGCGGCGTCTACAACGTCCGGGTCCGCACGCTCAGGCATGGCGACGAGGTGGCGCTGCGCTTTACCAAGTCGGCCCACATCGGCGTGGCCGAGGAGGGCAAGGGCTACGTGCTCAGAAAGCCGGTGGTCAGCACCGAGCACTTCGACCGGGGCGAGATCGCCGTGTTCTTCGATGCCAATTACCGCATCACTTCAACCGAGGCCGAGGGCGTGGAGTTCATTCCAGTCAGCGAGTGGTCCAAAGACTGAATTTGTCCGGCCAGGTTCGCCCCGCGCCTCCACCCGGCGGGGGTTTGCCTTGCCGCCCACGCCCACCCCAGGAGAAGCATGCTGCCCGAACCGTCCCGTAGCCCCACCGAGAACCTGCACGTCAGCGCCTTCGAGACCGTCATCACTCCCCGGCAGCTCAAGGACGCCTACCCGCTGATGGCCCGCGCCGAGGTCACCGTCTCGAAGGCCCGCCGGGCGGTGCTCGATATCCTGCACGGCGCGGATGACCGGTTGCTGGTCATCGCCGGGCCGTGCAGCATCCACGATTTCGACCAGGCCGTGACCTACGCCCGCAAACTGGCCGCCCTCAGAGAAGAGCTGAGCGGGCAGCTCGAAATCGTGATGCGGGTGTACGTCGACAAACCGCGCACCACGGTGGGCTGGCGCGGTTATCTCACCGACCCGCACCTCAACGGGGCCTACGATTTCAGCGGCGGCCTGCGGCGCACCCGCGAGCTGATGCTGGCCATCAACGACCTGGGCCTGCCGGTCGCCACCGAACTGCTCGACCCGTTCGTGCCGCAGTACCTCTACGATCTGCTGAGCTGGGTGTGCATCGGCGCGCGCACCGCCGAGTCACAGACGCACCGGGTGATGGCCAGCGCGGTGTCGGCCCCGGTGGGCTTCAAGAACGGCACCAGCGGCAGCCTCAAGATCGCGGTGGACGCGGCGGTGGCGGCGCGCAATCCGCACGCCTTTTTCACCATCACTGACGACGCGCAGGCCTGCATCGTGCACACGCGCGGCAACCAGGGCGGTCACGTGGTGCTGCGCGGCGGGCAAGACGGCCCCAATTACGCCGCGTCTTATGTGGCCGAGACCGAGCGGCTGATGACGCTGGCCCACCTGACGCCCGCCGTCATCGTGGACTGCTCGCATGCCAACAGCGGCTCGGACCACACCCGCCAGCATCTGGTCTGGGCTGACGTGCTCTCGCAGCGCCAGGCTGGAAGTACCGTGCTGCGCGGCGCGATGATCGAGAGCCACCTCAACCCCGGCAAACAGAGCATTCCCGCCGATCTCACCGACTTGCAGTACGGCGTTTCGGTGACCGACGCCTGCATTGGCTGGGACGAGACCGAGCAACTGCTCAGAGCGGCGGCGCAGCAGGGCTGAACGGAAATTCTGCCGGACGCCCCACCGGGGAAGGCGTCTGTCCAAGCGCTAACGGTATCGCCCGCAGCACAGCGCAGAACACCGTCGCCCGGCTCACTTTGGCGGGCATTTAGCTGGCTGGCGGGCCGGTCTCACAGCAACATGGTCAGATAAGGGCATGTTGAAATTCATCACCAACGCGGTGGCCTGCACGCTGCTGCTGAGCGCCTCGGCGTGTGCCCAGCAGAGCAAGGCCAGCGCGAGCGCCAATCCCCAGGACGCCGTGCATGCCCCCGCCCCGCTCGCCCGCGCCGTCACATCCGGCGGCTTCACCGTGCCGCAGGGCTTTTCCGTCAGCACCTACGCCAGTGGCTTCGAGCGCCCGCGCTTCATGGTGGTGGCCCCCAACGGCGACGTGTTCCTGAGCGATACCGGGGCCGGGAAGGTGTACGTGCTGCGTGGCAAAGCCAAGGCCGACAGCCAGCAAGTATTCGCCCAGGGCCTCAATCAGCCACACGGCCTGGCCTTTCACGGCAACTACCTGTATGTCGCCAACACCGACGGGGTGGTGCGTTTCGCCTACAAATCCGGCGACCAGAAGGCCAGCGGCGGCCCCGAGAAGCTGCTTGATCTGCCCAGCGGCGCGGGCCACTCGACCCGCACGGTGGTGTTCGGCCCCGACGACAAGATGTATGTGGCCACCGGCAGCAGTTGCAATGTCTGCGAGGAAAGCAACGACAAGCGTGCTGCCGTGTGGGTCTATGACGCCGACGGCAAGAACGGCAAGCCTTACGCGACGGGGCTGCGCAACGCGGTGGGCCTGGAGTGGTACGGAGACACCCTGTACGCCACCAACAACGCCCGCGACAACCTCGGCGACAACGTGCCGCCAGAGGGATTCTACAAACTGGCCCAGGGGCGCAACTTCGGCTGGCCGTACTGCTATACCTTACAGCCGGGCGAGGCCCAGGTCTGGGACAAGGACTTCGGCAAAAAGAACGCAGACACCTGCAAGGCCACCACCCCGGCCTTTGCCCTCACCATCGCCCACAGCGCGCCGCTGGGCCTGGCCTTCTACACCGGCAAGGTCTTCCCCGCCCAGTACCGGGGCCAGATGTTCGTGGCGTTGCACGGTTCGTGGAACCGCGCCACCAAGAGCGGCTACCGGGTCGTCACCGTCGATCCCAAATCCGGCAAGGTACAGGATTTCCTGACCGGCTTTCTGAATGGGCAGAGTTCCAAGGGCCGCCCCGTCGATCTGCTCAGCCTCCCCGACGGCTCGATGCTGCTGACTGACGACGACAACGCCAAGGTCTACCGCATCAGCTACCAGCCCTAAGGCTGCTCAACTTGGCTCAGAGGCCGCTCCTGCGGCCTTTTTTTATGAACTGACCGGGTCAGAGGCCCGGGCGGTCTTCCCACCGCTCAGGGCGCACCCGTAGGCCGGGCCGGTATGCTCGGAGCATGTCGAAAACATATCTGGAACTCTCGGACGAGGTCGGAAGCGAGCACAAGTTCTACGAAGTGAGCGTGGAAGATTCGGTACTGACCCTGCGCTTCGGACGCATCGGTACGCCCGGCCAGACCAGCACCAAGGGCTTTGCCACGCCCGAACAGGCCCAGGCCGAGGCGACCAAGAAAATCAAGGAGAAGCTGCGCAAGGGCTATCAGGAAGCGGTGCCGGGCGTGCGGCAAAAGCGCACCGTCATTCGCCGCGAGATCACCGAAACGGCCTCCACCACCACATCGGCAGCTCCGGTCGTCTGGAAGTTTCAGACGGCCAGCGCCGCCTTCGGCATCTTTGCGGATGACCACAGTGTCTGGGTGGGCAACGATGCGGGCGAGGTCTATGCCCTGTCACCGGACGGTGAGGTGCAGCGCTCGTTCAAACTGCCCGACGGCGTCAAATGCCTGGTGAGCGATCAGCACCGCACCTTCGCCGGATGTGATGATGGCAACGTCTACGATCTGAGCGGCAAGCTGCCGTTCGTGGCCTACGAGGCCGACAGTCAGCATTCCATTCTGTGGATGGATTTGCAGGGCGGCATGCTGGGCGTCGGCGACAGCCAGGGCAGCATCCACGCCTTCAACGCCGAGAGCGAGCAGCAGTGGGCACAGATCGGTCAGAACGCCCACATGGCCTGGATGGTCCGGGTCGATCCGGCAGGGGTGTACTACGGCCACTCCGGCGGCGTCGGGCAACTCGACCGTGAGAGCGGCTTCCCGCTGTGGCATCACAAGACCAGCGGCAGCGTACTGTTCGGCTGGCAAGAAGGCGGCGACCTCTACGCGGGTACCTCCAGCAATCAGATTCAGCGCTTCACCAAGTCGGGTCAGGCGGTACAGAATTACCGCTGCGACGCCGCCGTCTTCTCGTGCGCGACCAGTCCAGACGGCGAGTTCGTCTTCGCGGGCGACAGCAGTTCCGCCGTCTACTGCTTCAGCAAGGCTGGGGAGCGTCTGTGGAAACTCGGCACGAAGTACGGCGCGGCCCTCAGCATGCAGTACAGCAACGAGCGGCTGTATCTGGTGACTTCACGCGGCTCGCTGGCTGCCCTGGATGTCAGCGCCCAGGCCATCGAGAACGCCAGGCAGGGGGTGCAGATCACACCGCGCGACATCAAGATGGCGGCGACGGTGCAGACCCAGGCGCCGGTGACAGCCCTGGCGACCACGGCCCAGGCAGCGGGGCAGGTGGTGCTCCGGGTCGTGCAGGAAGGCGGCAAGCTCAGGGTCAGGCCCGATCCGGCGCGCAACACCCAGACGTTTCAGGACTGGAATGTCCAGTTTCCCCGCACGCTTCGGCAGTCGGGCGTAAGCTACGTCGTCGATCAGCTCGAAGACGCGGGCGGCTTTTACCGGGTGGTCGGGGAGATTCGCCGGCTCGAGGAGTAACGCGCAGGTCCGGCCTACTCCCGCAGCGCCGCCGTGTAGCCTTCTTCCTTCACGGCCTCGAGCAGCGCCTGGGGGTCGGCCTCGCCGCGCACCCGGGCCAGGCCGCTGCTGAGGTCCACCGAGGCTTCCAGCACGCCCGGCACGCTCCTGAGCGCCTGGGTCACGGCCCGCACGCAGTGGTCGCAGGTCATGCCACCGACGCTGAGATCGGTGTGGTCGAGTTCGGGGCCGCTCGTGCTGGAAGGTTGGGTCATGTCCCGACTCTAGTCGGATGCGGTGGGGGTCGGCTCAGAACCCGATGAAGCCGCCTTCAGCGCCGCGAGAAGCGCAGCCGGATGCCGCTGGGGTCGGTCAGCTCGGCCCACTCCTGGGTGGCCTGCACCGGCACCGGCATGGCCTCCAGCCGCGAGAGCAGCGCCGGAAATTCGGCGGCCTCCACACTGAACTGGGCCAGTTGCAGCGCGGGCGTGTTCGGTGCGGGCGGCCCGGCTCCCCGGCTTTCCCAGACATTGACGCCGAGGTGGTGGTGGTAGCCGCCCACCGCCAGAAACGATGCGCCGGGAAATTCCGTCATCAGCTCGAAGCCAAGCGCCTGATAAAACCGGCTGGACGCTGGCTGGTCGCTGACTTTCAGGTGCAGGTGACCCATGACGCTGCCCACCGGGAGTCCAGTCCAGAGGGTGGTTCCAGCGCTGTCCAGCACGCCCTGGACGTCGAGCGGATCGGTGGCCATCTTCAGCTGCTGGCCCTGTGACCCCGCTTCATACGGCCATTCGCTGCGGAGCCGGTCGCGGTAGACCTCGATGCCGTGCCCATCGGGGTCATTGAGGTAAATGGCCTCACTCATCAGATGGTCGGACGCGCCGATACGCACGCCCAGCCCGGCCACATGCCCCAGAAAGCGCCCCAGATCGGCCCGTGAGGGCAGCAACAAGGCGAAATGGTACAGGCCGCTGGCCCGCTGCGGCGGAGCGGGACGCTCCAGGGCGTGGAGCACCAGCAGGGGCCACCCGGCTCCCGTGACGCCCAGTTCGGCCTGCCCTGCCGTCTGCGAAAGAACACTGAACCCCAGCACTGTCTGGTAAAAGGCCACGCTGCGGGCCAGATCGGACACGCTCAGTTCGGCGGCGTCAGGGCGCAGGGTCAGCAGGGCAGGCAAGGCGGAATCGGGCATGGAAGGTCCAGTCATCTCAGCTCCTGAAGCGCCCGGCGGTGGCGGGGCGGCGGGGTGGGAGGCGGCCAGTCGCGCTCAGCCAGCGGGCGGCCAGCAGGCCTGCGGCAAAGCCGAACAGATGGCTTTCCCAGGAAATCCGGGGATCACGTGGCAGCACGCCCCAGAGTGCGCCGCCGTAGAGCAGCAGGGCCACCACTGCGGCGATGACCGGGCCGGTGCGGCGCTCGTGCCAGGCGCTGGCCAGCAGCAGTCCGAAGTAACCGAACACCAGTTCGCTGGCCCCCAGGTGGTTGCCGCCGCGCCCCAGCAGCCACACCAGCGCTCCGCCCACCACCGCAACGATCAGGGTGGCCAGCACGAAACGCACTGCGCCGCGCAGGGCATTGAGAAAGGCCAGCACCGCCAGCGGCAGCGAGTTGCCGATCAGGTGGGTGAAGTCGCCGTGCAAGAAGGGCGCGGTGAAAACATGACTGAGCGTACCCAGGTGGCGCGGCACGATGCCGTAGGCGTCCAGGCGGCCCCCAAACACCAGTTGGTCGGTGAGTTCCTGGCCCCACATCAGGGCCAGCAGCGCTGCCGTGATCAGCCCGGCGACACGTGCCCGGCGGCGGGCCGAGTCGAGCGGCTCCGGCGACCTGGAGAGCGGACCCGTCACAGCAGGCCGGGGCCTCATTGGGTGCGGCACACCAGTTGCTCACCCTCCGGCGCGCACGAGACGTTGACGGTCTGGTTGCGGGTCAGGGTCAGGCCCAGCCAGGCGGCCTTGAGCGGCGAGTTGAGCGGCGTCACGGTCAGGGCATAGTCTCCGGCCAGCAAATCGGCGCTCAGCGGCGTGGGGCCGCGCACGGCCTGGTTGCCCAGCTCCCGGTTGCCCAGCACCTGCACCTGCGCAGGCAGACTGCTCTGCACCGTCAAATGGCCCACGGCGGGCTGCGGGCGCAGGGCCACCTTCAGCCCGGCGGTCTGGTCGGGGTGCACCGTCACTGTGCGGGTCAGCGGCACGTAGTTCTGGCGCTCGATTCGCAGCGCCACGTCACCGGCGGGCACCGCGCTGAGATCGAGCGGCGTGCGGCCCCGGTAAGTGCCGCCCAGATACACGTTGGCGTCGGACGGACTGCTCAGCACCCTGAGTTGTCCGTAGTCGCCCACACGGTAGACCTGCGTGGTCACGTTCCAGCTTCCGGGAGTCAGGTCGGCGGTGGCCGCCTTGAGCGCGTCCGAGAGCTGGCCCACGCTGCGGCCCAGCGCCGGAAACGTCAGCGGGCGCGGACTGCCCACCACGAATACCTGGGTGAAGCCCACTTCGGGCGGCAGATTGAAAGTGGCGCTCTGTTCGCCGGATGACCGGGGCGTCAGGAGCTGGGCCGGGGCTGCCGACGCCAGGCTCTGGTCGGGCAGCAGCAGCGCGTAGAGGAAACTTCCCGGCAAGCCGGCGTCCACCTGCAACTGCGCCGGGCCAGGGCGGCGGTACTCACCGTCGGCCACCTTCAGGGCGTCGTCCAGCCGGGCACTCAGCGTCAGGGCCGAGCCGGGCTGCGTCCGCAGCGGCGTGGGCAGGCAGGCGCTCAGCAGCGCGGACAGGGTCAGCAGGGCAGCGAGCAGCAGTGGACGGCGCTTCATGCCTTCAGTGTAGAGAGGCGGGCGGCGGGCAACCGTTACCGACGAGTCAAAGTCCGGGGGAGCTGGTCAGGCTTCGGGGCAGATCAGCCGCAGATACGCGTTCACGATCTCGGGGTCGAGCGCCAGCCCGCGCTCCCAGGCCAGGCGCTCGGCCTGCATCTCCGGCAGCAGGCGGCCCAGGTGGTCGGCGGCGTTGGCAACCGCCAGCACGCGGGCCAGGCGCGGAATGGCGCTGCCGCGCAACCCGTGCGGGTAGCCGCGCCCGTCCCAGCGCTCGTGGTGGTGCAGCACCGCGTCCCGCGTGCCGGGCGGCAGCTCCTGGCCGATCAGCAGGTCGGCTCCCACCCTGGGGTGCGACTTCTCGCCGAGGTGCGGCGGCAGCAGCGCCCGCCCGATGTCGTGCAGCAGCGCCGCCTCGCCGAGTGCCCGGCGCTCGCTACGGCTGAGCTTCAGTTCGCGGCCCAGCCGCAGGGCGATCTCACGCACCCGCTCCGGATGCCCGGCGCGCACGAAGCCGGTCTCACGCTGGGCTGCGAAACGTGAGCCGTGCCAGACGATCCATTGACGTGAAAGCATGCGTGAAGTAGAGCGCCCACGCCTGACCCGGCCCTTTCTGATGATGAGGCCTCTCTCATCTAGACAGAATGACGCTCTCAATCAGTTTCAGCCCAAGCCTGGTCAGGCGTGCTGAAGTGGAAACTCCCTGAGGACCTGCCAGTGGCTCTCGCCCTGCGGCTTGAGGCACAGACAAAGCGATGCGGGGGTCAACCGGGCGTGGGGCCGCGTCAGCGCTTCCAGCCGGGCCTGCAACACCTCCGGCTGATCACCGCCGTAGGGCTGCACCAGCGTGAAGTGCGGCTGGAAACTGTCCAGACCGCGCGGGGTGTGCAGCAGGTCCATCCTGGCCTGCTCGAAGGGCCGCCCGTAGTGGCCTGCCGCCACCTCCCCGGCGAATGGCGAGGCCGTGACGAACCGGGCGAGCCGGGCCAGCAGCAGCGTGTGCAGCACCAAGAGTGCCGGACTCGGCGTGAAGCGCTGCACCCAGGTTTCGCCTTCGTCCCAGACCTCGATGTGGCCGCCTTCCAGGCCCACGTCCGCGCCCGGCGCGAGGCAGGCCAGACAGGCCCGCGTTTCGCGCTCGATGTCGCCGAGCCGCTCAGGGTCGGTGTAAAAGCCCTCCACCACCGTCAGGTGAAAGCCGTAGGGTGAGGCGACGGCCTGCCATTCGGGGCGCAGGAAGTCGGGCAGGGGCCTTGCGGCGCGCGCGCGCAGATCGTAGCCGAGCAAATCACTGCCCAGTTCGTACTCAGCACTCCCGGCAGGCGGCACGAAGTACACGGCAAAGCGGGTGGCGTCGTGGAGATCAGTCATGCCGTCAGGCTACAGGCCCAGCGGCATCAACCGGATCGATCAGGTTCCACCGCCGCGCCGGGCCGCTGTTCGCCGCGTTCAGGCGGGTCCTTCACGGCGCGGCGACAGTTTGCATGGGCACTGTAAGACACGCTGAGGACAATGGAATGCAGAGAGGACCCCGCATTCATGACCCTGACTGTAAATCCAGCATTGCCTGATACCTTACGAGAGTTGCTGAGAAGCCACGCGCCCGGCGCAGTGTTGCTGGCCAGTCTCGGGCAGCAGGTGCTGCTGCTGAGTGCCGATGCCCCGACCACCACCGTGCGTGACCTGACGCCGCCCGACGCCTGGTTCGACAGCGGTGAACTCATCTGGCTGACCCGCGACGGAGCGCTGCTGGGCCTGCTGTGGTCGGCCCAGGCGGTGGCCGAGGGCAGCGTGCACCTGCTGACCATGCTGCTGGCCGCCGCCCAGGACGACGGCGCGCAGCGCGAAGCCAACGTGCTGATTACCCAGTTGCCCGAGGGAGCCGCCTGGCTCAGCGGTGAGCTGGTGTTTCAGCAGGTCAGCCGCCGGTTTCTGGAGCTGCACGACCTGAGCGCGGCCCAGGTGATCGGGAAGACCTTCGATCAGGTGTTCCCGGCGCGCCGCGATACCGCGCAACTCTTGCAGCAGGCGACCTCGGGTCGGGCCGCGCGCCAGGACCGCGAGTGGCTGCCGGGCGGCCCGGAGCGCCCCGGCGTGTGGCTGCGCTCGCAGGTGCGGCCCTACTACGGCGGCGCAGCGGCGGGGGTGCTGTGGACCATGTACGACGTCACCCGCGAGGTCTCGCTCTCCTCAAGGGTGCAGGCGCTGCTGCACGGCGCGCGGCTGCCCACCGCCGTGCTGAGTGCCGGGGGCGAGGTGCTCGAACGCAGCGAGTCGCTGCGCCGCAGCCTGCCCGAAGCGCCCGACCCGCAGTACAGCGCGCTGTGGAACTGGCCGATCTGGTCGGATACGCCGAACGCCCAGCAGCAGCTCAAGCAGGCGCTGCAAAACGCCCTGGCCACGCCGCAGCAACGCTTCGAGTGTGCTGTGCAGGTGATGGGCGGCGAGCGCGCCACCATCTCGCTGCACCGGGGCCAGGGAACCGCGCAGACCACCGAGCACGGCGCTGAGCAAGACGAGACGCTGCTGGTCGCCGAATTCCACTTTCACGAGCGCCACCCGCTCAGCGGCGTGCAGCAAAACCTGCTGGCGGGCGTCATCGCCCACAGCCCGCAGGCGACCTTGCTGCTGGGGGCCGCCGACGACAGCGGCGAGCGCCCGGTCTGGCTGGCCAGCGAGGCCGCTGCCGCCCTGCTCGGCGTCGACAAGGACGCCCTGAACGTGCCGGGCGGCATGGCGCTGGGCAAGCTGCTGCGCGGCCTGGGCGTGCAGCTCGCGCGCCCCGATCTGACGCCGCTTTCGCCGGTGACGCTGACTACCCAGGCCAGCCTGGACGGCGGCGACCTCTCGGCGGTGCTGACCCGCCCGGACGGCCTGCGCCGCTACGTGACCATCACCGCCGCCCGCCTGATCACCGGCGAGGGCACCCCGCACAAAGGTGAGCCGCTGGCGCTCTACCTGCACGACGTGACCACCGTGCGTCACCTCGAAGACCGCCTCAAGCACGACGCGGCCCACGATCCGCTGACCGGATTGCCCAACTGGCCGGGGCTGCGCTCAAAACTGCCGCAGCGCCAGGGCGAGACGCTATGCGTGCTGGGCCTGAGTATCGACGAATTCGGCGTGCTGCAAACGGCGCTGGGCCGTTCGGCGGGCGACCATCTGCTGATTCAGGTGGCCGCCCGGCTGCACCACTGGCGCAAGGACGCCCAGGTGGCCCGGCTCGACGGCGAGCACTTCGCGCTGGTCCTGCACGGGGTCAGCGGCGCGCAGGGCCTGCTGCTGGCCAGCGAGGTGCAGCACCTGCTCACCCTGCCGCTGCGGGTCAGTGGCCGCGAGTTGCGGGTCACGGCCAGCGTGGGCGTGGCCTGCGGCGAGGAGCCGGTCGATCAACTGTTCGAACACGCCCGCACCGCATTGCTGGCCGCCCGGCGCACCGGCCGCGCCGGACACCAGGCCTACCGCCCCGAATTGATGAGCTTCGAGACCGATTCGATGCAACTCGAACACGATCTGCGCGCCGCGTTGCCCGAGCAGTTCAGCTTGCAGTTTCAGCCGGTGGTGAGCTTGCAGCATGGCCGGGTGCAGGCGGCGGAAGTGCTGCTCCGCTGGCAGCACCCGGCGCGCGGCCAGCTCTCGCCCGCTCAGTTTCTGCCGCTGGTGGCCCACGCCGGACTGCTGCCCACGCTGGGACGCTGGGTGGTGGCCGAGGTGAGCGCCCAGCGGCAGCGCTGGCAAAGCAGTCACCCCAAACTCCGGCTGAGCCTCAACCTGAGCGCCCCCGAACTGCTTGACGCGGAGTTGCTGGCCGAACTCGGTGCTCAGGTGCGCGGCGTGGGCGGCCTTGACCTCGAACTCAGTGCGGGCAGCCTGATTCAGCCGGATCCCACTCAGCTGAACGCTCCCGAACACATCAACGCGGCGCTAACCGAGTTGCGGGCAGCAGGCGCACAGATCTGGGTGGACGATTTCGGAGACGGCGCGTCGAGCCTCACCTCGCTGGAGCGCTTCGCCCTCAGCGGTGTCAAACTGCACCCCTCGTTCGTGGCCAACCTGCTCAGCGGCCCGCGCCCGCTGGCGCTGCTGGAAGGCACGGTGGACCTGTCGCGCAAGCTGGGCCTCAACGTGATCGCGGTGGGCGTGGAGACGCAGTCCCAGGCGCAGCTTCTCAGTGCGGCGGGCTGCCACGCCGCACAGGGCTACTTCTACGCGCCGCCGATGGCCCTGCCCGACTTCGAGCGCTGGCTGGCCTCGCAGGTGCTCGACTGAGCCGCAGGACCCAGAGCAAGTCCGGGCAAGCCATTGTGCCGATGCGCCACGGCTCCGTTCAGCGCGATACTGACCGCATGATCCTGATCGTCCGGCGCTGAGCCGCCGCCCGCCTAACTGAGTCGGCCACGATGCGGCACCCGCGCACGGTTGTGCACGCCGGGCTGCGCTAGGCTCCCTTCACATCTCAACTTGCCCTGCCCCACCTGGGCCGGGGCTTTGCCCTTTCCTCCTCTCCCTCCAAGGAAGTGACTGACCATAGAGAAAGTTCACGGTAACATTTCGGGCCTCAAGACCGCGCAGCAAAAGAGCCTCAGCAACCTGTACCGCCGCCGCCTCGCGCCCGGCAGCGTGACCAGCCCCGAATTGGCGCGCAACCTCAGCGAACTCTCGCACGAGATCCGGCGCGAAATCAGCGTCCTGATCGACCGGCGGGGCCGCGTGATCAGCGTGTCGGTGGCCGACGCCAAGGGAGCTGAGCTGCCCAGCGTCCGCAAGGGCGAGACCCGGCTCTCGGGCTTTCACCTGCTGCATACCCATCCCAAAGGCGGCGGGCTGAGTAAAAACGACCTCTCGGCGCTGTTTCTCAGCCGCCTGGATGCAGTGGCTGCCATCGAGGTGCGCGACGGGGGCCTTCCCGGCAACGTGCATCTGGCGCACCTGACGCCGCCCGGCACCGTGGGCGAGGAAGAGGACTGGCGCGTGTATCCGCCGGCCAGCCCCGGTGAGATGGAAAATTTCGATCTGGGCGCGCAGGTCAGCGCGCTGGAAGAGGAAATCGCCCGCGCCCAGCGCACCCGCGAAGCCAAGAAAGACCGTGAGCGGGCCATCCTGGTGCAGATCGACCAGGGTGAGTTCGACGCCGAGGAGCGCCTCGACGAGCTGGGTGAACTGGCCCGCACCGCCGGGGCCGAGGTGGTTTACCGTGAGCTGATTTTCCGCCGTCACCTCAAGCCCGGCACCCTGATCGGCGCGGGCAAGCTCGAAGAATTGACCAGCAAGGCCTACCACGAGGACGCGGACTTGCTGATCTTTGGCCAGGAACTCGGCGCGGCGCAGGCCCGCGAGATCGAGGAAGCCACCGGCCTGAAGGTCCTTGACCGTACCCAGCTGATTCTCGACATTTTCGCTCTGCACGCCCAGGGGGCCGAATCGCGGCTGCAAGTCGAACTGGCGCAGCTACGCTACATGAAGCCGCGTCTGCTGGGCGCCGGCAGCCGACTCTCACGCATCGGCGCGTCGGGCGGCTCGGCAGCGGGCGGGGCCATCGGCACGCGCGGCCCCGGCGAGACCAAGCTGGAACTCGACCGGCGGCGCATCAACGACCGCCTGGCGTTTCTGGAACAGCAGCTGAGGGAAGTCGCGGTGCGGCGCGAGGAACGCCGCAAGCAGCGCAGCCGCAACGACGTGCCGGTCATCAGCATCGTGGGTTACACCAACGCGGGCAAATCGACCCTGCTGAATGCCTTTACCCACGCTGCCGAGGAGCCTCGCAAGGTGCTGGCCGAGAACAAACTCTTCGCCACCCTGCGCCCCACCAGCCGTCAGGGCTTTCTGGAAGGCATTGGGCCGGTGGTCTTCACCGACACGGTGGGCTTTATCCGTGATCTGCCCAGCGATCTGAGCCGGGCCTTTCGCGCCACCCTGGAAGAAATCGGCGACGCCGACGTGCTGCTGCATGTGGTGGACGTTGCCTCGCCGGGGGCCGACACGCGCCACGCGGCGGTGCAGCGCATTCTGGGTGACCTAGAGATCGGTGACCTGCCCACGGTGGTGGCGCTCAACAAGGCTGACCGGACTGACGCTGAGACGCTGGAGCGCGAGCGAATGCGCCTCGGCGGTGTGGCCGTCAGTGCCCACAGTGGCGAGGGCCTGACCCAGCTAAAGCACGTGCTGTCGCAGACCCTGGAAGACCTTCAGGTCAAGCGCCAGGACGCCGAGGACGCCGCCCGCGTGGAGCGCGAGAACGTGAAGACTGCGCTTGGTACGCCTTCACCCAAAGGCGGCTGGGTCAGTACAGACTGAGCGGGCATGCTTGATACCATCTTCAGTTCTGTCAAACGGGGAGCCGAGAAAGTCCAACGCCGGGGCGAGGAAGTGGCCCAGAGCGCCCGCTTACGTCTGGAGGTCTACCAGCTCTCACGCGAACTCGACAGCTTATACGCTCGCCTGGGCCGTGCCTACCACGCTGGGGCCGATGACACGGTCCTTGAAGGTCTGCGCGAGGAGGTGCGGCGGCTCGATGAGGAGACGGCGGCCCGTGAACGCCTGATTGCCGAACTCGGCGAGGCGGCAGACGAGGCCGAAACGCACCGCGAAGCGGTTCAGACGGCGGCGGCCCGCACCCGCCCGGCCGAAGTGTCGGCGCTGGAAGGCTCGCCCCTGGTCAAACTGACCAAGCGTGAACCGTCAGACGACCAGTCCGGCCGTCAGCAGACCGAGGCCAATCTCGGTGACCTGCCAGACCTGGGACCGAACGGATCGGTGCCCCCCTCAGATGCACCAATCCGTTCGGCAGCGGGCAATGCGCCGACATTTGTGGACCATCAGCCGTCCCCACCGCGCCTGAGCGTGGTCAGCGCCGCCTCGCGCATCTGGCGGGCTAAGGAGGAAGAACGCATGAGTGACGACACCCCCACGGAGGGCATCCCTCTTCAAGTCGGCAGCCAGACGCAGCAGGCCAGCCAGCCGGTCGATCCGGTGGGGCCGGACGACGAGGCCGTGATGGACGATGCGAACAAGGAACTGCCGCCGCGCAGGCGTGAATACAGCGGCGTCGGCGACGAGGCCGAGCGCGACCACATGCGCCGCCATCCCTTCACCCTGGAAGAGGGCGAGAAGGCTTCGAACAACCCCGATCCGCTCGACAAGTAAAAACGGCGTCCGGACAAGACGCTTTCTTCGGTGCGGCCCCGCCTTTCAACCGGTGGGGCCGCACCGCTTTGTTGGTCAGCGCCTGGGCCACCAGCCCGCCGCCAGTTGGCCCGCTGCGGCCTCGGCACTGGCGTCCGCTTCGCGGCCCAGGGCCAGCAGCGCCCAGACGCGTGCCGGACTGCCGGGGTCGGCGCGCTCCAGCGCTTTGTGGGCAGTGCGCTGCGCCTTGGCCGCGCTCCCCACCAGGCCGCTCCCAACAAAGCGCTGGGTGTAGGCCAGCACCGCCAGCAGGTGCGCGTCGGCGGCCTCCCCGGTGATCTCAGCCACCTTCAGTCCCTCGGCCAGCGTCCTGAGGGCGGCGTGGGGATCACCAAGCTGCATCTCGCCCAGCAACGTCACGGCGGCGATCAGGGCGGGAGCGTCTCCCTCCTGGCGGGCCTGGCGGCGGGCGGCCTCGGCCCAGCACCTCTCGGAATCGCCGCCGAGCCAGCGGGCACGGCCCAGCAGCACAGCGCGTCGGGCATCGTTGGGCAGCGTGCCGATCAGGGCCAGGGCTTCCTGAAGCTGCCCGAGGCGCAGGGCTGCCGCCGCCTCCAGCGCCGCGCCCGCCGGACCCCCCGTCTGCGCCCAGCGCCGCGCCAGCCCGGGCAACCCCGCGCCAAGGGCCAGCGCCGCCGCGCCCAACGTCTCGCCCTGCGCCGGAACCCAACGGCGCAGGGCAGCGGTCCGCAGGTCAGCCGGCAGCAATTGAAGGTCGGCCAGTTTCACGCCGGGAGTGTAGCGCGCCGGAAGCGGGATGCGGCGCTGCCCCCCGCTTCTTCCGCGTACAGTAAAACCAGATGAACGATTCCCCCACCGATCACTGGAATGCCGGGCAGTACCGCGAGCGCCACGCCTTCGTTTTCGAGTCGAGCCGTGACCTGGTTTCGGACTGGCTACAGCCAGCGGCAGGCGAGCGCATTCTCGACCTGGGCTGCGGCAGCGGCGAGCTCAGCGCCCAGATCGCCCACAGCGGCGCGCAGGTCACGGGTGTGGACGCCTCTGCAGCCATGATCGCGGCGGCGCAAGCACAGCATCCGGGGTTGGCCTTCGAGGTGCAGGACGCCCATACCCTCCCCTACCAGGCCGCATTCGAAGCGGTCTTCAGTAACGCCGCGCTGCACTGGATGGCTCCGCTGGACAGCGTGTTCGCAGGTGTGGCCCGCGCCCTGGTGCCCGGCGGACGGCTGGCGCTGGAAATGGGAGGCGGGGCAAATGTGCTGGCCGTGCGCGAGTCGGTGGAGCAGGCACTGAGTGAGCTGGGATTGCCGGCACTGAAACATCCCTGGGTCTTTCCCACGTCCGCCGAACTGGCAACGTTGCTGGAGCAAGCGGGCTTCACCGTCGAGCGCCTGCACTTGTTCGAGCGCCCCTCGATGCTGAGCGGCGAGGACGGCTTCCGGGCCTGGCTGGTGGGGTTCGGCTCCGGCTGGCTTTCGCCTTTGGGTGAAGCGGAGCGGGCCGGAGTGATCGCCAGAGCCGAGGAGCTGGCCCACCCCTGGCTCTGGAAGGGCGAAGCCTGGGTGGCCGACTATGTGCGGCTGCGAGCGCTGGGCGTTAGAAAGTAGACAGGCCGAAAGAGAGTGGAACTAATGTAAGAACTAATTCAGTAATATTATTCTCTCTATCCGTCGAGGCGACTTGTAATAAGAAAAGCTGCTTCAGTGGAGTTACTTGAACCACTAGCATTGAAGGCAATCTTTTTTAGGTTGTTTTCAATGCTAGTGTTTTCACCAGAGCGGCCTGTGAAAAAACTAGCTTCTTGAACTGTCTTGTCTGCATAAGAAAAACTGGGAGTAATCATTTCTAAATCGTGGTTAGTCGTATATTTTTTTAGAGCTTCTTCTAGAGCATTTGACATAATAGCTTCATGAATACAGCCGGGGTACGTGGGTATAGCTTGGAGCTTCGGACTCGAATTGTCGCGCTGGTGGTGGGCGGCGCT
>NZ_WXZL01000237.1 GCF_009982895.1 Deinococcus alpinitundrae | reverse complement strand
AAACCATAAACAAATGAATGATTTATTTACGCACTTAAAGGAATTATTTTCCGAAGAATCATTTGCTGAAAACCAATCAGCGTTCAGTATTACAGTTTATACAAATTTAGATTATACTGCTGACCAAATCTATGCTCATGTAAAACGTTTCAGAGGGAAGCATGACTGGACACAAACAGCTAAATAAAATCAAGATGCTTGCAGTGATTTTAACAATTAATGTTAGATTGTCACTGCATTTTTTAATACATTCGTTATTATTCAGAATGATTC
>NZ_WXZL01000236.1 GCF_009982895.1 Deinococcus alpinitundrae | reverse complement strand
GAAATCATCGCCTGCCCGGTCTGTAACGGCAAGCTGTATTACAGTCAGGATAAGCAAGAACTTATTTGCAAACTTGATAGCCTGGCGTTTCCGCTGCGCGACGGTATCCCGGTGCTGCTGGAGACAGAGGCGCGTCCGCTGGCGCTAGAAGAGAGTCACTCATGAGTTTCGTGGTCATTATTCCTGCGCGTTTCGCCTCCACGCGCCTGCCGGGAAAACCACTGCAGGACATTAATGGTAAGCCGATGATTGTCCATGTGCTGGAGCGCGCTC
>NZ_WXZL01000235.1 GCF_009982895.1 Deinococcus alpinitundrae | reverse complement strand
CGGCGAAGTCCCGATGGCGCACCGGATCCAAACCGAAAATCGGCAAACAGGCCAACCCCACCGTTCCCGCCACTCCATAGCAGTAAGATTGCACATCGTCCCAGGTTTCATAGCGGGTCTGGGTCAGGTCCCGTTCCACACCGTCCACCAACTCCAACAAATTCTTTCGATCGATGGAGAATTGAGTCAAGGCCCGTTGAAGGGGACGCCAAATGGACACCGGAACCTCCTCGGTCACCGGCCCGCCCAATAAAACACTCCGCCACGCCGCCA
>NZ_WXZL01000234.1 GCF_009982895.1 Deinococcus alpinitundrae | reverse complement strand
CGTGCGAGAAGAGCGGCCACTGCCTGCTGCAGGCCACGGCCTACGAGATGTGCATGGAAGGCCCGCACTTCGAGGAGTTCTATCCCGACCGCCCGGTCGACGCCAGCCACCCCGCCGTGCTGCTGGACTTCAACCGCTGCATCCTGTGCGGCCTGTGCGTGCGCGCCAGCCGCGACATCGACGGCAAGAAGGTGTTTGCCCTGGGCGGCCACGGCCTGGGCTCGCGCCTGCTCGTCAACAGCGAGAGCGGGCGCCTGGCCGACACCGACTTCGC
>NZ_WXZL01000233.1 GCF_009982895.1 Deinococcus alpinitundrae | reverse complement strand
CAAATGTAACAGCATGTTCTCCTATTAAAATAATCTTACCTGTCGATTCCCCATATCCTTTTCTTGTCATGTCAATATCACCTTTTATATTTATCCTATACTTGATTCATTATTTTTATTTATTAGTAAAAGACATCATATTCTAAGTTGCATACGCATTCGCGTCAAATTTCATTGCAGTCTTTATCTCACATTATTCATATTATGTATAATCTTTATTTTGAATTTATATTTGACTTAACTTGATTAGTATAAAACTAACTTTTGGTGCAGG
>NZ_WXZL01000232.1 GCF_009982895.1 Deinococcus alpinitundrae | reverse complement strand
GTCAATGTCTTGATCAATTGCAGTTAAGCCATAAATGCGTTCGAAAATCGGCAATAATTCATCTAAAGAAAAATGCTTTTCAAAAGAGCGTAAAATCCGACTATGTTCAGTTAACTGTGTATCTTCATGATCAATTAGCAACTCTTCATACAACTTTTCGCCTGGGCGGAGTCCAGCATACTCAATCGCAATATCACCAATATCTGCACCTTCTTCACGAACTTTCAAACCACTCAACGCAATCATTTGACGGACTAAATCTTGAATACGAACA
>NZ_WXZL01000231.1 GCF_009982895.1 Deinococcus alpinitundrae | reverse complement strand
GAGCGACTGGCTCTGGGAGACCGACGCGGCGCTGAACCTCGTTCATCCCTCGGCGCGGCTGGCCGAGGTGGCGCACCGCCCAGCCAGCGAAATCCGCGGCAACCTGTTCGATTTCATGGCCGGCACCGACGCCGCCCTGGCCAGCCCGGCGGATCCGGCCATCGATCCCTAAGCCGAGCTCCGCCGGCAGATCCGCATGCGCCGCCCGTTCCGCGATCTGGTGGTGCAGGTCTCGGCCGCGGGGGAGCGGCGCTGGTGGTCGCTGCCCGGCAAGC
>NZ_WXZL01000230.1 GCF_009982895.1 Deinococcus alpinitundrae | reverse complement strand
CCCATGCAACTCCCATCGACGGCCCACTGCCCACTTCCCACAGCCCACTGTCTGACTCCTGTCCCCTGACTCCTGACTCCTGCCATGGCCTTGAGTCAGCCGCGCACATTAAATGGTTTCCGCGATTATCTCCCCGAGGCGATGATGCCGCGGGAGTGGATCATCGAGACCGCGCGGCGGGTCTATCGCAGCTACGGCTTTCGCCCGATCGACACCCCTGCTCTCGAGTACCTCGAGATTCTCACCGGCAAGGGGAGCGACGAGACCGACAAGCA
>NZ_WXZL01000229.1 GCF_009982895.1 Deinococcus alpinitundrae | reverse complement strand
CGGTTTCGGCGCGCAGGATGCGCGGTCCGAGGGTTACCGGCGACACAAACGCATGGCGGGCCATGGCGTCAAGCTCCTCCGGCGCAAGGCCGCCCTCGGGGCCGACCAGAAGGGCGTGGGGTTGAAGCGGATCGGCCGGCGACAGGGGCGGGGCGGCGTGGCGCTCGGCGGCGACGAAGAGGCGGCGGGACGGCGGGAAGGCGGCGAGGAAGGCCGCGAGCGGGACCGGCTCGGCGATGTCGGGGATGGTCAGGCGCTCGGACTGTTCGGCGGCC
>NZ_WXZL01000228.1 GCF_009982895.1 Deinococcus alpinitundrae | reverse complement strand
ACAGTCATACATAGGCAAATCAGTCAAATTAACGCTTACTAATAATAAAATATTAATTGGAAAAGTGATAGACTTTGATGATAAAGTTGATAATTTTGATGGTTATAATTCGATAGAAATTGATACAGGTAGAATTACATATGATATATCAGAAAATAAAATTAAAACTATTGTTTTACAATAATAGCATCCTTTCTACACAGATAAAGAGAAAGCGGTGCTATTTTTTGCGCTTTTATAACAACTAAGGATACAAGACACATAACTTCAACAAT
>NZ_WXZL01000022.1 GCF_009982895.1 Deinococcus alpinitundrae | reverse complement strand
CAACGCCATTGGCAGCGCTTTGGACGCCGTGAAACGCTTGGATATCGAACACTGGTTTAAACACGCCCATCCCCAGGTTCTATTGTGACAAATGCTCTAGATAAAATTCCCTGATTTTCTCTTATCCAAGTACCCTTAGGCCAAAGCGGAAGGCGACCCGAAGGCCGCCTTTGATGTTGAGCATCATCGCCCGCTACGCAGCGGAAGTCGAGCTTATGCGCCCGAAGTTGAGCTCATGGTCGGGATCCAGTGGGGTCCTGAGAAGGGGCGTCCGTCAAGGTGCAGGCGACCTTCATTTTGCCGACGTAGCAGAACTCGGGTGGGGTGAAGCGGGCGGTGGGGTCCTGAGAAGGGGCGTCCGTCAAGGTACAGGCGACCTTCATTTTGCCGATGTAGCAGAACTCGGGTGGGGTGAAGCGGGCGGCGGCTTCACGTGGAGCGGCGACGTAGGGCAGACGAAGGGCCACCAGCGCCGTGCTGGGTTGGTCTTGGGCGATACGCACCGGGGCACTGGCGCTGGGTGTGGTGGCTGCGGAAGCGGAGAAGGAGAGGGCGACACTTGCAGCGAGGGTGGCGATCAGCAGTCTGGTCTTGGTGTTCATGGTGTTCTCCTTGGGTGGTCAGTGGAGGGAGTCTTTCGTTTCCCCTGGGCGTGTGCCGCTTGTCCTCTGCCTGAGAGAACAGTAGAAAAACAGCCGTGAACGACCGATGAACAGCGGTACCTGTGGGTGCTGAACATCCATGGGCAAGCCACCAGGAGAACCCCGACTGTCGTAGTTCTGGCAGGGTAAGCGCGGTAGGCCAACTGTCCGTGACTGATCGCAAGCCATACCGCTACCGTTTCCCTCTGAGCATCATCCAATACGCACTCTGGCGCTATCACCGCTTCCCACTGAGCCAGCGCGACGTTCAGGAATTGCTCCAGGAGCGCGGTATCGTCGTCAGCCATGAGACGCTCCGGCAGTGGAACATCAAGTTCGCACCGCTCCTTACCGAAGAGTTACGGCACCGGGAACCCCGTCGGGGTTCCCGGTGGTTCCTGGATGAGGTGCGCATCGAGATTAGTGGCAAGAAATTTTGGCTTTGGCGAGCCATCGACAGAATCTGGCGCGGTGCTGGATCTTCTTCTGCAAGCTCGTCGAGATACCCAAGCAGTGGAGACCTTCTTCACAAGACTCCTGGTGCATGATGACGTGCCAGACGTGAAAACTCTGGAGTTACGGAGCGGCTATTCGAGAACTTCCCGTGCTCCACAGCGTGGCGCACGTCCAAGTCATCTCGCCTGCTCGCCGTACTAACCTGATCAAACAATCGCAGCGGCTCACCAGACAACAGGAGCGGAGCCAGATCGGCTTCAAAAATCCCCACAGGGCACAGGAATTCTTAGCCTTGCCTGCCCGCGTCTCGAACCTTCACCAGCATACCCGCACTGCCGTTTCCGCCGACCTCAGAAGATCGAACCAAAACAGTGCCCATTTGGCATGGCGAGCCGCAGTTGGAGTGGCCATCTGAAGTTCAGACCGCCACTGGTTCCGTTCGGCCCGTCGCTGATTAACTTGCCAGGACCCTCGGAGCAGATACCATAAAAAATAACCATGTTGCTTTTCGAATCGAAAGGGTGGGCCGTGTGCTGTGCCGGCACACCAATGCCAGGACAACCACGGCCCACCCTCTCAGGCCCTTCCTTTAACGTGCGGAGCAGGCGCTGAAACGTGTTTAGAAGGGGCTGAAGACGAACTTGTCAGAAGTGCCGCCGCGGAGAACAGAGTCGGTGTGTTCGCCCAGCCACATCTCTCCGGTGATGGCTTCCAGCGCGCCCCACACTGCTCCCAGCGTCAAGGTGCACGTCCGCTCGCTGCCCAAAGGCTCGCCGGCACTGCACACCGTTTCCTGAGTCTCGATGATCATCTGCTCGCCTTCCTGGTAGGAGCGGGTCACGGCGCACAGCCGCGTTCCAGCTTTCCCAACGGCTCGCCGGCAATCTGCTCGACCGGCAGATTGCTGCCGGCCAGACCCAGTTCGGTCGCTTGGCCCCACTCGGTTCACGCATCGTATGTTGAGATCACTGCTGGTTGGGGCCCGTTCAACTGCCGCATCAATCCCGGCACGTCCCAGAGGTGCCAGAGGTCAGTGTTCTGGCCGTTCTGCCAGCGCAGAAAATGCATATGCCGCACCTTGATCGGCCGGCCTGTCGGTGGCACGCCCATGAACGGCCCAAGATGTGTCCCCGTCATCGTCGAGTGCACGGCGACAATCTCGCCCTCTGCCAGGGCATCGTGGATCTCAAAGTGGAGGTCCGGAAACGCTGTGCGCAACATCGTCACGATCTCCTTGAGGTGAGGCCGCATCTCTGTGCCTGGATTCTCCTGGTGGTCAGTTCCTGAGGCAGGCACATGCTCGTCGAAGACGCTGGTGTCACCGTGGTTAAAGGCCCGGTCGAAGACCATCAGGACGAGCGCGCGGTTCGTTTCAGCATCCATAGAACCTACCTCCGTTAAATGTAGTTACACTCTAATCAATACTGTTATACTTTGCTCCATGAATGTCAAGCCCCAGGGCGCGCCCACCCACCGTCAGCGGCAGGCCGCCGAAACCCAGCGGTTGATTCTTGACGCCGCGCAACGGCTCTTTCTCGAAACAGGGTTTGGCCTGACGACCATCGAGGCGATTGCTGCCAGCGCCGGTGTGGGGGTCAGTACTATTTACGCCATCTTTACCAACAAACGTGGCCTGCTCAAGGCCATTCGCGAGTCCTGGCATCAAACGTCTCAAGCCCGTGAACGCTATGAAGAAGCGCTTACAGAACTCGACCCAGCGCGGCGGCTGTCGATCTTCGCGAATGCGACACGCCACCAATGGGAACAAGGGGCAGCCATGATGGCGATCTACACCAGTGCCGCCGCCGTAGATGCGGAGGCCGCCGCCGAACTTCAGAGCGCCCTGAGTGGACGCCGCACCCATGTGGGCCGCTGGATCGAGGCCAGTGCGCCGTTCTTCCGATCAGATCTGGAGCCGAAGAAAATGGTCGCGATCTACCTGGCCCTCACGAGATCCGAGCTGTACCTCGAGTTGGTGAACGAATGGGGCTGGAGTCCTGATGAGTACGAGCACTGGTTGGCCCAGACGCTCGAACAACAGTTCCTCCCCCGTTCTCCCTTGCAGGCCGAGCAGGGTCGGTGATCAGCCTGCCGTTGCTCTGAAGCCCCGGTTGTACGTCACGCTGGCTGAGGGAAAAATGGTGGCAGGAGGACTTCTGGTCAAGTACGGCTCACCAGCCTGCCGGCGTTAAGTTGCCAGAATCCAGCCAAGCAACACAACCTGCCAAAGGCGTCAGAGTCCAGAAAGATTTCTCAAGATATGGTCAATCATGCCTGAGTCCAGCTTACAGGTCTCAGAAGTCGCTGAAGTAGACGGTGACGCTCAAGATCTCAGTACAGTGAGTTATCACCCTGGCGTATCGTTGCCCAATTCGCCTCAGAACGTCGCTATCGTCGGGGATTACATCCATAACTATCAAGCGCACCTGCTGGCTGGAATCCGAGAGGTTCTAGACGCACACGGCGTCGCCTCGACCATCTACGTTGGGCGGGAGCTTGTTCCCGAGGGGCACAGTCTACACTCGGCCAATCTCGTGTACGACTTGATTCAACCACAGCAACATTCCGGGGTCATTATTATCTCTGCCAACCTTGGTCGGAGTGCCAGTGAACAGGAAATGGCTGCGTTCGCTTCACGCTTCCATTCACTGCCGACTGTAGCTATCGGTCGAAAAATCGAAGGCATTCCTTCAGTCGTCATCGATAACCGGGCGGGTATGGACGCCTTAATGGACCATCTCATCGTGAATCGAGAGCTGAAACGCTTCGTCTTCATGCGCGGACGAACGGGTAATGAGGATTCCAACATACGCGAACAGGTCTTCCGAGATAAACTCGACTTTTACGGGCTTCACTTGGATGAAAGCCTGGTCCTGAATGGTGATTTCCGTGTCGGGATAGCATATGACGAAATGACGAAATTGTTGGCCGCCACCACGGACTTCGATGTCGTGGTGGCTGCCAATGATGAGATGGCTGATGGGGTCATCATGGCTTTGCGGAAGCATGGCCTCCGAGTCCCTGGTGATGTTGCTGTCGTCGGTTTTGATGATGATGAGCACTACCGCAACGCGATTCCTCCATTGACTAGCGTCCGGCAACCCTTTCTTGAACAGGCCCGTGTGGCCACCGAACTTCTCTTCAACGAAGGCATCAGGACAGACATTTATCTTCCAGCACAACTTATCGTGCGCGAATCCTGCGGAATAAAGAGTACAGCATCATCTGATCATAGCCTAATTCGTCAGATCGAGCAACTTTCAGGACTTCACAGGGAGGTGTTTGAGAAATATCGTTTCGCCGCAAGCAGGCCTGAACGACATCAAGCGTTCTTAGAAGATTTCAAGACAACTTTACTAGAGCATTTGCATCAGGATCAGCATTTTGCGATCTGGCGCGTTCGTCTAGGCGAATTTCGTCGGGTTATACGTTCCACCTTGGATGACGCCCTGCTGGAAGCGTCTGAAGTCCTTTATTCGGATGCTCAGACCTTGCTATACGACGCGCTGCAGATGGCTCACGTTCGGCAGCGCCTTGCAGAGACAAACAATGCTGTCCTACTCTCGAACATGACGTCTGCCGTAAGCTACGACGCCCTGTTCGAGACTGCCCGGAAGTACCTCAAGAACCTACATCTCGAACGGGCCATTCTGGTGCTGTACAGCTCCTTCGGATCTACATTGAATCCAGAGAGCCGTGTGGTGTTCACGGAAGGCATCACCTCCTCTATGGACGGCACACCCTTTCCCACATCGCAGCTCCTGCCCAACAGCATGCGCTCAGAACTGGCTCACGGACACCTGCTTGTCACGCCATTGTTCTTTCAACAGGAGCAGTATGGTTATCTGCTCGCGGACCAGCCGGTGGACATCTTCTTCGATGAGCAGACGCCACAGCACACCATCAGTCAATCTATCCATCAACTGGAACAAATGCACGCCTTGCAAGCAGCCCATAATAGACTTGAACAGCGAGTGGCCGACCGGACGTTGGAGTTACAGCGGTTGAACACGCAGCTTTGGCATGCCGCCATTCACGATGTCCTGACTGGCTTGGCGAACAAGGCGCTGTTCCACGAGCAACTTCAGCGTGTTATAGCCCGTGCTTCACGGCATCCCAGTCAGGGCTTCTCAGTTCTGTTTCTCGATTGCGATCGGTTTAAGACAGTGAACGATACCTTCGGTCATCATATTGGGGATCGGTTCCTTATTGAATTTGCCCAACGGGTGGAAAGCAGTGTCCGGGCACAAGACACGGTCGCCCGTTTTGGTGGTGACGAGTTCGCTGTATTGCTCGATGATATTCAAGAACCCCAGGGCGCTTTGAAGATCGCTCAACGTATTCAACAGGCCCTCTCCAAACCATTTGAAATCGGCGGGCACCTTTCTGCTGTGACGGCGAGCATCGGTATCGTGACCAACCAAGGCCAGTATCGGCAATACGAAGACATCATGCGTGACGCGGATATCGCGATGTATCGCGCGAAAGCCAGTGGTCCGGGGCAGTCCGTAGTGTTTGAACAGGCCATGCATGATCACCTCCTCGCGCGGACCTGGCTAGAAGGTGAACTGCGACAAGCCTTGAGTCAACGGGCCCTTTCGGTGTACTACCAACCCATTGTGCGAATTGAGACGGCAGAACTGATTGGATTTGAAGCCCTTGCTCGCTGGAAACATCCCGTGCGAGGATTCGTGAGCCCAGCAGAATTTATCTCTGTGGCAGAAGATATTGGGCTCATCTCTGAAATTGATCAATTCGTGCTGCGGGAGGCGTGCCAACAGATTCATGCCTGGTCCAAAATCGCGCCTCAAGCCAAACAGTGTTTTCTAAGCGTGAACGCCAGCACGTTGCAGTTTTCCAGACCGGATTTCGCCGATGTCGTACAGGGCATTCTTCACGAGACAGCGTTCGCTCCAGCCTTCCTGCGCCTAGAAATAACGGAGAGCTTGCTCCTTCGCCGGAGTGCTACTGTGCAGAACAACATCAACGCCTTGCGTCATCTCGGGCTGCAATTGTATATTGACGATTTTGGAACTGGATATTCATCCTTGAGCTATCTACAGCAATTTGCTGCTTCTGCTCTTAAAATCGACCGCTCCTTTATTCGGCAGCTTTTCAGTAGCGCCGAGAATGCCGAGTTGGTCCGGACCATCCTTGCGATGGCACAGAGCCTGAGAATGAAGGTTGTTGCCGAGGGGATTGAAAGCGTAGAACAGTGGAAGTGGCTTCAGCAAGCAGGGTGTGATTATGCTCAAGGGTATTACTTCGGTGCACCGATGCCTGCTGAAGAGGCCTTTTCCCTCCTGCTTCACGACCAGCCCTTACCCTATTAGACCTCTTGCGAAAGTCGCAGGTTAAGCTTATAAGGTGCAGCAAGAACACCCGACCCGCACGCTGAAGATGAACCGCAAACAGTTCCGTCGACGCACTCAGCGTGAAAAGTAGACCGTAGAAGTCATCCAGAAAATCAGGACAGGGTGACATCGATGCTCTACCAGACGGGGTTATAGGCAAACCGTTTAACCCAAAGACTAACGAGGGTTCGACGTCCGCCCAGCGCGGCTTGAAGGAAAGTCATAGGGGAATTTCTGGATGACTTCTACACGCTGAGTGGTCATGAGGCAAGTGAAGAAGGCGACCCGGAGGCCGCCTTTGATGTTGAGCATGATCGCCCGTTATGCACCGGAAATCGAGGCGATTCAGTGAGAGGATGCTGGTGTCGATCCAGCCTGGGTAGGCGTCCAGGAGACCCCGAGGAACACAAGGCGTGAAGCGCTGTCTGGCGGCTAGGCGGACTGGAGGTGAGCAACCGCGGCCCGTGCCCGTCTGCCGGAGGTCAGCAGCCAAGCGCACAGCGAGAGTTCCGAGACCAGGGCAGGGAGGGCGACGCAAGCTTTCAGAACGGCGGCGTAGTCCGTGTAGTTGGGCAGAAGCACGTTCGCGAAGGCGTCCGTCAGGTACGCGGCACCAGCGAGGATGAGCAGCGCGCCGATCCAACGGGGCGCGGCACCGGAACGTATGATCAACCCGCCGAGCGCCGCGAGATGAACAGCAAAAAACGCCAACCCGATCTGCCACCCAAACGCGTGCAGGTCGAGAAACGCTGCGGCGAGAGAGACAACCTGTTCTTGCCGACCGCCTGATGGGACGTTGGTGCCTGTGGCGATACGCAAGGCGAGAACCTGACCCAACGTCGCGGTGGCAAAGATGGCCGCGTACACGACGCGGTTGGCCGCCGCGAACAGAGCGAGGCCTCGCCCTGCGTGCCTGAAAACTTCATACAGCGCGGCAGCAACGAGGACGTCCAAGAGGGCGACGACCAAGTTGGCCACGATCCCAGCCCGCAAAAGGGGCCCGGAGGCGCGCAGGTGGTTGATCGTCACGGTGAGGTCATTCGGATCCATCAGTCGGGAACGAACGAAGAACTCGGCGAAGAGGGCGAGCGCAGCCATAAGCAGCAGCGCAACCCCAGCAGTGGGTGCGGCAGCAGACGGGGACGGGTTCGTCCGAAGGTTCTCGTTCTGGGGGTTCAAAGTGGCATGCATGATGGACCTCTTAAAAGCGCAGCAGTGGACAGAGGAAGGGGACACGGCTCAATTCGGGCTTACAGTGTAAGCCTAGACTTACACTGTAAGCTTGTCAAGAGGACCTCTTCTTGGTACTCAACCAAGGAGTACGCCATGACCCCACCAGACCTCTCCCAGGCCGAACCTCGAATGCCACTCACCCGCGAGCGCATCCTGCACGCTGGCCTGGAGCTCGTCGACCTCCACGGCCTCGAAGCGCTGAGCATGCGGCGTGTTGGCCAGGCGCTGGGCGTCGAAGCCATGTCGCTTTACAAGTACGTCAAGGACAAGAGCGACTTGATTGATGGCCTGATTGACCTCGTTATCGCCGAGATCGATATACCCCATGACGCCAATGACTGGAAGGACGCCATGCGCCAGCGCGCAATCTCGGCGCACCAGGTGCTGCTGCGTCACCGCTGGGCCTGTCCACTGATGGGATCACGGGTCAACATTGGGCCCGCCATGCTGGGCTACATCGATGACACGTTTGCCTGGCTGCGTCAGGGCGGGTTCACAGTGGAGCAGACGCTCGACGCGTGGCACGCCCTGGACGGTCACATCTTCGGCTTTACACTCCAACAGCTCAACCTGCCCTTTGCGCCCGAGGACGCCGCGCAGATGGCTGTGGCCGGGATTGCGCTGATTCCTGCCGACCGCTACCCGTACTTCCACGCGGTCGTCAGCACGATTGCGCAGATGGGTGGGCGTGTCGAGCGCTTCGAGTTCGGTCTCGATCTTCTTCTGAAGGGCCTCGAACGTCTCCTGACCACCTCCGGGTCGTCACACGACTGACAGTAAGACGAGAGCGGTGCATCAAGGACCTGACTGGGCGCTCCCTCGCCTGTGCCTTCACTAGACCTCCTGCGAAAGTCGCAGGTTAAGCTCTTATGGCCGTTGTGTGGAACTGGACCAGCCCCACAGTGAGCGGACTGCGTGTGGGAGAGAAGACAGGATATGTCGGATACGCTTCTTCTCCTGGAAAGCTTCTCCTGCCCCGCCCATCACTGTGAGCAGCACGGCCAACGTGGGCAAGGCAACCTCCGTGTCCGAAAGCTCTACGGGGCTGCACAGCGCCGGCTGCTGAAGTGCCGCTCCTGTGGCACCGAGTTCAGCGAACGAAAAGGAACACCCCTGTGGAACTCTCGTGCTCCAGAAGACCAACTGGCCAGTGCCGTAGAGCACCTAGGGGCTGGGAACGCCCTCAAGACCACCGCCAAGTTGACCAAGCTGCATCGCTCGACCGTCCGGCGACTGGCCATCCTGACCGGAGTTCATGCTCACAGTCTCCATGCCCAGCATGCTCAGGACCTCCAACTCAGCGCATTGCAAGCCGATGAACGCTCTGGCTTCGTTGAACGCAGAGGCCAACAGCTCTGGGAGGCGACCGTGATCGAACCTAAGAGTAAGTTCCTGGTGCAGAGCGAACTCGGTCAGCGGAACGAAGATTTAGGACGGCGGTTGCTGTTCTGAGCTCGGCAACGACTGGCCAACCCGCATGACCTGGTGCTGTTCACCGATGGCTGGGCCGTGTATGAGTCGCTCTTCCCGGAGGTATTTGGAGTGCCGTACCGGCCCCCTCGCAAGGGATCACAGGGGCGCTTCAAGAAGCTGTGATTCCGGGTGCCCCGCACACTAGCGCACGTGTTGATCGTCAAGCGGCGGGAGGGACGGCGGATAATCGAAGTGCTGCAACGGATCGCCCATGGCAGCTGGTCAAGGGTGGATGCTGAAGTCGAGCAGCTTGGTCATCGGACACCGAACACTTCAGCGGTGGAGCGGCAGAATGGCACTGCCAGACGGATGAATGCGCACGACGCCAGGAAGAGTCTAGCCTTTGCTCGTACGCTGTTGATGCGCCGAGCACTGAGTCAGCTGTGTATGGGCATTTACAACTGGTGTAACGAACAGCGAGGCTTGCGCATCAAGCTGTCCGAGCCGCAGGGCCGGCGACAGTATCGGCAGCGCACCCCAGCCATGGCCATCGGTCTCACCTCCAAGATCTGGTCGGTGGCGGACCTGCTTCGTTTCCCTGTGGAAGATGACGATTCTTTCTGCCAAAGGTACTGCAGTTGCACCGGGCAAGGAGGTGGGTTCTCTTGACTTATTGTTGTAGAAATACAACAATAAGTTATATGATTGCGAAAACAATAGGGCGTCCCTCGCCACCCCCCCTACACAATCGTCTCCCCGTCCTGAGAGCAGAACGAGGACTCAGTCGGCAAGACCTCGCGACCGCGATCAGCGTCAACTACCAGACCATCGGCTACCTGGAGCGTGGAGAGTACCACCCCAGCCTCGACCTCGCCCTCCGCCTCGCCGAATACTTCAACCTCCCCATCGAAGCCATCTTCTCCCGCACCCCGTTCAGCCCACTCAGTGAGAAAGTCTACGGAGGACCCGCATGAAGACCACGCTCTCCCCACACCAGCCCCTTGCCTCCCTCGCTCGACGCCGCACGATCGTCATGATTGCGGTTGCGGGTTACCTGCTGGTCCTCTTCGCGTTGCTGCTGTTCATGACGACCCGCGTGTCACACGACGTCATCGTGACGCTCGTCGCCATCGGTGTCCTAATCTCCCTGGTAGGAGCGTTACCGCTGTGGCGGCCCAGCCGCCTTGGTCTCCCCGAAGGCCGCGATGCAACGATGGACGAGCGCCAATGGCAGCGTCTGTCGCAGGCGCATGTCAGTGCCTATCGCTTGGTTGGCGGCGCGCTCGTCCTCTCAGGTGCTTATTTCGTACTCGGTTTTCCCCTTCCGACCAGCCACCTCTTGCCGTCCAGCCACGTCGTGGGGAATTTGGTTTTTTCTGCCTTGATGCTGATCATTCCGATCCTGCCGACCGCGATCCTGGCCTGGAACGAACCTGAGCCCGATTGACTGCCTGATTCTCGTGAGGTCCAGATTGTCTTGTCGCTGCTGTATGCCTTGATGATTAAGGGGCTGGTCTAGTTCCACTCAACAGCCGCTCTTATAGGGTGCAGCAAGAACGCCTGACCCGCACGCTGAAGATGAACCGCAAACAGTTCCGTCGACGCACTGGGGTGTATCCTGAGACCTTCGCCGAGATGGAGGCTGTCCTGATTGAACGAGAGGGACGGAAGAAGAAATCTGGCCGCCCAGCGGCACTCAGCGTCGCATGAAAGTCTTTCGCGTGCTGAAGGGCGTGTATCGCCATCGACGTCGTCGTTTCGCCCTCCGAGTTCAGCTGATCGCAGCTCTCTGCAATCTTACGCGAGCCTGTCAATTATGACTTTCGCAAGAGGTCTATTGATCCTCACCGCAACGATTGATCATGTTTGGAACGCTTGATTTTGATGGTTCTGTCAGGTTAGCCGGTATGGTGGCCATTAATTGACCATAAACCCTGGCGCCACCGATTCCCGATGACCATCATCCAGCACGCCCAGAAAGCACTACGACCGCTTCCCACTCAGCTATCGGGAGGTTCAGGAATTACTCCACGAGCGTGGCATTGAGGTCCGTCACGAGACGCTTCGCGAGTGGAACGTTAAATTCTCGCTCCTCATGGCTGAAGAGCTGCGTCACCCTGAACCCCGTTGGAGTTCCCAGTGGCATCTGGACGAATGTGTGGATACTGTCGGCCAATTCACGGGGTTAGGCGCAGGGAGGCAAAGCGAGACGTCCTGGTCGAGGTTCTCGGGATACCAGCCAGCCAGGCCGTCACTCTCACGGCGTTGATGGCCGCCGCGATGTTGGCATGCTGAAGCGTTACTTTTGCAAGTCCCACGTAACGGGTACGCCGGAGTCCATAGGCTCGATTCGCGGCGTGGCGGGCGCTGCACGCATGACCCCGCCGGTGTTCTTAGCCGTGGACGTGTCGAACATCGTGGCGCGGGCCTACCACGCCACCGCTGCGGGCAAGGAGGGCCAGTCGGTGATCGGTCTGGCCCGCCACCGCTTGAAGACCATGCTCAAGACCCTGCTGCGGGAAACCGAGCCGGTCAGGCTGATCGGCGCGCTCGACAGTGGCAAGTGCTTCCGGCACGACCTCTTCCCCGAGTACAAAGCCCACCGGGGCGAGAAGCCCGCCGAGTTCCGCCAGCTCCTCGACGAAGCGCCAGACCTGCTCAGAAAAGAGTTCGGCATGGAGCTGTACCACTCACCCGGTTTTGAAGCCGACGACGTGCTGGCGAGTCTGGCCGATCAGTGTCTCGGCACCGGGGTACGTTTTGTGATCGCCTCCAACGACAAGGACCTCTTCGCTCTGGCGCATAAAGGCCCCGATGGCAGTGGCACCTACCTACTGCACTACGACGCCAATAGCTACTGCGCCCTAGGGCCGAGCGAGGTGGAGACCAAGCTCGGTGTTCCCCCGCACCGGGTGGCCCTGCTGAAAGCCATCCAGGGGGACAACAGCGACAACATCCCCGGCATCGTGGGGCTCGGCCCGGTCGCCGCCAAACGGCTGGCGAATGCGTACCCATCGATGTCTTCGATCTTCGCGAATTTAGAACGCCTGCAAACCTCCGACCGCACCAAGTTGCAGGCCGCCGGTCTGGAAGAAGCGCTGCGGCAAGAAACGCTGGTGACCCTGCGGTACGACACGCCGGTGATCAGGGCCTGATTTGGTATGTCCACCAGAGTTTTTCGTCGATGCCCATCCGTGAAAACACCATAGGGCGGGTTGACCCCAACCTAAAATGAACCTCAGATAAAGGAGCTTCACATGAAAACCCAAGACCCGATGCTGTCCGCTTTGCCGACCGATCTCTACACCCCGACCCAGGACGCCGCCACCGAATGGAACCAGCTCGAACAGACCAGTGCCGAGGCGAGGTTTCGCCGCATGGACATCGTGGCGAGCCTCTACCTCGACGAACTCCCCCGTGGCAAGGCCGGAGTGCTCGAGCGCGTCGGCAAGCGGCTGCACCTCGAAGAGGGCGACAAGAAGTCGCGCATCGTCATCGGCGATGCCTGGCGCACGTTCAGGACCTTCCGCTTGACCGGTGATCAGGGCCTGGGTTTTTCGCGCGAGGAACTCGTCAACATCCCCGTTTCGCGTTTGCGCGCCGTGGCGCAGAACCATGACTGGGCCATGAAGAACAAGGGCGAGATCCGCGAGCTGATCGTGACCAAGGAAGAGGAAGCCCTGCGCGAGCACATCCGTCAGGACACCCCCGAGAAAGCCCAGAAGAAGCCTGCCTTCGCCAGCCGAGAACTGCGCTTCACCATCGAAGACGCCGCAGCCTTCGACGATCTGCTCAAAGCGATCGAGGCCAAAGCGACCGAACAGGGTGAAACCGTCAGCCAGGACGAGAAGACCAAGCGCGGTCAACTGGTGACGCTGGCCTTGACCGAATGGCTGATCACGCCGCAGCCGGTGATGCTCAACAATGGCAGGCCGATGCTCGATGAGCACGATCAAGTGGTGATGACCGACAACATCCGGTTCCTGCCGACGACCGAAGAGCGTCAAGATGCCGCCGATTGAGAAGAATAAGGTACGCGAAGCGCTGGACGTCGTCTGGGATGATGTTAAGGCGTAGAAACCTACCGAGATGAAGCGCGCTGACTTGGAGTAATGGGCGTCGAGAGCGGTACAACGGAGTGCGATATCTGGGGGGTAACCCCTTGAAAGGCCATCTCCCGGGTGCCGGGGAACGCCAGCGTACGGGGGACGGACGGCTCGCCGTCCGGTGCTGAGGAGAGGGCACTCAGGCTCGGGAAAAGAGGCTGGTGGGCCTCAAGAAAAGCGTCCTGGGGTCTCCAGATGCTATGGGATCTTCACGCAGCGCGCCCAGGAGGCCGGCGAACGGGTCGTGAGTGGAGCGGTGTGCTTGGGTGGTGAGGTCTTTTTCAGACGGTTTTTCTATAGGGTGCAAAGGAATATATCGAGCTCGTTTCTATTTCCAGTCAAGCCACCTTCCCCCTAACCCTCCCCCGGTCAGCCCGCGCGCTTGGGCTTCACCTGCAGCCCCCTGACTTTTTCTTAAGCCAGATAAAAAAACCCCAGATTCAGTGCCAGATCATCTGAAGGTGCAGATTTGGAGGATGGAATCGACTCCGCTTTGTCCCAGACAAAGAAGAATGGGAGAGGAGAGGGGGATCATAGCTAGCTATATATTCAATGCCACACCGGCCTGGACAACAACCCCAGCACGCCTATGAGGAAGCGAAGTACACCCACGCCAGCGGCGGCAGCAATGAGACCGCCCGACTGAGAACGTTCGCCGCCGCCCACGCCAAAGCCCGCCCGACTGCGGAGCGCCCCCGCAGTGAGGGCCGCCCCCGCACCCGGGTGGTCTGAAGCCGCCCGCATCACAGCCGTCCTCTCACTGCCCCTCAGCTTCTCCAGTGGGGGTTTTGTTTTACCGCAGGAAGAAAAACAGGACCTCTTACGACTTCAAAACCGCCAGCACCGATAGCGCCAAGTCGCTGCAATAGAACCTAAGAAACATCTATAGCCCCTAGTTCTATGACGGGCAAATGCAGCAGCTCGGCTCGCACGGGCGGTGCTCAACGGCAACTGCTCGGCGGCGCTGGTCGTCAAACTCGCAGCATCGTCGCAACAGCAGTCGGGATCAAGCTCACCGGTGCAGCTCACCTGTTCGTCCTCCACTTCGTCTGGGACAAAGATTTGCAGCACCCGGGGATGGATCTGCAGCAAGGAGACCGGGAATCCGGCCTCGTTCGAGAACGGCTGCAGGACCAGCGCCACCGCGCCGCGGGTCAGGTAAAGCAGCCGGGGAAATTCGTTCGGGACGAGCTTGAGGTGATCGCCTTCGTCCCAGACCGCCGAACCGCAAACCTCGAGGAAGACCCGCAGGTAAGTGGCAGATGCAGGGTTGAGTGAGGAGTTGTCAAGGAGCACTCTCGTCGGCCTCCGGGCCACCACAGGAGCTACGACCATGACCAACACCAACAACACCACCGCTGACCGTCGTAACCTCGTCGCCGCCACCGCTCTCAAGAGTGTCAACGCGATTGAGCCTGTCGGCGTCAAGAAGTTCTTCGCCTCCGTCAACGAGGCTCCGTCGGGCCGCAGTCAGGCACAGCGGGCGCTGGAGGGCATGCTGCCGGGACTGGTGCAGTACGTCCTGGCGCTCAAAGTCGCCTCGCCTGAGCTGACCCGCGTCGGCATCAAGTTCGATCTGGACCTGCCGGTGCAGGAAGCCAACGAAACGGATGAGCAGTACGGCGTCCGTCTGGCCGGATTCATCACCGCAACGCTGGCTGGCGATAACGCCACCATCAAGCACGTCCACAAGGACGGCATTGTCAAGAAGTCCTCTGAGTGGGACCGTCATCAGCACGGCACCTCGCTGGTCAGCGCTGCACTGACCATGACCAAAGTGGAGCTGGTTGACGGGTTCAAGCAGCCCAAGAGCTACCGTGGCCTCGTCGGGGACGACGTGATCGCTAGGAGCGTCAACCAGCTCCACAAAGAGCTGCGTGAGGCTACAAGGCAGGTCCCCCCGTCGAGGACGAGAAGAAAGAGTGGATTGCTGACGCCAACAAGCCCCCCGTCAACGCCGCACCGAACTACAACCAGACGCCCGCTCTCGACACGGAGGACCCCCCAGTTGGCATTCACGCTGTCGAGCAGGCCAAGGCCCGCGTCGAAGCGGTCATGGCTCAGGCCGAAACACAACTTCTCGCCGCCGATATTCACGAAGTGACCGGCATCGCCCTCAGCGCCGACTAAGCGCTAGCACCACCGTCCGCCCCCCGATAACCTTCTGCCAAGGATTGAAGGCTCTTGCGTTCGAGCGGGGACATCAAGCTCCGCAGATACAGCAGGCACCACTTCCGACGGTGAGTATGGCCCAGGACACGTTGGAAGGGTCGGATGAAGCGCCGAAGGGACAGGACATGTTCCTGAACAGCGGTCATGTACCAGTCTGGCAGACACGCATGAAAGCCGTCTCCATCGCTAAAATCCGTGTTTAAGTAGTGGTAGCAATACTTAAACAGGTCAATCTGAAAATCTTTCCATGTCCAGCACGGGTGATTCAAGGGCGGCAAGCATTCTCTCCAGCTCAGCACGCAAATCCTCCAATGACTCCCCCGCTACGACTGCTGGCTCAGTAGACGTGGAGATTGCCTGACCCTTATCGGAGTAGTACGCAGAGTAGATGGCGAATGTCTCTTCTGTTTTGTCGTATCCGACTCGGTAATTCCATGTCATACATCTTGTGATACTAGATTTCCGTGTTTAAGTAGTGCTAGGCGGTGCTGACGTATGACCAGCACGCGGCGCGGCACTGGCCTTTGCGCTTCGGGGGCTGGTCTTAGCATTCACAGGCTCTGCCGCAACCACACCTCATCCCGAATCAAGACGTTCTAGATAAGAAATCTTCTGATTGACAGCCAACAGCAAATGACCGATCAGGCAACTATCCGGTGAGAGGGTGAGTTGCTCGGTCTTCTGGTCATCAATTGGAAAAGCCATCAGCCCAGCCAAACGCCCTTTCCCCCAAGTTGACCGATAGCCCTGATGATTTACCGGAGTTGGGCTTTGAGCTTCTCTACGGGGCGTTGCATGTCACCCGCTGCTTTGGCGACGCTTACTTCTTTGATCAGGGTAACGGCGTCAAGTCGACCCTCCTTGATGGCCGCTTGCAGGGTATCCATCTCAGTCAGCTCAAGGTGAGCTTTAAGAAGAAAGCGTAGGGTTTTGAGTAGGTCCTCTGTGGACACCGGCGGGGCTATTAACTCGGCTGGCTGGCGTGGTGTCTTGATCACTTTTGCAGAAACGGCAGGTGCATAGGAGGGCAGCAATGAAGGGGGCTGAACCTCATATTTGTCAGGATTTTTTAGCACGTCCGCAGCCACGGACGCGGGATTGCGAGGTGGCGAGGCATAACTGGCCAGCACCAGATGTGCCTTGGCCAGACGCTGCCGAATTTCAGCTGTATCTAGATTCCCGAGAATGTTTTTGAGGCTGAGTGGCTTGAGACCCAGGGCCTCCAGCTCCGCTTTGAATGTGAAATGGGGTTCTTCCTCAGTAACCTGATGGTTGAAGGTGTAAGCCACCTGCTGCTTGATTCCGCGTCCCAGATACTCTACTTTCTTGAGATAACCGATCTCAAGAAGCTCTCGATGGGCGGGCTCAATCGAGCGGCGAATCTTGTCGGGCTGCTCATTGATAATCTTGCAAATCTGCTTCAGTTCCAAGAGGGAGAGCTGCAAAAAAGAAACGGTCTGCTCTGGTTTGTTGATATCACGACGCTTGGCATCCAGAAGTCGGTAAAAAGCACGTGTGGAGCGCCGCTTGAGAAGTCGGGCCAAGCGGGGGTCCATCGGTCGAACAAACCCGGCGCGTATGGAGTTGACGAGCGCTGGAGCCAATGTGATCACCAAGGCCGAGTCATTGTCAAACTCCCCGTCTCCGCTGCCGGTGTATTCCAATTCGTGCACGATTCTCAACCCGACGGTGGTATAGCGGCCCCGGCGGTGATCACGCCACAACCGACTAATCTGGTAAGACGTGGTCCAGAGCCGCTCCAGGCTTTCGCGCAGCAGCCGGTAGGCTGCACCATTTACATCCATGCCAGCCAACTGAAGCAGATTATAGGCTGAACTGACCATACGGCCATCTTCTGGGTCGTCCTGTTCGCGGAACAAAGTGATGAGGGCAGTCATCACGTCGTTGTCCACACCGTGAGGCACACCATATTCTGCAAGCGCTTTGCAAACCACCCTACCGATCTGGCCATCGATCTCAAAGTTCTCTTCCCAGTTGGTGTAATCAGCAGGAATCCGTTCCTGCATACTCACCAGACCCAGTCGAAGAACATTCATCTCCTCGAAACGAACCGGCAGATCCAATTGTCGCTGCTTGACGGTCATGGCCACGTTCAGTTTAGCGGACGCAGCGCTTTGTTTGTTGTTTTTTATTCTTTCAAAGCTTTAAAAGAATTGTTGTAACAACAACAAGAGGAGATCGCATTTAGCGTGCCGCACGGTATTTAGAGCGTTTTCCCCCCAAGTTGACCGATAGTTCTGGCCCTATTTCCCCCAAGTTGACCGATAGTTTTCGTCCCTTTTCCCCCCAAGTTGACCGATAGTTCTGGCCCTATTTCCCCCAAGTTGACCGATAGTTTTCGTCCCTTTTCCCCCAAGTTGACCGATACCCTCTCCACTGCATTCCCCCAAGTTGACCGATAGTTCTGGCCCCATTTCCCCCAAGTTGACCGATACGTTTCAGAATGCATGTGCAGGGAGAATTAAAAGCCGTCTAGCAGGCTCCTTCGGTTCATTTTCCCCCAAGTTGACCGATACCCTCTTCAGTTCATTTCCCCCAAGTTGACCGATACTCCTGGGGGCTCAGTGGGACCGTGCAGCTATTGTGCAGGGTTTGCTAGAAGTCACCCAGAAGTTCGGCAGAGCAGGATTTGACGCTCCCCTTGGCGCTTCCAGCGGCTGCTTTTCGCCAGCAAGTGAAGGCAGCCTTACAGGAGGCCAGTCCAGCCCTCAAGCCGCTCACTCTGCTCTAATAACTTTAGCCATGACGAATGCCCCCTCCCACACTTCCCCTGCCACCCTTCCTCCTGTCCTGCCGCGCCAACAGGCCTACGATTTGATTCGCAGTGGAAAGATCAATGAGGCACTGGAACCGGCACGGGCGCTCCAGGCGGCCTTCGAGCGCGGCGAAATCGACGACAGAGGACTCAAAATCGCCTTGAGCGTCTTCTCCAGCTACCGCCCGGAACTCACCGCGCAGATCGTAGAGAACGCTGAAACCCGGAGCGGCGATTACCTCTCACTGCTTGCAGCGGGCCTGCACTACACGGGGCTCGTCTGGCTGAAGCGCACCTTTCGTCTCGGCCGTGACATCCCCGAGGCGAACCGCACCCTGATGGTGGACGCCGCCCAGAAGGCCGACATTTACCTTAGCCGGGCACTGCACGCGACGGCCCAGCCTAGCGTTGCCTACAGCCAGAAGCAGCTCACGGCCATGACCTTCGGCCAGGACCCCTGGGACCTCTACGCCGAGGGCCTAAGACGCTGCCCGAACAGCATGCTGATCCGCGAAGGCCTGCTGCTGGCACTACGCGCCGAGTGGGGCGGGCAGGGCGATTACAGCAGCATGAGGGCGGTCCTGACGCGGCCGGAGAACCGGGACCTGCCAGCGGAACAGCAGCGCCACCTCGCTGCCCTCGAACTCGGGTACGAAGCCCACCATCACCTGCATTTCAAGGACGACAAGGACGGTGCGTACCGGCTGTACCAGGAGTCGCTCACGATCATGCCAACCATTCACGTCCTGACTGCCATGATCGATGCGCCCGACACGGATAACGCCATGGCTGAAGGGTATCTCGAGCAGGTGCTGGAACTCGATCCCAACAACGATCACGCCCGCGCCAGGCTTGGCGTCCGGCACGGGCTGCGTGGGCGCAGCGCTTACGGTCTGAAACTGCTGCGGGACGCCTGGACCTGGGGAGATCCCTACGCCTCGGATGTGCACAACACCTTCACCCACCACCTCATGCTGGGACGCATGGTTTTTCGCCTTGGGTTCTGACCCGTGATCAGCTGGGCGAAACACCGCTTACTCCGATACCGTGACCATTTTCTGGATGACTTCCGCTGTGGCCATCGCCCTGATTGTCAGCGGCTCGGTAACCGGAGCCGTTCAGGCGAGTTCAAATCATAAAAATGGAGATGTGTCTGGCGTATCTCAGCAGTCTCTGTTCATGTCGGGGATAAAGCGCCAGATGGACGGCAGAGATTGGTTACAGACCCACTGACTCTGTTAGTCTGTTATCAACGGAGTCGCAGAGTTTTCTGGTAAATTCTGGACATGCTCAGGACTTTTGCATGAAACTGCTGACCATCGTGAACGGCAAGGGCGGGGTGGGCAAAACCACCACGGCTTTTAGCCTCGCTGCTTCTTTCGCCAACAGAAAGCAGAAGGTGTTGCTGGTCGACACCGATCCTCAGGCCAGTGCCAGTTGGTGGTACGAGCGCGGCCAGAATCAACCATTCGAACTGATCACCGAGAGCGATCCGGCGCTCCTGGTCAGACTCCGCGAACTCGGTGACTACGATGTCGCCATTATCGACACCCAACCGGCCCTCAGCAGCGCAGCACTGGCTGCGGTAGTCAAGCTCTCTGATTTTGCTCTTGTCCCCACTCCCCCATCAGCGCTGGATCTCAACGTGGTGATTGAAACGGTCCGCTCGGTCCTGGCACCCATTCACGTCAAATACCGGGTCATGCTCACCCGTGTGGATCCCCGTGCCCTGAATGAGGCGCTGGAGGCGCTGAATACCCTGACCGATGTGGGCATTCCTAGCTTTCATGCCTTCGTAAGGGCCTACAAAGCACATGAGCGCGCGGCCTTAGACGGTGTACCGATCCATCAATACAGGGGAGCCAACGCCCGTGAGGGTCAGCGTGATTACGACCGGATTGCTGAGGAGGTGAGTCGCGAATGGTAAAACGCCGTGGCCTGGCTGACCTGCTCCGAACGGAGGCCCAGCACCTGCAACAGTCTCCCGAAGAGACAGAGTCCGTAGTGCTGAGAGAAACAGAATCACAGACTCTGTTAGCTGGGAATTTTGAGATTGAGATTCCTCTTTCGGCAAAGACATCGATAGAAACAGAAGTCGTGTCTCTCAGAGAAATAAAGTCTGTGAGTAACGTAGAGACAGACTCTGTGACTTTGCCCAAATATCAGCGTCTTGTTCGTAAAGAAGCGCGACTGCATGAAGTGCAATATGATGAGCTCACCCGCCTGGCTCGAGAACTCAACAGAAGAAAGCACGAGGTGGGCGAGATCATCACGGCCAATACCCTGCTCCGGGTGGCCACGGAACTCTTGTTGCGAAGGCGATCAGAGCTTCATGGCGACACTGAGGAGGAGCTGCTGGCCAGCCTGCAGTGACGGACACGATGGAGTGTCCCCCTGAACGGCCTCAAACTTGAGTCTGTCACAGAATAACAGACTCTGTCACTCGTAGAATCTGTCGTCTATTATGAGATGCTCGATGGATGATCGCGTTATGGTTTCAATCGCCCGAAAACCCCGTTGAGGGTTTCAGCGTCGTCCCAGCCGTCATTGACACGCGCGGGTCCAGGTTTACCGAAAAGCGAGGTGAACGTTTGCACTTCGACTCTGACCCCGAACCTTGTCTCACTTTTGGCCAGCTCAGATTGCTCCACTGAGGCAAAACGGCAGGGAAAGTTTGCAGTGTGGTTATTTCTTCGGCCGAGGATTACGGCGTGCTTCAAGCGCACAAGAGCTAACTAGGGGGAGGTGCTGATACAGGATTTTTAATCTCTACGGTTGACCGTCATACTGACGGTCGTGGCATGCACGACGACCGCTTGGCCTCCATGGAACTGAAAAAGCAAGGCAGCTGCCTCAACCTGCTTCACTGGTTTAAGTATTGGTTCCTGAAAGGTGACTACTCAGCGCATCCCGCCTTGTTGATGTGCTGAGTAGTCACTTTCATTGTTCTGTTACCGCTGAAGGAGTCGGATGATGGCGTCAGCGGTGCCAGGAGGAAGGTTCACACGTCTTCCCAACCCAGCGGTTCGTGCAGCGAGATCTCGACGAGCACCGTATACGTCTTGGTGCTGGTGTCCTCCAGCGTCTGGTACACCAGGTCAACGTATTTGTTGAGTCGGAAAAACGGCAGCGGCATCTGAACCTTCAGCGTCACTACGCTGGAATCACCGTCTTGCCCAGTCGTGACAACAGGGTCACCGACGATGACCAATTGTTGTTGCAGCTCAAGGATGGCCTGGAGGGTGGCTTCAGTCAGGATCATATGCTGTCGTTTCACGCGCTCTCCCAGTCTCAGTCGTCGGCTTAGGTACCCTCAGGTATTCCAGACCGCCAGCACGTCGCCCTTTCACCATGCCCTTCCAGCACACGCCCATCATCTAGGCTGCTGAGCCGAATGCCCGGCATCATTCCTTCACGTCGGCAGCCACGCCGCGCGTTCCCAGTCCAGCAGCGCCTTGCGGCCCGCCTCAGTCAGCGCCGCATGGTCCGCTGTTCGCGCCAGGTAACCGCGCTTGCTCAGGCGCAGGGCCGCACCCTCGTCAAGTCGGTGGGCCAAGTCATCTCTGAGCTGCTTGAGCTGTTCGTCATCGGCGTTCGCCAGGTGCATGCGGTCAGTCTAGAGCGACCAGATGACGTCTGTCTGGCCAGCTGGCCGCACCATGACCAACCGCTGTCATTCGGTGTCGGTCAAGTCGTTCAGGTGTCCGTTCAAACCCGCGCTGAGCGCGCGTACGCCCTGGGAACAGTCTTCGCCTTCCTGGCGTTGGTGGGCCTTGGGGCATTCTCTTCAAAATGCCCTAAATACGGGCGCGACTCGCAGTGAGCCTGTCACTGCGAGTTCTCTCAGCGGTTTGGCTCAGCCCCGGCGCGAAGTCGGGCCGCGACTCCAACTCGATGTACAGGTCCCCGCCGCTCTGCAGCAGCGCCAGATCCACGTCATGTTGGCGACTGGCAGCAACGGCGGCGAAGGCACCAGGGGTCATGCTCGACAGGGCCTTGAACTCTCTGGTCAGGTGTGCTTGGTCGGTAAAGCCCAGCTCGAAGGTCAGGTCGGCCATCGACACGGCCGGGTTCATGCGGATGCGGATGTTCACCTCGTCAAAGCGGACCACGCGGGCCAGCGTCTTGGCACTCAACCCAACCTGCTGCGCGAACTGGCGCTCCAGGGTACGTGTGCTGAGATTCAGCTCCTCGGCCAGTGCGGCGATCCGCACCATGCCGAACGACTGGTAGATCTGCTGGGCTGCCTGCATGGCCGTGCCCGGTTCACTGTGCAGTCCGGCAAGGTGCAGGAGGTGTGCCTCGAGCGCCTCGCGCGCCGTGTTCCATTCGCCTTGCTGCACCAGGGCGACGATCTCGCGGCCCCAGGGACTGGCGCTGAGGGAAGCGTCCAGGGTATCCGGCGTCGTCGCTGCCTGCCAGCCCAGGAGTTGCCTGGCACCCCAGGGGTAGAGTTCGGCCACCAGCGCGCGCAGCTTTCCCTGGACTACCGTGCGCTGGGGCTGAACGGTAAAGGGCGCTAGGACGACGGGCGAGACAGGGCGCAGGGTGTCGGCAGTCGGCCCGACCAGCAGGGTGTCTGCGGAGAACATCAGGCGCACGGTGCGCTCGGCCATGTCGTAGTTCTGGTGCGGTCCAGTCAGGTGCACGTTCTCGAACTCCCAGTAGCCGTCCACCAGTTCGCGCAGGCGTGGGTCAGGGTCGTGGTGCCGGAAGCGCATGCCTTACTGTGACAGGCCGCGTCTCCCAGTGTCAGAACAGGGCTGCCAAGTCACCCAGCTGACCAGTGTCAGGGAGAAGCTTCACGTCGCTGTGCGCCTGACACAGCTGCGTGGTGACGGCCTAGTGATAACGGCGTAGCTTTGCATCGGTCTCCGCGAAGCCGAACGTGTCCCAGCCGTGAAATTTCGGGACAAATCTGGGAGCAATAAGGCGAACCCGTACCGTTATCAATAGACCTGCTCATCGGGGCCGGGCTAGTGAATTGCCTGATGCAGTGCCCTGCCGATGTCCATGCCAGCAAAAAAGATGAAGGTCAAGCACAGCACCGTCCAGACCAGCTTCTGACTTTTCGGTATGTTCTGCCACCAATCGGTGAACTTCGTCATACGGTCTCCTGTTTATCTACCCGTTCTTGCTGTGCTCGCAGTCGCTTGACCATGTCCCGTACGTCTTCATAGAGGGGCACAATGTCGCGTTGCGGGAGTGGGAAGTAGTTTTTGAAGGCCAGCATCCTGAGCACTTTGGTGAGTCTGGGCCTGGCCTGCAAGACCGGTCCGGACGGTGCGCGGTTATATGTCTTGACCCGCGCAGGCCTGAACCGGTGCAAAGTGACCCACAAGCCCGACACCTCACCCTCCGGCCCCGTCTGCCACCTCTGCGGACGTGCCGGAAGTCATTGGAGCGGCTGCCTGCTGTTCGAGACGACCTCACGTCCGCGGTGAGTTTCCCTTCGGCGTTACGGCGCAGATCTTTGCGGTGACGCAGCGGTTACGGGGTGATTTCTAAGCTCTCTTCAGCTTCGGGGCCGAGCCCGAAAACGCAAGGAGCCACACATGAACCGTAAACTAATTGGTGCCGCCCTGATCCTGAGTCTCAGCCTCGCCGCTTGCAGCGCCTCCACCCCTCCGGTCGTTCTCCCTGATCCGATCGTCGATCCCGTGCCCCAGGCTGATTTCAATTTCACGCTGACGCCCGCTGTGGTCAATGTCCAAGCCAATGGCACGGCAGCGTTGAGTGCCACCCTTCAGCGCAGCGGCGGCTTCACGAGTGCCGTGACCCTGACGCTGCTCAATCCGCCGACGGGAATCAGCGCAGCCGCCGTGACGGTTCCGGCTGGAGCCACCACGGCCAAGCTCGACCTCAAGGCCAGCAGTGCCAGCGTCCCGGGTGAGGACACCCTGACGTTCGCTGCCGATGCGGGCAGTCTGCACAAAACCGTGCAAGTCAAGATCAACGTGGCCGCCGCCCCCGTGCCGGTGGGCCAGGCCGCGCTCACGCTGGTCGCCACGCCCGAGAACCTCACACTCAAGGCCGGACAGCCCACCAGCTTGACGGTCAAGGTGACGCGCAGCAACGTCACCGGTCCGGTGACGTTGCACCTGAGCAACCTGCCGATCAACGTCACGGCAGCGGACGTGGTGATTCCTGACGGACAGGACAGTGCGCAGATGACGCTGATCCAGAGCGGCAAGAGTCCGGCGGGCAACAGCACCATTCAGCTGCAGGCCAGCTCGAATGCGGTGAAGACCTCGCTGAACATCCCGCTGACGGTGGAAAGCGCCGAGAGCCTGCCCACTGCGCCCACAGTGATCGCTGCCGACGCTCAGGTCTTCCAAGGGGTCGGCTTGAAGCTCAACCTGAAGTTCTCGCACGAGATGAGCGCAGACGCGGTCAAGGCCATCAGCGTGACGCCGGCGATTGACAGTTTTCAATGCGTGATCAACGACAACGGGTCAGCACAGTCGAACGTGCTCTGCAGTGGCGACCCGCAATTCGATACGGCCTACACCCTGACCGTCAGTACCGCTGCCAAGGACAGCGTGGGAACGCCGCTGGCCCAGCCCTACACGTTCAACTTCAAGTCGCCACCGCAAGACGCCATCCCCGATCCCTTGCCGCAGAGTCTGACGCTCAGCAGTACCCCAGGAAGTTTGACGGTCAAGGCCGGCTCGCCGGCCTCCCTGACCGTCAAGGTGCAGCGTAAGAATGTCAGTGGCCCGGTCAAGTTGCATGCCACGAACCTGCCGGTCAATGTCACGGCATCAGACGTGGTCATTCCCGCTGGTCAGGACAGTGCCGCGATGACGTTGACCCAGACGGGCAACAGCCCAGCGGGCACCAGCCCCATTCAGGTGCAGGCCACGAGCGGGAACGTCAGCGCCTCGCTGAACGTTCCCCTGACGGTGGAGAACCCAGCGCCCGCTGCGCCCATCCCCCAAGTGATTGGGACGCTCCCCAATCCAGCGCAGCAGAATGTGGACCCCGCCGGTCTGGGCGTGATGGTCAAGTTCTCGGAGCCGATGCAGGCCAGCGCCGCCCAGGCCATCAGTTTCTTCCCGGTCGTCGCGAACCTGAAGTGCAACGTCGTGCATGACGAATTCGAAGCCGTGTACTGCACGGGTGACTTTGCCGGGAACACCCTGTACAACGTGACGATGAGCACCGCCGCCAAGACGACATCGGGGGTGGCGCTGGCGGCACCGTACTCTTTCTCGTTCAAGACGGCACCCTTTGTCATCATCCTGCCGCCGTTCGGCGACCTCGTCCCGCCCAAAGTGACGGGCTTTACGCCCACCAATGGCGCGCTGGGCGTGAACCATGCACCGCTGAGCATCACGGTGAACTTCAACGAGGCGATGAACAAGGTCGCGACACAGAACGCCTTTGAACTGGTGGTACCGAACGTGACCGACAGCAAGAAGAGCTTTGGCTGGAACGCGGCAGGCACGGTGATGACCATGACCTACAACGAGGTCTTGCCGTATGGCACGACGATCATCTGGGGAATGAGCAAGGCTGCTACCGACCTGGCAGGCAATTCCCTGGCACAGGCCAGCAGTGTCGGTGGCACCTTCCGCCTGGTGCGGCAAAACACCATGAAGCTCTACAGCGACGTGAATTCAAGTGTTTTTTTGCAATATGAGCCGGACACGAAACAACTGACCAAGAATGACCCCGCAACCCACCTCAACTGGATAGGAAGGTATCATTCCGATTACGTCGATGAAAGGTACTATCAAAGGGCCTTTTACCAATTCCCCCTGGTTGATCTCTTGAACAGTGTACCTAAGTTCTCCAGCATCACTAAGATAAATACGGCCGTTCTCAATGTCTACAGTCTATCTAGCCAGAATACCCCTGAACTTCTGGGTGATCTGGATGCGGTCAACATTGCCACTCCATTTATCTTCGACTCGGGTAAATTGTGGGATGCCCTCCCGGCAAATTCAGGGCAAGGCCTGAAGCATATTTATCAGGTGCCCGGCCCCGCTATCGGTTACCACACACTCGACATCACGGTGCCGTTTACTTATAACCTCAAGAACCCAGGTATATCGAGCGGGATGTCACAATGGCGAATCCAGCGTGAATTCGATAGTTTCCTATCGAGTCAAAATTTCAGCAACCGCACAACTGAAATCACTTATCAAGGAAATAAAGATGTCAACAAACGTCCTCATATTCTTGTGACTTATGAATATCCCTGATTTTACGCCCTGAGACCTCTTTTACCAGGATAACCCTACCCTTTCCTCGTTGAGTAGGGTTATCTTTCTATTCAGAATTCAAGGAGAATGCTGTGAAGGTACTTGGTCTGTTGGTCATGCTCCTGGGCGTATCGGGGGCACGGGCCTGCGCCGCCGATCCACACAAGATGTTCAATGGGCGTGTGGCCGTGCCCAAATCGCTGGTGCGTGAATGCGGCTACGCCTGGCAACAGTGGCAAAAACACCCTGGTAAGGGCCGCAAACTGCTGCGCTGGGCCGAGATGTGGAGTACCCCTGCCGCCGTCGAGCAGGACCTCAGCAGCTTGTTCACCCAGCTGGGCTACCACAATACCGACAGGAAGATCGGCAGCACCGATGCGGTGTTCAAGGGTGCCGAAATTTACTTTGAGGGCAAGAATCACTCGTTCATGGTCGTGGAGCTGTTCTTTGTCGGCGACCGGGTCAACATGCTGATTGGCGGAAATTGATTCCGGTTTCCTCAAGCAGAAGAGCGGCACACCCGATCTCAGGTGTGCCGCTTTGACATTACGCTCGCCTCAGCTCAGGGAACTGCGAATCGGAGATTCGGTCAGTGCAGTCATACGCCGGGCAGCTTGCTGCATCGTCTCAGCGACAAGCCCGTACACCGCTTCCCAGGCCAGCCGGACTTCTGCCGTGAACGCCTCGCCCAACCCTTCCTGCAGCGTCCACAGCAACGCCTCGCCCACCGTGGCGTAGTGCGCCTCGGTTACCCCGTACCCCGCGTGGCGTTCACCGAGCCGCTGCAGGGCCGGCATGACCACTTCGGGCTTGTTGAGATTGGCCACCGCCACGCCCAGCATCATCATCAACTTGTGGCCCTGCGCCTGCATGTTCCCCCGAAAGAGCGGTTTGAGGGCAGGATCGAGCTCGAACAACCGGGCATAGAACAGGTCGCTGGCGATTTCGGCAATCGGCTGCACCTGCGCGAAGGAATGCTGCACCAGCTGAACCTGGTGGGCGTTCATGGCTGCACCTGGAAGACGAGTTGAAAGCCTTGGGTGGATTGAGACAGGGCGTTGTGCATGGGTTGTTCCTCCTGCACTGAGCTTAGAAATCGGGCCGTAACCGCTGCGTCACCGCGTCTCAAGACGGGCAGCGTGCTCTTGACCCGAGGGTGAGCAGGCCAGGGATGCTTGAATGCTTCACTCCTCGCGTGTGGCGTGCCATTAGAGAAGACGCGCCCCTGGTCAAGGTGAAATCAAAAATCAATCGTGCAGCGCAGTGTAGATCGAGCGGCGTACGGCATGGTGGAGGCTCGGGTCTGAGAAACAGCAAACTGATCCGCGGCTACATTGCAAAGCACCCCCACTTTGCGGCGCGGGTGCCTGATCTGTTGCCTGCGTTGAAGCAAGCCGAGGTCGAGGAGAGTATCAGCACCGTGCTGGCGCGGCAACTGGATCAAGCTGGGGTGAACTATATTGAGGAACACCGCTTCCACCCTCCACGAAGATGGAGTCTTGGAAGTCAGATCTGTGGGGAAGTATGGATATCAACTTTTTTCGCGCCTATTCTTTTTAACTTGTAACTATCTTCCGCACCCATGCTTTTGATTGATAACTTTAATTTTTAGAATTTCTAGCGGCTAGTCTTTTCACGGCGGCATCAAGTTCGTCATGCTCTTGCAAGGCCAAATTAAGCCTTTCTGCCAATTTATAAATAACAGTACGTACATCAACAGCAAGCTCTAAACATTCCTGATCAGACTTATCGTGTACTCCCTCACTAAGAGCAGCGTACATTAGGGAAATGGGATTATGTCCATTGATTTTCAATATAGGAGATATGGCCTCTCCCATCACCTTTACCGCTTTAGAGAATTGTGTCTCAGTCTGAGTAGCCTTAATCTGATCGATAATTCTTTCATCCAATCCAGTCTTTTCTGCAAATTTAATGATTTGATCTAGGAATCTGTGCCATTGACCTTCGATAATTCTCCTCAAAGCACTCTCAGCAGTTTTCGCCTTCGTTAGGGTTGCCCCTACGGGATTGCCCGGATTACTATTACGACCTACCAACAGTAGCAAGAGACCTGTTAAGGAGATGTCATGTCTTAATAAATTCATTGAATCATCATTTGTTGCTACTGAGGTGAAGTAATCACTTGATCGCGTGCTGCCCTCAGAAGTTGTTTGCCTTGCGGTGTCGCTAGATCAACGGCGAAATTCAGAGTTGTACCATCAGGGAAACGATTGGATGTACGAGCGACTTTCTCAGAGAGGGGTGCATAAGGGCCACGGTTTTCATTGGTAAACCCTGTCTCCCACACCTGCTCTCCCTTGATGATATAAAGCCTTTTCGGGATGATGTCTGCTGGTACAGCACCGTCACTACTCTCTACATTAACAAGCACGATAAACGGATTGGGGTTTATGCCTACACCGTTACTTGTCCAAGCTGAAACTTTGAGACTGAGCGTCTTCCCATTGATGACTAAAGCGCTTGCAGCCGACTTCAGTGTTGAAGCGGACTTGTTAGAGGTGGCAAGGGGGCTTGGAAGAACCCCGCAAGCACTTAAGGACAGGACAGCAAGTATCGAGAGTAGCAGCAGGCGCATGACCAACATTACACCAAGTTTTCCAGTTTAAAGTACCAGAACGGGCGCATAAGACGTCTGGTGAGCAGCGGCGGGTGCTTCGAAGATGCCTTTACATATGGTAACTTTCGCCTTACAGATTAAACCTGGCAGATCTTAGGTTTTCTAACAGAAAGAATGGAACATACACTTTGAGAGATGCGTGCAGGACAGCGTTCAGCGTGTTCGGGTATCTACGCTGCCGAGTTATATCCGTGTCCGAGCCAGATTTACGGCCGTTTTAGGCCTGATTATGTGCCGGGCATAGCGTTTTGGGCCATTTGGGGGTATTTGGGGCCGGGTGGTGACTGCTTACCACAACCTGCCAGCGTGCCGAGCTGTGGGCTTAGCATCTGTTAGCAGCGGGCCGTCAGAATCTGGCAGCATCTCAACTTCAGGATTTTTCAGGATGACTACTCAGCACAAAGCCGATTTTCGCCCTGAGTAGTCACGGAGGGCCTTTAGTAAATAGATTGTCTATCACAGCCATCAATGAAACAAGAAAGATAATGACCGAAATCCCTACTCCAGCCAAACTCACGTTACAAGCAATTTCATTAGCCATATCTGCGGAACCTTGCCAATACGAGCTGCAAGAAAAAAGTGCTACCAAACTTGATATAATAAATGTAGGAATGCTTAAAAATAACAAAATCTTGAACAGTTTTTCCATTTCATGGTAATTCATTAGAGCATGTTCTGAGGGTGGCAGGTTATGTCGCGTTGCAGGTAGTTGCAGGCTGTGAAAATCGCGCCATGAGATGCAATGAAGAGATTGTGTTGCCTTAAATGGATTGGGATAGGCTGACCCGCCGTGACTGACCCGAAACCCTACCGCCACCGTTTTTCGATGACGATCATCCAGTACGCTGTCTGGGCTTCCCCTCAGTTACAGAGACGTCCAGGAATTGCTGCACCAGCGCGGCGTTGAGGTCAGCCACGAGACCCTCCGCGAATGGTGCATCAAATTCGGACCTCTGTTCGCGGAAGACTTGCGCCACCGGGAACCCCGCCGGGGTTCCCGGTGGCATCTGGACGAGGTGTGTACGACGGTGGATGGGGTTCGACACTGGCTCTGGAGGGCTGTGGATGAGTACGGGTTCGTGCTCGATATTCTCCTTCAGCAGCATCGCAACACCGAAGCTGCAAAGACCTTCCTGACGAGGCTACTCGGTGAATATGACGTCCCAGAGGTCATTCACACCGATCAACTGCGCAGCGACGGGTCGGCCATCCGGGAGATCCCGAGCCTCGCTGAGGTCGATCACCATCACGTGATCTCCAAGACCCGCTGTAACAATCTGATTGAGCAGGAACATCGATCCACACGGCAACAAGAGTGAAGTCAGCAGGGATTCAGACGACGAAAACGCGCTCAAGAATTCCTGAGTTTGCACACTCAGATGACCAATCTCCACCATTATTCCCGCACCAGTGTTTACGCCGCTGTGAGAAGAAGCCATCAGAAACGAGCGTTCCAGACGTAGGCAACCGTCGCGGCAGGGGTGGACTGAAGCTCAGTCCACCCCTGCCTTCCATTTGCCGTGGGGCAAGTTAAGGCAACACAACCCTCACGAGAGTTACAAGTGACTTACCCTGCACTACGCTGGAGAGGCCATCGAGGAGGCTGCCATGACCCCCAGGCTCACGCCTGTACCAGACCCCGAGCTCCTGAGTCAGGCCCTCGCCGCGTGTACGGTCGGGGTCATTATCACTGACTCCCGTCAGCACGATCACCCGATCGTCTACGTCAACCCGGCCTTCGAAGCACTCAATGGCTACGCGGCTGATGAGGTCCTGGGGCGCAACTCCCGCTTCATGCATGGCCAGGACCGCGACCAACCTGGTTTACAGAAGATCCGGCAAGCGATGGCCCAGGAGCGCAGTACGACCGTCACTCTGCGCAACTACCGCAAGGACGGCACGCTGTTCTACAACGAGCTGACCCTCAGTCCCGTCCACGACGCGTCCGGCACCCTGACGCACTACCTGGGCTTCCAGAACGACGTCACTGCCCGCGAGGAAGCCCAGGCAGAGCAGCGGGCGAGCGAGGAGCGCTTCTCCAGGGTTTTTGAGGCTTCCCCAATCGCCATCGTCGTCTCCCACCTCCGGAGTGGCCAGTACCTCGACGTCAACCCCGAGTTTCTGCTGCAGAGCGGCTACCGCCGTGAGGAGGTGATCGGGCGCACCGCGCTTGATCTGGGCTTCTGGACCGATCCATTGGAACGGGAAGACGCTGAGCGAACGCTTCAGGAGCAGGGAAAGTTTCTCAACCGCGAGGTGCACTTCCGCCTGAAGTCTGGAGTGGTGGCTGACATGGTCGTCTCGGTCGTCCCGGTGACGATCGGTGCAGAGGTGTGCGTGGTGACCCTCGCTCGTGACATCACCTCGGAGAAGCAGTCACAGCGGGTCCTGGCGGAAAGCGAGGCGCGCCACCGCCAGACCGCCACCGAGCTGCAACGCACGCTTGACTTATCCCTCGACCTGATCAACTCGATCGACGCCGAGGGGCGATTCGTCACGATGAGCGCGGCCTGCCAGCAGATCCTCGGCTACACCCCTGAAGAGCTGATCGGCCGCACGTACCTCGACTTCGTCCATCCGGATGACCGAGCCATCACCACTCAGGAAGATGCCAGCATCACCGCAGGGCAAGCCACGACCAGCTTCCAGAACCGCTACCTCCACAAGAACGGGAGCGTGGTGTGGTTGGAGTGGGCGGCCGTGAGTCTGTCTGACGACCCGTTGATGTACTGTGTCGCGCGCGACGTGACCCAGCGCAAAGCGGCCGAAGAAGATCAGGCGTTCCTGGCGGCCATCGTTGAGGCCAGCTATAACGCCATTGTCGGCGTGGACCTGACCGACACCATCCGCTCGTGGAACGGCGGGGCCGAACGGCTGTACGGCTACACGGCGGCTGAAGCTGTCGGGCAGCCCATCACCCTGATCATCCCACCTGAACGACATGCCGAGAGTGTCGAGGCCTTCAACAGGGTCGTGCGAGGCGAGCGGATCGAAGCCTTTGAGTCAGTCCGCGTCGCTAAAGATGGCTGCCGGGTTCCGGTGATCCTCACCGTCTCGGCGGTGCTGGACGCGGCCGGTAAGGTGATCGGCGTGGCCAGGATCACCTATGACATCACCGCGCTGCAGGCGGCCGAACGCCAGGTTCGCACCCTCAACCAGCACCTTGAGGCGCAACTGCGCCACGTCACCGGGCTGCGAAAGATCGATCAGGCCATCGCTTCGAGCCAGGACCTCTCGGTGACCCTGGGCATGATCCTGGACAACGTCGCGCAGCAGCTCGGAGCTGACGCGGTCACGTTGCTGCTCCTCGACCCACACAGCCTGAGCCTCAAGTACGCCGGCACCCGCGGGTTCGGCGCCACTGTTCTGCAGGGCACTACCGTGAAGCTTGGTGCAGGACTGGCTGGTCAGGTCGCGCTGAACCGTCACCCGCTCAGCGTGTCGGACGTGAAAGATCCTAACGTCCCAGCGGCCTGGCGTGAAGTGCTGAACAGGGAGCGGCTGATGGCCTACTACGGCGCGCCGCTGGTGATCAAGGGCGAGGTCCTGGGTGTGATTGAGGTGCTGCACCGGGAACCGTTCCATCAATCGGCAGCGTGGCTGGAGACCTTCGAGATGCTGACCGCTCAGGCAGCCATCGCGGTCGACAATGCTCAGCTCTTCGCGGAACTGAAGCACAAGAACCTGGAGCTGCGGCTAGCCTACGACGAGACCATCGAGGGCTGGGCGCAGGCACTAGACCTGCGGGATAAGGAGACCGAAGGGCACTCCAGACGGGTCACCGGGATGGCGGTAGCGCTGTGTCGGCAGTTGGCGATCCCATTGGAGCAGCTGGTGAATGTGCGCCGAGGCGCACTGCTGCACGACATCGGCAAGATGGGGATGCCCGATGCGGTGCTGCTCAAACCGGGGCCACTCACCGACGAGGAGTGGGCGCAGATGAGAAGGCACCCCAGCTATGCAGTGGACCTGCTCTCCCCGATCAAGTTCCTGCGCCCGGCGCTGGACATCCCGCACCACCATCACGAGAAGTGGGATGGCAGCGGCTACCCGCTCGGTCTCTCGGGCGAGGCCATCCCCCTGGTCGCCAGAGCGTTCGCGGTGGTCGACGTCTACGACGCGCTGACCAGCGACCGACCCTACCGGAAGGCCTGGAGCAGGGAGCGGGCACTGGAGCACATCCAGAACAGTGCGGGCACCCACTTCGATCCGGTGGTGGTGCAGAGCTTCGTTCAGATGCTTGAGCAGGGCGCACTGTGAAGCTGCGGTCTGCGGGCCGCACGGTTCAGAAGCAGACCGGGGTCAGGGCACAGCTCCGGGCGGCCTTGGGCCGCGCGGATGATGCGGAGTACCTGCTCACCCTGAGCCGCGAGCTTGACGTCACTGAAGATCCCCGCCTGATCAGTGAGCGAGTCGCCGGACGCCTTCAACAGCTCAGCCGTGCCGACCAGATCTGTATCAGCTTCGGCACGGCCTTCCAGAGCGTTCAGGTGGTGGTCCTCCACGGCCAGGGACCGCCCCAGTTCGAGGTGTTCCGTCACCAGCGCTTTCACCGTGCTGAGGGCGGTGTCCTCTGGGAGCGCATCGAGTCCGGCGAAGCGCTGTTCGTCGACGACTATCCGAGCAGCCCGACGACGTCACCGATCATGCTGCAGGCGGGCTTGAGCGCCGTGGCCCACCTGCCGTTCGGTCAGCTGGATGGAGAGATGGGGATCCTGACCGCGTTCCGCTTTGGGACACCCAGGCCCTGGACCGCCAGGGAGCGGACGTTGCTGGAAGCCACAGCCATGACCCTGGGGCACGCTGTCCGGCGGGCCCAGCACGTTCTGGAACTGGACCAGGCGGTGAAGTTCTCGCAGGCACTGGCACAGGTCGCCCGGCTCACCGAGACGCCGCTAGGTCTGTACGACACGGCCCAGCAGGCCGCCGGGATCATGGCCGGTCCAGCCCGGCTTGACCTCGCCGTCCTCGCCCAAGTAGACGGAGAGTTCATGAGCCACCGGCTGCTGTTCAAAAGTGCAGCCGTGTCGGACGTCCTCGCTGGCCTTGTGCAACAAGGCCTCCCAAGGTCCCGAACTCTGGCCTGGCAAAGCCTTCGGCAGCACGAGGTGCTGTTCGTTGATCGGTATCAGGACAGCGCGATGCAGATAGGCACCCTCGTCGACGAGGGCATCCAGGCCCTGGCGTTCGTTCCGCTCACGACGGGCGATCTCTTGCATGGTCTGGCGCTGATTATCGCCCGGGTCGGGAACGCCACGCCCTGGTCCACCAACGACCGGGAGCTGATCCTGACCGCCGCCCAGAGCGTCCGGTTGTCCTACGAACGCCAGCACGCCATGGAGCGTCTGCATGAAGCGGCCCTGACCGATCCGCTCACTCGGCTCAGCAACCGCCGCGCCTTTGAAGCGGCCCTGGAGCTGGGTCTCACCCAAGCCCGCGAGACGGGATCGGGACTGAGCGTGATCTCGCTGGACCTCGACGGACTCAAAGCCTTGAACGACCGCGAGGGGCACCAGCGGGGCGACGCGTTGCTGGTCGGTTTTGCCAGGGCGCTCCAGCTGTCCTTCCGGGGCGAGGACGCGCTGTTCCGGGTCGGAGGTGACGAGTTCATGGTGCTGGTGCATCATCCGGCTCCAGCAGGCCCGGCGGTAGGTGGGGCACTGGCGCGTGTCCAGACGGCCTTGAAGTGGCTGAGGAACAACGGGTTCGACCATGCGGATGCGAGTACCGGAGTCGCCACTTTCCCAGAGGACGGAAACGATCCGGAGACGCTGCTGCGGCTCAGCGATCAGCGCATGTACCTCCAAAAACAGGAGCATCAGGCCGCTCTCAGACAGTAGCGCGGGCGTGTCTGGGCGCTGCTGAGGCGATACGACCAGAGCTGAGCGTTTCTGCACGGCCCTAAGAGTCCGACAACAGTCCCCCAATTTCACAGGCGCTACCTTGAGTCATGACTTCGTTGTTCGGTGCCGACTCCGAGCCCTTTCCTTCCCTGGCAGAGGACCTGCAGGAGATCACCGGAGCACTTGCCGCCGCCACCACGCAGCGGGAAGTCATCGAGATCATCCTGACCCCCGCTGTGCAGGCCCTCGGGGCCGTCGCCGGGATCGTCCTGCTCGTCGAGCAGGACGATCAGCAGATGAAGATCGCCGGCAGCCAGGGTTACGAAGACCTCACCCGCACCCTCTGGCAGGAAGGCTCGATCGAAGACAACCAGCTGATCGCCGACATCCTCCGGATGCAGGTGGCACTCTACTTCGAGCACGCCGGTGCCTTAAAGACCGCCTATCCGGATCTCGAGAGCCGCACGGGGGTCCTGGCCGCCATCGCCAACGCGGCGCTGCCGATGTTCCTTGAGGGCCGACCCCTCGGCGTCATCGTGCTGGACTTCAATGAGCCACACGACTTTCCCCCCGCCGAACGCCGCTTCCTGACCATCCTCTCCAATCAGTGCGCCGTGGCGCTCGGCCGGGCGTTGCTTTCGAGCACCCTCGAGCAGCAGGTCCGGGAGCGGACGGCGGCCCTCGAGGCGTTCGTCCAGTTCACTGAGGAAGCCGGTACCGAGACCGAGGTCCTGGTCCTGGCTCAGCGAGCGGTTGACGTCCTGGGTGTGCTGTTCCCCAAGTGCAGCACCGGCTACTACGCCCTTGAAGATGAGCGCTGGAAGCTGAAGGTCCACAGTGACGACCTCAACGCCGATCTCGAGACGTTGGTGCTTCTCCAAGCGGGCGTGCCCAGAGCGGTACCCGTCTTCCAGGAACCGCTGCGCACCGCCCTCCCCGTGTTCGTGGACGGCTGGGACTCTCGGGAAGCCGGGCTTGAGCAAGCCGAGGTCTACCACACCATCGGCACCTACCCGGTGTTTGTAGGCGGTGCGCCGCGGGCGATGTTCGGGATCGGGTTGAAACGGACACCGCGCTGGTCGAGCCAGGAGCAAGCCGTCTTCCGGTCCGTGGGCCGCAGCCTGGAACTGGCCATCGAGCGCACTGAAACGGCCCGGCAGCTCAAGGAGCAGAACATCGAGCTCCAGGGCCGCACCCAGGCGCTGGAGCGTTTCGCCGAATTGACCCGTGATCTGGTGATCTCAGGTGAGCCACTGGCTCTGGTCGAACGTGCCCTGCAGGTGATCGCTTCACTGCTGCCACCGGGCTACAGCACCTACTGGCAGTTGAACGGCTCGACCTGGCACCTTGCCCTTCAGGTCGGTGAGGTCGCACCGCCCGAGTTGCTGCTGGTCGTCGAGGAGGGGCGACCCGTCGGCCAGACCCCGGTCCTCGACCGGCCTTACCAGACTGGAACGCCGTTCTTTCGAGAGACATTCGATCCCACCGATGACCTCGATCCCTCTCTGGCTGGCAAATTACTCACCATCGCGACCTTGCCAGTGGCCGTCAGCGGATCGGTGGTGGGCGTCTTCAATGTGGCGCTGTTTGACCAGCACACCTGGAGCGCCGCCGACCGGGCGGTGCTTCAGGCAACCTCTCACAGTCTTGAGCTGGCTCTAGAGCGGGCGGAGCAGGCCCAGCAACTCAAGGCACAGCGGGACGTGCTCGCTGCGCAGACCAAAGCCCTGAAGGCATCGAACGAGGAACTTGAGGCGTTTACCTACTCGGTTTCACATGACTTGCGTACGCCGGTGCGGCACATCATCAGCTTCGGCAGCTTGCTGCGCCAAGCTGTACCTGAGCCCTTCAGTGAGAAGGTCACGCGTTACTTCGGCATCGTGGACGAGGCCGCCCAGCATCTGAGTCTGCTGATTGACGGCATGCTCGAACTCTCCCGCACCTCCCGCCAGCCGTTTCATGCCGAACCCGTCGAGCTCGAGAGATTGCTGGACGCGGCCCGGAAAGAAGTCGCGGCAGCCGAACCGGGGAGGCAGTTCAGCTGGCAGGTTGCCTCCTTGCCGACCGTCATGGGAGACGCCGGGTTACTGCGCCAGGTACTGGCAGCTCTGCTGGACAATGCGGTGAAGTACACCCGCCCCCGCAAGGAAACGTTGATCGAGGTGTGGGCCGAGGACCAGGGGCAGAACTGGGCGGTGTTCGTGCGCGACAACGGGGTTGGCTTCGATCCGCGCTATCAGGACAAGCTGTTCACGATGTTCCAGCACCTGCACCGCCAGGAAGACTTTGAGGGTGCTGGCGTGAGCCTGGCCAACGCCCGGCGGATTATTGCCCGCCACGGCGGCCTGATGACCGCCCAAGGTCAGGTCGATCAGGGCGCCACCTTCGGCTTCACCCTCCCCAAGACCATGACCTGATGCGCGCGTTATGAACTATGCAATTCACCGTAGAACACCATGCGCCGTTCCTTCGCATCCTGTACGATCCCCAGTTCTGTCCAGTTGGGGTATACCTCAAGATGATTGTCAACGAAGTGGTCCTTTCGTGTCAGTTTAGGGTCGGTTTTGGCTTTTTGTGACAGAACTAGTGGGTCACTTGCTACGGACGTAGTTTTTCACTGAAGCACTTGAAGGGTGTGGGCACCAGAGCCACCCAAAGGGTGTCTTCGTGCAAAGGCTCGCTGACGGCGAGCCTTTCTTTTTCCGCCCCAAACAAAGGAGGTTGGGTGGGTATTCCATCCTCGTGCTGTGGCTTCCAACCACTCGATGATTTGTGCCGCACTTGTGGGGCATTGCCCGGCCAAAGCACGGCGAACCAGGATGCGTTGAATAGACTCCGCCATATTCAACCAACTGCCTGCAACAGGCGTATAGAGCGGCATCATGCCCTGCTCCATCAACCAATGCACCAGTTTCAGCGTCTTGTGCCTACTCAAATTGTCCAGCACCAGCAACATCCGCAGCGGTGGCAACGTCTCCCGCAACGTCCATTTCACGCTGAGTCCTTCCTGCCAGTGCTCCCAGATCGCTCGATTTTCTGCCGGTGGCAACGGTGTTGCCACCGGCAGAGTGTCCAACACTTCGAAGAGGGTCTGCTGCAACCATGGATGCAGCACGGCATTCGTGCCGCTCGTGACCCCACGAACCCGGACGTGACCGCTGGCCGGGTGAAAGAGGATCAACAACTTGGCCGTTCCTCCGCGGACATACTCGTGTGGCAGGCGCGTGGGTTGGCCTTGGGGTTGCCAGGTGCTCCCAGGATGAGCAATGGCCTGATAGGGTCCGGCTTCATCCTCAACCCACACCGCCAAGCCACCAGGTTCAAGATACGCGCGCTGAATCAGTTTTTTTTCGCCTCAGCATCGGGATCACGAACCACGACGACCCCTGCTTTCCGGACTCGTTTGGCGGTGCCCGTTTCACACCAGGTTCGGTTCCGCTGCCACGTCAGGCCTGCATCGTGTAAGACCGACAGAATGGTAAAAGTACTCAGTCGTTCGAACCCAGGTTCACGTCGGAGCATCCTCTGTAAGGTGGACAGCGACCAAGTCGCGGTTCCGTCCTGTTCTCGATCGGGTGTACGACGCGCGGTGTCTAAGATGCGGTTCCGCTCAGCGGAACCGTAGACCACAGGAGGACGCCCACCTGGACGTGTTTCGAGTGCGTTCACTCCATGTTGATTGAAGCGGGAGACCAACTGTGCGACCCCTTGCCCCGATCGACGCCCACACCGCCGAGCCGCTTCGGTATAAGGCACCCCAGTTGAAACGGCGAGTAACGTCTTCGCCCGACTCACGATGATCGCAGCGGTGTGATGTGACCGGCTCAACCGCTCCAACGTGGCGCGTTCCTCCTTAGTCAGAGCACGCAGCGGATTCTTCTGAATGCGGGGCATGCTCAAAAGGTACACCCGTGGCAAGTGACCCACTAGCAGGTGAAGCTGCCCTTGAGTCAGCGGAAGCCGCCTATGAGTGGTGTTACAGCTCAGGCATAGCGCTCCACAAACGTGGAGGCACGGCGGACGGACTTGCCGAGGATTTGCTGGCCCGAGCAGACCGAGGCTGGTCGGGCGCTGGGGTGAGCGCATCGCTTCTTTTCAGAAGGGAAGGTAGGGCTGAACTGAAGTGCCGGGAGTGGCGTTCACCACAAGGTAAACACTGCCAATTACATTCCGCATTCCGCCCAACTTATTGGATCCTTTCAGGAGTCCGTCAATAGTACACTTTTCGTCTGAGGCGCGAATCCCCGGTGACATCAAGCTCAAGCGTGAGGTTGGCGAGGTACTCTGCGTCCGCTGCACGCTCCTCGGCCACCGCCGCTCGTTCCTCGGCGGCGGCGCGGCGCAAGGCGGCCTGGAGCTGCGCTTTGACACTGGTCTGTTGGTGCACACGCTTGCCTGGAGACTGCAGAAGTTTCACGGCGCGCGCTGCTCAAGCAGCTGCACGAACAGGCGAACCACCGCTGGATCGAAGTGGGTACCGGCACCGCTCTGGATGTGCTCGATCGCCCGTTCTCTGCTCCAGGCCTTTCGATACGGCCGATCGCTGGTCAACGCGTCGTAGACATCGACCACCGCAAACGCTCTCGCCGTCAAGGGGATAGCCTCACCTGCCAATCCCAGGGGATAGCCGCTGCCATCCCACTTCTCATGGTGGTACTGCGGGATGTCCAGGGCGGGGCGCAGAAACTTGATTGGAGAGAGCAGACGTACCGCATACTCCGGGTGCCGTTTCATCAGCACCCACTCGTCGTCCGTGAGCTTCCCGGGTTTGAGCAGCACCGTGTCCGGAATCCCCATCTTGCCAATGTCGTGCAGGAGTGCTCCCCGTCGCACCTCGACCAGAGCTGCGGCAGGGAGAGCCAAGGCCCGGCAGAGCTTGACCGTCATATCCGTGACCCGCCGAGAATGGCCCTCGGTTTCCTTATCCCGTAAGTCCAGTGCCCGCGCCCACCCTTCGATCGTCTCGTCGTAGGCCAATCGCAGATCCAGGTTGCGCTGTTCAAGGTCGCGAAACAGGTGGGCATTGTCGATGGCGATGGCGGCCTGACCGGTCAGCATCCCGAACGTTTCCAACCATCCCCTTGAAGGATCGAACGGTTCCCGGTGCATCACCTCGATCACGCCCAGCACCTTCCCCTTGGCCAGGAGCGGCGCGCCGTAGTAGGCCATCAGTCCTGCCTGGTTGAGGTGCGCCCACCAGGTCGGTGAAAGTGAGGCGGCCGAGAGATCCGGAAGACTCAGCGGTTGACGGTTGAGCGCCACCTGCCCCGCTGGGCCAGTGCCGAGTCTCAAGATCGAGTCCTGGAGCGGCTTGGTAAATCCACGCGTGCCGACATACTCGAGACTCAGGGTGTGTTGGTCAAGCAAAAGGAGCGCCACCGCATCCGCACCGAGTTGTTGCTCAACATGGTTCAGGATCCTGTCCAGCGTGAGGGACAGGTCCTGGCTGGAGGTGATCATCTGATCGATTTCCCGCAGGCCAGTCAGGTGACGGAGTTGCTGCTCAAGTTCCCGATTCAGGCCCTGAATCTCTGCCTGAGTGGCCTTTCGTTCGGAAATATCCTGCGCAATCTTGGAGACCCCGATGACCTGACCAGCCGCATCGAAAATGGGAGACACCGACATGAACACCGGGATGTGGCGGCCATCCCTGGCCACACGGACCGTTTCAAAGGGACTCGGCCACTCGCCCTGACCGGCACGGTCCAGCAGGACGGCTTCCTCGGCGTGAAGCTCTGGCGGAACGATCAGCGTCGTCGGTTGCCCCACGGCTTCCACAGTACTGTAGCCATACAGCCGTTCGGCACCGGCATTCCATGAGCGGATGGCACCGTCGAGCCTTACCCCGAGAACGGCGTCCTGACTCGTCTGCACGATGGCGGCCAGAAACGCCTGATCCTCTTCCGCTGCCCGGCGCTGGGTAATATCCCGCGCCACGCAATATGTCAGCGCTTCATCCGGGAGCACAACCGCAGCCCATTCCAGCCACACCACGGTCCCGTCCTTCCGCAGGTAGCGGTTCTGGAATATCGGTGTACCGCGGTGGTTCCTGACGATGCTCAGACCTTCCTGCAACGTTCTGGCTCGGTCATCCGGGTACACAAAGTCGAGCGAAGAACGGCCGATGAGCTCTTCAGGAGCGTAGCCAAGGATCTGCCGACAGGCGGCACTCATCGTGACAAAGTGGCCCATGGTGTCGATGGAGGTGATCAGGTCCAGTGACAAGTCGAGTGTGCGTTGGAGCTCTGCGGCGACCTGCCGGTAGCGCGCTTCACTCGACTCGAGCCGTTGCCTGGCCTGCTTCTCCAGAGTGATGTCGCGGACAAGTGTGACCACACAGGCCTGCTCGCCGAGCACCACCGGAACGATCGAGATCACGGCGTCGGCGACCAGACCGGACTTCAGGCGAAACTGAGCCTCGTGATTGTGGACCTCTCCGTGCTGCTGAAAGAGACGCCCGACTTTCTCAAACTCCAGTGGATCGGCCCAGATGCTCAGCTCAAGTGGCGTGCGTCCGATGACCTCTTCCCGGGTGTAGCCGCTCTGGCGGAAGAACTCAGGATTGGCGTCGATATAGTGCTGGTCCCTGACTCGGGAAATGATGATCCCGATCGGACAGGCCTGGAAGATCCTGGTGAAGCGCTCTTCGCTGCTCCGGAGCTGCTCTTCGATTTGATGACGTTGGGTGATGTCTCGGGTAAACACCGAGATCCCATCCTCTGCCGGGTAGGCCGTGATGTCCACCCACTTGTCGAACACGTAGCTGACGGCGCTCAAGGGTGTGCCAGCGCCTCTGGCGCTGATCACCGCCTGAATCACTTCTGAGTCAATCAGCTCCGGTAACACGGTGAGCAGATTGCGGCCGATCAGGTCCGCTGGGTGCCTTCCGGAAAGCCGGGCCGCCGCATCGCTGACGTAGGTGAAGTTCAGATTGTGGTCCAGTGACACGAAGCCGTCGGTAATCCGTTCGAAGATCGAGAGACCCTGCCGATAGGCCTGAGCTGCCTGGAGTGCGGCTCCCTCGCGGACGGTGACGTCGTTTTGATACCCGATGAAGTGCGTCACTCTCCCGGTCTCATCGTGAAGTGGACTGAGAGTGACCTCGTTATGGAAGAGGGTGGCGTCTTTCCGGTAATTTCGGAGGGTCACCGTGACATCCTGCTCTTGGGCAATGGCCAACCGGATCTCCTGCAGGCCCGATTGCTCACTGTCCTCGCCTTGCAGGAAACGGCAGTTACGTCCGAGGACCTCAGCAGGAGCGTAGCCAGTCAGGCGCTCGAATGCTGGGTTGACGTAAATGATTGGGTAATCATCCTGAAGCGCGTCGGTGATCACGGTTCCGATGACCGACCGTTCAAAGGCTCGGAAGAACAAGTGTGGGCTGACTGAAGATCCAGGCATCTCTGTCACGAAATGACTCCCTGTGAACGGATGGCTCATGGCAATATACCTTGGCCAGCTCAGTAGCTGAGAACTTTAGTTCGAGACGGTTGTGTTGCCTTCACTGGGGGCACGCCAGAGGTCAGGGCAGGGGTGGTCTGAACCTCAGACCACCCCTGCCCTGACCTCTGGGACGCTCGCTTCTGGTTGCTTCGGCTGATTTTGGCGGGAACGCTGGATGATGGAGGTTGCTGATTCTGGCGTTCAGGTTGAGGAATTCTTGAGTGTTTAGGAAATTGAGGCGGCCTTCGGGTCGCCTTCTTCTGTTGAAGCGAGGTAACGGTAGAGGGTTTCACGGCTGATACCAAGTTCCCGCGCCAGGGCTGATTTCGATTCGCCGGCCTGCACCCGTTCCCGTACGTTCTGTACCTGCACCGCATCGAGAACTTTCCTCCGGCCTTTGTACACGCCTTTCTTTTTGGCGAGAGCGATCCCTTCGCGTTGTCGTTCGCGGATCAGCGCCCGCTCGAATTCGGCGAAAGCACCCATCACGCTGAGGAGGAGCTGGCTCATGGCCGAGTCCTCGCCGGAGAAGGTCAGCCCTTCCTTGAGGAACTGCACCTGCACGCCCTTTCGCGTCAAGGTTTGGACGATGTGCCGTAGGTCATCCAGATTGCGAGCGAGTCGGTTCATGCTGTGAACGAGAACGGTGTCGCCGTCACGGGCGTCATCGAGGAGGGCCACAAGCTGAGGACGCTTGGCATCTTTGCCACTGGCCTTGTCGGTAAAGGTCTTGTTGAGCTTGAGCCCTTCGAGTTGGCGCTCGATGTTCTGGTCGACCGAGGAGATGAGGACGTAGCCGAGGGTTTTGCCGCTCACTCTGTCACTCTAGGGTCTTAGACCTTCGTCGAGCTCTGTCATAAAAAGCCAAAACGGACCCTAATCTGATACGAAAATCCCTCTTCCCTGACAGTCAACTTAGGGTATACCCCAGGTTGACAGATGAGACACGGAATATCCTCAACGGAGGAGTACCCGGAGCCAAGCCTCAAGCATGCCTCTTGAGTGAAGCGTACTGCCTGTTACAATGTTAATCTGAACATGAAGGCCCGATCGCAAAATTTGTAAGTGCTAATACTGTGATGAACTGGTTTTATACTTTCCTTACTTCGTCCAGAGAAAGCCTCTGATGAAGAGAGCGATGAACCCTGTGCTGTAATCGGGCACCTGGCACAGGGGGAGCGAGTGGTGCGACCGGCTTTTCGTCCGCCCTTCGGGGCGATTTACCAACGAGTCTCAGACTCTCAGAGGTCATCATGCGTTCAATCAAAGTTGCTTTTATTGCCCTGGCCCTCAGCGCCGCCACCACCGCTTTCGCCGCCAACCCGACCTCGGGCCACACCGTGCAGATCGATAACGGTATCTTAGATACGATTGCCGTGGTCGGTAGCGCGGGGGTCGAAATCACTGCTCTGCACTTGGCTGCGACTGATTCTACCTCTGCTACTCTCGCTTACAGCACGAACGCCGACCACGGCACGAACCTCCGTAAAGTCACCGTTAGCAGCACGCCCCTCCCAGATGGCGTGACCGGCACCGTCGAATTTACCCCAACCGCTGTCACCGATGATCCCAATGGCCTTAGTCAGGGTCCTGTGGCTCTGGGCAGCAGCGTCAAGCTCGTTGGTGCCATCACCCCATTCATCACGCAGGCTCCTGCGGCGCTCAGCTACAGCTTCACGGCCACCAAAGGCTTCGAGGCCGCGCCCATCACTGTCACCTACACCATTGCCGACGAGTAATCTCCAAGCGATGAAGTGCGCCCGGCCCTCAGGGTTGGGCGCATTTTCACGAAGGTACCCACCATGAAAAAAGTCCTGTTCGTTCTTGCGGCACTCGCCCTCAATACAGTCGCACTTGCCGAAGTGCGCCTCGATGGTGCCCTGACGCAACACATGGAGCTGACGCCCGGCGGTGTCTATAAGGGGACGCTCACGCTGTCCAACCCGGATGACGCCCCGGCCAGCGCGACCATCCGTCTGACGGATTACCGCTTCGCGGCGGATGGTGCGACCAGTTATGACCCCGCCGGTACGCTGCCCCACTCGAATGCCAAATGGATCGCCCTCGACAGCCAGCTCGTCACTCTTCCAGCAAAATCCAAGCTGACCGTCAACTACACCCTCACCGCGCCCATGAACGTCAGTGGCACGTACTGGGGGGCCATTCACGTCACTCCGGAACTGCCGCCCACTACAGCCAGCACAGCCAGCGGCCTCACCGTTCGCAACCGCGTCAGTTTCATGGTGCAGGTGGTCACCGATCTGCCGGGTGGAGAGCCAGTCGTGCGCTTCGCCAACCCGCAGCTTCAGCGCGACCCGCAGGGCAAACTGGCCTTCAACATCGACACGTTTGGCGAGGGCGACCGCTGGATCATCCGCAAGGTGACCCTCGAAGCCTACGACGCCGGCGGCAAACTCGCCGCAACCAGCACCAGCCGCGACCGTCGCCTGTACCCGGGCACTTCCCTGCGCGACACCTTCGCGCTCGACCTTCCCAACGGCAAGTACACCCTGGTGGTCGTGGCCGATGACCAGGATCAGGAGCACGCCTTCGGAGCACGCTACCAGGTCGAGGTGAAGTAAGGTGCGTCTCCGGCGGGCGACGTTCATCCTGGCGCTCACGCTGGGGCTGCTGCCTTATGCCCACGCGCAAGTCCAGATGAGCGCCACCGCCACGGGCGTCACCGAACGTCAAACCGCCAGCCTCGCAGTGCGGCTGGTCAACACCGACGCTGCTCCACGCGACGTTCAGCTCCAGCTGATCCTGCCCGCAGGCTGGCAGACGCTGATTGCGCCGCGCACCCTCACGCTCGCTCCCGGTGAGGACACCGTAGAAGTGATCGTGGTGCGCGTGCCCCGCACGGCACAGGCGGGCGTCCACACCGTGGGCGTGACAGTAGACGACGTGAAGGCACAAGCCGAGGTCCGGGTGCCTCAGCGTGACGCTGTGGATGTGCGGGCACTGGCCTCCAGCGTCACCGGTGGACAGGTAGAGGCCAGTTTTCAGGTGCGCAACGACGGAAATGCCCCCACCCATGTGGACCTCAGTGCGGCGGGTCAGGGCAAACCGCGCGTGACCCCCGCCGCGCTGGACCTCGCTCCCGGCGAGATCAGGAATGTGCAGGTGACTGGACCGGTGCCGCCGGGACTGGCGAAGTACAGCGTGACCGTCCGTGCCCGCACGCCGAAAGCAGCGGCCCAGGCCAGCATTTCCGCTGATGTCCTGACAGCCGCGCCGAACGCGAGAAGCGCCTGGCAGACCCTCGCAGCCGAAGTGCAGGTCGAAGCCGGACCGGGCGGACCCCAGATCCGGTTTTCCGCCGACGGTGCTGTTGCCGCTGGCGTGAATGTCCATCTACGCGCCACACCGCAGTCTCTCGAAGCCGAAGTGCGGACCCAGAGCGCACGCCTTGCCCTGGGCAACGCCACACCGGGATTCTCCAGTTTCACGGTGCGTCCGTCTGCCCTGGCCCTGCAAGGCGAACTGGGCACCGGCACCGTGGGCTCCAATACGGTGCGTGCGTACGTTGGCCTGCGCCGTGATGTTCAGGGCGAGCCGGTCACGGGCCTGGAACTGGGTCGGCGGTACGGTTGGGGCGACGCACGCGTCGGCGTCGATGTGGTCGGTGGCCGCGTCACCGCCACCCTGGCGGCGCGTGCGGTGATGCCCACCCTGACGGCACGCGGCGAACTCGGCCTTCGCGGCGACGGCGTTGCCGTGGCAGTCGATGCCGACGCCGTCCTGAAAAACAACGCTCTGGGGCTGAGCGGTGCGGGCGCAAGTGCCACCTACCGTTCTCCAGGCTTCGGCGGCACTGCGCCGGGCCGCGCGTCAATGGAAATGCACGCCCGTGGGCAAATCAAGACGTTTGGTGTCGGTGCGAGCCTGTCGGGCGGGGTTGAACTTGCCTCCGGCAACGTCATTCCCGCCAGAACTCTCGAATTTGCCGTCAGGGTCCAGAACACTCAGTTGAGTCTGGACGGCGGCCTGAAGTGGTCGGAAAAGTTGACCCTCCAGGAAGCCAATCTGACTGCCGATGTGGGCCTGGGTTACCGGTTAAAGGGCGGGCAGTGGCAGCAGAACGTCACCAATCAGCAGTCGTTCAAGGCGGGTGTTCAGGTGACCAACAGCCTGAAATACGGCGTGAGCCTCGAATACACCTTTGGCAAAAATGTCAATACCGTCACGGTGCATTCGAAGACTGATGTGACCCTTGACCTGCTGAGTGGGAAGACCCGCGTGGGAACCAGCCTGGAAGGCCGATGGGTCGGCGGGTCCGGCACGCGCGTTGATGTCGGCATCAGCCAGCCAGATTTTTCACAGCGTGGCCTCAGCCTGAGTGCAGCGGTCGAGCATCCGCTGGCGAACGGGACCATCCTGCTCGCCTCCATGTCGCAGTACGTCGGTGTGACGTCCAGCACCAGTTTCCGCGTGGCCGCGCGGATCCCCTTGAACATTCCCCTTTACCCGCGTCCCGACATTGGCGGTGTCGAAGGGCGCGTTCTTGATGGGAGGGGCCAGGGCATCGCTGGAGTGACCGTTCAGGTGATGTCTTTCCTGGCCGTGACCGACGCGCAGGGCACCTACCACTTTCCTGCGCTTCCACAGGGCGACCACGTCCTTCAGGTGCGTGCACCCAAGGGTCAGTGGTGCACCCCGCCGCAGGCGGTCTCTGTGCGTGGCCGGCAGGTCGCCCGGCAGAACCTCACCTGCACTCCGTCAGCCTCCATCACCGCCCAACTCGTGGTGCATACCGTGGGTGAAACTGCGGAGGCCCCTTTGGAACTGCCTGGCGTTGTGGTGACTCTCAACGGACCGCTTGGACGATTCGTTGCCACGTCGGACGCTTCGGGCCGTTTGAGTTTCGAGGACCTGCCTACAAGCATGTATCAGCTGGAGATCACGCCAGCTACGCCAGGCCAGTTCAGGAACCTGACCATTGAAACGCCGGGCACTGTGAGTGTCGCGTCCGGGCCCGCCGAGCTCTCCTTCCGGTTCGGGCGCAAGCCCCGCGTGATCCAGATGCAGGACGAGGCGCCAGTCATGGTGCCGCTCACTCCCCTCCCCAGCGTCCCAGTCAAAGATCCTGCAGGAGCACCGTGATGATCCTCCACCAGATTCCATCTTGGTCCCTGATCAGTTGGCTCAAGTGTCCTCTGCTGGCTGGCCTGTTGGCGTTGACGCTGGCCAGCACGAATCAGGCAGCCGCGGACGCCATCTCCATTGCGGGTGACGTCGGGGCGACGTTTAGTGCGCTTGGCGAAGCCCGCATCAGCAGCACGCCTACCCTGTCCTACACGACCGTCGGTCCGGTCGCCACGGTGGGCACCACGAAGCGTGCAGTGACGGTGCGCCTCCTCGAAGCCCTTCCGTCCGGCGTGAAGATCGTCGTCCGATTTTCACCTGACCCGGGCAACGGCATTTCGACTGGGTCTCTGACACTTTCGACGGTGCCGCAAGTGTTGGTCGATCTGATCGATGCAGACACCGGGCAGACCGCCAAGCCTGTGTCCTACAGCGTCTACGCCAGCAAGGGCTTTTCCAGCATCAATCTGGGTATTGAATACGTCCTGATCGACAAGTGATGTCTGGGCGTAGCCCTTCGCTGGAATTTGGCCATTGACGAGCCTGATCGCCTGACAGATTTTATGAGAGTGGACGAAAAACAAGCTGCCTGCCAACCTTCAGGGTGATTTGAGGAGGGGCATGAGAGCACCTTCACTGACCTGGGGACTCAGGATCTAACCCCCTGAAGCGTCAGATGCGAGAAGAAAGCATGACTATCCTCTGGCACATGGTCTGGCTATACCACCACCGACACGGCCAGCGGAGCCATGACAGCCGGTCGCTTTACCTGCGCGGCGGCAGGCCTGTACATCATCAGCGGCAGCGCGCCGACGTGTACCCTCAGCTCCTTCGTCGCCGGGAGCGAAACCAACCTCGTCGGCCCCGCAGCGGGCTTGAGCTGGACCCCTCGGGTAGACCTATCGCTTCCGCATCGACTTCGCCGCCGGGCGCGTTCAATGGCGGACTGACGGCGCGCTCAAGGTGGACTTTATCGACAGCGTCCGCGCCTCGTCCGGTGTGCCCGGCGGTTTCATGTGCCAGGACACCGGTCTCTTCGACAACCTGCTGCTCGGCCCAGCCACCGCCGCCTGAACCGGCACGTGGTCCGCTCGGGGCTGTGTTACCTCTCCGATTGAGTTGGATCTTGCCCCTCATGTGCGACCATCTGCAGCGCTGCCCGTGACTTTCTCACCCTCCAGTTCCATCCTGGGGAATGATTGAAAACCGCATTGGAACTTCTCGTGACAGCGCGCTGCTGACTCAGACCTCGCAGGGACTGACCGTCACGTTCGATGCCGCTCGAGGCGACGTCCCCATGTTCGGTTTCTCGTTTTCCCTGTCCTGGGCAGAAGCCAGGGTCTTTGCCGATTTGATCCTGCTCGTGAGCATTGATGGGATGTTCTTCTCCACCGCCGAATTGTCCTTCTACTTTTACCGAACATACGGCACGTGTTACTTTCTCCCGCTCTGGTCCGGTCAACCGCCCAAAGACAGGTGGCCTAAAGATCACCTGCCTGGAGGCCGTGAGCTGCCTGTTCTCCCGCTGGTGAACGCTTGCCATTCTGTACGGGTTCCCGGTGAGTACACGCTTCCTTTGGATGACATTCCCGCACCACTGCAGGCGCTCGTTATTCCATGGTCCAAGGATGTGTACGGCCGTCACGAGATGCCGAACTTCAAGAGCCCGGCGATCGTCGGATTCCAAGGCTACCCGGACGTGGCGCTGAGCGTGTCCTGCGCCAGAATCCTGGGTGGACTCATTCGGTCCGTTCGGACGTTGAGCGTCGAGCTCAATAGCTTCCACGGGAGCGTCACAGTTTTTTCCCAGCCTGACGGAAGCTTGATGCTGGCCCTGCAGGCGAGCACCTGGCAGAACAGGAACGCTGAGAAGTTCAATCTCGTGCTGCGGCCTGAGCAGCGGGCCGCCGCCGCAGCGAGGTTGGCCGCCGCGGTCAAAGAAGCCTTTGTCCTCAATGAGCCGCTCTATGCCGCCGCGCAGCAACGAGAGGAATGGATGTTTGAGGGCTCGAAGCAACTTGTTGAGGACAGTATGCCGGAGGCCATGAATTGATCTGAAGCGCAGTGGGATAACCCCTGGAGGAGACCGCCAGAGGGCCACGTCAAGGTCGGCGACGTATCTTTGCTGGTGGTACAGCAATTTCGGGAGCCGTTGACTCCTGTAACATTCAGGGGTGAGCACCCCCGCCGTTGCTTATGACAGAGTTTCAACCGTCAAACAAGGGTAGAGTGGGTTGGGGCTCGAAGCTCAGCAAGCCGCTGTGCTCAGTGACGCGCGGGGCAAGGATCTGGCGCTGGCCCTCGAGTTCACCGAGATTGAAACGGGGACCCGGAAAAGACGCAGACCTCAGCCTGAGACCGCGTTGGAACAGACCCGGCGCATCGGTGGGGTGTTGCTGATCGCTCAGCTCGACCGGCTCGCCCGCAATGTCGCCGTGGTGGCCACTCTGATGGAGTCTGGGGTGCGGTTTGTTGCCGTCGATATGCCGGAAGCCGACAACTTCACCATTCATGTCATGGCCGCCGTCGCCGAGCGGGAAGCTCAGCTGATCTCGGCCCGGACCAAGGCAGCGCTGGGAGCAAGGAAGGCGCGGGGCCTCAAGCTCGGCAAGCCTGAGAACCTGACGCTCGAACATCGTTTAGCAGGGCCAGCAAGCTCGAAGGCGCGGGCTGTTCACGACAGGCGCACTGTCGCCGCTTATGCGGGTTCATTGAGACGCCAGGGACTGAGATTGAGGGCGGTTGCTGGCCAGCGCGAAGCGCACGGATTCAAGACCCGGCAGGGTGGATTCTGGAATGCCGTTCAGGTCAAACGTGTGCTGGACAGACAAAAGCTTAGCAGCTTAGACTCGGTGCATAAATTTGACATTGGGTGAGTAGCCGGCTATATTGAAGAAATCAAGGCGGCCTTCGGGTCGCCTTCTTCTTTGCCTCCGAAGTGATGATTTTGTGCTTTGGCTTTTGTCGTCAATCACCGTCCAACACCCTTAGAGGGATCTGCGTCAGTGTGGAGAGACCGTCCGGCTGCCGGACAAACCCACTCAGGACACGGTAGGCCACTTTCAGATCGACGTGGGCCCTGCTGCCTGTCGCTGCTGTGCTTCGCGCACCGCCAGAAGCAAGAATTCCAACCGCTCTTCAGGGCCGCAGCGCTCCTGGCGTCAGTGCTTCACTGAGCAGTTGCCCGAACGTCACCGCGCCGCGCTCAATGGCTTCTCGCACCAGCCTGCGGCCCACGCTGTAGGTGAAGATGTACCCCCGGAACGTCGGCTGCGAGATGAACTCCAGACTCTTTTGTGCCCGCTCCAGGGTAGCGGCGTTGTAATGCCGGAAGAAATCCAGCACTTCCCGCTGGCTGGCCCCGTCCTGGTAGAGCATCATCGCGGCGTGCCCCGACAGTCCTCTGAACTGTTCCTTGATGTGAGCCAGGCGCAGTGCTTCTCGCACGGCATCGGGATCAATCCCCGCCACTTTCGACAGGTCGCCGGTGAGCCAATCGCTCACCTCGTATGGCGTCATCACGGCGTCCAGTGCGTTCATGGCGATACCCTCAGTGATCACGCCCTCCGGCGCGTTGATCAGCTGAATGTTGTGCTCGAACCAGCCCAACTCCCACACCAGCCGGGCTTCCTTTATGGCGTGCTCGGCATGGTGGCCGGGATAGACCTCGTGGGCCAGCAAATCCGGCAATCCGGTGAGGATCACCGGTAAATCGGTGTTGATGGCCACAGAGCTTCGCAGGTTTCCCAGCGGCCGGCTGTAACCGCCCCAGGGCTTGTTCGTCGCCAGCTCGAAGCTGAAGTTTTCACCATCCGGCAGGTCGTACTGGTCGGCCGTGCGCCGCCGCAACTCGGTCAGGATCGCTTCTGACACACGCATGAGTTCGCTCAGTGGCACCGTGACCCTGGACCGCACCGCCGCTTCACGCTCCTCCAGGCTGCCCCGGCCCGGCAGGGCGGTATCCAGCTCTCGCAGCGCCGCGTCCAGCTCGGCGAGGTCGGCCCGCTCCGGGTCGATGTCGTACAGGCCGCGGACTTCCTCAGCGTAGGGCAGCGCCTCACCGTTCAGCATCCGTGCCAGCGTGTGCATCGCCCTGACCTGCCGGTCCAGGAAGGTGCGGCGTGTGGGGTCGGTTTCGCTCTGAACGTCATGGTGCAGCGCCTGCGCCTCGCTCAGGAGTTCAGAGGTCGGGCGCAGTGTGAGGTCTGCCAACTCGGCGGGGCCGCCGTAGCCGTCGATGAAATCGGGCTGATGGGCTTCCAAAGCGTGTGCCAGGCGGATGTAGCGGCGCCCCAGATCGTCGGGGCGGGGTCTGGTGGAGTTGGGCTTGGTCATGTCTGGCAAGATAGCCCAAAGCAGGTCTTTGACTTCGAAAAAGAAGTGGCAGAAAACTGCGAAATGAACTTTGTGCTGATGCTGAAACCTGTATTTCACCTCTGTCCAGGTGAGGTATACCTTAGCTGGACGTCAAGTTGGCAACGCAAAAACGCGATAAACACGGCAAAAAACAGTCCCGTTTTTGCGTTTACCTCAAGGTCTAGGACCCTAATCTGACAGTAGGGCTGATGTTGTTACACCTCTTATTGATCTCTGCATAAGTCTGCAACGGCGTGACGAGAAAGGGGCTGTCCCAGAGCAAGATTTTACTTCTATACCCACGCGTGAAAGCCGAAAAGCGTTGCTAACTTTGGTCGAGATCAATAGTGGTACTCCGTTGACTTCTGGGAAAACGCGTCCTGCACGTATTTACAGCTCCTTTTCGCGATCCTTGCCCTCACTGTGCCAGACGGTGTTTCGTTGCAGAGTCAACGGAGTACCATGGTACTCCGTTGACTCATGGAATGGGGGCACGCTAGGGAATGGACACCCAACCGCTCATTCCTGACCCACTGGAGCAGTATTGCCAGCTGTTCGACCTAGCATTCACGCGTCCCACGCAGCGAGCCACGTTTCGAACGTATCTCCAAGGTCTTCTTTTAGGAGTGGAGCGTCACAAAACGGCGACTGGGCTGGCGAATACCGAACCGGGCAAACCGGGCAGCCGACATAAAGACGCACAGCGTGTTCAGTGGTTCTTGTCTGAAAGCACTTGGGATCCGGAGGACTTGAATGACATGCGGCTGGCCGTGCTGCGAACGCTGACAAGCACTGCCCCGTCACACGGGGCGGTGCTTGTGATTGACGAGACAGGCGACCGGAAGTACGGCACACACACCGCGCATGTGGGTCGACAGTACTTGGGAAGTTTAGGCAAGGTCGACTCGGGCATCGTCACCGTCCATGTGCTGTACGACACACCCAAAGCATATGTTCCTCTCAAATTCGTGCCATACACACCGGCCCACCATTTTGAACGCAAGACCAATGATCCCGCGTTCAAAACGAAGCCCCAACTTGCCATTGACCTGATTGATGCTGTCCGGTCCGATTGGCCGTATCGGGCAGTGGTCGCGGATAGCTTGTACGGGCGCAACGAGGTCTTCCAGACCCACCTGATCCGTCAACACATTCCCTTCGTCTTGGCGCTGCCAGCGTCGCATACCTGGTGGCATACCGAAGACCAGCCGGGGAGTGTGGAGGAACTGGCGCTGCGTGCAGCGCCAGCGGCGTGGCAGCCTCTCTTGCGCACGTATGCCGATGGACATCAAGAGATTAAATGGGTCGCCGAACTTCAGGGCGGTCCCTTCGGGCCGCTGCAGACCTTTCGGCTGATTGTCGTCACGCCGGATCCGGTGGAATTGCCGGAAGAGCGCACGGAATACCTGATTTCTAATCTCCGTACGGATGACCAGGACACCATGGTGTGGCATGCCAGGACGCCGCCAGCGACGCTGTTGGAAATCGCCTTGCTGTACGCCCGGCGGCCTCGAATTGAACAGGCCTACCGCGAGGTCAAGCAGCATTTAGGCTGGACACACTGTCAGGCACGCTCAGACTTAGCCCTCCGACGCCACTGGAACCTCGTCTGCGTCGCGTTCTGTTTCTTGTATTGGGCGGCGGCACAGCCGACAGATGACGCTCCCACGACAGAGGCGCACGACGATGAACCGTCCTCAGCGGCGGCTGAACAGCCGCCGCCTTGGAGTGCCACTCTGCGTCGCGTCCGTTGTTATTTGGAACCCTTCGTCTGGATGTGGCGAGCGTGGCGGGCCTTCACGACGGCTGAGCCACCCAAGACGTTGCTCGCGTTGCTCAGGTCTGTAGCACAGGGGCAGCCCCTCTCGCTCTATGTCACCTAAATGCCGTCTACAAGGGCATCCTTCTTAAGAGTCAACGGAGTACCAATAGTCGCTCCGACGAGGGATGTCATAGATAATCACCTGGGCAGTCTGACGGTCATTGGTTTGTCGAATAAGGAAAACCCAGCACAACGGCTGGGGTAAGTGAGCGGAGGGGTTGAGAATTAACGACGCTGAGGGTCGACGTGAACAACGGGAGGCTGCTTCCGGTTTAGGCCAGCCAAGCCAGCCAGACCGAGGAGGCCGAGCCAGCCATAGTCGAAACCCTTGTCATTATTGTTGGTGTTGTCTGTCGTGTTGGTGGTCGTGGTGTCTGTTGCAGCCGGTGTCGTGGTGTCTGTGCTCGTCGTGTCCTGAGCATAAGCAGAGAGGGGCGCAAGAGCGAAAGCCAGCACCACCAGCGTCGTTTTCGTCAAGTTCTTCATGTCTCCAGCATGACTGGAGGCGAAAGGCACGACATATCAGCTTCGTGAATTTAGTTTTACAAACGGAAGCCGCCCTATCCTCATTTCATGAGGTAGGCCTCCCCTTCACTTCAGTGATTGAACTGTGAGTGTCCCTGCGTATGTTCAGGGAGTAGGTTCCCACAACCCGTTCGACCGCCTCACATTCGAAGAGAGGAGATTGCAGATGGATGACGATCTGAACGGACTCGACCTGGACGGCGCGCTGGAGGACCAGTCCGGCAACGAGGAGGACCTGGGCATGAGCTCACGCTTTGGGACTGAAGAAGAGACGGACTTCGGGAACATGAATGGCAGTGCGGGCGGCGCGGCTGGCTGACCTGAGCAGTTCCGGGCCGGTCTTCTGGGAGTACTGAAAGATAAGAGCGTGGGGGCGTCAAGTCAGGACGGCCCCCACGCTCGTCTCAGAGGAGAAAGCGCTGCCCAGGAGCAAGCCTTTGCCGGTGCCCACTGGGTGGCTCGGCTGGATTATCGGACGGCTGAAGGGCTGAGGCGATTTGACAGTCACCGCCGCAAATCTGCCTGTTACATCTCTTGGTTGCTCCGATGAGCGATCTAACACTCAAGCTGAGGACGATTTTTGGAGTTCAGTCGATTTTGCGCAGGTGAAGTTAAGCCTCGATTATAGGAGGCACGACCATGACCCGCCGCAGAACCTTCACGACCGACTTTAAGCGAGAAGCCGTCCACCTCACCCAGCGACCAGAAATGACGGTGAGCAAAGCCGCCCGAGACTTGGGCATCGGAATCTCTACCTTGCAGCGCTGGCTCCGGGAAGCTCACCAGCAAGGCGACGCCGCCTTTCCTGGACTCGGGCGTCAGAACCTGACGCCTGAACAAGAAGAGATCCGCAGACTCCGCAAAGAGAATGAAATCCTGCGTGAGGAACGGGAAATCCTGAAAAAAGCCACGGCCTGTCTTGGGCAGAACAGCACCCGTATGGGGCTTGCCCGCTTCTTCGCCAAGCAAAGTCGCTGAGATTCGTGTTCATCAACCGACACCTCAGCGAGTTTCGTCTGGAGAGAATGTGTCGCGTGCTGGATGTCACGGTGAGTGGCTTTCACACCTGGCGAAGAAGGCCGCCTTCCCTGCGCTCTGTCCAGGACGCTGCGCTGAGTTCACGAATACAAGCGGTGTATCAGGAACACCACGGCCGGTACGGTGCTCCACGGATTCATGCCACCCTTCAGCGAGAGGGCACCGCGTGTAGCGAGAAACGTGTTTCTCGCCTGATGCGCGCTCAGGGTCTGGTCGGCAGGACTCGCAGGCGCCTGACCAAGACAACCGTCTGTGACCCTCGGCAGCCGGTTGCGGAGAATCTGTTCGCACGCGAGTTCAGGCCAGAGAAGCCCAATGAGGTGTGGTCGTCGGACCTGACCTACATCTCTACGAAAGAAGGCTGGCTCTACCTCGCGGTGACGTTGGACCTGTATGCCCGCTGTGTCGTGGGCTGGGCGATGGAGGCCACCATGCCCGCCGAGCTGCCTCTCCAGGCACTTCAGATGGCTGTCAACAGGCGCAACCCAGCAGCGGGGTTGATGCATCACAGTGACCAGGGAAGTCAATCCACCAGCGGTCTGTTCCAGACCGCGCTGATTCAGCGGGGCATGATCTGCAGTATGAGCCGCAAGGGGGAATGCTGGGATAATGCTGTCTCAGAAAGCTTTTTTGAGACCTTGAAGCGGGAATTGGTCGATGACCAGGTCTACGAAACCCGTGAACAGGCCAGGCGGGCAATCTTCGAGTACATCGAGGTGTATTACAACCGAAAGAGGCTGCACTCGACTCTGGGGTACTTGACGCCACAGGAAACTGACCGGCAAGCTTTAGTGGCTTAACCACAAGTGTGCAGAATCGGGGGAACCCCAGTTCGTAGCCCAAACCATTTAGGGTAAGGGGAATTTGTTCGTTCAAACCGTCACCTTGAAGGCTCCATGTGCCTTGTGCCGAAGAGCCCGCAGGTCACTCTGATGACAGACTCCAGCACCTAGCCTGCTCAATTCATTTTTGGACGATACAAGCTCAACGCCTTATACTGAACCATGAACGCCCCGCATTCCGTGGGCGAAGTGGGCGCCCTCCCACCTCCAGGCCCTCCGCTGATCGGCCGTGAACTCGAACTCCGCCTTGCTCAGGACATTCTCAGCCGACCGCATGTCCGCCTCCTCACCCTCCGTGGGCCAGGAGGCGTAGGGAAAACGAGCCTGGCATTGGCCCTGGCCCATCTTCTGGCACCGACCTTTGAGCGGGGGGCCATCTGGGTCGACCTTGCTCCGGTGCGTGACGCAGACCAGACCAGGTTCTGCCAACAATCGCCCGAGCTTTAAGGAAAGATCTTCTTCTCGTGCTCTGCCCAGACGGGCGAGGTGCGGGAGCCGATCATCAACACGCTCTCCAGCACCTCGCCCACAAAGTACGGGTAGCCCGCCGCGGCCTGGAAGATTGCCGACTCATCGAAGAGCAGCGGCGTATTCTTCCAGGAGTCGATGAAGGTGGCGGTGTTCTGCTGAAGCACCTTGGCGATCCCAGAGAGTTGCAGAGTGAAGCCGCCCTGCAACAGCTTGAGGAGGGTGGGGTCTGCCGAAGGGTTCCAGATGGTGGCTTTGAACAACTCCCCTTCGCGTTCAACGTAGGCCACCTCCACATCACAGGTTTCCTCGAGCAGGGCAATGGCTTGGCGAACCAGGGCATCAACGTTGGTCTGGCTCCCAACAGCCTCAGTGAAGGCCACGAAGATCTCGAGTGCGGCCTGCTCCTCTTCCAGTTGTTGGGTGCGCTGTTGCAGTTGCAGCGTGCGTTCCTCGAGTTGCCGGATCCGCTCTTCGACACGGGCCTCCAACGTCCGGGTGGCTTGTGCCCGACCGAGGGCCACGGCACATTGGTTCGACAGAATGGTCAGGAAACGCTGTTCAGCGGGGGTAAATTCGTGTGGCTGGCTGAAGTCCAGCACGATGACACCGAGAGGCTGCTCATCCAGGAACATCGGTAGAACCGCGTTGGCGGCGGCCGTGACGCCCCCCGTGCGGCTCTCGATCTCTGGATAGGCCGCCTTGAGGGCGCCAGCGTGCTCGAAGTACAGGGCCTGACGCATCCGCAGGATGTCGGTGATCAACTGATTGTCGCTGAGTGAACCTTCCTGCCAGATGGTGCGGGTGATGTCTTCGTAGCCCTGGCTCCCAGCGATCTTCATTTGCTGATCGTTCTGATCCACCAACAGGACGATGCCAGCGACAGCACCGAGGGCCTCTACGGCGGGGGTCAGGACGATCTCGAGGACGCCCCGCTGCGTGCTGGTTGCGGCGAGCGCTTCGGTAATTTCTTGGATGTAATCAGTGAGCGTAGAGAGAGACTCTGAATCGGTGCCACCCGGCGGTGAAATCATTCTTCAAGGTACCGGCTAGGGCCTCTGCCTCCTGTTGTCCGACCCTTGAGATCGGGCTGTGGTCTGCTTAACCCGATAGGACTGAAAACAGGAAAACCGTTTTTGATAAAACCTGTCTTAGCAAAAGGGATTTTGTGACTCAGAAGGCGAGTCGTACCCCTGCGCCTTTGGGCTGGGCAACGCAAAGGAAGTGAATGCCCTTAGACAGCCTTGGGTAGGACGAACATCCTGGGGAGAGGCGGCACAGTGACCGACCATCTGGGCGCCGCTTTTGGGCTTCTCAGCCTCCATAAGCCCTCAGACGATCCGCAGTAAATTGCGACAACGCAGTACAGTGAGAAGAACATGTCTTCAAGCGCGCTGGCACGCTGGCCCCTTCTGCTGATCGCTTACCTGGTGGTGTATGCCCTATGGACGCTTGAGCACTGGGGCGGCGTCCAGGTCACGGCACAGATCGGGGGCGTGCCCCTGATCCTTCCGAGCCTGGTCACCACTTTGGTTGTGTTCTGGCGATCACAACAGGAGCAAGATGCCCGAACCAGTCGTGGCTGGTTGACCCTTGCGGTCGCCACCGGCATGTACACTGCCGGCTTGATGCTGTGGGGCTACCACACGGTGGTGTACCAGAGAATTCCGTTTCCGACGATCGCGGACGCGCTGTTCCTGCTGTTTCCATGGGCCATGTTCGCCGCCTTGGTGCAACTCACCGGCACGCGCCTGGACGGCCTCGCACGGGCCAAAGTGGTCACGAACACCCTGATTATGTTGTTTGCCGTAGGGCTGATTGAATGGGCCGTGCTGCTGCGTCACACTGTGCAGACAGCCGACAGCGTCCTGGCAGCCGTTGCGGCCGTCCTCTACCCTTTGGGCGACCTGGTCATGCTGGGCGGTGTCGTGTTCATTCTTCAGCATGAGTGGCAGCGCGAGCGGCGTTCCATGCTTGGGCTGATTCTCGCCGGCGTGCTGATCTTCACCCTGGGCAATATCATCTACACCGTTCAGGTGGCCCGAGGCACCTATACCGCTGGCTCTCCTCTGGACCTGACCTGGGCGGTCGGCCTGATTCTTTTCACGTTCGCTGCCCTCACGGCGAAGTCGTTTGCGTCGGTTCGCGCCAGTCCGCATACAACCCTTGAGGAAACGTCGTCGAACCTTATCCTGTTCCTGAAATTCGGAGCGTATGCCGCACTGGTCCCCCTGATGCTGGCACCGAATACAGGGGTGGTCGATGCGGCCGTGGCGATTCTGGCTCTGTTCGCTATGGGCTACTTCGTGCATAGCCGAGACAGAATCGGCCGGCTCGAGAACCAGGCGTTGGACGCAGACCTGCTGCGGGTGAACGCCGACCTGATCGAAGCCAACACACAGTTGAATGAGCGTGTTCAGGAGGCGGTGCATACGCTCGAAGTGCGCAATGCAGAACTCGGCACACAGTCTCAGATGCTGCAGCGGCGAAATCAGGAGATCCAGACTACGAGTGACGTGGCCGACCTGCTCCAAGCCTGCCTGACCCTCGATGAGGCGCGAACCATTCTCCTGCGAGCGGCGGCCAAACTCTTTCCGGGGACCCGGGGGTCGATCGCAACGATCAATTCATCACGCAACCTGATCGAGACTTTCGTGCACTGGAGTGATGGGCCGTCTTCAAATGCGGGTCAAGTGTTTGCGCCATCGGAATGCTGGGCGCTGCGCCGAGGACATCCTCATTCCCATGAGCAGGATGGAGACCGCGTCAGTATTCCGTGTGTGCCACTGGGCCGGGAAGTGCCAGCGGCGTACTTGTGCGTTCCATTGGTGGCTCAGGGCGAGACCGTTGGTGTCTTTCGCCTTCAGACGGAGAATCAGGATCCCCTGGCCCTACACGACCTGAACGGCGCCGTCCAGAGCATGGCCCGGCATGTGGCGCTCGCTCTGGCCAACCTGCGGCTTCGCGAATCGCTGCGGCTGCAATCCATTCGTGACCCGCTGACCGGACTGCACAACCGGCGTTACCTGGAAGAAACCCTGGAACGGGAAGTTCGCCGTGCCATCCGGGGGGAAGTGTCGATCAGCATTCTTGTTCTCGATATCGATCATTTCAAGAAATTCAATGATTCCTTCGGTCATGACGCGGGCGATGTGGTGTTGAAGGAACTTGCTGGGCTCATGCAGCGTGTCTTCAGGGAGGAAGATGTCGTTTGCCGGTATGGCGGGGAAGAGTTTCTGATTGCCTTACTCGGTGCCGATGAAGCGCAGGCCATGATGCGTGCAGAACACCTTCGGCAGGCCGTGGAAGGATTGGCGCTCTCGTTCCAGCATCAACCTCTGGGCACCGTCACGATCTCCGTGGGTGTAGCGACGTTGTCCGAGCAGCGCTCGAAACCTGAAGATCTTATTCAAGCCGCAGATCAGGCCCTATACCGCGCGAAGAAAGAAGGACGCAATCAGGTCATGGCCGCCGCCGCAGATTCCGTGAGTGAAGAAGCCTGAACAGCCAACTGTATTCGCTTTTCAGCGTTACGGTGAGGCTCATCCGAATTACCCAGCGCTGTGACCTTGATACGAAGGCCAGCGTTGGCTTTGAACTGCCAACCCACCTTATCAAAAGGGACTTTACGAGGTCAGCCCGAGTTTTCGCTCTGGCCCAGCTTGTTTCTAGAGCGCTGCCCGCTCAGCTTGCTCACGGTGGTGCTGGCGTTTGTCTTGGTACATCCGTTCATCACTCAACCGCATGAGTTCATCTAGGGTGCCGGCCTCGACCAGGTACGCCGCGATACCAGCGCTCACGTCCGCCCGGTCGAAGCCGCTGACGCGGACCTCAGCTATTGCCTCCCGGACTCGCAACAGCACGCCCTCAAACCCCTGGGGGCCGGTGTGCGGCAGAATCGCCATAAACTCATCACCCCCGACCCGGAACAAGCTGTCCTCACGCCGCAACGTCGCCCGCAGCGTATGTGCGAAGCTTTTCAGGTACCGGTCACCCACAGCGTGGCCGCCCTCATCATTCACTTTCTTCAGACCGTCGAGGTCGAGCGTCAGGACACTGACTGGAAAGAGGTGGCGCTTGCTGGCGTTGATCGCCACATCGAGCATTTCATCGAAGGCGCGGCGGTTGCCCAGGCCGGTGAGCGGGTCGGTGCGCGCTGCGGCCTCGAGCAGGGCGGCATGGTGCTGGCGTTCCATGGCC
>NZ_WXZL01000227.1 GCF_009982895.1 Deinococcus alpinitundrae | reverse complement strand
GATCTACAACGATGAGTGGATTACTGCAATGAGCCTTAAAGGTGGTATAATTTGCATCTATGAGGTTCCCGTCAATTCTTTAGTGATTGGTCGTACTCAAGTTACATTCGACTTCGAAAAAGCTGTATGCCTTGATCAAAAACCGCTTGCAAGTGTATTAGAACAAGCTTAAACTGCTCTACACCAACAAAGGAACATGCAAATGGCCATCACAATCACCAGCTTGACCCATCCCACCATGATCGCCAAGATTCGTAAGGGTCTTTACTACGCCC
>NZ_WXZL01000226.1 GCF_009982895.1 Deinococcus alpinitundrae | reverse complement strand
GGCGGGGTCCGACCCCTCGAACCCGTGGTCGGCGGTCAGCAGGACGGCGACGTCGTCCAACTCGCCGCGGGCGTCGAGCAGGTCCAGGAAGACCCCGAGCCGAGCATCGGCTTGCCGCAACGATTCCCGCGCCGGCTCGGACCGGGGGCCCCCCGCATGATGCCCGGCGTCGGTGACGACATTGGCCCACCAGGTGAGCTTGGGGGCGGAAGCCAGCCCACCGGCATACAGGCGGCGCATCTGCTCCAACCCCATGTCGTCGACCTGCACGCCCC
>NZ_WXZL01000225.1 GCF_009982895.1 Deinococcus alpinitundrae | reverse complement strand
GAAGCAACTAACGTGCGCCGTGATGAGTTCGTCAAGGGTGCATTGATTAGCAACCTGATCGAGTCCGGTGCTTTGGGTGAAGAGCCTAATGATGCTGACGCCTTTCAGCGATGGCAAAAAACGAAGTGTAAGCAGATAGAGCGGATCCTTAAAGAAGAGTCCCCGATGCCTGCTGACTTTGTTTTTGGCTGGATTGCTGCTCTGCCTGGTGAGTATCGCACCAAGTGCATGAATGACGTTTGTGGCGCGATGGGCACTTTCTACACCCCACTCTCA
>NZ_WXZL01000224.1 GCF_009982895.1 Deinococcus alpinitundrae | reverse complement strand
ATTTATTTGTAAATATACGCCCCACTACCGTTGTCAAAGGCGCTAGTTCTTTATCACCTTTAAAGGAAGAACGCGTTGAAGGCACAGATTTAGTTATAGTCCGTGAATTGACAAGTGGTATTTATTTTGGAGAACCTAGACATTTTAATAATCACGAGGCCTTAGATTCTCTTACTTATACAAGAGAAGAAATAGAACGCATTGTTCACGTAGCATTTAAATTGGCCGCTTCAAGACGAGGAAAACTAACATCAGTTGATAAAGAAAATGTATTAG
>NZ_WXZL01000223.1 GCF_009982895.1 Deinococcus alpinitundrae | reverse complement strand
ATAATACTTAATTTCTGGTAGTTGTGATTCAATCATTTCTCTTTCAATACCATTTTTAGAACCAATATAAAGCGCTTCATAACCTTGTGATAATGCAGTTGGAATTAAACTTAAATTTACTGATACGTGTCCAACTGTTCCCCCTCCGGTAAATGCGATTTTCGTCATTAATATTACCTCTATTCTTTTAAATTTTTATAATATGCATAAAATGGTTCACCTTTATCATATGGCGGATATTCCATTAATTGTTCACCGACCTTATGAAATCCAAAT
>NZ_WXZL01000222.1 GCF_009982895.1 Deinococcus alpinitundrae | reverse complement strand
AACATTGCTCAACAAACATATGCGAAATTCAAAGCGATCGCAACACCAGAACAATTAGCTAAAGTAAAAGTATTAATTGATCAATATGTTGCAGATGGCAATAGAATGATTGATGAAGATGCGACATTAAATGACATCAAACAACACACGCAATTCATTGTTGATGAAATTTTAGCAATTAAATTACCAGCTGAAGCGACGAAAGTATCACCAAAAGAAATTCAGCCAGCTCCAAAAGTTTGTACGCCTATTAAAAAAGAAGAGACACATGAATCG
>NZ_WXZL01000221.1 GCF_009982895.1 Deinococcus alpinitundrae | reverse complement strand
AAGGATATGATTAATATCGCATCCAAAACAGCGGACGTATTTAAAGATGGTTTCTCACTAGAAATGTGGGGCGGTGCTACATTTGATGTGGCATATAATTTCTTGAAGGAAAACCCATGGGAACGACTTGAACGTCTACGTAAAGCTATTCCAAATGTATTATTCCAAATGTTGTTACGTGCTTCAAACGCAGTTGGTTATAAAAACTATCCTGATAATGTTATTCATAAATTCGTACAAGAAAGTGCTAAAGCAGGCATAGATGTCTTTAGAATT
>NZ_WXZL01000220.1 GCF_009982895.1 Deinococcus alpinitundrae | reverse complement strand
TAAAACTGCGCAATTAAAAGGTAAAGATGATATGTTAAATGGTATTTACTATTATCATCCAAGTGTTGAAAGCATTCAAAAATATGCAAACTTACTTCGTAAAGACTTAGAATTATCACCTATTAATGATAAAAATGATTTCTTAGATCAACGTGTTATCAACCATTATGGTTCATTAATACCATTAACGCCTTTAGATAGTAGTTTATTGAGAAAAGAACAAAATGATACGACAGATAAAGATAAATCTTCGAATAATACTGACGACAGTAATAA
>NZ_WXZL01000219.1 GCF_009982895.1 Deinococcus alpinitundrae | reverse complement strand
CGATGCCGGGCGCAACGTGCACGAACCGAAACCGCCCGTCCCGGCGGACTCGCCCTTCAGCGCGACGATGGAAGGCCATCACGGCGCCATGCCGCCGGCCCTGCGCCCGGTCTTCTGGGCGCCGGGCTGGAACTCGGTGCAGTCGCTCAACCGCTTCCAGGCGGAAATCGACGGCCCGCTCAAGGGCGGCGAGCCCGGCGTGCGCCTGTTCGAATCCCGGCCGGACGCCGCGCGGCCCTACGACGCATCGATCCCCGCCGCGTTTTCCCCGCGGCCG
>NZ_WXZL01000218.1 GCF_009982895.1 Deinococcus alpinitundrae | reverse complement strand
AGCGCTCGATGTCGGCGCGGCTGATGACCGTGGTGTGCGGCAGCGCATCGGAGAGCGGCTGCTCGCCCCGCGAGGCGGTCACCACGGTCGGATTCAGTTCACCCACCGGCGTCCCGTTCGCCTGTGCATTGCTTTGTGACCAGGCCGGCGCAACCGCACCTGCCATGACCCCTGCAACAACCCCCAATCGTGCACCGGCAAGCGCACGCATGGCCGTCCGGGGCTTCCGGAGTGGCCGCTTTGTAGTCAAGCTCATGTTGAAAAGACAAGAAGCGTC
>NZ_WXZL01000021.1 GCF_009982895.1 Deinococcus alpinitundrae | reverse complement strand
TCAACTCACCGCTTTTCGCCGTCCTTGTCGAGGGACAAGAGGGAATTGACAGTTTCCCCGTCTAGGACAGCCTCAAACCAAAGTTGTCAGGTACTGAGGTCCGGCACGCTTGTGTTGGTCTCCTCGACAGCTGTAGTAGATTGACCGCCGTGATTTACCCTGGTAATACCAAGTGTCGAGACGTTGCTCACAGCGACTACACCAAACCAGTCCCTGCAACAACGCCGGTCCCGACGCGACAGCACTCCTACCTTTGGCCAGTCGGCGGCAATTTCTTTCTATAATTTTTTGGTTTTCAATAAACTCTTCAAAAGTAATGTACGCTTCATGATGATTCTTGATACAAGCTTCCCACTTTTCGGGATCTCTTTCACGTTGTACATGTTTTACCAAAGCATCCTTACTCGGCGTATGCCAAGTTGTTACTGTTTTACCGTAAGCGTAAACGCCAGCAAAGGCAGGATTGATAAGAATACTGTGTATACGTGTGTAATTTGGTTCTGTCTGATGATATTGCCTTTTCCATATCTTTTTCACAGTTAGCTTGATCTTTTCTGCATGTGAGCGCTTAACAGTTCCCCTCACCGAAAGAGTTTCGCGGAAAACCTGAAAAATATATGCGATCTCATCTTTCACCTGAGGATCGATGATAAATTGATTGTCATCATCAAGGAAGTAGCCGGTTGGCGCGGGTATCCTCAACTTTCCTGTCTTTAGTAGTGCACGAATGGATTCTTCCGAGCGCTCCCGCAGCGTATCGATTTCAGCTTTTGCCACCTCACTCAATAACCCGAGCGTCAATCGGTCAGAACGGACATCTAAATCATAGACAGTCGTGTTCGTAATAAACAATGTATGATTCCTCACAGATAACTCGAGGAGTTTTGCTATTTCCGAAGCTAGACGCGCTGCTCGGGTGTGCTCAGCCACGAAGATAGCCCCCACCTTGCCCGCCGCCACCAGATCCATCAACCGGTTCATCCCGGGGCGGTGGTGACCCGAGAGCGCCGATATGCCCAGGTCCTCATCAATATGCTGGATGGCGTCGGGTGCCCATCCATAGCTCCGTGCCTGATCACCCATCGATTGCTGCCAGAGCAAACTACCAGCAGAATTTTTGACCTGTTGGTCGCTCGAGACCCGATGGTAGACGATGGCCAGTCGATTCAAGTGACGTTGTGTAATTTTATGACTCATTAGACCCGCCCTTCGCAGGTATGGAGGAGAACGCACCTGTCAATCAGCAGACTTTGGAAGCGCAGAGACGACCGCCTCATGGTGGACCAGCCTGAACGCTTGGTTCGAATATTTCCTATTGGTGCACGAGGCCAGAATCTGGGATTGATCGTACGCATAACACCTCCGGTGGAGACAGAACTAAACGGGCGGTACTGTAGGTTGCCCGGCAGATGCCTCGATTTATGAACGTAGTGTGCAATGCGATTGCACTATTTAGGTGTGACTCGGGGACGGCGTCGTAGAGGCGTTGTCGTTTTCAGGAGCTCCAGCTCGAGTTCTGGGCCTGCTTTACTCTGTTCTGTACGACGAGAATGACAGCGATTCCACGCCGTTTGACGGCTCAATGTGGTGTGGTAAATTTCAGGTGTGAGTGATGGACACCAGGGTGCACGGCTCGACCCATCACCAGATCAACTGCTGGAGAGCTTTCTCGCCGAGTTGAGTCGCACGACTGCCCCAAACACGCAGCGGGCTTACAGAACAACTATTCGGGCATTTCAAGCCTGGTATATGAAGCGTACCGACCACCCCACCTTGCAGCAGTACTTCGACGATCACCCGACTTGGACGGCAGGCACCTGCATGGGAGCGGCTTTACGGCTTCAGAAGTTTTTGAGCTTTGCCAGAATCTATCCGGTGGATACCAGGCTGGACCGTATCCTTCGGGGCCGGACCTCCAGTGTTCGTCTCGGTCTGCCTCCCAGCATCATCGAGCGGGTTTTCGACCACATTCCAGAGCGTCAGGCACGTGATGCATTGCTCTACCGACTGCTGTATTTCGGGTGCCTGCGGGTGGGTGAAGTGACTGCATTGCGGGTCGAAGACGTCGACATTCGCTCTCCCTCGCTCTGCTGTATTCGTGTTTTTACTCAATCTAGGATCCGGAAGGGAGAAGACCAGCTCCGAATCGACGATCCAGCCCTGATCGAGCGATTGCGCGACTACCAGAATGCGCGTGACACTCCTGGGGAGTTGTTTTTCCAGGCCAGTAAAAGCGACAAGTCGCGGCCATTGCGTCAACAAAATCTGCACCGCCGCTGGCAAGCCTATGCCAGCAAAGCCGGAGTCAGTTGCAGCCTGGAAGACGTGAGGGTCAGCGGCCTTCTCCGATTGGCACAAGACAGCGGCGACCTTCGGTTGTTGCACTTTCGGGCGGGATACAAGAAACTCGAGACGACGCGTCGTTTGGTCACTTTGGCAAACCATCTTGGATTGAAGCACCGTGGCGTTGAATCACCTGCGCCGGTGCCGCGCGTTCCGCCTTCCGCGCCATGACAACTTGCACCAGAACGCGGGTGAGCAACGCCTCGATTCGCTGTTGGCGTTTCCTGGGCAGGCTGGCCCATACCTCAGTGGGATTGACGATTGGTTGTTGGAGCTCCAGTTCAGGTTGCTCGAGTGGTAATGGAGTAACTACAGTGTCGCGACTGGTCACCTCAGTGACCTGAGGTTGCGAATATTCGTCGTGGTGTTCGGCCAGCACTCATGCGGAGTATTGGCGGATGCGATCAGCCTCCAGGAAATCATTCTTGGAATGACTCGAAGATGACGGCTGCATATTTGATACGCCGATTCAACATGATGGAGAAACTCCAACCACACAACTGCTTACCAACGGGCAGTGGCATCTGTCCCCTCCCCATCTCAGGTCAGCCCCGCAAGCTCGATGTCGGCCTGGGTAACGTTGGCCAGTTCCACGAGTCTGCGGCCCAGGACGGCATCAAGATACGCACATTGGGAAAACTCAGCGAACCGTGGTGGGCATTCCAACGCCTCGTTCAGGCTGGAGGACGCCCGCTGGTACAGGTCCTCCAAGAGCGTCTCCTTGCCTTCTTGCGGAGGAGGTAATGTCACGTGGTCCTCGAATGAAGCACTCAATAGCTCTCCCCACGTTTGCAACTCCTGAGCCATTGATTGCGTCGGGAGGCTGTACTTCACTTTTGGTCGTTGCCGGACAGCGGTATACGCTGCTGCCTTGTAGGCTTCGCTCAGGAGACACCAGCACCGGTACAGCAGCAGATTGCGAATTAGCATCCATTCTGGACGGGGCCACTCCCGGTCCGGTTCCCCAGGCAAGGGGCCTGGCGAAATCCTCAAACCGAACCTTGCTATATCGGACATGGAGGTCAATCTGGACGCTTCATGTCCTCTGCCCCAGAATGCCTGCGCGACATTGACCTCACCCTTCTGGACTGTTCCAGGGAGAAATCTCAGCTGCCTAGCCCGCCGCAGGGCCTGGAGTAGGAGATCCTCCTGCTGGTCGCTCAACCGCGGGAACGGACCCAGATCATCGGGGGACCAGTGGGGTTGGTCCGCTGTCACGGGCCATCTCAGCAGACGCTCGACCAACTGTTCCAAGCCGTAGAACAGTTGGACTTCAAAAAAGCGCCCGTCGCCCGCGCCCGGCCGAGGCAAATTGATGTCGGCAAGCTGCCAGTGCAACAAGGTGTGCATCCAGTATAGGTTGGCCTCCCAGAGAACGCGGGGCTCTTCACTGGGCAGTCTGACGCCGACCGGCTCTTCCTTCAGCGAGCTGGTGTAGAGAAGATCCGTGGCGTCCTCGGCAATCATGGTGACCTGAACCGCCTTGATCCGCTCGATCAAATTCAGAGGATCGATCACCTCACTGAGAGCCGACAAGTCACCCAGCAGGCAGCACAGTTGAAACGTCGACATCGTCTCAGTCCACACAACTCCAAGACCAGGGGGGCGGGTGTCCGGTCCCAATGGTTCAGGCGCTGTCGGGAACCACGCTTCGAACGTCAGTGCCACCGCCAGGCAGCGGGCCGCCACCCCCGGACGGCCCTGAGCAGCCCGCTGGATAGCCTGACACAACAGCGTGGTAAGCCGAGAGTGACACCACAGACCCCGCCTCAATGGCTCGAAAAGGAGTTGCTTGGCCTCCTCCTCGAGAGTCACGCCAGCTAAATTGTCGCGGCCGCCCCACTGAATGCTCGCATGCCGCAAGGCTTGGATCACCTGCCAGCACTGGTGCTGCCCCTCAACGGAGATGTTGGGAGAGGAATTGAGGACGCTGACCATCCGCAGGGCGTCCGCGATCACCCGGTCAAACAGGTTAAACGCCAGCATCGCTGCAAATTCCGGCTGAACAGAAGTAGAATGGTTGAACGTCTGTCTTATTTCCATGCAACTGATTATAAGCAGTTTCATGGAAAGCAGTCGTATCCCGAGCCTAGTCTGGGGATGCTCAGCGGAGATGGCTACACTCACCCGACCCTTGAAAGATCCTTACCTGGTGGCCCTAGGCATCCAGATCCGTGAGCGGCGTCTCGCACGTGGCTGGAGTCAAGATGAATTTGCTGCCCGTGCTGGAATGCACCGCACCCATCCCACCAAACTGGAAAACGGCTTGCTTGACCCCCGGCTCTCAACCCTACGCCGGGTTGCTAAGGTCCTAGACGTGGAGGTGAGAAGCCTACTGCCCACCGGTCCGGAACCATCCTAGGGGCCAGGCCAGAATCATGCTGAAGGGGTTTCCTCTTAAACCTGTCACCGTTCCAACCCCTCTCAGCTCGTCCTCAGGCGGTTGCTGTGCAACGCCGCCAGACGCTACTAAGGCAAATCGAGACGCTCAGTCTGACCGACGACTGCGGATTGAACTTCTTGTTGACGGCGTTGATGCCCCACAGGAACCGGCATTTGCCGCTTTGTGGGCATGGGCAACACGCCATTTTTTGTCGCTGTTAAGGGGAATTGCAGGCGTCAGTGAATGACGCTCAGTGTAAGCACACTTGAGGAAGAAGTTCTGCGTGTGCCGGTAGTTCAATACTTTCTGCTCGTCTTGCCCCAGGAGGCCCGATGACCGTTTCAGCCTCGAAGACAAGTCGCCAGCGGCACCGCGCTCCGCTGCCGTTTCCTCAACTGCCGATCTCCACGATATTTTCCCCTTGCTTCAACAAGTGCTCGGCTTCAGCAAAGGTCAGCAGGAGGACTTCTTCCAAGTGACGCGTTGAACTGTTGCCGCTGGTCACGTAAAGGAGTTGAGGCGGACTTCTCAGACGCTGCACCCGATCGAGAAAATCACTGTCCTTGGAGACGATCACCGCGCCAGCATCCCGCACAGCTTGGAAAATGACTTCATCGATAGCGTCACGGTAGCCCAGAAAGCCGACGCTGTAGGCGACCATACCAAAGGTCTCGCTCAGCCAGGGAGCGAGTTGGGGCGGAAGCTGAGCATAGCCAGTACAACGTTGAAGGCTGTTTGCCCGGCGTATCAACTCCCCTGATTAAGCGCTCAGACGCGGATGATCGATATAACGCGCCGCATAAAGCAGCACCGCGTGGAGATCTTCACGCTCCAGATCGGGGAAATCCGCCAAGATCTCGGTTTCGCTCACCCCCTGGCCCAGCAGATCTAGCAGGTCGCTGACCCGGATCCGTATGCCCCGAATACAGGGCCTGCCGCCGCACTGCAGAGGGTTGACCGTGACGCGCTCAAGGACATTCATGCGTCCAGTGTAACGGTCTGTCAGATGGTTGGATTTTCGTCACCTGTGGGAGTGTCGTTGGGGTAAACGCTTTTCAAACCCGGGCGAGCAGGCGGGCCACCGGCCAGTCGCGCTACTCATCCCCCCAGGACGCGCCGATCCGCAGAGCAGCCACTAGTTCCAGCGGTACATCGAGGCCATGCGCTCCAGCGATTTCTCCCACCGCGCAGGCCAGCGTGTCCGAGTCGTCGATGTACCCCGACACCTTTGCGTGGAAAGAGAGCAAGCGCTCATCGATGCTTTCAACCACTGTCACGACCTGCCTTGCCGATGACCACCATCCAGGCTTTTTCTATCCGACACCTTTGCGTGGTTTGTTTTAGAAAACCTAAATATGCGCAGGAATTCAACGTCCCAGACAACTAATTTGGGTGACTTGTCGAGCTGACCTTTAATACCGACACCTTTGCGTGATCTGGCGAACTGGTACCGACACCTTTGCGTGTTTTGCACAGTCCGGACTACCGACATCTTTGCGTGATTGTGGCGGTTGTGCCGTACTGGTCGACGTTTTCTGTTCATTTTCCTCTTTTTGCGGAGAGTACCGACACCTTTGCGTGATCAAGGAGGAAAAGTACCGATACCTTTGCGTGGTTTGGGACCAGATCCCAGACACCTTTGCGTGGTTCGAGAGTAAAAATGCCGTGCAGCACGCAAACATCACTTGGCCTTGTTGTTGTTTTTTATCTTTATTATTACTACAAGAAACAACAACAGGAGCTGGAGTGGCTAACCGCGAAAACTTCAAACCCAATACTGAGCGCCGCGACGAGCGAAACATTGCCCGGCTCGGCATTATCAGTATCCAGTCGCGAATCGATGACGACCTGAAGACCTGGAAAGCTGAATTCAACATCGATGGTCGTCCCTACCGTGTGGAATGCGCAGCCCCTTACGGGCGTCCGCACGGTGTGGATACGGATATCATCCTCGCCGTCCAGACCCTGTTCGTCCGAGCGGGCTGCCCAGCACATGACTGGCTCCATACCACGGCCTACGAACTCCGGAGCGTGGCCGGTCTCCCCGACAACGGCCAGACATATCAGCGCGTACGAGAGAGTTTGAAGCGCCTCTGGAGCACCGGTTTTCTCATCGGTGAAGGTTGGTACGATCAGCTGCGCGACCGGCAGATCTGGAGTTCAGACACCCTGCGGTATATCGACCGCATTCGCTATCACGAGATGGATAGCGAACTTGAGCAGCTTCCAGGGCTGGATCCTGCGGCTACCCTGAGTATCAAACTAGGCGAGCAACTGGCAGCGAGTATTCGTGCAAAGCACACCCAGGTCTTGGATGGACGCCTGCTGGTGCAGCTTGAACAGCCGCCAGCCCGTGCACTTTACCGCCTTCTGGAAGCCCATCGGGTGGACAGTGGCGGGGTGCGGCGCATGCGACTCGAGGTATCGATTGCGGACTGGCGACTGGCCTGCGGAATCCAAACGGATCGCCCAGAACTGATTCGCCGTGCTTTGACGCCTGCCCACGATGAATTGATCGCCATCAACTATCTTGCTGGCGTGGTCATTGAGGGCCGCGGCAAGAAGCAGATCCTGCATTACACCTTCGCGGAGGACAATGCGCCGGATCCCGCCCTGATGGAATTGTTGATAGGCGTCGGTGTAAGCCGAACAGCCGCCACCGTATTGGTCAGTGAACACGGTGACCGCGTCGAGACAGCCGTCGCGTTTGTTCGCCACAAGCAACATGAGGGCCGCGTCAGGAACCCTGGGGGGTTGGTGGTTGATTTCCTGCGCCATGATGGTAAGTATGTTCTGCCTGAACAACTGGGGAGTCCTGAAGTTGAGATAGCCCAGCGTGCTGTCGCTGCCTTACGGCGCGCGGAGGAACTCGCCGATCAGGAAATTACCCATGAGCGCGCCCGTGTGGCTGCCCTGGCTCCAGAGGAGCAGTACGAGGCTGTGAAAGCCTCTCTCAAGCTTCTGCTCAAACCGCTGGGGAAGGCAATGCTGGCTCTTTTTGAGGAGCGTTGCCGGGCAGGTATCTTAAACGCCATGCAGGAGCGCGACCAGGCCGCGGCGGCGATGGCGGAACTGCGGATGCAGGAGCATTTGAACGAGTTGCGTAGCCGACTCGAGTCCGCCGGATAAATGGGGAGGGTTCTGGCAACTTCATCTCGAGCAGACCAGATCTCACCAGCGGCGGTCTGAAGTTCAGACTGACGCATCCACGGCGCGTTGCCAGGCCAGGTGAGCCTTCGTCTGATGCGTTCTTCGATGGCGAGCGGGGACAGTAGTTCGAGTGTGCTGGTGAAGGTTTGAAACGCGGGCATGCAGGGCCAGAAATTCTTGTGCCTGTCGTGGTTTCTTGAAGCCCAACTGACAGTGCTCCTGTTTCCGGGTCGGGCGGTGGGATTGTCTTGGGCAGAACGGCACCCTCGTCTTAAACGGACTGTTGTCATGAACGGACACCCGTATGGGGCTATTCCTTCCCATGAGGACGCCACTCCTCCCGTATGGGGCCTGCCCGCTGTTCAATCAGGTTATTACAGCGCGCAGAGGAAATGACCTGGATGTGCTCCACGCTGTGGAGCACAGGAAGTGCTCGAATGACCGCTCCGCAACTCCACAGCTTATCGGTGTGAATGACGTCTGGGACGTCGTTATTCACCCATAGTCCTTCAAAAAAGATTTTGGCCGCGTGCGTGTCCCGGTGGTGTTGCAACAGGATATCCAGCACCGCGCCGGTTTCATCGATAGCCCGCCATAACCAGTGTTTCCGAGCACCGAGGTCGACACACCTCGTTCGGGAACCATCGAGAACCCCGGCGGGGTTCCCGGTGGCAGAGCTCTTCGGTGAGGAGCGGGGCGAACTTGATGTTCCACTGACGCAGGGTTTCATGACGAACGACAATGCCGCGCTGGTGCAGCACTTCCTGGACATCGCGCTCGCTCAATGGGAAGCGGTGGTCGACCCAGAGATCGTACTGAATGATGCTCAGCGGAAACCGGTGGCGGGAGGGCTTGCGGTCAGTCACGACGGATTAGCCTACTGCGGTTAACTTGCCAGAACCCACCGACCTTATATCTGAGCTCTCAAGGCCGTTTGAGGGACCACAACTTATGTAGCCAGCGCTCCCGGACCTCAGTATCCTCAGTCACCAGCCGGGCCAGCGCCTCGACCGCCAGATCCACAGTGACGTCGGTTCCCAGGACGTCCATGGCATCAGTCATCTGCCGGTCAAAAGCGAGGCGCACTGAGCGGGGTACACGCCCATTGAGCGCCTTGACCGGCTCCGTCGGAGTCGTGAGCGCCTCCCAGGGCCGAACGGGTTCTACTGGTAGGTTCGGGAGAGGTGCTGGGACCGCCATCAGGGTCTCCCCTGCAGGTTCCTCCGACTGCTGGAGGTCCTTGAGTCCTGAGAAGCGCCCACTCACGGCGTCAGCTCCCGAAAAGCCCGCTCGTAGTCCATCCAGGCCAGTTTGCCCACCGGATTACGGGTATCACGCACCAAGCGTCCAGCATCGCAAGCATCCTTGAACGCTTCAGTGGCACGGATGGTGGTGTTCAGGGTGGAAATCCCGAGTTCCTGGACGGCCGCCTTGCCCTCGGCGACCTTATCAGTCTTTCCAGTGGAGCGCCGAGCCATCGTGAAGAGCACCCTCAGTTTGCCCAGCTCCCGACCCTGCGTTCGTAGGGTGTTGGCGGTGTTGACCAGCGCTTCGAGGGTCATGCTCTCTGCCACGGCGGGCACGATTACCAGGTCGCTGTTGTCATACAGATCGACCAGATCCTGATCTTCTAGTCCGCCCCGGGTATCGATAACGATGTGCTCGTGGTTCCGAGCCTCCGTCCCGAGGGCGCGGGGTGGGTAGGCCCGGAAGGGCAAGAACACCTCACCACGGCTGACCCAATTGCTGGCATTCCGGCTGCGGTCCTCATCGACCAGCATGGTCGAACCCCGTGCCGCGAGCAACGCCGCGAAATGGACGCTGCTGGTAGTTTTTCCGCAACCACCCTTCCAAGAAACAAGCGACAGAATCATCATCGTCCTCCTTAAGCATTCAACCTCACGACAACGCTCTGGCGCAAGAGGGAGAGAGTTCAAATTCTCTGTCACTATTGCATGAATAGATGATTGATTGAAATCATGCAAATTATACTAAGTACAAATATAGAGCTTGAGAGTGGCCCGGGATGAGCGAGCCTCCCTGGATTCAGGCTCATCCTAGAGACTGGAGACAGGACACTGCTTCTCTATCCAGGACGGTCGTGCCTGACTTCTCCCTGTATGAAAACCCCCCCAGTCTCCGCCTGTCTAACCTGCCTGAGGTGGGAGTGAGCCGTCTGGATCTGTTGGAGCTGGTCTCGCCTTCACCTCTCTGATATTGCCCCGTAATCTAGGAACTCTGTTATATTTCTCCTAGATTACGGGGCAGAGATGACACAGATGCATAACCTCATTCAGTACATGGCTCTCAGGGGCGGGCATCTCACGACCCTGGAAGCGACACAGGCAGGCTTTCCCCGCAAAGCACTGACCCGACTGGTTAAAGGAGGCCAGATCGAGCGGCTCGAACGGGGGGTCTACCGTCTCGCTGATCCGAGTGCCCTATCCCCAGTGCTGGCCGAGCGGCTTGACCTTCTGGAAGTCCAGCTGCGTTATCCCTATGCCCGGCCCGCGCTGGTCAGTGCCCTCCACCTGCACGGCCTGACCACCACCCGGCCTCACCGCCTCCAGTTCGCTCTACCCGCCAACCGCCGGGCCATCACCTTCGTGGCCATGCCACTGGAGCTGTTCTACTTCAGCGCCAAGTTTTACGATTTCGGCTTGGCCCTGCTGCCAGTGAGGGGCCGGGGACTCGCCACCTATACGCCGGAGAAGACCCTGGCCGATCTGCTGCGCTTCGCGCCGCGCTTCGGACGCGAACTGTATCTGGAAGGCTTAAAAAAATACCTTCAGTCGCCGGCAGCTGACCGGCAGCTGCTGATCAACACTGCCCGGCAGCTTGGCGTCGGCAAACCGCTCGAACGTGACCTGGAGGTGCTCAGTCATGACCAGGACCACTGAAGCCCAGGCGGCAAGTATCCTGGCTCGCCTGAAGAACCTTCAACGTCAGCGCTACCCCAATATTCCCCCCAACATGATGCTGCTGCTCTATGCTCAGCAGGGCCTGCTGGCCCGCCTGGGCGCTTCTGAATACGCCGAGCACTTCATCCTTAAAGGGGCGCTGAACCTGTTCGCCCGCTACGGTCAGATCGCCCGCGCGACCGAAGATATCGACCTGGCGGCCCGGGGTCTCCCCAATACCCTGGACCAGGCGCTCAGCGTCTTTCAGCAGCTGTGCCGCGTGCCCTTCGCCGACGGCCTTCAGTTTGATCCTGGCAGCGTGACAGTCCGGACCATCAATGAGACACTGCGCTACTCCGGCGTGGCGCTGACCCTGCGCGCCACCCTCGGGTCATCGCAGATCAGCTTGCCGCTCGATTTATCGTTCGGCAATGTCATTACACCTGCAGCGTCCCGTCTCGACTTTCCTGCCTTGTTGCTGGACCAGGCCGTGCGGGTGGCGGTCTACCCACTTGAGACCATCGTCACCGAGAAGTTTGCCGCTTTCGCCGAACTCGGTGAAGCGACCACCCGCATGAAGGACTTCTACGACCTCCAGCTCATTTTGCCGCGCGAGACCTTCGAGGCTGACCTCATGCGCCGGTCCTTGCGCGGCAGCTTTGAAGCGCGGGGCACGCCGCTGAATCAAGTCGCGCAGGTGCTGTCTGAAGGGTTTGGCGAGGACGGTCTGCTCGCTGGGCGCTGGAAACCGTATTTGCGACGTACCGGATTGATCGCCCCACCGTTTGATGAGGTGCTCAGTCTCCTGCGCCGGTTCTATGGCCCGCTGCTCCAGGCCGGTGAACCAGGCACCTGGGTTGCTGGGCAGTGGGACACCGGTCCGTCAGGTTAGCTTCAGGAGACCGAACCCTAGCAGGACAGCTGGGTGACGCACAACCAGTGGGAGCTGGACTGGACACCGGGCCTTCCTTTACCAGCCGGCCAGAGCGTCATTCAGTGTCTGGTCACTCCACTTGGCGTAGACCCGGGTCGTCTCGATGCTGCTGTGGCCCAGGTGCCGGGCGGCGTGTTCCAGACTCCCGGTCTGGGCCACGAGCCGCGTTCCCGCGTAGTGCCGTAGGGCATGCCAGCCGCGGTAGGTGACCCCGGCTTTCTTGGCCAGGAGCCGCAGCCGTTGCCGCGCTGCGGTCTGGGTCGCGCCGATCACTGGCACGTCCAGTGCCGTGATCTCAGTCCTTAGCGCCGCCAGCGCTCCTTGCAGTACCCCCGGTGTCCTTCACACGTCAAGGCAGCGCCACCGTTGGCCCTGGTACCGTAAAGACCAGGACCAGCCCTTCCGATGGTCTCCAGGAGCGACAAGCGTGACTGAACGTGACGAGACTGCGGCAGTGCTGACGGAAAGTGACCTTCAACTGGCTTTTGCTCTGAGAGCCTTGGCGACCCGATCCGGGACAGCGGGCTTTACTTTCGAGGAACTGCGGACCCTGGGGGAGCAACGCTTCGAAGAACGTCTCCTGCCCTGGGATGAGCTGTTCGCCCGTCTCCACGTGAGAGGTCTGTTGCTCGCCCGAGAGCACCGTTACACCCTCACCGAAAGTGGCAAAGCCTACGTCACCTCGGCCATGTCCGAGGGTTTTGGACACGAACTCCTTGGCATCGCCGCCAGCCGGACGTACGCAACCTTCTGCGAGCGGGTGTATGGACGTGACCTCACCCAGTTCAGCATGACGGATGAACAGCAGTTGGAAATGCTCCTGGACAGTCTGGACCTTTGTGCTCAGGATCAGGTTCTGGACGTGGGTTGCGGTGTGGGCCGCATCACCGAGTACCTGGCGCACACCAGCGGGGCAGCCTTTGTTGGTCTCGACTTCGCGCCGCCAGTGATTGAGGCGGCTCAGCGCCGTACCTCAGGGAAAGCCGACCGCCTGCAGTATGTCGTGGGCAACATGGACGTCCTGGACCTGCCTAAAGGCAGCTTCACGGCCATCATCGCCATCGATACCCTGTATTTCGCGCAAAATCTCTCGCATACCATCGGAAGGATGGTCGAGCTGCTGACTCAGGGTGGTCGCCTGGCCCTGTTCTGGTCGCAGAGCGCTGCCGAAGGTCAGGAGAACAGGCTCGGACCTGACGACACCAAACTGGCGCGGGTACTCCAGGAGGCCAACTTGACCTACACGACGACCGATTTCACCCTTGAGGAAGCTTCCCTGTGGCGACGTACGCTTGATACGGCCGAAGCGTTGCGGGGTGATTTCGAGGCGGAAGGTAGGCTTGAACTCTACCAGGGAACAGTCGCCGAGAGTCGCCTCTGGCTGAGCGAGGCTGATCGCCGCAGCCGTTTTCTTTATCTTGTCCGTCACCCCAAAGAGCGGTTGAGCTGAGGAACGAAAATGTATAAGCGGGCAGTGTTGTGGAGTGCCCGCATCCGTGGCAAGCGCTACGACTGTGTGCAGCCAACGGTGTGCCGACCGTGACTATGATCTCGGCCCCTTTGCCTTTTTTGGTCGGGCTTGCAGATCCAGGCAGGCTTCGTCTGCCATTGAATAATCTTTGACAGCAGGTCTCTGAACTGTGCCTGTTCAGCGTCCGCCTTCGCATTTCTCAGAACACGAAATTATCGGCGCGCATTTCAGTCATGCTATGCGGCTGTACAGGAGAAACCCAGGGCTTGGCTCCTCTCGGCCCTCAGTTCGCCAGGACGCCAGTTCAGCTCACTCCGCCGAGCTTCCTGTCGCCTGTGGCCGTAGCTTGCCTGAAGCACCGGCGACTGTGCAGCCGGGTGGGCTGGTTTTTGACACGAATGGGAACTTCCGGGAGGGGTTGTTCCCGGCTTGGCTCAGCATCAGATTTCCTTACATAAGACCAGTTATGTCGTCTGTTGATTCTAAGGCGTAAAGCCGTAGCTTTTCACTGAAGCTCTTCCTACTTCTCTTCCTACTTTATTTCTGCTAAATTATTGTCATGACGATTGGCAAGATCAGTGTGAGTCTGGAGCAGCCGCTGCTGGATTTCCTGGTGCAGTATCAGGAGAACCACCAGATTCGCTCCAAGTCGGAAGTGGTGGCTCAGGCCATCATGCTGCTGCGTGACCAGGCACTCGAGGCCCAGTACGCGCAGGCCTTGACCGAGTGGGAAGAGAGGAACGAAGCGGAAGTCTGGGATGTCGTTGTGGGCGACGGACTTGAAGGCCACGATGCGGCGCGGTGACATCTATATTGCCGACCTCGACCCGGCCCGGCCCAGCGAAGCGGACAAACGCCGCCCGGTGGTGATCGTCAGCGCCGACAGCCTCAACCGCACGGTCGACCGACTCGGCGTAGGCGCGGTGACCATCGTGCCGCTGACCAGCAACGTCACTCGCATCTACGACTTTCAGGTCCTCCTGCCAGCAGGGGAGACGGGTCTTGAGCAGGACAGTAAAGCCCAGGCCGAGCAAATTCGCACCATCAGCTTCGCTCGGCTGAGCAAAGCGCCAGTGGGACAGGTGCCGCTCACTTTGATGACTCGTCTGGACGCTGCACTCCGGCTGCATCTATCGCTATGAAAAGGAAACGACACTTTGGGGTGAAGGGGGGGACGTGTGTTCCTCTCTTGCCCCACTCTCTTTTTGGAGTGGCGCAGTGAGTTACGACCTGATTCTGGCGACGGTCAGCCTTGAGGGATCAGCTGAGCGTCTGGTCCAACTTGATCCGGCCGAGCGCCGCCGCCGGACTGTGGTTGCTGCCCGTGATTACGATGCTGCTGGACTGTGGGCCATTGTCGAAGCCCGCCTGGTGTTACAAGGGAGAGCGGGAGCCAGAGTCAGTCCCCGGACGCTGGAAAGTTACCGGCAAGGACTCGCAGCATTACTACGCTGGGCCCAGCCAGCTGGTGTCTCGTTGCTGCGGCCTCGTCCCGACGAGGGCAGTGCCTACGCCCGTTGGCTGGAAGGGCAGAAATACTCCCCTTCAACGGTCAATGTCCGGCTGGCGGCAGCCCGGGCGGTGTACGCCGCGCTGCGGTGGGCCGGGGCAACCGAGGCTTCACCCTTCAGCGACGTGCGCGGCGCTTCGGATCCCACGCCGCGTTGGGAGAAGCGCTCACCGTATACCAAGTCGGAGATCGACACGCTGCTCCAGCATGCTGATCCTCAGGAACGCGTCTACGTCTTGCTCGGTGCGGACTGTGGGTTGAGAAATTCGGAGATGTCATCCTTGCGGCGTGATGACGTTCATCTGAACGTCGAGCAGCCCAGAATCACGATCCTGGGCAAGGGTGGACGGCGGCAGTCGGTGGGCCTCTCGCGCCGGGCTGAGCAGGCCTTGAAGATCTGGCTGGCAGCGACCCCGAACTTCGGCCCGTGGGTCCTCATGCTGCGCAGTCGCAGCGGGATCCGGGATTCGCTCGTTCGGCTGTGCCGCCGGGCCGACGTGCGGTACGAGGGGCGTGAAGTTCACGGCCTGCGGCACACTGCCGGCACCCGGACCTACAACGAGACCACCGATCTGCTCTCAGTCAGGGATCATCTGCGCCATGCTAGTACCGAGACGTCGGAAATCTACGTTCAGTACGCCCGGAAGAGCAAGGCGGTCAACCGGGACTGGTAACCAGCTTCCGACTGGTGCGCTCAGATCTGGCCGATCCAGTCACTAAGCTTCGGTGACATGTCGCCGCCCACACCCAAATCGCCGTCGACGGTCTTCAACAGGCAGTATTGCCTCAACCAGCGCGGGGTAAGCTGATCTGCCGTGACTGACCCGCTCATCTTGCCTCTCCTGAAGGCGTCTCCATGTCAACGGCCCCCCTCGGTGTGCAGGTGAGCTGGATTCAACACGCCGCCCGGCTCTTGCTCGGCAGCGCCTTGCTGCTGGCGGGCACGGGTCACCTCACCTCTCTGCGTCAGGCCTTCCGGGCGCAGGTACCGACCTGGCTCCCTCTTGACCCAGACGTCGTGGTGCTCACCTCGGGGGTGGTCGAACTCGCTCTCGGTGCGGCGCTGATCGCGCTGCCCCGGTACCGCCTCACTGTCGGCGTGGTGGTCGCCGCCTTCTTTGTCGCGGTCTTTCCGGGCAATATTTCGCAGTACTTGACCCATACGAATGCCTTTGGCCTCAACACCGATCAGGCCCGGCTGGTCCGTCTGTTCTTTCAACCGTTGTTGGTGGCTTGGGCGCTGTGATCGACTGGGACGTGGGCGGCTTGGCGAGCAGCACGCCGGGGACACGGTGCTGTGAGGTAATCCCGCGCTGTTTAAGCCGGGGCAGTCGTGGGTTGAACACCGGGGGCGGTAAATGGTGCAGCGCTGAGACTTAGGGCACGGTCAATTTGCGTCGCTTCGGGCGTGAGCGGCTTGAGTCAGCTTGAGGGGAGGAGGCCCTCAGCGTAAATCCGGTTCTTCATTGGGGACGGCCAGCACGAGGAGCAGCGAATGCCCCCCGGAATCGTCCGGGTCGCTCTCCCGTAAGATGTCCAGACACCGGTAGTGTTGCCCAGCGTCCTCGAAGGAATCTCCCGGTTTTGGCAGTGTTTCCCAGAGCGGCCACTCCAGCTCGCTCTCTAGGGCTTCCTGGTCGAGGATGGTGGGCCGCTCTGCCCGGCACTGCTGGTAAAACTGGGCCCGCTCGCTGGCCTGAATGGCGGCCTGCCTGACCCGCAGACTAACCCGGCCAGATTTCGGTGGCAGCATCACGGGCTGCCCGCTCAAGGCCGCCAACTCGAGGGTGGCGATCAAGCCCCGGTCGCGTTCGTTGGCATCCGTCAGGACGGCGAGTGGCAGCAGGAGTTCGCGCAGCCCGTGCATGGCGTCACTGTACGCCTGAGCGGTTGGTCACCGCGAGGTTGAGCGTCTCTTGATCAAGCCTGAGGTGTCCGCAAGACCTACGCCGACCTGGTTCAGCTGAGCTTCAAGTCCGTGCCGGCAGAGGAATTGGACGCCGAGGAGCAGCGCTGCATCATACCCTGGAGGTTGGAGGCATGCCCCTGCGGAACTTCACGCACATGAGCGTGGTTCGCGGTGGCCGGGTGTTCGACGAGGTGGTCACTCCTCACTCCCGAGGAACAGAACGCTTGGCTGTGGGCGATCCGGACCTGCAGGACGATGAGTTGCACGTCCTTGACGAATCGCTCAGGCGACGGCAGCGAACACAACCGTTGCTGAACCGAAAAGCGGGGAACGCCCATGATCCACGGGCGTTCCCCGGTGGGCCTGGGTGAACGGGCTTACCAGCCGCGACCCTTGATGCGGCCCAAGTCGGTCTGGAGCTGCGCTACGGCGGCGCTGCCGGTCAACTTCTTGTTCAGCACGTCGCTGACGGCGGTGCTGAAGGCCTGCGAGACCTGGTTGTACTTGTCCTTGGTCGGACCCGAAGGGCGCGGCACGGCGGCGGTGAAGACATTGTAGAGGCTGCCGAAGAAGGGGTTGGCCTTCAGCACGTCCTTGTCCTGGTACAGCGCCGGGAGGGTGGGGTTATACGAGCCTTCGATGGCGCGAATCTTCTGCTCGGCGGGGCCGGACAGGTAACGCACCAGCGAGATGGCCGCCGCCTGGTTCTTGGAGTATTTGCTCACGCCGAGTTGCCAACCGCCGAGGCTCGCGGCGGGGCTGCCACCGGGGCCAGCGGGCAGCGGCGCCACGCCGATATTGCCCTTGACCTTGCTGTCCTCGCCCTGGCCCAGTGACCAGGCGTAGGGCCAGTTGCGCATGAAGGCAGCGTTGCCGGATTGGAAGATGCCGCGCGCTTCTTCCTCACCGTAGGTGGTCACGCCCGCTGGGCTGATGCTCTTGATCCAGCTTCCGGCGGCGTCGAGCGCGGCCGCGGCCTTCGGGTTGTTGATGGTGATCTTGCCCGAATCGTCCACGATGGTGCCGCCGCCAAACGAGGCGACCCATTCCAGCGCGTCGCAGGTCAGGCCCTCGTAGTTCTTGCCCTGGAAGACGTAGCCGGAAAAGGCCTTGTTGGTCTTTTGCTCGCCGTCCTGAATTTTCTTGGCCATCGTCGCCAGTTCGGCCCAGGTTTTGGGCGCCGCTGTGAAGCCGTACTTCTTGAGGAGGTCGGTGCGGTAGTACAGCAGGCCCGCATCGGTATACCAGGGCATCGCCACCAGTTTGCCGCCCACGGTGTCGGCGGCAATGATGCCCTTGAAGTGCGCAGCGATTTCGTTGGCGGGCACCTTGCCGTTGAGGTCAACGAAATGCTGCTCCAGCAGACCGGGCCAGATCACGTCGAGCTGGTAGACGTCGATGTCGCTGCTCTTGGCGGCGAGCTGCTGCTGGTAGAGGCCGAGCGCATCGTTGGTGAGGTTGGGGCTTTCAAAGAGCTTGACCGAATTGCCGGTGGCCTTGGCCCAGCGGGCGGCCCCTGCCTTGCACAATTCGAGTCCCTGACCCACGGCGGCGCAGGTCAGGGTCACGGTCACGGCATGGGCGGCACCCATCATCGAGGCAGCAGTCAGAGCGATCAGAAGAGCGGGTTTCTTCATGTCATTCTCCGTGTGAAATCGCCAACGGGTCAGATGCTGCCCAGTTGGTTAGGTCCTGCTTGCGGAAGGGCTTCCAAGTTTAAGCGTTTGGTAAGAGAAAGGGTACGCCTGTCGGCGGTGCTTGTCAATCTGATGAAGCTGGCTGGGCCGCGTTGGGCACGGCCTCAAGGGGACACTGAGAGCAGATGAGTCCATCATCAGACAGCGTCTGTCCCAGCATTTGTTGAAGAAAAGCTTAAGGAGCACCACCACGCCCCCCGTCCCATCGATCAACCCGCCGGGCCGCTCATCAAAGACCTTACTGCCAAGTGGCGTTGACCCTGCACGCGCTCGTATTCGATTCCGATCAGATGGGCCACCTGGCGCAGCAGGCGGAGTTCTTCTTCCGGCCATGTCCGACCAGGAGCAATCAACCACATGGCGATGCGGGCTCGGTACTGTCCGGTCAGCGGCACCAGCAGACCATCCTCACGGGCGCTGATCCGGCCCTCCCGATAGGCCCGGAGCTCTTCTCCTGTCAGGTTCACACACTCGCTGTCAGGCGAGAACAGGCGCCAAGCGACCAGGGCGCACTTCCTCTGAAGCACCGTGATCGCCTGAACTCAGGTTCGTGCGCTGCCTGATGCACGGTCATCACCCTCGAAAAATCAGGATTTTATCTTGAGATTTGAACAAAATGCCGTGCCAGACAACAGATGCATAGTGGAATGAATATCCCCAAAGTACAGCTAATGGTCTGATTCAGAGAAATGTTGGGAGAAAAATCTGGAACATGAGAACGAATACTGTGATGGCAATGCAAAAGTAAAAAAGGTGCTCCCGGTAAAATTCCCAGTGTTCTTCCAAATCAGACCACTAAAGGTCATCCAGAAACTCGTTGGCAGAGGTGAACTCAGCTCACTATGGCAAGGTACCCAAATTGCCATGGGGAGGTGATCAGCAGCAGTGCCAGTCTCACAGTGAGTGGAGGGTGTGGAATCGCTGATTCACACCTGCTTCACGTGTGCAGCAGCTGAACGGCTGCTGGCAAGAAAGTATTGATGGGTTGGCTGTACGCATTTTGCTGGTCGCCGCCTCTGCCAGAGGGCTGACGGCGCTCGTCCTCGCTGCGCGGCCCTGCTACCCTCTACCATACGACCATGACTGAGCCACACGGTAGCGCAGGCGAGCGTCAGACGCTGCAGCGCGCGCAGGCCCTCTACGACATGGCCCGCACCCTGACGGACGGGCCGAGCGAAGAGGAATTGCTGCGCCGCGTTGTCACCACTGTCGTCAATGTGCTGGGGGTCAACCGCGCGGTGCTGCTCACCTTGGGTGAGGATATGCCACGCGTGGAGCACTTTGTGGTGGGCGGTGCCGGTGCGGTTCACGTGCAGCGGCCCACCTGGCAGGAACTGGCTGCCGGCCTGACCGGCTGGGTGCTGCGTGAACGGCGCGTTGCCCGCTCACATGCAGGGCAGGACGACCCGCGCGAAAGTCCGGAGGCCTTGCAACGCCGGCGTGAAACGGTGTGCGGCGATATCGTTGTGCTGCCCATCATGATGAAGGCCCACGTCTTTGGGACACTGACGCTGATCAACTTACCCTGGGGACCATCGTTCACGGATGACGATGTGGCGTGGCTCGAAGCCCTGGTCCATCAGGCTGCCGCCGCCATCCAGCAGGAGCGGCTGATTCAGAAACTGCAACGTCACACCCTGTTCGATCTCCGCACTGGCTTGCCGACACGGCCCCTCGCGAACGACCGGATCCGGCAGTCGCTGTGGCATGCCCGGCGCTCGGCGACTTCCTTCGCCTTGCTGTTCCTCCAGCTTGATCCCCTCTACGACGCCCAGAGCGCTTCATCCGCTCAGTTCAGGGATGCGCTGACCATTCAGGTAACCCAGCGGTTACAGGACCTACCAGGGGCGATCAGCACCCTTGCCCACTGGGACGACGAGACATTCCTAATCATCGCCGAAGACGTACCAGACGAAGACCACACGTTCCGTGTCGTCAATCAGGTGATGAACGCCTTTACCGAGCCGTTCACCATTATGGAAGTTCCCGTGCCACTTCCTGTAACAGCGTCCGTAGGCGTCAGCATCTTCCCAATTGACGGGCAGGACATGGTGGCGCTCCAGAAGCATGCGGCGCTGGCGCTGTACAACGCCCGGCATGCGGGCGGCGGGTCTGCCGCACGGTTCTCACCCATCGTGACGGACCAAGAGCGGTTGGCGCAGCAGATTGCTGCAGCCCTGCCAGGCGCCCTGGAACGCAACGAGCTGTTCCTGATGTACCAGCCCCAACTGGACGCGCAACGCCGCTTCTGGGGCTTTGAGGCCTTGCTGCGCTGGCGGCACGAGACGTTGGGCCTGGTGCCGCCCGACGTCTTTATCCCGGTGGCGGAGCGCAATGGACTGATCCTGCCGCTGGGTGAATGGGTGACTCACCAGGCGTGCCGGCAACTCCGCGCCTGGCAGGACGGTGGGTACCCGAACCTGCACGTGGCGGTGAATGTCTCTCAGGTACAGCTACAGCACCCTGAATTTGTCGAGCAGGTCGAGGCCGCGTTCCGTGCCGCCGGTCTGAACGGCGAGCAGCTGGAACTCGAACTGACCGAACAGATGGTCTTTCAGTATTCGGAGGCCATCGAGGCAAAGCTCTGCGCACTGCGTGACCTGAACGTGCGCCTAGCGCTGGACGATTTCGGCGTGGGGCATTCCTCCATGCAATCGCTCGCTCAGCTTCCATTTGATGTCCTGAAACTCGACCAGTCGTTTGTGCGTGATCTTGAAGGTAACGCCCGGACTCAGCGCATCGTTAAGGCCATCGTTGACATGGCACACGACATGGAAATGATGGTGGTTGCCGAAGGTGTAGAGAGCGCAGTCCAGTGGCAGTTGACACAAGCGCTTGAATGCGACCGCACGCAAGGGTACCTGCTGAGTCGCCCGCTGGCGGCGGAGGCCGTGCCGGCCTGGTTGAATTTGCATGGTAACGGCCGAGGTTTATCCCCGTTAGACTTCTAGCGTGAGCCGCCATGGAGGCCAGGAGAATGAAGCTGGCCTGGGCGAACTGTACCCACGCCCATACGCCAAGCCCCACGCTCGGGACGGTCCGCTCGCTCCAAGGTGGTTATATCGTTCGGTCCTCGTTCTTCTGCGCTCGGTCCAGAGGACCAGCAGTGCTGACGGTTCTGTCAGGTTAAGGGTTTAGTGACTCATGTTACTTTGTTTTTGTTATCTCAAGGCTAAATAGTCTAAAATTATTTAAGCTTATGCATAATTTAGGAGCGTTTCCGACATTTCGACACGACGCCTCTCAGCGCTGCAGTCGTGGGACGTTGGCGCAGCCCCAAGCAGCCAGTACCTCAGCAAGGAGAACCATGAAAATTGGTATGTGATTACCGAGTGTTCTGCTCTCTATGTTCAGAAAATCAACCGTTCTGATGGTCTGATGGTGGCTGTGGATCCGACCGGCGACTGGGTCGGACTGAGCGAATTGGACCGTGAAGACCCCGAGCAGCCTGACACGCTCCACACTGACCTAACCAGTTTGTGCCGTCACACGAGCCAGGGCAGCCACAGTACGAACAGGCCGATGCTGGCCATCAACGAAGCGAAGCGCTGGGCTTCATCCGCAAGGCGGCACGGAGACCGCTGAACAAGTGCGACTCGCCAGACGACGGGTTGAGCGGTCTCCGTACCTACTCAGCGCGATGCTTGCTGTGCTGTGTAGGTACAGGCTTCGTTCCAACAACACTGAGAAGATAGAAGTGCTGTTCCTCCGCAGTTTCTGCCGTCCAGGCCTGAAATCGCTCGACAGCGGCCTGCCTTTCTCCTTCAGAAACAAAGCCTGCGGCCACCACCTGATGTCCTCGTGTCCGTGCAACATCTCCCCATAACCGGATGCGCCGATTAAAATCATCCTCACCGCGCCGGGTGACCTCATGCTGTGCAATCACCTCAACGTCGATGAGGCCCGCCGCCTGCATCCACTGGGCAAGGGAATCGGCCACCTCATTCTCCATTCCTGCCTCAGCGCGCCAAGCCAAATAGCGTTCACGAAAATGCAGCATCTCCTGGGGAGGGGGCGGGATGAGTTGTGCCTTGACGTGGTTATAGTCCAGCACAAAGAGCCTTCCACCAGGCTTTAACTTCCCAACCAGCTGTTCGATGGCGCGGACAGGATGCTCCAACCACTGGAGGACGCGGGCAGCCACGACGACATCAAAGTTCCCATGGTCTTGTAATGCATAGATGTTGCCAGAGCAGAACGACAGATTCTGAAGGTGCGGGTGCGTCTGGTTCGCTTCAGCCAATAACGCGGGATTCGCATCCAGACCAATCACTTCGCCAGGTGCGACCAGCTCCGCAATTCCTGCCGTCAGAGCACCCGTCCCACACCCGACATCGAGGACACGCAGTCCTGAACCAAGAGATCCAGCGAGATGACTGTAGTCCGCTGAGAGGGAGCGTGCCCGGAGAATGCCTGCAGCGCTCGTAGGAAACGTTGCCCGTTCTTGCGCCGTTTGCGACTCTGTCATGCAGTTCATTCTGGCGTATCTGAAAACCGGGGAGTACTGGCACTGAGGCGGTCGGCGGGTTACGGTGAAGCGTGGCTGGAGAGAGCGATCCGAAGACGGTGGAGTTTCCGGAGAGCACCAGTACCCTTACTGCTTGCGTCGACGCCCTCGAGGCGGAGAACCGACAATTACGGCAAGAGAACGAAGCGCTCCGGTCGGAGAATGATCGGCTCAAGAAGCGAATCGATGAGCTGGAACGCAAGAGCAAAAAATACGTGGCTCCCTACAGCCGCGAAGTACCCAAAGCGGATCCCAAACCGCCGGGTCGACACGCTGGTCAAGGGCCGTTTGTGTCCAAGCAGCGCCCCACACGTGAACAGGTCACCCGGGTGGTGGACGTCACGCTGCAGAACCGCTGTGTGTGGCGGGGAGTTGCGGCCGTTCAAGACGGACTTCGCGTTCATCACGGCGCTGCCCGCAGCGCCGCCGCAAGTGACCGAATACCACCTGGAGGTGGGACGTTGCGAGGTGTGCGGTCGGGACGTGCGAGCGAGTCACCCAGAGGTGGCGGCTGACCAACGCGGCGCCAGTGCCCACCGGCTGAGTGCCGAGGTCTATTGCCTGGCGCACAGCTTGCATTATGATCTGGGCATTCCTGTCCGCAAGGTGCCCGAGGTGCTGCAACTGACCACGGGGCTGAGCGTCAGTCAAAGTGCGCTGACGAGAGACGCGTTGAGGGTGACCCGCGATGGGCACGTGTCGCAGCAGCAGTACCAGCAGTTGCGGGATGACGTACAGCACCAACCCTACGTGCACCAGGATGACACCGGGTGGCGCGTCCACGGCCAGCCTGCATGGTTACAGGTGTTCAAGACCCCTCAGAGCGTGGTGTACCAGATCCGCACGCGCCATACCCACGTTCAGCTGCAGGAACTCGTGCCCACCACGTACACGGGCACGTTGTGCAGCGATCGGTTGAGCACGTACGACCACGTGAGCCTAGCGGACGTCAAGCAGCAGAAATGCTTGCATCATGTCATTGGTTCGTGCAAACAGGCTCTGAACATGCAACTCCAGCACGCTGGACGGGGGCGTGCGTACCCACAGAAGCTGCTGGAGGACTTCCACGCAGCGCTTCAGTTGTATCAACGCTTCCATCAGGGCTACTGCACGCTGTTGGAGTACCTACGCCAGGGACGGGTGCTCACTGCGCAGATCGAGACGCGTCTGCAGAAACCCTGCCGTTCCAAGGAAAATCTCCGGCTCCAGAAGGGCCTGGTCAAGCATCACCAGCGCAGCAATCTGCTGCGCTTCCTGGGTGATCCGTCCATCGAGCCGACCAACAATGCCGCTGAGCGAGCGTTGCGTCCAGCGGTGATCGCCCGGAAGGTCTCGCAGTGCAGCAAGACCACCGCTGGCAGTGAAGCCTTCGCCATCTTCAAGTCCCTGACCCAAACCGCCTGCCTGCGCGGACTGGATCCCTTCCAAATGCTGCTCGACCACCGCAGAGAACAGAACACCCGGTAATCACATACGAAAATTGCTGTGACCAGTGTGTTCGTGGACGATCAGGAGAAGGCGCTCAGGTTCTACACGACCATGCTCGGCTTAGGGAAAAAGAACGATGTTCCCCTGGGAACGTACCTGGAATGAACCCCCCCTCGAGCGGGAGGTCGAAATCGTCTCACAGACTGCCGTGTGGTACCACGCTGGACTCCCACCCCTCCCCATACGCTGGGTGCTGGTTCGCGATCCCAACGGGAAGTTCACTCCCCAGGCGTTGCTCTGCACGGACCTGCTGCTCAGCCCAGCGCAGCTCCTGGAGTACTTCGTGCAGCGTTGGCAGCTCGAGGTCACCTTCGAAGAGGTCCGAGCCCACCTGGGCGTAGAAACACAGCGGCAGTGGACCGACCTGGCCATTGCCAGAACAACCCCAGCGTTGCTGGGGCTGTTCTCTCTCGTGACACTCATGGCGCACGAACGTTGGCAAGGCCGTGAACCTTGGGTTCGTCGTGCCGCTTGGTATGACAAAACCCTGCCGACCTTCGTCGATGCGCTCGCTGAGGTTCGGCGAGCGTTGTGGAAGGCGCCGACTTTTCAGATGTCTGCGCCAGGACGCGAGATGGTTCAAGTCCCGCTTGAATTTATCGAGCGCCTCGCAGACGCACTCTGCTACGCTGCCTAACGCTCCTCAATGGCTAAAGTCGAGCTAAGGTAGAAGTCTATAGAACGGGTGATTCCGCACGCCGTCTCCGGGTGCTTGGTATCCCCGGCTGGAGGCCCTATGGCAAGTCAACTGATCACACCGCTCACCGGTGCCAACGCTGAAACGTTCCGGGCCTGCAACTTCGATCCCGTCTCAACTAGCCTCTAGCGGGTACACCGGCTGCACCTTGCCGGACGTGGCTGCTGGCAAGCTATACCGGGTCATCATCGACCAGGGCCAGGTCAAGGCAGGGTCGGTGACGTTCTACAAGGCGTCCACCGGCACGCGCCCGATCTACTTGAGGCTGCCGTGAAGAAGAAGTGCATGCTGTTGCTCCTGACCGGCCTGGTGGCGCTCGGAGCCTGCTCCCAGTCCGGCAGCCGCCTGGTGCCGCACGCCCCGAATGTCACGGGCGAATCCCGCTAAACTCCACAAGTCCACACAAAAAAGCTCCCGCCCTGGTTAATGCTGGGAGCGGGGGCGTTTTCCGTTTTCCCATTCCAGTACAGTGCATGAATGACTGAGCTGCCGCACCCTGCCCTGACCTTGGCCGAAATCCGTGCACTCAGCCTCATCAATACCCGTCATATTTCCGCTGCCCGCGAACATGTCGGTGCCGCTGGCCTGGAGCAAACTGCCGCGCTGGAGCGCATGATCACCGTTAGTCGAGAGCAAGTTTCGATGACCCAGGCACTGGAATTGCTTGGTCGAACCTTGCGAGACGATCAACCGGGCGAAACAGCGACGCAGCATTTGGCGATGGCTGAGTTACGGCTGGCCAGCGAAGAACAGCTCGCGATCGCCCACCAACTTGAAAATGTGATTGCCCTGGCCCTGCAAAACGTCACACTGACGCCACTGGAGCAGATCAGTGTGGCCGCCCTGACGAAGATTGGCGACCAGGTCAAAGCGCAGATCAAGGATCTCGAAGCCCTGATCAAGGAAGCGCAGGCCAACCCATCGCCCGCCCACCAAGTGGCGTTGGATCGGGTCGAAGGGCAGGTTCAGATGGCGCGAGAACGCTCGGTGCAAGACGAGATCAGTGGCCAGCTCCAACTCCTAGGCGGGATTGGTGAGGATGCCATCGAGCAGATTGCGCAGGTGGAGGGCGCTTCGGCGCAGCATCAGATCGAGGCCCTTGAGCGCATGGCCGAGAAAGTGCATGAACAGGTTGAGGTCATCAAACAGCAGTCATAACGTCTTGTGGAGACGAGTGACCTGCTCTTGCCTTCGGGGCAGTGGTGAGGGTTTTCATCCGTTCACGATGAGAAGCTGCCTTGTAGGTAGGTTAGGGGTTGCAAGCAGAAGTCCGCAACGAGAAGCCCCCGCGCTGGCCGAGTGCCGGGAGCGGGGGCATTTTGTGTTGGTGGGCCGTCCTCAGCTGGGCAAAGCAGCACATCCTGAGCTCGACTTTAGCCATTGAGGAGCGTTAGGCAGCGTAGCAGAGTGCGTCTGCGAGGCGCTCGATAAATTCAAGCGGGACTTGAACCATCTCGCGTCCTGGCGCAGACATCTGAAAAGTCGGCGCCTTCCACAACGCTCGCCGAACCTCAGCGAGCGCATCGACGAAGGTCGGCAGGGTTTTGTCATACCAAGCGGCACGACGAACCCAAGGTTCACGGCCTTGCCAACGTTCGTGCGCCATGAGTGTCACGAGAGAGAACAGCCCCAGCAACGCTGGGGTTGTTCTGGCAATGGCCAGGTCGGTCCACTGCCGCTGTGTTTCTACGCCCAGGTGGGCTCGGACCTCTTCGAAGGTGACCTCGAGCTGCCAACGCTGCACGAAGTACTCCAGGAGCTGCGCTGGGCTGAGCAGCAGGTCCGTGCAGAGCAACGCCTGGGGAGTGAACTTCCCGTTGGGATCGCGAACCAGCACCCAGCGTATGGGGAGGGGTGGGAGTCCAGCGTGGTACCACACGGCAGTCTGTGAGACGATTTCGACCTCCCGGTCGGTCTCCCCGTACCAACGATGTACGCGGATGCTCTCCCAGCGCGTCTTTGGATCGTTGACCAGCGAGGCGAGGCTCGGGAGACGGTTGCCCTTGAGTCGGGTTCGACCCTTCTGGCCCGGTTGCCGTTCGGGCGCCGGCTCGTAAAGCGCGGCATCCAGGCGGAGCCTGGTGATGACCGTGATCGGATGGCCCTGTTGGAGGTTAAAGAGCCATTTGATGACCGCGTATGCGCTGTCCGCGACCACGATCAGCTGCCGTCCAGGACACCACTGCTGCACCACGCGCAGCATCTGCCGAGCCCAGTCCGTCAGGGTCCTGTGCGTGTGACCGCGTTCTTCGTTGTACCGCTGTGACGGCACGAGTGCCGTCAGGAACGGCAAGGCCCAGACGCGATTGGCCCAGGGGATGGGTGTGAGCAGCATCAGGCTCAGCCAGCGGTCTCCGCTGGCCTTAACGAAGTGTCCTCGGCTGGACCGCACTGGGTCGCGGTAAATGCCTTTGGCGCTGATCTTGGCTCCGGTGCGTCGTTCGATGGTGTCATCCAGACCGAGAACCAGCGGTCCTGAAGGAACGAAGGCGGCCAAGAGCAGACCGAGGAGGACTCGACTGGCTTGGAGGCTCGACCAGCGTGCGCGGTTCAACAGGCGGTGAAACGTGCCGAACCTCGGATCGTCCGCCAATCCGAGTACCCGCAACGCTGCTGTCACTGTCCGTTTCCCTGGAGAGAGCAGCGCCCCGACCACCAGAAGCTGTACCTGTGGCCAGATCCGTGCTGAAAAGAGCGGAGCGAATCCTTCCATGACCCCGGTGAACCACTTCGGAAGCACTGACATGCTCAAGTTTGACAGGGGGAGCAGTAGCCTGCTCCCCCTGTCAATGGCCAAAGTCCAGCTTAGAGGCTGGTGGATTGGCTATCCAAAGAAGGGCCTGAGTTTCGTCAACAACAGAACGCAAGTGGCGACGAAATGAAAGCCGACTAAGGTCGAGGAGAGGCGTTCCAGATCTCGTCCCAATCGACGAAAACGTGACAACCACGCGAACGAACGCTCCACCACCCAGCGTTTTGGCAGCAACACGAATCCTCGTGAAGCGTCCGGACGCTTCACGACGACCAACTCAATGTTGCTCTTGCGCGTGGCTTCAAGCGCGTGTTCACCGGTGTCACCTTGATCGGCAAACACCACTTCCAGCATCCCACCGGTCAACTCCTGGGCGTTGTGGCACAGTGCCTCTACCTGCGTCCGGTCCTGTTCATTGGTGGGCGACGTGGTCAGCGTCAACAGGTGACCCAGCGTATCCACCGCCAGATGGACCTTGGTGCCTTTGCGCTTCTTTGCGCCATCAAATCCCGCGCGGTGACCACGCTCCGGCGTACGTTGCAGCGTGCGGCGGTCAATGATGATGGCCGTGGGCTCACCACCGCGCTGCTGCTGAACGCGGCTGAGCAGGCGCAAGTCATGGACAGCGTTCTCGAAACACCCGGCTTCAAACCAACGCTTCGCTTGGCTGCGAACCACCTCGGCCGGTGGAAGATCATGCGGCAGAAAGTCCCATTGCGCTCCGGTGCGACTCATCCACAACAGCGCATTGAGCACCTCCCGCAGCGGAAATTTCCGCTGCGGGGCATCCTCTGGGGTCAGCGCCAGGTACGGCAGTACGAAGTGGTCCGTCTCGTCATCGACATCACTGGGGTACGCGCGGCGATCCATCCGTCCAGTTTGCCAGCGGCAAAATCATCCCGCCAAACGACGATCCCGTCTCAACCAGCCTCTAGCCTTTTCTGACTCCCACCAAACGAGTACAGCAGGATGCACTCGTATTTTTCGAACGCTCATGACTCTGGCCTGCCGAGCTGATTCAGCCGGTCAACTCTTCTCTAAACGTTGACCCCCGACGGCGTTTTGGAGGCTGCCGATTCGAAGCACCGCGTGGCAAAATCGTCGACAGCGTTCGCCCAGGCTTCATGGTGCTCAATCAGCCCCATGTGGCCTGCCGGGCTGAGCATGAACTGCTTAGCGCCTGGAATATGCGCTGTGAGGTACGCTGACGCCGCTGGGAGGGTTGCCCGATCAGACGAGGCAGCGATCACCAGGGTCGGAACAGAGATCACCGGCAAGACGCCTCTGGCCTCATATTCCAGCATCCCAAGCATGCCGCGTGCTACCACCGCCGGATTGGCCCGCAAGAGAAGGGCGGTGGTGAATCCGAGCTGCTGCCGGGTTTCCTGACCTTTGAATTGAAGAAGGTGGTTGGCCAAGGTCAGACTTCCGTTGAGAAGACTCAGGGCGTTCATCACCCGGACCAGGGGTGAGAGCCAGATGGTCAAGTGGCACAGGGGACGAAGCAGTGGTTCTTGCAAAACACGGTTCAGAGGCGCACCCAGCGCGGTCTGAACTGGATTGGTGAACGTGGTCTGTGTCAGGATCAAACCCGCCACCTGGGCAGCCAGGACCTCCGGGTACAGGCCGCAGAACGTCAACGTGGTCATTCCACCGATGCTGTGTCCGCATAACAGAACCGGCTGCCCATCGGCCAGCGCCAGCACAGCGTTCAGATCACCCGCCATCCGGTCAAGACCATACTGGTGATCGTGCGGGCCTGCCGACTGGCCAAGACCCCGCAAATCCCAGACAAGCAGTCGGTAACGCTCACTGAGGTGCTGACGCGCATACCACCATTCGGCGCTGCTTAACCCCCAACCGTGGGTCAAGAGCAGGACAGGAGCCCCCGCTGGGCCGAACGACTCGACGTGCAGTTGTGTTCCGTCTGGTCGCACGACCCGGTGGACGGTGCCGCCTGTCAGTGGCTTCATAGGCTCCTCGCCAGGACGAGATTGACGTCCGACAAAAAGGGTCACGATCGGCCGACCCAGGAAAGCCGTGATGAGCAGCAGCAGGCCCCAGATCAGGTACCGGGGGTTGGCGGGCAGGTGGACGGCCCAGTTGTCATACCACTCCCACACCAGCCACGCGCCGCTCCCCAAGAGGACAAGAGAGAAAAGGCCAGTGAACCAGAGGAGCAGCAATGTCGAGGGCACAAGAAGCATGCGTCATTGTAGGAGCGTCGGGAAACTCCACCCGTCCGCGTGAGGTGTCAGCCAAGAAGCCGGTCTGCTCTCTACCAACACTCGGGGTCTCAAGTCCGCAACGAGAAGCCCCCTGCACCCGCTCCGGCGGTCGTGCAGGAGGCCTTTTTTTGTTGTGGGCCGTCCTCAGCAGGTGAGGGGGGCATGTCCAGGTCATGGAGGTGATCTTACAGGTGTGTCTCAGGCGAGGCGGTGGCTAATTGCAGCGCGTCCCGCAGGTGGCTTAGGCTATTACGCTGCCTTCGGGCGGGTCCACCTCGACGTGGTACGCCTCTTCTTTCTCTACGCTACTTAAGACGCGTCAGCTTACCCAGGAAAAACAGCTTTCAACGGCCTCATCTCACCCTCTCCTTACTGAGGTCGGATGACCGTCTCGGTATCGCTCTCTCCCATCTGCTGGGTTTCCGCATAACCGATTGAAATGGGTGGCGCCAGCTTCGGTTCCTCACCCATCGGCACATTGATACGTGTGCGGAACTCTCCTTTGCCATCGAGTGACGTACCGCTCGTCCAGCGCCCTTGGGGAGGCTGCACCCCGTCAATCCCCGTCGCGAAGAAGTCATAGCTGACTTCCGTCAATTCCTGACTCTGATCGAAGCTGTTGGGGATCGGTAACGTTCCTGTATGCCCGCCCAATTCCTCGATGACCGCCAGCCACTGCTGCTGATGCATGGTGTCACGCGCGATGAGGAAGCGCAGCATATCTTTCATGCCGGGATCGTCGGTCATCTCGAACAACCGGCACGCGAGCACCCGCCCCGTCGCTTCTGCCGCCACATTGGAATACATGTCGGCGGCGATATTGCCGCTGGCGTAGACATGCGAGCCATTGAACGGTACGCCGTTGGCATCGGCGGCCAGGGCTGACATCCCTGCAGAGAGAAACTGCCTGGGTTCCATACCGCCCAGGGTGGCGGCTAGCAGCGGATCTGCCTTGGCCATCTCCTCTTTCAAGAAGGCAGGCGAGCCTTCGAGGTTCATGGCGACGGCTGTGGCGAGCATCTGGATATGCCCGAGTTCCTCGGTGCCGGTTTCCATCAGCATATCCCGGTACTTGGCGGGACCACGGGCCCCGAATGACTGAAACAGGTACTGCAAGGCGACCCTGATTTCACCCTCGACACCGCCGATGGCTTGTTGAAGCATCTTGGCGAAAACGGGACTGGGCGTATCGACGCGGACGGTGTACTGTAATTGCTTATCGTGATAAAACATGCATTTCCTCCTGGATCAGGCGCTCAACTGGTTCTGACTCCAGTTAAATCTCTCGGTGAGGCTCCTATCCCCCCTTTGTCTAAAGGGAACTTGGCAGGGCCTTTACCCTAGATTTCCAAGTCGTTCATACGGCATCAAAGTAAGCCTTAAGCGACTCGCCGATGTGCGTTTGCGGCGGTCAGGTGCAGCGCATCCTGCAGTTGGCTTAAGCCGTTGCGCTGCCTTCGGGCGGGCACATGTACGAGGAAAAACGCGATGACCATCTGCTTTACCCGCGCCTGTTCCCGGATTGATTTCCCGATTCCTGCTTGTGCCAGCGGAGTTCGGTCTATCTGCTTAAACGTCATGCAGTGTGCCAAAAAGGGAAATACGGCAGATGCTCAGCTGGACTGGCAAGGCGACCCAACTGTCGTTCGCTCACTGGGGAGTTCAGCTTATGGGGTCTGGGCATGGGATCTTGGTTGTCTGCCTATGGATCGGTTGCTCCCGATGTAAAAGTACTCAAACGCACATTCGAGGGATATAACGCCAGGATATTCACCCTGGGCCGCGTAGGGTAAGAGTGAACATCCACTCGATTTGGCTCTTCTTCCCGACGGGAGTGCCGTGGTGCGCAAGCGCAAAAATACCTGAGACTTAGAAACAAGCAGACGGGCAAGATGGATCTCGCTCATCGCCGCGCCGCCGCGCGACTGGGCCGCCTGCTGCTTTTCGGCGAGGTTGTCCACCATCTCGACGGCGACAGCACCAACAACGCCTCTGAAAACCTTCTGGTCCTGTCCAGCCAGCGCTTCCATGCCCACATCGAGCACGTGCTGAGGCAGGAGCGCCGCAGCTAGATCCACCTCTTTCCCGAGATGCTCAATAGCGTCCGCCACCGCCCCAGGGGCACCCTCTTTGAAAATATCGCTCTGGAATGAGCCGCTGCGTCTCCCAGCTTTCCCGTTTGCCATCACCTCTTTCAGGCACGCAGCATTATTTCCAAACGAGAGTTTGCGGATTTTGCGGTATTTTGAGCCATGACCACCGCTCGGCACCAACCCCATGCGCTGCTGACTATCTCTGAGGTGGCAGAGCTCCCCCATCTAGAGGCTGGTGGACTGGCTATCCAAAGCGGCGATGCTGGCGGGATTTGGAGCCGGCAACGTGCGGGTGGTCGCTTCAGACAGCACCTTTGCCTTACGCGTGGACCTGCTCGAGGCTGCCATTCAAGCGGATCTGGCGGCGGGCCGCCAACCCTGCGCGGTGGTCGCTTCGGTCGGAACCACCACCACCGCGCTCGACCCAGTTGAGAAGATCAGTGCGCTCACCCAGCAGTACGGGCTGTGGCTGCATGTGGACGCGGCCATGGCTGGAAGTGCCATGCTCCTTCCCGAGTGCAGGTGGATGTGGGAAGGTGTAGAGAACGCCGATTCACTGGTCGTCAACGCCCACAAGTGGCTGGGCGCCGTCTTCGACACCAGCATCTACTACGTCCGTGACCCGCAGCACCTGATCCGGGTGATGAGCACCAACCCGAGTTACCTGCAAAGCGCAGCCGACAACCAGGTCAAGAATCTGCGTGACTGGGGAATCCCGCTGGGACGCCGTTTTCGTGCCCTGAAACTGTGGGCGCTGATACGTACCCAGGGAAGAGAAGGCTTGCAGGCCGGGTGCGATGAAGTCAAGGAACAGATCGCCACTCTCGAAGCGTTGATCGAGCGGGCTCAAGACGGTTCTTCAGCGAGACAGAAGGGGCTTTACCAGCGAGCCGAGGATGAAGCCCAGGCCGCTACCGTTCACCTCGATGTTGCAGATGCAGCCAAGGCCGGCGGCGAAGTTCATTCACTGAGTGCGACAGGGGAAGAGACCATCATGCAGATCACTGAGGTGAACGGTGCTTCTCCTGAGACACAGATCGACGCCCTGGAGCGAATGTCTGAGAAGGCTCAGGAGCAGGCCGATATCATCAGAAATCAACAGGAGCCGCTCTGATAACGGCCAGAATCAAAAGCGGTTTTTTGATTCTGGCCTTGGAGTCAAGTCGGTTTCTTGGGGAGATGAAGTTACTCTTACCTCCGTCCCCATATGGCCTTAAGGACTGATAACGGCAAATTGAGGGCAGAGCCTCTACGGTGAGTCATGCCTTCGTCGCCTGCCTCCGACTCAGAGCCGTTTTCTTCTCTCGCAGAGCGGTTGCAAGAGATCACCGAAGCACTCGCAGCGACCCATACCGAGCGGGACGTCATCGAGATCGTCCTGACTCCTGCCGTGCAGGCGCTCGGTGCCGTGGCCGGGATCGTGCTGCGCATCGACCACACCGACCAGCAAATGAAGATCGCCGGGAGCCAGGGCTACGAGGACGTCACCCGCACCATCTGGCAAGAAGGACCGATTGAAGACCACCAGCTGATCGCGGACATCTTACACATGCACCAGGCCATGTACTTCGAGCACGCCGGTGCCTTGAAGGCCGCCTACCCCGAACTTGAAAGCCGCACTGGCGGGCGGGCAGCAATCGCCAATGCGGCGCTGCCGATGTTCCTGGACGGTCAGCCCCTGGGTGTCATCGTGCTGGACTTCACGGAACCACACTATTTCACCGCCGCTGAGCGGCGCTTCCTGACCATCCTGGCCAACCAATGCGCCGTGGCGCTCGGCCGGGTGGAAGCCCTCCGAACGCTGGAGGCCCAGGTCGAAGAACGCACCCGTCAACTGGAAGAGGAGCGGGCAGCTCTAGAGATCTTCGTGACGTTCACCGAGGCGGTCGGCAGCCAGACCGATGTGAAGGTGCTGGTCCGGCAAGCCATGACCCTGCTGGAGGAAACGTGTGATGTTGAAGTGGCCCACGTTGAACGGGAGGGCGAGCTCTTCAAGGCCACCGAGTGGAATCCTTCAGCGGATGCCGCCCTTTTACCGCGCTTACAGCGCGGCTTCACCTTGCAAACCTCTGGCATCGCCAGGCTGCTTCAGCAGAACACCGCCGCCTTCATCGACCACTGGCAGCAGACGCCTCTGTTGTTCGAGGAGTCGGCCATTTTCCAGGCCGTGGCCGGATACCCCTACTTCGTGGCAGATGAACTGCAGAGCGTGCTGTTCATGGGGACGCGCCGCTCCGCCACCTGGACGGAGCGGGACAAGCGCATCTTCCGCGCCGTCTGCCGCAGCCTCGACCTCGCCCTGGACCGGGCACGTCAGGCGCAGGCGCTCACCGCTCAACGGGACGTGCTGGATGCCCGCACCCGGGCGCTCTCGCTCGCCAACGAAGAACTCGCCGCCTTCTCCTCTTCGGTCTCACACGACCTGCGCACCCCCGTACGGCACATGCTTGGCTTCCTGCGCCTGGCTCGCCAAAGCCTGGACGGCCGGCTCGACGAGAAAAGTGCTCGCTATCTCGACGTGGTGGAACAGTCAGGGAGGCAGATGGACACCCTGATCGATGCCATGCTCGACCTGGCCCACGCTGTGCAGCAGCCCTTCAGGCCGCAGCAGGTCGACCTGAACAAGCTCCTGGAGCTGATCCGCAAGGGCCTCCTCCCTGACCTGTTGACCCACAATGTCCAGTGGGAAGTCGATTCCCTGCCCTCGGTGCAGGGGGACTGGGACGCCCTGAAGCAGGTGCTGATCCAGTTGACCGAGAACGCGCTGAAGTTCACCCGAACGCGTGACCCGGCCATCATCCACATCTGGGCGGAGGATCAGGGCGAAGCCTGGGGGGTGTTCGTGCAGGACAACGGGCTGGGCTTCGATCCGCGCTATCAGGACCGGCTGTTCAACATGTTTCAGCGGCTCCATAGCGTTCAGGAAGTCCCTGGGACGGGTGTGGGGCTGGCCAGCGTGCGCCGGCTGATCCTCAAGCATGGCGGTCAGGTGTTCGCCGAAGGGCAGCTGGGCCAGGGCGCGACCTTCGGCTTTACCTTGCCGAAAACAAGCCCTAAGGATTGAGCAGTGTAATCTGCGGGCAGCTCGGGTGCACCCGACACCTTCCTGTATGTCACGCCGGTTTATAGAGGTTGTCGAAGCCCGATACGGCCAAGCGGAAAGCGACGAGGAGTGCACCATGACCAGGCCACTACGGGTGGTGTTGATCGACGATGACGCTACGGATCTCACTCTCGCTGAAGAGGGCTTTTCCCAGCTGGAGAGCCCCGTCATGCTCACTGGATATCAGGGTGGGGAGAGTGCCATCTCAGCCATGCAGCGGTCAGGCGCAGCTGTACCGGACGTCATCTTGCTGGACATCAACATGCCGAAGATGAACGGCTTCGACGTCCTCAAGGTTCTAAAAGCAGACGCACGGCTTCGCCTCATCCCTGTAGTGATGCTGACCAGTTCCAGTAACACTGGTGACATTGCTCAAGCGTATTCCCTGTACGCCAGTTCTTACGTCATCAAGTCAGCGAGCTTCGCGACCTTCGTCGAACAAATTGAGGGGTTGGTGCAGTTCTGGCTGAAGGCGCAGTCAGTGACGTGGCCCGAACAGATCAGCCCGATGAGCCACACCAGGCTATGAAGCTGGTTGCCCACCTCACTTCGCATGGTGCGGAGCATCAGCGACGCGCTCTGGTTGTTAAGCCTCTGTCCTCAATGCCTTGCGCCGACGTTTGGCCTCATACATTCGTGCATCCGCCAGTTCGACGACCCTGGCGGCGTTCCCCGCTTCCTCACGTTGCACGATACCCACACTTGTTCCTATGGAACGCACTGTTCCCTGGCGGGCGTTTAGAACCGCCATGTCCGTGACCTCATACACGGCCGCCTCGTCCCATTCCCCAGGAAGCAGCAGCACAAACTCGTCGCCACCCAGCCGGTAACTTTGCCCCCGGTCATCCACTTCGGACACCAGCCCCTGCCCGAACAGGCGCAGAATCTTATCGCCCTGCGCATGTCCCTCCGTGTCATTCAAGGCCTTGAAGCCGTCCAGGTCCATCATGACCAGGGTAAACGGCGTTCCCGCGACCCAGTACTGCGCCAGATCCTCATCGAACGCCCGGCGGTTGAGCAGGGTGGTCAGGGCGTCCTGACGGGCTGTGCGCCGCTCGGCGTCCAGCGCGGCGCGGCGGAGGATGGCGGCCCGAACACTCCGGCCCGCCGCTTCCAACAACACCCGGTCGCTGTTGCGCCAGGGCAGACGGCGCGCCTGACCGGTCCGTCCCGTCATCAGCAGGAATGATGTCCCCAGCCATCGGCCCAGGGGGACCCACGCCATGGAACGCAGTCCTGCCTCCACGGCCTCCGGAAGCGCGCTGGGATGATCCGGGTAGCTCTCCACGTAGTAGGGCGTGTTCAGGTCCGCCAGGCCTGTCGTGACACTGCTGTGCGTCTGGCTCAAATCCGTGGTCAACTGCTGCAGTGTCGGGTGAAGGTCGTCGCTGGCATGAACGATCTGGGTCTGAGGAACGCCCTGCTCAACGGTGACCAGCCCCGTCCAATCGGTGTGGAGTGCCTGACCGACCAGCGCTGCGGCCTGGAGCGCGACTTCTTGAGGCTCGAGCGGTAAATCCATGAGTTCATGAATGGCGTCCAAGGTGTGGGCATGCGTGAGGCTTCGCCGCAGATCGGCTTCGTACTCACCACGGGCATTCACCTGCCCCTGCACAGAAACAGCAAACGCCCGCCATTCCAATTCTCGCGTGGCGAGTGCGGCGAGATCCTGCAAGGCGTGGAGCGCCTCATCGTTGAGCGTCCGCACCTGGGTGTCCATAATGCACAGCGTTCCGATGCGGTGGCCGCTGGGGGTCTGGAGGGGCGTTCCAGCGTACAGCCGCAGGTGGTGTTCGCCCGTGACGGCGGGATGCTCGTCGAAGCGGTCGTCCTGCGTGAGGTCAGGGATGACCAGGGGTTGGTCTCGGAGGATGGCCCAGGCGCAGAAGGACGCTTCACGGGGCAGTTCGGGAACATCAAAGCCGACGTTGGATTTGTTCCAATGGCGGTCAACGTCAATGAAGTTGATGGCGGCGATGGGCACCTGAAGGAGCTGGGAGGCGAGGCGCGTGATGCGGTCGAAGACTTCTTCTTTTTCGGTGTCGAGGACGTGGTAGCGCGCCAGGTCGAGGAGACGTGCAGCTTCATTTGTGGGAACTGGAGCACCGGGCATGGTTCCAGTGTAAGAAGCACGTCTGACCGTTTCCTCATTCTCCTGTGAAAATCCCCGGTGGGTCCACAATCTTTCTGTCCTGGACGTCAAACCTGGCCATCAGAAGAATGGAAGAATGACTTTCGCAGGAGGTCTAATGGGCTGAGCAGCCTGGATGATGGGCGTGTGCTGGAGCGAGGGCATGATGAAAGGGCGGCGTGCTGGTGGTCTGGGATGATTGAGCAGAACAGCACCGTACAACTTCTGACATTCTGGAAGTCCGTCCAGCGTTAAGTGTCTGAGATGCCCAGAGCCGACACCAATATCCGCAACCAAACCATCAATGCGAAGATTCCCAAAGTGGTGCGGCTGGCCGTTCTACAGCGCGACGAGGGACGCTGCATCAACTGCGGGGCGACCGAATCCCTGGAATTGGACGCCATCGCCCCGCTCGCTGAGGGCGGGGCCATGGTAGAGAGCAATCTCCGACTCCTGTGCGCCAGCTGCATGGTGATCAAAGGAAGATGGTGATGTGGATGCTGGGTGTGTCGAAGCACGAGCGCTGGCGGTCTGGAATGACTAAAGGCACTGGGAGGGGGCCGTGAATGGAGCACCACATGATTCTGACTGAAGCGACCCTGCAGGGCATCCTGGACCTACAAGAACAATTGCTCATCGTCGGTGATCCTGTCGTCACGACCACGCAAGACGGTGATTCCAGCGTGGTGACGCTGAATGTTCAGATGCCGCTACGCCGCTTCCGAATCAACAAGTACCTTGACCTGGTGTACCAGACGCTAGAGGGCACCAGCACCAAGATGTACACGGTCCTTGTCGAGATCACGTCAAACGAGCTGGTTGGCTGGGACGAAGCGTGAGCGCGTCATGGCGGTCTGGAATGATTAACCAAAGGTCGCCGAAAGTCCATTGTCAGTCCAGGCATGGCACCGTGAGGGCATGAAAAACCAGTTTGGTCACCTTCTTGAAACGGTCTGTCTCTGCTCAGCAACCCGGCAATGAGCGAAGCCATGACGAGAAAAGGGATGACGCTGAATAAACAGATCATGGATGCACAAATTCCCGCAGTCGTGCGCCTGGCTGTCTTGCAGCGCGACGGAGCGCAATGCAGTCATTGCGACGCAACGGATACCCTTACCTTTCAACACATCATCCCGACAGACCAGGGTGGAGCAACGGTGCTAAAGAACCTGCGAGTCCTGTGCGCCACCTGCATGGAAATCAAAGAAAAGAAGAGTCGCGGCACGGTGGCCTGATGAAGTCTGCTGACACCGAAACAATCCAGGCACAGATCGAGCGTCTTCAGAACCAAGCTGAGCAGCTGGAGCGCCAGCAGATGGACATCCTCTCCTGGGACTTCGAGCGCCAAGCCATTCGGCAAGAGAACAAGTGGCGACGGGAACACACCAACGAAATGAGGCAACGCCACGAATGATTTTCTTCAACTGGAATGAGGGGGCGAACACCCTCGGCACTGCCCGCTCATGCCGACACAACCAGCAGGCTCTGCTTTTCAAAAGAGGCTGGATATAAACCGCTCGCCCATGAACGAACCTGCTATCGGCCCTGTTGATCGAGGGTGCCCGCACTTCAGCATGGTGGGGGGACTCCGGACCCATGCCAGGCTCTACGGCAAGTCCCACACCCAGACACTGGTGATTCTGCCCGGCATGGGCTGCGCTTCGTGGATGTATTACCGTTTGGCTCAGGTCTTATCGCGCCGCTCCCGCGTCTACGCCTACGATCCGCCCGGCCACGGCCGTTCGCGTGGCCGCCTCAGCTTTCCGACTTCCACAGCCGAACTCACGGACCACCTGGCGCTTTGGTTGCAGGTCAATCGCTTGGGCGGCGCGGCGCTGCTGGGCCACTCCCTTGGCGGAGAAGTCATGCTCGATCTGGCGGTACGCTACCCGTCCCTCGCCGGTCCCCTGATTGCCTGCTCACCGACCGGCATTCCCACCAACCCCCGGATACGCCTTCAGATCGGCCGCTTGCTACGCGACATGCCGGGTGAGCGTAGCGCTTTCTTGCTGCCTGCAACCGCCGCTTACCTCCGCGCCGGGCCGCTGCGTTTTTACCAGCTGGCCCGCGATATCAAAGGGCGCGATAGCCGTCCCCTGGCTGCCCATCTGAGCGTGCCATTGCTGCTGATCTCCGGGACGGCCGACCCCGTTGTTGCTCCTTGGCCGCTGGCCCGCCTGGCCGCGACGCTCCCGGGCGTCCGCAGCGTGACCTTGACGGGAGCACCGCATGCGTTGACTGATGCCGTGCCGTTGGAAGTCGCCCAACAGACCTGGATGCTCTTGGACAGCTTGGCGACGTCCACAACGTTGCTCGGCCATTGAGGCGTCTCCCTGAGAGGAACGTTGAGATCGAAAAGGAGATCATGAACGCACCACCGATCCTTCCACAACTGACCCAGGATGGTTACCAGCGCCTGGAGCAGCAACTCGAACGCCAGCGTGTCCGCATGGACGAAGCCCGCGAGTACGTCCGCGACCAGATGGAAGCCAACGAAGCCGAAAACCTCGGACTGGTCGAAGCGCAGGAGCAACTGGCCGCACTTGAAACGCAGGTCGCCGAGCTCGAAGACCTGCTGGCCAACGCCCAGGTCATCACCCAGGACGCTTCCGAACAAGGCCGGGTCGTGCTGGGAAGCACGGCCTTACTGACGGATCTGGCGTCAGGCCGCACCTTGCGGGTGCATCTGGTCTCACCGTTTGAAGCCGGGGGCGTGATCAACGGGGTGACCCAGATCACCCAGGCCAGCCCGGTGGGTGCCCAGCTGGAAGGCCGCCGGAAGGGAGACACCTTTCAAGTCCAGATCGGGGCCAGAACCATGCAGTATCAGGTCACCGAACTGGAGCTGCGCCGTTGACCCACCTCACCGTCAGCGCTCCATTCGGAGAAAGGGCCGGGCACGGTGGCGTGGTGAAGCGCAGGCACTAGCGGTCTGGAATGACTGAGGAGCACCAGGAGAGCACGTCAATGGATCACAGTGAACTGGTGAACCCCTCGGATGCCGAAATCATCCAGCTTCGGATCGAGCGTCTTCGAGACCAAGCTGAGGAGTTTGAGCGCCGGCAGAAGAAGATCCTCTCCTGGGACTTCGAGTACCAAGCCATTTGGGAAGAGCACAAGTGGCGACGGGAGCATAGGAAGGAAGGGCGGGGTGCTGGCGGTCCAGAATGATTGAAGTCGTGCCACTCAGAGAACGCTGAGCTGAAGGAGGAGAGAACGCGTGAGCGAACAGCACCTGGTCCTCCCTGAAGCCACCCTTCAGGCCATCCTCGCCCTGCAAGAACAGAAGATCATCGTCAGTGACCGCGACGTCGGGGTCGTGGTCATCCAAGAGGGTGATTCCAACGTGGTGTTCTTGAATGTTCAGATGACGCCGCCGCTGTTCCGACTCAACAAATACCTCGACTTGGTCTACCGGACGTTAGAGAGCACCAGCACCAAGACATTCACGATCTCTGTCGAGATCACGATGCACGAGCCGCTCGGCTGGGAAGAAACGTGAGTGCGCGTGCCGGGGGCCTGAGATGACTGAGATCGTTCGGCTGCTCGTGCAGATCGCGGTCAAGAAGTGCCTCACGCTCTCCTCTTCCGTCTCTGGAGAACGGTAGAAAGGAATCAGAGTCGTTCTCCGGAGGCCCGGTGACGCAGCGGTTACGGCTGAATTTCTAAGCTCGGTGCAGGAGGAACACCCCATGCACCGTACCCTGCCCCAGCCCACTCAGATCGTTCAGCCCGTCTCCCAGGTGCAGCCATGAACGCCCACCAGGTTCAGCTGGTGCAGCACTCCTTCACGCAGGTGCAGCCGATCGCCGAAATCGCCAGCGACCTGTTTTACGCCCGGCTGTTCGAACTCGATCCCAGCCTCAAGCCCCTCTTTCGAGGCAATATGCAGGCGCAGGGCCACAAGCTGATGATGATGCTGGGGGTGGCGGTGGCCAACCTCAACAGGCCCGAGGTGGTGATGCCCGCCCTGCAACGGCTCGGTGAGCGCCACGCGGGGTACGGCGTGACCGACGCGCACTACGCCACGGTGGGCGCGGCCCTGCTGTGGACGCTGGAGCAAGGCCTGGGCGACGCCTTCACGGCGGAAGTCCGGCTGGCCTGGGAAGCGGTGTATGGGCTGGTGGCCGAGACAATGCAGCAGGCTGCGCGGCGTATGACTGCACTTGAAGCATCCCCGGTTCGCCGCTCACTCATCTGAGTTGAGCAGCGCTGAAAGAGCGGCACACCCGAAACTGGGTGTGCCGCTTTGACGTTGCTTGAGGAAGCCGGAATCAATTCCCGCCGATCAGCATGTTGACCCGGTCGCCGACAAAGAACAGTTTCACGACCATGAACGATTGCTTCTTGCCCTCAAAGTAGATTTCAACGCCCTTGAACACCGCGTCGGTGCTGCCGATTTTCCTGTCGGTGTTGTGGTAGCCCAGTTGCGTGAACAAGCTGCTGAAGTCTTGTTCGTCGGCGGCGGGGGCACTCCACATCTCGGCCCAGTGGAGCAGCTTGCGGCCCTGACCGGGGTGTTTTTGCCACTGCTGCCAGGCGTAGCCACATTCACGCACCAGCGGCTTGGGAATGGCCACACGCCCGTTGAACATCTTGTGTGGATTGACAGCGCAGGCCCGTGCACTCGACGCACCCAGCAGCAAGACCAGCAGACCAGAGACCTTGACAGCGTTCTTCATAACTCTCCTTGAATCCAAATGGAATGAGAGAGAACCCTCTTTCTTGAACATGAAAGAAGGTTCTCTACGTGAAAAGGTGCTCAGACTTTAGAATCAGGGATGTTCGTAGGTGACTTGGATGTATGGGCGCTTGTTGATATCGCTCTCTTCTTGTGAGCCAATTGTCGTTACACGGAATTTGAAGTCCTGGCTTGATAGATAATTGTCGAATTCTCGTTGGATACGCCACTGCGACATAAAAGCTGATAGACCGGGGTTCTTGAAGTTATGGGTAAACGGCACTGTAATATCCAGAGAGTGGTAACCGATAGAAGGCCCTGGACTCTGATAAATATGCCGCAAAGTCTGACCTGAATTGGCGATTGGCGCATTCCATAATTGAACACCTTGGCCAATCAATGGAGTGCTGATATTGACCGCATCCAGATCTCCCAAAAGCTCAGGGCTATTATCCTTATAAAAGGCGCGTTCGACGGTATAGATATTGAGCACCGCCGAGTTAATTTTGGCGATCTTAGTATAATCAGGGAGAACGCTCATATTGAACTGAAAGAAGGCACGTTCATAATATCTGTCGCCGCTGCCATCAAAATTTTCCGAAAAACGTCCAATCCTATAGTCGCTACCGGTAGAATCATTTGGCTCAATTTCCTTCTGTTCTACATTATATCTCATGGCAAAACTCAAGTTTTTTTCGCTATACAGTTTCATAGTATCTTGCCGCATCAGGCGGAAGGTGCCGCCGACACTGCTGGCCTGCGCCAGGGGGTTGCCGGCCAGGTCGGTGGCGATATTGTTCATGCCCCAGATGATCGTCGTGCCGTACGGCAAGACCTCGTTGTACGTCATGGTCATCACGGTCCCGGCCGCGTTCCAAGCAAAGCTCTTCTTGCTGTCGGTCACGTTCGGCACCACCAGTTCAAAGGCCTTCTGCGTCGCTGCCTTATCCATCGCCTCGTTGAAGTTCACCGTGATGCTCAGCGGCGCATGGTTCACGCCCAGCGCACCATTGGTCGGCGTAAAGCCCGTCACTTTGGGCGGGACGAGGTCGCCGAACGGCGGCACGATGATGACAAAGGGCGCGGTCTTGAACGAGAAATAGTACGGTGCCGCCAGCGCCACCCCCGATGTCGTCTTGGCGGCGGTGCTCATCGTCACGTTGTAGAGGGTGTTCCCGGCAAAGTCACCCGTGCAGTACACGGCTTCGAACTCGTTATGTACGACGTTGCACTTCAGGTTCGCCACGACCGGGAAGAAACTGATGGCCTGGGCGGCGCTGGCCTGCATTGGCTCCGAGAACTTGACCATCACGCCCAGACCGGCGGGGTCCACCTTCTGCTGCGCTGGATTGGGCAGCGTCCCAATCACTTGGGGGATGGGCGCAGCGGGCGCTGGATTCTCCACCGTCAGGGGGAGATTGAGCGAGGCGCTGACGTTCCCGCTCGTGGCCTGCACCTGAATGGGGCTGGTGCCCGCCGGGCTGTTGCCCGTCTGGGTCAGCGTCATCGCGGCACTGTCCTGACCGTCCGGAATGGTCACGTCCGGTGCCGTGACATTGGCAGGGAGGTTCACGGCGTGCAACTTGACCGGGCCGCTGACATTCTTGCGCGTCACCTTGACGGTCAGGGAGGCCGGCGAGCCGGCCTTGACGGTCAGACTTCCTGGGGTGCTGCTGAGCGTCAGGCTCTGCGGCAAGGGATCGGGGATGGCGTCTTTCTGCGGCGACTTGAAGTTGAACGTGTACGGCTGAGCCAGCGGTGTTCCCACGCTGTCCTTGGCGGCAGTGCTGACCGTCAGGGTGTAGGCGGTATCGAACTGCGGGTCGCCACTGCACAGCACATCCGACTGTGCTGACCCGTTGATCACGCATTGAAAACTGTCAATCGCCGGCGTCACGCTGATGGCCTTGACCGCGTCTGCGCTCATCTCGTGCGAGAACTTCAGGTTGAGCTTCAAGCCGACCCCTTGGAAGACCTGGGCGTCGGCAGCGATCACTGTGGGCGCGGTGGGCAGGCTCTCAGCACTTTCCACCGTCAGCGGCAGGTTGAGCGAAGACTTGACCGTGCCTGAAGTGGCCTGAAGCTGCACGGTCGTGCTGCCTGCTGGAGTCTTGCCGGTCTGAGTGAGCGTCATCTCGGTGCTGTCCTGGCCCGCGTCGAGCACCACGTCGGCTGATGTGACGTTGGCGGGCAGGTTGCTCAGGTGCAACTTCACTGGCCCAGTGAAGTTGCTGCGCGTCACCTTGACCGCGAAGGTGGTGGGCTGTCCGGCCTTGAGTTTAAGGCTCTCTGGCGTGGCGACCAGCATCAGGGCCGCCTGTCCCATTGGCACGGGAGCGGCGCTCACCTTCACCTTGACCTGCACGGTTTTGTGGAGGCTTCCCGCGTCGGCGGCAAACGTCAGGGTGTCTTCACCAGGGACGCTGGCACTGCTCGCCTGAAGGTTGAGCTTAGCGGTGGTTGCTCCAGCCGGAACTGTCACGGCTGCCGCACTGAGGCCCGCAGGCGGATTGAGCAGGGTCAAAGTCACGGCACCCGTGAAGCCGCCGCTGCGCTGCAGGGTGGCGCTCAACTCTGCCGTGCCGGCTGCTTGAAGACTGACCATGGCGGGGGTCAGGTTGAAGGTGAAGTCGGCCTGGGGCACGGGATCGACGATCGGATCAGGGATAACCACCGGCGGGGTGGAGGCGCTGCAAGCGGCGAGGCTGAGACTCAGGATCAGGGCGGCTCCAATCAGGGTACGGTTCATGGTGTTCTCCTTTCAGGCAGGGAATCGGGCTCGGCCCCGAAGCTGAACAGAGCTTAGAAATCAGGCCGTAACCGCTGCGTCACCGCTGCGTCACCGTGAGGATCTGCGCCGTAACGCAGCACGGTGACGGCGACCTGCCAGCAGTGCATCTGCCCAGGACGCCTTAAGAGCAGGCAGCCGTTCCAGTGGTTTCCGGCGCGTCTGCTGAAAGACGTCCTGAGCCCTGCTGCTCGAAGCAGTGGGCCAGGCCTTGCTGTGGACGCTGGAGCAGGGGTTGAGCGATGCGTTTCCGGCAGAAGTCCGGCTCGCTTGGGAGGCGGGCCACTTTAGACCAACAACATTCGTGGTGTTCTTTCTGCTTCCCCTTTGAGTCGAAAAAATTCCTGTGGATCCACAGGAATTTGAGTCGTCAAAGTATGTTTTATAGGTGACTGCTCACCGGGGGGTCTTGCCGAAAAGAGTGGGATAGAGTAGGCGCTATCGAACCCTCAGCCTGCCCCCACTGCCAAATCCTGACCGCAGAATTGCAGAACGTGAGGGCTGAGCGTGACCGCTTGATGGCCAAGGTCCAGGACTTGAAGGCACAATTGCAGGCCGACAGCACGACCTCAAGCGCCCCGCCAAGCACCGACAAACCGTGGAAGCCGCAAAGCGAGCGCATGAAGACCGACCGGTCTTCGGGCGCTCAACTGGGTCACATCGGGAAGACGCTGGAAATGAGCACGCAGCCGGATGACGTCATCGTTCTCCCAGTCACTGGGCACTGTAGATGTGGTCAGGCGTGGGACGCAGTGCCGGTGCAGGACCGACTGGCTCGGCAGGTCTTTGACCTGCCAGAGGCACGGCTGCACGTCACGGAATACCAGGCGGAGGTCAAGATTTCCCCGTGCTGCACGGCTCGTCAGCAGGCGGTCTTTCCGACTACAGTACCGGGCCAGGTGCAGTACGGTCCTCGAGTTCATGCGTTGACGACCGTGTTGAACACCGTGCACTTCATCCCGCTGGCCCGCACCGCAGAACTCATCCGCACGTTGTACGGCAGTGCCCCGTGTGAAGGCACCGTAGTGCTAAATCTCAACCTGGCGGCTGAGCGCCTCGAAGCCTTCGAGGCGCAGCTCAAGGATGCCTTGCGGGCTGAACCGGTGCTGTACGCCGATGAGACGGGCAGCAAGGTGAATGGCAAGTTGCACTGGCTGCACATCGTGACCTGCGCGTCGTACACGCTCTACGGGCATCATCAAAGCCGTGGACATGATGCGCTGGTGGCCATGGGTGTGCTGCCTGATTACCGGGGGCTGTTGATGCACGATGCGTGGCGCACGTACTTGGCACTGCCGATGGATCACGCGCTGTGCAACGCCCATCTGCTCCGCGAGCTGCGGGGACTCAGCGAATACTTCCAGCAGCGGTGGGCGGGCGAGCTGCGCGAAGCGCTGCAACTCGTGTACCACCAGCGCAAGACCAAGATCCTGACGGCTGACAGCATCGTCGCGTTCAAGGCCCGCTTTGATGCGCTGGTCACGGCTGGGTTGGTCTCCAACCCAGCGATGGAACGGGTGGAGGGGCAGCGAGGTCGGGTGAAGCAGAACCGAGCGCGGAATGTAGCGCTGCGCTGTCAACGGTACAAACGGGAGATGCTGCGGTTTCTGGATGACGAGGGGATGCCGTTCGACAATAACCTGGCCGAGCAGGGGATTCGGATGATGTGTGCCAAGCGCAAGATCTCGGGCGGCTTTCGTTCGAAGCAGGGTGGGGCGGTGTTCTGCCGGATCCGGAGCTACGTGGCGACGTTGCAGAAGCAGGGCCTATCGGTATGGGACGGCCTAGTCAGCATCTTCGCTGGCGACGTTCTGATGCCCGCCTTCTAGCATTTAGGGGGTTGTACTGTGTCGAATGACTGTAATGCATCAAAATCAACGCGTCAACATGCTGAGCAGACACAGGAAGATAAGCATATGTCAAACAATCACAGCTCTAACCCTCCAAGCTACATATCAAATATTGTAGATTTGCTTAAAAGAATAGGAATTAATAATATTACAAGTATGGAATTTGATACAATTATTTCTATACTTTACGACGAAATGTCTGATAGGAATTTGGCAGAATCGTTAAGCTACGCTACTGGTGAAGATTATGCTATGTGTCTAAACCGTGTATATACAGTTGTATCGAAAAATGGAATATCTCTGAAAGAGAAGGCGAGAATGCAGATAATTCTAAAAAATAATGGATATGAAGATGATATTTGGTGACTGCTCAGCACATTAAGCCTCGTTCATGTGCTGAGCAGTCACTTTTATAGAATTAAGGGTATTCGTAAGTCACTTGAATATAAGGGCGCTTGTTGAGGTCTGCATTGCCGCCTAAACCCAACCTCAGAACCTTTGACATAGACTGACTGGTTTCGTCATGTTCCATCTTAATGCGCCACTGAGACAGGCCATAAAACTGAGCTGGGTTCTTAATATTGCTCGCAAATGCTGCCGTGATGTCAAATTCGTGGACACCTGGATGGAGAGCGTCAGGCAATATATGGTTAATCTGACTCGCGTTAATAATGGGGGCGAACCACAAACTACTCTCCTGCCAGTAAAGCGGCGTGGAAAGTTGATCCAACATCACCCCTCCCAAATCTTCAGGATGGTTGTCAGCCGCAATGGTAACGATTCCGAGTTTGGCCGAATTCAATTTGGTCATCACGCCAAGATCGGAGAGGTTCTTCAAAGGAAACTGAATAAAAGCGCGATCCGTGTAAGTTGGTGAATGGGCAATCTGTCCGATGTTCCCTTCTGTATCGCCAAATCCATTCACGCTAGAAAACGCGTGGTCTGTGGGCAGATACATGGAGTCTAGGTCTTTACCTGCGTCACTCAGCAGCTTGACCGTTTTTTGCCGAACGATTCTGAAGGTGCCGCCGATGCTGCTGGCGTTGATGAGGTTGTTGCCTGCCAGATCAGCAGCGGTGCTGCTCATGCCCCAGAACACCGTGCTGCCATACGGGACTGCTCCGCTGTAGGTCATGGTCATCACGGTGCCTGCTGCGTTCCAGTTAAAGCTTTGCTTGGAGGCGTTAAAATTGGGCACAATCATCTGGAAGGCTTGTTGGGTCGCGGCCCTGTTCATCGCTTCGCTGAAGGTCACTGTGGTCTTGAAAGCGTCGTGACTGATGCCCACTGTGCCGTCAGTGGGCGTGAACTTCAGAGTCGTGGGCGCAACGAAGTCACCGCCTGGCGTGTTTCCTGGGGCGTCAGGAGCAGCTTGGGCTGGCTCTCCTGCATCGCTGGCCAGTACGGTCAGCGCCAGACCCAATGAGGCGCTGACCGTACTGGCGCTGGCCTGCACTTGTAAGGTGGTGGTGCGGGCCGGACTTTTGCCAGTCTGGGTGAGGGTCAGCACAGCACTCTTCGTGCCTGCCAGGAGGGTCACATCGGGTGCGGTGACGTTGATGGGCAGGCTGCTCAGATGCAGCTTGATAGGGCCGGTCACGTTGTTGCTCTTAACGTTGACTGTAAAACTGGTGGGCGTTCCTGCGGTCAGGCTTAGCGCGCTGACCTGGCTGCTCAGGCTGAGGTTGGCCTGGCTGCTGGCTGGCCCCGCTGGAAGCGCTTGGCCCTGGAGTGTCACAAGCTCGCTGGAGGCATCAGTGGCAGGCGTAGGCGGTAAGGTGGCGCTGCAAGCGGCAAGGCTGAGACTCAGGATTAGGGCGGCACCCATCAGATTGCGGTTCATGGTGTTCTCCTTTCAGGCAGGGAATCGGGCTCGGCCCCGAAGCTGAATGGAGCTTAGAAATCAGGGCGTAACCGCTGCGTCACCGCAAGGCTCTGTGCCGTAACGCAGCACGGTGACGGCAACCTGGCAGCTGCACGATGGGCAGTTGTCGAGCGCCAAGAATCATCCAGAAATTCGGCGGAGCAGCATGAGGATGCAGGCGAACTGAACGAAGCTCAGGAAGGGCTGGGCCGAGTGCGCAGCACACGTGCGGTCATGATTCGCTTGATGCTCCGCCGGTTCGCAGCCCTTTGAACCCCACCAGAGCGACTTTCAAAACGCACTTTAAGGGCTTAAACGTTGTTCCAGTCGTCATTTTCACAACCAGGGACTGGCATGTTGGAAAGCGAGGTGTAAGTTCGCACTTCCGATTTGACCCCGAACTCTCGCCGCTGTGGTGCTCGTCGAACTCGCTTCTGACTGGCCAAGTAGCAGAGAAAATTCGCAGTATGGCCAGATATTGTTGGCGAATTCGCCTGGATCTCATGACCGAGCTGCATGATGGGATATGAGCCTGCATCCCCAGCCCATCGGCGAAATTCCCGAAATGACGGCCCGAATTGCACAGGCAGCGTTCCGCAAAGGTAACACCATCATGCGGCTACGCGATAAGTTCGGGGCACTCTATACCGACGTCGACTTTGCCCATCTCTTTCCCGTTCGGGGCCAGCGTGCTTTGGCACCCTGGCGTCTGGCGTTGGTCACCGTTTTCCAGTTTCTAGAGCACCTCACGGATCGGCAAGCGGCAGATCAAGTGCGGGCCAGAATTGACTGGAAATATGCCCTTGGACTCGAGCTGGACGACCCCGGCTTCGATTTTAGTGTGCTCAGTGAGTTCCGGACACGTCTGATTCATGTGAAGGCCGACCACCTGCTGTTGGACAAGATGCTGGCCCACTTCAAAGCGCAGGGTCTGGTCAAGGCGAAAGGCAGGCAGCGAACCGACTCTACGCATGTTCTCGCCCACGTTCGTGCGCTCAACCACCTCGAATTGGTCGCCGAGACGCTGCGGGCAGCGCTCAACGAACTGGCCACTCAGGCTCCAGACTGGACGCGTGGGATGGCTGAACCGGAGTGGTTTGAACGCTACGGCAGACGGGTCTTCGATTTTCGCTTGCCCAAAGGGCAAGCGGCCAGGACTGCGTATGCCACGACCGTGGGGAATGATGGTTTTCAACTGCTGGCTGCTCTGGACGCCATCAACGTCCCTGCGGGCCTGCGGGAATTACCGTTGGTTCAAACGCTGAATCTGGTGTGGACGCAGCATTTCGAATGCTGGAACGGCCAGGCACGACTTCGAGATGGCCCAGAGCTCCCTCCCGGTGCCGAGCGACCAGTTTCACCCTATGAATTAGAAGCGCGAGGCAGCACCAAACGGGGAATGTGGTGGTTGGGGTATAAGGCGCATCTGACGGAAACATGCGACGACAACGAAGTGCATCTCATCACGCACGTACTGACGACACCCGCCACAGGTCAAGATGTGAGTCAGACCCGTGAGATTCAGCAAGCCTTGATTGCTGGAGGACTGGAGCCGCAACAGCATCTAGTGGATTCCGGTTACGTCAATGCAGGACTATTTGCGGAGAGTCATCAACGAGGAATCACGCTCATTGGGCCGCCACGCCCAAATACCAGTTGGCAAACGAAGGTCGAAGGCGCCTTTAACGACCGTGCGTTTTCGATTGACTGGGACGCGCAGCAGGTCACTTGCCCACAGGGCAAGCGTTCTTCCAGCTGGCAAACCACCCCTGATCGACAGGATCGACCAGCGATGACCGTTCATTTTTTGGTGCGTGATTGTCAGCCTTGCCTCGTCAGAGCGCAGTGTACGCGGGCGAAATACGGCCCGAGAAGCCTCAAGCTGCATTCCCGCGAAGCGCACGAAGCGCTTCGTGCTGCACAGTCACAGGGATTGGGAAAAGTCTATGAAGCACGCGCAGGAATAGAGGGCACTATTGCGCAGACCACACGATCATGTGGTCTGCGCCAAGCCCGGTACCGTGGATTGGCCAAAACGCACTTCCAGCATGTGGTCACTGCGGTTGCGGTCAATGCGGCACGGGTCATCGCTTGGCGGCAAGGGAGATCTCACACCCAGACACCGACCTCGCGTTTCGCTGTACTGAGAGCCTGAATTCGCCAACAATATCTGGCCATTAGGCGAACTTCTATGTGAGCGGCTCGCTTTGATGCCTTCATGATAGATTAATGTAACTCACCTGGCACTACGCTTGAGGGGCAACCGAGGAGCACGCCATGACCCCTACACTCACATCCGCACCGGACCCCCAGCTGCTCAGTCAAGCCATCGCGGCGTGCACGGTCGGTGTCGTCATGACCGATGCCCGCCAGCACGATCACCCGATCGTCTACGTCAACCCGGCCTTCGAGGCGCTCAGCGGCTACACAGCTGACGAGATCCTCGGGCACAACTGCCGCTTTCTGCAGGGCCAGGACCGCGACCAGCCTGGCGTCCAGGAGATCCGGCAGGCGCTGGTCGAGCAGCGGAGTACGACCGTGACCCTGCGCAACTACCATAAGGACGGCACGCTGTTCTACAACGAACTCAGCCTCAGTCCGGTCCACGACGCTTCTGGCACCTTGACGCACTACCTGGGCTTCCTTAACGACGTCACCGCGCGCGAGAAGGCGCAGGCAGAGCAGCGGGCCAGTGAGGAGCGCTTCGCCAGGGTCTTTGAGGCGGCCCCGATCGCCATCGTCGTCTCCCAGCTCAGCACTGGCCATTGCCTCGATGTCAACCCCGAGTTTCTGCGTCAGAGCGGCTATCGCCGCGAGGAGGTGATCGGGCGCACCGCGCGCGATCTCAACTTCTGGGTCAACCCGCTGGAACCGCAAGACGTGAGGCGCACGCTTCAGGAGCAGGGCAAAGTCCTCGACCGCGAGTTGCAGTTCCGCCTGAAGTCCGGCGCGGTGGCCGACACGACCGTGTCGGCTGTCCCAGTGACGATCAATGGGGAAGCCTGCCTCATGACACTGATCCGTGACATGACCCCGGAGAAGCAGTCACAGCGGGTCCTGGCAGAAAGCGAGGCGCGCTACCGCCAGATCGCGACCCAGCTGCAACGGACGCTGGACCTGTCGCTCGACCTGATCAACTCGATCGACGCTGAGAGGCGCTTCGTCACGATGAGTGCGGCCTGCCAGCAGATCCTCGGCTACACGCCTGAGGAGTTGATCGGCCGCACGTACCTCGACTTCGTCCATCCGGATGACCGGGTCATCACGGTGCAGGAGGACGAACACATCACCGCAGGCCAGGCAACGACCAGCTTTCAGAACCGCTACCTCCACAAGAACGGAAGCGTGGTGTGGTTGGAGTGGGCGGCCGTGATCCTGCCTGGCGACCCGGTGATGTACTGTGTCGCGCGCGACGTCACCCAGCGCAAAGTGGCTGAGGAAGATCAAGCGTTCCTGGCCGCCATCGTTGAGGCCAGCCACGACGCCATCCTGGGGGTGACGCTCGACAGCACCATCCGCGCCTGGAACGCGGGTGCCGAAGCGCTCTACGGCTACACGGCGGCTGAAGCTTTCGATCAGCCGATGACCTTGATCGTCCCGCCGGAGCTTCACGCTGAGGAAGCCGAGATGCTCAGCCGGGCCGGGCAGGGCGAGCGCATCGAACCCTTCGAGTCGATTCGAATCGCCAAAGATGGACGCCGCATCCCGGTGTTCGTCACGGTATCGCCGATCCTCGATGCGGCTGGCCGGGTGATCGGCATCTCTAAGATTGCGCAGGACATCACCGTACGTCAGGCGGCGAAGCGCGAGATCCAGGCGCTCAACCAAGAACTTCGTCAACAACTGCGCCATGTCACGGGGCTGCGGGAGATCGATCAGGCGATCGCCTCGACGCAGGAGCTGTCGGTGACGCTGAGCATGATCATGAACAACGTTGCACAGCAACTCAGCGCCGACGCGGTCACGCTGCTGCTGCTCGACCCCCATACCCTGAGCCTCGAGTACGCTGGCACCTGGGGCTTCACTACCCCGCTGCAGGGCGCTGTCGTGCGGCTCAGCAGTAGTCTGGCGGGTGAGGTGGTGCTCAGCCGCAAGGCCATGAATGTGCCGGACCTGCAAAGCACTATGGTCCGACCGGCGTGGCGCGAGATGCTGACCCGGGAGCGGCTGATGGCGTACTACGGCGCGCCGCTGCTATCCAAGGGCAAGGTGCTGGGTGTCATCGAGGTGCTGCACCGGGAACCGTTTCATCCTTCAGCGGCGTGGCTGGAGCGATTCGAGATGCTGACCGCCCAGGCGGCCATCGCGGTGGACAACGCCCAGCTCTTCGCCGAACTCGAGGGGAAGAACCTGGAGCTGAGGCTGGCCTACGACGAGACAATTGAAGGTTGGGCACAGGCACTGGACCTGCGGGATAAGGAGACCGAGGGGCACTCCAGACGGGTGACCGAGATGGCGGTGGCCCTGTGTCGGCAGCTGGGGATCCCGTCGGAGCAGCTTGTGCATGTAAGGCGGGGCGCGCTGCTGCACGACATCGGCAAGATGGGCATCCGGGACGCGGTGCTGCTCAAACCTGGGCCACTCACCGACGAGGAGTGGGTGGAGATGAGAAAGCATCCGGGTCACGCCGTGGAACTGCTCTCACCGATCAAGTTCCTGCGCCCGGCGCTGGACATCCCGCAGTACCACCATGAGAAGTGGGACGGCAGCGGCTACCCGCTTGGTCTTTCGGGCAAGGACATCCCTCTGACAGCGAGAGCGTTTGCCGTGGTGGACGTCTACGACGCCCTGACCAGCGACCGGCCGTACCGGGCGGCCTGGAGTTGGGAGCGGGCCTTGGAACACATCCAGAGCAGCGCCGGCACCCACTTCGACCCGGTGGTGGTCATGGCCTTCGTTCAGCTGCTTCGGCAGGACGCACCGTGAAGCTGCGGCCCGCGGGCCGCACGGCTCAAAAGCAGACCGGAGTCAGGGCACAGCTCCGGGCGGCCCTGCGCCGCGCGGATGATGTGGACTACCTGCTCACCTTGAGCCGCGAGCTCGACGTCACTGGAGATCCCCGCCTGATCAGTGAACGGGTGGCTGGACGTCTTCAGCAGCTTAGCCGTGCCGACCAGATCTGTATCAGCTTCGGCACGGCCTCCCAGGGCGTTCGGGTGGTGGTCCTGCACGGTGAGCAAGCACCCCCACCCCAGTTCGAGGTGTTCCGGCACCAGCGCTTTCTGCCTTCAGAGGGCGGTGTCTTCTGGGAGCGCCTCGGATCCGACGAAGCGCTATTCGTCGACGACTATCCGCACAGCCCGACGACGTCACCGGTCATGCTGCACGCTGGCTTGAGCGCCGTGGCACACCTGCCGTTCGGTCAGCTGGACGGAGAGGTTGGGGTCCTGACCGCGTTCCGCTTTGGGGCACCCAGGCCCTGGACCGCCAGGGAACGGACCCTACTGGAAGCCACGGCCATGACCCTGGGGCACGCTGTTCGGCGGGCGCAGTACGTCCTGGAACTCGACCAGGCGCTCCGGTTCTCGAAGGCTCTGGCTCAGGTCGCCCGGCTCACCGAGCTGCCGCTCAGTCTGTACGACACGGCCCGGCAGGCCGCTCAGATCATGGCAGGGCCGGCCCGGCTTGACCTCGCGGCCCTGGCGCATGTGGACGGTGAGGTCGTGATCCGCCAGGTGCAGTTCAAAACCGCGGCGGTGTCCGCAGAACTCGTTCGCTTGATCGAACAGCGGGTGCCCCGGTCGCACAGTCTGGCCTGGCAGAGTCTCGAGCAGAACGAGGCGCTGTTCATCGACCGCTACCCGGACCACCCTGGGCGCATCGAGGCGTTGGCGAACGAGGGTGTGCAGGCGCTGGCGTTCGTCCCGCTGACGGCAGGAAACCCGGGCAGGGGCTTGGTGTTGATCATCGCCCGGGTCGGGGAGAACGTGCCGTGGTCCGCAGATGACCGGGAACTCTTCCTGACCGCGGCGCAGAGCGTCCGGTTGGCACACGAACGCCAGCACGCCATGGAGCAACTGCGTGACGCGGCCCTCACCGATCCGCTCACCCAGCTGGGCAACCGGCGCGCCCTGGAGGACGCACTGCTCCTGAGCCTGGCAGAGGCCCGTGAGACACGTTCAGGGCTGAGCCTGATCTCACTGGACCTCGACGGGCTCAAGGCGGTGAACGACCGTGAGGGGCATCACCGCGGCGACGCGCTGCTGATCGGGCTTGCCACGTCGCTGCGGCTGGCCTTCCGCGGTGAGGACGCGCTGTTCCGGGTCGGCGGTGACGAGTTCATGGTGCTCGTGAAACATGCCGATCCAGGAGGTGCGGCGGTGGGTGGCTCGCTGGGCCGTGTCCAGGTGGCCTTAGAGAAGCTCAGGAGCAGCGGGTTTGACCAGGTCGATGTGAGTGCCGGGATCGCCACGTTCCCAGATGAGTGTGACGGGGCCGAGGCGCTGCTGCGGCTCAGCGATCAGCGCATGTACTTCCAGAAACAGCAGCACAGAACCGCAGGCCGGAGGTAGAGCGTGCTCTTCGACAGTCCCGGTGCAAACGAGCGTCCGCGTGCAGGTCTGAAGGGTTGACCAACAGCACGCTGTCGGTCGTAGCCGGTACTTTAGGGGATGACTTCGCCGCCCGGTACGGATCCAGAGCCCTTCTCGCCGCTTGCTGAGTACCTCCAGGAGATCACTGAGGCGCTGGCAGCCACCACCACCGAGCGGGAAGTCATCGAGATCATCCTCACGCCGGCGGTGCAGGCCCTCGGCGCGGTCGCGGGCATCGTGCTGCTGGTCAACCAGACCGATCAGCAGCTCAAGATCGCCGGGAGTCAGGACTACGAGGACGTGACGCTCACCATCTGGCAGGAAGGCCCACTCGAGGACCACCAGCTGATCTCGGACATCGTGCGTATGCGCGAGGCGCGCTACTTCGAGCACGCCGGTGCCCTGAAGGCCGCCTACCCGGAACTCGAGAGCCGCAACTGGGGCCTTAGCCGCGATCGCCAACGCCGTGCTGCCGATGTTCCTGGATGGCCAGGCCCTGGGCGTCATCGTGCTGGACTTCAACGAGCCGCACGACTTCATCCCCGCCGAACGCCGCTTCCTGAAGATCCTCTCAGCCCAGTGCGCCGTTGCGCTCGGCCGGGCACAGCTCTCAGGCGATCTGGAGCGCCAGGTCCAGGACCGCACGGCTGAACTCGAAGCGTTCGTGCGCTTCACGGAGATGGCGGACGGCGAGACGGACGTGCTGGCCCTGGCGGCACGTGCCGAGTCGGTCCTGAGCGTGCTCTTCCCGGACTGCACCAACGGCTACTACGCCCTGGAAGACGGCCTGTGGAAGCTCAAGGACTACAGCCGCGACCTGGAGGACAGCCCGGCGCTGCTGGCCTCGCTCACCGCCGGGCTGCCGTCGAGCACCCCCCTCTTCGCGGACGCGGTCCGCACGGGGCAGCCGGTCTTCATCGACGCCTGGGATGCCGAGCGGGGCCAGATCCCCCAGACCGAGGCCTACCAGAGCATCGCCACCTACCCGCTGCGGGTTAGCGGCAGCATTCAGGCGATGTTCGTGCTGGGCTTCAGGGGCCTTCCGTACTGGTCGGCGCACCATCAGGCAGTCTTTCGTTCGGTGGGGCGCAGCCTCACCCTGGCCTTGGAGCGCACCGAGACTGCCCGGCGGTTGACGGCCCAGAACGATCAGCTCCGAGCCCTGAACGAGGAGCTGGAGGCGTTCGCCTACTCGGTGTCCCACGACCTGCGCACCCCGGTGCGGCACATCACCGGCTTCGCCACGCTGCTGCGCCGCTCACTACCGGGGCCGCTGGGCGAGAAGGCCGAGCACTACTTCCAGGTCATCGAGTCGGCGGGCGTCCACCTGGGTCAGATGATCGACGGCATCCTCGATCTCTCGCGCACCTCCCGTCAACCACTGAACCCAGGCCGCGTCGACCTGGGCCGGTTGGTCGAAGCGGCCCGCAAAGAACTCAGTGCCGTGGTGGGCGAGCGGCAGATCAACTGGCAGGTGACTGATCTGCCCACGGTGACAGGGGACCCGGATCTGCTGCGGCGGGTGGTGGTGGCGCTGCTGAGCAACGCCGTGAAGTTCACCCGCGCCCGGCAGCCGGCGCTAATCGAGGTCTGGGCCAAGGAAGAGGCCCGGAGCCGGACGGTCTTCGTGCGTGACAACGGCGTGGGCTTCGATCCGCAGTACCAGGACAAGCTGTTCTCGATCTTCCAGCACTTGCACAATCAGGCCGACTTCGAGGGCGCAGGGGTCAGCCTGGCCAACGCGCGGCGCATTGTGACTCGGCACGGCGGTACGGTGATGGCAGAGGGGCAGCCCGACGTAGGCGCGACCTTCAGCTTCACCTTGCCCAAGAGCGCAGAGTGAGCGCCGCCTAGTCGCCGCTTAAGCGCGTGGGCGGCGCTCACTCTGCGCCCATGAGCGCTACACTTGCCCTGATATGGCCGATGCCGAGTCACTTCTTACCCCCTCTCAGGTCAGCCAGGCCCTGGGGGTGGGCGCATCGACCCTGCGGCGGCACGCCATGCTCTACGAGGAGTTGTTCGGCCCCCTGCCCCGTGAGCGCGACCAGCGGCGCTGGCCGCTTGAGGCCGTGCGGCGCTTACAGGCCGCCCAACAGGCGCTCGCTGGCGGACTGGTGGGGAGTCTGGAGACCGCCCTGACGATGGTGCGGGACGGTCAGCCACTGCCAGAACCGGTCGAGCGAGGTGCTGGAAGACCTGGCCTCGATCCCGAACGTGACCCTGCCGCCGGACCTCTACTTCGAGCTGGTGGTTGAGGAGTGGCGGAGCCTGCGGGCGCTGCGCGTCGCCACGGCATCAGCCGCACCTCCCCAGGCAGTGCAGGAGCCGGGGAGCCCTTCTACCCGGGTACTGGCCCACGCCACCCTCGCGGCGCAGCAGGCGAGGCCCCAGCGCAAAGTCTGGTGGCAGCGGCTTTTGAGACCCGTTCGGGGCTGAGCCTGATCTCACTGGACCTCGACGGGCTCAAGGCGGTGAACGACCGTGAGGGGCATCACCGCGGCGACGCGCTGCTGGTCGGGTTTGCCACAGCGCTGCGGCTCGCCTTCCGCGGTGAGGACGCCCTGTTCCGGGTCGGTGGTGATGAGTTTGTGATGCTCGTGAAACATGCCGATCCAGGAGGCGCGGCGGTGGGTGGTTCGCTGGCCCGTGTCCAGGTGGCCTTAGAGAAGTTCAGGAGCAGCGGGTTCGACCATGCGAATGTCAGTGCTGGGATCGCTACGTTCCCAGACGACGATGACGAGGCCGAGGAGTTGCTGCGGCTCAGCGATCAGCGCATGTACCTCCAGAAACACGAGCACCGGGCCTCCCTCAAGACATAGAGCAGGCTCTTCTAAGCCCCAGGCACTCTACCGAGCTCGACCAAGGTGGTCGAAGCGAGCGCGGCTACACGACATCGGCGAGGGTACACACCTGAGACACAACCAAACACCGACTAGACTAAGCACCGGTATGCCCGACACACCTCCACCTGACCGCGCGGCTTCTCAGCTGATGACCCACCTCCAAGGGGTCACTCGGACGTTGGTCGCTGTGCGCACACAGGAAGAGGTGTTCGATGTCGTCCTGCGTGATGCTCTGGATGCTCTCGGAGCTCTCGGTGGAGCTGTCCTGTTGGTGAAGGACAAGGCATACTCCGTCGCTGCCCGGCGTGGCTATGCCGACGCCAGCGTCTGGCAGGACGGCGACCTGGATGCTCACCTCCCCGGTTCAGACGCGCTGCGGTCGAACACGCCGCTGTTCTTCAGCCACCACGGCGACCTGACGGCCGCCTATCCGGAACTCGAAGTCCAGACCAGCGGTGTGGCGGCGGTCGCCACGGCCGTCTTGCCGATGCTGGAGGGTGGGCGGCCCCTCGGTGTGATTATCCTGGACTTCAAGGAGCCGCATGACTTCACCTCGGACGAGGAGCACTTCCTGCTTACCCTGGCCGCCCAGTGCGCGGTGGCGCTCGGCCGAGCGGAAGCCACCCGAACCCTAGAAGCCCGGGTCGAAGAGCGCACCCGGCAACTGGCAGGACGGACCCGGCAGCTGGAAGAGGAACGGGCCGCGCTGGAGGCCTTCGCGGCTTTCACCGAGGCGGTCGGCATCCGGACCGATCTCGTCGAGCTCGTCGAGCAGGCGGTCCAGGTGCTGGTCGGCCGGTTTCCCGGTGCCAGCGTCGCGTTCTACGAACTGGAGAGTGACCTCTGGAAGGCCAGGATCTGGAGTGAGGACGTGAGTTCTGAACTTGTTGCCCTCGTTTCAGCAGGGCTCCCCGCCAGAACGCCCATCTTTGCGCAGGTCCTCCAGACCCGCCAGCCGGTGTTCACCGACGCCTGGGACGCCCAGCGGGAGCAGGTGACGTCGAGTGAAGACTACGCGGCCGCCGCCCTCTACCCATTGATCGTGGACGGTCAACTGCACTGGCTGCTGACGGTCGGCCTGCGCAACACCCCCGCCTGGAGCGAAGCGGACAAGGGCCTGCTGCGGGCGGTGGGTCGCGGCCTGAACCTGGCGCTGGAACGCCGCGAGACCGCCCAGCAGCTCACGCTCCAGAACGCCGAGTTGCAGGCCCGTACCCAGGCGCTGGAGGCCTTCGCGGAGCTGACCCGTGACCTGGCACTCACGACCAATCCCCTCCTGCTGATCCAGCGTGCCCAGGAGGTGGTGCTGTCGATGCTCACCGATGGAGCGAGCATGTTCTACGTCCTCGAGGGCGACCGCTGGTTCAATCGGGTGCAGCACGGCAATCTGCACTCGCCCGAGTTGCAGGCCAGCATCGACGCGGGCCTGCCGTACGCGGAAAGCAGCAACCTGGTGGTCCCCTGGACCACCGGACAGCCGTACTTCCAGGACGTCTACGATCACCATACCGATGACCTTGCGCCCGACATGGTGTCGCACATCGGGGCGACGGCCACCTTACTGGTGCACAGAGGCGACAAGCCACTGGGCGTGCTGGCCATCGCTCTGTTCCATCAGCGTGCCTGGTCGAGTGTGGACCGGGTGGTGCTAGAGACGGCGGTGCACAGCTTGGAGCTGGCCCTGGACCGGGCGGCCAAGACGCGCCGGATCGAAGAGGAACGCGCGGCGCTGGAGGCTTTCACCCGCTTCACCGAGGCGGTGGGCAGCGAGACTGACGTTCAGGTGCTGGTCCGGCAGGCCATCACCCTGCTGCAGGAGACCTGCGAAGTGGAAGCCGCCTACTTCAAGCGTGAGGGGGAGCTGTTCAAGGTGACCGCCTGGACTCCCTCGGCGGATCCAGCCCTCATACCGGCCTTACAACAAGGCTTCCGGCTGCAATACTCCGGCATTGCCCAGGTTCTGTTACAGAACACCGCCGCCTTCATCGACCACTGGAAGGACACCGGTCTGCTGATCGAAGAGTCGGGGATCTACCAGGCCGTAGCTGGTTATCCCTACTTTGTAGCGGGTGAGCTGGAAAGCGTGTTGATGATCGGCTCCCGCACCTCGGCCATCTGGGCGGAGCGGGACAGGGAGATCTTCCAGGCGGTGGGCCGTAGCCTCAACCTGGCCCTGGAGCGATCTGAGCAGGCCAGGCGCCTGGAGGAGCAGAACACCGAGCTCTCCGCCCAGACGCTGGCGCTCGAAGGTGCTGCCGAGCTGACCCGCGACCTGACCTTGCCCGGCGGACAGCAGCAACTGATCGGTCAGGTGATGGACCTGGTGCTGTCACTGTTGCCCCCCGGCTACGCCGCCTACTGGGAGATCAAAGGTGAGCAATGGCGGGTGACGGCGCATCGGGGCGACGTCGGGCGTCCTGAGTGGCAAGCGGCCCGTGAGCGCGGCTTGCCAGTGGGTCAACTTCCAACCCTCGACCGGCCCTGGCAGACCCGGCAGCCGTACTTCCAGGGGCACTACGACCCCGTCCAGGATGCGGTCCCCGATCTGACTGGTCATCTCCTCTCGGTGGCGACCCTGCCGGTGATGGTCCGGGGAGAAGTGGTGGGCATCTTCGCCATTGGCCTGTTCGGCCACCGCGAGTGGAGCGCGGCGGATCAGGCGCTGCTGAAGACAGCGGTCCAGAGCCTGGGGCTGGCCCTGGACCGCGCTGCACAGGCCCATGAGCTTACGGTCCAGCGCGACCTGCTCAAGGCCAGCACCGAGGAACTTGAAGCCTTCTCCTACTCGGTCTCACATGACCTGCGCACCCCGGTGCGGCACATGCTCGGCTTCCTGCGTCTGGCCCGCACGGCCCTCGGGAGCAAGCTCGACGAACGGAGTGCGCGCTACCTCGATGTGGTGGAACAGGCGGGGACGCAGATGAACACCCTGATCGACGCCCTGCTCGACCTCTCCAACGCTGCGCAGCAACCCTTGAGGCCACGGATGGTCGACCTGAACGAGCTGATGGAGGAGATCCGCAACGCTGTGCTTCCAGACCTCTTGACCCGCAACGTCCAGTGGCAGGTTATGACCCTACCCTCGGTACAGGGGGACTGGGACGCCCTGAAGCAGGTGCTGACCCAGCTAACCGAGAACGCCCTGAAGTTTACCCGGACCCGCGACCCGGCCATCATCCGCATCTGGGCGGAAGACCAGGGCCAGGTTTGGGGCGTGTTCGTCCAGGACAACGGCCTGGGCTTTGATCCGCAGTATCAGGGCCGGTTGTTCAACGTGTTCCAGCGCCTCCATAGTGTTCAGGAAGTTCCTGGAACCGGCGTGGGGCTGGCGAGTATCCGCCGGCTGATCCTCAAGCATGGCGGTCAGGTGTTCGCTGAAGGCCAGGTGAATCAGGGTGCCACCTTCGGCTTCACCCTCCCCAAGGGCGGGCCCATACTTCAGCTGACCGGACGACGGGGAGGAACATGACCCAGTTCAAGCAGAGGCCAGACGGTTGGAGTCGCCTGGCCCAGGAGGAGCGCGACTGGATCACCGCTTACGGGCAGCGCCGCAGGCAAGAAGAGACACTGGACCTCAGCCGATGAGCGATCCTTCCAGTCACCAGGAACGACGCAAACTTCAGGCCATCATCGACGCCAGCGCGGACTGCATCAAGGTGCTCGACCTTGACGCCCACCTGCTGTCGATGAACGCCGGTGGGATGGCCACCATGGAGGTCGACGACTTCGGCCGTTGTCAGCATGTTGTTTGGCCGAGCTTCTGGGAAGGCGAATCGCGCCTTCAGGTCGAAGCCGCTGTCGAAGCCGCCAGGTTGGGTCAGACCTCGACTTTCGAGGGTCCGGCCCTCACCTTCGCTGGCACGCCCAAGTGGTGGGAAGTGCGGGTCTCGCCCATCTGGGGTGAGGACGGCACCGTCACGCAGCTTTTGGCGATCTCCCGCGACGTCACCGCCCGCAAGACGGCCGAACAGCAACTCCAGGTGAGTGAACAGCGCCTGCGCGAGCGGGCGGACCACCTCGATCTCCAGGTGAGCCACAACGAGCGGGCGCTGGCCGCCTTCGTGCGCTTCACCACCGAGGTCGCCAGCAGCACCGACCTTGAGGTGCTGGCCCGTGCTGCCTTGCAAGGTGTCCAAGATGTCATCAGCGGCGCCACGAGCGGCTTCTACCTGATTCGAGGTGACACCGCGTACCCATTGATGTTCTCCGATAACACGCCGCCGGCAGTGCGCACGCTTCGTCAGCAGGGGTTCTCGCTGCAGGCCCCCCTGGTCACTGAAGCGCTGCAGGAACGGCAGGTGGCCTTCGCTGAGCACGATCAGGGCCGCCAGCAGTCGGTGGGGTACGCCAGTGCCTTGAGCATCACGCCGTACTTCCGGGAGGGTCAGCCCTATGCCCTGTTCGCCAGCGGGATCGACCGGCCGAACTGGACGGCACAGGAGAAAGCCATCATCGAGTCGGTCGGCCGTGGTCTGGGTCTGGCTCTGGAACGCTCAGACCAGACCCAGCAGCTGCAGGAACGCACCCGGCAACTGGAAGCCGAGGGCCGGGCCAGGGAAGCGTTCGCGGCATTCGCAGAAGCCGTCGGGACCCAGACTGACGTCAAGGCGATCGCGCGGCAGGCGATCGAGGTCCTGCAGGGCCGCTTCCCTGAGGCCAGTGTTGGGTACTACGAGCCTGAAGGCGAGCTGTGGAAAGCGCGCTTGTGGACGAACGATGTCAATGCTGAGGTGCTCGCCCTGATGCGCGCGGGCCTCCCACCGCAGACACCCATGATCGCCGAGCCGCTGCGGACCCGGCAGCCGGTCTTCACCGATGCCTGGGACCCGCAGCGCGAACACCTGGCGCATACCGACGAGTACGGCACGGTGGGCAACTACCCCCTCATCGTCAAGGGGCAGGTCGAAGGCCTCCTTTCGGTTGGCCTGAGAGGGGTGCGGCAGTGGGGTGAAGCCGATAAGGCGCTGGTGCGCTCTGTCGGGCACGGTCTGACCCAGGCCCTGGAGCGCACCGCTGCGTCCAGGCGCCTCGAGGAACAAAACGCCGAACTCCACGCGCAGACGCTGGCGCTGGAGGGCGTCGCCGCGCTGACCCGAGACCTGACCCTGCCCGGCGGACCACCGCACCTGATTGGACAGGTGATGGACCTGGTGCTCTCGCTGTTGCCCTCCGGGTACGCTTCCTTCTGGGAGATCAACAACGGGCTCTGGCGGCTGACGGCCCACCGGGGCGAGGTTGGCAGCCCCGAGTGGCAGGCGGCGCGTGAGCGCGGCTTCCCGGTGGGACAGATTCCCACCCTAGACCAGCCCTGGCAGAGCCGGCAGCCGTACTTTCAGAGCCACTACGATCCCGTCCACGACGCCGTTTCTGATCTGGTGAAGCCTCTGGTGTCGGTCGCCTCGCTGCCTGTGGTGGTGCAGGGAGACGTCATAGGGGTCTTTAGTGTAGGACTGTTCGGCCACCGGGAGTGGAACGTGGCCGATCGGGCGCTGTTGACCACCGCCGTCCAGAGCCTGGGATTGGCGCTGGAGCGGGCGGAACAGGCCCGGCAGCTCACCGCCCAGCGCGACATGCTTCAGGCGGCCAACGAGGAACTCGAGGCCTTCACCTACTCGATCTCGCACGACCTGCGTACTCCGGTGCGGCATATCCTGAGCTTTACGGGCCTGCTGCGGCGCACCCTCCCAGAACCGTTGGGCGAGAAGGCAGAGCGCTACTTCAGGGTGATTGGGGAGGCGGCGCAGCACCTGAGCCAGCTGATCGACGGGATGCTTGAACTCTCCCGGACCTCCCGGCAGCCTTTCCAGGCCCAGCAGGTCGATCTGGGCCGTCTGATCGAAGTGGCCCGAGAGGAGCTGACACTGGGTCATGCAGGACGCCGGATCACCTGGCAGGTCGCACCCTTGCCCACGGTCCTGGGCGACGTTGGTCTGTTGCGTCGGGTGCTCATGGCCCTGCTGGACAACGCGATGAAGTACACCCGGACGCGCCAGGAGGCCTTGATCGAGGTGTGGGCCGAGGACCAGGAACAGACCTGGGCCGTCTTCGTGCGTGACAACGGGGTGGGGTTCGATCAGAGGTATCTGGACAAGCTCTTCACGATGTTCCAGCGCCTCCACCAGCAGACGGACTTTGAGGGTGCCGCGATGAGCCTGGCCAATGCCCGGCGCATCATCACCCGGCACGGCGGCTTGATGATGGCCGAAGGTCAGGTGGATGTAGGCGCAACCTTCAGTTTTACTCTGCCGAAGAACCATCACTAAGCACTGCCCAAACTTGCTTCGGCGGGCTTTCCTGTTAAGGATGCCTAGGAAGCGAGCGCTTGGGTTAGGCCGGGTGAAGTTCATGTAGTGTGTCTTTGTGTCCGAGCTTGGTGACTTGCTCACCCCTGCCTAAGCGGCCCAAGCGCTCGGGGTGAGCGAGTCACCCTGCGCCGCCATGCCCAGATCTACGAGGCCCTGTTCGGTGAGCTGGCGCGCGAACGTGAGCAGCGGCGCTGGCCCGTCGAGGCGGCGGATGCAGGTGGCGTACCAGGCGCTCGAGGCCCAGCAGGTGGCCAGTATCGAGCTGGCCCTCGAACTGGTGTGTGACGGCCAGCCAGAGGTATGGAAACGAAAAGCGGTTGAGCCGCCACTTTCGTGAATCCATTCACTTTTTTCCCGATCTCATGTCCTTCTGTGCTTGGCTCGGCTGATCGGACCCCAGTCCGCCGCACCCTGCGCGTTCCAGAGGCCTGTCTGCTGCATCCGGAATGCCAGGGGCTCGGCCGTTTCTCTTGAAGGCCGGTACACCAGCATCTGGGCAGACCAGAATGTCAGGTCCGCCAGCTGTTGGTCAGTGTCCATTTGAAGGGCCTCAGTCCAGTCGTGCAGTTCGTCCCCTCGCTGCTGTTGGGATCTGGCTACCGGGTCGGCACCATGAATACCAGCCGCTTCCCCGACTGGGTGATCAGGATCAACTGCGTTCCAGCCACGCTGAAGCTCCGCACCGCCTGCAGGTCCTGGAGATAGGTCTGCGGTTCCAGCACGCCGAAGAGATTGGCTGTCCCCTTACGTTCGTACTCGTCGTTTTCACGGAGCGGCTGGCCCGGCTTCAAGGGGATGGGTGTCAGGACGTCCGCCAGCAACTGACATGGTCGTTCGTCGAAGCAGATCACCGGAAAGAGCGGATCCAGTGGCTGAGCATAGAGATCCAGCACGTCCTCCATCACCGCAACGAACCCGGCGTTTTCAGTCGGCGGAATCACCCACTGTTCCTTCAGATGCGGCTTGAGGACGTTTTTTCAGCGTTTTCCGGATGGTCTCGTGACTCACTGCCGGAACGTATCCGAGTTCGACCATCTTGTCGGCCAGCAGGCGCAGGGACAGGCGTGCCTGTCCCTCTTCGTGTGTACACGCCAGTGCGATCAGGTGCGCTTCTGCCGCCGGGTTCAGCGTGTGGGGCTTGAGGTGCTGTGGGTGAAGATGGTTCAAGGCGTGCTCTAATCCTCCTTCTGCAAACCGTTGTCGCACGCGGTATACGGTGTTGGCACTGACGTGCAGGAAATCTGCCGCATTCACATCAGAGTGAGCCGAGCCATTTTTATCCACCGCAAGCACGATACGGGCGTGGGTCAACTTGCGTGCTGGTGCTCTCATGGTTCATTTTGTACACCATAGTTCATGCTTTACCAGTCGCCAAAGGTACCGGTAGTCCTAACTGACCAAAGGACACTATACGTACTCCGGGGTTACACCCGTGGTGGGAGCGTTCCAGACGTGGTTCACCGTTGCGGCAGGGGGGCCTGAAGTTCAGGCCCCCCTGCTCTCCGCCTGCCGCGGGCCAAGTTACGGCAACACAACCATTTCGATCCCTTCCCGTTCAGCCTCTAGTGGTGCTTACGCCCAGGGAAGTTGGGGGCGGTCGGGCCGTGCAGGACTTCATGCTCGACCTTTTTCCAGAAGCCGAAGAAGCGCCTCACAGCGCCGTCATAACCTGTCAGGCGTTCCGGTTCGTGGATGACCACCCTCAGGTCAGGGCAGGCGGTACGGAGGTCATCCAGGATGTGCGTGAATTCCGGCGTGAAGTTCCGCGTAACGTGCAGCTCGGCGGCATGATGTCCGGTCACGAAATCGCAGAGTTCTGACGCCACCGCCCCGACACGGATCTCCGTTGGGCCAAGGCGAGTGGCGGTAAGGTCACGGACGCCCTGGTACATGAACGCGAGGCGCGGAAACGCCACGGGCACCCGCTCCAGGAACGGCCGGTCAAACACGAACAGCGCCGGAGCGCCGGGGCAGGCGCTCAGCGCGGGATCCGTCACTGAGAGACTGTCCCCGTGAATCCACACGGCGCGGGAGGTCATGCGCGGCCGCCGAACAGCCGTGTCTCCAGCGTTGCGTAGTCTGCACGGAAGGGGCAGTGTACGCGGCAGGTGCGGCACCAGAGGCCCGCACTGTACTTCTCGATGTTCTCCTGATTCATGAAGTACGGCTTGTTGCTGAACGTGCTCGCCACCCACTGCCACGACAGGGCGTTGTTGGCGATGTCCCCGTCGAGCAGATGCTCGCGGAAGAAGGCGTACCCGGCACGCCAGTCCACACCGCGCCAGTGGACGAGGTACGCCGCGAACCACAGCCGCTCGTGGTTGTGCAGCCAGCCGTCCATGACGAGATGCGTGACCCAGGCGTCAGCACAGGGCAGGCCGGTCTCGGCGCGCCGCACGTCCTCAAGCAGGGTGGATGTCCAGCGGGCGGGATACTTCGGATCTTCCAGGTTTTCTAGAGGCTAGTTGAGACGGGATCGAAGTTTGGCGGGATGATTTTGCCGCTGGCAAACTGGAGCGATGGATCGCCGTGCGTACCCGAGTGATGTCGATGACGAGACGTACCACTTCTTACTGCCGTACCTGGCGTTGACCCCGGAGGATGCCCCGCAGCGGAAATTTCCGCTGC
>NZ_WXZL01000217.1 GCF_009982895.1 Deinococcus alpinitundrae | reverse complement strand
GTTAAGAAAATGTTTCAAAAAGAATTTAAACAGAATGATATTTGGAAACATTTTAAAGCTGTGAAAAATAATCATGTTTATGACTTAGAGGAAGTGCCATTCGGTATTACAGCAAATGTTGATGCTGATAAGGCAATGACTCAATTATATGATTTATTTTATAAGGATAAAAAATAGTGAGTTGATATGATGATAAAAAATAAAAAGAAACTACTATTTTTATGTTTGTTAGTCATTTTAATCGCAACTGCTTATATTTCGTTTGTAACCGGTACAA
>NZ_WXZL01000216.1 GCF_009982895.1 Deinococcus alpinitundrae | reverse complement strand
AAGCGTGCAGTAGACTGGGCAATGCGTGCTGCAATGGCACTAAATATGGAAATCGCAACAGAATCTAAGTTTGACCGTAAGAACTATTTCTATCCAGATAATCCAAAAGCATATCAAATTTCTCAATTTGATCAACCAATTGGTGAAAATGGATATATCGATATCGAAGTCGACGGTGAAACAAAACGAATCGGTATTACTAGTCTTCACATGGAAGAAGATGCTGGTAAGTCAACACATAAAGGTGAGTATTCATTAGTTGACTTGAACCGTCAAG
>NZ_WXZL01000215.1 GCF_009982895.1 Deinococcus alpinitundrae | reverse complement strand
ACCGGAGGTATCAAGATTTAGCTGCAACTTACGGTATTCAGCTTTGGTTTGAAGCGTTTGTCGATAGAGCCTATGACGACAGCGGACGTCTTACCCCGCGCTCTGTTTCAGGCTCAAGCCTTACGACGATTGAGCAAATTGAGCAGCAGGCTTTAATGCTAATTGAAGAGCAAGCGGTGATCTCGCTGTCGGGACAGAAAATTGCCATTCATGCCGATACCTTATGCATTCATGGTGATGGGGCATTATCGTTGCCAACGGCGCAAGTTCTGAGTGCG
>NZ_WXZL01000214.1 GCF_009982895.1 Deinococcus alpinitundrae | reverse complement strand
GCAAAGGCGCGATTGAAAAGCTGCGTGAACAGATCCCGGCGGAAGCCCGCGTACTGATCACCTACGGCGGCGGCAGCGTCAAAAAAACAGGCGTCCTGGATCAGGTCCTCACCGCTCTGAATGGCCTAGATGTCCTTGAATTTGGCGGCATCGAGCCGAACCCGTCTTACGAAACCCTGATGAATGCGGTGAAACTCGCCCGGGAAGAGAAAGTGACCTTCCTGCTGGCGGTCGGCGGCGGTTCGGTGCTGGATGGCACCAAGTTTATCGCTGCAGCA
>NZ_WXZL01000213.1 GCF_009982895.1 Deinococcus alpinitundrae | reverse complement strand
ATTTCGGTAAAAAAGTAAAATTAAACATGATTTTAAATGCCAAAAGTGGGATATGTCCTGAAAACTGTGGTTACTGTGGACAATCACGAGATATTAAACAAAAACAGCGATATGCCTTAATTCCAGAAGAACAAATTATTGATGGTGCGAAAGTGGCACATGACAATCATATTGGTACCTATTGTATTGTTATGAGTGGTAGAGGCCCAAGTGATAAAGAGGTAGATCACATTAGTAATACAGTAAGAACGATTAAGTCACAACACCCACAATTGAAA
>NZ_WXZL01000212.1 GCF_009982895.1 Deinococcus alpinitundrae | reverse complement strand
CGTAAATCACGGGAAACGGGTTATAAGGGAGTTGAAATCCCACAAGAAGACGCACGTGAAGACGAAGAAGAGGCCAGTGAATTTGATATTGTGCGGACTAAGCAAGTATCCTTGAAGCCGATGGGGGCTGAAGAAGCAATCTTGCAGATGGACATGTTAGGCCATAACTTCTTTATTTACGAAGACGCTGATACAGGATCGGTTGATATTGTTTATCGGCGTCACGACGGTCGCTATGGTTTAATTGAATCCGCTAACGAATAATTGTGAATGTTAAA
>NZ_WXZL01000211.1 GCF_009982895.1 Deinococcus alpinitundrae | reverse complement strand
ACTTCCGTTATTGTAGAGAATTCATCTACATTTCGGAAGTTGGTATGTGTCTTTTTTATTAAATTTAAGGATGCTACGGTTAGTTCAAATGATTATGAATGACATTTAATGGTATCATCCAGCCTCAGTACTTGGAGATAACATTTTGGCGGTGAGACATAAATCATATTTTTACAAAACTTATTTCGTCGTCTCCCCAATAAAGATAAAGTATTTCTTTATTGTGGTGTAACTTCTCCACGTTGTATTTCACTATCCAAATTTTGTTTCATATTTTC
>NZ_WXZL01000210.1 GCF_009982895.1 Deinococcus alpinitundrae | reverse complement strand
AAGGCAGATCACCATTTTTCAAACCGTTGCACATGATTTTACGCTTATTTATGCTGTTGACGTTAATTTCAGGATTTTGGATATTAATTCAGTCATTTATGAATGGCGGGGCAAATCATATGTTGCTTACATTGAAAATGCTGTGTGGTGTTGCAGTAGTTGGATTGATGGAAGTGTCGATTGCTAAAAGAAAGAGACATGAACAAAGTCACACAATGTTTTGGATAACAATTGCATTAATTATCATCACAATGGTATTAGGTGTCATTCTACCGTTA
>NZ_WXZL01000209.1 GCF_009982895.1 Deinococcus alpinitundrae | reverse complement strand
CACGCTGCTCCCCGGACAGCGCAGGCGGTCGGCCCGTCGTGACGGTGGCCTGGAGCGCATCTGGGCCACGGTGACGGAGGCGATATTTCCAGTCGCGGACGGTACTCACCGAAACACCCAGGAACTCAGCGAGTTCCTGGGTGGTGTGCGTTTGAGTCTCGAGCAGTTGGAGAAAGCGCAGGCGACGTTCTTCGAGTTGAGCTCGGGTGAGGTGCGATGGGAGCCAACGGTCAGTCATCCAATCATTCTACCGTCGTTCACTTCAGCCGAGATCAATA
>NZ_WXZL01000208.1 GCF_009982895.1 Deinococcus alpinitundrae | reverse complement strand
ATGCTCCATGTAGTCGGCCAGCGTGTAGTCATGGTTGCGGAAGCGATACCGGACATCCGCCTCCTTGTCTGCGATCTTGAGCTGCACCGGTTGGTCGGCCGGCGCCAGTTCGCAAGACGGCGAGATGCGGTCCATGCCGCTGAAGGCCCCCACGATGTACTGGGCCTCGTGGATGCGTGCGGCGCTTGGCGCGAGCGGATAGCCTTGCGCCTTGCCGAGTCGATCTTCATCGGGCGAAGCGACGGCGACGCTGCAGGCGAGCAGCGCGCACATCGCGCA
>NZ_WXZL01000020.1 GCF_009982895.1 Deinococcus alpinitundrae | reverse complement strand
TCCAGCAGCTCTTGCTCCCTCGGCGTCCCAGTCATCCACCCCAGCTTAACGGCAGCACCCCCATCCAACGACGGAATTGGGGGGCGCTAATCAGATACGTTTTAGGCTTGCTGCTCTCCGGCTGCGCTCCCCAGGTCACGCACACCAGCCCCCCGGTTGTGATGCCTGCCCCGGCCCCCAGCGGGCCACAGATTGCCGCCTCTGCCCTGGTCACGGTGGCGCTCGACGGCACCTCGGCGCTCATCACCCTGCGCTCCGGCGTGCCGCTGGCCGTGGTGCGGCTGCGGCTCGCCGACGGCACCTACAGCCCCGCGCTGGCGGGCAGCGAGGGCGTGGTGATCTCCGCTGATCTGGCAACGGTGCGCGCGCCGCTGCCACCGGACGGCGTGGTGGAGGTGGCAGCCAGTGCCGGCGGTGAGTTCGTGCCACTGATCCGTGTTGCGCCGCCCGTGACATTCGGTGGATGGGTCCGGTAACGCCACAAGTCCGCAACAGGAAGGCCCCCGCTCGGCTCAAGCCGGTGCGTGGGCACTTTTTCGATCCCTTTAGGACACCTGCTTCACTTCAGCTAAAATAGAGTGATGCGAAATACATTCGGTCTCGCCCTCCTGGCCCTGACGCTCTCAGCGTGTACAACCACTGCTCCTTATATTCCTGAGAAGGCGGTCCTCACGGTACCGAACGATCCACACATTCTCCAGGGTCAGTGGGCGGGTATTGGTTCTGCGGTACGTCCTACCAAAGGGCCAGATGAAGCCATTCAACTGACAGCGAACGCGAGCTACGAGACGCCGACGTCCTACACCTTTACGGGGTCGCTGATCTTCCGTGGTGAAACATATGCGCTCTCTGGTACGGCAACAGGGAAGTACAAAGCCACCCTAAAACCGCAAACGAGCCCACTTCCTTCACCAACCATCAGTTGGGAAGGCAAGCTCCAGCAGAATGGCGTGGATGTCGGAACGGTCTTCGGATCGAACAATAGCTTAAACTCCATCCGCAGCACTCAGACCGGTGCGCTCTCGTTAACAGTGTGGGGGCTATCCAACCCCGTTGTGTTTACCTTGGACCGAGTGGCTTCCGCGATCAGGTAGAGAAAATAGAGTCCGCAAATCAAAGCCCCCGCCCTGGCCGATGCCGGGAGCGGGGGCTTTTTATTGGCGAGAGTTTAGAGTTTACTGAGTTCGCGTAATTAAGTGTAATAAAGAAACGCGCACTGGAAGCGGATTTCCAGTGCCGAGATCTTATTTTGATTACACACGGATTGCACGTAAATTGCGCCCCCTACACCCGCCGAAGCGGTCGTGCAGGGGGCGTTCTCGTTGCGGGCCATCCTCAGCAGGTGAGAATTAGTTGACGGTGACATCCGGGAGTGACGTGATTGAAATATTAAAGACTTCAGGGGTGAGTGTTGTAAAATTACCAGGCTCTAGAGTAAAGCTATCGATGTAAGGGCTATATGTGGCTTTAGACAATGCAACACTTGATGTGTAAGAAACGGGCAAATCTGGTATGGCATCTATTGCGAACACAATTGGATCTGCCGCTGGGTCCGTTGTGTTGTAAAATGACTCTCTAAAAGACTTGGTACCACTAGAAAACTCCCCGCTGATAGTATAATCCTTGGAGTTTGTAAATTGAACCTTGCCGTTCTTAAAAGCGCCTAGAACGGAAGCACTATTCAAAATATTACTCGACGTATACGTTATACCGTCGATTGTCGCAGTAGCACTATATGAACCACTCACTGGCTTGATACTTCCAGCATAATTAAAAGAGTAGTATTCATTTGTTGTGAGGGGACCGATTTCAAGGTTGAAGACATTCACATCAGCCGGTCCAGTGAGCTGGACAGCATTCGTTCCACCGATGCTGTTACCTGGTCCTCTGAATTTCACCAGCGCAGCAGTACCGATGCGCGCATCGGTCGTGCCCGGCAAATAGTTGATCGTGCCCATGGTCAGTTCCAGCCCGTAGGTCGTCACACTGAGGGTGCCAGACTTACCGCCATCCGTGGCCGTCAGGGTTACCGGTGAGGCACTCAGGCGCTTGACCGTCAGCTTGCCGGAGGCGTCGACCGCCACGACGTTCGGCGCGCTAGACGTCCAGGTGAAGGTGTGGCCACTGAGGACGGTTCCGCTGTTGCTCTTCGCACTGGCGGTGAGGGTCTTGTCCTCACCGATCTTGAGGGTGGCTGGACCATCGATGCTGATGCTGGCGGTGGTGGGCGGCGGGGTGGGAGTGTTGCAGGCAGCGAGGAGCAGGCTCAGGCCAAGAATCGGGATAAAGGTCTTCACAAGAGAAGTATAAATTTGAGTGAGCTGAGAAGGGACTGAGAAGAGCTGACGATCGTCGAGATTTGAAGGCCCTATACGTCCGCAAGTCAACGCCCCCGCCCTGGCCGATGCCGGGAGCGGGGGCTATTTTGTTGCCTTCAGTTTCGCGCGTCAATCTAACGAATGTCGAAGACGAGCAGCAGAATGACCGCCACCAGCAGAAGGCAGGCAGTAACGCGCTCGATGAGCATGTCTATCCGGCGCTCTTTGTGAAGCGCTGCTCTTTGCCTTTGTCGTAGAGCACCTTCCATCTCTTCACCTGATTCTTCAGGAACAAGGTGATGGTTGGCCGTCCACCACAGCACCACACTGACCACCAACATAAAAATGATCAGGGCATAAAAACCTACCGAATGCTGCATTTCTTAAAGAGTACAGATTAGCGATGCCGCTCTGTCGCTCCTTCAAGAAACAGCCAGATCTTAATGATGAGTCAGCTTTCCTTAAGAGTTTATCCACAGGCCCGCTTCTCGCCTGTGGATAACGCTGGTGATCACTTCACTCGCTCAAATAGTCTTCCGGCTCGATGCCTTCCATAACCAGCGCGATCTCGTCACCGATCTCAGCGCGCAGCTCCTCGGCCTGGGTCTTGTCCGGCTTCCAGTTCTCGAAGCGGATCTCCGCCTGACGCGACACAGCCACCCGCATCTCGAAGTCCGGGTACTTGTCGCCAGCCCAGATCTCCAAGCCTTCCTGCAGGAACGCAGCCATCTTCTCACCGTCCCACTCGCGCACATGCGTCGTCGCCTTGCCGGTCTTGGTCTTGATCGGTGCGGGCGGAACGAAACGAACAAGGATGTTTCTGGGCATGGCGTAATGGTAGCAGGGTTACCCTTCAGGCGGGTCGGCTTCGACTTGGTACACCTCATCTCCGCCCTCGGCGATCCAGAGTCCATCTGGGCTGCGCTCCCAGACCAGCAGCTGCTCAGCGTGCTTGCCGCAGGCGCTACGGGCTTGATTAGCCGTTTCGTACCAGCCAAGGTCTTCGAGGATCTCGCCGGTGTTCGCATCGATCAGCTGGGCGCGGGGCATGGAGAGGATAAGGCAAGCGAAAAGCCCCCGCTCCTCGTATCGGCCAGGGACGGGGGGTTTTCTATTGAGGGTGGGATTGAGCTGCCGCCCTATCTCACACAAACAGGATGTTCCCCTTGTCAGGAAAGAGCACGCAGAAGTTTCGTAACGTACGCCCATGACCCTCTCCGATGACCTCCGTCCCGCCGCTTGGTTTTCGGCGGGTTTACTGGTGGCTGAAGATGACGCTGGGCGCGTCAGTCTTGGCGACGTCGAAGGATTTTGGAATGATGTGACCGACATCCTCGAAAAGCGCCATCTGCGACTCGCCGGAACACAGATGATGCCCATCACGCAGGAGGAGTTTCAGAGTCGTGATCTGGTCAGTCTCCTCAAAGCCCGGACACCCTGGCCAGATCCTCTCTCACCCATCACTGAGGCAGTCCTGCCGCTGCCGGACGAACTTCACGCCGCCCACCCGCCGACCGTCAGGCCCAGCTGCCCGTAGGCGTACTCACGCACCAGATCGTGCTCTTCAGCAGTGATGGCCGCGAGACTCGGGACAACACGGTTCAGAGCGTCACCGGCCAGCGCGTAATGCTCTAGCACGGAGTTATTTTATTGTAAGCTGTCCAGATGTTTTGTAAGACTAGACTGCTGTTTGTACTAAGCATCCCGCTGGAAGGCAAGCGCCTGACGCTGCCGAAGTAGCGCCATGATGCTGGCCTGCATCGACGTGGACTACCGCCCGGATGGCGGCGCCCGCACCGCCGCCCTGCTGTTCAGTGATTGGGCGGACGCGCGGGAAACCGAGGCACGCCTGCATACCTCGCCGCAGGTGGCTGCCTACCAACCGGGGGCGTTTTACCGGCGCGAACTGCCCTGCCTGTTGGCGTTGCTGGCGCCGCTGGCCGACCAACTCGAAGTCGTCGTCATCGACGGGTACGTGACACTGGACACCGCCGGACGGCCCGGCCTGGGCTGGCAGCTGTTCGGAGCGCTGGGGCAGCGGGTGGCGGTGATCGGGGTGGCCAAGACCGCTTTTCAGGGGTCGCTCCACGCCATATCGGTGCAGCGCGGGCACAGTCAGCGCCCGCTGTTCGTGACGGCGGCGGGCCTGGACCCGGCTCAGGCGGCGGACTTCGTTCGGCAGATGGCTGGGCCGCATCGCCTGCCCACGCTGCTCAAACGGGTGGATCAGGCCTGCCGGGCCGCGCCCTGACCCCTCTCCCCCGCCTACACTTCCCCCATGCCCTTTCCTTCCTTCATGCCCACCGCCGAGCAGACGTTCCTGCTGGAGGTTCCGGTAGATACGCCCGCCGACGCCAGGTTTTACTTGCAGACCAATTTGAGCGGCTACGCGCCCGCCCTGCCGAAGTCCCACTTCGTCGACGGCGTCCTGCGGGCTGTGTTTCCGGTGGGAGCGCTGCTGACCTACAAGATCACACGGGGCAGCGCCGAGAGCGAGGAGGGTGACCGGTGGGGTGAGCGCCGAGCGGAGCGCCACACGGTGGTCGAGGGCGCGGCGACCCACCGGGTCAGCGTCCAGAGCTGGCAGGACGTACACGGCGGCGCGGGAAGGCCCTCCACGCTGGCAGCGGGCATTGAAACGCTGACGGTTCACAGCCCGGAGCTGAAGGACGACTTCACGGTCCTGGTCTGGACGCCGCCGGGGTACAATGCAAGCACCGAGCGCTTGCCTGTCCTGTACCTGCACGACGGACAGAACGTGTTCGACGCGGCCACCAGCTTCGCGGGCGAAAGCTGGGCGGCGGACGCGGCAGCGCGGGCACTGGCGGCGGAGGGCTTGGCCTGCCTGCTGGTCGCGGTGGGCGTGCGACCAGCACACCGGGGCAGCGATTATGTGCCTTTTGCGATTGCAGCCAACGGTTTCACCTCCACCGCGCCCGCCTACCAGACGTTTCTGGCACGTACCCTCAAGCCGCACATTGACGCCCGCTACCGCACCCGGCCCGAGCGGGAAGCCACAGCTCAGGCAGGCAGCAGCTTCGGCGGCGTGGCCTCGCTCTACGGCACGCTGACCCACCCAGACGTATGGGGCACCTGCGGCGCGTTCAGCCCCAGCTTGTGGGTGCAGGACGGCACGCTGCTGGATTTCGCCGAGCAGCACCCCGCGCCAGAGCTGCGCCTCTACGTAGACATGGGCACCCACGAGGGCCTATTCGTGGAGAACGCCGCCGCCACCGTGCGGCAGACGCAGTGGTTCGCGGCCCGCAGTGCTCCCTTCGTGCAAGAGATCAACTTTCAGATCGGCGAGGGCGACTGGCACGACGAACCCGCTTGGCGCTCCCGGCTGCCGGGCTTTCTGCGCTGGTGGCTCATCAACCTGACCTAGACCTGGCGTTCCAAAAGCAGAACCTGGCGTTTGATAAGTTTCCGGCGACTCCACTCCCAGCCGGAACAGGCCATAGGCGGCACTTTTTTGCGCTTGAGAACGCACTTTACGCTTGTGAGGAGGCTGTGTTAGCCTCACGCCAACACCCGTCTGTTCTCTCACCATCTCAAAGGAGCGCTCCCGTGACCAGCACCCTCAGCCAGGGCTTTTTGCCGTTCGAACACGAGCCGTACCACAACTTCAAGGACGAGGCGGTGGCCGCCAAGCAACGAGCCGCCTTCGCCTCGGTGCGTGAAAAATACGCCGGGAAAAGCTTCCCGCTGCTGATCGACTCGCAAGAAGTGACGGGCGGCGAGACCTTCACCGTTCACAATCCGGCCACCGGCGAAGCACTCTGGAACTTTCAGAATGCCAGCGCCGGACAGCGTGACGCGGCCATTCAGGCAGCCAAAACCGCCTTCGAGAGCTGGCAGCATTCCGATCCGTTTCAGCGGGCCAGCATCTTCAAGCGGGCGGCGGAGTTGCTGCGCCAAAGGCGTCTTGAATTCAACGCCGTGATGACCCTGGAAAACGGCAAGAACTGGGCCGAGGCCGACGGCGAGGTGGCCGAGAGCGTGGACCACTTCGAGGTGTTCGCCCGCGAAACGCTGCGCTGGGCCGAGGGCAAAGCCGTCTATCCGATGCCCGACGAGCACGTCACGACCCACTACGAGCCGCTGGGCGTGGTCGTCACCATCAGCCCCTGGAACTTTCCGAGCGCCATTCCGCTCGGGATGGGCCTAGGTGCGCTGGCGGCGGGCAACACGGTCATCTGGAAACCCGCTTCCGAGACGCCGCTGAGCAGCTGGCTGATGCTGGAGCTGCTGTTCGAAGCGGGGTTGCCGCGCGGCACGGTTCAGTTTCTGACCGGCCAGGACGACGTGCTGGGCGACGCGCTGGTCGATCACAAGGACGTGCGGATGATCGCCTTTACCGGCAGCCGCGAGATCGGGTGCCGCATCTACGAGCGGGCCGCCAAAGTTCAGCCGGGCCAGAAGTGGCTCAAACGGGTCATGGCCGAGATGGGCGGCAAGGACGCCACGGTGGTCTGCGCCGATGCCGATCTGGACGCTGCCGCGCTGGGCATCGCGCAGGCCGCCTTCGGCTACTCGGGCCAGAAGTGCAGCGCCTGCAGCCGCGCCATCTTGGAGGACAGTGTGTACGACGAGGTGCTGGAGAAGGTGCTGGCCCACGCCCGGACACTGAAAGCGGGCCTGCCGGAAGACAACGCCGATTACGGCCCGGTCATCCACGCGGGCAGCGCCGGGCGCATTCGCGGCTACGTGGAGGCGGGCAAGGCGTCGGCCAAACTGCTGCTGGGCGGCGAATGGGAAGGCAAGAACGTGCCGCCCACCATCTTCGGCGAGGTGGCGAGCAGCGACCCGCTGTTTCAGGAGGAGATTTTCGGGCCAGTGCTGACCTTCACGCGGGCGCACGACTGGCAGCACGCCATCGAGCTGGCCAATGACTCGGAATATGGCCTGACCGGCAGCTTTTACAGCCGCGACCCAGCCAAGATCAGCGAGGCCCGCCGCCGCTTTCATGTGGGCAACCTGTATGTCAACCGCAAGTGCACCGGAGCGCTGAGCGGCACCCACGCCTTCGGCGGCTACGGCATGAGCGGCACCAACGCCAAGGTCGGCGGGCCGGATTATCTGTTCTGGTTTTTGCAGACGAAAACGACGGCGCAGAAATATTGAGGTGAGGTTATGACCCAGGCCCATGATGGAGCGAAGTCGCCAGCAGCGCTCCTCGGCCCCGCACCGGAAGCCCTCGAACGCCTTCTGGACGAAGGAAGCGCCTTCGTGCCGCCCAGCCGTGTGCTGAGTGGCCTGAGTGCCCAGGAGGCTTGCCGAATGGTGGCAGGCGCACCCCACACGATTGCCGAGATCGTCGCCCACTTGCACTACTGGCAAAACTACACGCTCGCGCTGGCACGCGGTGAGCCCGTCGCCCAACCCACCCACGCTGCCGAGGGCTGGCCCAGCGCCCAGCCAGAGGACTGGGAAAACTTGCGCGCAGCCTTTCTGGTGGGGCTGGCCGAAACCAAACAGTTGGCACGTGAGGCGGATTTATCACGATTGGTGCGGGGGCGCGACACCCTCGGCTACGAATTGACGCTGCACGTTATGCACAACGCCGTCCATCTCGGTCAGGTGATCTTGCTGCGGCAATTGCTCGGCACCTGGCCGCCGGAAGGTGGGGGCGATACCTGGTAAGGGTTACTGGGCAGCTTGCGAGTTTAGCCACTCCCGCGCCGCCACCTCGGAGGTCACGAAGCGCACTGAGGGATGGCGCGAATGCTCGGAGGCGAGTTCGGCAAAGCGCTCGCCGTAAGCCGAGAAGTCTTCCAGCACCAGCGCCGTCGGCACGCGGTAGTTCACCAGCTTCTGAAACAACTCGCCCGCCACGCCGCTCCTCAGCCGGAAGAATTCGGAGCCGAGGTCAGCTTCCGTCAGCATCAGACCGTCCACGCTGAAGGCCGCGCCGATCAGATCGGGAATATCGGCCAGGCTGTCGACACGCAGCCCCAGTTCACCCGCCGTCTTGATGTTCGGTTGATCCGTCATGAACAGTGACCACCTCGCGGCTTTATTTTGCAACACTAGGACCCATGACCACTCCCCCACCCGTCTCCACCCTCGCCCGACTGCTGCCGCGCCTCTACCGGGGCGGGCAGGCCTACGTGGGCGTGGAAGCCACCCTATCGGGCCTGACGGCGGCCCAGGCCGTGACCGTCCCCAGCGGTGTGCCGCACAGCGTCGCAGGGCTGCTGGCACACGTCAACTGGTGGAACCGCTGGATGCTCGACATCATCGAGACCGGCGCCCCCGTGCCGTATCCCAAACACGCGAATGACACCTGGCCGGGCGTGCGGGAAGCCGACTGGGACGCCCTCAAAACCGAGTTCTACGATCTGCTCAGCCGCATTGACGGCCACGCGGCGCGGCCGGATCTCCAGAATCCGGTCAACCACGACGAGACCATCGGCGAGTTGCTGGCCGACTTCGCCCTGCACACCGCCCACCACTTCGGGCAGATCATCGTGGTCAGGCAACTCACCCATGCCTGGCCCCCGCCCGGAGGCGGCGATACATGGTAAGTCACTCATCCAGCGTCTTCTACCGCTCCAGCAAAACCTACCCCGTCGCGGTGCGGGCCGAGGGACCGTACCTGTGGGATGCGGCAGGCCAGCCGTACCTCGACGGCTCGTCGGGCGCACTCGTCGCCAACATCGGCCAGGGACGCGCCGAGGTGGCCGAGGCGATGGCAAAGCAGGCCCGCACCCTGGCGTTCGTTCACGGCTCGCAGTTTTCCAGCCCGGTGCTGGAGGAGTACGCGGCGCGGCTCACCAAGTTCACCGGCCTGCCAGGTTTCCGCCTGTGGGCGGTGTCGGGCGGCTCCGAGGCCACCGAGAGCGCCATCAAGCTGGCCCGGCAGGTGCAGGTCGAGCGCGGCCAGCCGGGGCGCTACAAGATCGTGACCCGGCGGCCCAGCTACCACGGCGCCAGCCTGGGCAGCCTGGCGGCCAGCGGCATGGGTGCACGGCGCGAACTGTATACCCTACTGATGAACGAGCGTGCCTGGCCGAAGATGCCCAAGCCTGATGTCAGTTTGAGCGGCGAGGCTGACGCCGAGCGCCTGCGTGCTCTGCTGGAAAGCGAGGGACCGGAAACGGTGGCCGCCTTCATGGCCGAGCCGGTGGTGGGCGCGTCCGACGCGGCGCTCTCGCCCAACGCCGGGTACTATCAGCGCGTCCGCCAGATTTGCGACGAGTACGGTGTGCTGCTGATCAGTGACGAGGTGATGAGCGGGATGGGCCGCTGCGGCTCCCCACTGGCGCTGGACTTGTGGCAGACCCGCGCCGACATCACGGTGCTGGGCAAGGGACTGGCCGCCGGATACGCGCCGCTGGCCGGGGTGCTGGCCTCGCCAGAAATCTACGCGGCGGTGGTCGGCGGCTCGGGGGCCTTCAAGCACGGCTTTACCTACGCCGGACACCCGATCAGCCTGGCGGCGGGCCTGAGCGTGCTGGACATTCTGGAGCGCGAGCAGCTCACCACACGGGCGAATAAACTTGGCGCACGGCTGCTGGCGGGCCTGCGCAAATTGCAGACCCGCTTCCCCCAGATTGTCACGGTGCGCGGCACGGGATTGATGCTGGGCCTGGTGCTGGGTGATGCACACACCGGGGAGAGTTTCGAGACGCCGGGGCTGGCCGCCCGACTCGGCGCGGCGGCGTTCGAGGCGGGTCTGATCGTCTACCCCGGCAGCGGCGCGGACGACGGCGTGCGCGGCGACCATCTGCTGCTCGGGCCGCCGCTGAGCCTCACCGACGCGCAGGCAGGCGAGCTGCTGGAGAAGCTGGAACGGGCGTTCGAAGCGGTACTGGGCCAGTCCAGCGTCAGCCGGAAATGACCTGCCAGGCCGCCGCCACCGCCGCGCCGCGCTCGAACTTCGCGCCCAGCGCCGTGAAGGCGTCTTCCAGAATGCCCGCCACCGAGAGGGCGTCGTAGCGGTCGGCGTAGCCCAGCGTCGAGATGCGGAACACGGTGTCCTCGTGGGGGGCCTGCCCCGGTAGAGCACGCTGGTTCATGCTGGCGAGCTGAGCCGCGACCTGTTTGCCGCCCAGACCCTCCGGCGGCACCAGCACCGCCACCGCTGGCGAGGGACGGCTGGCCCACGAGCGGCAGCCCAGCGCTTCCCCCGCCGCGATCAAAGCGTCGTTCTGGCGCTTCTTCTCGGCCCACAGCACCTCCAGCGGCACGCTCAGCAGCCGGTCGAGCGAGGCGTCCAGCGCGTACACCAGATTGATGGCGGGCGTCTGGGGGGTGTTGGCCTGCTTCTGGCCGCGCAACTCACGCTCCAGGTCGAGATAAAAGCCCTTGGGCGTGTCCTTGATCAGCCGGGCCTCGGCCTGCGGGCTGAACAGCACGAAGCCCAGACCCGGTGGGGTGGCGGTGGCCTTTTGCGATCCCGACACAATGATGTCCACATTCCAGGCCGCCGCCCGAAGCTCGGCCACGCCGTAACTGGTCACCGCGTCCACGATGATCAGCAGATCGGGATTGACCGACCTGGCTGCCGCCGCGATGTTCTGCAGATCGTGCAGCGCCCCGGTGCTGGTTTCGGAATGGGTGATGGTCAGTGCGAAGGCGTCCTTGCAGGCAGCGGCCACCTCGCCCGCGTCCAGCAACTCGCCCCAGGGCTTTTGCACGCTGGTCACGGCGTAGCCGAGCCGGGCGGCCATCTCGCCCCAGCGCTCGCTGAACTTGCCCGCCGAGGCGTTGACCACTTTCCCCCCCGCCGGAACACTGCTGACCAGCGCGCCCTCGAAGGCCGCCGTACCGCTGCCGGTGACGATCACCGCCTCGTAAGCGTCGCCCAGCAACTGACTGAGTTTGCCGCGCGTTTCCAAAAACTTGGCGCGGGCCTCGGGCGAGCGGTGGTGCATCTGCGGCTGGGCCAGCGCCAGCAGGGTGGCGGGTGAGACCTCCACCGGGCCGGGCGCGATCAGGCGGGGGCGGTTGAGCGGGATGTGGGGAGGAGGGGTCATGGACGTATTGTGGCGCGTTCGGGAAGTACGGGCGGGGAAAGGGCTGGGCAGGTCGATAAAAATGCCGCCCCGGAAGACGGCCGAAACGAACCACCTGACTTTTTTCTGTCGTGTGAGGCCTGCACCGGGCGTTACTCTAGCCGCATGCGAATAGTCATCGTGGGCGGCGTGGCGGCGGGCATGAGCGCGGCCACCCGTGCCAAGCGCCAGAATCCGGACGCCGAGGTGGTGGTGTTCGAGCGCGGCGAGTACATCAGCTACGGCGCGTGCGGTCTGCCCTACGTGATCGGCGGCGAAGTCGATGGCTTCGACAAGTTGATTGCCCGCACGCCCCAGCGGATACGCGGCGAGGGCGTCGGCGTGCGGCTGAGTCACGAGGTGATCGAAGTTGACAGCAGGGCCCAGGTGCTCACCGTGCGCGACATCGGCGGCGCGACCTGCACCGAGCCGTATGACCGCTTGCTGCTCGCCACCGGTGTGTCCGCCGTGCGCCCCGACTGGGCCGATACCGGGGCAGCAGGGGTTCACGTGCTGCGCAACATTCCCGACGGCCAGGCCATCGAGGCCAGCCTGAAATACGCCAAACGGGCCGTCATCGTGGGCGGCGGCTATATCGGGCTGGAACTGGCCGAGGCGCTGCGCTCACGCGGACTGAGCGTGGTGCTGCTCGAACGCGGGCCGGGAGTGGCCGGGCGCATCCTCGATCCGGGCTACCAGCGCCGGGTGCGCCTAGAACTGGAAAAGAACGGCGTGGACGTGCGCTGCGGCGAGGCCGTGGAGTCGCTGACCACCAAGAACGAACGGGTGACGGGCGTGCAGACAAGCGGCGGCCTGGTGCGCTGCGACCTGGTGATGGTGGCCGTCGGCGTGCGACCCAACGTGGCGATGGCTCAGACGGCGGGCGTGCGGCTCGGCACCACCGGGGCCATCCGGGTCAACAGCCGCCAACAGACCAACGTGGAGCATGTCTACGCGGCGGGCGACAACACCGAGAGCGTGCAGCGTGTCACCCGCCGCAAGGTTCATGTGCCGCTGGGCCTCACCGCCAACCGGATGGGCCGGGTCGCGGGCATCAACATGGCGGGTGGCGAGGCGCAGTTTCCTGGCATCGTCGGCAGCGGCATCTTCAAGACCTTTGATCTGGGCGTGGCCCGCACTGGCCTGACCCAGAGTGAAGCCGACGCCCTGGGCCTCGATGCCGTGAGCGTGGACGTGGAGAGTACCGACCACGCCGGGTACTACTTCGACGCCGCCCCGATTCACGTGCGCCTGACTGCCGAGCGCGGCAGCGGGCGGTTGCTGGGCGCGCAGATTCTGGGGCATCCCGCCAGCGTCAAGCGCATCGACGTAATCGCCACCCTGCTGCACTCACGCGGCAAGGTGCACGATCTGGCCGAGGTGGATCTGAGTTACGCTCCGCCGTTTAGCAGCGTCTGGGACGTGCTGCTGGTGGCGGCGGGGCAGGCCAGCAAGGCAGCGAGGCGGCCAAAAGAGGACACCTCGGCGTAGACGGCCCGCGCCGTTTTCCGTTTTACCTGAGCGCCTTGCAAACGTAGGTGGCCTGCCCGCCTTTGACGTCCTGCTGCTCGCAATCGTAGATGATAACTTTGGCAGATTCACCCGACGGTTGGGTAAATCTGCCAGAGCCTTTACTGGACCACTTGTAATTGAGGTTGCTGAAGTCGATTTGGCCGTCAACATCGGTCCGAACTTGCATGGTCACATGGCGGCCCGCTTCGCCCACCCGCAGGTGAAGGATGAGGCGCTCAGAGCTGGGGATGATGTTGGTGCTTATTCTGGGACCGCCCAGAGGGCTTACACACTGCCTGATCGGCACGCAGCTCAGGGCGATATTCCCAGACAACTGGGCCAGAACGGAGCTTTGAGTCGCCAGCAACCTCAGTACGGGACAACTTGGCTTCAAGCTGCTCCTAGCGCTGGAAAAGGGCTCATGAGGATGGACAGCAGTGATTCCAGCCCGTCCAAGCGCCACCTGAGCGCATTTGTCAGCGACTCGGCCTCCTACCGAACGAGACTGACCGCTTTTCTGCCGTGCTTCTTGACGTTGATCGGCCGCTGCTCCGCCAACCAGACGCCTATCCGGAAGCAGACCACCCAGGCCAGCATCACGAATCCGAACAGACGTTCCAGGCGTGCTGGCTGCGTCATTCCAGTGCGCTCGAGATCGAACCCTCTGCTTTTAAGACTTGCAAACGTACACTCGATACTCTAGCGTTTCCGGTACAACTCCAGTGTGTCCTGCACGCGGAAATCAGTTGCAATCACCACGAGGTCGCCCACAGGCGACCTCGTCGCCACGACCTGCATCCTCTCGCCGTAGACTTCAGCCTTCTCAAAGAGGCACCGAACTTCACCCTCTTGAACATCACAGAACCATTCGTCGATGCGCAGCCCGTCCACTACAGCGTCCTTGCGGATCCGAAGAGCCCATTTGATGCCCTGCTCACGCAAGAACGCAAACCATGCCCCACCAATGAACTCACAGTCGGCCACCAGGCCCTTCCAGCGAGACGCTGGAAGGGCCTTCAGCAGTCGCTTCACCAGGTCTAGACGATGATCGGTGCGGCTGTTGCCGTCGTGGGGGAGGGCCGTCCAGACCAGGGGTAGGGTGTAGCCGTTCAGGATGACACCCAGCACAAGCAAGTTAAGCGGGGCGTCTCCCCGCTCCCAGGTGGTACGGTCCAGACGAAGTAAAAGTTTTCCCGCTGGGAGTCAGGGCAGCAGGAGCGAAAGGAACACCTCCTCAGTCAGTTGCTCGTCCCGTAAAGCCCGTTCAGCACGACGCTTTTTGGCGTCGTGCGAACTTGTCCCTGGCAGGTGGGCGCACAGCGCACTGAGATTGACCGTCTATCCGGCGATTATGGCCTGCACCACGTCCACCACGCGTTTCAGCGTATCAGTTCGTAAGTGAGGCACAAGGGTTTTGAAACGACGGAGAATTTCGCTAGGCTGGAAATGGGTAGGTTCTGGAGTCGTCACACACTCAGAACACTGCCCCTCTTGCTGCCAGACCGTGAGAAAGTGACCTCTTCAGTCGTCCCCACTGGGCGCGGTTGGACAAAGGTGTCCGGTACTGAGGCCAGCAACATACCCAAGCACAGCCCAAGGCATCTTCTCGGCATAAAATCTCCTTTACTGCTTGAGCGCTCACTTCTATTGTTCGGAGAGGCCGTGATCAAAGCATGACAACTCCGGCCAAAGCGCTTCTAATGCGGGCACCAGGGAGGCCAAAAGCTGTTGCCCTAGATCTTGGGCTTGTTTGAGATGGCCTTCGTCTAACTTGGACAATGCCTCCAGCAATTCAAGCCGCTCAATCGGCGGGACTTTTCCCGCAGCCAGCAGGGCTTGGGCGGCGTCAATTTTGAGCTGGCTGCGCTCCAAACCCAGCAACAATGGACCTCCTGCGAAAGTGATTAGGTAAGCTGGACGGGTGCCCCATGAACGTCTGGAACGTGGCCTGAAGATGAACCGCACTCTATTTAAGCGCCGAACTGGGGTTTATCCCGAAACCTTCATCGGCATGGAAGCCGTGTTGCTTGAACGCGAAGGTGCCAAGAAGAGAAGCGGTCGCCCTGCAGCGCTCAATCCTGCTGAACAGCGTCTCCTGACGCTGGAATTCTGGCGGGAATATCGGACATCTGCCCACCTGGGCGATGATTGGGGCATCCATGAAACCACCGTGCAGCGCACGGTGGAACGGGTTGAAGCAGCCATGATGGCCAGTGGACAGTTCCGACTTCCTGGCAAAAAGGCGCTGAAGGAAGCCGAAAACGTCTTCCAGATGATTGCGGTCGACGCGACCGAGACCCCATGCGAACGGCCCAAAAAAAGCAACGGCGCTGGTACAGCGGCAAAAAAAAGCGTCACCCTCTGAAGACCCAGGTGGTCATCAACGTGGCGACACACATGATCATGTGTGTCGCCACTGCTTTCAGCTCCATGTACGACCTCACACGCTTTCGGCACTCAGGCGTGCGCGTGCATCGGGAGACGGCGTTGATCGGCGATGCTGGTGATCAGGGCATCTGGCGTGATCATGGCCACTCGATCACGCCGTATAAGGACTCGAAAGCAAATCCGCTGACCCCAGAAGAGCGCCAGGAGAACCGTGCCCTGGCGTCCACCCGCTTGCGGGTGGAACATGTCATCCGACAGTTGAAGATATTTCGCGTGCTCAAGGACTTCTATCGTCACCGGAAACGGCGTTTCTCCTTACGCCTCAAGCTCATCGCAGCGCTGTGTAACCACTCGAACACAACCACAACATGACTTTCGCAGGAGGTCTAATGAGGCTTTGCGTGCTTGGATAGAAGGTGTATTTCTTAGCTTTTCTTCTGATATTCTTCTTCGCGCTGTCAGAATCTGACCTGAGTCCGACATTGATTTCACGAAATGGAGGACGAGCCGATCACAGGTTCGCGATTCTTCTATTTGATCAAATGACAGGACATCTTTTAAGCAGTCCGTCGCCTCGACTAGTTGACCATCAAATTTTAGAAGGCGAGCATCTATGATCTTGCGATCAGCCAAGTCTGAAACCCTATTCGGTTCAGAATGTTCGACAACTAATCTGGCAGACTTGAACAATCGCATGTCCATAAGAAGTTCTGCGGTTTCGAGTCTGGCTTTTGAAACATCAAATTCGTCGAAGCTAGCCTGGCCACGAAGCATGACTTCATGCATCGTCGTCACAAACTAGCCCAGCTCTCCTTCGAGACGATGAATCTCGGCGCGGTTGAGTTTCCCCCATTGTACGATTCGCTGATCCACCTCACCCTCGATCATCACCTCGACCTCAGTCATCAAACTTCGGGCCGTCTCTACGTCTTCAGCCTTGATCGCCAGTGACATCAAGTTGAAGAGGGCCAGCCGTTCATGCGCCCTGTCCTCCATCTCGCGCGTCAGCTTCAGGGCCAGCAGACCCGCTTCCCCCGCTTCGTGCAGTTCACCGGAGCGGTCGGCAATCGCAAAGCTGTTGAAAAGGGACCGTAACTGACCCATCCGGCTGCCCGCCCGCTCGAAGCCCTGACGCGCCAGCTCGGCGTGTTCTCTCGCCGCCGCCAGATGACCCGTCTCCAGGGCGCTGGCAGTCAGCGAGTGGTGGAGCCGTCCGTAGAGTTCCGGCAACCCGGTCAGCGTCACGCCAGGTACCGCCAGCGCGGCGCGCAGGTGCTGCTGCGCCTCGGCATGGTGGCCCAGGTAGACATGCGCGTTGGCGTATTCCAGCAGGGCGCGGGCGTGCTGCTCCGGGGTGGCGTTGGGGTCGGCGACCACCTGCTGGCCCAGATCGAGCACCTCACGGTAGCGCCCGCCGTGAAAGAGCCATTCCAGCCGCGCCAATCTCGCTTCCAGCCACCAGCCCGCCTCGCCCTCGCGGTAGGCCAGGGCCTCCAGACGCTCGACCTCGGTTTTCCAGCCGGAACGGTCGTTCACGGTGCGCCACCACAGCAGGCGGCGGCGGTGACAGACCAAGCGTGTCTCCGGGGTCAACTGGCCCGCCAGCGCCCGCTCCGAGTGCGAGAGCGCCTGCGGGTAGGCGTAGACCCGCTCGGCGGCGCAGGCGGCCTTCCACCACCAGCCGGACGCGTCCTCGCCCGCCGCTTCGAGGTGCTGGGCCACCTGTTCGGGCGCGCCGCTGCGCTCCAGCTCAGCGGCCATGCGGCGGTGCAGCAGGGCTGCACGCACCGGACTCAGCGATGAGAGGATGGCCCGCCGGATCAAATCGTGTGAGAAGCGAAACTGCTGCTCCTCGATTTCAAGCAACCCCGCTTGCTGGGCATTTTCGAGCAGGTCCAGGCAAGTCCACTCGTCGAGCGCGGTGCAGCGGGCCAACTGGCGTACCGAGAACGCCGGACCGCACACACAGGCCGCCTCCAGCACCCGCTGTGCCTGCACCCCCAGCCGCAGGGCGCGCTGCAAGACCATTTCCCGCACCGGCGCAGCCTCGCTTTCCGGCGGCACCTTCAGCGGTCCCTCGCCCTGGGTGTCGCGCAGCAGCCGCAGGGTTTCGCGCACCGCCAGCGGATTTCCGGCGGTGGCGCTGCAGAGCCAGGCCAGAAAAGCCGGGTTCGGCGCAGCGTGGGTCCAGGCGCGGGTCAGTTCATGCAGGTCCGCCGGACCCAGCGGGCCGAGACTCATGCGCGTCAGGGGCACGCTCAGGCGCAGGGCGGCGGGGTTTTGCGCCAGTTCGTGAGGCCGGACGGTGGCCAGCACCCAGGTGCCCACCTCGGCGCAGCGCTCCAGAGCCGCCGTCGCCGGGGAAAAGGGGGTGTGCTGCCCGGCCTCGTGGCCGCTCAGGATCAGTACCTTGACCTGCCCGCAGGCGGCGCGGGCCAGCGCACTCTTGCCGATGCCCGGCTCGCCCACGATCAGCGTGTCCGCGCGTTGCCGCAGCGCCGCCTGGGCATCGGCGCGGCCCACCAGCAGCGGCGGCAGCGGCAGGGCGGGCCGGGGCCGTGGGTGGGCACTGGGGGCGGGCACGGCGCGGCGGGCCTGCTCGGCCAGCGCCAGCGTCTCGGGCAGCGGCGTCAGGCCGAGTTCGGCACTCAGCACCGTCTGACAGCGGGCAAACTGGCGCAGGGCCGCTCCACGCTCGCCCAGCCGCAGGTGCAGCCGCATCACCTCGGCGTGCCAGCGCTCGCGCAACTCGTCGGTTCTCAGGAGCTGTTGCCACAGTGCTAGGGCATCCGCCACCTGCCCCCCGTCTTCCAGCGCTCGCGCCTGGGCCGCCAGCGCCGCCGTCCAGAGGGTCTGCAGCCGCTCGCGCTGGGCTTCGAGCCAGTCGGCCAGCTCCGGCGCGTCGAGGAATTCGGTACCGTCGAGCAGCCGCCCACCGTAATGCGGCAGTGCGGCGGCAAAATCACCCTGGCGGCTGAGGCGCTCGAACAGCCCGGCGTCCGACACCGACTCGGCGCTCAAGCTCAGGCTGTCGCCGCCCGCGTGCAGGTGCGCGCCCAGCGGGGTGGTTCGCAGGCGGCGCAGTTCCTGACGCAGGTTGACGCGGGCGGAGGGTTCCTCGTGGTCGGGCCACAGCAGCGCCGCCAGCCGGGAACGCGGCGTCTCGCCTTCCAGCACCAGGTAAGCGCACAGCGCCGAGGCGCGCCGGGTCGGAAAGCGCACGACCTCCTCCCCGACCCGAAGTTCGCCGCGCCCCAGCAGTGTGATCCGGATCATGCTTGACGCTCCCCATCAGAGAAACGGTGCTGGCGGCCCCAAGGGCGAAAGGAAGAAGCCGAGCGGTCAGCAACATGTTATACGGATTGCGCTAACTCCGAAACATCCGAGAAAGGGCTTTGATGTTTCTGCATCTTGTCGTGAACGGTAGGAATGGCCCTCTAGGGGTGCCCGTTCCCGGGCTCCGGGAACGCTCGGTTAGCTACGCCTTGACCAGGTAAGCCGACTCGATCACGTCGAGCGCGCGCACCGCGTCGAGCTGCTCGGAGCTGAGGGCGTCGTCCAGGGTCAGGGTAAAGAGCGCCTGTCCGCCTTTCTGGGCGCGGCCCAGCGCCATCCCGGCGATGTTGATGCCCCAGGTGCCCAGCAGGTTGCTGAGCTTGGCGACGGCTCCGGGCTTGTCCTCGTTGCTGGCGATCAGGATATAGCCCTCGGGTTCGAGTTCTACCCGGAAGTCGCGCAGGCGGGTCAGGCGCGGCGACTTGCCGAACACCGTGCCACCCACCGTGCGGGTGCGGTCGCGGCTACCGTGCTCGGTTACCTTGACGATCACCTCGGTCTGGTAATCGGGGCTGTCGGTCTGCTCACGCACCGCCACCGACAGCCCGCGTTCCTTGGCCAGCGCGCGGGCGTTGATCATGTTGGGGCGCTCGTCGGTGCTGCCCGACAGGTAGCCCACCAGCACGCTGGTCAGCACCGGGGCAGGATCAGCGGGAAAGTCGCCCCGGAACGTCACCTCAATATCGCTGGCCCCCGGCAGCAGCTGCGCCAGGATGCGCCCCAGTTTCTCGCCCAGGGTCAGGTAGCCGCCCAGCGCCTCCATCGTCTTGGGGTCAAGCGCGGGCGCATTCACCGCCCCCTTGCTGACGTCGCCTTGCAGGGCGGCCAGCACCCGGTCCACGATCTCCGCGCCGACCCGCTCCTGGGCTTCGACCGTGTTGGCTCCCAGGTGGGCGGTGATGCCCAGGTTCTTGGCGTGCAGAAAGATGTGGTCGGGGGTGGGCGGCTCGTCGACGAACACGTCGATGCCCGCCGCGAACAGGTGACCACTGTTCAGCGCATTCACCAGCGCCTGCTCGTCGATGATGCCGCCGCGCGCCGCGTTCACGGCAATCGAGCCGGGCCTGAGTTTGGCGAGTTCGGCCTCGCCCAGCATGCCGCGCGTCTCGTCGGTGAGCGGGGTGTGCACCGTCACGGCGTCGACCTGCGCCAGCAACTCGTCGAGCGTGGCGGCCCGCTTGACGCCGAGGCGCTCGAACTTGCTCTCGGGCACGTAAGGATCGTAGGCCACCACGTTCATCCTGAGCCCCTGTGCTCGATCGGCCACCATGCTGCCGATGCGCCCCAGCCCGATGATACCCAGGGTGCGGTCCTTGAGTTCCAGGCCCAGGAACTTGCGGTCCCAGTCCCCGGCGCGGGTCTTGGCGTCGCTGCGGGTCAGCCCGCGTGCGGCGGCCATCAGGTGCATGATCGCCAGTTCCGCCGCCGAGACGTTGTTGCTCTCCGGCGCGTTGAGCACCAGCAGGCCCCGCAACGAGGCGTAGTCGAGGTCGATGTTGTCGACGCCCACCCCGCCGCGTCCGATGACTTTCAGGCGCGGCCCGGCGGCGTCGATGAGTTCCTTGTCGACCTTGGTGCGGCTGCGGGTGATCAGGGCGTCGAAGTCGGGCAGGCGGCGCAGGGTTTCCTCACGCGGCAAATTGCCCTCGTATTCGAGTTCGAAGCCGGGGAAGTCGAGGTTGCCGGGGTTCATCTCGTCGCAGATCAGCACTCGCTTCAAAGCGGGGGTGGTCGGGTCGGAGGCAGCCTGCTCGGTCTGGGGCGCGGAGGCGGTCATGTGTTCCAGGGTACTGCGGCGCGGGGCCGCGGGGCAGCGGGTTGTCTGTGTCGAAAGCGTCCGGTGTGCCTGGGCGGTGTAGCTGGACGGGCCGGGCCGAGGCCTTTGCCAGGGCCCGGCCCGGCAGCTCAGCAGGCCGACTGCTTTCGTCTGGCCGGTTGCGGGACAGGCCACTGCGGACTGGGCCATTCATCGTCCATCAGTGCCAGCTCGACATCCTGACCCAACGCCCGGCGTAGTTGCCCGGCGTACTCGGCGGGGGTGATCTCGTAGGTACCGAACTGCTGGAGGTGGGAATTCTGGAGCTGGGCGTCGAGCAGCACGAAGCCGCGCCGGGTCAGGTGTTGCGAGAGCCGAACCAGCGCCACCTTGCTGCCGTGCGTCACAGCGTGAAACATCGTTTCCCCGACGAACGCGCCACCCAGCGAGAGGCCCAGCACACCCCCGGCCAGCTGGCCGCCGCGCCAGGTCTCGAAACTGTGGACGAGGCCCGTCTTGTTGAGGTGCAGGTAGATCCCGGCCAGTTCAGGGCTGATCCAGGTTTCCGAGCGGGCCATGCATCCGGCCAGCACGCCGGGGAAGTCGGCGTTGAGGCGCACCTCGAATCGGCCCAGGTGCTTATGCAGGCTGCGCGGAATGTGCAGATCGTCGCCCAGCGGCACCAGCGCGCGGCGGCTGCTCGAATACCACTCCAGGCCGTGGCCGTTGTCCATCAAGAAGCCGCCGCCCGCGTAGCCGCGCGCCACCTCACGGGTGAGGGGGTCGGGGTGGTTGAGCATCACGGCGGCGGTGGGCACGCCCTTAAGGTAAGCCTTGAGTCGACCTTCATGGTAACTTTTGCCCCCAACCCCCCCGGAATCGAAAGGTCGAAAACTTCACATCCCTTTCCTTCGCGCTGTCTTTGCTTGTTCAGTGCGGCTCAATGCGGGTACAGCATGACCTGGGTGCAGCGAAACAGGGCCAACGTCTTGGTCCCCGCGCTCACCACCGCGTCCCAGACCTGGGTGGTGCGCCCACCGTGCAGCAGCCGGGCCTCGACCTCAATGCGCCCGTCGCGAGCGGTGGCGAGGTGGTTACTCTTGAGTTCGACGGTGGTGAAGTTCTGCGCGCCGGCTGGCAGCGCCAGGATGGTGCCGTAGCCGCAGGCGGTGTCGGCCAGCCCCACCACCGTTGCAGCGTGCAAAAAGCCGTTGGGGGCCAGCAGTTCGGGCCGGATATCGAGGTGGGCGCGCATCAGACCGCGCTCGGCGTGGGTAAATTCGATGCCCAGCAAACCTGGCAACCTCCCCTGGCTGCGGGCATTGATCTCCTGAAGGTTGGGCGAAGCGGAGAGGGGTTTTTGCTGCTCGGTCATGTTACCCAGTCTAGCTTCACGGCCACAGGCGGTTGATCCAGTCGGCGGGCTGGGTGGCCTCGCCGCGCACCCGGATCTCCAGGTGCAGGTGCGGTCCCTCGGAGAGGCCGGTGGTGCCGACCTGCCCGATCACGTCGCCGCGCTTGACGGCCTGCCCCACCTTAACCAGGATCCTGGACTGGTGGAAATACAGGCTGCTGACGCCGCCGCCGTGGTCGATCATGACCAGGCCGCCGCGCACCGGATACGTCCCGGCGATGACCACCGTGCCGTCATTGACCGCGTGAATGGGCGTGCCGAGTTTGGCCGGGTAGTCCGCGCCGTAGTGATAGGCGACCGGGCTGCCGGAGGTGTAGGTGCGGCTCTGGCCGAACGAACCGGGAATCGGCGGATTGGGCACGGCGGCGGCGAACGGCCGGGTCCAGACCGGCTGGCCCCGGTTGAGGTACGCCTTGTTGACCAGGGCGTCCTCGGCGGCCTTGCCGGGGTCGGTCAGCTTGGCTGCCACTGTGGGTGAGAGGTGCAGCTTCACCACCGGGCCACCGGGCTTCGGACGCAGCGGAATGATGCCGCGCACGACCTCGCCGCCCACTGCGATCTCGACGATCACCGGGGTGGTCTTGCCCAGCACCACCCGCCCCGGCACCACGTACACGCCCGCCGCGCCGGAGGGAGTGAGCGTTTCGCCGGGCTGGCGCACGTCCTCGCCGAGTTCGCTGGGAAAACGCACAGCGGCGCTCTGGGCACCCGGCCCGGTGAGCCGGACGCTGAAGGCGTCACCCATGCCGAGCTGCTCCGGCAGCGTGACGCCGACTCCACCGACCTCGAAACGGCTGCCTGTCCGCACCGTGATCGGAACCGTGACCGGGGGCTTGGGCGGCGATTCCGGCGCGGCACTGACCGCTTTAGGCGGCGCGGGCGTGGGTGTGCTGGTCGTAGGAGTCCTGGGAGTGGACGTCGGCGGAGTCAGCGTGAAACCGGAGGGCGCGGGCAGCGGTTTGGTTGCAGCGGACGAGGCCACAGACTTCGGGGGAACCGGGTTCGGTTTGATCGGGCTGGGGGTGGCTGTATTCGCCGCCGGGGGCCGGGCCTCGCCGGCACTCAGACGCAGCACCTGACCCACCGCCAGGGCGTCGGAGCTGAGGTTGTTGAGGCGGCGCAGGTCCTCGACCTTGAGGTTGTTGGCGCGGGCCAGACTGTAGAGCGTGTCGCCTTTCTGGACGGTATACGCGCCGCCCAGGCCCAGCAGCGAGAGCGAGAGTGCCAGGGCAAACGAGGTGGCCTTCATCATGTGAGTTTAGCGGGGCCAGATGAGGGAAAGCAGATGGGCCGCGCCCCCCGATACCATGGGCCGCACGGATCAACCGCTGTCGAGTGTGAGCGTCACCGGGCCGTCGTTGACGAGCGAGACGACCATGTGCGCGCCGAAGACGCCCTCACCCACTGGCACGCCGAGCGCGCGCAAAGCCGCGTTGAACTCGGCGTAGAGCGCTCTCCCCTGCTCAGGCGACGCGGCGCCCAGGAAACTGGGCCGGTTGCCCCTGGACGTGTCGGCAAACAGGGTGAACTGGGAAATGCTCAGCACCGCGCCGCCGACGTCGGCCAGTGAGCGGTTCATCTTCCCGGCCTCATCATTGAAGATGCGCAGCTTGACCAGTTTGGCCGCGAGGGTGCGGGCAGTGTCGGGCGTGTCAGAAGGAGCCACGCCCAGCAGCACCACCAGCCCCGCAGCGATCTGCCCGGTCACTGCGCCGTCCACTTCACAACTCGCCCGCGTGACCCGCTGAACGACGGCCCGCACGCTAGTTTTCCATCCTCAATTGCCCAGTCGTCCGCGCAGGGCGTTCACGGCGTTGCCCAGCACCTCAGCCTCGGTCATGTCGAGGTTGCCACGCGTCTTCTCAGCCAGCATGGTGAGCAGTTTGAGCGAGCGCTCGGCCGTCTGGTGGGCGCGGTCCGAGGCCAGCAGGCCGTCGCGGTTGGCCGAGGCGGTGGCCGCATTGATGTCGCCGAGTGCGGCCTCGGCGGTGGCCTGCAACGAGTGGACGAGGCCAAGAAATTCGGGGTTTGCCATGCGGGGCATGCTAGCAAGCCGGGAGCGGAGAACGTCCCTCGCCACACTCCAAGACTGCCGCTAAGCCCAGTGATGGGGACAGTTCAGCGCCGTGCCGCTTCCTGGAGCGCTTGCAAGCTGTGTTGCCAGTTCAACCTAAGCAGGCGCTCGGCCTCGTCCCAGCTTCGGCCTTCCAGCGCCCGGATCAGCTCAGCGTGTTCCTGCACCGAAACCAGCGCCCGGCTGTCGGCGCTGAAATACGCCAGTTCGGCCCGCCGCAGCTTGCGTTTGAGTTGTTCCAGCGTGCTTTGCAACTCACGGTTTCCTGACGGCTCCACCCAGACCGCGTGAAAGGTGCTGTCAGCCTGCACCGCTTCTGCGGCCTGGCGGGCCTGCCCGGCGGCCAGCAACGCCGCGTTGGCCCGCACCAGTGCCCCCAGGTGCTCGGTTGTCAGTTGCGGGGCGGCCAGGCGCAAGGCCAGCACGTCCAGCGTTTCGATGACCGGATAGAGTTCGGCGGCCTGTGCCAGACGCAGCGGAGCCACTCGCGTCCAGCGGTTGAGGGCCGTCTCGATCAAGCCCTCGTCTTCCAGCCGCCGCAGCGCTTCCCGCACCGGTGTGCGGCTGACGCCCAGTTGCCGGGCAAGGTCCAGATCGCGAAGTTGTTCCCCGGGCTTCAAGGCCCCGTCGATAATCCAGCGGCACAACTGCTGGTACACCGCCTCGCGGGCGAGTTGGCGCGGCAGCGGGGCGGCGTCGGGCGGGGGCATCGGACGCTCAGCATAGGGGCTGCCCGCGCCGAAGTGTTTGCCGTGTTTACACCCTGCGGCCCGATCACTAATATATTACCCGTGACCGACACTCCAGCCGAACTGCTCGCGGCCCTCATCCGGATCGATTCCACCAATCCCTCCCTGGTGCCGGGCGGCGCGGGTGAGACGCAGCTGGCCCACTTCGTCGCCGACTGGCTGCGGGCGCACGGCGTGGCGGCAGAGCTGGACGAGGCCGGGCCGGGCAGGCCCAGCGTCATCGCGCGGGTGAGCGGGCGGGGCGGGGGGCGCACGCTGCTGCTCAACGCCCACCTGGATACGGTGGGCACCGCCAGCATGCCCGACGCCCTGATGCCCCGTACCGAGAACGGGCGGATGTACGGGCGCGGCAGCTACGACATGAAGGGCGGGCTGGCCGCTTGCCTGCTGGCCCTGGTGGACGCGGCGCAGGCCAATTTGCGCGGCGAGGTGATTCTGATGGCCGTGGCCGACGAGGAATACGCCAGTCTGGGCACCCTGTCGGTGCTGCGCCGCATGAGCGCCGACGCTGCCATCGTCACCGAGCCGACCAGTCTGAAGCTGTGCGTAGCGCACAAGGGCTTTACCTGGCACCAGATCAAGACCTTCGGAATTGCGGCGCACGGCTCACGGCCCGATCTCGGCCAGGACGCGGTGGCCCAGATGGGCTGGGTGCTGGGCCAGCTCGAAGGCTTGCAGCGCAGCCTTGAGGCCCGGCCCGCCCATCCGCTGCTGGGGCACGCCTCGGTTCACGCTTCCCGGATCGAGGGCGGCCAGGAACTCTCCAGCTATCCGGCGGAATGCACCCTGCAACTGGAGCGCCGCACGCTCCCCGGCGAAACGCTGGAGGCCGTCTGCGCCGAATGGGACGACATATTGCGACACCTGACGGCTCCCAACTTCCGGGCCGAACACCAGTTGCTGCTCGCACGCGCCGCCTTCAGTGTGCCGGAAGACGCGCCCATCGTGCAGAGCCTTCGACTTCAAGCGGAGAGGGTTCTCGGCTACCCGCCGGAACTGACTGGCCTGGGCTTCTGGATGGATTCGGCGCTGCTGGCAGAGGCGGGCATTCCCACGGTCGTCTTCGGGCCGCACGGCGCTGGAGCGCACGGCGCCGAGGAATGGGTCGACTTGAAGTCGGTGGAACAGTGCCGGGACGTGCTCAGCGCGACGATTCGTGACTTCTGCGACTAGACCTGGCCGCGTCTTGCTCTCTCTTCCCACCCCCAGCGGAGACCACCTGTCATGACCCGAACCACCGACACCGCGCGCGTCTTCATCCAGCCCCGGCCCCAGACTTTTGAGACGGTGACCGACCCGCAGCGGGCCGAATTTCATCGCCGCTTGCCGCTTTACGCGCCGACGCCGCTGATCAGCGCCCCACACCTCGCCCGGCGACTGGGGGTGCGGCGGGTCTGGATCAAGGACGAATCGAGTCGCCTGGGCCTTCCCGCCTACAAGATCCTGGGCGCGTCCTGGGCCACCTACAGGGAGCTGGGAGCCCGCTTCGGCCCCTTTACACCGTGGACGACGCTGGACGAACTGCGCGGGCAACTGCCGCCCGTCACGCTCGTCGCGGCCACCGACGGCAATCACGGCCGGGCGGTGGCCCGCACAGCCCAGTGGCTGAACCTCAAGGCGCAGATTCTGGTGCCGCAGGATATGGCCCCGGCCCGCCAGGAGGCCATCCGCAGCGAGGGCGCGGACCTGCACTCCATCGACGGCTCCTACGACGACGCCGTGCGGGCCGCCGCCCGACTGGCCGATGACCGCCACCTCGTCATCAGCGACACCGCCTGGGAAGGGTATCAGCGCGTGCCGGGCTGGGTGATCGCCGGGTACGGGACCATCTTTGACGAGATCGATCAGCAGCTCGCCGCGCTCGGCGAAGCGCAGCCCAGCGTCGTCGCCGTGCAGATGGGCGTCGGCTCGCTGGCGGCGGCGGTCATCCAGCATTACCGCGCTCCCCACACCCGCACCCAGGTGCTGGGCGTCGAGCCGACGCGGGCCGACTGCGTGCTGCGCTCACTCGAGTCAGGGCGTCTCACCGAGGTGCCCGGTCCCCACACGTCCATCATGGCGGGGCTGAACTGCGGCACCCCCTCGCCGCTGGCCTGGCCGCTGCTGCAAGGGGGGCTGAGCGCGGCGGTGGCGGTGCCGGACGCGCGGGCCGAGGACGCCATGCGCCTGCTCGCCCAGAACGGCGTCGTGTCGGGCGAGAGCGGCGCGGCGGGCCTGGCGGGCTTCCTGGAACTCCTGGACGGACCCCACCCCGAGGCCCGTTCCGCCCTGGGTCTCGGCGCGGGCAGCAACTTACTGGTGATCTCCACCGAGGGCGCGACGGACCCGGCGGCGTATAGGCGGATCGTGGGTTAAACCGGAATGGCTTCCTGCTTTCGCCCCTGACTTCCCTGCCGCCGCGCCACTTCCGAGCGCACCAGCGGCGCGACCCGCGTGCCGTACAACTCGATGGATTTCATGATCTGCGCGTGCGGCAGCGTGCCGACACTCATCTGCATCAGGAAGCGGTTGTGATCAAAAATCTGGTGCTGATACAGAATCTTCTCGGCCACCTGTTCCGGGTCGCCCACGAAGTACGCGCCGCGCAGGGTGCTCGACGCGTCGAACTGGGCGCGGGTCATCTTGCTCCAGCCGCGCTCCTTGCCGATGGCGTACATGGCCTGGGCGTGGGCTGGAAACGACTCGTCACGGGCCGCCTGCGAGGTGGCGGCAATATAGCCGTGCGAATTGATGCCCAGCCGTAGCGCCGCCGGGTCGCGCCCCGCTTCAGCCGCCGAAGCGCGGTAGAGGTCGGTGAAGCCCTTGAACTGCTCGGGCAGGCCACCGATGATCGCCAACGCCAGCGGCAACCCCAGTTGCCCGGCCCGCACCGCCGAGGCCGGAGTGCCGCCCACCGCCAGCCAGATCGGCATCTCGGCCTGCGCCGGGCGCGGATAGATGCCCACATTCTGCAAACCGGGGCGGTACTTGCCCGACCACGACACCCGTTCCGAGTCGCGCAGATTCAGCAGCAAGTCGAGCTTCTCGGCAAACAGCTCGTCGTAGTCGCGGGGCATGCCACCAATGAAGATCGGAAACGACTCGGAAAAGCTGCCGCGCCCGGCCATGATCTCGGCACGGCCTCCGGAAATCAGATCGAGGGTGGAGAAGGCCTGCCAGACCCGCACCGGGTCCTCGGTGCCCAGCACGGTCACGGCGCTGGTCAGGCGGATGGTGCTGGTGCGTGCCGCCGCCGCCGCCAGCACCATCGCGGGCGCGGACACCGTGTAGTCAGGCCGGTGGTGCTCGCCGATCCCGTACACGTCCAGGCCCAGTTGATCGGCCAGCTCGATTTCTTCGAGCAGATCGGCAATCCGTTGCTGCGGGCTGACGGTCAGGCCGGTCTGGACATCGGGCGTGCGCTCGCCGAAGCTGTAAAGGCCCAGCTCGAAGGGAATGGACGGGGCGGGGATAGTCGGGTCGGGTTGGTTCGGGGATTTGGTACCGGACATGTGAGGCCTCCAGGTTGCTTACTATATAAACCAGTTTAACAAATAAACCGAAGAAAAGCAACCTGTGGTCACGCTGTCAGAACAGGGTTTCCTGCTCCGGATCAAGCCGTTCACCGCCCAGACCCTCGGGCGTTTTGCCGTCCAGCACGGCACGAACCTCCCGGATGTCCTTCCAGGTGAGGCTCTTGGGGCCGCCGGGAGCACGGGTGTCGTTGCGCAGCAGGTAGGCCGGGTGAAACATCGGCATCAGGAAGGCCGAGTAGAGCTGGTCGCGCTGCTCGTAGCGGTGCCACACGCCGCGCAGCCGGGTAATGCCCAGTCTGGTCTGGAGCAGGTACTGGGTGGGCGTGTTGCCGAGCGCCAGGATGACGCGCGGGCGCAGCAGGGCCAGCTGGGATTCGAGCCACAGCTCGGTGCAGGTTTCTATCTCCAGCGGCAGTGGCGTGCGGTTGCCGGGCGGGCGGCACTTGACGATGTTGGTGATGTACACGTCCTGGCGGCCCAGCTGCACCGCGCCCAGAATCCTGTCGAGCAGCTGCCCGCCCCGCCCCACGAACGGCCGCCCGGTGCGGTCCTCGTCGCCGCCGGGTCCCTCACCGATGATGACCAGACGGGCCTCGGGGTTGCCGTCGCTGACCACAACCTGGCTGCAGCCGGGGCGCAGATCGCAGGCGTGGCAGGCTTTGTTCTGAAGCGCCAGAGCGGCGAGCGGGGCCGCGGGGGTGGTTTCAGCGCTCACGCTTCAGGCGACACGCCCTGCCCGGCAGCGGTGCCCGCGATCAGCGCGCTGAGTTTGGGCCGCTGGCTGCGGGCCTCGCGGCGGGTGCGTGGATCGAGTGCCACCATCAGAAAGAAGTTCTCCAAGCCGTTCTCGCGGCCCTTGATCTCGGCGTACTCGTTTTCCGGCGTGCCGCTGGAGAACGGCAGGCTGCGGTAAAGCGACAGGGCGTGCTCGATCACGTCCTCGGAAGCATGCTGGGCCGCAAACGCTTCGAGTTCGCCGTAGACCGTGCGCCGCGCCTCAGCGTGGGTGCGAAAGGCGTCGGGATAGGGGGTTTCGGGCGCGCGCAACAGGTCTTGCCGGGCAATCCGGCGGTAGTGTTTGAGACCTTGCAGCAGTTGTTCGGTGGTCATCAGGCTTTTCACTGGGCAGTGTCCTCCAAAGCAAGGCGGCAATCGGGCGTCGTCTGGGCGCAGGCAGGCCCGCTCTTGGAGCCCGGCACCCGTTCCTCTCCCAGAGTTTAAGCCCTGCCGCTGCAAGAAAGGAAAGCGCCGGGCGACGGCAGGGCGTTGACCGTTGCTCCATCTCTCTCACCCACCCAGCGGCCCCGCTAGACTGCCCGCGTGCCCGACCTGCCCGCCGACCTGATTCGCACCCTGACGCGCCTGAGCGCCCGGCGCGCTCCGCTGCCCGATGCTGGAACGACCTTTTACCGCGCTGCCCACACCACCGAAACCGCCGGGCTGTTTGCGCTCGACCGGGCCGGGCCGGTGGGCGTGCTGAGCCTGTACGCCGAGCTGAGCGCCGGGCAGGAACAGCAGCTCGCGGCGGCCTGCGGCGAAACGGGCCTGGAAAGCGTGTACCTCAAGCGCCGCCCCACCGAGGCGCGGCACGCGGCCAACGTGGAGCGCGGCCGCCTCTCGCCGCCGGAGCCGGTCTGGGGAGAAGCCAGGCCGGAAGTAGTGGCCCTGGAGGGTGGTGTGCCGTACCTGATTCGCCCCGGCGCCGACCTCAGCACCGGGCTGTTCGGAGATGCCCGCCCGGCCCGCGCCTGGGTGCGGCAACACGCGCCGCCGGGGGGCCGCGTGCTCAACACCTTCGCCTACACCTGCGGCTTCGGCCTGAACGCCACGCTCGGCGGAGCCGGGACAGTCAAGAATCTCGATCTGTCGCGCAAGGTGCTGGCCTGGGGCCAGGAAAACTACGCCCTGAGCGGCCTGAATGCGCCCGATTCCGACTTTCTCTACGGCGACGTGTTCGAGTGGTTGCGGCGGCTCGCCAAGCGTGGTGAAACGTTCGACCTGGTAATTCTCGATCCACCGAGTTTCGCGCGCTCGAAAGCGGGCGTGTGGCGGAGCGAGCGCCACTACGCCCGGTTGCTGGCGCAGGCTGCCGCCGTCACCGCAGCGGGCGGGCAGGTGCTGGCGCTGATCAACCACGCCGGGGTCAGCGCCGCCGCCTTCGAGCGCTTTTTGGGCGCGGGCGCGGTGCAGGCGGGCCGGACCATGACCATCACGGCCCGCTTCGGCGCGGGCGAGGACTATCCGGGGGCCGAGCACCTCAAGGTGCGGGCACTGCGGCTGGACTGACCGTGAGCTTGAACAGCTCCTGGGTCAACCACCGGCTCTCACCTCAGCTTGATCACCAGCGGTTGCGTGGTCGGCACCGTCACGTTCACCGTCTGGGCAGCGTAGCCGTCGCCGACCACCTTGAGGGCGTAGCTGCCGGGCGTGTCGAGCGGGAGTGGGCCGGGAGCCTGACCGATCAGCGCCCCGGCTTTGAAGCGGCTCTCGGCGGGCGCGCTGAGCACACTTACCCTGACCGGCGCGCTGAGGCCTTGGCCCGAGCTGCCCACCAACTGGGCCGTGATGGTGCAGCAGGCAGCGCTACTCAGCGCCGGGCCGCTCGAGCGAAAGGCCCGCTGGACCAGCAACGCCACCAGCACGGCGATCACCACCAGCGCCAGCAGCCATACCGGATTGAAACGGTTGGTCCTGGTCTGGTTTGGCGAACGCACAACCGGGGGTGGACCGGGCAAGGGCGTGCTCACAACGTCGGCCACGCCCTCGCCGCCTTTCTTGACCTGCCAGGCACCGTCTTGGCTCCAGCCGATCTTGACCGGCTTGAGCTGCCGGGAAGACAGCTGTGAGGCCGCCTCGGGCGCGGGCCTGCCGGGCGACGCGGGCGCGGCACTCAGCCCCGTGGTCACCGGTTGGGACGCAAAACCTGAGCGCACCAGCGACCCCGCCTCGGCCTCGGCAGTCAGGGCGGCTGGGTCCGGCGCGGGCGCGGCTTGGGTCTGCGGTTCGGCAGCAGGTTGCGCTTCCGGCGGGGGCACGTCGGCAATACCGGCGGCCACTGGAGCGATCTGGGGCGGCGCGTCAGGCGTGGGAAAAGCCGCCAGAAAGTCCAGCAACTCTGATGCGGTGGCGTCCGGCGGGGCCGAAACGAGCGGAGCGGCGTCGAGTTGAGCGGCAGTGGATAAAGGTGCAGGGGGCTCGGCACCGATAACAATGACCGTCCCGACGGTGTCGGTCTCGCTTGACTGACCTTCCGCTGCCTGGTCTTCGGTTGGCTCGGTTTCGGCTGGCGGCCCGCTGGGTTCCAGCGCTTTGCCGGCTTCCACCTCTTCCCAGTCGAACACCGGCAGCCCGGCAGCGGCAGCATCCACCGGACCGTCCGGCAATGCTTGCGCGTCCGGTGCAGGCGTGGGTGGAGCAGCTGCCAGCGGGGCGACGCGCTGCTCGGGGTCGGCGATCAGCGGCAGGGGGACGTCCGGCGAGAGCGACTGGCCCACCTCGCGCGGATACAGCGGCGCTTGCACCATCAGCGGTCCGATCGGCGTGGGTAGCGGCGGCCCAGCGTTGAAACGCGCCAGGGCGTCGCGGGCGCTAGGGCGCTGGGCCGGATAGGGGCTGAGCAAATCACTCAGGCCCGCTGGCAGCGGCCCCATTCGCAGCAACGTCACGCCCAGGGCGTAGAGGTCGGCGGCAGGACCACTTCCTCCTTCCGGCGCAGCCAGCGCACCGTGCGCCTCGCCCCAGGGCAGGGCAGCCCCGGCCAGCCGCACCTCGCCGTCCCATTCCCACAGCTGGTGCGGCCCCACCCCGCCGTGAACCAGACCCGCCTCATGCAGGGCATTCAGCGCCCGCAGACCACCCAGCGCGGTTTGCAGCGGATCGCTGGCCAGCCCAGCATGCGGCGGCAGTTCGCTGGCGACATACGCCTGTTCGCCCTGAATTCCCGCCTCGATGTAGGTCAGCAGCGAGGGCGTGTCGGGCAGTTCGGGCAGCGTCACCGCCTGCGGCAGCAAATACACCAGCGCGGGCATGCCGGTCAGCCGGTCAAGGGCGTGCAACACCTTGACGGGCTGCGCCGCGCCGGAAAAGCCGTTGTCCAGCGAGCGGGCGGCCACAAATGGCCCGACAGTCTTCATGCGCGAAAGTATACTGAATTCCAAAATTGGGCGGAAGGTTTGCCCACTGCCCCAAAACCAGTGGCCTGTCGGCTCAGCGCTCGGCCACCACCTGCCCCAGCACCCGCCGGTAGGCCTCCAAATACTGCGGCACGATCAAGCTGGGGTGGAATTTTTCCAGCGCGGCGCGGCGTCCGGCCTGCCCCATGCTGAGGTACACGTCCTTGTTCTTGAGGATTTCCAGCGCGGCGTGCGCCATCGCGTCCACGTCGCCGACTTCGGCCAGGCGGCCCGTCACGCCGTCCTCGACCACCTCGGGAATGCCCCCGGCGCGGGCGGCCACCACCGGTACCTCGCAGCTCATGGCCTCCAGCGCCGCCAGCCCGAAGCTCTCCTTGTTGCTGGGCAGCAAAAACAGATCGGCAATACCCATCACGGTCTGCACGTCAGGAAACGAGCCGAGAAAATGCACCCGGCCAATCACGCCGAGTTGCTGGGCAAGCTCGAAGGCGCGGGTGCGCTCGGGGCCGTCGCCGACCATCAGGAGCCGCGCCGGAATCTCCGAGGCGACTCGGGCGAACACCTCCACTACGTCCTCGACGCGCTTGACGGGCCGGAAGTTGGAGACGTGCAGCAACAGCGCCTCGTCGGGATGGGCGAAGCGGGCGCGGATGGCCGGGTCAGTGACGCGCACGAAGCGTCCGGTGTCCACGAAGTTGGGAATCACCTCAATCGGGACGTCCACCTGCAGGGTTTCGCGGGTCAGGTCGGCCAGAAACTGCGAGACCGCGGTGACCGCGTCGGACTGCTGAATGGCGTGGCGGGTGGTGTGGCGAAAGGCCGGTTCCGCGCCGACCAGCGTGACATCGGTGCCGTGCAGGGTGGTGATGACCCTGGTTTTGCCGGTGATGGAGCGGGCATGCAGCGCCGCCGTGGCGTGCGGAATGGCGTAGTGGGCGTGGGTGAGCTGCACCCCGTACTCCTGAATGACCTCGGTGAGCGCGTTGGCGGCGGTCAATTCGGGAAACGGCTGATCGAACAGGGCGTAAGCGAACGAGCTGGCCTGGTGAAAGTATGGTCCGTTCGCGCCACCCATGCCCTGCAAGCGGAACGGCACGGCGTTGCCGACAAAATGCACCTCGTTTCCGGCCCGCGCCACTTCCAGTCCGAGTTCGGTGGCGACCACCCCGGAGCCGCCCGCGCCGGAGTGGCACAGCACGGCAATCTTGAGTTCATCCGGGTCAGGCCGCAGGCCGCCGGGCGGGGAGAGTCTGGGCATCAGCATCGACATCGGAGCGGATTATACGCGGGGTCTGTCAGGGCAATAGAAGCCCGTGGCCGTCAGCCCGGCGAACGTGCGCGTTAGAATCCCCGGCATGACGCCTTCACAGCCGACCATTCTCGCCGTCTTCGCCCACCCCGACGACGAAGCCTTCAGCGTGGGCGGCACGCTGGCCCACTACGCCCAGAAAGGCGTGAAGGTGGTGCTGGCCTGCGCCACACGCGGCGAGGCCGGGAAGATCACCGACCCCAGCATGACCATCACCGACCTCGGCCAGCACCGCGAGGCCGAACTCAAGCGGGCCACCGCCGAGTTGGGCCTTCCCGACCCGGTGTTTCTGGATTATCACGACTCGGGCCGCTACGAGCGCACCCGCTACGACGACGAGCTGGCGCTGATGAACGTCAACCCGTTTGCCGCTGAACTCAAGATCCGCACGCTGATCAATGAGGTCAAACCCGACATCATGATCACCTTCGACCCGCACGGCGGCTACGGACACATCGACCACCTGATTATTCACCGGGCCGCTGCCGCCGCTTTTTTCAGCAGCGGCAACCTCGGCGGCGGGACCCTGATGCGGCTGTACTTTACGGCGCTGGGCGTGGAAGCGGCCAAGGGGCTGGCACGCATGGGCCAGGACCTCGACCCCAACATCTACGGCGTCTCGGAAAGCACCGTCGCCGTGACGATGGACGTGTCCGCGCAGGCAGACCGCAAGAAGGCCGCGCTGGTGGCCCACGGCTCACAGACCGGCCCCAACAGCCGCATCGGGCAGATGTCGGAAGAGGAACGCGGCGAGCTGGAGCGGCGGATGCTCGGCACCGAGGGCTTTTCGGTGGGCGGCACCCGCACCGGCCTGCCCGCCTTCCCGCTGCGCGGCTTGTTCGACGGGCTGGGGGGGTTCGAGGCGCTCGACGACTGAGCCGCCCTCTTCCACTGGCCCCGGCTCCGCGCTGGGGCTTTCTTTTGCCTTTTTATGTCAACCTTGCTTGACTTTTGGTCTACTCTAGAATACCTTTAGTCAAGCAAACTAGACATCAGGACAAGGAGAGATGACATGATGGCCCAACAACCCAAGCCCAAAACCACCAACCGCGAGCGCCGCGTCTGGCAGAGCATGTGGAGTATGCTGGCCGCCGCCGTTTTGATCGCCGCCGTCGCCGTCGTTGTGGCGCTGCTCAAAACGCGCGCCGAGGGCGATGCCTACAGCTTTCTCAACGGCATGTCGCTGGGCCTGCTGGCCACCCTGCCGGTGGGCATGGGCTATTTGCTGTGGCGGGCCTACCGGCAGATGGACGAGTTTGGGCAGCGCCAGCAGGAGCGGGCCTGCGCCTTTGCCTTCCTCCTGACGATGGTCGTGGTGATGGTGGCCTTCGCGGTGGCCAGCTTTACCGGCACCGTGGTTCCGCTGTGGGCGGTGTACCTGTTCGGGATGCTGGTCTATACGGCGGCTGTGGTGCGCGGCGCGGTGCTGGCCAGGGGGGGGCGGGCATGACCCAGGTTCACGAAACCCGTGAAACCCGCGTCCGGCGGTACCAGTGGCTGGAAGTGATTTTGCCCACCGTACTGTCGTTTCCGTTTATCGCCGTTTACTTCGCCACGCCCCTGAGCTTTGGAAAGGTGGTGGGCAGCTACGCGCTGCTGCTGCTGGCACTGCAACTCTTCTTGTCGATCTACCAGTACCGCGTTCACGACGAATTTGGCCGCCTCAAGCTGCTCAAGGCGCACATGGTGGCGGGCATGACCCTCACGTCCGGCGTGCTGCTGTTGTTCGGGCTGAATCTGCTGCTGGGCACGCCGATCAATCTGCTGGCCCTGATGGGCCTGGCTTTCGCCTGGTTGCTGGCCTTCTCGCTGACTTCAGAAGTCCTCAGCGCAGGCAAGGAGGCGTATGAATGATTCGCCCAGGCTGGTGTGGTCCCACATGAAAAACCGCATCAAGGTGCTGCGGGCCGAGCACAACCTGACCCAGGCCGACTTGGCCGACAAGCTCGACGTGTCCAGGCAGACCGTGAACGCCCTGGAAACCGGCAAATACGATCCGAGCTTGCCCCTGGCCTTCAAACTGGCGCGGCTGTTCGGCATGAAGATCGAGGATATTTTCAGCGACGAGGCGGTTATTTGATGCTCAAGATCAATCAGCTCGGCAAAGCCTACGGCGACTTTCGGGCGCTCAGAAGTGTGACGCTGGAGGCCCGCAGCGGCGAGGTGTTCGGGCTGCTGGGAGCCAACGGCGCGGGCAAGACCACTCTGCTCAGAACCCTGGCGACGCTGCTCTCCCCCACGTCCGGCTCGGCCAGCGTCAACGGCTTCGACATCGTGCGCCAGAGCCGTCAGGTGCGCGCCAACATCGGGCTGGTCAGCGGCGGCATGGGCCTGCATGACCGCCTGACCGGCCGCGAGACGCTGCGCTACTTCGCCTCGCTATACGGTCTGAGCGGCGCCAGAACCGAGGAGCGCATCGAGACGCTCACCCGGCAACTCGATCTGAGCGATCTGCTCGACATCCGGGCGGGCGGCTTTTCCACCGGCATGAAGCAGAAAATCGTGGTGGCCCGCGCGCTGATACACGACCCGCCGGTGCTGCTGCTCGACGAGGCCGCCAGCGGGCTGGACGTGCTGGCCCGCCGCACCCTGCTCGATCTGGTGGCGGCGCTGCGCAGCCAGGAACGACTCATCGTCTACTCCACCCATGTCATGAGCGAGGTCGAGGAGTTGTGTGACCGCCTTGCCGTCATTTCCGGCGGCGAGGTACTGAAGGTGGGAACCGTGAACGAACTGGTGCAGGATTCGGGCGAGCGCAATCTGGAGCGGGCCTTCTTTCAGCTGCTCTCCGAGCAGAAAGCGGCGGGGCAGGCGGTGACTCGTGGCTAGCGTCTGGACGGTGGCCAAACAGGAACTGCTGACCACCCTGCGTGACCGGCGCACCCTGACCAGCACGATTCTGGTGCCGCTGATCATGATTCCGCTGTTCACGGTGGGGCTGCCGCTCCTCTTCGGCACGCTGTTTGGCGGCCAGGCCCAGACCCGGCAGACAGTGGGCGTGGTCGGCACCCTGCCTCCCGCACTCAGGAGCCAGCTCACCCACGACAGCGAGGAAGAAAAAGGCGTGCGCCTGATTGCTGTCACCGATCCCACCGCCGCCGTCAGAAACGAGGCGGTGGACGCGGCCCTCAAGGTGCAGTCGGCGCTGCCCAGTCAGGCCGGAACGAGCGGCGAGCTGCAACTGTTTTACAAGGTCGGCAACCTCAAGGCCGAGAGCGGTGCGGCCAGCAAAGTCAGGTCGGCGGTGGCCGCTTACAACAAGGCGCTGGTGGGCAAAAAACTGGCCGAGCTGAACCTGAGTCCGGCGCTGCTGACCCCGATTGCACTCAGCACGGTGGACGCCAGTAACGCCGCCGAGGCCAGCAGCGGTCAACTCGCCTTCATCATTCCGCTTTTTCTGTTGCAGTTCATCCTGGCCGGGGCCACCGCCACCGCCACCGACTCCACCGCCGGGGAGCGCGAGCGCGGCACCCTGGAAGCGCTGCTGGCCACCCCCGCGCCGCGCTCAACGCTGCTGATGGGTAAGCTGCTGGCCACCACCCTCACCGCCCTGATCGCGGCAGGCTTCAGCGTGCTGGGGTTATCGCTCAGCGCCCCGATTGCCCTGCTGATCACGCCCGCCGGACAGAGTACCGCGCAGAGCGCCACCCAGCAGGCCTTCGGCGGCTCGCTGGCACTGGGCCTCGGCGGGCTGGGCGCAGTGCTGATCACGGCGGCGTCGGCGGCCCTCCTGATCAGCGCCGTGCTGCTGACCCTGTCCCTGTTTGCCCGCTCGGTGAAGGAGGCGCAGACCTACATCGCGCCGCTGACCCTGCTGATCATCCTGCCCGCCACCCTGTTGCAATTCGCCGATTTCCTCAAGACCACCGCCGTCCTCTACGCCGCACCGCTGATCGGCAGCATGCTGGTCATTCTGGATACGGTCAAGGGTGCCCTGAGCGGGCCGCACCTGCTGCTGAGTCTGGGCGGCAACGTACTGCTGGCCGCCGTCCTGACTCTGATCGCCAGCCGGTTGTTCGGGCGCGAGGGGGTCGCGTTCAAGAAGTAGCCGAGAAATAAATCTCAGCCCTGAATCTGGCGGCGGCCAAATTCAGGGCTGAGGCGTTGTTGCCTGCACCGGTTTGCCGCCGTCGCCTGGAAGAAGAATCTCGCCCAGCGCCGAGCGAATCCAGGCGAACGCAGGCCGGGTCAGCCGCATGGTGTAGGTCTGGCCCGAGCCGTGCAGCATGAAGGCGTAGACCACCTGCTCGCCGCCCAGCGTTTTGAAATACCCGCTGAAGGTCAGAATCTTCCAGCCGTTGCCGCCCTTGCCGCCCCAGGTCTCCAGCGGAATCGGCGTCAGCCCCGACTTGCAGCAACCCAGCGCCATCAATTTGCGTTGAATCTCCTGCGAGCGCGGTGTCAGACCGGAGCGCAAAAACTCGTGCGACACCAGCGTGGCCAGCTCGTAGGGCGTGCTGAAGTTATGAACCCTGAGATCGTCCGCTACTTCGTAGCGCTGTTCAAAATACTCGTCGAGTTTACGCTGCAAATAATCGGGGCGGTACTGCTGGGCGTCGGCGTCGATACGCTGGGCCAGTTCGGCGCGCGGCTTGCCGGTGGCGCTGGCCCACAACTTGGTGCCGTCAAACGTCTGGGACAGTCCCGCCTGCGCTGTCCACCAATCCTTGGTCGGCAAGATCAGGCGGGTGCGGCACAGCTGCAACTCGTCGGCCACGTTCTGTACATTTTGCAGGCCCACTGTGCGGTGCAGCAGATCGGTGGCGGTGTTGTCGGAAAACTGAATCATCCGCTCAGCGAGTTGATGGGCGGTGCTGCCGTCGAACGGGTACGCGCCGAGGCTCTGGGTTTGCCGGGTCACGCTGAACTTCTGGTTCAGGTCGATGGTTCCGGCATCCACCTGCCGCAGCAGTGCCCACAACACCGCCTGCTTGTAGGTGCTCGCCAGCGGAAACAGGCTGTCGGGCGAAGACGAGACGGCCCGGAGCGGCTGCAAGGTCTGCGGATCGATGACGGCCACATACAGGCCGAGTTGCCCGTTGAGCGCGGCAGGCGGCGGCGGCGCGGGCAGGGCGGGCGGCGCGGCACGGCACCCGGCGGGAAGAGGAACTTCGGGCAGTTGGGCGTCAGACACGGCGGGTTGACCCAGCGGCCTCGCGGGAATCCGGGCGCTGGCGAGCGCGGGCGCGGCTGAGTTGAGCGCGGCTGGATTGCCCGCCGATCGGGCCTCGGTCCAGCGCAGCGCCGCCCAGCCGCACCCCAGCGCGCCCGCCAGCAACACGTAGCGGCCTACTTTGTACGCCACGACGACCTCAGGGCGTGAGCGGTTCCATGCAGATGCCGTAGGTCCCGGGGCCGGTGTGGGTACCGACCACCGCGCCGAAATTGAAGACCCCGGCGTCCTCGTAATCGGCCCCGATTAGCGCCGCACGGACTTCCTGAATGTTGGCCTCGCCGCCGGGAGTATGGACGAAGGCCAGCCGCGAGGAGCCGTTCTTGGCGATGTAGTCGCGGGCCTGGGCCACCAGATTGGCCGTCGCCTTCTTCTGGCCGCGCTCACGCCCCGAGGACTCGACCTTGCCACCTTTCACCGACAAGATCGGCTTGATGTTGAGCAGGCCGCCGAGCAGCGCGGCCGCCCCACCGATGCGCCCGTTGCGCCGCAGGAACTCCAGCGTTTCGACCGTGAAGACGATGTAGCCCCTGGCCTTGAGTTTCTCCATCTCCGCGACGATCTCGGCCATGCCGTGCCCGGCCTGCGCCATTCTGGACGCCCTCAGCGCCATCATGCCGAGGCCGAGGCTGGCGCTCTGGGTATCGAACACCGTGACCTTGCCGCCGAAGTCCTGGGCAGCCAGCCGGGCGCTGCCCACCGTGCCGGAAAGCTGGCCGCTGATGTGCAGGCTCAGCACCTCGTCGGCCGATTGGAGCGCCTCGGTGTACACGGCGGCAAACTCGGCGGGGCTGGGCTGGCTGGTCGACGGCATCTTCTGACCTTCCTTGATGCCCTTGAAGAGCTGCGCCGTGGTGATGTCGATGTCGTCTTTGTGCATCTCGCCGCCGAACAGCACGTAGAGCGGCACGCTGACGATGTGGTGGCGCTCTTTCAACTCCGCCGAGAGGTCACTCGTCGAGTCGGTCACAATGGCAATCATCCTCCCACTTTAGCGGATTGCCGGGCCAGCGTCCGGACGGGCCGGGGGCCAGCGCCAGCGAAGCCGGTGCCCCCGAGACTGGGGACCTTCTAGAATGGGGCATGGTGCATGACAGCGTGATCGCGGCCCTCAGACTCGCCGCTGAGCAGGACCCTGGCAACACCGAGGTGCGCCTACACCTGGCCGACCTGCTGCTGCAATCGAATCAGGCTGACGCCGCGCTGGCCGAGGCCAGGGCCGTGCTGCACGCCGAGCCGGATCATCTGCGGGCGCTGCGCCTGGCCGCCTGGGCCGCCGACGAGGCGGGCGAGGCCGACGCCGCTAGGCGTTACCACCGCCTCCACGACGCCCTGACCGGCGTGGTGGAGGCCCCTTTGCCCGCCCCGACACCGCTGCGGGCCGAGGTCTTCGCCGATCCGGCCACCGAAACCGGCAGTGAAGCCGATCAGCGCTGGGACTTGCAGACGCCCCGCGTCACTCTGGCCGACGTGGCGGGCATGCAGTCGGTCAAGCAGCGGCTGGAACTGGCCCTGCTCGCCCCGCTGCGCAACCCCGAACTGCTGCGGCTCTACGGGGGCGCGCTGCGCGGCGGGTTGCTGCTCTACGGCCCGCCCGGCTGCGGCAAGACCTTTATCGCGCGGGCGGTGGCCGGTGAGCTGAGCGCCCGCTTCATCAACGTGGGATTGTCTGACGTGCTGGACATGTATCTGGGCCAGAGCGAGCGCAACCTGAGCGAAGTCTTTGCGCTGGCGCGTCGACGCGCGCCGTGCGTGCTGTTTCTGGACGAGGTGGATGCGCTGGGCCGACGCCGCTCTCAGATGCGCCACAGCGCCGCCAACGTGGTGGGCCAGCTGCTGGCCGAACTCGACGGAGCCAAGGCCAGCAACGAGGGCGTGTTCGTGCTGGCCGCCACCAACAGCCCCTGGGATGTCGATCCGGCACTGCGGCGTCCGGGAAGATTTGACCGCACCCTGCTGGTGCTACCGCCCGATCTGGCAGCGCGGCAGCACCTGCTGGAACTCGAACTCAGACTGCGGCCCACCGAGGCGCTCGATCTGCCCGCGCTGGCCGCCCGAACCGAGCAGTTTTCCGGCGCGGATCTGAGCCATCTGGTGTCGTCGGCCACCGAGCTGGCGATGCAGGACGCCATCAAGCAGGGCAAGGTGCGGCCCATTCGCCAGGCCGACTTCGTGCGCGCCCTCAGGGACGTGCGGCCCAGCACCCGGACCTGGTTCGAGACGGCCAGAAACGCCGCCCAGTTCGCCAACGAGGACGGCGAGTACGACGATCTGCTGGCGCACCTGAAACGCCAGCCGCTGCGCTGAGCCGGTGACCTCGTTCGGACCGTCATCTCAGGGCGACGCGCCGGACCCGGCGTGGCTGAGCTGGCAACGCGCCGTGGCCCTCCTCGAGCTGGGCCGCCCGAAAGAAGCCGCCGCCGAGGTGGGCCGCGCGCTGGCCCGCTTTCCCGAGGACGCCTCGCTGTGGCGGCTGCTCAGCCAGCTCTGCACCGACTTGGACGACTTTCCGCAGGCGCTGGAGGCGGCGCGGCAGGCGGTGGCCCTGGAGCCGGAGTCGAGCGGCGGCCACGTCATCCTGGGCTTCGCGCTGTGGAACACCGAAGTGCGCGGCAAAGCGTCTGGCCGCCTGCGGCGCTGGCCGGGAGCCTGGCGGGTGGCCCAGCCCGCCCTCGACGCCATGCAGCAGGCGTTGCGCCTGGAACCGGAGAGCGAGCAGGCCCAGTTGGCGCTGGCGCAGCTTTACCTGCTGATGAACCGGCCCCGCCAGGCCACCCCACTGATCGAGGCGGTGTTGCGCGCCAGTCCGCAGCAGCAAACAGCCCAGCTCTACGCTGCCGACGCCCAGTTGCAATTCGGCCAGCTCGGGGCCGCCGAGGCGCAGGTGCGGGCGGTGCTGGCCAGCGATCCGCAGTGCAAAGCAGCCCTGCAGCTGCTCTCGCGCGTCAGCTTGCGCCGGGGTCAGGCTGAGGACGCCTTCGCGGCGGCGCTCTCGGCCATCCGGCTCGACCCCGCCGATACCGGAGCGCAGGCCCATTTCAAATCGCTGGTCCACGAGTACCTGCCGCTGCCGCTGTCGTGGCAGTCCCCGGCCTGGCGCTTCGTGATCGTGCCGCACGCCGTCGTGCTGGTGCCGTTCATAGCGCTGGGCGTGTGGGTCCGTACGCTTTACCGGGTGCGCCGCCTCAGCCCATCCACGCGGGCGCAGATTCGGCGGGTGCGCGACACCAGCATCCAGTGGCGCAGTCCGTTCGCCATCTACCTGACGCTGTGCCTCGTTGTCTTCGCACTCGTTTTTGCCGTGCCGCACCTGCCGGTCAGCCTGCGGTCCAGCGCGAACGAGGCGCTGGGCGGACTGATACTGGCGGTGTTCGTGGTCGGCCTGCTGTGGCTGTGCTTCAGCGGCGCGCGGAGTATCTACCGCTGGCTGCGCACCTACCGGAGCCAGCGCTAGGCACCGCTCAGGGGTGCGGCGGCGTGACCGGCGTGGGAATCACGTAGACCGGCACCGAGGTGGTCGTCTCGGTTTGGGTGGTTTCGAGGGTGACACTGCTGCTCGGCGTCGGCACGGGTCGCGCGCCGGTGGTGCCGGGAGCAGGCTGGGACTGCGTGGGTGGGGTCTGATCAGGTTGCGCCGGGCGGCTGCGCGTCAGCTTGACGGTGAAGGTCAGTGCTCCTGTCTTGAGAAAGCCGTCGAGCTTGTCGCCCTGCACGCGGGCGCTGAGGGTTCCGGCCTGGCGGCTGGCACTGAAGAGTTTGAGTTCGATCATGCCGCCGTTGGCGTCGAAGGGGCGGAAGGTGCCACTGGCCGAGTAGACGTTGCCGTTGCTGGTGCGGGTCAGCACGCCGTCGGCACGCCCGGTGCGTCCGTTGACGTTGAGCAGCAGCTGATACGGCGCGGGAATCGGCCCCAGGCTGGCGGTGCCCACATAGTTGCCCGACAGCGCCGAGAAGTCCGGGCCTCGGCTCTGGGTAGGGGCGCAGGCGGCCAGCGTCAGGGCGGGCAGCAGGAGGGCGGGCAGCAGGGCAAACGAGCGGCGCATGGCGGCAGATTAACTGGCGCTCATGAAGACCGGCTGATCGGCGCAGCGCGGGCCGCCCGCTGCGCCGCCCAGAAGATGAAGTCCTGCACCTCGGCGTTGAGCGCGGCGTCCACTGCGGGATCGTTTTTCCAGTTCGGCGTGCGCTCGACGAGGGTGCGCCAGGGTTGCGGCAGATTGAGCCGCGCCCAGCGCACGGCGGCGGGTTTGCTGCCCAATTGTCCGGTGCCGAGGGTGTGCAGCATGCGGCAGGTCGTTTCTATGGCGTAAGCGGCGTGGCTGCGCTGCGACCAGCTCGGATCGTCAGGCGTCAGCGCGAAGGCGTGCCAGTCGCGCAAGCGGCCCAGGACGGCACGGCGGAGTTGCCCGTCGCTGACCGGCTCGAACAACATTCGAGGCGACGGGCCGAACAGCACCGATGACTGCCCGCCGCGCAGAATGGCCCAGCGCTCCAGCACCCAGTTCTCGCCATGCAGTTGCTCGGTCAAGGCCCCACTTCCCCGGTAGAGTGTCGGCCAGCGCTGACCAGACTGCCAGCGCCGGGCCGCAGCGCGCGGCAGGTACGCCACCTCGAGTTCGGTGGCGTAGCGGTTGGACGACTCGGCCAGGCGCAGGTGCATCGCCGCCAGGCCTTCGAACTCGGCGGCGCTCAGGGGTGTCTCGGTGACGCACAGGGCGTCCACGTCGCTGGTGTGCGGGTCGAAGTCGCCGGTCACCAGCGAGCCGCGCCGGTACAGACCCAGCAGATTCGCGCCGAGGACGGCTGTTTGCCCCACCAACAGTTGATCGAGCAGGGTTTGAACCTCGGCTGGAATCACCTGCACCATCAGGGTTCCCAGGCGTTCATCTGCTGCCGGAGCGCCACGATCTTGCCGAAATGGTAGGCATTGTGGACAGCCAGCCCTTGCAGCACGTCGGCCATCGTGACGCCGGGATCGACCTCTAGGCTGAGTTTCTCCGGCGAAGCGGCCCAGTCCAGCGCCCGCGCCACGCCCGCGAAGTAGTCTTCGACCAGAGCAGTCCACTCCGCCAGGCTTCGCGGCGCTTCTCGCGGATACCGTTCGCCCTTTTGCCAGGTTTCCTCGTACAGCGCCTCGTCGCGCGTTACCAGAATCCTTTGCCAGAGCACCAGATGCCACAGTTCTTCGAAGATGGTGTGCGACGGCGGCGAGGGCCGCAACGACACCTGCTCCAGCGTCAGACCGGCAAGAATCCTGTCTCTCCCGGCAAATTCGCCCGAAAACAGGTGCGGCCAGCGGGTCATTCGGTCAGCGCCCTGAGCCGGGCGATCAGGGGGCGCAGCGTCTCTCGCTTGAGCTTGAGAGCCGTGCGGTTGACGACGAAGCGGGCAGTGGAGTGCATCACGATTTCACGCTCCTCCAGATTGTTGGCCACCAGCGTGCTGCCGGTCTGCACCAGATCGACCACCGCGTCGGCCAGCCCGGTGAGGCAGGCCAGCTCGATGTTGCCGCTGAGCTTGATGACCTCGGCGCTCAGGCCCCGGCGCGCGAGGTACTCGCGGGTCAGGCGCGGGTACTTGCTGGCGACCCGGTTGAGCGGTCCCGCCGCGCCCACCTCGCGGATCAGACTCAGGCGGCAGCCGCTGAACTTCAGATCCACCGGCTCGTAAACCCCTCTCCCGCTCTCGGCCAGCACGTCCTTGCCGACCACGCCCGCGTCGGCCACGCCTAGGTCCACGTAGACCGGCACGTCCTGGTTGCGCAGTTCGAGCACCTGCACGCCGTTCATGTCGAATCTCAAGGCGCGGCTCTTTTCGGGCAGATACAGCGGCAGCCCGGCACGGGAGAGCAGCTCGACAGCCTCCTCGAAGATGCGCCCCTTGGGCAGCGCCAGCGTCAGTCCCCCGGCGCTCACGCTTCTTCCTCGACAGGCATAAACGACTCGCCGCGCACCATCCGCCTGAGACCCCGCGCCTCGGCGTAGCGGCGCAACTCGGCTGCGTCAGCGGTCCAGGCGCGCTCGGCCACCAGGCCCAGCGCCTGGGCATGGCGCACTCCGGCTTCGTCGAGCGCCAGCACCACCTCGCGCTCCGGCGGCAGGTGCCGGGCCGCCACCTCGGTCAGCCGCTCCAGGCCCACCGCGAAGCCCGCGCCCGGCCACTCGCCCGCCCGTCCACCGTAGCGCCCGCCGCCCAGCACCGGCTGGGCATGGCCCGCCACATAGGCCCGGAAGGTGTAGCCGCTGTAGTAGCCGTAGCGGCGGCTCATGCCCAGATCGAACAGCAGCCGCTCCGGGCCGAACGCCTGTGCAATCGCCGCCAGATCGCCGAGCGCCGCCGCCGCCCGCTCGCCCAGCGGCAGGGCGCGGGCGGCGGGCAGCACCTCGGGGCCGCCGTAGAGGTCCATCACGGCGTGCAGGGTTCGGCCGAGGTCGGCGCTCAGGTCATGTGCCCTGAGGCCCGCCGCCAGATCAGGGCCGCTCTTGCGGTCCACCGCTTCGTGCAGGGCGTCGCGGGCCGCCCCGGTGACGCCCGCGTCTTCCAGCAGGCCGTCCACGAAGCCTGGGTGGCCGACTTCGAGCTGGGCCGCCACACCGACCCCCCGCAGCGCCGACCCGGCCACCTCCAGCAGCTCGGCGTCGGCCTGCGGACTGCGCACCCCCATCAGCTCGGCCCCCACCTGGGTAAATTCGCGCAGGTGGCCGAGTTCGCTGGCCTGGCCGCGCAGCCACAAGCGGCCCGCATACTGAAGCCGCAGCGGAAACGGCCCCTCGGGAAAGCGCCTGCGGGCCAGCTGGGCAATGGCGGTCGTGAATTCGCTGCGCAGGGCCAGCACCGAGCCGTCGCGGTCGATCAGCTTGAAAGCGGTGGCGTCCTGCGGGTGCGCGGCGTCCTGGAACTCCAGCGTCGGCACATCCACGCCCCGGTAGCCGTGCCGGGCGAACTGGCCCGAGAGCTGGGCGCGCAGGGATTCGCGCCAGGCCCATTCGGGCGGCAAGACGTCGCGGGTGCCTTCGGGCAGCCTCATCGAAACGACCTGCGGCCTGCGTGAGGTGGAATGTGGGACGTGGGCTGTGGGAAAAACAGAACATGGAAAGCGGGCAGCGCGACCCCCTCAGGTCTCGTCACGCAGCCTCCATCACTTCATGCGGCGGCAGGCAAAACATCGCCCGGCATCATAGCGCTGCCCCGGCGGGCCTGAGCGTCCTCACCCGCCTGCTCTATACTGCCTTTCCATGCTGCGCCCTTTTCTGCTTCTCGCCGTTCTCCCGCTGCTGCTGATCGGCTGCTCGCGCGAGGTCGATCAGTTCAAGCCGCACATCATCATCACCAGTCCCGAGGGCGGCGCCGTCAGCGCCAACAAGAGCTTTACCCTCAAAGGCTACGTCCTCGACGACCGGGCGGTGGCCGTGCTGCGGGTGCAGGGCGAGAAGGTGCCGATCAAGGCAGGCAGTAAGATCGCGCCGTTTACCTACCAGACCAGTGTCAAGGGCAGCGCCATCACGCTCAGCTTGGTGGCGCTCGACAATTCGGGCAACAAGACCACCCTGGACCTCCCCCTGAAAATCGACACCGCTGCGCCGCTCATCCGGGTGACCAACTTCGAGCGCGACGGCAAGGCCATCCGGGTGAGCGGCGTCGTGACCGACAACACCAGCGTGGCCCAGGTGTCGGTAGACGGCAGCGTCATCAACACGGCCCCCGGCACCAGCACCGAGTTCTACGCCGAAACCAGCGGCGCGTACGCCGACATTCAGGCCAAAGACGGCGCGGGCAACGTAACGAACCTGCGGGCCAGATAAGAGCAGGAACTGACCCGAGCGGCAATGGTATTCGGCACCGCCCATCGCGGCCCGCCCGCTTGTTAGCGTGAGGGGTGCCCGCCACCTCTTCCCCGCGCCCGCCGCGCCCCACGCTGGCTGAGCAATTTCCCGCGCCGGACAGCCTGAGCGAAATCGCCCGCCGCCTGGCCGAGCGCTACCTACCCACCCCACCCACGCCCCGGCGCGCCGCCGAGCCGACCGACGGACTCATCGGCACCATTCTCTCGCAGCAGAACACGGCGGCCATCACCCGGCGGCAGTTCGATGCGCTCAAGGCGGCCTACCCACGCTGGGAAGCGGCGCTGGCCGACGGCCCGGACGGCATCGAGGCGGTGCTGAAGGCGGCGGGCGGCGGACTGTCACGCGTCAAGTCGGCGTACATCTTTCAGGTGCTGGACCGCCTGGAAGAAACGCGGGGCACCCTGAGTCTCAAGGACACCCGCGAAATGGACGACACCCAGGTGCGTACTCTGCTCGAAAGCCTGCCGGGCGTGGGCATGAAAACCGCTTCCTGCGTCCTGCTGTTCGATCTGGCGCGGCCCGCCATGCCGGTCGATACCCACATCTGGCGCATCAGTCGGCGGCTGGAACTTACCCCCGGCCACTGGAACGCCGTGAAGGTGGAAAAGTGGTTCGACGAGGTGCTGGCGCGCGACTGGCAGGTACGCTACACCTTTCACGTCTCGGCCATCCGGCACGGGCGCGAGACCTGCAAGGCCCAACGCCCCCGCTGCGAGGCGTGCGTGCTGCAAGAGCTGTGTCCCTCGGCGGGGGTGTTTCTAAACGCCTGACCGCAGGAGGCGTTGGCGTTGCAAGAGCGGGTCCGGGTTCTGGAAGCGGACCCACCCTAAAATCTGAGCGATCGGCACTTTTATCGTCCGGCAGGACCCTCCCTGACTTCGAGCATGTTGTCAAACGCTGTGCTGATACGGAATCCAGGGCTGTTCCAGTTTCAGATCGAAACCAAGCGCATAGACGTCCGTGAGGACACCTGCCCGCTTGGTCAGATGACAGCGTCTCTGGGAAACGACTTCATCCAGGTCCGTCTTCAGTTGACGCTCTGGTAGGCCTTCAAAAACTCGTCGATGATGCTCTTGCCCTGGGTCAGCAGAAAGTCAGCCAGGCCGTCGTTACTTGCCAGCACACCGTAATAGGCGCTCGACCAGACGCTGACCGGTTGCTTGTAGGTGTCACTGGCCTTGGGGGAGAAGTAAGACGTGCTGTCATAGAGGTTGACCGAGCCGTACCAGGCACGGGGGGTGCCGGTGGTCGCACCGAAGTTGAGCGACACCGAGTAGTCGCCGCAGGTCTTGGCCCCGAGTTCGTCAATGGCGATCTTCTTGACCGCCGCCTGATCCACGAAATAGTCGTACAGGCTCTGGGCCAGCTTGTCGGACGTGTTTTCCAGGCCGCCGATCCCGGCCGTGAACGAGCCGTCGTCGATACACAGCTTGACGCCTTCCAGGTTGTCATTCTCGCCCGCCGCCAGTGCCGAAGTGCCCAGCACACCGCAGAGCGCCATAACCAGCATCATTCTTTTCTTCATATTCACCTCACGTTTATTTCACTCTTCAGAGGCCTCGCCAAGTGTGAAGAATTTCATATTCGCTGATGCCCCCCACTGGCGGGACCCGGGACGCATCAGTTGCGGGAAGCAGGCACGAAAAAACGCGCCCGAAGGCGCGCTTTGACGAATCAAAAAAGAAATGGCTTGGGTTACTTGGCGGCGGCGTAACGGCGGGCCACTTCGTCCCAGTTGACGACGTTCCAGAACGCCTTGAGGTAATCGGGGCGCTTGTTCTGGTAGTTGAGGTAGTAGGCGTGCTCCCACACGTCCACGCCCAGAATCGGGGTGCCCGAGACACCGGCAATCGCCTCGCCCATCAGCGGGCTGTCCTGGTTGGCGGTGCTGACGACAGCCAGTTTGCCGTTTTGCACGACCAGCCAGGCCCAGCCGGAGCCGAAACGGGTCTTGCCGGCGTCCTCGAGCTTCTCCTTGAACGCGTCGAACGAGCCGAACGCCTCATCGATCGCCGAGGCGAGTTCGCCGCCGGGCTGACCACCATTCGCGCCCAGCACCGTCCAGAACAGGCTGTGGTTGGCGTGGCCGCCCGCGTTGTTGCGCAGGGCATTCTTCTTGTCGGCCGGTACCTGGTCGAGCTTGGCGAGCAGTTCCTCGACCGGCAGATCAGCCATGTCGCTGCCTTCGAGCGCCTTGTTGGCGTTGTCCACGTACGCCTGGTGGTGCTTGTCGTGGTGAATTTCCATGGTGCGGGTGTCGATGTGCGGCTCCAGGGCGTCGTAGGCGTAGGGCAGGGGGGGCACGGTGTAGGTCATGAGAAAGCTCCTTTGATGCTCGCGCCGCCGAGGTGAACGGGGGTCGGGGCGCGAAACGTAATTTTGATTTTAACGCCGCCGCCGGGATGGGCAGTCTTCAGCGCTTCTTTAGACGCCGCTTTCGGTCACATCGTCTGCCCGAAGATGATCGGCAGCGCCGCCCAGCACTTCCGGCGGCAACTCGCCCCCCAGCGCCACCCAGGCACTCAGCAGATCGTCCGGCGGCGGGGCGATCAGATGCAGCGCCTCGCCGGTAACGGGGTGCGGCAGGGTCAGTTGCCAGGCGTGCAGGGCCTGACGCCCGATCACCTCACTCTCGCGGCCGTAGACCTTATCGCCCAGAATCGGGCTGCCGAGGTGCTGAAGATGCACCCGCAACTGGTGGGTGCGCCCGGTGCGCGGCTCGCAACGCAGCAGGGCCAGCACCCGCCCGTGCCCATCCGGGTGGTGCGCGAGCGGCACGAAGACCGTCTGCGCGTCGCGGGAATGGCTGCCGCCCACCGTCATGCGCTGGCGCTGCACCGGATGCCGCCCGATCGGGGCGTCTACACTGACACGCTGCTCAGCCTTCCACTGTCCGGCCACCAGCGCCAGGTACACCTTGCGGGTCTCGCGGTCCTTGAAGCTCTCCGAGAGCCGGGCGTGCGCCGCGACCGTCTTGGCAACCACGATCACGCCGCTGGTGTCCTTATCGAGTCGGTGGACGATGCCGGGGCGGTAGCCGCCCTCCGCGTCGAACTCGGCCTGCTCCGGCAGTTTCATACGGCCCAGCAGGGCATTGACCAGCGTGCCGGACGTGACACCGGGCGCCGGGTGGGTGACCATGCCGGGCGGCTTGTTGAGGGCGATCAGGTGCTCGTCCTCGTAGAGCACGTCGAGCGCCACGTTTTCGGGGGCGACGTGCGAACTCGGCGGCGGGGGCATCCGCAGGGCCAGCTGTTCGCCGCCGCGCAGCTTGAAGCTGGTTTTGAGCACCGCCCGCCCGTCGACGGTAACCTGCCCGGCCTCGATGAGTTGCGCCACCTGCGAGCGCGAAACGCCCGAGAGGTCGCTCAGCGCCGCGTCGAGGCGTCCAGCGACAGCGGTGAAGAGCAGTGGATCTTGAACAGTCATCCCGTCAGTCTAGAAGCTGGAGGACTGCCTATCCAAAGAGGGGCCTGAGTTTGATCAGCAACAGAACGCAGGCAGCGACGAAATGGAAACCGACCAAGGTCGAGGAGAGCCGTTCCAGATCCCGTCCCAATCGACGAAAACGCGAGCGCCAAGCCAACGAAGGCTCGACGACCCAGCGTTTCGGGAGCAAGACGAATCCGCGTGAAGCGTCCAGACGCTTCACGACAACCAACTCGATGTTGCTCTTGCGCGCCGCTTCAAGCGCGTGTTCGCTGGTGTCGCCCTGATCCGCAAACACCACCTCCAGCATGCCACCGGTGAGTTCCTGGGCGTTGTGGCACAACGCTTCTACCTGCGTCGGGTCCTGTTCATTGGCCGGCGACGTGGTCAGGGTCGACAGGTGACCGAGCGTATCGACCGCCAGATGGACCTTGGTGCCCTTGCGCTTCTTCGCGCCATCAAACCCCGCGCGGTGACCGCTCTCCGGGGTGCGTCTTGGGCAGAACGGCACCCGTATGGGGCCTGCCCGCTCTGCAGCGTGCGGCTGTCGATGATGATCGCTGTAGGCTCACCACCACGCTGTTGCTGAACGCGGCTGAGCAGACGCAAGTCGTGCACGGCGTTCTCAAAACACCCCGCGTCGAACCAGCGCTTTGCCTGGCTGCGCACGACCTCTGCCGGTGGAAGATCATGGGGCACAAACGCCCACTGTGCTCCTGTTCGACTCATCCATAACAACGCATTGAGCACCTCCCGCAGCGGAAATTTCCGCTGCGGGGCATCCTCTGGGGTGAATGCCAGATACGGCAATAAAAAGTGGTCCGTCTCGTCATCCACATCGCTCGGGTACGCACGGCGATCCATCGCTCCAGTTTGCCAGTGGCAAAATCATCCCGCCAAACGACGATTGCGTCTCAACCAGTCTCTAGAGCTCCAGCCCCGGCTCACTCTTCCCAGTCGTCCCAGGTGCTGCCGTCGCCTGCCTTGCGCGCCCGCCTGTTCTCGGCGCGGCGCTCCTTCTTGCGCTTGGGCCGGGGCGGCAACCCGATGACGTAACGGCCCTGGCCGCAGCGGGCCTCGACCTCGCCGAGTTTTTCCATCGGGTCCGTCTTGCCCGCACCTGCCGGGTGAAAATGCTGCGCGCCGCAAAACGGGCAGACCGGCAGCACCCAGAAGCCCACCGAGGTGCCGGGCAATTCACGAAACGAGACGGCGACTTCAGGGACGGTGGGCAATCTGGGCTTGGCCATGCTGAAAAAACGGTAGCGCAGCCGCTGGAACCAGACTGTGAGACGCACAGCGGCCCCTCGACCCATTCAGTCGTACCGACTTCGATCAAAGCAGGAGCGAGAGCCGGGTCTCGCAGGAGGGAGAACCATCCAGCGCTTTCTCAGTTGCCGCAGAATCGAGTGCAATCCGCCTCACGCCTCTCTTCAGGCTTCCTCGCCTTCCGGCTCCAGCATATAGGTCACGACGCTGCGGCAGTGCAAAAACCCGGCGTGGGCGTACAGCACCCTGGCCGGTCCCTCGTGGTCGTGGGCACGCACCTGCAAAGCACTGATCTCGGGGCGCTCGAAGGTGGCCTGCGCCGCGTGCAGCAGCAGCAGCTTGCCGTAGCCCTGGCCGCGCTCCGCCGGGTGGACGGCCAGGTAGGTCATGCGGGCCAGATCATTGTCGAGTTCGGTTTCGGCAAAGCCCACGGCCTTGCCGCCGCGCATCAAGACGCTCAGCAGCACCTCGGGCGAGTGCAGGTGCGCCGAGAGCTGCGCCTCGCTCCAGTGCAGCCGCTCGCTCCAGGTGTCCTGCGCGGCGCGGTAGAGACTGCGGTAGGTCTGGGCGTCGGTGCGGCCACTGAGGCTCAGGCCCTCCGGCAGGGCAGGCACCCGGCGCAACTTTCCGCGCGCCAGGCGGTAGAAGTCGGTGGTGTGCATCGGCATGAATCCGGCGGTTTCCAGTGCGGCGCGCACCGGCAGGTTGTCGCGGGCGGCGAAGGCGTACACGCTCTGGCTGTCGTTGTGCGCCAGGGCCGCGCCCAGCAAGCGGGGCAGGGCTTCGGGCGACTCCGAAAGCGGGCCTTCCAGGAGGAGGCCATCTTGAAACGGCGAGAGCGCGGCGAAGGCCGTCACGCTGCCGAGGTCGTCGGCGGCCACCAGGCAGGTTTTCCCGGCGTTCTCGAAGGCCAGTTCGTCGGGCGTGCGGGCGTCGGGAGCGAACACCTCGCGCTCGGGCGCGCCGTCCATCCAGGACAGCAAACTGATGATCTCGGGGGCGTCACTCGACTGCGAGGTGCGAATCATGAAGGCTTCCTCCCTTGAGCGAGAATGCGGCGACAGAATGCGACTGAAGAACCTGACTGAACGAAGCGGGTCGTCTTCAGTCTAGGCATGCGGGCGGCTTGCCGAAACGGCCCCGCGTTACCGACTTGCCTGGCACCGACGTGTTACACTCGCTACATGCCCTGAACAGGGTACGGACTGCACTTTCCCACGAACGCCATGATGCGCGTTTGGGGGATTTTTTCGTTTGGGAGGGCTGGCCGGGAAGCTGGCCGCGCCGCAGAGCTGTTCAGCGCTTGCCGTCTGCACCATGCCGGGGAGGAATGATGACCTTGAGAGAGCCGACCGATCTGCTGGCCCTGCGCGCCCAACTGGCCCGCGCCGAGAAGGCGGCGCGGCGCACGCCCGCACCCGCGCCCAAGCCGAGCAACCTGGCGCTGCGGCCCCTGAGTCCCCAGCGTGAAGCCGAGCTGCAGGGGGTCAGCACCGACGCCTTCCTGCTCTCGCGCGCCCACGCCCGGCTGCGCGAGGCGGTCTACGAGGGCCACTACCAGCTCTGCCCGCACGCAGTGGGCCACGCCCGCGCCGAGGGGTTTCTGGAACACGACATCATTCAGGTGCTGCTCGCCGGACGGGTGCGGGCCGTTTACCCCGAGGAGAAGCGCTGGCTGGTGGCCGGGTTTTTCGAGGCCTGCAACGTGGTGCTGCCGCTGCACGTGGTGGTGGAACTCTCGGTGATCCGCACCTCCGCCGGGCCGGTGGACTTTCTGGACGTGGTGACCGCCTTCGTGCCCAAGCACCCGCACCACATCATCAGCCGCGCCCGGCTGGCGGTGCTGCTGCGCTACGACGACGAAACCATCAAGCACCGGCTCTCGGAGGTGGCCAACCGCACCGGCCACAAGAGCAAGGGCAAGTGGAAGCGCGGCGCGTAGCACCTGGGCCTGACGTGCCGACCCAGAGAATGAAGGGAGACCTCTCACTGAAGCGCCGGGACGCACCACCCGGATGAGCCGTTCGGCAAGTCAGCTCAGACCGGGGCTTCCAGCACCTTGACTTTACGCGGCCAGGCCATCAAGCCCACCCCGCCCACGATGATAGCCAGCGCCACCCAGCCGAGGGGTCCCAGCGACTCGCCGCCCAGCCCGATGCCCAGCAGCACCGCCACCAGCGGATTGACGTAGGCGTAACTGGTCGCCAGCGCCGGACGGGTGCGGGCCACCAGGTAGGTATAGGCGCTGTACGCCAGTAAGCTGCCGAAAACGACCAGATAAACGAACGACCACAGGCTGGCCGAGGTCGGCACGCGCCAGTGTTCGCCCGTGACGACGCTCAAGATCAGCAGCACCACGCCGCCGATGAGCATCTGCGCGGCGCTGTTCATCAATCCTGGCGGCAGCGGCAGGTGGCGTGACCACTGGCTGCCGAAGGTCCAGCACATCGGCGCAAGCAGCAGCAACGCGGCGGCCAGCGGCGTGGCGTGCAGCTCGGAGAGATTGAGCAGGGCAATGCCCAGCAGCCCCACGCCGATTCCGGCCCACTCGCGCCCGCCGGTCTTCTCACCCCAGATGCGCCCGAAGACAGCGGCAAACAACGGGCTGACTGCCAGCATCATGGCCGCCACCGAACTGCTGGCATCGCGCTCGGCCAGGGTCACCAGGCCGGTGCCGCCGAAGAGCAGCAGCGTCCCGATGACCCCGCTCCACCACCAGCCCTGCCGGGTGGGCGCGGGCAGGCCGCGCAGCCGCAGCCCCGGGTACATCACCGCGCCCGCCACCAGGAAGCGCAGGCCCAGCATCCCCAGCGGCGGCAGCGAGCCGATCGCCACCTTGATGAAGAAATAGGTGCTGCCCCACACCAGATACACGGTAATTAGCGAGAGCCACAGCAGGAGTGGCGTAGGAGCAGGAACGGCAGATGAGGGCTGGGCAGTCATGCAGAGATGCTAGTGCGGCAGCCCTCAGCTATCCAACCGGTTCAGACCAGCGCCGTTTCCTTGGCGAAGCGGGCCGTCAGCGCCCGGCTGATGATCATGCGCTGCACCTCACTGGTGCCCTCGCCGATGGTCGTCAGGCGGTTGTCGCGCCAGAAACGCTCGGCAGGATACTCCTTGATGTAGCCGTAGCCGCCGAGCATCTGGATGGCGCTGTCGCAGGCCGCCAGGCCCTTCTCGGTAGCAAACAGCTTGGCCCGCGCCGCCGCCACCGTGAAGTCGCGCCCAGCGTCCTTGAGGTCGGCGGCCTTACGAATCAGCAGACGGGCGGCTTCCAGCTCGGTGTCGATGTCGGCCAGCCGGAAGCTGAGCGCTTGGTTCATGGCGACCGGCTTGCCGAATTGCTCGCGCTCCATGCCGTACTTGGTGGCGAACTCGAAGGCGGCGCGGCCCAGCCCCAACCCCATCGAGCCGATGCCGATGCGCCCACCGTCGAGCACCTTCATCACGTCCTTGAAGGCCTGACCGCGTGTGCCCAGCAGGGCGTCCGCGCCGAGGCGAATATTCTCGAAGATCAGCTGAGCGGTGTCGCTGCTGCGCAGGCCCAACTTGTCTTCCTTGCGGCCCACGCTGAAGCCTTCGACCTCGTCACGGTTGAAGACGAAGGCGCTGATGCCGTCGTTCTTGCCCTTGCCGGGGCGAGGGGCGTCGGTGCGGGCCAGGATGACATAGGTTCCGGCCACGCTGCCCTGGGTGATGAAGTTCTTGGAACCGTTCAGGATCCAGCTGCCGTCCGGTTGCTCGGCGGCGCGGGTGGCGAGTCCGGCGCTGTCCGAGCCGCTGCCGGGTTCGGTCAGGCCCCAGGCTCCCAGCTTCTTGGCGACAGCGAGGTCCGGCAGGAACTTCTGCTTTTGCGCCTCGGTGCCGCCGATCAAGATGTGGCCCTGGCACAGCGAGTTGTGTGAGGCGACGGTCAGGCACAGCGAGCCGTCGTAGGCGGCGATTTCCTCGATAATCAGGGCGAAGGTGGCGGTGTCGAGTTCCGAGCCGCCGTATTCGCTGGGCGTCTGCGCGCCCATGATGCCCATCTCGCCCAGGCTCTTGACGATCTGCATGGGGAATTCGCTGGTCTGGTCGCGCTCGGCCGCGCCGGGAGCGACTTCCTTTTTCAGAAAGGCGGTGAGGCTGCTCAAGATGGTGCGCTGGTCGTCGGTCAGGTCGTAAGGCAGGGTGGTCATATGGTTCTCCTTGGGTGAATTGGGAAGGGAGGTCGTGGGGAGGAGCAAGAGTCACTGCTTGATGAACCCAAGCACCACCTCCAGCGCGTCGGGATTCTCCAGGCTGCTCATGTCGCCGCGCACCTCACCATGTTCCAGCAAATCGCGCAGCAACCTTCGCATGATCTTGCCGCTGCGGGTGCGCGGCAGGGTCGGCACCACGTAGACGGCGGCGGGTCGAGCGTACTTGCCCACGCCCGTCACGATGGCCTCGGCCAGCTCGTCGCTGAGGTCCGCTCCCTCTCCTACCCCGGCCCTCGGCACCACGAAGGCCACCGGCACCGCGCCGCGCAGATCGTCGGACTGGGCCACCACCGCCGCCTCGCTGACAGCCGGATGGGTGATCAACGCCGCTTCCAGCTCCATGGTGCCGATGCGGTGGCCGGAGACGTTCATCACGTCGTCCACCCGCCCGGTGACCCAGAGCTGGCCGTCCTCATCGAACATGGCGGCGTCGGCGCTGGCATAGCGGCCCGGAAACTCGCTGAAATAGGTCTCCAGGTAGCGCTGCGGACTGCCCCAGACGGTGCGGGCCAGGCAGGGAAACGGCTCGGTGAGCGTCAGGAAGCCGAGTTGCCCGGCCTTCACCGGCTGGCCGTCCTCGTTCACCACCTCGGCACGGTAGCCGGGCAGCGCCTCACCGCACGACCCGGCTTTGGTGGCGGTCGCGCCGACGATGGCCGAGGCCCAGGCGGTGCCGGTTTCGGTCTGGCCGTAGGTGTTGTTGACGAAGGCCCCGAAAGTATCGGCCGTCCAGTGCCAGGTTTCAGGGTCGAGCGGCTCGCCCACCAGCGAGATGAGTTCCACCTTGCTGAGATTGTGGCCCTCAAGGGCAGTCTGCCCGGCGCGGCGCAGCATTCGCAGGGCGGTGGGCGCGGTGAAGATCTTGTTAACCCCGTACTTCTCGACCAGCTGATATGGGCGGCTGGGCGTGGGCGTGTCGATGCTGCCCTCGTAGAGCACCTGGGTCACGCCGTGCGCCATGCCGCCCACCAGCGAGAAGATCGGCACCACCAACCAGCCCACATCCGCCGTGCACCAGTAACTGTCCTCGGGGCGCAGGTTGAGCGACCACTTGACGTTGGCGTAGGTGCCGACCAGAAAGCCCAGGCCCGAATGCACCAGCCCCTTGGGCTTGCTGGTGGTGCCGGAGGTGTAGATGATGAAGCCGGGGTCGTTGGCTTCCAGCATCACCGGGGCAGCCAGGCGGCGGGTGCGGGTCATCAGGGTGGCCCAGTCATGTTCATCGGATTGCCTGTCTGTGTCTAGATTCAGGCGGTTGATGATGACCACATGCTTGATGCTGTCTATCCCGCGCCTGGCCTCGTCCAGCACCGACTTGAGGGCCACCACCTTGCCGCGCCGCAACGTACCGTCCGCGACGATGACGACCTTGGGCCGGGCGTCCTCCAGCCGGTCGCGCACCGCCGCCGCCGAGAAGCCCGCGAAGATCACCGAGTAGATCGCGCCGATGCGGTAGCAGGCGTGAATGGCAATAAACGCCTCGGGGATGTTGGAGAGCAGCAGCGACACCCGGTCACCCTTCTGCACGCCCATATCCTCCAGCACGGCGGCAAAGCGGGCTGTCTCGGTGGTGAGGCGCTGATAGGTCCAGGTCTCGGTCAGGCCGTCCTCGCGCTCGTAGTGCAGGGCCACCTTGCCCGGCGTCTTTTCGGCGTGGCGGTCCAGGCAATTGACGCTGACATTCCCTTTTGCATCCACGAAGTAGCGGAAGTCGCCCAGCTCGCCGTCCAGGATGTTGGTCCAGCGCTCGTCCCAGTCGAGTTCGCCCGCGATTTCAGCCCAGTACGCGGTGGGCGGCAGGGCCTTGAGTCGCTCGGCTTCCTGCGGCGTCACGGGAGCCTGGCGCTTGAGGGCGTCGCTGGGGGGAATGAGCGGCTGGGTGAGCAGAGAGGGATCGGTGGTCATGGGGCAGGCTCCTTGTGCGGGAACGAAGGGTCGTCGTTGGCGCTCGCTTCCCTGCCTCACACCTGGAATACCCCCACCTTGAACTCCTCCGTTCTGGACTGCCCCGCGCAGACCTCCAACGCCCGGATTAAGCGCTCACGGGTGTCGTTCGGCTTGATGATCTCGTCGACCCACAACCGGGCGGCGGCGTAGCGGGGGTTGAGTTCGGTATCGTATTTGGATTTCACCTCGTCGTAGAGGCGCTGGAGTTCCTCGTCGTCGGGTTCATGCCCAGCCCGGTTGAGGGCCGCCAGCTGAATGTCCAGCAGGGTCTTGGCCGCCGCGTTGCCGCTCATCACCGCGTACTTGGCACTGGGCCAGGCGAAGAGAAAGCGCGGGCCGAAGGCCTTGCCGTTCATGGCATAGTTTCCGGCTCCGAAACTGCCGCCGGTGATCAGCGTCAGCTTGGGCACCACCGAGTTGGATACGGCGTTCACCAGCTTGGCCCCGCGCCGGATGATGCCTTCCTGCTCGGAGTCGCGCCCCACCATGAAGCCGGTCACGTCGGAGAGGAAGATCAGCGGCGTTCCGGCCTGGTTGGCGTCCAGGATGAAGCGGGCGGCCTTGTCGGCGCTGTCGCCGTAGATGACACCGCCGACCTCAATGCGGGTTCTCAGGCCCGGTTCGCCGCCCGCCTTAAGCTTCTTCTTGATGACGGTGCGCTGGTTGGCGACATACGCCACCGGGTAACCGCCCATCCGCGCGAAGCCGCACACGATGGTCTCGCCGTACTCGGCCTTGAACTCCTGAAAGCTGCCCTCGCCTTCCTCGGTCACGTCGCTGATGGCCGCGATGAGGTCACGCACGTCGTAGGGCTTACCGGAATCGAAGGCCACCAGATCGGTCAAGTTCTGATTTGACGGGGGCAAGGCTTCCCTGCGCCGCCTGGCCCAGCCCGCCACGTCGCCCTCGGCGTAGAGGTCGGCCAGTGAACGCAGGCGCTTGATAGCCGCGTCGTCGTCGGCTTCGCGGTAATCCACCGTTCCGGCAATCTGGGCGTGCATGGCCGCACCGCCGAGGTCTTCTGAGTCCACCGTCTGACCGATGGCCGCCTTCACCAGTGCCGGGCCAGCCAGATACAGCCCGCTGCCCTCGGTCATGATCAGCGTGTCGCACATCACCGGCAGGTAGGCTCCGCCCGCCACGCAGTTGCCCATGATGGCGGCGAGCTGCGGAATCCCGGCGGCGCTCATACGGGCATTCAGGTAAAAGACCCGCCCGAAGTCATCCTGGTCGGGGAAAATCTCATCCTGCATCGGCAGGTAGACGCCCGCCGAGTCGACCAGGTACATGACTGGCAGGTGGTTCTCGAAGGCGATGGTCTGCGCCCGGATGACTTTCTTGGCAGTAATCGGAAAGAACGCGCCCGCCTTGACGGTGGCGTCGTTGGCGATGATCATCCAGGGCCGCCCGTGAACCGTACCTATTCCAGTAATCGTACCGCCGCTGGGACAGCCGCCCACGTCCAGGTACATCTCCCACCCGGCAAAGGTCATCAGCTCGTCGAACGGCGTGCCCGCATCCACTAGGCGGCTGATGCGTTCACGGGCGGTTAAGCGGTTCTTATCGTGCTGGCGCTGCTGGGCTTTTGCGCCGCCGCCGAGCCGGACTTGGGCGGCGTCAGCATCCAGGCGGGTCAGGGCGTCAGCCCATAAGCTGGTGGTCTGGGTCATTTCCCTTCCTCTTGAACAGGTTGTTTTTGCATCAAAGCGCTGCGCTTGCACGTCGCCACCAATTCGCCGCGCTGGTTGAAGGCGTGGTGCTCAAAGGTGACGATTCCGGCGTCCGGACGTGACTTCGATTCACGCCGGGCCACCACCTCACTCTCGGCGCGAATGGTGTCACCGTGCCGCACCGGTTTGGGAAAGCCGATCTCCGAGAAACCCAGATTGGCGACCAGGGTGCCGAGCGTCAGGTCGTAGACGCTCAGGCCGACCAGCAAACTCAGCGTCAGCATCGAATTGACCAGCCGCTCCCCAAACTCGGTCTGGGCGGCGTACTCGGCGTCCAGATGCAGCGGCTGAGGATTCATGGTCAGGGTCGTGAACAGTACGTTGTCGGCCTCGGTGAGGGTGCGGGTGACATAGTGCTGGAGCACCGCGCCGACAGGGAGCTCTTCGAAGTATTTGCCGGGTGGGTGCGTCACGCCTCCACCTCCGCGCTCGCCAGCACCGCTCTGGCCCGCACCAGCATCGGCGCGTCGACCATCTGACCCTCGAAGGCAATCACGCCGCGCCCCTCCTGCTGGCCCTCCTCGTAAGCGGCCAGCAGCGCCCAGGCCCGCTTGATCTCTTCCGGCGACGGGCTGAACACCTCGTGCGCCAGCGCCACCTGAGCCGGATGGATGCACAATTTGCCGCCGTAGCCGAGCGAGCGCCCCGTCCGCGCGTCCTGCAAGAAGGCGTCGTCGTCGCGCAGCTTGGTGACCACGATATCGAAGGCCGCCACGCCGGAGAGTCGGGCCAGCATCGCCACCCGTGAGCGCGGATACAGCACTTCCAGGCCCGCTCCAGTTCGCACGCCGCCCAGATCGGCCACGTAGTCCTCGGCACCGAAGTAAACCGAGGTGACCGGGCCTTTGCCTGGGCCTTCACTTGGGCCTTGCAGCAGCTCAGCGGCGTGCTCCACCCCGGCCACCGTCTCCAGCCCGGCCATGATCTGGAGGTGGTGCAGGCCACGCGCTCTCAACAGCCGGACGGCTTCCTCCAGCTCGGCGGCGTGCTCCAGTTTGGGCAGCACCACCCCGGCCAGGCTGGGCCTCAGGGCGGCCAGGTCGGCGGCGAAGTGCGGCGAATGCACGGCGTTCAGGCGCAGATAAACGGCTTGCTTCGGGTAGTGGGCGGCGAGCCAGGCCTGGGCTTCCACCGCCACATCCCTGGCCTGCTGCTTGGCGTCCGGGCGGTCCGGCACGGCGTCTTCTAGGTCCAGAATGGCCAGATCGGGACGGCTGCGCGGCAACTTTTGCAGCACCCCGAGCTGGTTGGCAGGCGCAAACAGGGCACTTCTGAACCGTGGGTGGGTGGGCGAACTCATGGTGACTCCTCAACGATGAACGGACCGTAAATACTCAACCGCTCGGTCGGATTTTTGATACCCTGAGCCTAACACGCCGTGTCGAGTGGGCGCTAGGGGCAGGTAATGAGTGTGCGAGAAAGGCGATCCGGGAGTCTGAAGGTGCAGCAGAAGGTGGAGGCCCGCCGCCGGGACATCTACGCTGCCGCTGCCGAACTGTTCAGCGCGCAGGGCTACCGCGCCGCCTCGATGCGCGAGCTGGCCGCCGCCCTGGGCATGAGCAAGGCCACCCTCTACCACTATGTACAGAGCAAGGAAGAACTGCTGACCCTGCTGTATGCCGAGGTGATCGCCGAGAACATTGCCGTCATGCAGGCGGTGATCGATCTCGGCCTCAGTCCTGCCGAGACGCTGCGCGAGGTGGTGGTGCGGCGGGTCCTGTACACCACCACCCACCAGCGCCTGCTACGGGTCTTCTACGAGGAGGAACTGGAATTGCCGCCCGCAGTCAGCCGCCCGATGCAGCGCGAGCGCGGGCACTACGAGCAGATTTTGCTCGGCGTGGTGCAGCGCGGCCTGGACGAGGGCGCCTTGCGTTCGCCCGTCTCGGCCCAGATGACCGCCAACACCCTGCTGGGGGCCGTCAACTGGACCTACCGCTGGTACAAGCCGGGCGGGCCGCTCTCGCCACGCGCCTTTGCCGAGGGGGTGGCCGACACGGTTCTGGGCGGCGTGCTGGCCAGCACCATCAAGCAGCCCTGAGAAACGCGCCTGAAGGCGCAAGCAATCCTCAAGGGAGGCTGGAGCCAGCCCCGCCGCCAGACGCTACCCTGGGCCTCTATGCTCGCTGTACGTTCGCTCCTTTCCCTGGTGGGGGGCACCCTGGGGTTTTCTTACGTCAACGCCTACCGCTACCGGGTGCTTGAACAGAAGTTCGCGCTGGGCGGGCTGACCCGGCCCCTGCGGGTGGTGCAGCTCTCGGATCTGCACTACGGCAACTGGATCGGGCGCGGCTCGGTGCGGCGCTGGGTCAAGTCGGCGATGGAGCAGCAGGCCGATCTGATCGTCATCACCGGCGACTTTCTCGACAGCAGCGTGTCGTACCGGCCCATCAAGACGCTGATCCGCGAACTGTCGAAGCTGCACGCCCCGCTGGGCGTCTACGGCGTTTTCGGCAACCACGACTGGACCAGTCTCAACACCCAGCCGGTGCGTGCCCGCTTTGCTCGGCAACTCTGCGAGGCGGGCATCCGGATCATCAACAACGCAGGCGTGCAGGTGCGCGACGACCTCTACCTGTGCGGCATCGACGACTGGTGGTTCGGCAACCAGGACCTGAAATGCACCCTCCAGGACAAGACCGGCGGAGCCACTTTGATGCTCTCGCACAACCCCGACTTTCTGCCGAACGTGCCGGAAGGCGTGGGCCTGACCTTATGCGGCCACACCCACGGCGGGCAGGTGCGGTTGCCGTTCCTGGGACCGGTCAAACAGGCCAGCCTCTACGGCACCCGTTTTCTGGAAGGCTGGGTCGAAACGCAGCCCGAACCGCCCAGCGCTGCCGAGCCGACCATCGAGCCTGCCAAGTCGCGCCTGATCCGGGGCTTCGTGACGCACGGCCTGGGCGTCACCGGCCTGCCGATCCGCTTCAACTGCCCGGCGGAACTGGTGGTGTTCGATCTGGAGCCGGAAAGTGCCGGGGATAAGGCTGTCCGGGCGCAGCAGACCGCTCCACCCGCCCCGTGAGCGCCTGTCCCTGAGCGCTAGGCCACAGAGCGGATGCACCGCTGACCGTCGCACTTCAGACTGGGGAAATGACCCCTGAAGGGAAACACGCCGCCGCGCCTGCACCTGCGCCGTTCGATCCGGACGCTGCCTCGACCGGTCAACGCCTGGCGCTGGGCCAGCTGGCGGCGGCGTGCTTTGCCTTCGCCTACCCTGAAGACCCGCCGCAGTTGCCCGAAAAGACTGCGCTGAGTCTCGGCTTCGTCACGCCGGGCGAGCGCACCGAGCACTCCGTGATCTGGGAAGATCACCCCGCTGGGCAGGCAGTACAGGCGCTGGCCTGGGGCCGACTGGAATACAGCCTGGAGCAAAACCAGCACCTGGCCCACATTCGCCTGCTGGTTGACCCGGCTGTGCGCCGCCGGGGCCTGGGACGGACCGTGCTCGCGGCGCTGACGAAGCGGGCGCAGCTGGCCGGGCACACCACCCTCACCTTCGACACCACCGACCGCGCACCCGCCGGGGAGCGGTTCGCCCGGCACTTCGGCGCGGTCCCTGCCCTCATCAACTGCCGCAGCCAGCTCGACCTCGCACAGGTTCCGGATGGGCTGCTGGACGCCTGGCTGACCCGGCCTACGGGCTGCACCTGTGGTCAACGTTGCCGGAACCCTACCTGGAACGACTGGCCGATCTGACAATGGTGATGAACAGCGCGCCGCGCGGCGACTTGGAGTTCGACGACTGGACAATCACCCCGCAGATGCTGCGCGTCTGGGAAGCGCAGCTCAGCGCCGGGGGCGAGGTCCGCTGGACGGCGGCAGTGGAAGACACCCGCAGCGGCCAGCTCGTCGGCTACAGCGAGGTCTACTGGACACCGCAGCGGGCCGCCGTGCTCAATCAGGGCGCGACTGCCGTGCGGCCCCGAGCGCGCGGCCTGGGCCTGGGCAAATGGCTCAAGGCCGCCTTGCTGCATCAGGTCACCTCAGCCTGTCCCGGCGCGCGGTGGATTCGTACCAGCAACGCCCACGAAAACGCCGCCATGCTCGGCATCAACGCGGCGCTGGGCTTCCTGCCCTGGGCCGAGACGACCGAGTGGCAGCTCAAGCTGGAGTCCAGTCAGGGGTGAGTGGGAAGTGGGGAGTGGCGAAAGCACATCCGGACCCCCCTGCTGCGAACACGTTCATCAGCGCCCCGCCCGAGCCGCTGCGCTAGCCTTAAGCATGATGGCTCCCCAAACGCTGATCCTGGCCCGCATCCTGACCCAAGACGACGCCCAGCCCGAAGCCGAAGCGGTGCTCACCGAAGCCGGACGGGTCAAGGCCACCGGCAGCCGCGAGGCCCTGCAAGCGCTGGCTCCCCGCGCCGAGGTCCTCGACCACCGCGACCTGCTGCTGACGCCGGGGCTGTGTGACGCCCACATCCACCTGGTTGCGTACGGCTTCTCACTCTCGCAGCTCAACTTGCACGGTGCTCGCAGCGTGGCCGAGGTCGCCGCCCGCGTCGCCCAGCGCGCCGCCAACACGCCCCCCGGCACCTGGATTCGCGGCGGAGGCTTTCTGATGTCGGAACTGGGGCTCAGCGACTACCCCACCGCCGAGATGCTCGATGCCGTGAGCCGCCATCATCCAGTGCTGCTGTACTCGCGCGACCTGCACCTGGCCTGGGCCAACAGCTTGGCCCTGCAGCTGGCCGGGGTCACTGAAACGACGCCCGACCCGTCCGGCGGCCAGATCGTGCGCCCGCTCGGCAGCTTGCTGGAAAACGCCACCCAACTCGTGGCCCGCGCCGTACCCGAGCCGAGCGAGGTCCAGACGCTGGCGGCGGCCAAAGCCGGAGCAGACGATCTCGCCGGGCGCGGCTACGTCAGCGTGCACACCATGGGCTACGAGGGACCCCAGGCCCCCAGGGCGCTGCAACGCTTGGCCGCTCAGGGCGAGCTGCCGCTGCGGATCTGGGCCTGCCTGCCGCACGAGCGCTTGCCGGAAGCGCCCGAACTCTTAAAGGAAAACAGCGATCTGTTTGAGTTCGGCGGCGTCAAGTTCTTCGCCGACGGCGCGCTGGGCAGCCGCACTGCCTGGCTGCACGCGCCGGGCTTTGCCGACGGGTCGGGCACTGGCATCGCCCTCGATCCGCCCGACCTGATCCGCGAACGGGGCCGTCAGGCGCTCAGCCTCGGCCTGGTGCCGGTCACGCACGCCATCGGCGACCGGGCCAACACCGAGGTGCTGGATGCCTACGACGATCTGCGCGACCTGGCCAAAAGCAAGGGGCTGCACCTGAGAATCGAGCACGCCCAGCACCTGCGCCCCGAAGACATCGCGCGCTTCGGCGGCCTCACCGCCAGCGTCCAGCCGATTCACTTGCAGGCCGACGCGGCCATGATTTCCAGCTTGCTGCCGCAGCACGCCCGGACCAGTTACGCTTTCAAATCGCTCAAGGCGGCGGGCGCGCTGCTGGCCTTCGGCTCCGACGCCCCGGTGGCCCCGCCAGACGTACGGGCCAGCTTCGCCGCGGCCACGACCCGGGTGGGCGACGACGGCACCCACCTCGCCCCGGACGAGACGCTGAGCCTGAACGAAACGCTGTGGGCCTTCACACGCGGCCCGGCCCTCGCCGCCGGGTGGAATGACGAGGGCCTCATCCTGCCCGGCGCGCGGGCGGCCTTTACCCTGTGGGACAGCCTTGGCGGCAACGCGCGGGCCCTGGTGTTGTGAACTGTTCTCGGCCAGTCTCAAGATAAAGAGAGTGTGAATTACCCGACGCCACCCGGTCTTCGGAATTCATAAACTGCAGCATGACCACCCGGCCAGTTGATCTCAGCGCTGACCAGCCCCCACCTGCCACCGTTCCCGGCTCGCCGCTGACGCTCCAGACCCTGGGCGTACCGCGCGTCTGGGTGGCGGGCGCGGCCTGCCCGCTGAGCGGCAAGAGCCTGGCCCTGCTGGTGTATCTGGCCCTGGAAGGCCCGGCCCACCGCGATCTGCTCACTGAACTGCTGTGGACCGAGAAGGCTGGACAGGGCGCACGCGGCAATCTGCGTCAGGAACTCTACCGGCTGCGCGGCAAGCTGCCTGACGGCTGGCTGAAGCTGGAAGGCGACTGGGCCGAGGTCCGCAGCCCACAGGTGGACGTCTTGCAGCTTCGCGCTCACCTGGCCGCAGGCCGCTGGGAGGCCGCCGCCGAAAGGGTGGGCGGTGAATTTCTGGTGGGGCTGACACCGCCCGCCGCCGAGGGTTTTGGCGAGTGGCGCGAGCAGCAGGCGGCGCAGTGGCGCGCTGAGAGCTTACGGGCGCTGAGCGGCTGGGCCGCCGAACTCGAGCGCCGGGGCGAGTACCGGGCAGCGCTGGCAGTGCATGAGCGCGGCTGTGCCCTCGACGACTTCAGCGAAACGCACCAGCAGGGCATCATCCGGCTGCGGCTGGTGCTGGGTGAGCGCGAGGCCGCCTTACAGCAGGCCCGTGAGTTCACTGCCCTGCTGCACCGCGAACTCGGCACAGCTCCCAGCCAGGCAGTGCAGGCACTCACCGAACTGGCCCAGACCCCACCCCCCGACGCGCCGCTGCCACTCTCAGGCCGCGAGGACGCCCTCTACGCCCTCTCGCACGCCCACCTGGCCCTGATTCTGGGTGAAGCGGGCACCGGCAAGACCCGGCTGTGCGCCGCCGCCGTGCCGCGACCGGGCCTGACGCTGCGGGGCCTGGCCGATCTCAGCAGCATGCCCTACGCGCCGCTGGCCGAAGCGCTCAGCGCCCACCCCACACGCTGGCCACCGCCAGGCAGTTTGGCCCGCAGTGCTCTGCTACGGCTGCTGCCCGGTGAGGACGCAGGCAGCGCGCCGCCGCTGCCGGAAGACCGCGTCCTGTTCGTCCGGTTGCTGGGCGAAGCGCTGGGCAGCGTGCTCGGCGGCGATACACTGGTCATTGAGGATCTGCACTGGCTCGATTCCGGCACGCTGGACGTGGTGGCGCACCACATCCGTCACCACACCGGCAAGCCGGCAGCCGGGCGCATTGTCATGACGGCCCGGTCCGAGGCGTTGCGGGCCAGGACCGATCTGCAAGCCCTGCTCGACGCTCTGGCCCGCGAACATACATTGACCCGCGTTCACATTTCCGAACTCAGCGAGCCGCAGGTGCGCCGACTTGTCGAGCAGATGATCGGCCACGACGCGCCGCTGTTCTCGCAGCGCCTTTACCGGGCCACCGCCGGGCATCCACTATTTATTTTGGAAACGCTGCGTGATCTGCGCGAGCGCGGTGAGCTGCGCCAGATCGCCGGACTGTGGCAGACCCCCTACGACGACAGCACGGTGGATTACGCCGAGATCGTCACGCCGCCAAGCGTCCAGGCCGCCATCCACGAGCGCCTGGCGCGGCTGGGCGAGGGCAGCCGCCGCGCCCTGCAAGCGGCAGCCCTCAGCCGCGAGGCGCTCAATGCCGCCCAGATCGCCGAGGTCAGTGGCCTCAGCGAATGGGACACGGTCGAGGCGCTGGAGCAGGCGCAGGCTGCCCGGCTGATCACGTTGCTCAGCGGCACCTACTCATTCGGACACGAACTCTACCGCCGCGCCACCGCCGAGAGCGTACAGGGCGCTCGGCGGCAGACGTTGCACCGATTTCTGGCCCGCATGCTCGATCACAGCGGTGCCCAGCCAGCCCGCGTCGCCGAGCATCTCGAAGAAGCCCTGGAGCACCGGGCCGCCTGGCCCAAGTGGCGCGAGGCGAGCCAGCGGGCCGCGCAACTGTTCGCTTACCAGGAAGCCAGCGGCTATCTGCACCGCGCCCTGGCCTGCCAGCCGCCCGACACCGATGCCTTCGAGCTGCTGATCGAACAGGCCGAGCTGCTGCGCCACGCCGACGATCAGGTGGGACGTCTGGACGTGCTCGAACGTCTGCGCGCCCTGGCCGACGTTCTGGGCGACCCGGAGCGTCAGGCCGATGCAGCTGTCCGCTTCGCCTCGTACTGCACCGAGCAAGACGATTACGCCGGAGCGGTGCAAACGGCCCTGATGACGCTGAACGCAGTACAGGGTGTGCTCAGCCCGGCCGGGCAAGCGGCCCTGCTGCTCGAGGCGGGCGCAGCACTGGCCTGTCAGGACCGGCACGCTGAGGCCTTGACCCGGCTCGCCCAGGCGCTGGTCCTGACGCCTTCCGCGCCTCCGCACCAGTTCAATGCGCGTCACGGCAACATCCTGTACTGGATGGGCCACTGCGCCGCGCAGCAGGGCGACATTCGGGCCGCCGTCCAGCATTACCGCTCGGCCCTGCTGAGCTTGCCGCCCAGCCGCTTGACACGCGGCCGGGTGCTGACACTCTGGAAACTGGGCCAGCTCGAAACCCAGTTGGAGGAGTGGTCTGCTGCGCTCGAACACCTGTCACTGGCCGAACATGAATCCCGAACGCTCGACTCCCCGCCGTTGCGCCTGCTCTGCCTGACCGCGCTGGCCGAATGGTCGCTGGCACAGAACCACACCCAGGAAGCTCTGCGCCTAGCGAGCACCGCCCAGCACCTCATCGTCCGCCACCATGACAGTGAGGGTCGGGAAGCCCTGGACGCTCTATTCATCCGGTTGCAGGCCCGTGGCTTGACGCCCACTTGACGCCTTCTGTCCTAAGGTCGCCTGGGAGGTCAGAAGAGCATGTCACAGCCCGAACAGGTATTTTACGAAGCCAGGCGCTATACCCTGGACATTCAGCGCCCGGTCGCCCAGGGATTGCTGGTCCAGATCAGTCAGGAAGGCCAACTCAGGCCCATTACCTTCAGCGACGAGCAGACGCTTTTGCAATTTGTAGCACGCTTGGTGCGTGGGGCAGGCGGTCTGCGGTAACGACCAATACAAGCTGGCCCCGAACATCGGTTCGGGGCCATTTTCTACTTTGGAGCGGGAGACGCGATTCGAACGCGCGACATCTACCTTGGCAAGGTAGTGCTCTAC
>NZ_WXZL01000207.1 GCF_009982895.1 Deinococcus alpinitundrae | reverse complement strand
ACCCAGGTGGTCGCGATGCGTGTGCGACAGCACGATGCGCCGGATCGGCACGCCCGCCGCCGCCTCGATCACGTCGCCGACATGGATCGGGTCGTCGGGGCCCGGATCGAGCACGGTCAGCCCGTCCTCGCCCTCGATCAGCCAGGTGTTGGTGCCATGATAGGTCATCACCCCGGGATTGCGGGCCACCACGCGGCGAATGCCGGGCAGCACCTGATGCGGAACGCCGCGACGCGGCTCCGCCTCGGTCAGGAACGGCACGCGTTCACCGGGCCCGGC
>NZ_WXZL01000206.1 GCF_009982895.1 Deinococcus alpinitundrae | reverse complement strand
CCACGCACCTCCGACAGCGCAAGTCCTTGCTCTCAAAGGGGATTCGTAAGGCGTTCATCAAGATCGACGGTGGGGACGAAAGTCCGGCACGCCGTTGGCTAAAGGGATTCCGTTCTTTGAAAACAGGCTCTGACGAACGGAACAGGTAGCAACCGTTCACCGAAGGACGCCGGCATCGGGTGGGGGCGCAAGCCTCCGCCGGATCGACGTCGTGGGGGCAAAGAGAGGCACGCGCCGCATGCAACGCGCGCGCGTCTCGAGGCGAAGACATGAGCCCGC
>NZ_WXZL01000205.1 GCF_009982895.1 Deinococcus alpinitundrae | reverse complement strand
CCAACTTCGAAAGCACAACGTGTACGAGTTGAACTCTTTTCAAAGATTAAAGCAATGTTCTTGCCAGCAAGCCGCTTACCTTCAGTACCTGCGTACTTTGCCTTTTTAAGATCTTCTGCTAAATTAAGCATGTATTCCATTTCGCGAGTATTGAAATCTGCAAGAGTTAAGAAACTCCGATTACGTAAATTAAATGCCATTGAAAACATCCTCCTTAAGGTGACTAAATATCTTTATTACACTTATAATGATAGTAAGCGGTTTCACGACACTTTAGAA
>NZ_WXZL01000204.1 GCF_009982895.1 Deinococcus alpinitundrae | reverse complement strand
TAATCTACTCAAGATTATTTTACAAGGAGTGATTATCATAATTACTTATTTAGAATCTTTTAAGTCGTTGCATCACAAGGCATTTTACAAGTTTGTATTATCGGTATTAAGCTTGCCAATATTTTTATATGCAGTGATAAAGTTTTTCTTTTCTGCTAAGAGAAAAAATTTTTACGCTAATAATTCTGAAATTTCAGAATTTGAACAGGCGTTACATCAAAAATATAAATATTTATCGCAGCAAAAGTCATCCACACAAATACATAAAGAAGCATTAAA
>NZ_WXZL01000203.1 GCF_009982895.1 Deinococcus alpinitundrae | reverse complement strand
TGATTGTAACTCATTTGCAGTTGTGTACGTACTTGCATAATTCTGTCACGTTCGAAACCATGTACAAGTCCTGCAACTACTGCTGCAATGATTCCTGATGCGTGAAACAATTCAGCAATTAAATACGTAACAAATGGTGTTAACAATTGAATAATTGTAAACATATTAATGTTTTCATATCCTCGACGCATCAATGTTAGTCGGAACCTTACTAATGCCATACCTATAAGTAAACCAACCACTGCGCCACCAATTGATGCAATTAAAAACAACTGAACA
>NZ_WXZL01000202.1 GCF_009982895.1 Deinococcus alpinitundrae | reverse complement strand
CTGGTTCACCCGCGATGCGGAGACCATGCTTCGCGTCGGCGAGGCGCTTTTGCCGCCAGCACCGCCGCTCGCGGCCCAGTTTCTCATGATTCCCGCAGCCTTCGCCAATGCCGATCCCGACGTCGTCGCCGCCCTCGAACCCGCGCTCGCCAGGCTGGGCCCGATGGGCGAGGCCGACCCGGTGCCGGAAGGGTTCGACCGGATGCTGGCCTGGCAGAACGCCGTGCGCGGGCGCGAGACGTGGCTGACGCTGGGCGGCTTCATCGAGACGGTCAAGCC
>NZ_WXZL01000201.1 GCF_009982895.1 Deinococcus alpinitundrae | reverse complement strand
GATAAACGCTATGATAAAATTTATCACGTCTTAAAGCAGACCCTAGGCTGGCACTTTAAGCTAACCCATTCGGAAATGCTTTTTTTGTACGGTTTTTTATTAAATCAAGATTACTTGGATTATGCGGGGATCCCAGAGGATACGTGCAACTATCAATTAATTAATAAAATTACGGATGATTTTCTAAATTGGATCAAATCGTTTAACATTTTAGCGGACTTTCCGTTGGAAGTTGAACAATCTTTAAGAAAAGACATTACTAACGTCAATTTAAAATTA
>NZ_WXZL01000200.1 GCF_009982895.1 Deinococcus alpinitundrae | reverse complement strand
AAGAAGCGCTACAGGCATGGGAAGCGGCGGATGAATATCTGCTGCAACAGGTGAATGACGTCGACGGCCTGACGCTCATCTTCAACGACGGCTTCGGCGCGCTCGCCTGCGCGCTGGCGGCGCGCAACCCGGTCAGCATCAACGACTCCTTTATTTCCGAGCTGGCGACCCGCCACAACCTGCGGATGAACGGTATCGATGAAGAGAGCGTGCGCTTTCAGGATAGCCTGAGCCCGCTACCGGCCGCGCCGGCGCTGGTGCTGATTAAGGTGCCAAAAC
>NZ_WXZL01000199.1 GCF_009982895.1 Deinococcus alpinitundrae | reverse complement strand
TTTAAGACCTGCTGCAATTTGAACAGAAGTGTTAGAGCTTGTGGCTACGAAACCAAATGGAATGTCGTTTATAGTGATTGTGTAGGTTCCAGCCCCAGCAGAGGTAACGTTGACTGTTGAGCTAGGTACTAGCCTACGTCCGATTACAATCTGAGAAGGTGAAAGCTCTTGACTGAACAAACGTTGAGCAGCGATGTAAGCACTGTCAGTCGGTTGGAAGTCAGAGGCAACATCCGTCAGGCTAGAGTACTTTCTAGCTCTTTCTGCAAAAGATCGGAAG
>NZ_WXZL01000001.1 GCF_009982895.1 Deinococcus alpinitundrae | reverse complement strand
AGGCGACGTTCTTCGAGTTGAGCTCGGGTGAGGTGCGATGGGAGCCAACGGTCAGTCATCCAATCATTCTACCGTCGTTCACTTCAGCCGAGATCAATAAAGCTGGTCTGGTGAATTTATGCACGCCACGATTAAGCTGTGGACTGATGATCTTCTCTCCATCTGAACACCCGGCCCTGTGGTCTGCCCTCCTTGCCCTGCCCGTGAGCTGGGACGCACTGCCCAAGCAAGGTGTGACGCTGTCCGGGGGCGCTCACCTCTTGCGCCAGAACGCACCGGACGGCACGCTTTATCTGAACGTGACGTTCCACGAGTCCGAGGATTTTCAGGCGCTGCAAGACGGACGCGGCGACTATACCGAGGAGGAGCTCGACGACCCTGACGCTGTGATCGAGCAGCGCTGGGCCGAGGCGCGTGAGGTGATGTGGAACGTGATCGCCGAGGCGGCGCAGGTGCTGGGCGAGCCTGCTGAGGCCCAGGAGGACGCTCCGGGGCGAGTGAACTGGTTGCTGGCCGACCGGACGATTTCCGTGGGACTGTTCCAGGCCGACCGAGACTGCCCGGTTGAAGTCTGCTTATGGCTGCTGCCGCCTGGTCTCACTGCCGACAGCCTGGAACTCTAAGACAATCCTGCCTGGCACTCGGGCCGCAGGAGAAGAATGGGCCAAGCCTCACTCGCTTCCTGCGCCGTGTCCTCCGGTGACGCTTCCAGCTTGGTCTAGAGGCCCGCTTGCCCCTCTCTCAGGGCCAGCCGCGCCGCCCAGTACCCGGCCATGCCGTGAACGCCGCCGCCGGGCGGGGTACTGGCGCTGCACAGGTACACGCCCCTCAGCGGCGTGCGGTACGGCTGGGCACTCAGCACCGGGCGCGCGAGCAGTTGCCAGAAGTTGTTGGCTCCGCCGCTCACGTCGCCGCCGACCAGGTTGGGATTCCAGGCTTGCAGGGTGCCGGGGGTGCTGACGGTGCGCTTGAGGATCAGCCGTGAGAACCCGGGGGCCGCGCGCTCGATCTGCGCTTCGAGTTGCGGCAGGGCGTCCTCGCGGCTGGCGTTGGGCACGTGGGCGTAGGCCCAGACGGTGTGCTGACCCGCCGGAGCGCGGCTGGCATCGAAGAGAGTGTGCTGGGCCAGCAGCACATACGGCTCAGCCGCCACCCGGTTCTGTCCCGGTGCAGCCTCGGCACGAACAAGATCGGTCAACTTGCCACCGAGATGCACCGTTCCGGCGCGGCCCACCAGCGGATCGGTCCAGGGCAGCGGCCCGCTGAGGGCGTAGTCCACCTTGAAGGCTCCGGGGCCGTAGCGAAACCGGCGAAGCTGCCGGGCATAGTGTTCCGGCCAGTCGGCCATTTCCAGCAGCGCTCTCGGCCCCACGTCGAGCAAGGTGAGGTCCGCAGGTGGCAACTCGCGCAGGCGCCGGACAGGATGTGAGAGCATGACCTCGCCGCCGAGGAATTTGAAATACCCGCTCAGCGCGTCGGCGAGCGCCTGCGCGCCGCCTTGCGGAAACGGCCAGCCGCGTGCGTGGGCCGCGCCGCCCAGCATCAGTGCGAAAGCGCTGGAGGCCGGGCTGGTCAGCGGCCCGGCGCTGTGGGCCGCCAGCCCGCCCAGCAGGGAGCGGGCCTGCTGGGTCTGGAAGAGTCGCGCCAGCAGTGCCACGGGCGGGAGGGCGCGCAAACCGAAGCGGGCGAGCAGCACCGGGTGCTTGGGCAGGTGCGGCAGCGGCCTGAGAAACTCGCCCATCAGGTCGTCCCAGCGCTCGACCAGCGGTGTCATCAGGCGGCGGTACAGCCCGGCGTCTGCGCCCAGTCCCTCGGCTGTCTGCTCCAGGCTGCGGTGCAGCAGCGCGGCTCCGGCGGGCAAGGGGTGGGCCAGCGGCACCTCCGGATGAATCCAGCGCAGCCCGAAAGCGTGCAGTGGCAGCGTCTGAAAAAACGGACTGCTGACGGCCAGCGGATGCACGGCGCTGCCCAGGTCGTGCGTGAAGCCCGGCAGGGTCAGCGGGCCGCTGCGAACCGAGCCGCCCAGCGTGTCCGCGCCTTCCCAGAGGCGCACACGCAGCCCGGCCTGGGCCAGCAGGACGGCGGCGGCCAGGCCGTTGGGGCCACTGCCGACCACATTGACACGGGTCAGATGCGTCATACCCGATGATGACGAACCGGGCCGAACGGCGGGTGTAAGCTAGCCCGCTGCGGCCTTCTGAACTTGCTCATGGATCGCCCCCACGATCAAGGCCGCGCCGCGTTCCAGGTCGGCGCGACTCAGGCCGCCGTAGCCCAGCAGCAGCGCCTGCGCCTCAAAACTGCGGCTGTACTCGCCCAGGGTGGCGACTTCCACGCCGCGCCGCCGCAGGGCACGTTGGACCTCGGCGGCGTTCAGCGGCGCGGCCAGGTGCAAACAGGCGTGCAGTCCCGCTTCGATGCCGCCCAGCACGGCGGCAGGAGCCAGCGGTTGCAGGAGGGTGCCCAGTACCGAGCGCTGCGCGGCGTAGTGTCGCCGGACGCGCCGCAGATGCTGGTCGAGGTATCCGCCCAGCACGAAATTCGCCGCCGCCTGCTGCACCGCCCAGGGACTGCCCAGATCCGAGAAGCGTTTGGCCTGCACCACTGCATCAACCAGCGGCCTCGGCACGCCCAGATAGCCCAGCCGCAGTGAGGGGGTCAGCACCTTGCTGAGCGTGCCGAGATAAATGACCCGTCTGCCGCCCTCGGCTTCGTCCAGACTGGCCAGGGCGGGCAGCGGCGGCGCGTCGTAGCGAAATTCGCCGTCGTAGTCGTCTTCCAGAATCAGGGCGTCGTGCTGTTTGGCCCAGGCCAGAAGTTCCAGGCGTCTGGGCAAGCTCATCCGCACGCCGAGCGGATACTGGTGGCTGGGCGTCACGTAGATCAGGCGGGCGGCAGGATTCAGGGCGGCGACCTGCAAACCGTCGGCGTCAACTGGACAGGGCTGCACCTTCAGGCGGGCGCGTTCGAACACCTGGTACACCTGCGGATAGCCGGGGTCTTCGACGGCCACCCAGGCCCCCGGCGGCAGCAGCGAGGCCAGCAGGCCGAAACTCTGTGCCGCGCCGCTGGTAATGATGAGTTGCTCGGCGCTGAGGTGGTGGCCGCGTGTGCGGCCCACGAAGGCCGCGAGTGCGCCGCGCAGCCGGGCGTCGCCTGCCGGGTCGCCGTAGTCGCTGGGCGGCACTTGACGGGCCACGGCATTCCAGCACGAGCGCCAGGCCCGATTGTCGAGCAGCGAAAGGGTCGGTTGACCCAGCTCGAAGTGCAGGGCGCTCGGCGCGGCGACCGGTTTCAGGTCGACCTCGGGCCACCAGGCAGGCGCACCCGAAACGGCAGAGCGCGGCCTCATGACCCGCAGCCCGCCCGCCACCCGCGTGGCGCTGCCCACCGCCGCTTCCAGGGTGCCGTCGGCCAGCAGCTCGGCGTAGGCGTTGACGACTACGCCCCGCGCCACGCCGAGCTGCTGGGCCAGGGTGCGGCTGCCGGGAAGGTGGGTGCCCCCCGGCAAGCGGCCCGATAGAGCGGCCTGACGGAGCTGCTGGGCCAGCTGAGCGTGCAGCGCCGTTTCCGCGCCGCGCCGAAGGTCCAGCGAGAAAGGGAGGTCGGCAACTGGTCTCCTCGAATGCGCTGGAAGTGGTGCTTTCATACGGGCCACTTTACCGCTAGCCTGACTGCATGACCCAGCAAAGCAGCGATTTCGAGTTTCTGTACGGTCAGTGGCAGGTCCGGCACCGGCGCCTCAAAGAGCGGCTGGTGGGCTGTCAGGACTGGGAAGCATTCCGCTCGGTTTCTCGGGTGTACGGATTGATGGGTGGCCTGACCAACGTGGACGAGAGCCAGCGCTCGGACGGTCGGTGGGTGGGCATGAGCATCCGGCTTTTCGAACCCCTTTCGAAGCAGTGGAGCATTTACTGGGTCGGTCCCGACGGAGCGTTGCAGCCGCCCGTGATGGGCCGCTTCGAGGACGGCGTGGGCACCTTCTACGGCGACGAGGAAAGCGCGACCGGACGGCTGCGCTGCCGCTTTGTCTGGTCGCAGATCGGCACCGCCCATCCCCGCTGGGAACAAGCGCTCAGCCTGGATGACGGGCAAAGCTGGGAAACCAACTGGATCATGGAGCATACTCGGCTATGAGCAGGCCCCCACCAGAAGGATCCGCTTCAAGTGGCGTTTCCATCGCCCAGGCCCGGCAGGCGCTTGAACTCGCTTCGCCGCTCAGTGCGGAGGTGTTCCGGCGCGGTACTTTCAGCGCTGAACTGTATGCGCCGCGCGGCAGGGACCCGCAGACGCCGCACCTGCAAGATGAGGCGTATATCGTGGTCAGCGGCTGCGGCACGTACGTGTGTGGAGTCGAGCGCCTTGCTTTCGGGCCGGGTGATTTCCTGTTCGCCGCCGCCGGACAAGAACACCGCTTCGAGGCGTTCAGCGACGATTTTGCCGTGTGGGTCATCTTCTACGGCCCACACGGCGGTGAGCGGCCGGACAGCCGCTGGGTGCTGGGCCAGCAGATTCGGGAGCGAGCATGAAGATCCGTGAACTTCAGGGCAACGACATTGCGCTCGGCCACGCGGCCATGTTCGAGCTGCGTGGCCAGCGCCCGGCGCTCGCCTCGGCGCAAGCGTTTCAGGACTGGGTGACGCAGGCCGCGGCGCAGCAGGGCTACCGCCTGGCCGCCGCCTTCGACGACGCGGCCCAGGCCCAGGCGGTCTGCGGGTTCCGAGTGCTGGAGATGCTGTATTCGGGCCGCCAGCTCTACATCGACGATCTGAGTACCCTGCCCGCCGCACGGGGCCGGGGCCACGCCCGCGCCCTGCTCGAATGGGCTGAGGCCGAGGCGAGGCGGCTTGGCTGCGAGAGCCTGCACCTCGATTCGGGCGTGCAGCGCTTTCCGGCGCACCGGCTGTACCTCAAGGCGGGCATGGACATCACGGCGCACCATTTCGCCAAAGGGCTGAAATGACGTACTACGATCCGCGCAGCCGCAACCCCGCCACCAGCCGCCGCCCGCTCAACCGCCAAGGTGACGCCTGGATTCGTGACCTGCTGGCCCGGCTTCAGCTCTGCCGCATCAGCACGCTGTGGGTGGGCGAGGACGGTGAGGCCTTTCCCTTCATCAACCCGACCAGCTTCGTCTACCGTCCAGCAACGCACGACATCATCTACCACTCCAACCTGGCCGGACGGCTGCGGGCCAACACCGAGAACTCGGCCCGCGCCACCTTCGAGGCCTCCGAGATAGGCCGCTTTCTGCCGAGCAACGATCCGCTGGAATTCAGCGTGCAGTACCGCAGCGTCGTGGCCTTCGGCAGCTCGCGGCTGCTGGTCGGTGAGGAGGCCCGCGAGGCCCTCTATACCCTGTGCGCCCACATCTTTCCGCACGTTCGCCCCGGCGCCGAGATGCAGCCGATCGGTGACGAGCAACTGGCGCGCACCAGCGTCTACGCCCTGGCCGTCGAGCGCTGGAGCGGTAAGGAAAACTGGGCCGAGCAAGCTGAGCAGACCCCCGACTGGCCCGCCCTGCCGCCGGAACGGCTGACCTGAGGCCGGTTTCTTCCTGTTCCCCCTGACCGCGCTCCGCGTCGTCCCCTAACCTTTGGGAATATCTCAACAACCCTGACAAATGGCTGCCGCCACGCCCGCTATGCTAGAGGGCATGATGCGCCCACTCCTCTTCCTCCTCGCGCCACTTCTGACCGGGGCGCTGCTCGGCAGTTGCGCGCCCCGGCAGACGGTGGCGGCGGCTCCCATCACCGCTCAGACGCCTGTGAGCAGCGTGTCGTTTTACCCGAAGGAAACCGGGCTGGCCTGGAGCTACCTGCCGGAAGGCGAGAGCGGCGGCGTGCCGTATGTCCTCAAGGCGCTCGGCCCCACGGTGTTCGGTGACGCGCCGGTCTCGGCCTTCGAGCTGACCGGGCGCGGCGCGCAGCAGACTTCCTACCGCCAGATCGACGCCAGCGGCCAGAAGTTGCTGGGCTTTCGCAAACCCGGTCTGACCGTCACGCTCGCGCCCGCCTGGCAGGAGTGGCCCGCCGAGAGCGCCTGGAAGCTGGGCCTGAGCTGGAGCGGCACCACCACCGCCCGGCTGCGCTCGGACGACGGCAACGTCGACCAGTCCGGCACCATCACTTACCGCTACGAAGTGATTGACCAGCGCCAGGTGACGCTGGCGGGGCAGACCTACCGGGTCTGGGTGGTCAACCGCCAGATCAGCGACACGCTGGGCGGGCTGTTTCCGGCGTCCGAGACCATCTGGTTTACCCCCTACGTCGGCGATGTGCGAACCGCCGAGGCGCTGCTGCTCACCGGGCGCAACTTCAAGAACAACTGATGGCGGGCAGCCACAGGAGGGCCAAGATGAGCGCCAGGAAACCCGATTCCCAACAGATGTCGCCGCGTCCGCTGCCGGGTTTGGGCGTGAGTCGCGCCGAGCTGAACCGGGCGATGCCGGGAGCGCTGGCGATGGCCCGCCCGGCGGGCAGCGCTACCCCGCTGCTCGACCGGATCGACTCGCCCGCCGACCTCAAGCACCTTCAGATGGACCAGCTCCCGCAGCTCACCGCCGAACTCCGAGACGAGATTGTGCGGGTGTGCAGCGTGGGCGGGCTGCACCTGGCCTCCTCGCTGGGAGCCACCGATTTGATCGTGGCGCTGCATTACGTGCTCAACTCGCCGCGCGACAAACTGCTGTTCGATGTGGGCCACCAGGCGTATGCCCACAAGATCCTGACCGGACGCCGCCACCTGATGCATACCCTCAAGAAAGAGGGCGGGCTGTCGGGCTTTACCCGCGTGTCCGAGTCGCCGCACGATGCCATCACGGTGGGGCACGCCAGCACCAGCCTGGCCAACGCGCTGGGCATGGCGATGGCCCGTGACGCGCTGGGCCAGGACCACAAGGTGGCCGCCGTGATCGGTGACGGCGCGCTGACGGGTGGCATGGCGCTGGCAGCCCTCAACACCATCGGAGACAAACAGCCCGACATGCTGATCGTGCTCAATGACAACGAGATGAGCATCTCGGAAAACGTGGGGGCCATCAACCGTTTCATGCGCGGTTTGCAAGTCCAGAAGTGGTTTCAGGAGGGTGAGGGCGCGGGCAAGAAGGCGGTCAGCGCCATCAGCAAGCCGCTGGCCGAGCTGATGAGCCGCGCCAAGAGCAGCACCCGGCATTTCTTCGACCCGGCCAGTATCAATCCGTTTGCGGCGATGGGCCTGCGCTACGTGGGACCGGTCGACGGCCACGACGTGATCGAGATGGCCTGGCTGATGGAAAAGCTGCTCGACCTGAGCGGCCCGACGCTGCTGCACGTGGTGACCAAGAAGGGCAAGGGCCTGGACTTCGCCGAGGCCGATCCGATCAAGTGGCACGGCCCAGCCAAGTTCGACCCGGTGACGCACGAGTTCGCGGCAGGCAAGGCCACCTACTCGTGGAGCAACGCCTTCGGTGACGCCGTGACCGAGCTGGCCCGCCAGGACCCGCGCCTCTTCGTCATCACGCCGGCCATGCGCGAGGGATCGGGGCTGGTCGAGTACAGCAAGGCCCACCCCAAGCGCTACCTCGACGTGGGCATCGCCGAGGAAGTGGCGGTCACGGCGGCGGCGGGCATGGGTCTCCAGGGACTGCGGCCCATCGTGGCGATTTACTCCAGCTTCCTTCAGCGCGCCTACGATCAGGTCGTGCATGACGTGGCCATCGAGCACGTGCCGGTGATCTTCGCCATCGATCGGGCGGGCGTGGTCGGCGCAGACGGAGCCACCCACAACGGCGTGTTCGATCTGTCGTTTCTGCGCAGCATTCCCGGCATGAAGATCGGCCTGCCCAAAGACGCCTTTGAGCTGCGCGGCATGCTCAAGGAAGCGGTGCGGGTGGGCGGGCCGGTGGCGATCCGCTACCCGCGCGGCAACACCCCCCGCGTGCCGGAAGGAACTTGGCCCGATCTGGCCTGGGGCACCTGGGAGCGCCTCAAGGTCGGTCAGGGAGATGGTCAGGGCGTTGTCGTGCTGGCGGCGGGCAAGGGCCTGGAGTATGCCCAGGCGGCCCTCGAGGACCTGCCGGGCGTGGGCCTGATCAACGCCCGCTTCGTCAAGCCGCTCGACACGGCCATGCTGCGCGAGGTGGCCCAGTCGGCCCGCGCCCTGGTCACGGTGGAAGACAACAGCGTGGTCGGGGGGTTCGGCTCAGCGGTGCTCGAAGAACTCAGCCGTCTGAACCTCAGCGTGCCGGTGCGGGTGCTGGGCGTGCCCGACGAGTTTCAGGAACACGCCAGCGTGGAGCGGGTGCATGCGCTCTCCGGCATGGACGCCCAGGCCATTCGGACCGTGCTGGCCGAGCTGGGCGTGGACGTGCCGATAGAGGTCTAGCAGGACGAGGAAAGGGCCGGGGCAGTGGTTCTGTTCCGGCCTTTCGCTGTACCCAGACCACAAAAAAGTCCACCCCGCAGGATGGACTTCTCAGCGTTTACCTGCCCGTGTCGCTCAGGCGCTGGCGGGCGCTGGGCTGGTCGGCTCCGGCGCGGCCACGCTCTCGGCAGGCGCAGCGTTGACCGCAGCAGCGTCAGCACTCGCGGGAGCGGCGTGCTCCGACTCGTGGCCAGTGCTCTCACCAGCAGGTTTGCGGGGCGCTTTGGGAATCATGATCATGTTCATGTCCATGCCCATCATGTTGGGGGGGCTTTCCGGCTGCCCGACTTCCGCTAGGGTCTCGGCGACCCGGTGCAGAATGCGCTCGCCCAGCTCCGGGTGGGTGCGCTCGCGGCCACGGAACATGATGGTGACCTTGACCTTGTGGCCTTCCTCAAGGAAGCGCTTGACGTGGTTGGTTTTGGTCTTGAAATCGTTGGCGTCGATCTTGACCCGGAACTTGATGGCCTTGACTTCCTGCGAGCGCGCACGCTTGCGGGTGTCTTTTTCGTTTTGCTGCTGCTCGAAGCGGAAACGACCATAGTCGAGCAACTTGCAGACGGGCGGTACGGCCTGAGGACTGACCATCACCAGGTCTAAATTCTGCTCGCGCGCCATGGTCGCGGCTTCTCTGGTGTCGATGATGCCGATCTGCTCTCCCTCGGCTCCAATCAGGCGAATCTGGCGAACCCGGATCTGGTCGTTGACTTTATGATCTTTCGCTATAGCGCATCACCTCCGCCGCGCCCTGCTGAATCCGCGCTGTCTGCACGGCGAGCGGGGCGGCTTGTCTTGAAACGGTGGTCTCGTCGTGCAGGCGGCAGTTGGTCGCTGTCGCTGGGGCAGCCACGAAGATCCATCAGACCCCTCATTTTAGCACGGCGCTGCCGGGGCGCAGCGAGGTAGAGCACGCTTCAGCAACCGGCTCCGGCACCCGCCTGCTCCTTGCGCGCTACTCTGAAGCCACTAATGGCCGAACCCGTTCCCCGCTCCACCCACCGGCTGGGGCCACAAGCAGCCCGCGACCTCACGCGCGAGGTGCTGCTGCCCGACGGCCTCGGCGGATTTGCCCTCAGCAGTCCCGCCGGGGTGCCGACCCGCTGCTACTCGGGCCTGAGCGTCTCGCACCGTCCGCCGGGCGAGCGCCGGGTCATGTTCGTGACGGCCACCGAATGCCTGCAGGTCGGCCCCCAGCGCTGCGACCTGCACGCCTTCGAGGTGGCCCCGGGCACGCTGGAAGGCCAGGGCCTGAGTGTGCTCAGCGGCGTGACCCTGCGTGATTTGCTGCCCGAGCGTGAGCAGATGGCCCTGGGAATGAGCATCCGGCGGCGCAGTGTGGTGCCCCGGCACTCTGGCGCGCTGGTGCTGCTCTACGAGATCGACGCCCCGCACCTCAAAGCAGGCCAGCGTGCGACCCTGACGCTGGGCGGCGTGCTGGTCGACCGCGACATGCACCGGGTGCATCTCCAGACCCCCGAACTCAGCTTCGAGTGCCTGGAGCGCGAGGTGCGGGTGCGCGGCGAGTCGCACCAGGCCCGCCTGCGCCTGCACGCCGGGGACATGGCCATGACCTCCCTGGCTCCGCGCCCGCTGCCGCAGCGCCTGCACTTCCGGCTCGATACGGCGCGCGGCGCACCCGATACCGAGCGGGCAGTGCGCGCCGACTTCTGGGAGATCGAGCTGCGGCCCGGCCTCAACCAGCTGGCGCTGGTCGTGGAGGGGCTGGCGACCCGCATCGACGACCCCTGGGCCGCCTACGCCACCGAGGCCGCGCGCCGCGCCGGGCTGGTCGATCAGGCCTGGCAGGCCAGCGGCGTGCCCGACGACGTGGTGGCGACCCTGGCGGTGGCCGCCGACGCCTTCATGGTGCGCCGGGCCAGCACCGATAGCCTGAGCGTGATCGCCGGGTATCCCTGGTTCGCCGACTGGGGCCGCGACAGCTTGATCGCCCTGCCGGGATTGCTGCTCAGCACCGGGCGCATCGAGGAAGGGCTGGGGGTCATTGACACCTTCGCGGCGTCGCTGCGCGGTGGCCTGACCCCCAACAACTTCTTCGACGACGGGCAGGGAGCCGGGTACAACACCGTGGATGGCGCGTTGTGGCTGATCGTCAGCCTGGAGAAACTGGTGCGCCGCGCGGCCAGCGCCAACCTGACCCGGGTGGCGCTGGGCATCGTCCGCACGGTGGTGGGCGAGTATGCGCGCGGCACCGGGTACGGCATCGCGCTGGACCCGGCAGACGGTCTGTTGCGGGCGGGTCTGCCCGGTACCCAGCTCACATGGATGGACGTCAAGATTCACGACTGGGTGGTCACGCCCCGGCACGGCAAGGCCGTCGAGATTCAGGCGCTGTGGCTCTCGGCCCTCGGTGCGGAGTTGCGGCTGTCCCGCTCGCTGGGTGAGGTGGCCGAGTTCGGGGAGGTGCTGGCACTGGCCCGCACGTCGTTCTCGGCGTTCTGGAATCCCGAGAACGGCTACCTGTTCGACGTGCTCGACGCTGATTCGGGTGCCCAGGTGCGGCCCAACGCACTGATCGCCCTGGCCCTGCCCGATACCCCTGCCGATCCGTCGCAGGTGGACGCGGCGCTGGACGTGGCGGCCCGCGAACTGCTGACGCCCCTGGGCCTGCGCACCCTCAGCCCGCTCGATGCGGCCTACCTCGCCAACTACGGCGGCGACCAGCTGGTGCGCGACGCTGCCTACCACCAGGGCACCGTCTGGCCCTGGTTGATGGGGGCCTACACCGACCTGCTGCTGTCGCGGGGCCGGGTGGCTGAGGCCCGCGCTGCACTTGGCGGGCTGCGCGGCCACCTCTGGGAAGCGGGCCTGGGATCGGTCAGCGAGGTGATCAGTCCCGCCGACCTCACGCCGGGCGGCTGCTCTTTTCAGGCCTGGAGCGTGGCCGAGCTGCTGCGTGCCCACATCGCCGTCAGCCGGGCCGAGCGTGCCCTCAGCGCGCCCAGGGGCCTGAGCATGCTGGACGCGCCACCAGTGGCCGATTCTCCTGGGGTTGGTTTGGCCAGTCCGGGTCAGATCAGTGCCAACCTTGGCCGTACCAGTCCGGTCAGTCCAGGTCCAGCGAGTTTGCTGGCTGCGGCCACGCCGCGCCGCTCAGTTCGCATCGGCAGCGCACGGTCTCTCAGCTTGCCGCCGGACGGCATGATCGGCGGCTCCAACCTCGGTCCGTCTGGCCTGAGTGCCGGGTTGCTGGGGCTGGTCGGCTTGCCGGGAATGCTGCCGGAAGTGCAGGGCCTGAGCCTGGCCGCGCCAGAGCCAATGGATCCGGGTCCAGTCGAGCGCACCCCTGGCCCCACCACCGCAAGTGCAGGCGAGGACCGGGCCACGCCGCGCGAGCCGCAAGCTCCAGTGCCCGCCGATTCGCCCGTCCATGACGAGCTGATCATGCCTGCACTGACGGACTTCGACCTCCCGGCCCCGACTCCCAGTCCGCCGCTGACGCCCACCCCGGCGCTGAGTGTGGAGGACCCCGACGTGATCGAGCCGCTGACCTGAGCGGCAAGCGCGGGTTGGCTGGCCTGCAATCGACCGATCCGGTGCGGGTTCGGTTTGACGCGCCGCGTCCGGGCGTCTAAAGTGAAGGTGTCATGGATACACTTATCCCCGCTGCGCTGCTGGCCCGGTCCGCCGTTCGGTTCGCGCCGTCTTTGGGCGGGCCGTGACGCTGAGTCTGCCGCCGCAGGCCACCCAGGTTGGGCTGGCGGTGGATGTGGCGGCCTTCGCCATTCATGAGGGCTGCCTGCATGCCCTCTTGATCGAGCGTGCCACCCTGCCGCACCTGCAGACCTGGGCGCTGCCCGGCGGCTTCGTGCATGTCGGCGAGGAACTGCACGAGGCCGCCCTGCGCGAGTTGCGCGACGAGACCAGCATCGAGCTGGAGCCGCGCCACCTGGAGCAGTTCTACACTTTCGGGGCGATTGGTCGCGACCCGCGCGGGCGAATCGTCAGCGTGGCGCATCTGGCGGTGCTGCCGCACGGCACCGTGCATGTGATGGGCGGGGCCACTACCCTGCACGCCGACTGGTTTCCGGCGCACGCGCCGCCGCCCTTGGCCTTCGATCACGCCGTGATTCTGGGCCGGGCCATCAAGCGACTGCAACTGCGGCTCGAATACGCCAACCTGGCGCTGGAATTCTTGCCGGAAACCTTCACCCTGCCCGAGTTACAGGGCGTTCACGAAGCGATTCTCGACAAGGCGCTCGACAAGCGCAACTTCCGCAAGCGGCTGCTGGCCCAGGGCATCCTGACGCCCAGCGGCGAGCGCCGCAGTGGGGTGGGCCGCCCGGCGCAACTTTACCGCCGGGCCAAGGGCGCACGCACCGGACTGCTGTAACTTCGCGCCTGGCTACAAATACTGTCGGTGGTCGCTCAGCATGCAGCGGTCCTGAATCACCATGATGCCGCGCGCGCTCAGCTCGGCGGCCACCGCGTCGTCTCGGATGCCGAGCTGCAACCAGACCACCTTGGGCAGCGGATTCATGCCCAGAATGTCAGGCAGATGCTCGCGCACCCTGTTGCTGCGCCGGAACACCTCGACCACATCGATCGGCACGTTCAGTTCAGCGAGGCTGGCGACCACCGGGTGATTGAAGGCCGAAACGTGGCGCGAGGCCAGCGCCGGATTGACGCCGTACACCTTGTAGCCCTGCCGGTCCAGGTATTCCGGCACGTAGTGGGCGGCCTTGACCTCATCGGGGTGAAAGCCGATGACCGCCACCGACTTGCTGTCTTCGAGCACCTGCATGATGTCTTTGGGGTCGGTCAGGATAGTCATGCGGGCTCCTTGAGGTGGGCAAAGGCGCGCTGGGCGGCGCTGAGGGTAAAGTCGAGGTCGGCAGGGGTGTGGGCCGACGAGACGAAGATGCTCTCGAACTGCGAGGGGGCCCAGTAGACGCCCCCGGCGAGCATGGCCCTGAACCACTGGCCGAAGGCGGCGGTGTCGGCGCGCGCTGCCTGGCCGTAGTGCTGCACCTCGCCTTCCAGAAAAAAGGCGGTGAGCATGCTGCCGATGGTGTTGACAGTGAGCGGCACGCCCGCCTGGGACGCCAGATCGCTCAGCCCGGCTCCCAGCGCGGCGGTGTAGCGCTCCAGCCGTTTGTAGATGCTGGGGTCGCGCTCCAGCTCACTCAGGGTCGCCAGGCCCGCCGCCATCGCCAGCGGATTGCCGCTCAGCGTTCCGGCCTGGTACACCGGACCGAGGGGCGAAACGAAATCCATGATCTCGCTTCTGCCGCCGTATGCGCCCACCGGCAGGCCGCCGCCGATGATCTTGCCCCAGCAGGTCAGGTCGGGCTTGAGACCAAGCAGCCCCGTCGCCCCGCCGAGCGAAAGCCGGAAGCCGGTCATCACCTCGTCGGCGATCAGGAGCGCACCCGCCGCCTTGACCCGGTGCAGGGCTGCCAGAAAGTCGGCGTGGGGAATCAGCACGCCCGCGTTGCCGACCACCGGCTCGAAGATGACGGCGGCGATCTCATGGCCGCGCTGGGCCATCAGGTCGTCCAGACCCGCCGCGTCGTTGTATTCGGCCACCAGGGTCAGCGCGGCGTACTCGGGCGGCACCCCAGCGCTGCTCGGCGCGGCCCCGCCCAGCGCCGCTGCGTTGGTCATCAGCCCGCTGCCCGCTTCCACCAGCAGGGCGTCGGCGTGGCCGTGGTAGTTGCCCCGAAACTTGAGGGTGTACTTGCGGGCCGGTTCATGCTGGCCGACAAAGCCGCGCGCCAGCCGCAGGGCGCTCATGGTCGCCTCGGTGCCGCTGCTGACGAAGCGGACCTTCTCGGTGCCGGTCAGCCGGGTGACGAGTTCGGCCAGCAGCACCTCGCGCTCGTTGGGTGCGCCGAAGCTGGTGCCGAAGGGCAGGGCGTCCTGAATGGCCTGCCGCACGGCTGGGTGGTTGTGACCCAGGATCATCGGTCCCCAGGAGCCGATGTAATCGAGATACGTCTGACCGTCGGCGTCGGTGAATGTGGCCCCATCGGCGCGGGCGATGAAGCGCGGATTGCCGCCCACCGACTTGAAGGCTCTGACCGGCGAGTTGACCCCACCGGGAATGACCCGCTGGGCGCGCCCGAAGAGGGCGTCCGAGTGGGCCGTGAGAGAAGTGGCGGGGGCGGGCGACTCAGGCGGAAACGTCATGCCTCCACGGTACGACGCCGGGCCGTGAGGGAAGCGAGGGAAGCGCACACAAACCCGCCCAGACCAAGAGGAAATGAAGAGGAGGTTGAGGTGGACCAGTCGAGGGGTGTTTCAGGCCTGCGCCGCGCCGTCCACTTCATCCACCGTGTCTTCGCCCTCGCTGTCGGTTTCAGCCACCGCCACCTTCTTGACCTTGCCGATCTCCTTGACCCGCCCTGAAAAGAGCCGGGTGACTTCGAGGTAGTTGGGGTGGGCGCGCACGTCACCTGCCGGGGCGCTGGCCATCTTGGTGGGCGCGGTCTTCGGGCGGTTCGGCAGGGGGGCGCGTTCGGGCACGCTCTGGAGGCTCGCAACCGGCTGAGCTGTCTGTGCGGACTGAACCGCCTGATCTGGGGGGGCGGGTTGGCCGGTTGTTCTGGCCGCGCTGCTCAGCGCCACCGGGCCGCCCAGGTCGTCCCAATCGGGTTCCTGGCTGATCGGCTCCAGCGGAATGTAGAGTTCGCGCTCGTGAGACGTCGGCGGCGCCGTTTCCGGCAGGGGATTGGTGCTGGGCGGCGCGGCCACCGAGTCAGCAGCATGGCGCTGGGCGGGCCTGGCCCGGTCCGGCAGCGGCGCGGGTGCGGCGTCGTCCGGCGAGGGCGGAAAGGGTTCGGGACGGATCGGCTCAGGCCGGGCCGTTCCGGTGCTGGCGGGTGCGGGGCGCGGGGTGCGAACGGTCGGCTCGAAGTCGGGCAGATCGGGCACCGGGTCGGCCAGCACATCGGGCAGACTTGGCTCGGGCGCGGTCAGCGTGGCGCTGCGGGGGCTGGTGGCGGGGCTGCGGCGTCCGCTGGGCGCGAAGTCGGGGATCGCCTGAACGGGCTGGGCGGCGACCTGCGCGCCTCTCTGCCCAGAGAGGGCCTGAGCGGATACGGCCTGGGCTTCGGCAGGCGCAGGGCGGAGAGCGGGTTCAGCTGTGTGCGGGGCCTCAGACACGGGCGCGAAGCTGGCCCCCGCGCTGTCCGGCCCGCCCAGTTTCAGCTTGCGGTTGTGGTCGGGCGAGATCAGCTCGAAGACCACCGGGCCGAAGACCCGCAAGACCAGCGCGCCGACCTCGTCGAATTTCTGGTAGACCTGGGTGGCGTGAAACTTGCCGCGTGCGTCGTAGCTGAGGCTGACATACCCGGTTTCGGCGTGCATCCGGGCAGGCTTGAGAAAGGCCCGCATCTGCATCTTGGCGAGATTGATCACGTCGGCCCAGTTGCCGCTTGGGGCAGCGGCTGGAGCCGGGACGGAAGCACGCGGTACGGCAGCGCGTTCCGCCACCGGAGCTGGGGTGCCGGTCGAAGCGGAGGTACGGCTGCCCGGACTCGACTCGGCGGGGTCGGCCAGGGGTGCGCGGCTCCCGGTGCCTGCCCCAGCCGCTTGAAGTGCCCGGACGTCCTGTTCGAGTCGCGAGAGGCGCGCGGCGTCGGCAGCGCTGAGTCCCGCTGCGCCGCTTCTGGGCTGCGCGTGCGCGGCGGGTGCGCTGCCGACGCCCTCGCCCGCGATCAGGGCGTGGGTCAGGGCCAGCTCCAGGCTGAGCTGATCGGCTCCCCGGCTGAAGCGGGCTTCCTGAGCGTCAAGCGCGGCTTGTAAGCGCAGCAGACGGGGCACCTCGGCACCGTTGAGCTTCTCGCCTTCCAGCCCCAGCTCGGCGTGCAGCGCTTCGCCCAGTGCCGTGACCAGCCCCTCGACCACCGTGCGGGCCGCGTAGCCGTCGCGGTAAAGCGCTGCCGCCCCGGCCAGCAGCGGCCCGGCGTCGAGGTTGACCAGCGAGCGGGTCATCTCGCGCATCCGCTCGGAGGGCGGCAACCCCAGCGCCGCCTCGACGCCGCTGCGGGTGATGACCTGTCCGGCAGCCAGCATCCGCTCCAGCAGGCTCTCGCCGTCGCGCATGGCACCGTCGGCCAATCGCCCGATCAGGTTCAGGGCGTCCTCGTCGGCCTGCGCGCCTTCCTGCGTGACCAGCCCGGCCAGTTTTCCGGCGATCTCCGGAGCGGTCAGCCGCCGGAAGCGGTAGTGCTGGCAGCGCGACAGGATGGTCGGCAGGATCTTTTCAGGCTCGGTGGTCGCCAGAATAAAAATCACGTGTTCGGGCGGCTCTTCAAGCGTTTTCAGCAGCGCGTTGAAGGCGGCCCGCGACATCATGTGCGCCTCGTCCAGAATGTAGATTTTCTTGCCGCCGCGCATGGCCGACAAGCCCACCTTCTCGCGCAGATCGCGCACGTCGTCGACGCTGTTGTTGCTGGCTGCGTCGATTTCCAGCACGTCGGGGTGGTTTCCGGCGCGTACGCTCAGGCAGCTCTCGCACTCGCCGCAGGGCTTCTTGCCGGGCGACTGGCAGTTGGCGGTCATGGCGATCAAGCGGGCCGTGGTGGTCTTGCCCACGCCGCGCGGTCCCGAGAACAGGTAGGCGTGACCGACCCGGCCCGCCTCCAGCGCCGAGCGCAGCACGTCCTTGACATGTTCCTGGCCCACCACCTGTTCCCAGGTGATCGGTCTGGCCCGCTGATAAATGGCGCTCACGGCGTCAGTTTACGGCGCACGGGCCACGCGGCGCAGTGAGGGAGGGCAGACTCGGGCTTCACCGCGTGCCGGAAGCGGGTTGGCTGTGGGCGGCGGGCGCAGGATTCAGCTGCGCTTCGCCGCGCCACTGGTAGAGGGCGGCGGCCGCCGTGACCAGCAGCAGGGTCAGGCCCAGGCTCAGCCAGTCGCTCAGGCCAGGACCCGTCGCCGCGCGGCTGCGGCTGGCGGCACTGGAGCGGGCCGCTCTGGGCCGTGGACTCGTCGGGGAAGCCGGGCTGGTCGCCCTGGCGCTCTTCCCTCTGGCCGGGTCTCCTTGGGAGGGCGCGGGAGACGGAGCTGGGCCGCTTGGCTCCGCTACGGGCTTCGCCTCGGCCTGCTTGGCGCGGGGCCGGGCCGGGCGTTTGGGCGGGCGCTTGTCTCCGCCGACCTTGGCGTCGGTCATACGCCGCGCTCCCGACTGGGGCAGCAGGGGAGAATCGGTGAACTGGACGACGCTAAGCTGATCACAGAATCAGTATACCCGAATCTGGCCCAAACGAAACTGACCTGGACGGGAAGCCGAAGTCAATATCCCAGATGCCGCACCACGCTGCCGCGCTCGACGAGCCACTCGCTGAGCGCGCCCACCGCCGCCTTGACGCCCGGAGTGATGATTGGGCCGCCGAATTTGCCGAGCCGTACCAGCAGCGAGCCTTCAGCACGCAGCGTCACGTTGATCAGCACTTCCTGGGTCAGTTCGCCCTCCACCACGTGCGCCAGTACCGTGAACTCGTCGCGTCTGAGGCTGCGGTAGGCGTCGAGCAAAACGGCGGTGCCCGCAGCAGCGTCTGGGCCGGGAACGCGCACCGCCCGGCGCTCGAAGGCGTCGAACAGGGTGCTGAAGTCGGTGCCGGGAGGCAGGCTTTCCAGAATGGCGTGGGGCACGTGGGCGTCCTCCAGGGAAGAATGCTGAGCCGGCAGGGCGGCGGGAAAGTGGCTGAGGTCGCCGTGCGGCACAGCCGGTTGGGCCGTTGCCACGAAGCGCACATGCTGCGCTCTGAGGCCCAGCCCCTGCCACTTGAGGGCGTACTTGGTGTGCAGGGCGGCGGCGGGCGGCTCGCCCTGCTCCGGGCGCATCACGCCGCTGAGTTGGGCCTCCTGCAGCGCGAAGTCGAAATACTCGTCGTGGTCGGTGGTCAGCAGCACGGCCCCGCCGGGCTTCAGGCGGCTGGCGGCTAGGCGAAAGAACCCGGCGCGCAGCAGGCGGTGGTCCTGGTGCTCGGCCTTGGGCCAGGGATCGGGAAAGTTGACGACAATAGCGCTGAGCGCACCCGCCGGAACGACCTCGCGCAGCAGTGGCAGGGCGGGCAACTTGGTGAGGTGGGCGTTGCTGAGACCGGAGAGCCGCAGCCTCCGCGCCGCTTTCAGCAGGCTCTGGCCGCTGAGTTCGGCCCCCAGGTAGTTGGGTGCTTGCGGCTGGGTGCGGGCGTACTCGGGCCAGAAGCGCCCGTCACCGAAGCCGATTTCCAGCACCCAGGGCAAATCCGGCGTCTCAGGATACAGGCGGCGGGCCGTGTCGGGAAAATGGAACTCGCCCAGGCGCATGATCACGCTTCACTCTCCGGCAGTCCGCCTGCCAGCAACTCAGCGGCCAAACTCGCCGCGTCGGTGAGCACCGAGGCATACGTGTGGTCGCCCGGCGTGCAGCGGCCCAGCGCATACACGTTGTCCATGCGCCGCACCCGGAAGCCGTCCAGTTCTCCCGGCGCGAGAATCTGGAACCGCACCTCGTAGTCGGGCGCGTCGGCGCGGCTGTGGGCCTGGCCGGAAGCGTAGGTCAGGTAAAGACCGTGGGCGCTCAAATCGTCGGCCAGAAAGTCGTAGGCGACCTCACTGAGCCGCCCAGCTTCCTCCATCGTCTCGCCGATCAGGAGCCGGCCCTTCAGAAACGCGCCCACCGCCATCACCACCGCCCCGGCCCGCAGTGTCGGGCCCTCCCAGCTGGAGAGCTGCACCTCGCCCGGCAGTTCATTGAGTTCAGTCACACAGGATTGCAGCAGATGAATACCCGCCGTGCGCTCAATCTCGGCCTTGAGGCGGCAGTGAAACACCCAGCCGTCAGTGTCGGGGGCTATCTGCTGCTTGACCTGGGCCAGCAAGCTGCCCGCCGGAAAGTCGGCTCCGGCCACATCCGGCTGATACAGGTTGCCGAGGTGGTCGAGCGCCTGCGACACCAGCAGAACGTCCTGGCCCGCGCGGGCCAGCCGCCAGCTCAGTTCGCTGCCCGCCAGGCCCGCGCCGACGACGGCCACATCGTAGCGGTGGCCTGGCTGCGGCTGGCTGCGCGGAGAGGAGAGGGGTTTGAACATCGGATAGGGAGTGTAGCGCACGGGCCGGGCCGCTGTGTCCGCTCATACAGATTCCGGGTTTGCTCCTCCCGGTCCTGAGCACAGCAGACGCCCTTGAGTCCGCCTGCCCGCTCGGTCAGTTCTCACCCGTTCTCTGAAACGGTTCGAGTCGGCGTCCGTTCCAGGTTTATTTCTCCGCCCTGAACTTCCTGGCGTCCGGCGAGAAGAGGACATTCCAGGTGGCCCGGTCAATGACGCCCGTCACTTTGAGCTGGTTGGCACCTTGGAAGTCGCGCACCGTCTTGGCGGTGTTGGGGCCGTACCAGCCGTCGCCCTGACCGCCCGTGCCGCTGAGGGTCAGGGCGATCAAGCGGTTCTGGGCCGCGCGCACGTCGGGACCGTTGAGGCGCGGGGCCACCAGTTGCAGCGTGCGGCGGAAGGCCGGGCCGCTAATGGGGGGCGCTGGCACCGCCTTTCGGGGGGCGCTGCCGTTGGCGCTGGGCGAGGTCGCCTGAAAGGTGGAGGTTTTGGACACGGGCGGCGCGGCGGTGGCTACTTTGGCGGCGGGCGAACTGGCTGCTGGAGTCGTCGCCTGTGGGGTCGGCTGCTTGGTCGATTGGGGCGTCAGGGCGGCGGCAGGCACGGTGGGTGCGTCGAGGTACACCAGGCTGCGCCCGCTGGCCGCCTCGTCGCCGGCAACGCGCAGATACACCGTGCCGCTGGGCATCTTGAGCCAGTTGAACACCGTGCGCTGGTCGTCGCGGCTACGCCACACACCGTAGAGGTCCGCGCCCAGGGCCGCGCCGAGCTGAGCGCGCACCGTCTCCACCTCGCCCGCCACACCCACGCAGCGCTTGCCCGGCGTGCCGATGGGGGTGTAAGCGGCGGGGCAGTTTCGTAGCACGCCGTCGAGCGTCTCGGCCACCTTCAGGGCAGCGGCGTCGATGTCGGCGGGCGTCGGCACCCCGGAGAGCGGCGCGTCGCTGGCCGAGGTGGGCGGCAGGTTGGCGGCCAGCATGCCGGGCCACCAGCCGGTGATAAGCAGCAGGGCAGTCAGGAGGACGGGACGCTTCACCCTTCAGAAGTAGCACAACCGGCATGACCGGCAGTTCGAGACCGGGTGCAGACGGACCCTGCTGTTTTCTCACCCTGCTGTCAGAGACTGGAGCCGTTGACGATAAAGTTGCCTGTCGTTCACGTCCGGGCGGCGCAGCCAGGCCTGAGGGCAGTTGTCCAAAGAGACGCCTGAGCTGGAAGCACGCTCAACTCCTCCTTCTCTCCAATGCTTTACACGCACGCGCGGCGTCGGCTGGGCGCTTTTCTCGGGCAGCGCAACGAACAAACGCTCTAGACTTTCCGCATGTCACCTCGTCCACCGCCCAGTCGCGCCGACTACCGGGTGTTCACGGCCCTCCAGACCCGCTGGGCCGACAACGACGTGTACGGCCATGTCAACAACGCCACCTACTACAGCTACTTCGATACGGCGGTCAACGCCCATCTGATCGGGGCCGGGGTGCTCGATATCCAGGCCGGTGAGATGATCGGGCTGGTCGTGGAAACCGGCTGCGTCTACTTTCAGGCGGCGGCGTTTCCGGAGCCGCTCAGCGCGGGCCTGCGGGTCGCCCATCTGGGCCGCAGCAGTGTGCGCTATGAGCTGGCCATCTTCCGCGAGGGTGAGCAGACGGCCTCGGCAGCGGCCCATTTCGTGCATGTTTATGTGGACCGCCTGACCCGCCGCCCGGTGGAGGTGACCGGAGCGCTGCGGGCGCTGCTGGAAGGCTGGCAGTAAGAACGAACTCAATCCTCGCCGGTCGCCACCGGCCGGGCGTCGTCGCTGATCCAGTCGCTCCACGACCCGGCGTAGAGGCGCGTGGTCGGTCCCGGTATGCGCCCGGTGAGCGCCAGCGCCAGCAGATTGGCCGAGGCCGATACACCGCTGCCGCAGTAAAGCACCACGTCGCCCGCCGGAAAGCGCCCGGCCTGCTCGGCGGCAGCCTTGAATGTGCCGTCTGGGTTCAGCCCGCCCGCCCAGTCGAGGTTGACGGCACCGGGAATGTGCCCGGCTTTGCTGTCGATGGGTTCTGTCTCGCCCCGGTAGCGTGGGGCAGCGCGCGAGTCGAGCAGCGACACCGTGCCGGGCAGCGTGGCCACCTCGTCGGCACTCGCCAGCCAGTCCGCCTGTACCTGCGGCGTGAAGCTGGCGGGTGGGTGCGCGGCCTCCTCGGTACTCACCGCGCCGCCCGCCGCCAGGTAAGCAGGCCAGCCGCCGTCGAGCACCTGCACTCGCGTATGGCCCAGCCACCCCAGCAGCCACCAAGCGTGTGCGGCGTAAAAGCCCTGGCCGCTGCTGGGATCGTCGTAGATCACCACCCAGTGGTCGTCACCGATGCCCTGCGCGCCCAGCCAGCTCGCCAGCGTCTCGGGATCGGGCAGCGGGTGACGGCCCCCCGCGCCGTCCGGGCGCACCTCACCGCTGAGGTCGGTTTCCAGGTCGGCGAACACCGCGCCCGGCACATGTCCGCCCAGGTAGGCCAGCCGACCCGACAGCGGATCAGCCAACGCGTAGCGGGTGTCGAGCACGCGCAGATCGGGGTCGCCGAGGCACTGGAGCAGTTCAGGGGCGCTGATGAGTGGCGAGGACATACCCCCAGTCTAGGAGGAGACCGGCAGTGACGCCACCGCCTCGCCCACCGGAGTCGGGCCGAAGGTGATCTCGAAAGTCTGGCCGAGGCTGCCCGGCGCGTTTAGGCAGGCCACGACCACGCGGGCCACGTCCTCGCGGGGAATCTGGCCCCCCTGCACCTGGCGGCCCAGTGTGATCTGTCCGCTGCCCGGCTCGTTGCTCAGCCCGCCGGGGCGCACGATGGTGAAGTCCAGTCCGCTGTGCTGCACGTGGGCGTCCGAAACGGCCTTGACCTTGAGCACCTGTATCAGAAACGGCGGCATCTGTTCGGGACGGTCCACGCCCATGCTCGACACCACCACCAAGCGCCTAGGGCCCTGCTGAACCAGGGTGTCGGCCACCTTTACCAGGGCGTCGCCGTCGATGGCCTGAAAGTTGCCGCTCGTGCCCGCGCCCGCCGCCCACACCACCGCGTCCGCGCCGTCGAGGACCTGCGTCCACTCGCCCGTCAAATCGCCCATGATGGGATTTGCGCCGTGCAAGCTGAGCATATCGGCCTGTTCCTGGGTGCGGACCAGTGCCCGGATGTCATGGCCCGCCTGACTCAGTTGACTCACCACATGCCGCCCCACGCCGCCCGCCGCTCCGATCACTGCAATCTTCATGAGGCGTAAGGTAGTGCGCTCGCCCATCAGACCGGGTCCGGGAAAGATTGGAGGGGGGTAAAGGTCAGGCCAGGGCAAAGTCAGGTTCAGTGGTCCTCGTTACCGGCTCAGCAGCGCCACCAACACGCTGATCAGCAGCGCCGCCAGACCCATGCCGATGCTGCTGGCCACGCCCACCTGCTCGCCCTCCTCGCGGGCGCGGGCGGTGCCGATGCCGTGCGCCACGCTGCCCATGGCCAGGCCGCGTGCCAGCGGGCGGCGCACCCCGATGAAGGTCAGAAAGGGCGGCAGCACCACCGCGCCGATCAGCCCCGAGAGGACGGCCAGGGTCGCGGCCAGGGTGGGCGGCGCTCCGGTGTACTCGGCCAGAACCACCGCCACCCCGCTGGTCGCGGGCGCGGTGATCAGTGCGCGCTGCGCCTCGGTGCTCAGGTGCAGCATTCTGGGCAGCCAAGTGTCCAGCCCCACCGCCGTCAGGGTTCCGGCCAGGCTACCCACGATCAGGGCCGGTCCCTGGCGGGTCAGCAGCGCCCGCTGGCGGTAGAGCGGCACGGCCAGCGCCACCACTGCCGGAGACAGCAGCAGCGAGAGGGGACGCGCCTGCGCTGTGTACTCGGGATAGGGCGTGCGGCTCAGGAGCAGCGCCAGGGCAACGATCAAGGTGGCGATCAGGGTGGGGTTGATCAGCGGGCTGCGCCAGCGCGTCTGTGCCCACAACCCCAGCACGAAGGCCGTGATGGTCAGGGCCAGCCAGATCATGCCTGCTGCTCCGACTTGAGCCAGCGCGCGGCGATCAGCCCCGTGACGCCCGCCCCGGCCAGCAGCCCGGTGAGCATCACCAGCAGCCACAGCCCCCAGGCGGCCCCAGCGCTGAGGTAATCGGTAAAGCCCACCGTCGCGGGCACGAACAGCAGCCCCAGCACGCCCAGCAGGTGATCTGCCGCGCCCTCCAGCCAGCTCAGCCGCACCACCCCCAGCCCCAGCGCGAGCCACAGCAGCAGCAACCCCAGCACCGGGCCGGGCACCGGCACCCTGAGCAGCCGGGCCAGACCCTCGCCTAGTGCCGCGAAGCCCATCAGCAGCCCCAGCCCCAGCAACCAGGCGGCCAGCGGCGAAAGGGCCGCAGGTGGCCGCGAGGTGGGCAACGGCGAAGCGCTCAAGCGCTGGTCTGGTCGCTCAGGCGCGCGAGCATGCCGCGCACCACCTGCTTGGCGTGGCGGGCCACCAGTGGCATGAACTCGCGGTAATCCACCTGGGCGTCGTGGTCGGCGGTGTCGCTCACCGAGCGGATCACGACGAACGGCACGCCGTGCTTGGCGCAGACCTGGGCCACCGCCGCGCCCTCCATCTCGGCGCAGGCCGCCCCGAAGGTCTGCCACAGCCACTGCACCTTCTCGCGCGAGGCCACGAACTGATCGCCGCTGGCAATCCGCCCCTCCACCGCCCGGATGCCCTCCAGTTCGCGGGCGGCTTCCAGCGCCAGGTCGCGCAGCGCGCCGTCGGCTTCCCAGCTCAGCGACTCGCCCGGTACCACACCCAGTTCGTAGCCCAGCGCCGTCACGTCCACGTCGTGCTGGATACAATCGGTGCTCACCACGATGTCACCCACCCGCAACTCGGGATGCACCCCGCCCGCTACCCCGGTAAAGATGACCTGGGTCGCTCCCGCCGCGATGAGGGCCGCCGTGGTCATGGCCGCGTTGACCTTGCCGATGCCGCCCTCGGTGATCAGGACCGGGTGGCCGCCCAGCACGCCGCTGTGCAGGGTCACGCCCGGCGAGAGCTGCTGGCGGTGGTCTATGAGGTCGCCGATGAGCAGCGCCACTTCTTCTTGCATCGCGCCGATAATTCCGATCATCTGGGCAGTCTAGCGGCCCGGCCCGGCCCATACCCCCCAGCGGCAGATGACACACTTCGTCCCAATCACACAATCTGCCTGACGTATACTCAAGGAACCGATGGCCTCCGACACCAAGCAACGTCCCGTGTATGTGATCAGCATTGCCGCCGAACTGGTGGACATGCATCCGCAGACGTTGCGGCTCTACGAGCGCAAGGGCCTGATTCGTCCGGGGCGCAGCAGCGGCAAGACCCGGCTGTATTCCGAGCGCGATATCGAGCATCTGCGCGAGATCCGCCGCCTGACTCAGGAACTCGGTGTCAATCTGGCGGGTGTCGAGGAAGTCATGCGGTTGCAGCACGAACTCGACGACATGCAAGACGAGTTCGAGCAGGAGATCGAGCGCATCGAGAACGAGATCCGCGCCCAGGTGGCCCAGCCGCTGCCCGCGCCGGGCCAGCCGCTCAGCGCCCAGGACCGGCCTGTGTATGTGATCAGCATTGCCGCCGAACTGGTGGACATGCATCCGCAGACGTTGCGGCTCTACGAGCGCAAGGGCCTGATTCGTCCGGGGCGCAGCAGCGGCAAGACCCGGCTGTATTCCGAGCGCGATATCGAGCACCTGCGCGAGATCCGCCGCCTGACCCAGGAACTCGGCGTCAATCTGGCGGGCGTCGAGGAGATCATGCGGCTGAGGTTCGAACTCGACGCCAACCGGGGCCGTCTGGAGCACCGCATCGCCGACATTCAGCAGGACATCACCGATCGCATGACCCGCTGGCGTGAGTTGCCCGCGCCCCCCGAGGCCCCCGGCGGGCCGGAAGAGTTCCGTGATTAGCTCGCCTGGCAACGGACCAGCGCCCAGGCCCAGCGCGCCCCCGAACATCCTGCCGATGTCGGAGACCCTCTGGGTGGTGGGCGATATCCATGGTGCGCTGGGCAAGCTCAAGCTGCTGCTGCTGCGTGCGGGCCTCACCGATTTCGACGGCTCGTGGCGCGGCGGTGAGGCGCATCTGGTGTTTCTGGGCGATTACCTCGACCGGGGCGAGGACGGCGCGGGCGTGATGCGACTGGTGCGCACCTTGCAGCGCCAGGCCACGCTGGTGGGGGGGCGGGTCGATGCGCTGCTCGGCAACCACGAGGTGATGTTTCTGGCCGCGATGCTGTTTCGCCAGAAAGACCCCCGCGACGATCTGGGCTTTTACGAGTACTGGCACAGCAATGGCGGCCAGCCGCGCGACATGGCCCGCATCGAACCCGGTGACCTCGGCTGGCTCTCGGAGCGCCCAGCCATGCTGCGGGTCGGTCCCTGGCTGATGCAGCACGCCGACAGCGCCATGTACCTCAAGCTGGGCCGCAGCGTGCCGGAAGTCAACGCCAAGGTGGCGGCCAAACTCGCTTCCAGCGACCCCAAAGTCTGGCAGGAATTCCTGAGCGCCTTCGCCGCGCGCATGGCCTTTGCCAGTCCGGAGGGCGGGCCGCTCATCCGGCGAGTGATGGACACCTTCGGCAGCGAGCGGGTCGTTCACGGCCACACGCCCATCAATCTGCTGCTCGGCAGCCAGGGCGAGGAACCCGGCGCGCCGTTGCCCTACGCGGGTCGGCAGTGCCTCGACATCGACAGCGCCATGGCCTACATCCCCGGCGCGGGCTTTATCACCCGCCTCGACGCGCAGGGCATCGCCGAGGTCGTGACGTACCCGCCACTGAGCTTCGCCCGCTGAGGTGCCGCTGGTGCTGGCCGTGATGGATGCCTGCAAAGCGCGGGAAGACGATTCAGATTGACTTCAGACGCCGCGTGCCTACCGGGGCCAGAACGTTGTCAGACTGTGGGCATGGCAGAGTTCAACGGACGCATCGGCGGCCTGACCCAGGGCTACGACATTCACGCCGACTGGGACGGTGAGAGACTGCACGGACGCATCGGCGGCACCTTCAACGGCAAGGACATCGACGTGCGGCTCAGGGGCGATCAGGTCAGCGGGCGGATCGGCGGCCACTTCGGCGGCTTCGACGCGGACGGCGAGGTGAGCGACTCGCACGTGCAGGTGCGCCTCGGCGGGCGCATCGACGGCGACGACGTGCGCCTCGAGATCAGCGGCAACCGCGCCCAGGGCCGCTTCTCGGGCCGCCTGGACGGCAAGGACCTGAACCTGACGCTGGGCGGCCAGCACCTGACCGGGCGCATCGGCGGCACCTTCGACGGCAAGGACGTGAACATTCAGATCGGCGGGGTGCCGCTGGCCCTGGCTGTGCTGGCGGCGGCCTGCGCTTACAAGGCGCTGGAAGACGAACAGAACGACGCGGCGGCCAGTGCGGGCCACTCCAACTGAGCCCCTGGCTTACGGCCCGCCCACCCGCTCCGGCGGCCACAGGCTCAGATTGGCCGTGCCCGCCACGTCGCTGACGCTGACGGGGCCGTAGAAGCGCGAATCCACGCTCTCGGCCAGCAGGCGGTTGTCGCCCAGCACGTAGAGGGTGTTGGGTGGCACCTGCACAGCGGCCTCGTCCTGGGCGGCGGGGCCGCTGGCATGCGTATCGGCCACCGCCCGCCCATTGACCCGCAACTGGCCGCCGATGATTTCCACCGCATCGCCGGGCAGGCCCACCACCCGCTTGATGTTGTAAGGCCGGTGGCGCAGGCTCCAGCGTCCCAGCACGTCCAGCGTTTCCCAGGCGTACTCGCTTCCCGGCGGAGCCTTGAAGATCACCACGTCGCCGCGCCGGTAGGGCAGGGCCGTCAGCCGCCAGGCGTGGCCCCAGCGCGGAAATTTGAGCAGCAGCATGCCCTGGCCGGTGTGCAGCGTCGGATTCATGCTGTTGCCGTCCACGCGGGCGATCGTCAGGCCGAAGGTGGAGACGAGCCACAGGAGCAGCAGCGGCAAGGCGGCTTCCTTCCACAGCCGGGTGCGCCAGAAGCGGATCATCGGGGCTGAGTGTAGGGCGCGGGCGTGAGAAGCTGCCGCCCGGCCGGCCCTCACGCCGGATTGGCGGGCGCGGTTTCGGTGCTCACCGCTTCGGGCGGGGCGGGGAGGTGGCGCAGGGCATTCCAGGCCAGCAGCAGGCCGATCAGCGAGAAGAACGCGCCCATCAGAAACGCCGCGCCCGGCAGTTTGAAGGCCGCGCCGCCGCCGTTGAAGTAGGCGTAGACCCAGGTGGCCAGCAGCGGCCCGACCACGCCCACCAGACTGTTGACGGCGGTAAGTGCACCCTGCACCTTGCCCTGCTCGGACTCGCCGACCTGGCGGCTGATGATGCCCTGCAAGGTGGGACCGGCCAGTCCGCCGAGTGCGCCCGCCACCAGCGAGATGTACAGCAGCAGTGAGGTCTTGGCGAAGGCCAGCACCAGCATCTCGATCAGGCCCATCGTCAGACCCAGCACAATGGCCCGGCGCTCGCCCAGCCAGCGCACCGAGATGCTGATCAGGCCGCCCTGCACCACCGCTGTCATCAAGCCGAAGACTGCCAGCGCCAGACCGTTTTGCAGTGGGCTCCAGCCCAGCACGCCCTCGGTGTAGAGCACCCAGGTGGAGAAGATGGTCTGCCCAGCCAACCCCAGCGCGATCAAGGCACCGGCCATCTTCAGGATCAGCGGGTAGCGGGCCAGCGCCGCGAGCGGCTTGAAGGGATTGAGGTCCTGGCGGCTGAGGCGCACACCGCGCGATTCGGGCGGCAGCGATTCCGGCAGCACGAAGTAGCCGTAGAGCATGTTGAGCAGCGCCAGCCCGGCGGCGAACATGAACGGCACCCGCAGGCCGTAGTCACCCAGCAAGCCGCCCAGCGCCGGTCCCAGGATGAAGCCCACCCCGAAAGTCGCTCCCAGCTTGCCGAAGTTCTTGGCGCGGTCCTCGGGCGCGGAAACGTCGGCGATGTAGGCGTTGGCGACGGTCAGGCTGGCTCCGGTGATGCCCGCGACGACCCGCCCGAGAAACAGCCACCACAGCGTGGGCGCAAAGGCCAGCAGGAGGTAATCCAGCCCGATACCGAGCAGACTCAGCAGCAGCACCGGGCGGCGGCCATAGCGGTCTGACAACGTCCCCAGAATCGGCGCGAAGACAAATTGCATGACCGCGTAGATGGCGGTAAAGATGCCGATGTAGCGCGCCCCTGCCGCTGCCGACCCGGCCAGCTCCTTGATCAGCAGCGGCAGCACCGGGATGATCAGTCCGATGCCCATGATGTCGATCAGTGCGGTGATGAGGATGAAGGTCAGGGCGGCTCGGGGCCTTTGCATCCGATCAGGCTATCAAAATTAGGTCAGGGCAGAATCGGCCAGATGGCGGAGGATGGGGGATGGGTGAGTGGTGAGTGGATAGGCAGAAATCCGGGTGCGGATGTCACCTTTTGATCTCATTTAACTCATAAATAGTCATTTAGATTATGAGACATGAGTGATTCATCCTCCCCCCAACGTACCCGCAGACGCACCTTCGGGGTGTATATCGGACGCTTCGAGCCGCCACACGCCGCGCACCTTGAGGTGATGCAGGAAGCGCTGATGCAGGTGCAAAAGCTGATCGTGGTGATCGGCTCGGCGCGGGCAGCCCGCAACGCCAAGAACCCGTTTACCGCCGAGGAGCGCCAAGCGGTCATCGTGGAGTTGCTGCGTGAGGTGGGGATTCGGCCCAGCCGGGTGTTGTTCGTGCATGTGCGCGACTACTACTACAACGAGTCGCTGTGGCTCAGCGAGGTGCAGCGCGGCGTGGCGGCCCACACCCACGGCAGCAGCGACGTGGCGCTGATCGGGCACCTCAAGGACGAGAGCAGCTATTACCTGCGGTCGTTTCCGGCCTGGGAATTCCTGCCGACGCATGTGGTGAGCTCGCTGAGCGCCACTGAGGTGCGCCGCGCCTACTTCGAAGACGATCTGGAACGGGTACGGAGCATCGTGCCGCCCGCCGTGTGGGTGTTTCTGGAGCGCTTCCGGCAGACGCCCGACTTTGCCGAGTTGCAGGCCGAGTACCGCTACGTGCAGGACTACCGGGCAGCCTGGGCAGGCACGCCGTACCCGGTGGTGTTCGTGACCACCGACGCGGTGGTGATCCGCAGCGGACATGTGCTGGTGGTGCGGCGCGCCGAGCAACCTGGGCGCGGGCGGTTGGCGATGCCCGGCGGGTTTCTGGACACTGCTGAGACACTGCTGGCCTCCTGCATCCGCGAGGTGGTGGAGGAAACGGGCTTGCAGATCAGCGATCTGGCGGCGTACCAGCGTTCGCAGGCGGTGTTCGATTATCCGGGCCGCAGCCTGCGGGGACGCACCGTCTCGCACGCTTTCCAGTTCGATTTGGGCATCGGGCAACTGCCGGTACTCCGGCCCGGCAGTGACGCCGCTGACGCCTTCTGGTTGCCGCTGAGCGAGGCGCTCTCGTCGCCGGAGTTGTTCTTCGAAGACCACCACGCCATCATCGAGCACTTTCTGATGCGGGGTTGACAACAGTTTGCCTGGCAACCACGGCCCACCCAAAGGAGTTTCCATGCCCCATGTCTCCATCCCAGACCAGATCGGCGGCGTTCTCTTCGGCGCAGCTTACGGCGACGCACTGGCCGCACCCACCGAGTTCATGCTCAGCCTGGCGCATATCCGACAGTCGTTCGCGCCCAGCGGCCCCACCGACATTCACGCGGGCCGCGTCACTGACGACACCCAGATGATGTTGGCGGTGGCCCGCGCTCTGCTGGGCACGTCCGAACAGACGCCCGCCGCGCTGGAAACGGCGCTGAGGGCCGAGTTTATTGCCTGGCTCCATGATCCCGAGAACAACCGCGCTCCTGGCCACACCTGTCTGACCGCCTGCCATCACTTGCAGCACGGTGGGGCGTGGCAGACCGCCACCGTGACCGGGAGCAAGGGCTGCGGAGCCAACATGCGGGTGCAGCCGGTAGGATTTATTGCCGACGACCGGATTCGTGCGGGCGCGGCCCAGCTGCAAGCTGCCCTGACGCACGGCCATCCCACTGCCCTGGCCGCTGCCGACCTCACCGCGCAGACGATCTGGTTGCTGATCTCGGGGACTGCGCCCGCACAGCTGCCAGGGGCGCTGACGGCTTACGCGCAGGCTCAGCGCAAGGTCTACCACGCCGAATGGCTGGGCGATCTCTGGCAGCACTACGGGGCTTCCAGTCCTCAGGCCTACACCTCACAAGGTTGGGACGAGTGCCTGGGCGTGCTGGCCCGCCTGGACGCCGCGCTCACTTCCGGCATCTCTGACGACGCCGACCCCTGTGACTTTACCGGAGAAGGTTGGATCGCCGAGGAAGCGCTCGCCACCGGGCTGCTGTGCTTCCTGCTGACCCCGACGGACCCGCTGGAGAGTCTGCGCCGCGCCGCCGTCACGAAAGGCGACAGCGACTCGCTGGCCTGCCTCGCCGGGACGTTTGCCGGGGCGTACTTAGGGCTGGGGGCGTTTCCGGCGGAGTGGCAGACGCGAATCGAGTATGCGGGCGAGTTGCAGCGCTGCGCGACGGCGTTTGGAGGAGTGTGGCAATGAGCAGCGTACAGACCAGTCAGAACAACCCGATGCGGATCATCTGGATCGAGGACAAGACCGCCGCCCCGCTGTGGCCTGGACACCTGGGCCTGACGATTGCGCCGAGCAAGAAAGGCGCGTCACTCTTCAGCAGCGTGGTGCATCAGCGCGACCTTGCCATCGACTTCGCCGCGCTGAAAGCTGAGCAGGTAGACCTGCTGGTCAATCTGATGGAGGAGGATGAGGGAGAGCGCTACGGCATGGGCCAGTACGACGAGCTGGCCCGGCAAGCCGCTCTGACAGTGCGCCGCTACCCGATTGTGGATCAAAACGTGCCCAGCGACCCGACCACCTTCGCTGCCCTGGTAGACGAGCTGTACGCCGAGCTGCAAGCTGGAAAAACCATCGTGGTGCATTGTCTTGGCGGACTGGGGCGCTCCGGCACGCTGGCGGCCTGCTTACTTATTCGGGCTGGCCTGGGCGCTCAGCAGGCCATTGATCTCACCCGCAGTTGCCGTCCGGGGGCCATCGAAAACAGGCAACCGGAGTTCGTGAAGCAGTACGGCGCAGCGCAGCGCGGCTGATCGTCCTCTTCCACACCACAGACAAGGAGCACACCATGAATCCCCTCGCCGACAACAACATCATTCTCGACACCGACAGCTACAAGGCCAGCCACTTTCTTCAATACCCCAAAGGCACCCGCAAGCTGTTTTCCTACCTGGAATCGCGCGGCGGACGCTACCCGGCCACCCGATTCTTTGGCCTGCAGTACATCCTCAAGCGTTCCCTGAGCGTGCGCGTCACTGCCGAGATGGTGGAGGAAGCCAGAGCGCTGATCACCGCGCACGGCGAGCCGTTTCCCTATGACGGCTGGATGCACATCGTCAACAAGCACGGCGGCAAGCTCCCGCTGGAAATCCGCGCCGTGCCGGAGGGCATGCTCGTGCCCGTGCACAACGCCCTGATGACCGTCACCAACACCGACCCCGAAGTGTCCTGGCTGCCCGGCTGGTTCGAAACCATGCTGATGCGCGTCTGGTACACCACCACGGTCGCCACCCAGAGCTACTACCTGCGCGAGATTCTCAAGACCGCGCTGGAGCAAACCTCCGACCGGGCCGCCGAGGAACTGCCGTTCAAGCTGCACGACTTCGGCAGCCGGGGCGTATCAAGCCGCGAGAGCGCGGGCCTGGGCGGGCTGGCGCATCTCATTAACTTTCAGGGCAGTGACACGCTCGAAGCGCTGCGGACTGGGCGCAACTACTACGGGGCCGACATCGCCGCCTTCTCCATTCCCGCCGCCGAGCACAGCACCATTACCAGCTGGGGTAAGGAACACGAGGTCGACGCCTACCGCAACATGGTGGAGAAGTTCGGCAAGCCCGGCGGCGTCTACGCGGTGGTAAGCGACAGTTACGACCTCAAATACGCTATCAATACTCACTGGGGTGAAACGCTGCGCCAGCAGGTCATCGACAGCGGCGGAACCCTGGTGGTACGGCCCGACAGCGGAGATCCGGCGGCGATGGTGCGACTGGCCGTTCGCGCGCTGGCGGCCAAGTTCGGCACGACCACCAACAGCAAGGGCTTCATGCTGCTCAACCACGTGCGGGTCATTCAGGGCGACGGCGTGGACGAGGACTCAATCCGCGAGATTTTGCAGAACTTGATCGTGGACGGCTTCTCCACCGAAAATGTCACCTTCGGCATGGGCGGGGCGCTGCTGCAAAAAGTGGACCGCGACACCCAACGCTTTGCCTATAAGGCCAGCGCCGCGCTGATTGACGGTCCCGAGGGCGAGTACTTCCAGCCGATTTACAAAGACCCGGTGACCGACCCCGGCAAGCGCAGCAAGGACGGCGTGCTCGATCTGGTGCGCGAAGGCCAGCGCCTGGTGACGCGGCAGTATCAGACCTTCGACACCGCGTATCCGGACAGCGTGATGCGCGTGGTGTACCGCGACGGCGAAGTGCTGGTGGACGAGACGCTGGATGTGGTGAGGGGGCGGGCGTGAGCCAACACCTGGAGCGGCTTTTGCCAATCCTGTCGACCATTCCCGGCGTCAACATCCCCGTGACGGTTCTTCAAGGCGTCTACATCGCGGCCAGCCAACGAAAAATAGAGCAGCTTGAAGGTGCTCTGCAGTATGAAGTTGGTCTGCTCAACCAGAAAGTCATGGCTGGACAACTCACTCTGGACAGGGAATATGTCAAGTCCGATTCCTTTACAGCCAACGTGATTCAAGCTGTCAGGGCCGCAGAAGTTGCTGAGACGGAAAACAAACTTCACTTCATCGCCCGCGCTCTGGCTGGCTGCTCGCTGAGCTTTCCACGCCCTCAACTGGACAAGTTTCAAACGATGCGGATTATTGAGAGTATGTCGGACCGGGAATTACGAGTATTTGTCGAGTATTTCCAGATCCTTGATCCGATTGATCCTTACCAGGATTTTATTCCCAATGATTCCCAGGTATCAGTGCATGGTCTTTCACGGCAGGAATTTGTTGCTTCTCTGCTTGGGCTTGAGCAACTTGGACTCATTTCAAAGGAAAATTTGACGGACAGACAAGGAGAATGGGTGGACACCCCATATCAATCTGGGTCGGGTTTTGCTTGGAAATTGACGGCCCTGGCGCGGCAGGTTGCCATACTGAGCCGCGTGGGGTTTGAGGAACCATGAATATCAACTGGCTCACCAGTCTCCCGCCGCTCTTCCTCGACCTCTCCGGCGCGTTCGCCGTTCTCGTCTCCCTTTACTACCTGTTCGCCAAGGCGCGGGCGTACTGGCACTGGTCGAATGCCTCGCTGCTGCCGTACTTCCTGCTGTTTGTCGGCGGTGGTCAATGGATGCTGGCGGGCTTGCAAGTCACCTACCTGCTGTTCGGCATTCACGGCCTCTACCTCTGGCACCTGGAGGCGCGGCGCGACAGGGGGGAGCTGACCTTCAACGAGCCGCTGTGGTACGGCGTGACCTGGGTGGCGAGCCTTGCTATCTTCACCTACACCACCGTCGCCACCGACTTCTCGCAGTCCTGGAACTGGATGCAGTTCGCGGCGGTCACGCTGGCCCTCGTCGCCAACTTCGCTACTACCCGCAAATGGGCCTGGAGCTGGCCGGTGTGGGTCACGGTCAACGCGGTGCAGGCGGTCTACTTCTGGCACACGGCGTACTGGGCCTTGTTCGGCCTGCAATTTATTCTGGGGGCCATGAGCGTCTACGGCTACTTCGCCTGGAGAAAGGACGAGAGGCGCGTGGTCGAGTTTGCCTGAGCACTTCCAGCACGGCCTGATCGTCGGCAAGTTCGCTCCCCTGCACGCCGGACACGAGGCGCTGATCCGCTTTGCGCTTGCCCGGTGCCAGCGGGTCAGTGTGTGGGTCTACAGCCGCCCCGACTTCCCGAGTATGCCCTCGCCCCTGCGCCGGGGCTGGCTGCGCGAGGTCTTCCCGGCCCACCTGTTTCCGCAACTCACTCTGCTCCCCGACGCGCCCAACCCGCCGCTCAACGACGCCCCCGACGCCGAGCATCAGCAGTATGTCAAAGTCGTGCTGGACACCTGGAACGTGCGCCCGGATGTGGTCGTCACCAGCGAAGCCTATGGCTCCCCGCTGGCCGAGTGCCTGAACATCGCTCACCTGCCCTTCGACCCAGAGCGCCGCCAGACGCCGACCAGCGGCACGGCCATCCGCGCCGACGTTCACGCCTCGCGGCACTTCCTGAACCCGCTGGTCTACGCGCATTTCGTGGAGCGGGTGGCCCTGGTCGGCGCGGAGAGCACGGGCAAAAGCACCCTGGCGGCGGCGCTGGCAGGCGACTTCGGCAGCCACTTCGTTCGCGAGTATGGCCGCGACATCTACGAGCGCGAGGACGGCCACCTCACCCCCGAACACTTCCTGGAAATCGCCCTGGGCCACCGCGCCCTGGAAGATGAGGCCGTCCGCACGCCGGGCCAGGGCCGTTACCTGTTCGTGGACACCACCGCCGCCACCACCCTGATGTGGTCGTACCTGGTGTGCCGCACCGCCCTGCCCGAGTTGCACGCCCTGGCCGACGCTGCCAAGGGCCGTTACGCCCACACTTTTCTGTGCGCCGACGACTTCGGCCACCAGCAAGACGGCTGGCGCAGTAATACCGAGGTTCGCAGCGTGCAGCAGGCCTTCATCGTGCAGGACCTGGAAACGCGGGGCGTGCGCTTCCACAAAGTCGGGGGCGAGTTGGCCGCCCGCATCGGGCAGGTGCGCGCCACTCTCTAAGCTGCAACTTTGGATGGACGCGGGGCGCAGACGCTTCCACTAACCTTCTTTTCACAGGAGGCTCCACCATGACCCAGCCCGATTCCGAAGGGAGCAGTATCAACCTCAACAAGCCCGACCCGGCCAACGAACTGCGGATTGATCCGCCCCACACCCAGCCCGCATCGCACGACGTGCCGGGCTGGGTCAACGAGGCGACCCAGCAGGCCCAGCAGACCCACACGCCGCCGCAAGTGCCCCAGCCGCAGCCTGACTTCAACGCCCGCCAGCCCGCCGAGCGCCTGACTGGCGACGCCGCGCCCCTGAACATCGTGCCGCAGAGCGAGACCGGTACCCGCAAACTGGTGGCCGGGTTGCTGGCGATTTTCCTGGGCGCGTTCGGGGCGCACAAGTTCTACCTGGGCCGCACCACGCCGGGCCTGATCGTCTTGCTGGCCCACATCGGCGGCTGGTTCGTGACATTGGTGCTGAGCATCCTCACGCTGGGATTGGGCGCCATCATTCTGGTGCCGCTGATGGGCCTGGTGGCCTCAGCGCTGTGCATCGTCGGCCTGATCGAAGGCGTCGTGTACCTGACCCGCAGCGACGAGGAATTTGCCCAGATCTACCTGATCGGCAAGAAAGACTGGTTCTGAATCGGCTGGCCGTTTTGCTCAGTTGCCGCGCCGCGCTTCCGCTGAAGTGGGCGCGGTGTTTGCTGCTCAGAGCGCCGGAAAAAACAGCTTGGTGTCTTCCGGCACCCAGTAGGCGTGGGTCTCGTTGGTGCCAGGCACACAGAACATCACGGCCTCGAAGGGCAGGTCTTCGGACTGCACCACGCCGATGTTCCAGCGGCTGCGCTCCGATCCCCAGATGGCCACCCGGCCCAGCGAGGTCTCGCATTCGAGGTACTCGCCCTGTGCGGCGCGGCACACTGGCCCGACAGCGAGAACGGTCAGATGTCTGGGGTCGGCTTGCATGGTCCCAGCAGACCACAGTGGCTCTGACATGCGTCTCACACCGCTCAGGCCGCACCGTTTCCGAAACATGCAGTGCATAAATTTGACTTCGCCCTCATACTGCGCTATTATTTTCTTACCACCGCCAAAAAGGGCGGATTTTTTTGATCTGTGTCTGCCAGTCGGCGCTGGTCTTTAGCGCCGTTTATGCTAGAGGCATGGCCGACCGAACCTTGAACGCCCTTTTGCATCTGCTCGTCCGGGGCTGAGCGGTGTTTCGCCCGGACGAGGCCAGTCAGACGGCCCGGCAACTGACCCAGACGTTCCCTGATCTGGACGTCCACCGTCTGGCGGCGGCGCTGCGCCGGTTGCTGCGGCCTGGCGGGGTGGTGGCCGTCTCGCAGGGCACAGAGCGGGTGGTGCTGGGCCTGCATCAGCAGCCACAGCGCAGCTTCGAGATTGCCAGTGTCACCAAGCCGTTCACGGCGGCGCTGGCCTTCCAGTTGGCCGGGCAGGGCCCCCTCGATCTGGACCTTCCACTGGCGCGACAGCTCAGCCGCTTCCGGAGTTACCCACCGCACATCACGGCCCGCGCCCTGCTGACACATACGGCGGGACTGCCGCTGCACCCGCTGCGCGGCTCACTTGGCACCCTGCGCGACTTTCACGATCCGTATGGCCGCCTCAGCGCCGAGGCGGTGCTGGCCTCGGGCCGCCGCTGGAGCTGGCTGGGCCGTCAGCAGGCCGGGCGGCTGGCCTACTCCAATTTCGGCTACGGGCTGCTGGCCCTGGCGCTGGCCGAGGCAGCAGGGCTAACCTATCCGGCGGCGCTGCGAACCTGGGTACTTGAGCCGCTCCATCTGCACCGCACTGATTTCGCGCCGCTGACGCCGCTGGCCGCGCCACACGGCCTGCTGGGCAGTCGCCGGGTCAGCGGGTTTGGCGGCCTGACCGGAGCGGGCGGCTTGTACAGCACCGCCGACGATCTGCTGGGTTTTGCCGAAGCGCACCTGAGCAACCAGCTGAGCGGCTGGGCCAGCCTGAGCCGTCCGCCGGGGCTGCCACCCCATCTGGTGGGTGTGGCGGGCGGCTGGTTGGTGGCCCGCTGGCAGCGGGAAGCGGTGTGGTGGCACGACGGCGTGGCACGCGGCACCCGGGCGGCGCTGGGCTTCTCGCCCGACAGCGGCCGGGCGGCGGCGGTGCTCGTCGGCAGCGGGGTGCCGCTGCTGGGCGGGCGGGCTGGTCCGGCGGCGCTGCTGGAGGTGCTGCTGTGATTTCCCCGGCTCGGCAGCTCAGTGAGCGGGTCAGTCGGCACTTCAGTTAAAGGGCGGCGCTTCTGGCGGGGCAGGCTGGTCCTGGCTGGCCGGGCCGTTCTGGGATGGATCGTTTTGGGCTGGGTTACCTTGGCTCTGATCGTCCTGGGTCGGCGCTGTGTCGGGAAAGCTGGGTTCCGGCTGCGGCACGATCTGCACCTCGCCCTGATTGCCCTGAAAATCCACACTGGGATCAGCCGCGCCGTCCGGGGTCGCGGGTACCAGGTCTTCAGGCTGCGGGTAGGTTGGCTGGGTGGCCGGGTCGACCGCAGTGGCGGGGACAGGTGACTGGGTGACGGGGGATGAGATTGTGGGCGGCTGATTCGTAGACGCCTGATCCGCAGAAGGCTGGGGTTCAGACGAGGGAGGTTGCGGCTGGGCGTCCTGCTTGGTGACCGGTTGGATCCGGAAGGCCATGTTGACGCGCCGCACCACCGCGTACTCGATGCCCGGCGGCTCCTTGAATGCCGACGCCGGGGTGCCTTCCAGCGATCCGGCGACGGCCTGCTGCCAGATCGGCGCGGGAATGGTGCCGCTGTAGGCCCAGGCCGGGAGCGAGCCGCTCGCCTGCTTGCCCACCCAGACGGCTCCGGTCAGCGTGGGTGTGGTGCCAACAAACCACAAATCCTTGATGTCGTTGGTGGTGCCGGTCTTACCCGCCACCTGACGGCCCTCGATGCGGGCGTTGTAGCCCAGACCGCCCTGAAAGCGGTCGAGGTCGTCGACCACGCCCCGGATCATGTCGAGGCCCAGCCAGGCGGTCTGGGTGTCCCACACGCGCGTGGGTGTGGGCGCGGGCCGGGTATAGATCACCGCGCCGCGCGCGTCCTCCACCCGGCGTACCAGGCTCGGTGCGAAGTAGTTGCCGCCGTTGGCAAAGGGCGCGTAGGCGGCGGCCATTTGCAGCGGGCTGGACTCCAGCGTGCCGATGCTCAGCGAGAGTCCGGCATCGGCGGGCGGTGTCATGCCCAGTTCACGCAATTTGTCGGCGAATTTGTCCATGCCGACTTCCTGTCCCAGCCGCACGGTGGGCAGGTTCAGCGAGTGGTCGAGGGCGTACCGCAGGGTGACTTGCCGCCCGGTCCAGCGCCCGTCGTAGTTCTGCGGCTGATACTCGCCGGTCAGCGGCGAGTCGAGCACTGTGTCGGACTGCTTCCAGCCCTGCGAGAGCGCCAGCGTGTACAGGAGCGGTTTGATACTGCTGCCCACCTGCCGCCGCGCCTGCACCGCGTTGTTCCAATCCGTTGGGCGGCTGCCGGTCAGCTTCTGGCCCACCAGCGCCCGTACTTCGCCGTTACTCGGGTCGAGGAGGGCAATGCCCAATGTCGCGCCGTCAGGCAGCTGGGCGTTCAAGCTGGCGCGCTCGGCGGCCTGCTGGTCGGTGAGGTCCACGGTGGCGTACACCTTGCCGCCGCCGTAGAGCGCCTTGCGGCCAATCTGTCCGGCCAGAAACTGTTCGAGCGCCTGCATGAAGTGAAAGGCGCGGGGCTGCTGGGCCGCCGGAGTGTTGTCGAAGAGGCTCTGGGGCCGCTCCAGCTTGGCCGAGAGCACCTGGCCGTTCGCGCCCCAACCGACGCGCCAGCCGGAAGGGTAGATCGGTTGCCGCCACGCCGCGTCGGCCTGGGCCTGGGTGGCGCGGCCATCTTGCACCATACGCGCGAGCAGGTCTTTCATCAGCGGGCGGTAGCCCAGAAAATCTTTATAGCGGGTGTTGGGCGCGGGAATCAAGGTCGCTAAGTAAGCGCTCTCGGCCAGGTTGAGCTGCGAAGCACTCTTGCGAAAGTACGCCTGCGCCGCCGCCGAAATGCCGATGATGTCGCTCTTGCCGCCGTCGCCCCAGTAGATGACGTTGAGGTAGGCGTTGAGAATCTGGTCCTTTGTGAACTGGTTTTCGAGCTGGTAGGCCAGCACGGCTTCCTTGAACTTGCGCTCGGCGGTGCGCGCACTTTTGAGGTTACTCAGCAGGGTATTCTTGACCACCTGCTGGGTGATGCTCGAGCCGCCTTCCAGATCGTTCTGGAAGATGCCCTTGAGCAGCCCGCGCCCGATGCCGATGAGGTCCACGCCGCCGTGGTCGTAGAAGCGGCGGTCCTCGCTGGTCACGACAGCCCAGCGTGCCCACGAGCTGATCTGCGCGAGCGGCAGGAGGTCGCGGTTGACGCTCTGGCCGCTGGTGAGCGTGGGGGTCAGGGTGGCGACCAGTTTGTTCTGGCGGTCATAGACGCGGGTGGTGCCGCTGAATTCCAGCACGTCGAGGTCGTCCACGCTGGGCAGGTCGCGCCCCCAGGCGTACCACATCCCGGCTGCCGCCAGCCCGGTCAGCACCAGCAGCAGCAGCAGGATTCTGAAAAAGACGCGCATATGAAAAAGAGCATAGCGCCCGCCCCTGAACGTGGCCTAAGCCGCAGAGGTGATGGGGAGGCGGTGGGCGGCGCTAGCATAGCGTCATGGACAATGCTGATCAGACGCCCCTCAAGCGCACGCCCCTGCACGCCGCCCACCTGAGGGCCGGGGCCAGAATGGTGCCGTTCGGCGGCTGGGACATGCCGGTGCAGTACGCCGGGCTGAGGGCTGAGCATACGGCGGTGCGAGGTGGTGCGGGCATGTTCGACGTGTCGCACATGGGCGAATTCCGGGTGACGGGGCCGGACGCCGAGAAGTTCTTGCAGTTCGTGACAACCAACGACGTGAGCAAACTCAAACCCGGACGCGCTCAGTACAACTGGCTGCCAGGCGAGTCGGGTGGCTTGATCGACGACATCTACATCTACCGGGTGGCCGCCGAGGAGTTTTTGATGGTTGTCAACGCCTCCAACATCCAGAAGGACTGGGCGCACCTGCAAGCCCAACTCGGCCAGCACGATGCCCGGCTCAGCGACGAATCCGAACAGTGGGGATTGATCGCCGTGCAGGGGCCGCTGAGTGAGGAGAAGTTGCAGCCGCACACCGCTGCCGATTTGAGCGCCGCCAAGAAGAACAGTTACTTTGCCGCCCGACTGTTCGGCATGGACGTGTGGCTGGCCCGCACCGGCTACACCGGTGAGGACGGCTTCGAGGTATTCGTGGCGGCGGGCGAGGCCGAGCGGATGTGGGACAAGCTCCTGGGCATCGGCCTGGTCCCGGCGGGCCTGGGCGCACGCGACACCCTGCGGCTGGAAGCGGGCTTTCCGCTCTACGGGCACGAGTTTTCCGACAGCATCCACCCGCTGAGCAGCTCGTATACCTGGGTCGTCAAGGAGAAGACCCACCTGGGCCGGGCGCACATCAGCGCCGCGCCTGAGGTCAGGCTCATCGGGCTGGCGCTCGATAAGGTGCCGGTGCGCGAGGGCTATCCGGTGTTCGCGGGCGGCCAGCTGGTCGGCACGGTGACGAGCGGCAGCAGCAGCCCCACCCTGGGCCACCCGATCGCCATGGCGTTGGTGAACGCCGGGAGCGCCGACGCCGACGAATTCGAGGTGGAGGTGCGCGGCAAGCGTCACCCGGCGCGGCGAATGGGTCTGCCGTTTTACAAGCGGGGTTGAGCGCAGGGGCCAGCCCGAACCAGTCAGCTGCGGACAACTCGCTTTTCCCTACACATCCTCGCCTCAAATCAGGGAGAATAAAGCCCATGAACACTCCAACTGACCTCAAATACGCTGCCAGCCACGAGTGGCTTTCCCCCGACGGCACGGTGGGCATCTCCGACTTCGCGCAGGACCAGCTCGGCGACGTGGTGTACGTGGAATTGCCGGAAGTGGGCCGTGAGGTCAAGGCCGGGGAGACCATCGCGGTGGTGGAGAGCGTCAAGACAGCGTCCGACATCTACGCGCCCGCCAGCGGCACCATCACCGCCGTCAACGACGCGCTGGGCAACGCCCCCGAACTGGTCAACAGCGGCCCCTATGAGGACGGCTGGCTGTTCAAGCTGGACGTGAGTGAGGAAGGCGACGACCTGATGGACGCGGCGGCGTATGAGGCAGCCAACGGTTAAAGCGGGAAGTCGGCGTTGAAGGTGAAGCGCATCCTGATCACGGGCATGTCGGGTACGGGTAAATCCACTGTTGTCGGTCGGTTACAGGCACGCGGATTTGAGGCCGTCGATACCGATGAGGCCCAGTGGTCTGAATTCGCAGCTGCTCCCGGCGACATCGAACCGGGGTGGGTCTGGCGCGAAGAGAGGATGCGCAAATTTCTGGCTGTTCCGCGCTCGCAGTCCGTGTTCGTGAGCGGCTGCGTGTCCAATCAGGGAAAGTTTTACCCGGAATTCGATCATGTGGTGCTCTTCAGCGCACCCACCGAGATCATTCTCAAGCGGCTGGAAAGTCGCACCAACAACGCCTACGGAAAAGTCCCCGCCGAGCGAGAGGAGATTCTGGGCTATCTGGAAACCGTCGAGCCGCTTTTGCGGCGTGGGGCAGATCTAGAAATCAATACTGCCGAGTTCTCTGCTGAACAGATCACCGAAAAGCTGATTGCTCTGACACGTCAGTCCTAACAGTCATTTTGACAAGGAGTTTCATGCGTTCCCCCCAGTTGCGTACCCTCAGTGACCTGCTCCAGACCGACGACTTCGCCCGCCGCCACATCGGCCCCAGCCCCGCCGAGCAAGCCGAGATGCTGCGTGAGCTGGGCGCTGACACTCTGGAAGCGTTCATCGGCTCCGTCGTGCCTGCCGCCATCGTGCGTGAGGACGAGATGCAGGTGGGCGACCCGGTCACCGAGGCGCAGGCGATTGCCGATCTGAAGAAGGTGGCGAGTAAGAACAAGGTGTTCAGGAGTTACATAGGGATGGGCTACAGCGGCACGCACACGCCGCCCGTGGTGCTGCGCAATATTCTGGAGAATCCCGGCTGGTACACCGCCTACACGCCGTATCAGGCCGAGATTTCGCAGGGGCGGCTGGAAATGCTGCTCAACTTTCAGCAGATGGTGATGGACATGACTGGCATGGAGGTCGCCAACGCCAGTCTGCTTGACGAGGCTACCGCCGCCGCCGAAGCCATGACCCTCGCCAAGCGCACGGCCAAGGCCAAAGGCAACGTGTTTTTCGTGGCCGACGACGTGCATCCGCAGACGTTGGACGTGATTCGCACGCGGGCCGAGTACTTTGGGTACGAGGTGGTCGAAGGCGCGGCAAATGCCGAATTGCCGGAGGACACCTTCGCCGCACTGATCCAGACGCCCGGCACCTACGGCGACTTGCACGACCTGACCCCCATTGCCGAGAAGTTGCATGCGTCGCAGGCTGCCCTGATCGTCGCCACCGACCTGTTGGCCTGCGCCCTGGTGACGCCGCCGGGTGAGCAGGGGGCCGACATTGTCATCGGCAACTCGCAGCGCTTCGGCGTACCGATGGGCTTCGGCGGGCCGCACGCGGCATTCTTGGCTTGCCGCAGCAGCTATCAGCGCTCCATGCCGGGACGGGTGATTGGGGTCAGCAAGGACAGCAAGGGCAAGACCGCCCTCAGAATGGCGATGCAGACCCGCGAGCAGCACATCCGGCGCGAGAAGGCCACCAGCAACATCTGCACGGCCCAGGCACTCTTGGCGAACATGGCCGCCGCCTACGCGGTGTGGCACGGGCCGGAAGGCGTGAGGACGATTGCCGAGCGGGTGCATCTGCTGACGGGCATGCTGGCGAAGGCACTGCAAGGTGCGGGATTGAAGCCGAGCGAAACCTTCTTCGACACGCTCAGCTTTGAGGGCGATCAGGCGGCTATTCGGATGCGGGCCGAAGTGAAGGCGATCAACTTCCGGTACAGCGGTGGAAAAGTCGGCGTCAATCTGGATGAAACCGTTACCGTTCAAGACCTGGCGGACATCATCGAAGTCATTACGGGCGAGGCGGCGGATATGGCGGCGCTGGAAGCAGGTGCAACCGAGGGCATCCCCGCCAGCCTGCGGCGTACCTCTGATTTCCTGACGCACCCCACCTTCAGCGCCCATCACAGCGAACATGCCATGCTGCGCTACCTCAAGCTGCTGGAGAACAGGGATTACAGCTTGACGCACGGGATGATTCCGCTGGGCAGCTGCACCATGAAGCTCAACGCCACCACCGAGATGATTCCGGTGACGTGGCCGGAACTGGGGGGCATTCACCCATTCGCACCCACCGATCAGACCGAGGGCTACGCCGAGCTGCTCTCGGAGCTGGAAAGCTGGCTGGCCGACATCACCGGGTACGACGCCGTGAGCCTTCAGCCCAACAGCGGAGCGCAGGGCGAGTACGCGGGCCTGCTGACCATTCGCAAGTACCACCAGAGCCGGGGCGACTCGCACCGCACCATCTGCCTGATTCCTGCCAGCGCCCACGGCACCAATCCGGCGAGCGCGGCCATGATGGGCATGACGGTGGTGGTGGTCATGACCGACGCGGATGGCAACATCGACTTTGCAGATTTGAAGGAAAAGGCCGAGCAGCACAGCGAAAACCTGGGTGCACTGATGATCACCTATCCCAGCACGCACGGGGTATTCGAGGAGAACGTGCGCGAGGTCTGCGAGCTGATTCATCAGCACGGCGGGCAGGTCTACCTCGACGGAGCCAACATGAACGCGCAGGTAGGCCTCACCAGCCCCGGCTTCATCGGCTCGGACGTGAGCCACCTGAATTTGCACAAGACCTTTGCCATTCCGCACGGCGGCGGCGGGCCGGGCATGGGGCCGATTGGGGTGAGGGCACACCTAACGCCGTTTTTGCCGAACCACAGCATTCGCCCCACGTCGGACAGCCACACGGGGGCCGTCAGCGCCGCGCCGTATGGCAGCGCCAGCATTCTGCCGATCTCGTACCTGTACATCCGGTTGCTGGGGGCGGCGGGGCTGAAGCGCTCCAGCGAGGTCGCCATTCTGAACGCCAACTACATTGCCCACAAGCTGCGCGGCGCGTATCCGGTGCTGTATTCAGGCCAGGACCACGACGGCAAGGGCGGGCGGGTGGCGCACGAGTGCATCATCGACATCCGGCCCCTCAAGCAGGCCAGCGGGATTACCGAGGAAGACATTGCCAAGCGGCTGATGGACTACGGTTTTCACGCGCCCACCATGAGTTTTCCGGTGGCGGGAACCCTGATGATTGAACCAACCGAGAGCGAGCCGAAAGCCGAGCTGGACCGCTTCGTGGCTGCCATGCTGGGCATTCGCCGCGAGATTCAGGAAGTAGAAGACGGGTTGATTGCCGCCGAGGAAAGCCCACTAAGGCACGCGCCGCACACGCAGGATGATTTGATTGCTGGCGAGTGGAACCGGGCCTACAGCCGCGAGGTGGCAGCCTTTCCCGCGCCCGCGCAGAAGCACTGGAAATACTGGCCGAGCGTGAACCGCGTGGACAATGTGTACGGGGACAGGAATTTCGTGTGTAGCTGCCCGCCGATGGAGGCGTGGGTCGGGGTCTGATTTGACAGAGTGGAGCAACTTGGACTTTCCCTAGCCCTAGCCTCCGCTTTTGCTTGGTGGTGGGTGGGGGGTGGGGGCGAGAGGCGGTCTTCAGTACGAGGGCTAGTGCATGGTCAAACTTTTCGTGGCTGGTGCGGGCAGCTCTGACTTTCAAATATTCCTCGGTCATCAGCGTGGCGACTGTCTTGGTAACGATCAAAGAAACTAGCTGATTGATAAGATCGCTGTTTTGCGGCTTGAACGTGGCGTTATCCAGAACGCCACGATTCATTCGGCGTCCCTCGAAACCGGGACTCCGTTGATTGCGTAGACGATCTACTGGACGCTTCCTAGCGTAGAGTTGGCCTGAGCTTATGCATATAGTCGTGTGCGTGTCCGCGTTGGTGCGCAGGTTCGAATAGGCGGCGGTCATCAATCAGGCGGCCGGGGCCGTGCCCATCTGGAAATTCTCATGCGAACGGTGCGGTCCTCCCGTAAGTGCCGTGTGACACCTCAGCGCCGACACTACGGCCCAGAGTAGAAAGCGACTTCGTGGCGTCGCCCTGGATGATGCTGCTCCACTGGCCCCGCCCTGCCCGGACTGAGTTCTACGGAGAATCCGATGTCCATACCCCCCGCTGCTTTGCCGCTTGCCCTCCTGACCCTGGGTCTGCTGGGTACCCTCGCCAGCGCCGCGCCGCTCAAAATCGCCTCTGTCAGTCCACTCAGCGGCGGTCTGAGTGGTAGTGGCACCGAACTCAAGCGTGGCGCGGAACTCTCGGTCCAGCGTCACCTTCAGGAATTCAAAGAACTGGGCTACGAACTCAGTCTTGTCTCGTTCGACGACCAGGGATCGCCCATCGCCGCCAAACCGCTGGCCCAGCGTATCGCCAGCGATGCCAGCATCCTCGGTGTGGTCGGCGCGTACAACTCCAGCGTCTCCAATGTTCTGGGCGAGGCTTTCGCGCCCAGCAAACTGGCCATCGTCACCATCAGCACCAACGACAAGCTGACCACCAACAGCTGGCCGAACTTCAACCGGGTGGTGGCTCCCGACGGCGCGCAGAGCGTCGCGGCAGCCAGTGCCCTGATCGAGCGGCAACCGGGGTCTATCTACGTCATCTCCGATAACACCACCTACGGCAACGGCCTGACCAAGAGTCTGGTGCAACGGCTCAATGGCAGCAACGTCAAGGTGGCCTGGTACGGCGGCGTCAGCACCGACAGCGAGATTGCCAGGGTCGTTCAGCGGGTCAAGGGCAGTGGGGTGGGCACCGTCTACTTCGGCGGCACCGACGACGTGGGCGGGCGACTGGTCAACGCCTTCAGCGCGGCCAAGCTCAAGGTCAACCTGATGGGCAGCGACGGCATCGATTCGCCCAACTTCATCCGCCAGGTCTCGGGACGGGCCGCCAACATCTCCTACACCACGGTCTTCGGACCACTTTCACTGTTTTCCAACAGTGGGGATTTCAGCGCCCGCTACCAGGCACGCTACAAGGTGGCGGCCAGCGGCGTGGCCGCCTACGCTTACGACGCTGCCGAGGCGCTGCTGGGCGGACTGAAGGCCGCGGTCATCAGCGCCAAGGGTGTCCCGAGCCGCGTGCAGGTGAGCAGCGCCGTGCGGAACGTCAGCCTCCCGGCCTGCTTCGACATCGACAAAAGCGCCTGCAAGACCATCAGCGGGGCGATCTCGTTTAGCGCCACTGGAGAGCGGCAGAAATCGACGGTGCTGGTGATGAAGTACGACGACATGCTGCAAACGAAAATGACCAAGATTGCTTCGGTAAATGCCAGCGATTTGAAGTAGCTGCGAGTGTTCCTACCGCTGCGGAGCGCTGACGCTGGGCGTCTCTGGTCTGACTTATCGCCCTAACCCGGATCTGCGGATCAGGCGGTAGGGTACAGCTATATCGATGGGGCAAAAGGGCCGGTGCCAAGTGGCGCAGAAACGTTACCGACTGAAATGCGAAAATCCGCACTGTGCGGGTCTTTTTTGGTGGGCGGTATAGGACTTGAACCTACGACCTCTCGCGTGTGAAGCGGGCCAACAAGCCCAACCCACCGCCTACTTCCAGCCAGACCTATTTCGTTTTGTCTACTCTAAAGCGGTGTTTTGGGAATCATAGGACTTCGCGACTCTCAGCGATAAATCGCTTTGTCCTTGTTATGTACGTGAATCTCACGATCGCCCAGCCTGGTGTAATTAATTCATTTACATAAATCAAATGGCTCTTTTCGTTATTTACGAAGCAACCAAGACCAAGACCGGTAAGGCCGCCACCCACGTCCGCGAGTGGGATGCCGAGAAGATAGCCGCGTTCCTGCAGGAAGGTTTGGAGGTCTGGGCAGCGGATAAGTACCCGGACTTCGAGATGCGCAGGGCCGTCTCGTGCCAGGGGGAGATCCGCTTCGAGAACCGGAAGCCGGAGAAGAAGCATGCCGAGGAGCTGCGCGCTGAGATCGGTGAGGAGATCGGCCAAATCATGGAAGGCACCGAGCCAGAAGACTATCTGAGCGAATCAGCGGTCCACCACCCACATGGACAACAGGACGGCGCTTGGCATCTGGCTCTGCCTGGCGAAGAATTTCATGGGTGAGCGGTAGGATGTCACCCTCCCCGGCAATCAGAAAGCGTAGGGCATTTCGCACCGGTGGGTCCTGGTCCCACTCGAAGTAAACGTGTGGCGGTATGCCAACCAGGTCACAGACATGAAGTAAAAAGGCTGCCAGAGCATTTGGGACGCTGGCCCCACGCGCCCGTAAAATCTGGTGACTCCCGACCTGAACACCTTTGACCTCGACCACATCGCTGAACTCGCTGGCGTCATCAACCTGAACTTCGAGAAATAGCAGCCGATCACCGCTGGGCAGATGGGTAGCGTAGGCGACATCGAGCTCTTTGAGCTGGTACTCACTTATGTCGCCCGCATCCAGACGGTTGGCGATGAAGCGCAGTGGTTGCCCACCGTATTGGGTCAACATCATTCTGGCCGGTTCATCAAGGTCGATCCGTTCCGTGCGCAACTCGGTAGAACGCGAAATACGTGATGTGATACTGACCACCAAGACAGCCAGAATGAACAGCAGCGCGATATAGAGGCCCTCAGGCTGGCTGAGAACAGTCACAATACTGGTATAGATAAAAATGAGGCTGATCAAGCTGAACATCAATCCCAGAGCGCGTTCCCGCTGCCGAAAAGCTAAGAGGGTGACGGCCACCGCCTCTGAAGTCATCAGGGCCAGCACACCGGTGGCATATGCTCCAGCTTGAGCGTCCACATTGGCTTTGAAGGCCAGAGTCACCAGAAACGCAATACTGATGAACACCAGCACCAGTGGCCGGTTGGCGCTAGTCCAGTCGGGGACCATACCGTAGCGGGGCAGGGAGCGCGGCACGATATTCAGCAGCCCAGCCGTCGCCGAGGCACCTGCGAACCACAGAATCAAAATGGTGCTCACGTCGTAAACCGTGCCGAATGTTTCGCCGAATTGGGTGTGGGCCAAGAAGAAGAAGGCCGGAGCACGGCCACTCGCCTCGCCAGCCAGTTGAAAAGCTTTCGCGGGAATTAACAGGGTGGTGACCGAGCTGCTGAGCAAAAAGACAATCATGATCAGCGCGGCGCTGGTCAGCAGCTTCCTGGCATTCCGAATACGGCCGGTCGGCTGCGCCTCAGTGTCACTCGCTTCACCTTGCACCAGCGGCATGACTACCACCCCGGTCTCGAACCCCGACAGCCCCAGCGCCAATCTTGGGAAGACCAGCAGCGCTGCGCCGATCAGGGTCAGGGGATTAGCGTAGGTGTTTCCCAACGCAGCCCACCAATCGGTGAGGACATGCGGCTGGGCAAAGACGAGTTGCACGCCTTTACCCACGACGATCAAGGTCAATCCCAAATAGATCGTGACCAGAACCACCGCAATGCCGATCGCTTCTTTAAAGCCTTTCAGAAACACTGCGCCCAGCAAAGCGATCAGCGCCAGTGCCACCAAGACTTCCCTACCAGCAAACCAGGTTTTGAGCAGCGGGTTCTCGGTGAGGTGAGCAGCGGCGGCGGCTGAGAGAGTGATGGTAATAACAAAGCCGGTGGCTACAAAACCGATGAGGGCCAGCACAAGGAGCTTACTGGACCAGAAACTCAAGAGACGTTCGAGCATGCTGATCGAGCCGTCACCGTGGGGGCTCTCGCCTGCTACCCGGCGGTACATCGGCAGCGCGCCAAAGAGCGTCACCAGCACCAGTACCAGGGTGGCGAATGGCGATAAAGCGCCCGCCGCGAGAGCAGCAATGCCTGGCTGATAGCCGAGGGTTGAGAGGTAGTCAACCCCGGTCAGATACATCACTTTCCACCAGGGGTGGGTGTGGTGCCGCGCCTGCACTCCCTGCTCACGTTCATAGAAGCCCTCAGGCTCAGGTGTGCGTTGACTATCCTGGAGGAGCCAACGTCTCAAGGTTGAGGATTTCGGCTGAGGATTTGGAGTCAAGGTCATCGTTTTCCATTACGGGGTGGATGTCATGGAAGACACCGAAGCCTGAATTCACAACAAAAAGCTCCTGCTCCTGCTACTTGGCCGGGGCGGGCATTTCTTGAGCGACATCAAACCAAGATTGACAGGGCCTCAGGCAAGGCCGTACTCAGCTCAGCGTCCCGTGAAGTTCTCAAAGAACTGCTAATCCCCAGTCTGACGATGTGGCGCTTCCACCGCCTTGGACTGCGACGACCCGATTTGACGCAGGAATATAGTCAGGACCACCAGCGTCCCGATGGCCAGAAATTCGCTTTGCCAGTTCTGGAAGGATTGAAACCAGAAGTCCGGTTTCCCAAGAAAGGTGAGAAAGCTCACAGGGTGTTCGCCGTGCAGCTGCTGTTCATGGTTGAAGACATGGTGGCTGGCCACAGCATGGAGAAGCATCGCCCCCCCGAACAACGTGAGCAATGTCAGACTCAAAGAGTTGCGGTACAGGGCCAGAATCCAGCCACGACGCTTCACCGGTCCAGGAGCCTGAGCCGGATCAAGGGGTTTTTCGTCCGTATCTTCGTCAGGGTAGGGGTTGGAATCGGCTGAGCCACGCTGTTTGAGGTAAATGGTGAGGATGACATAGACCCCCATCTGAAGGAACTCGCTTTCCCAGTTTTCAGCCGTTGCTGACCAGAATTCGCTGCTCTTCAAGTACTGCAGGAAAGGAACGGCAGTTTGATGGTGCGGCAGTTGGTCTTCGTTGAAGTTTGCCCAACCTGTCAGTGCCTGAGCGAGCCAGAACAGCAGGAAGCAACTGAACACGACGATTGAGAGGGCATTCTCGGCCCAGAAGCGTCGGAGACCCTGTGGAGGCTTTCGTTCGTCTAAAGCCCCAGAAGATGGATTGGTGGACATGTTGAGAAGAGTGTAACTGGGTGGCGTGGCACTCACATCAGCGCGCCCCTGAAAAGGGCCTTGTCTCCTGTGCCGCTGTTATAGCAAGCGCCAGGATGTCTTTTACAGACTCGTCACCTTCTCCTTCGGCCAGATCTGCTCATCGTTGACCGATCTGATCGGTAATAGCTCACGGTCGACTCGGACTGAAGGTGGCAGGGTGGATGACGTGAGTGACGCCGACGAGCTGTAAGTCCGCTGGGCCGCTGCTCTCTTTGCGGAACTGGCGGCCGAGATGTTTACCCCTGAGCAGCATCGGCTGGCCCTCAGGACGCAATGGCTGATGTCGCTCCTGCGGGCGGTCCAACGCAGGGAGGGTCAACCTGATCTGGAAGCCGAGGAGGCTTCTAAATCGGCTGTGGCTGAGCTGACACCCATGAAAAAACGCTCCCTACACGACCGCCGAGGCGAGTGCAAGGAGCGCGCAACTTGAATAATCGTTCTGTTTAGTGAATCCCGCTGAGCCAGTTCACCATGGCGGCATTCACTTCGGCAGCCTTCTCGTAAGTCAGGGCATGGGCCGCACCGGGAATGATCACCAGGGTGGAGTTGGCGATGTTCTGCTGCATCTTTTCCGAGAACTCCGGCGGGTAGACCGTGTCCTCGCGGCCTTCCAGAATCAGGGTCGGCACCGTGATGGTTTTCAGGGTCGGCACCGAGTCGGGCCGGGTCGACAGCACGTTCGCGCCTGCCACGTCGCCCGCCACCGAAGCCTCCTTGACCAGGCCGCCGAGGAATAAGGCCTGGTCCGGCATCTTCTGGCGTGTTTCGCCGGTCAGCATGTCCTTGAGCAGTTCGCCCACCAGCGACTGCGGTCCGTAGGTGACGGCTTTCTGGGCCATGCCCTTCCAGATGTGCTGCTCGACGATGCCCGCTGGATTGGCGATGGTGTCGATCAGGATCATGCCACTGAAACGCTCCGGGGCCGTGCGGTACATCTCGAAAACGATCGGGCCGCCCATGCTCATTCCGCCGATGACGGCTTTAGGGACGTTCAAGGTATCAAGTACCGCCAGAGCGTCTTTGGCGTAGGTTTGGAGCGAGCCTGGATCTTCGGTGGGTGCTGTGCTTTTCCCAAAGCCGCGCAGATCGATGGTAATGACCTTGTGGCTTTGACTCAGGGCGTCACGATTCTTGGAGAACAATTCGCCACTGAGGGGATAGCCGTGGATCAAAAGAACCGGCGACCCCTGGCCCTGAACGACGTAGTGGATGCGGGCACCGTTGACGTCAGCGTAGCCATCCTGCATCGGCATTGAACCGGCACCACCTGCGAATGCTACCGAGATGGTCAGTAGAGTGGTGAGGATTGCAAGAGAGAATTTTGGTTGCATGCTGATCACTTTGGCTGGAGCGGCTGGGGAAAGCTATTGATGCAACGCCAACCGTATGTTGCTCGAACCTTAAGGAGCTGACGGGGGTGAAGGGCTACACCTTCAACCGGCATGACCTGCCTCCAGCATCGGCCAAGGCGGGGCTTGGACTTGCGGACTTGTGGCCTCACCTGAGTTCGCCTGTAACATTCGGTGGGGTTGCAGCCTCCGAAACCAACGAACATGGAGTGCCAATTATTGGCGCGCCGCCTAAGTCAGTGCGGTACGCACGACAGTCCGTTCAGAAAGCTGGGCCAAGGAGGAACAGTGTGCTGAGCCGACTAGGATCGCAGCGTTGGCAGTTGGAAGAGGAAAAGGCTTGCTGACGCGACCTTTCCTGTATTTGAACCCCATCGTCCGAAAACGCTGTTTCAGCGTGGCTCCCGCAAGGGCCGGAAGGCCGCACGAATGTCTGCGGCGAGCAGCTCTGGTTCTTCCATCGCCGCAAAATGTCCGCCCCGAGGCATGAGCGTCCAGCGGCGAACGTCATAGACGCGCTCAACCCAGCTTCTGGGCGGCATCGGCAACTCGCGCGGAAACACGGCGACACTCAGCGGTGGCCGTACACGCTGGCCGGGGGCAAAATGCACGGGCTGCCGCTGATTCTCGCGGTAAAGACGAACCGACGAGCCGATGGTATTGGTAAACCAGTACAGCGCGATGTTGGTCAGAAGTGCGTCCGGAGACACCCCCTGGCCGCCCAGGTCTGTCCAGGCACGGAATTTCTCAGCGATCCATGCGGCCAAGCCTACAGGTGAATCACTCAGGCCGTAAGCAAGCGTCTGTGGCCGGGTGCCCTGAAGATGTCCGTAGCCACCCTCCTCTTCAGTCCAGGCTGCAGCTCGCTTCAGAAAATCGGCTTCCTCGACCGTCTGGAGCGGCTCACCCTCGCCCAGCGGTGGTCGGTACGATCCGGGAATGTAATTCAGGTGCAGGCCGAGAACCTGCTCTGGATAATCAAACCCGAGCCAAGTCGAGACGCCCGCTCCAATGTCGCCCCCTTGTGCCCCGAAGCGGGCGTATCCAAGACCATCCATCAATTCGGCCCAGAGCGCCGCGATCTGCCGACTGCCCATGCCGGGTGCCTGGGGAGCGTCGGAAAAGCCGTATCCGGGCAAAGAGGGCGCGACCACATGAAAGGCGTCGTCCGGGTTGCCCCCCAAGCGCCCTGGGTCAGCGAGCAGTGGCACGAGGCGTTCCATCTCGGCGAATGAGCCGGGCCAGCCGTGGGTGAGTACCAGCGGCAGCGGTGCAGGGCCCGTTCCGGGCTGGTGGATGAAGTGAATATTCAGCCCGTTAATCAGGGCGTGGTACTGGGGCAGGAGGTTGAGCTGCGCCTCTCGCGCCCGCCAGTCGAACGTTTCCTGCCAGACCTGACTCAGATTCCGAACGAAGTCGATGTCGGCCCCGTAGTCCCAGCCCCCGTTGTCCTGATCACCAGCAAACGCTGCGGGCCAGCGTGTCGCCTGAAGGCGAGTCTTCAGCTCCGCGAGTTGCTGATCTGGAACGGCAATCACGAACGGGCGGATATCCATCGGTCATTCAATGTAACACTCGGATGGACGTGAAGCGGGGGCATGGTAGCCGTCTCAGTCGCTTCTCTTCAAGTGTCTTGAGCGCCTTCAGGTGTAGAAGTCCGCTGAACCTGTCACCTCTCGGAAGGCGAAAGTCAGCGGTGCAGTCACGTCCATAAGGAGAGAAGACTCCAATTTTCCTGGGAAGCGCCGAACCTCCTGTGAGGCATTGGTCAACACCGTGAAAAGCGTCCTTCTAACAGGTCACCCGTGTTATCCAAAAATGATCGGGCGTGTGTCCAGAGTACTCAACGCCAGGCGCACTTGACCGAGTTGCTGTTGCCGAGCTTCTGGCGTGCCGCGCACCGGAGCAAAACTGATCACCGGGGCGAGCACCTGAAAGCCGCAGAACCACAACATGCCGTGCTGAATATGAAACAGCAGCACGTCCAGCTCGCCGTCCCTTGCCCCCGGCCCAAAATGTTCTTCCAGGCTTCCAGTGGTGAATAGGAGCAAGGCACGTTTGCCCCGGAAGCCGCCCTCGGCGAACGTCCCTATGCGTCCGCCATACGCGGTACCACGCACGAAGACTCGGTCTACCCAGCCCTTGAGTAGGGCTGGCAGTGAGAACCACCACAGAGGAAAGGAAAACACCAGCAGATCGGCCCGCCTGAGCTTTTCAAGCTCGGCAGCAATGTCCGGCGCGAAGGTATTCGACTTTGATGCCTGCTCCTGCGCCAGGGGCGGTTTGAAGGGACCTTCAACGTCATGAGTAAAATCGTGACGATTCAGCTCTGCGTCCCAGTTCATGGCGTAGAGGTCGCTGACTTCCACGGTATAGCTTTGGGCTTGTAGCGCCCTTACGGCTTCGCTCATCTGAGCGTTGCAAAACGATTTTGCTTCTGGGTGGGCATGGACGATCAGGGCATGAGGCATACGAGCCAGATTGACACGGAAGGTTGAACGAAAAACGTCCCCACTCTCGGCGTTCGGCCACAGTGGGGGCGTTCATTGGTGGACGTATGAGGTCTCCGCTGGACGCCCGTGTCCTTCGAAATCAGCGAATACGAAGCCCCGTCAGGCCGCTGATCCCTCGCCTGGGCGACCAGTATCCCGCGACTCGGCAGGACGGACATCCGGCCAGCCAGCCTCCCCGACCCACCCCCTGCGGGAAAGCAGCAGAAAGTCCCCACATTGAGCAGGGACTGTGGGGAACAGCAGGCGTTTACTTGGCTTTACGCACAGCCTTTGCTGCCGCTTTCGGTGCAGCCTTGCGCCCAGCGCGGCTACTGCCCAGTTGCTGGCCCTTGTCATAGCTGGCCTGCATTTTCTGCCGGGTCTCGGCAGCCAGCGCCTTGAAGTCCACCAGGCCAGAGCTGATGTTTTCCACACTGGTCTTGATCTTGCCACCGGTACGGTTCGCGGCCAGACCACGGTTCACCTCTTCAAACCAGGTGTCGAACTCCGGGCTGGCCTCGAAAATCATTTCACGCACACTACGGCTGTACGTTTCATCGCTGTTGCGTCGGCTGAACGCTTTAGGCAGCTCGAAGCGTTCAGTATTCAGGTAGGCTGCTTCGAACTGTCCCTCGCGCACCGACTCCTTGAAGGCTTTGACAAAGCTGTCACTGCGCTGGGGATTGGCGAGTTTGGCGACCTGCTCACTGAGTTTCAAATAAGGCATGGCTTGGAGTGTAGCAGAGTCCATTCTGCTTATGGGTGAAGATATTTTGTGTTCGGGAGCACTGAGTCATTCATACTCTTTGCCTTTGGAGATACCTTGTTGCTGGAGAGGTTGCCTACCCTCATAGATAGCTGTCTCTGAGTGCTTGAAGTGTGGCAGTTTTCAAAAGTGTTCAAGCCACGTGACACAACAAGCAGGGCAGAGTTTGAAAATCCACGCAAGCGCTGTGCAGAGCGGATACTGGACTCCGCTCCGTTCTGTCTTCAGTCCGCGGCTTCTGCGTGCTGCGCCGTGTCTGGTGTGCGGCTGCAGGTCAGTACGGCCAGTGCCAGCACCACCACGACTGCACCCGCCGCAAACGTCGGGGTGCCGCCGAGCCGCGAATACAAGGTGCTGCCTGCCAGGGGTCCGGCCACCTGCGCCAGCGACTGTACACCCTGCGCGCCGCCCTGCACCCGCCCTTGCGCTTCATCTGGAGCTGAGGCTGAGAGCAGCGAGGCCAATGTCGCATTGAAGATGCCCTCACCCGACGCGAACAGAATCACACCCAGGTAGAGTAGCGGCGCAGATGCCGTCACCGGCACCAATGCCAGCAACGTCATGCCGACGATCCCCATCGAGAGGCCGAGCTGCGACACCCGACGGTCCCCAAAGCGCTTGAGCAAGATAGGGAGCAGCAGGCCCTGCGCCACGATGTCGCACACGCCCACCACCATGAACACCGTGCTGACCTGCCCTGGTCCCCAATGCAGACTGTCACGGGCCATCAAGGTGAGGACCACCTGCATCAGCGAGAAGGGCAGGATAAACAGCACGCTCACCGTCACCAGGCGGCGCACGATCGGCAGTTCCAGGGCGCCCCGCAGTTGGGTGAGCGGATTGAGATGCGAGGCGTCGAAGTGCTTGGTGCGGCGCGACGCGGGCAGGCTCTCCGGCAAAATGAAGTAACCCCACAGCAGGTTGAGTGCGCTGACAGCGGCAGCAGCGTAGAAGGGTGCGCTCAGGCCCAGATGGGAGAGCAGACCGCCGATGGCCGGGCCGATGATGAAGCCCGCACCGATGGTGGCACCGATCTGCCCGAAGACCTTGCCACGCTCTTCTTCTGGGGTGGTGTCGGCCACATAGCCGAAGAGGGTACTCAAGCCACCAGCGGTCAGGCCGTCGATACCCCGGCCCAGGAATAGCATGAACAGGCTGCCCCCGATGCCGAAGATGACGTAGCCGATGGCCGAGCCGAGGAGAGAGAGCATCAGGATGGGCCGCCGTCCGTAAGCGTCGCTCAGGGTGCCCAGGACTGGAGACGAGAAGAAGGTGAGGAACGCGTAGATGGCAGCCAGCCAGCCGATGACCGTGGCCTGCTGGTGGATATTAGGCACGTACTTGGCAACCACGAAGGGGAGCACCGGGAACACCAGCGAGAGGCCCATCGAGAAGAGGAAAGCCGTGAAGAGGAGAAAGAGGATCGGCGGACGCTTGGGAGCAGGGGAAATCTCGGTCATGGGCTCAGGGTAGACCGCCGACCCTGCCGGATGATTGTAGAAATGCGACATGCCCCAGTCCCACGCCGGAAAGGGGCAGGATCGGGAGTGGATTGTTGGTTGTGCGTTGCACAACGTTGAGGTGCGCCCAAAACTGCTCCGGGTCAGGATGGAGCCTCCGTCGGGTGTGAGGTTCGGACGGAAACTCCGGAAAGCGCTGGAGCTTGAGCAGCTGCCACCAACGACTGAAGTGCGGCATGTTGTGCAGTCGTTGGGGGAGGGCCACGAATCGGTGATTTTTTCGTGCGGATGCAGCAACTTTGAAGGGATATGAGCTGCTGCCGAGCCAGCGAGAAGGGTGACGGCGTCAGGCAGGGGCAGCAAAGATGCCATTGGGACATCACACAAACACCGTCCCAATGGCATCTTTGGCTTCCGAATCGATCCCCATCTGCGGTAATTAGATAATAAACTGGTTAACCTCAATTTGGTCTGGACCGTGATTGCGCGCTTAGAAGTTCAACACCTTCTCGACTTGCTCGCTGTCATGGCGTTGTAGGACATTTTGCCTTATGCTGAAAGGTGTCCAGCGTTCTCAATCCTCAGGCTTTCGATCTTGTTCAGGACGTCATGTACATTTTGGATGCTGCCAGATGCTTCATCTATGTGAATGCTTTCACGCTCAAGTCATGGAACGTCCAGCCGTATGAGATATTGGGTAAAACGCTTGAAGAGGGATTGCCCATGCGTCCGCCACAAGATGTCATCGACATCTATCAGCATGCCATCAATGCCCAGGAACGCACCGAGTTCGAAACCTTTGGTCATCGGCATGGTGGCTGGGTCGGCGTCATTCTGTATCCACATGAAGGTGGCGTGATCGTTCATGTCCGTCGTCTCCTCCAGGTTGCACCAACGAGTGACGCCTTAAAACACGATGCGCTTACGGGCTGCCTCACCCGGCAGGCCTTCCTGCAAGCCCAGGAATTTACTTCCTTACCGGCAGTTCTGGCGCTCATCGACCTGAATCGCCTCAAGGCAGTGAATTCACTCCGGGGACACAGTGGAGGCGATCGACACATCCGTCAGGTGACACACAGCATCTTGGAACGCCTACCGGAGGGTGCGCTCATGGGTCGGTGGGGGGGTGACGAGTTTATTATTCTGGTGCCGGGTGCTGACATCACTGCTTTGGAAGACCTCCTGGAGCAGATTGAAGAGAGTGTACCAACTCCCTTCCCAGGTGTACCCGCATTTAGTGCCGGTCTGACCATCTGGCATGCGGGCAACCCATACGAACGTGCCTTTGCCCTCGCCGATGAACGGTTGAACGAGCGCAAAGAGCGACTGAATGAAACAGTGCCGGGTGACTGGGAAGCACTGGCCTTCGTCGAGTTCTCCAAATACCTTGAAACGCTCCACGATCCGAATGATATTATTCAGCATTCACTTAAAAATCTGCTTCACTTACTGGATTTCGACCTTGCCTTAAGTACTTCCTGGGAAGAGGACGCCCAATATGTCACTCACCAAGCGAGGCGGTCCAATACTCCGGCATGGGATATTCCTCTTCACGTTCGGGAGCCTCTTTCTGGACTGGCCCGCGAGGTGCAGCGCACTCAGCAGACGGTCTGGAGTACGGACTATCCTTCAGAACCCGACAGTCGTCCAGCCCTGGTGAAACTTGGTGTCAAAAGCATCATCTTGACACCAGTACGCAGCCAGGGAAAGATCACCGCGATGTTGACGCTCCTGACGATGGACCGCTGGCAGACCATCACATCCCATATGCGAAAAGTAGTGGAATTAACGGCTCTACGTTTGGAGCATGCTTTGGAACTCCGTCGAGTGGTCCGCGAAGTTCACACGACGCTCGAAGCGGGTCTGCTGACACTTGGTCTCGTCTTGGAGGCGCGTGATCTCGAAACGCATGGTCATACCAAACGGGCAGTCAAGTGGGCGGCTCAGCTTGGTGTTGCCCTTGGACTTCATCCCGTGGACCTGAATTCTTTGCAGGCGGGTGCGTATTTGCATGATCTCGGGAAGCTCGTCATTCCGGACGCTATCCTCCAAAAACCTGGCGAGCTTACGCCAGAGGAGTGGGGCATTATGCAGACACACACAGTGAGAGGTTGGGAGCTGGCGTCGCGGCTGCCTGGTCTTTCAGCGGCAGTGCTGGCTGTGATTCGCTTCCACCATGAACGCTGGGACGGCACCGGTTACCCCGACAGCTTATCCGGTGAAGAGATACCGCTGGCGGCACGCATCTTTGCCGTTTGTGACGTGTACGATGCTCTGATCAGCAAGCGTCCTTATAAGGACTCCTGGCACCCTAGAGAAGCCATCCGAGAAATACAGAGGCAGTCTGGTCGGCACTTCGATCCTCAAGTGGTCAAAGCATTTTTGGCAGTTGCGTTAGGGTGATCTGACCTTCCCTCGTGCTCCCCACTCTCAGCTTCCCAGCCCTGTGGCGGCTGGCCACTGAACCGCGCGGTCTTCACCACCGGCAGGATCTGATTCAGCATCTGTACTGCCCAGCTTGACATTTCCCTTGGCACGGATGCTGGCCATGATTGCCAAGCGCTGATCCGGCATGAACGGCAGCTCTCTAGAGGTCGAATTCATCTCCTTGAAGCTCTCGCCGTAGCTGATGAGCGACTATAAGGTGTCCCTCCAGGGATGGGCGCATTGCCCTCCTGCTGTGCTGCATGGACGCGACGCTGAGGAAAGATGATCTGCTCAACATCGTCCACAAGCCATTCGAGAATTCCAGCTGCTCTCCCTCCAACAGGAGCCCACCCGTTGCTCAGACCACATTAGGTCAGCTGCTGAGCCAAGGCTTCAAGCTTCGCTGGACCATAGAGGGGCGGTCCATGACCGAACAGTGTGAGTGCTGGTGCCAGGGCTGCCACACGCTGGATACTCTGGCGATTCCGGGCCTGATCCGCAGTGAAGGCCCGGAGCGGCTCTCCCAACCGCTCACGACCCGTCCGAAGGTCCAGATTCATGAGCACATCACCTGCAAGCAGCACCCGGTCGCGTTGCCGCCAGAACCCCAAATGGCCGGGAGAGTGACCGGGCAGTTCCAACACCTCGAATCCGCCGACCTCATCACCTTCTCGCAGCCGCCGGACGACGGGATATGTAGGCCCACGCCAGAACCGTGCCTGAAGGTGATCGACGAGAGAGCGGGGGTGGTAAGGCTGTGCCATGACGTCTGCCTCAGCAGGGCTGGCCCACAACGGCAGGTCCAGCGCCAGGCACAGCGCAGCACTGGCACCCTGATGATCTGAATGCGCATGGGTCAAGGCGTGGGCCCGTAAGGAACGGCCACGCAGCTGCTGAGCCAGCCGAGTACTGGAGGATTGGATGCCAGCATCGATCAGTACGTCGCCGATCAGGTAAGCGTTGATGGTCCGGCCAAACCAGGCGGGCAGCAGAAAAACATCTGGAGCAACAGGAAGCATGACCCCAGGGTCGGGGTACGCTCAGGTGAAATGCAATCACTTCAATCACCTGTTCCTTCGCTCGTGCTGGAGGATCCTGCCGCGATTCGCCCGCTGTTCGACGCGCGGCAGCGCACAGCACTACTCCCGTTTCTGGGTCGAGGCTGCACCGTTGCTTCCGCTGCCAAGCAGACAGGTGAGCATGCCAATACCATGCTGGCCCGCGTACGCCGCTGGGAGCGCCTTGGTCTGGTGTTCGCGGTGGGTCGGGAACGGCATGCTCGGGGGATCCAGACTATCTACCGCTGCACCGCAGATACGTTTTTTGTGCCTCACCGATTCACTCAGGCCGAAGATCTGCCCGCCTTGGCCCAGAGCCTCCATACCCCTGATGTGGTGGCCTTATTCACGGCTTATGCGCAAGCCGCCTCAGCGTTCCCCGCTGATGCTGAGTGGGGCATTCACTTTGCTCGGCAGGGCGAGCGCTGGGCGATGCAGCCCCAGCGCTGCCCAGAGACCGATTGCGATCCACTGGATGATCACCTCCCCGCCGCACTGCTCCAGTACGCTGAACTGCGTCTACTTCCTGCGGAAGCCAAAGTGCTCCAGCATGAACTGGCAGCGCTTCTGCGCCGCTTCGAGACGACTCAGTCAAAGGAGAATCAGGGGAGAACCTACCATCTCTTTGTCGGCCTGGCCTAGCAGACTGTTGTGCTTCCCCTGTGAAAATCAGCACCTCAACCAACTGACGCGGCATCTCCTGCGGCCAGAAGGGCAACATGTCGCAGAGGTTGCTCAAGAAGTCAGTAGCGCCTGTGGGCCCCTTGTTTCAGTTCCCTGTAACAGCACTGCCACCTCTGTTGAGCGCCAGCGAACACGAAGTCCAGTCCGCTATCCCGTCGATGTGCTGAGGATGCTCCGCTGTTTCCCCGAGACAAGGTGCTCATCAAATACCCCGTGCCTTCAATTCGTCTCCAGGTCGAAACGCATCAAGTCGCGGCCTACAGTAATCCGGCCACTGAAGATCTCAGACATTCCTGTGATGTATGCCGTTTCAGCTTCTGAAGTCGCTTGAGGCACAGGAATATGGTGCGTGAGGACAAGATGCTGGACCTGGGCCTCCTGGGCAATTTTGGCGGCTTCCAAAGTCGTGGTGTGGTACTTGGCAGGATTGGTCACCTGAATAGCCTGATCCGGATTCTCTGACGCAATCTCAGTGAGCCACAGTTCATTGTAGGCGTCGTGAATCAGCAGGTCCGCTTCCCGGGCATGCGCAGCAGTGCTCGGCATGGGCCGAGTGTCTCCACTGATGACCACACGCTTACCCCGGTACTCGATGAGGTAACCCAAGGCGGGTTCGACTGGCCGGTGATCTACCGCGAACGCAGTCACCCTGACGCTGTTCTGGTCAAAGACAAGGCCACTATTCTTTTCGAAGAACTCAATATCGGCACCTGCCGCATCGGATTTGTTGTAGGCCACTCGGAGGCCAATATCATAAGCGAGGGCATCGTAGAACTTTCCGATGATTTCACGGGTCCGGGTAGGCCCATAAACGCGCATGGCCTGACTGCGGCCCGGAATGACACCGACGTGAGTCCGCCAGCTACTGATAAAGAGGTCAGGGAAACCAGCGTTGTGGTCATAGTGATGATGGGTAAAAAACACGTCACGCACGCGCTGGGGCATCAGTCCGGACGAAATGAGCTGACGCACCGTATCGCTGCCACAATCGAACAATAATACCTGTCCTCCTGCGGCCACGGCCACGGCAGGCTTGGCGGCTCCAGGATAGGCACGTGGGGTGCCGGTTCCCAGAAGAATGACACTCAGAAGACCTTCTGCTACTGGCGCGATGGGGGTGTCCTGGATGAATGGGTGAGGCATGGGACTCTCCTTTTAAGTAGACCGGAAGCTTTATAGGGGAAACAGGCAAAGCTGCGGCTGCACCTTGCCAGACAGGTCACTCACACGAATTCGCCTCTTCCGCCGATTGGCAGGGCATTCTGGCATGCTGGAAACCCACCTCGGTTAGCCGCTGTTGCCACGCGCCATTCTTGTGCGAGGTAAAGCCCGCTCACTTGAGCGGAGGGCTGGTGTGGGAAGGCGAGCTGCCCCCAGTCGAGGTCGGGTTTCTGAAGCACGATCAGTTGCCCTTAAGGTTCCTCGGTGATCGGTGCTTGACGCCTGGCTTCCGGGCGCTTAAGACGCTGCACTTCGACACGTCGACGCCTGATTTCGGCGCAGCTCGTAGGGAGACCCTGGCTAGCCGGAACAGCAGCCTTTGGGCAGGGCCAGGATCGGGCGGAGGCCAAAGAACGAAACGAGGGGACGCTGCCCGGTCTTATCTCCGCTCGTGTTCGCCACTTAAAGGCGGGATGAGAGTGGATTGGCTGGTTTTGGTGCGACACACCGAAGTGACACCGTTCTGTTAGAGCATGTGCAAACAGCTGATTGCACACGGCCTTAAGAGTCCGACAACAGCAACCTGAGGCCCGAGCGTTTATGTTGAGTCATGACTGCCCTGCCTGACATCGATCTCGATTCCTCTACCAACTTGGTGGAGTACCTGCAAGAGATCACTGAGGCGCTTGCCGCGACCAACACGCAACGGGAAGTGATCGAGATCGTCCTCACGCCGGCTGTTCAGGCGCTCAGAGCCGTCGCCGGGATCGTCCTTCTGGTGGACCAGGCCGACCAGCAGATGAAAATCGCCGGCAGCCAGGGCTACGAAGATGTCACGCTCACTGTCTGGCAAGAAGGGCCGCTCGAAGATCACCAGTTGATTTCGGACATCCTGCGTATGAACGAGGCGAGGTACTTCGAGCACGCGGGCGCATTGAAGGAGGCCTATCCAGAGGTCGAGAGCCGCACCAGCGTGCCCTCAGCAGTTGCCAACGCGGCGCTCCCCATGTTCCTGGATCATCGGCCACTTGGAATCATCGTGCTCGACTTTGAGGAACCGCACGAATTCACCGAAGCGGAAAGGCGCTTTCTGAAGATCCTGTCGGCCCAGTGTGCCGTCGCTCTTGGACGCGTAGAGGCAACCCGAATGTTGGAAACCCGTGTTGAAGAACGCACCCAGCAACTGGAGGACGAACGCGCAGCCCTGAATGCGTTTATGCATTTCACTGAGGTGGTCGGGAGCGAAACCAATGTCGAGGCCCTGGTCTGCCAGGCGATCACTCTGCTGGGCGCGACCTGTGATGTCGAAACCGCTTACTTTGAACGTGAGGGCGAGCTTTTCAAGGCCACACTCTGGGACCCCTCAGCCGATCCCAATCTCCTGCCATTATTGCGCCAGGGGTTCCAACTGGAGCACTCCAGTATCGCCAAAGTGCTCCGGCAGAACACCGCCGCCTTCGTCGACCACTGGAACGGCACCGGACTGTTGATCAGCGAGTCAGGAATCTACCAGGCTGTGGCTGGCTACCCCTACTTCGTGGCGGGGGAACTGCAGAGTGTGCTGATGATGGGCTACCGGACGTCGGATACCTGGGCTGAGCGTGAGAAGGGGATCTTCCGAGCAGTAGGGCACAGCCTGGACCTGGCACTGGACCGCGCTCAGCAGGCCCGGACGGTAACGGCCCAGCGAGACGCACTCGACTTACGGGCACAGGAGCTCATGAGCTTGACCCAAGACCTTGAGACCTTCTCGTACTCGGTGTCGCATGACCTGCGCACCCCAGTGCGGCACATGACCGGCTTTCTACAATTGGCTCGCACTTCGCTCGATGGCAAACTCGATGAGCGTAGCGCACGCTACCTCGACATGGTTGAGCAGGCTGGGCAGCAAATGAATACCCTGATCGACGCCCTGTTGCACCTGTCAAGCGCTGCCCAACAGACTCTGCGGCCGAGAGTCATCGACCTGAACGGACTTATGGCCCAGATCCAGACCACCCTGCTCCCAGATCAGCTGACCCGGAATGTTCGCTGGGAGGTAGCGCTCCTGCCGCAAGTGTGGGGAGACTGGAACGCTCTGACACAAGTGCTGACCCAGTTAACCGAGAACGCCTTGAAGTTCACCCAGACGCGTGATCCGGCCATCATCAGGGTCTGGGCGGAGGATCAGGGCGAGAGCTGGGGTGTGTTCGTACAAGACAATGGCCTGGGCTTCAATCCGCGCTACCAGGACCAGCTGTTTAACCTGTTTCAGCGGCTCCATAGCGCTCATGAAGTCAGTGGGACGGGTGTGGGGCTGGCAAGCGTGCGCCGCCTGATCCTTAAGCACGGGGGTCAGGTATTTGCCAAAGGGCAGGTGGGCCAGGGAGCCACCTTCGGCTTCACCCTACCCAAGGACGGTCCATCCCGGACACACCAGAGGTGACCCGAATGATCCATGACATCACTATAACTTCAAACACCAAGACGCAGTAATAGACCTCCTGCGAAAGTCACGGTTGACGGGCAATTGAGTGGTTACACAGGACCGCGATCAGAGTGGCATGTCAGGAAAAGCGTCGTCTGCGATGACGGTACACGTCCTTAAGCACGCGGAAGATCTTCAGACGCCGAATGACATGCTCCACTCGCAGGTGGGTGGAGGCCAGCACCCGGTTTTCCTAGCGCTCTTGAGGGGTTAGCGGGCTGCACTTCGTCTGCGACCCGGTACACCTCTTCCGTAATTCACGGCCCTTGCCTTGACCCAGTGCCGAGAGGGTCCAAAACTCAACGGTTGCAAACTCGGTTGCACAGCAGGAAAAGTGCGCCAAATGGGGGAGAGCTGAAATGCGAAAACCCGCACTGGGCGGGTCTTTTTTGGTGGGCGGTATAGGACTTGAACCTACGACCTCTCGCGTGTGAAGCGAATGCTCTACCACTGAGCTAACCGCCCGTTTTGCTTTGCCCTTACGTTTCTTGGTGGGCCTTGCCGGATTTGAACCGGCAACCAATCGGTTATGAGCCGACTGCTCTGACCGTTGAGCTAAAGGCCCAGATCGAAGCGAGGGGAATGATAGCAGCGCGCTGGGGGGTTGTCAAACCCGCGCTGAGGGAATTGCAAAGTCGCCCGGATTGCTCCGCTCTATAGGCAGACAAAGTAGTTCGTTTCCCAGGAGTGATTCATGGCTGCAGATAAATTACGTGGACACATTGACCTGATTTTGCTGACGACGTTGGAAGGCGGGCCGCTCTATGGTCTCAAGATCATTCAGGAAGTGCAGGCCCGCAACGGTGGCGCGTTCTTCTTCAAGGAAGGCACGCTCTATCCGGCGCTGCACAGGCTGGAAAAGCAGAAACTGATCGCGGTGAGTGCACAGCTCAGCGACATGGGTGGTCCGCCGCGCAAGGTCTACCGTCTCACCGAGAGCGGCGAGAAGCGGCTGCGCGAGGAGCAAACCGGATGGCGCAGCTTTTCGAACGCCATGCAGACGTTCGGTGGCAGTGCATGAGCGAGGTCGAACGCTACCTCAAGAGCGGGCCACGCGGGGGGCTGCCGCGTCAGCAGAGGAGGCCCATTCATGCTGAGAGCTGGAGAGTCATATTTTCGAACGGGTGCGCGCCCTCCAGACGCAAGGGCTGGCTCAGGAAGGAGCTACGACACGGGTGCTGCGCCATAGATCGTCATCGGGCAGTGCCAGATCCGCAGTTCACTAGGCTGGCGTTTCTTGAAGGAGACCCAGACCGGCGCTTTATTGACCCGGATATCAGCTTTCAAGCGAATGATCGGCTTGATCCCCAGACGTTTGAGCGTGCAAGACCGTCCTGGCCGATGAACTCACGATCCGCGAGCAGTCCCAGACGCTTGCCCTGCAGGAGCGGCATCACCTGACTTGAAAGCGCCGTTCGGGTGACGGTCTTGCTGTTGCCCCTGTGGGGCAACAACGTCCAGTCCATCGGAAAACTGAACGTTCTCCATCTCACGCTGAGGATCACGAAGTTCAGGTCGCGCTGCCTCCCATTTCCAGTGGGTTCGATCCATGATCAAGATCAACTCCGGCTCATGCTGAAGGTGATTGAGGATCAAGGCGGCGATCAGTTGTTGCTGCGCTGGCCAGTCGAACTGCACGAACCGCTTGAGACGCTGGTATAGCGTCTCCTCGCTGCCCGGTAAGCGGATTCGCGAGACCAATTGATCCAGGTAGACCGTGCGGCCCTCAGTCATGGCCAGAATCAACGCCGTCAGCACGGTGAGTCGGCGAGGGTCAATCGGAAAATGTGGTCCGAGCAGGGTGAACAAGTGATCTTGTGGGTGTTGGCTCTAGACTGTTCTCATCGCGGAAAACACCGTACCGGAGCCGACTTTTCTTGGCTACCCCTGACTTTTGACCCCTAGAGAGCGGCGTTGCTTCATCAAGAGGTAATGGAGAGTGGTTTATGGACTGGGAGCCGTTCTTCGAAACAAAAGGGCACAAAATTCTCCTCATTGTCCATGATTTGATTCCGCGAGAGATTTATACTCTGGCCATAAAGCGGCGAACTCCACAGAATCTCCTTACGTTTAAAGGCTTTTTCCTCAGCTCGTATATGACCCATGCTGATGCTTCTGGAACGTCAAAGTTTTTCAACTTCAGTGCCAGCGACAAACCAGGAATGAAAAACTTTCGTTTTGCCGATTCTGCAAAAGCGTGGGAGAAAGCTCCAAAGAATACGGCTATTCTTCTCAAGCTCAATCCGACGTTCAAACGCCCACCCGAGGTCATCCCAAGAACAGGAATTCTCACTACCAAATAAGTACAGATGAAAAGATCGCCGCTCACCCCTCAAAGGTTGGCGGCGGTTCTCTACCTACCTTACGCCCGCGTTTGGTACCTCTCCAGCAATTCGGCCTTGAGGTCGCCGAAGCCCACGCCCTTGCGCTCTTTGTGGCCTTCGGGGGTGCGCTCCCGCACGCTGACCGCCCGTTCCTCCTGCTCCTTGTCACCCACGATCAGCATCACCGGAATCTTGGACAGCTCGGCCTGGCGCACCTTGGCGTTCATCCGGTTGCTGGAGTCGTCCACCTCGGCCCGTAGCCCGGCGGCATGCAGCTCGGCGCGGAGTTCCTCGGCGTAGGCATTGTGCCGGTCGGCAATCGGAATGATGGCGATCTGGCGCGGAGCCAGCCACAGCGGGAAATCGCCGCCGTAGTGCTCGATCAGAATGCCGACAAAGCGCTCCAGCGAGCCGAATGGGGCGCGGTGAATCATCACTGGGCGGTGTTCCTGACCGTCCTCGCCGGTATAGCTGATGTCGAAGCGCTCGGGCAGGTTGTAGTCCACCTGAATGGTGCCGAGCTGCCACTCGCGCCCGATCACGTCGCGCACCACGAAGTCGAGCTTGGGGCCGTAAAAGGCTGCGTCGCCTGGCTCGATGCTGTACGGCAGACCTACCTCGCTCACTGCCTCGATGATCTGCGCCTCGGCGGCGCTCCAGTTCTCGTCGCTGCCCACATACTTGTCGCCCTCAGGATCACGGGTGCCCACCCGGAAGCGCACGTCGTTCATGCCGAAGGTTCGCAGCACCAGCACCGTCAAATCCAGCACGTCCAGAAACTCTTTCTTGAGCTGGTCCGGGCGGCAAAAGATATGGGCGTCGTCTTGGGTAAAGCCGCGCACTCGCGTCAGGCCGTTGAGTTCGCCAGATTGCTCGTAGCGGTAGACCGTGCCGAATTCGGCCAGCCGCACCGGCAGGTCGCGGTAGCTGCGCGGCTTGCTGGCATAAATGCGCACGTGGTGCGGGCAGTTCATCGGCTTGAGCATGTACATCTCGTCGTCCACGGTAATCGGCGAGAAGTTGGAGTCCGAGTAGTTCTGGTAATGCCCGCTGGTCTTGTACAGCTCCAGATTGCCGATGTTCGGCGTAATGACGCCCTGATACCCGCGTTGAAACTGCTGCTCGCGCAGGAAGCGGGTCAGTTCCTCGCGCAGCACCGTGCCGTTGGGCAGCCACAGCGGCAGGCCCTTGCCCACCAGGGGGTCAATGGTGAACAGCTCCAGCTCGCGGCCCAGTTTGCGGTGGTCACGCTTCCTGGCTTCTTCCAATCTTTCCAGGTAAGCGTCCAGCTCTTTCTGGGTCGCGAACGCCACCCCATAAACGCGCTGCATGATCGGGTTCTTCTCGCTGCCGCGCCAGTACGCGCCCGACGTGCTCGTCAGCTTGAAGGCGGCGGGCAGCTTGCCCGTGCTGGGAAAGTGCGGCCCCCGGCACAGGTCTACGTACTCGCCTTGGGTATAGAAGGTGATCGGCTGATCGTCCGGCAACTCCGAGATGAGTTCGACCTTGTAGGGGTCGTAGCCGAACTGTGCCAGCGCCGCTGCCTTGCCCACGTCCGAGCGCGTGATCTCCAAATTGCGCCCGATGATCTCGCGCATGATGGCCTCGATTTCCGGCAGGTCTTCCTCGCGCAGCGGCTCGGGCAAATCAAAATCCTGATAAAAGCCGTTCTCGATGCTCGGGCCCACCCCGCGTTTGACCGCTTCTTTGGGAAAGCCCTTGCGTTCGTAGTACTCGCCCACCGCCTGACTCATGGCGTGGGCCAGCGAGTGCCGAAACACGCTCTGGGCCTGCTCCGGATTCTTTTTGGTGATCAAGCTGATTTCGGCCCCTTCGGGCAGGGGCGTCACCAGATCGGTCAGCACCCCATTGGCGGTGGCGGCCAGGGCGTCCTGGGCCAGACGCGGGCCGATGGCCTTGGCGGCGTCCAGGGCGGTGGCGTGTTCGGGAAGATCTAACTGTTTACCGTCGGGTAAAAAAACGTGCATGGGAACTCCTGTGGGGCATGGGTTGAGGCTGGCCCGGTCTGGACGCAGGACAGAAGAACGCCCGAGAGCAGAAACTGGCTCTCAGGCGCTTCTAGTTCGGGTCAGCCGCAGGGCTATTTTTCGAGCAGGATTTGAAGACAGACCCGTGCCAGGCATCATCAGACCGGAATGATGGAGGAAGGGCCGCATGGATTCAGTCTAGCAGAGGAGATCACGCAGAGCGGCCACTGCTCCGAGCCGTTGGTAAAAGGTGTGGGGGAAAGGCTCGGGTCTCCTTTCCCTGCATCCGCTATGTTGAATGGACCGACGGTCTCAGGCCAGCTGAGGCTGGGTGGCGGGCTGAATCAGCTGGCCACGAACGGTCACCAGCGTGATGCGGGTCATGACCATCACCAGCGCCATCAGCACGAACCCTGCTCGCCAGGCTTCCGGCCCGGTGATCTGGTTGTGAATGCTGAAGTTCACGATCCAGGCCTGAACAGCCGGGTTGTACGTCGCTAGTTCGGCAAAGGCCACCCGCAGACCCGTCGCGGCCACCCAGATCGAGGCGTAAAGCCAGCCCGACTTGACCATCACCTTGTTGCCCTGACGAAAGACCTGAGAAGCGCTGCTGGCCAGCCCCCCGAAGATCACGCCCAGGGCCACGTGGCCCGCTTGCCCCGCGCCCTGACCTCTCCAAAGGCGGCTTCCCTATGACCATCACCCTCGCCATCGTTGACGATCAGCCGCTGATGCGCTTCGGCCTGCGCTCCCTCTTTGAAACCGACGACGACTTCGAAGTGATCGGTGAAGCGGGCAACGGCCTGGAAGCCCTGGGCCTGGTCGAGCGCCTCAACCCCGACGTGGTGCTGATGGATATTCAGATGCCGGAGCTGGACGGCGTCAAGACCACCGCCCGGCTGCACGAACTCGGCTCGGCAAGCCGGGTGCTGATCCTGACCACCTTCGACACTGAGAACTATGTGCTGGACGGAATTCGCGCCAGGGACAAAGGGTACTTGCTCAAAGATGTGCGGTCCCAGGAACTCTTCGACGTGGTGCGTCGGGTGGCGGCGGGCGAGGTATTCATTCAGCCGATCGTGGTCAGCAAGTATCTGCACCTGCTGACCACCCGCCAGCAGGAACTGGAGCACCTTAGCCCCCGGGAACTGGAAACGCTGCGTCTGCTGGCAAAAGGCCTGAGCAACAAGCAGATTGCCCGGGGCCTCGGGATCAGCGAGAGCACCGTCAAGAACCATGTTAAGAGTGTGCTGTCCAAGATGCAGGTCAAAAACAGGACCGAAGCGGCGCTCAATGCGGGGAAATGGACGGGAGAGTAGCGGACTCCCGCTGTGTTGCTCAGCTGAGTTGGCGGACCTCACCGCCTCCACTGAGGCATTCGCGCTAGCGGTCACTGAGGAACTTCAGGATCGAGGTACTCATTCTCAGCCATTCAGGCCCGCTGGCTGCGGCATAGAAGCTGCCGGATATCGAGCGATAATTTTTCGAGCAGCTTTTGCTAAGAATTCCGGTCAATCAGTGATGCAATCGCGCCGGGGAGCCTACCAGACAAGCTGATGCTAGCAGAGCCAGAGCCCCCGTGCTTCTGGAGCCTGGTTCGGGTCGTGCTGCCCATCACCGCCCACAGTTCCTCTAGGCCGCGAACAAGGTGCACTCAAGTCAAGACGTGGGCTGGAAGAAGGCAGCGCTCGAAAACACTTTTGGAGACGTACGCCATGAGTTCAAGCTTCCAGTTTGAACGGGACTCAAGCCGCCTTCCTCGCCAGCACCACTCCGAAAATGCCCTGCGGCTCCATCCACTTTGCTCTGGTCGTAAAGCCGCCCTCGCTGGCCCAGCCCTCGATCAGTTCGGCGCTTCTCAGGCGCATCACCCACATATCTCCGGTGTTGGACGGCAATGTGCGGGCGGTGAACTCCACCTGCGGGTGGGTCGGCTGCAAGGTGTAGATCAGCGTGCCGCCGAGTTTGAGCACCCCGCTCAGTTGCCTGAAGTGCTGATGAATCAGTTCGTCGTCGGCCAGAATCTCGTGCAAGCCCGACACGACGGCGATGTCCATCAGGCCGCCTTCGGTTGCTCGCTGCGAATCCGCGTCGCTGAAGGCGTCGGCCCGCTGGTACGTTACGCCACGCACCCCGAGCTGCTGGCCCAAGGCCTGGGCGCTGTCCACGTTCACCTGGGCGTAGTCGCGCAGAGTCGCTTGTACCGTCACGTCAGGGCGGCTCGCCTGAAACTCCTCCAAGACTTCCAGGTCGTATCTTCCGCCGCCGCAGGCCACGTCAAGCAGGCGCAGCGTGCCGCCCGCTGCTGGGGCCTGTTCGCGCAACGCCGCCCGCAGCGCGTCCTTGACCAGCCCGCCGCGTGCCCGGATACCAGTCCAGCCTGGCGCATTGAGGTAGATGCGGTCGATCAGCTTGCCGAGTGGCCCCGTGCCGGTGGGGATGTTCTGGTAGACGTGCTCCAGCATCACGCCCGAGTCGAAGCCGTGCTGAAAGCCGATGCTCAGGCCCCGGCTCAGCGGACTCGCCAGCTTCATGACGCGGCGCACTGCGCCGTAATACCAACGCTTGGGGCTGACGAGGTGCAGTGGACGGGCCAGCTCTTCGTAGGTTGGAGTCATGGCTGATGCTACCAACTGACAGAATGTCAGCAATTGAGGAGAAGGTGAAGGGAGCTTGGGACTTTCGTCCCGGTGGCGTGTGGGACGGCTAATCCCAAACGGAGGTCGGCAGTTCGGCGTCGAGCTTGTCGATGGCGGCCTCCACCGCTGCCGTGAAGGCGGGCTTGTTTCTCGGATCGGCTTGCACTGCCTCGCCCACCGCCGCGTACAAGTTCAGCGGCACCGGAATCCACTCGCCCTTTGGTAGCGCGTGGCCCAGCCCCCGCAGCGCCACCGGAATCACCGGCACGCCCGCGTGGCGGCGGGCCAGGTGGGCCAGCCCGGTCTTGAAGGCCTCGCGCACTTCCGGCTGGCCGCGCGTGCCCTCGGGAAACAGCAGCACGATCTCGCCGCGCTCCAGGGCAGCGCTCAGCGGCGCGAGCGGGTCGGCGCGGCGGCCTCCCTCGTGGTGGCGCTCGATCAGGATGGCCCCGATGAGATGCTGGGTGACCCAGCGCACCACGCCCGCCTTACCGAAATAGTCGGCAGCGGCGGCGGGCCGCACCCGCCCTAGCGTCGAGAGCCGGAACAGCGAGAGCAGGAGCAGGGTGTCGAGGTGACTGTTGTGGTTGGCGACCACGATGGCCGGACCCGTCTGCGGCAGGCGTTCGCGGTGGCGCATCCCCAGGCCGAAGCCGATCAGCAGCGCGGGCCGAACGATCGCCGCGAAAAACAGCGGGCGCACCCAGGTTGGCAGACCAGCTGGGTCGGCGGCGTCGGGCATCAGCGGTACGGCCCGTAGACGAAGTAGTAGATGAAGTGGAAGAACACCGGGGCCGTGAACATCAAGCTGTCGACCCGGTCCAGAATGCCGCCGTGACCGGGAATGAGGCTGGACGCGTCCTTGACGCCCAGATCGCGCTTGACCGCACTCATGGTCACGTCCCCGATAAAGCCGACGGCGGGCAGTAGCAGGCCCAGAATCAGCGCTTCCCAGCGGTTCAGCGGCGTGATGATGGGCGCGATCAGCACTGCCAGCACGGCGGTGGCCACCAGCCCACCCAGAAAGCCCTCCCAGGTTTTGCCGGGGCTCACCTGCGGCACGATCTTGCGCTTGCCGAAACTCTTGCCGCTGACATACTGCGCCACATCGTTGAACTGCGTCACCAGCACCACGTAGAGCAGCAGGCCCACCCCACCCGCTGGATGCAGGGGCGGCAAGACCAGCAGGTAGGCCAGGTGGCCCAGGCAGAACACCGTCAGCATCAGGCCCCAATGCAGCGTCGAACTGGCCCGCAGAAAGTTTTGGGTGATGCCGGTGAGCATCAGCCGGAAGGGGAGCAGCAAGAACAGGTACACCGGGAGGGTGATGATGAACATGCCGTAGCGCCCGGTGAAGACCCACAGGTACTGCAGCGGAATCGCCAGGTACACCCACAGCAGCACCTTGCGGTCGGCGCTGCGCTGCGGCACCAGGCTGAGATATTCCTTGAGGGCCAGATATGACAGCAGCATCACGAAGGCGATGCCCACCCGTTTGCCCACCAGCACCGCCAGCACGAACAGCCCGGCCATGACCCACCAGGCCCGCACCCGCGAGATCAGCTCAGGGCTGCCTGACCGGCCCCGCAGCCTCGGCACGACTTCCGAGATGAAGGTGGCGACGATCAAGAGCAGCAGAATGAAGCCCAGCACCGCGCCCACACCGCCGCGCAAGGTGTCCAGCATGGCGCTCACGCCGCTTCCCTGAGGGCGCGCCGAACCCGGTTGGCGATGGTCAGCGCCGCCAGGGCACACAGCACCAGCAGCACCCCGGTCAGCCACCGACCCGGCGCGAGGCCGAAGCCGAGCAGCAGCGCCAGCACGCTCAGCCACAGAGCGCGGTCACTCTTGCCCAGCGGCCCGTCGTAGCGGCGGCTGGCTCCATTGGACGGCCCCAGCGCTCCGGCCAGCTCGCCAGCGGCGCTGAGGGTCACTAGCACGGCGGCGGGCCAGCCGAACGGCAGCAGCGTGAACGGCAGATACAGCGCCGAATCGGACACCACGTCGCCGAGTTCGTTGAGGTACGCCCCCAGGCGGCTCACCTGCCCTTTCTCGCGGGCGATCAGGCCGTCGATGGCGTTGAGGGCCATCCGAATGAGCAAAAACAGGGGCAGCAAGAAGAATACCCAGCGCCCTCCGTGCGTGATATTGAGCGCCAGACCCGCGCCCAGCACCACCGATAGGAACATGGCACCCAGCGTCACGGTGTTGGCGCTGATCCCTGAGTCGGCCAGTCGGTAGGCCAGCGGGCGCAGCAGTTTCTGGAACGCGGGCTTGGCGGCGTACAGGGTCATGCATCTTCCTCCGGTGGGTGGTGCGGCCAGTCTAGGTCAGGCGTGGCCCAGTTCACGGCGCGTCGGCAGCCTGGGCCGCCGCATTGAGCCTGCCGGCCAGTCCTGGCAGCGTCAGCCCCTGCATTAGCATGCTGAACACCACCACCGCGTAGCTGAGCACCAGAAAAGTGCCGCGCAGTGGATTGTCGGGCAGATTGAAGGCCAGCGCCAGGGTCACGCCGCCGCGCAGGCCCGCCCAGATCATCACCCGGCGGGTATAGGGCGGGAAGTGCTCGCGCTTGTCGAGCAGCGTCACCGGCAGCCACACGCCCAGCGCCCGGGCCAGCAGGCTCAGCCCGATCACCGCCGCCGCCACAGTTGCAGCAGCGCCGAGAGCATCAGCCCGCTGGCCGCCACCGTGACCGGAGCGCTGATGCCCAGCCACTGGGCCAGGGCGTTGCCGCCCACCACCATCGCCAGCGTGATGGTCAGTCGGGTGTTCTCGTCGCGCGGCACGTTGCGGATCAGCACCATCGCCACCAATCCCAGGCATGCTCCCGCCAGCAGCCCGCCGAGCATCTCGCGCAAAAACAGCAACGCGGTGCTGAGCGCGGTGACGGTCTGCGCCGCTTCCCCGGCGGCGGGCAGGGCGGCGGCCACCAGCACCGTAAAGGCCACCACGCCCACGCCGTCGTTGAACAGACTCTCCCCGGCAATCAGGGTTTCGGTGGTCTTGGGCACGCGGGCGGCCTGCAACATCGGCAGCACCGCCACCGGGTCGGTGGGCGCGATGATGGCCCCGAACAGCAGCGCCAGCGGCCAGGTGATGGGCAGCCCGGCCCAGTGCAGCAGTCCGTAAAAGCCCGCACCCAGCAGCAGCATGGTAATCAGGGTGGTGATCAGGGTCATGGCGATGACGGCCAGGCGCTTGCGAAACAGCAGTTTCACGTCGATTTGCAGGGCGCTGGAAAACAGCAGGAAGCTCAGCAGCCAGTCGAAGACCAGCGTGCCGAAGGGAATCGACTCCACCAGCGCCCGGATGCGCCCGGCGGTGGGCCAGCCGAGCGAGTCGGCCAGCGCCACGCCGCCCGCGATGACCAGGCCGCTGATCAGCATGGCGATGGTGGGCGAGAGCTTCCAGAACCAGCTGTTGAGGTAAGAGAGCGCCGAGATCAGCACCATGAAGACGCCGAACAGCTCGCTGGAAGACAGGGCGGCGGGCGACATGCCCGCAGTCTAGGGTGTCAGACGGATTGGCCTAATTGCCGGGAACGCGCCGGATGGTTCTCTAGTTCGGTTCGTCGGATCCCACCTGTCAGATGAACCGGTTCAATCGGAGTCCATCCCGCCCAGCAAGAAGCGCAGTGCTTCCGGCAGCCGCACCTTCCAGGCCGTCTCGCGGTGAATGCCTTCCGGGTCGGCCTGAAAGCGCAGGCGTTCGCCCATGCCCTTTGCCAGCAGCAGATCGCGCATGGCGTGGGCGTCGTCCCAGTAGGCCTGCTCCTGCTCCGGGTGATCGGTGCCTTCCTTGCCGCCGATGTCGAGCCAGACCTTGCCCGCAATGGCTGGACTGCTGCGCACCCGCTCGAACGCCTCGCCCGCACAGGCCCAGAATGCCGGACTCATCACGCCAGCATTGCCGAACACCTTTGGACGAGTCAAGAGCGCGTGCAGACTGATCAGCCCGCCCATGCTGGAGCCGAGCAGCACCGTGTGGGCCGCGTCCGGCAGGGTCCGCAGATGATTGTCGGCCAGTGGCTTGACGGTATCGGTCAGGAAGTCGAGGTAGGCGTCGCCGCCCCCACCGCCCTGGACTTCCGGCGGAAAGCCGGGGTGGCGCACCGGGCTGTACTCGTGGTAGCGCCGCTCGTTGGCGTTGGGAATGGCGACGGCGATGGCTTCCAGGCCCTCCGCCGCCAGTGCGGTGAGCGTCTCGTCGGCCCCCCACTCGCTGAGGTTGTAGCTGGTGGCCGTGTCGAAGACGTTCTGACCGTCGTGGAGATACACCACCGGGTAGTGCTTGTCCGGTTGCGAGGCGTAGGAGGGTGGCAACCAGGCCAGGATGGTGCGCGGCGCGTGGTTGGCGTCGCCGACGCCCTCCCACCGAAGCAGGGTGCCGGTCACGGTGCTGCTTGGCAGGGCAGCATACGGCTCCCAGCTCACTGGCCCACCTCCTCGATCAGAAATTCCATGGCAAAGCGGTAGCCAGCAAAGCCCAGGCCGCTGATCTTGCCCTTGCAGACGGCGGCTGTGACGGACTTGTGGCGAAACTCCTCGCGGGCGTCCACGTTGCTGATATGCACTTCCACCACCGGCACGTTCTGCCCGGCGATGGCGTCGCGCAGAGCGTAGCTGTAATGGGTCAGCGCACCGGGGTTGATCACGATGCCGGTAAAACCGTGCTCCTCGGCGTCTTGAATCCATTCCAGCAGCTGGCCCTCGAAATTGCTCTGGCGGCAGGTGACGGTAGTGCTCAGCTCGCTGCCCCACAGCTCGCACTGCCGTTCGAGTTCTTCCAGGGTGAGAGTGCCGTAGACACCCGGTTCACGCTTGCCCAGGCGGTTGAGGTTGGGACCGTTGAGGACGAGTAGCATGGGGATACCTCGCTGTTGAGCGCCTCACCTTTGAGGGGGCGGGAAGCCGTGGCGTTGCAGGGTGGAGGAGTGAAACGAATTAAGCGCTTGACCTGACGTCCTCCACCCAGGCTTCAAACGCACCTCTCAGCACCGTTGAAGGCACCCGCGCCAAGTAGGGCCGCGCCAGATCATGCAGCAGCACGAAGCGTACCCCCTCGGCGTCGGCCTTCTTGTCGCGGGCCATGTAGGGCCAGACGTCTTCAAAACTCAGTGTGGGCAAGGCTTTGGGTTGCTGGTACTTCAGAAAGGCCAGGGTGTGCGGCGCCAAATCCTGGCCGCCCATCTCGCGTGACAGCAGTGCGGCGTAGTGCATGCCGTAGCCCACTGCCTCGCCGTGCGTCGCGGCCTGATGGGTTACGGCTTCCAGCGCGTGCGCCAACGTGTGCCCGAAGTTGAGGTGGGCACGCTCGCCCTGCTCGGTCAGGTCGCGGGTGACGACCCCGGCTTTGACGGCGATGGCGTCGGCGATGGTGTGCAGCAAACTGGTCTGGCCTGGCGCGAAGTCGGGCGAGAGCACCCGCGCCAGCAAGCTGGGATCGGCAATCAGGCCGTGCTTGTAGGCCTCGGCGGCACCCTCGCGGAAGGTGGCGGGCGGCAGGGTCGCCAGGGTGTCCACGTCGGCCCAGACCTGCCGGGGTGGCCAGAATGCGCCGACCAGATTCTTGCCTTCCGGCAAATTCACGCCGGTTTTGCCGCCCACCGCCGCGTCCACCATGCCCAGCAGGGTGGTGGGCACCGAGTAATACGCCACCCCGCGCAGGTAACTCGCCGCCGCAAAACCGGCCAGATCGGTGACGGCCCCACCGCCCAGGCCTACCACCGCGCACGCACGGGTCAGGTTGGCCTGGGCCAGTCTGGACAGCACGCCGGAGAGGACAGCGAGGGTCTTGCAGCCGTCGCGGGCGGGCACTTCGACCATCACGATGGGGGAGAGAGCGGCCTGCACCTGCTCAACGAACTGCGCAGGCAAGTCCGCTGGATAGATCAGAGCCACCTGCTTGTGCGGCACGCTGAGGCGGGGGAGCAGACCGGAGCCGACCTCCACGCTGTAGGATTGCGCGCCGCCGACCTCGATGCTCCGCACCTGGTCAGTCGCAGGCACGCTCCACCTCCATCAGTTCCAGGGCCTCGCGCTCGTCGTCGGCGTCCTGGCGGGCGACCTGCTGGGTTTCCTGCCACTCCCACAGCCGCTCCACGATCTCGGCCACGATCTCCTCGGAAGGCCGCCCGTCGCTATGAACGTGAATGGTGCCCTGCTGGTACGCGCCCTCGCGCTCCAGCATCAGCTCGGCGATGCGGGTCAGGGGATCGGGCACGTGCAGCAGCGGGCGGTCACTGTGCTTGGTGCGGGCGTACACGGTTTCGGGTGTGGCGGTCAGAACCACCACCGGGCCTCGGCGCAGCAGTTCGCGGCGGTTACTCTCGTGAACGAAGGTGCCGCCGCCCAGACTGACGACGGCGTGCTCCAGCCGGGTCACGCGGCGCACCACTTCCGATTCGCAGGCGCGGAAAAAGCCCTCGCCGCGTTCGGCGAACACCTCGGGAATGGTCTTGCCCACCACCTTGGAAATCAGTTTGTCGGTGTCCACGAAATGCAGCGAGAGTTCGCGTGAGAGTTCCCAGCCGATGCGGCTCTTGCCCGTGCCCATAAAGCCCGCGAGCGCCAACCAGCTCACGGGGCGGTCAATCAGGCTGGGCGGATTCATACGTTGCAGTCTAGACGATTGCGCCGCGCCCAGACCCAGAGCCTTCTCACCGTCTGGGTGCGGGGGGAGGCCGGCTGGCCCGGCCTGCGGCACGTCCTGGAGGTGGGCCAGCAGGCCCGCCTCCAGCGCTGCCTCGGACCACAGGCTCACCTCCCGCACCCGTCCAGCCGCGCCCAGGCGATCATCAGTACTGCTGCGCGTAGGCCCGCGCCGCCTCCAGGCGTTCTCGCAATTCCGGCAGGGTGTCGCCGCCGAACTTCTCCAGCACCGCGTCGGCCAGCACCCAGCCGATCACCGCATGCAGCACGATTCCGGCAGCGGGCACGGCGGAGGTGTCCGAGCGCTCCTTGGCGGCGTCGGCAGGTTGATGGCTTACCACGTCGACGGTGGGCAGCGATTTCATCAGGGTGGCGATCGGCTTCATGGCCGCCCGCACGATCAAATCTTCGCCGTTGGTCATGCCCGCTTCCAGGCCGCCCGCGCCGTTGGTTTCGCGGCGGTAGCCGTGGCCGCCCTCGCCCAAATACACCGCATCGTGAACCTTCGAGCCCGGCACGCGGGCGTTGGCAAAGCCGGTGCCGATCTCCACACCCTTGATGGCCTGGGTACCCATCACGGCGGCGGCGATGCGTCCGTCGAGCTTGCGGTCCCAGTGCACGTAGCTGCCCAGCCCCGGCGGCAGGCCCCGGAAGCGGATCTCGACGATGCCGCCGAGGGTATCGCCGTCCTTCTTGGCCTGGTCAATCCGCCCGCGCATCTGCTCCTCAGCGGTTTTGTCGAGCACCCGCAGGTCAGAGGCCTCGATCTCCGCCAACCGGTCCCAGCCGAAGTCACCGCCCGCGTCAAAGCCGCCCAGATGGGTCACGTAGCTTACGCCCTCGATGCCCAGTTCCGAGAGCAGTTTGAGGGCCACTGCGCCCACCGCCACCCGCGCCGTCGTCTCGCGGGCCGAGGCGCGTTCCAGCACGTCGCGCAGGTCCTTGTGGCGGTACTTGATGCCGCCGGTCAGGTCAGCGTGGCCGGGCCGGGCCTCGGTCAGCGCCTTCTTGCGCGGCTCGTTGCCAACTTCGGGCGACATGATCTCGGTCCAGTTGCGGTGGTCTTTATTTTCGATGACCAGCGTCACAGGTGCTCCGGTGGTGCGTCCGGCCCGCACGCCGCTCATCAGCTGGACCTCGTCGGTCTCGATCACCATCCGCCTCCCGCGTCCGTAGCCGCCCTGGCGCTTTCTGAGCATCGGGTCGATGTCGGCCTTGGTAAGCGGCAGTTGGGAGGGCAGACCCTCGATGATGGCCGTTAGTTGCGGTCCGTGCGATTCTCCGGCGGTCAAAAACCTCATGCCCTGACTGTAGCAGGGGCCGGGCAGGCGTTTGCGGGCGCTGAGCAGACGAGGAAGGGGCAGACGCGGCGGACCGCAAAAACAGACCCAGCGCACTAAAGCGGCTGGGTCTGAGAGGAGGTAAGGGGGAAGTTATTTGATGACGGTGCCTGTGATGACGACCATCAACTGGCTCTGGGTCTTGATGGTTTCCTTCTGTCCGAAAGCGGCACCGACGACCGGCAGACTCGACAGGAAGGGAACGCCCCGGTTAGTCGAGGTTTCGTTGGTGCCGAGCAGTCCGCTGAGCAGCAGGGTCTGACCCGACTTGAACGTCACGATGCTCTGCGCCTCGCTGTTGGAGAAGTCGAGAATATTGGGCAGCGAGGCGCCGGTGATGGCGGTTTTGGGCTGATTGATCTGGCCACGTACCCGCAGGGTGATGGTGCCGTCTGGGGCGACCTGCGGATCGAAGAAATCGAGATTGATACCGTAGTCGATCTGCTTGGTGATGTTGCCGCTGGCCGAGGGAATGTTGAGTTCCAGTCGCCCGCCGCTCTTGATGCTGGCCGCCGCTGTGCTGGAGGCGTTGGTGGTGCCACCTCCCCCTACCGTGCCCAGCGAGCGCTGACCGCTCTGCATGGTAATCGAGCCGTCGTAGATGCGCTTGGTCTGGGTCTGGGTCTCCAGGGCATTCAGGGTTGGCAGCAAGTTGAAGCCGCCGACCAGGGCGCGGGTGGGGTCGAACGAGGCGGCCAGACCGGTTGCCCCAGAGCTGATATTGAAGCCGCCGAAGCCTACCTTCCAGTTAAGGCCCAGGGTGCGGGCGGCGTCCTCGGTGATCTCCTGAATGCGGACCTGCACGTTGATCTGCGGCACCACTTGATCGAGGCTGGGGATGAGGGCCGCAACCTGTTCGACCTGCGCTGCTGTACCGCGCACGATCAGGGTGTTGGTCCGCTTGTCGGCAATGATGGTGGCGGCGTTGGGATTCTGGGGAGTGGTCGCGGGTTTGGTGGCTGTGGGTTGAGCGTTGGCTGCCGCGTTGGGTACTGAAACAACTGTCGAATTGCCGTTGGCATCCACTGCATTGACCGGGACATTGGGCAAGCTGCTGACATCGGTAGCAGAGGCTGTCAACGCGGTTTGCAGGGCGTTGTCCAGGACTGCCTTCAGCTCCTCTGCGCTGGCGTTGACCAACTGGAAGACCTTCTGCTGCACGGCAGGGCCACTCGCCACGGCTTTATCCACGCTGCCGAGCAGGGCGGTGGCGGCGTCGAGCTGATCCTGGGTGCCGTTGAGCACCAGCTGGCCGGTGGTGCCCACGGGCGTCACCTTAAGGGCGGGGAACTGGACGGTCAGCAGTGCGGCGATGTCTTTCTGGTCACCCTTGACGGCGTAGACCTGCTGGCGCACGTCTGGGTTGGCCTGCACCGAGGGCGCTTTATCGACCTGGCTGAGCAGCGCCAGGGCGGTGTCGAGCTGGCTTTTCTGACCGCTCAGCACCAGTTGGCCCGTCTGCCCGACGGGCGTCACCTTGAGTGCTGGAAACTGCGCAGTGAGCAGCGCGGAGACATCAGCCTGCACACCCTTGACGGTGTAGATCTGCTGCACGTCCGCCGCAGCCTGCACCGATACCGGTACCGGCACCGGCTTATCTACCTGTGCCAGCAGGGCCAGCGCAGCGTCAATCTGATTCTTCTGACCGCTCAGTACCAGTTGCCCGGTCTGCCCAACGGATGTGACGGTGATGGCCGGATACTGGGCGGCAATGACCCCAGCAGCGTCGGCCTGCGCGCCTTTGACGTTGTAGATGAACTGAATGACCGGGCTGACTGGCACGACCGCTTTTGCCAGTTCCGGCGGCTGAGAGGCGATGATCTGGTTGACCAGTGCCTCGACCTGCGCCACTTCCTGATTGTTGCCGCGCACGATCAGGCTGTTGGACGTGGGTTCGCCGACGATCTTGAGGGTGGGCGAGTCGAGCACGATGTCGCTGACGGTCGTGGTGGTCGGGGCCGAATTGGTCTGATTGGCGGTGTTGGTGGCCGTGCCCTGCGACTGAGCGGTGGTCTGGCGCGTGCCGAAGGCCAGCTTCACGCGCTCCTCGACTTTCGCGGCGTCGAGCGTCTTGGGCAGCAGCAAAATGCGCTGGATCGGGTTCTTGCCGACCCGCAGCACTTCGCTGGAGCCGAGCTTGACGACCTCGTAGTTCAGTCCGTAGACGTCCATCAAAAAGGGCCAGACCTGATTGAACGGTTTGCCGACAAAATCGTAGGTGAGCAGGGTCGAGGACGCGCCGGGCTGGGGGGCCTGGGGGGTGGCGGTGTCGCTGCTGACGGTGCCCGAGCCGCTCCCGACGCCGGGGGTGATCAAGCTGTCGAGGGCCGGGTCGAGAATCAGTTCGTAGCCCGCCGACTTGGCGATGGCCGTGAGCAGGGCCATCAAGCCGGTGCCGTCGCGCACGATCTTGAAGGTGACGGTGGCCTTCGACAACCGCGCGTCGGTGCTGACGGCGCTTCCGGTCGAGGCGCTCTGGGCGCTGGCCGCGCTGAGCGCGAGGGTCAAAAGCAGGATCAGGCTACGGTTCTTCATGGCTCACCTTTTGTCGAGTTGGAGGATTTTGGTGGTGTTGTCGAGGGCCAGCGTGGCGCTTGAAGCGCTCACTTCGCGCACAATGATGTTGGTATCGGGAATGTTCTGGCCCACCGAGACGACCACGAAGCCCCGGTCGGTTCTGAAGACGGCGGTGTTGAGCGGCCCCAGCACGGCTGAACTGAAGCTCAGGTTGCGCTCCTGGACATAGCGCTCCAGGGAAGTCGGGGCGCTGGGCGCGGCGGGCGCAGCGGCGACGGGAGCGGCGTTGTCGAGCTGGGTGATCACGCCGGGGGTGGCCGGATTGGTGCCGGGGGTGCTGGCGCTGCCCGCCGCGCCGCTGAGCGGGCTGGTATCGGTGGACAGGCCCGGCAGCCCGCTTACGCCCGGCACACTGATGCTTGCCTGGGCCTGAGCGCGCGCCTGGGCAGCCTGCAGATCGGCCTCGCGCTTGGCTTGCTGGGCAGCGGCGAGCTTGGCCTTGGCGTCGGCGACGGCCTGTGCTCTGGCGGCCTTGTCGGCTTCCGATTTCTGGGCGGCGGCGAGCTTGGCGGCGGCGGCCTGCTGCTCGCGCAGTGCCTTGGCCTGGGCCTGCTCAGCTTTGAGCTGGGCAGCCTGGGCCTGCCGGGCTTCGAGTTGCGCTTGTTTCTGGGCCTGCTGCTGGGCAGCGGCCTGCTGCGCGGCGTCGCGTTTGGCCTGAGCGGCGGCCTGCTCGGCGGCGGCCTGTTGCTGGGCCGCTTGCTGTTTGGCCTGCTGGGCTTGTTCGGCGGCGGCTTGCTGTGCGGCCTGGCGCTGGGCCAATTCCTGCTGTGCGGCTTGCTGCGCGGCCTGCTGAGTGGCCTGGCGCTGGGCCAGTTCCTGCTGCGCAGCTTGCTGCTGATCTGCCTTTGCCTGTGCTGCTTGTGCTCGTGCTGCCTGAGCTTGGTCTGCCGTGGGCGCGCCACTCTGGATGTTGGGCGGCGGCAGAATGCCGCTGATGCGCGGGCCACTGCTGGGCGCGTTGTCTGCGCTGGCCGCACTGCTGTTGCCGCTGGGTCGGGACGCGCTGTCGGCCACCACGATGGGCGCACTGGGCAGCACCCCGGCAGTCCGCACCGGCGGCGTGATCTCGGCGGTGGGCGTCGCGGCAGGCGTGGACGGGGTCGCGGCGACCGGCGCGGCAGGGGTGGCGGCCGAGTTGGCGTCAGGCACCACCGTCAGTGGGCTGAAGGGATTGACCACCGGCACGGCGGCCAGCGGCTCGTCCGGGTTGATGCCCACCGGAGGACGCTGCACTTCCGCATTGGTCTCGCTGCCGGGAACATCGGTGACCACTGAAGGGCTGCCGGGGGCCGCAGGCGTGCCCGAACCGTTGGTTGCCGGGGTGGTGTCCCCGCTGCTCAGCGGCGGAATGACCAGCACGGCACTGGTGCGCGCAGGCGTCACGCCGCTGGTCACGGCCGTGCCGGGAGCGTCCGAGCTGGTCTGGGTGGGGCTGGCCTGGCTGGGTGCGGCGTTGTTCGGAGCCTGGGTGAGCGTGCCGGACAGCGGGGCGCGGGCGGTGGGCGTCTGCGGTGCAGTGCTCGGGGAACCCGTGGCCGACCCTGACGTCTTCGGACCGGTGCTGGCCGAAGTGGTGCTGGGCTGGCTGGCCTGGGCGCTGCTGCCGACCTGGGGTGCTTTGGTCTGGGCTGGATTGGTCTGTACCGGGCTGCTCTGGGTCTCGACGGCCTGGGCCTGCGCGCCCGCTTCGCGTCCGGTGTTCCAGGTGTACCAGCCGCCCACCAGGGCCACCAGCACCAGCACCGTCAGCAAAATCCGCATTTCCGGCGAGAGCTTGAGGGGAGCTTTCACGATTTGCCTCCGGTGGTCGGCGCGGCGGGGGCGGCGGGCGCAGGTGTGCCCGGTGTCGTACCGGAAGCCGGATTGGCTGGAGCGGGCTGGGCCGCCGAGGGGTCAAAGGTGTAGACCGTCATGTTGACCACGCCGTTGAGCAGCGGATCCGTGGCGTTGGGCGCAGGCAGGGTCATGTTGACGCTGGTGACCTTGGAGAAGCGGCCCATCGTTTCCACCGAGCGCAGGGTGCGAAAGATCGGCGCGAACTGGCCCTGCAAGCTGACGTTGAGGTTGACCGCCTGCACGCCCGGCGGCAGGTTGGTTTCGGTGCCGCCCTGCACGGTCACACCGTCGAGCTTGCCGCCCGCTGCGCCCACGCTGTCCTGAATGTCGCGGATGACCTGCCCCATCCGCACGGTGCTGGGCAGCGCCCGCACGAACACATCCTGCTTGTCTTCGAGCGCCCGCACATCGGCGCGCAGGCCCGGCAACTGGCTTTGCTTGGTTTGCAGGTCGCTGAGCTGGGTGCTGCTGGTGTCGAGGTTGCTCTGCAGCTCCTGGATGTTTTGCTGGCGGGCCTGAAACCGTGTGAAGTACCAGAGCACCAGCACCAACAGGCACAGACCCAGGACGATAAAGAACACGTCGCGGGGCTTGAGTTTGGGCAATTGCGCGTTCATTGTTTGACTCCGTTTGCCGGAGTGGCGCTGGGCGCGGCAGGCGCGGCGCTGCCGGGGGCTGCCGCGGGCGCAGTGGTGGCCGCTGCGCTCACGGGCGTGCCGGAGAGCTGCCCCACGGTGGCCGAGAAGGCGAAGTCGCTGGTGTCCGCGTTGCGCTGGGTGTTCTTGAAGTTCACGCCGTAGTTGTCCTGGTCGTAGGCGTTGAGGAAGTTGACCAGGGCGCTGGTGCTCAGTGCGGTGCCGCTCAGGTCGTATTCCTTGTCGGCGGGCTTGCCGTTGTAGAGACTGGCTGCGCCGTTGGCCGTCTGGTGCATGCTGAGGCTACTGAGCGCCACGCCGCCGGCCTGGGGCAGCTGCGCCACGAAGCGCGCCAGATCAGTCGACCAGTAGGTTTTGCCAGTGCTCAGGCTCTGGGCCGTCTGGCTGATGGCGGTGAGCCGGGTCTTGTCGGCGGTCAGGCTGCGGTACTCCGGAGCCACTGATGACTGCAAGGCGCTGATCTGGCCGTTCTGGTCATCGAGCTTGTTTTGCAGGTTGCCGACCTGGGTGCCCACCACGATCTCGGGAATGGCGATCGCCAGCAGGGTCACAGCCGCAGCGGCAGCTGAAGCGTACATCCAGACGTTGGGTTCGGTGCGGCGGCGGTACTGCGGCGGAAGGAGGTTGATCTCAACCACGCGAATTCACCCCCCGGAGGGCCAGGCCCAGCGGCACGGTGAATTCCGGTGCGTTGGTCTGGAGGTAGCCGGTGTCCACGCTGGCCTGGTCGGTCTGCACGGTCAGCCAGGGGCTGGCGACCTCCACCCGGAAGCCCAGCGCGTCGCTGATGGCGGCGGCCAGGCCGCGCAGCTTGGCTCCGCCCCCGGCCAGGAAGGTCCGGTCGATGACGATGTCGCCCGACTGCACCCGGTAGAACTCCATTGAGCGCCGCACCTCGGTGATCAGTTCGCCCAGCACCGGGCGCACCACCTCGAAGACGCGCGCCGGGCTGTACTGCTCTCTGGCATTGTCGAAGTTGAGCAGGTCTTCCTCATCCTCGGTCGGGGTGGTGGCGGTGGCATAGCCGATCTTGACCTCCTCGGCCGAAGCGAAATCGAGGTCGAAGGCTTTCTGCAGGGCGGTGGTGAAATCGTCGGCGGCCACGTTGATGTTGCGGGCCATCAGGACCCTATCGCCGCGCACCAGACTGATGACACTGCTGCTCGCGCCGATTTCCATGACCAGCGCCACCTCGCCGCCCTCGGTGTAGTTGGTGCCGGTGAGGGTGCTCTTGGTGAGGTGCTCGCCAAGCAGGTTGCCGCGTAGGGCGCGCAGGGTGCAAAACGACTTGAGGTCGATGACGGTGGGTTCCAGGCCCGCCAGCCGCAGGACTTCCACCTGCCGGGCAATTGCCTCGGTGGGAGCCGCCGCGATCACCACTTCCATCTGGCCGTCGTCGCTGGCACCGGGAATGTCGCCCAGCACATCGAAGTCAAGACTCACCTCGTCGATCGGGTAGGGGATGTAGCGCTCGGCCTCCCACTTGATGGCTTCTTTGAGTTCCTTGGGGTCCATGCGCGGCACCATGATGTTGCGGGTCACGGCCTGCTGGTTGGGCACCGCCGTCACGACGTGCTTGGTGGTGATGCGGTGCTGCGCGAGCAAGCGCTTGAGTTCGCTGGCGACAGCCTGCGGCTCGATCACCAGGCCGTCGCGCATGCTGCCAATCGGGGTCGGAGTCATGACCGCGTGTTGCAACACCGGGGGCGAACCGGGCTTGAGAACCACCACTTTGATGGAACTCGTCCCGATCTCGACCCCGATGGCCACCGGTTTTGGATTGATGAGCCGTTGTAGAAAACTCGACATGCTGCCTCCAGGAGTTGCGTTGATTTTACCATTTCCTCACGAATGTTCATGTGGAAGGGCCACTCCTGCATCTGGTGAAAGAGAGCGGAAGGGGGCGCGACGTGGGCATCAGATCATGTTCGCGCTTTCAATTTTCTGACAGCCGCGAAAAAGCTGCCGGGGCCGTCTGGAAGCCCAAAAAGCCGCGCTCCTGGCCGCAAGGTGGGCCGGAGCGCGCAGAGAGGAGCAGTGGAGCGGGTTTTACTTGCGTGGCGGCTGGGCGGGGCGCACCTCGACGCGGCTGGGCAGCGTGCGGGCGGGCATTTTCACCAGGTCCATCACGATCTGGGCGATGTCTTCGGGCTGAATTTTCCAGGCATCCTGTTCGGAAGGGGTGTGACCGCCGAAATGGGTCGCCACCGAGCCGGGCATGATCTGGGTGACCTTAATGTTCAGGGGGCGTAGGTCGAGCATCATCACTTCCGACAGACCGTTGAGACCGAATTTGGAAGCGTTATAGGCTCCGCCGCCCGCGAAAGGATTTTTGCCCGCCAGGCTCGAGAGGGTGATTACGTAGCCGTGCGACTCCTTGAGGTAGGGAATGGCCGCCTTGACCGTGAAGAAGGCACCGGTCAGATTGGTATCGATAACGGCCTGCCAGTCCTCGGCGCTGAGGTCCTGAATCGGAGCGAAGTGGCCCACCCCGGCATTGACGAACAGCACGTCCAGCCCACCGAACGCCTCGGCGTGGGCTTTGGTGACCTGCTCGACGCTGGCGAGGTCGCGCACATCGCACACCACGCCGCGCGTGCCCTCGCCGAGCTTCTGGGCCGCCGCCTCGATCTCAGTTTGGTCACGGCTGGTGATGGTGACGCGGTAGCCTTCCTGCACCAGCGCCTCGGCGGTGGCGTAGCCGATGCCCTTGCTGCCGCCGGTAATCAGCGCACTTTTCATCTTGGAGGTCATGGCCGAAATCTAACACGCGGGGGGCGCTGTTCTACAGGGTTCTCCAGGCCGCAGCCGCTCAGCACACCTGCACCACCTCCAGCCCCAGCAGTGCGCCGAGCTTGTGCAGTTGCCCGGCCAGATGCCCCACCCCGACCGCGCAGTGGTGGGCGGGTCCCTGGGTGTTCCAGGCTTCCACGAAGCGCCGCGCGCCCACGGAGAAGCGGTAGCGGCTGTTGGTGTTGCCGATTTCCAGAATCGGTCCCGCCATGCTCTCGCCCTCAGCCACCAGGAGTTTGAGGCGGCTGCCGCTCTCCACCACCGACAGCAGCGTCACCGGGCCGCGCTGCACCGACATCTCCACGCTCAGGCCGCGCCCGACCTTGCCGTGATACACCTCCAGCGGGCGCACCCGGGTCTTGCCCTGGGCGATACCGATGTGGCCGGGTCCGTCGTGCCCCATCAGCACCACGTCATCGTTGAAGTCCAGCGCGTAGTACTCGGTGAACGAACCGCCCGCGCCGAGGGCGTCCATGATCTTCATGGCCTGGACATTCTTGATTTCAAACTCTCCGGCCACCGGAATGCCGCGCGCGGTCAGCAGCGAGCAGCCCAGAATCACCGAGCTGATCACGTCCTCGTTCTCGTGGCCCGGCACCGACTCGGCGAAGTAGGCCAGCGAACCGAGGTCGTGGCGTTCCACCAGGCGGTCGAGCGCCACACTGGTCCGGGCAGCGCGAATCAGTTCGGCCGGGTCGCAGTCCGGTTGAATCTCAAATTCATGCTGGAACAGGGCCACCCGCTCGCCCGCCTCAGCCTCGCTCACGTTCCGCCGCAGGACCGCGAGTTCGTCGAGTTCCACCATTTCCAGGTGGGTGCCGAAGGTAATGGCCTGCAAGGTGGGGTCCGAGTAGATGTCGAGCATGCCGTTGTAGTAGCGGCCCATCAGCCCCAGGCGGGTGTGGGCCATGATGTGCGCCACGCGCGCCGCCGCCAGCCAGCCGTCCACCTCGCTCCAGACGTGCGCGTCGCCTTCCAGTACGCCGGTCACCTGAAAAAAGGGCAGCCCGGCGCGGGTCAGCACGTTGGCGATTTCCGGCACCGGGCAGGCCGAGCAGTAAGCCAGCCACTCGCCGGTCATTTTCGTGCGGTCGCCCAGCGCGTTGAAGCGGGCATAGTCGATGGCCGCCGTGGGTTGCAGATTGAGAATGATCACCGGCACGCCCGCCCGCCGGAGCACCGGCAGCACGGTGGAAGAGAGCGCGTAGGTCGTGACGTATAGAAACAGAAGGTCCACGTCGCCCTGCCGGAAAGTGTGACCAGCGGCCAGCGCTTTTTCGGGCGAGTCGATCAGGCCGAGGTTGACCACTTCCACGCCGGGGCGCGTGAGGTGGTCGGCCACCTGCGAGACGTAACCCCTGAGCCGGTCTTCTAATCCTTCGAACTGCGGCCAGTAGGCTTCCAGACCGATGCCGAAGAGGCCGACCTTGAGCGGATAGGTGGGGGGCATGAGACTCCTTGTCATCGCTGCTTGTGGCCTATGAACACAGCGGGAGAGGGCAGGCGGGCATACGGCGGCCGCCGCAGAGAGCAAAGGAACGTCGGAAAGCAAAACCGCCTTCGCCCGGTGGGGAGCGTTGGCGGTTCAAAAGGCAGGGCTGGGTCAGGTGTGCGGTGCGCTTTTTCCCACGCCCCACTGCCCACGGGCCTCAGAAATCGAACTTGTCGATGTTGGCCTTGTCGAAGGTGTAGGGCGGCCCCAGCACGATCTCGCCGTTCTTGCCGACGGTGTACTTGCCGAGTTTGCCCGCCGTGAACGTCTCGCCCTGCTTGCCGGTGATCTGGCCGCTGGCCAGTGCCGCCGCCGCATAGGTGGCGAGGTAGCCCACGTCGCCGGGGTTCCACAGCTGAAAGGCCGAAACGGTGCCGTCCTTGACAAACGAGCGCATCTGGTTGGGGGTGCCCAGGCCAGTCAGCATGACCTTGCCCTTTTGCGCGCTGGTCGAGAGGTAACGCGCGCCCGCCGAGATGCCCACCGTCGTCGGCGAGATGACGCCCTTGAGGTTCGGGTAGGCCTGAATCAGGCCCTGCATCTCGGTGAAGGACTTCTGGTCGTCGTCGTTGCCGTAAGCAATCTTGACCAGCTTCATGTCCTTGTACTTGGGCAGCTTGAGTTCTTCCTGCATCCACTTGATCCAGGTGTTCTGGTTGGTGGCGTTGGGCGTGGCCGACAGAACGGCGATGTCGCCCTTGTAGTTGATCAGCTTGCCGAGCAGTTGCACCTGGGCGCGGCCAATGCCTTCCGAGTTGGCCTGGTTGATAAAGAGGGTGCGGCCCTCGGGAGTGGTGTCGGAGTCCATCGTAACGACTTTCATGCCGCTCTGCATGGCCCGCTTGAGGTAGGGAATCAGGGCGTTGGCGTCGTTGGCCGCCAGAATCAGGGCGTCCTGGCGCTGGGCGATGGCGGTGTTGATGTAGCTGACCTGAGAACTCGCGCCCGCGTCGGAGGGGCCCACCACCTTGGCGCTGGCCCCGATCTCCTTGGCCGCGTCCAGGCCGCCCTTGGTCTCGATGACGTTGTAGGGGTTGTTGATGTTCTTGGGCAGCAGGGTGATCTTGAGGCCTTTCTTGAGGGCGGGGGTCTGGGCCAGGGCCAGCGTGCTGAGGCCGAGGGCCAGGGCGGACAGGAGCAGGGTGCGCTGTTTCATAAAACCTCCGGAACACATGAATCTGAAAAGAGAGATCAGAAATTGAACTTGTCGATGTTGCTCTTGTCGAAGGTGGTGGGCGGTCCCAGCACCACTTCGCCGTTCTTGCCGACGGTGTACTTGCCGAGCTTGCCCGCCGTGAAGGTCTCGCCCTCTTTGCCGGTGATCATGCCGCTGGCGAGCGACCCGGCGGCGTAGGCGGCCAGGTAGCCCAGATCGCCGGGGTTCCAGAGTTGGAAGGCCGTCACGGTGCCGTCCTTGACAAACGAGCGCATCTGGTTGGGGGTGCCCAGGCCGGTCAGCATGACCTTGCCTTTCTTGGGGCTGGTAGAGAGGTAGCGTGCCGCCGCCGCCACGCCCACGGTGGTCGGCGAGATCACACCCTTGAGGTTGGGGTAGGCCTGGAGGAGGCCCTGCATCTCGGTGAAGGACTTCTGATCCTCGTCGTTGCCGTAGGCGATCTTGACCAGCTTCATGTCCTTGTAGGCGGGCTTCTTGAGTTCATCCTGCATGATGGCGATCCAGGCGTTCTGGTTGGTGGCGTTGGGCGTGGCCGAGAGAATAGCGAACTCGCCCTTGCCGCCCATCAGCTTGGACATCAGCTCGATCTGCCCCTTGGCGATGCCGTCACTCTTGGCCTGGTTGATGAAGATGTTGCGTCCGTCTGGCGCGACGTCCGAATCGAAGGTGACGACCTTGATGCCCTGGGCCATGGCCCGCTTGAGGGAGGGCACCAGCGCGTTGGCGTCGTTGGCGGCCAGCACGATGGCGTCCTGGCGCTGGGCGATCAGGGTGTTGATGTAGCTGACCTGCGAGCTGGCCCCGCCGTCCGACGGCCCCACCGCCTTGCCGACGCCGCCGAACTCCTTGATGGCCGCCAGGCCACCGTTGTCGGTGGTGGTGAAGTAGGGAATGTTGATGATCTTGGGCAGAAAGGCGATCTTGAGATTCTTCTTGAGGCTGCCGGTCTGGGCCAGGCCTACGGCGCTGAGCAGGCCGAGGCTGAGGGTCAGGGCGGACACGGTAAGGCGCTTGTTCATACTTCCTCCAGGGCGTGTTGGGAGCCGGGTAAGGGGCAAAAGTAGGTTGAATCAGGGTGCGGTCAGGCCGCCTGGCGCTAGCTCACGGCTCTCCCCCTGGCCCGGCGCTCACGGGCCGAGCGCACCCGGGCGAGCAGGTTGGGCAGCAGCACCGAGAAGATCAGCAGCAGGCCCGTCACGATGGTCAGAATCTCGTTGGACACGTCCACGATGGTCAGTGCGCCGTTGATGATGCCGATCAGAAAGACGGCGGCCACCGTGCCCACGACGCTGCCCTTGCCGCCGAAGATGCTGACCCCGCCGAGCAGCACCGCCGCGATGACGCTGAGTTCGAAGCCCGAAGCGTTGTCGGCCCGCGCACTGGCAAAGCGGAAGGTGTAAACCGTTCCGGCCAGCGCCGACATCAGGCCCGAGAGGACGAACAGGCTCAGCTTGACCCGCGTGACCTGGAGTCCGGCGAAACGGGCGGCGATCTCGTTGGCCCCGATGGCGTAGAGGCTTCTTCCGAAAGCCGTGCCGTGCAGCACAATGGCGGTGATGACCGCCAGCACCGCGAACAGCGCCATCGGTATGGGAATCTGGGTGCCGGGGATACTGCCGAAGCCCAGGTTGGTATAGAAGGCCGGAAAGTCGGCGATGGCCTTGTCGCCCAGCACCACGTAGGCCAGCCCCCGGTAGAGCGCCAGCGTGCCGATGGTGACGGCCAGCGAGGGCAGCCCCAGCCGGGTGACCAAGAGACCGTTGAACAGCCCGGCCAGCCCGCCGACTCCGAAGGCCGCCAGAATTGCCAGCGGCATCGGCCAACCCGCCGCGAAGAGTGCGCCCAGCACCGCACTGCACAGTCCCAGGATGGACGCTACCGAGAGATCGATCTCGGCCACCAGAATGATCAGGGTCATGGTCAGCGACATCAAAGCGACCTCGCTGAAATTGGCGGTCAGGAACGACAGATTCGAGGCGGTCAGAAAGTCGGGTGAGAGAAGTGCGCCGCCGAACAGGGCCACGAACACCAGCACGATAACGCTCAGTTCCCAGCCGAGCAGACCGCGCCGCTTCACGATTGCCTGCCCTTGGCCGCCCGCCGCGCCGCACTGCGCGAGGCCAGCATGTCGAAGCTGATGGCCGCCAAGAGGAGTGCGCCCTGAATGGCCTGCTGGTAAAAGCCCGGTGCCCGCAGCGTGACCAGGGCGCTGCCCATCACGCCGAGGAGCAGCGCTCCGACGCCCGCACCGAAGAGGGTGCCCACGCCGCCGTTGATGCTGACGCCGCCGACCACCGCCGCCGCGATGACCTGAAGTTCCAGGCCGGTTCCGGCAGTGGCGTCCACCGTACCGAAGCGGGCCAGATACAGCACCCCGGCCAGCCCGGCAATCGCGCCGCTGAGGGCGAAGCCGATCATGGTGCGGCGCTTGACGTTGATGCCCGCCAGCACCGCCGCCTCCGCGTTGGACCCCAGTGCGTAGTACTCGCGTCCGCCCCGGTAGTTGCCCAGATAGATGCCGAAGCCGAGCATGACCACCAAGACCAGCAGCACCAGATTGGGAATGCCCAGCACGCTGCCGGTGGCAAAACCCAGGAAGGCGGGCGGCAGGTTGGAGGCGTTGATCTGCCCGCCGTGCACCACCGCGTAGGTGACGCCCCTGAAGACATACAGTGTACCGAGCGTGGCGACCAGCGCCGGGACTTTGCCGTAGGCGACCAGCAGGCCGTTGACGCTGCCCAGCACTGCGCCCAGCAGCAGTCCGAACACGAAGGCCAGCGGCAGTGGCAACCCCGGAAAGGCCACGAACAGCGAGCCGGAGAGGAAAGCGCTGAGGCCCACCACGCTGCTGACGCTCAGATCGACGTGCTTCATCAGCAAGATGATGGTCTCGCCCACGACCACCAAAGCGATGATGGCGACGTTGAGAAACAGGTCCTTGAGGCTGCCGAAACTCAGGAACAGCGGGTTGATGGCCGCCGTGCCGAGCGTGACGATCAGCAGCAGCGCCACCAGACTGACCTCACGCACCCGCAGGAGCCGAGCAAACCAGTTCTGGGACGGAGCGAGCGTGGGGGCGGCGCGTCCGGTCATGCCGCTCCCTCCTGGCGTTTGTGCTGCCCGGTCGCCAGGTACATCACGGCCTCCTCGCTGGCCTGGGCGCGGCTGACCTCGCCCACCAGTTCGCCCTCACGCATCACCAGAATGCGCCCCGCCATACCCAGCACTTCCGGCAGATCGCTGGAAATCATCAGCACCGCCAGTCCTGACGCGGCCAGCTCCGACAAGGTTCGATGCACCTCGGCCTTCGCGCCCACGTCGATGCCGCGCGTCGGCTCGTCCACGATCAGCACGCTGGGATTCGTCGCCAGCCACTTGGCCAGCACCACCTTCTGCTGGTTGCCGCCCGACAAGCTGCTGGCCGGGTCGGACAAACTGTGCGCCTTGAGCCGCAGCTTCTCGGTCCACTGGCGGGCATTGTCGGCCTCGGCGGCGCGGTCCATCAGCCAGCCCTTGCGAAGCCGGTTCAGGATGGCGAGGTTGGCATTTCTCTCGATGCTCATGTCCATTACCAGTCCTTGCTGGCGGCGGTCTTCCGGCACCAGGCCGAGGCCTGCGGCCATGGTCGTCTGCGGGCTGAGCGGCGTGAGGACATGCCCGTTCACTTTCACCTCGCCCGCCTCGCGCGGATCGATGCCGAAGATGGCCCGCGCCACCTCGCTGCGCCCGGCCCCGACCAGCCCCGCCAGCCCGACGATCTCGCCCCGGCGCACTTCAAAACTGATGTTCCTGAAGACACCCGGCTGAGTGAGGCCGCGCACCGAGAGTGCCACCTCGCCGAGCTGTGCCTCGCCGTGCGGGTACAGTTCGCCCAGATCACGCCCGACCATCTGCCGCACGACTTTATCGGTGTCGTACTCGGCAATGGGGCCGCTCGACACCCACATTCCGTCGCGCATGATGGTGACGCGCTGGCACTCGGCGAAGACCTCCTCCAATCGGTGGGTGATGAACAGCACCGCCGCGCCGCGTGCCCGCAGGCTTCGGACCACCTTGAACAGGCGTTCGGTTTCCGACAAGGTCAGCGCCGCCGTCGGCTCGTCCATGATCAGAATGTTGGCGTTCAGGGACAGCGCCTTGGCAATCTCGACGAGTTGCTGATCGGCGATGCTCAGGCCGCGCACCCGCCGGGCCGGGTCGAGGTTGACGCCCAGCTCGCTCAGAATCTTCGCCACCTGCTGGCGCATGGTCGCCCGGTCAATCCGGCCCAGACCTGCCAGCGGTTGCCGCCCCATCAGCACGTTCTCAGCCACGCTGAGGTCGGGAAAGAGGGTCGGTTCCTGATAAATGATGGCGATGCCCGCCGCCGTCGCCTCGCCGGGCGAGTGGAAATTGGCGTCCTGCCCGCCGACTTGCAGTGCGCCACTGTCGCGGCGGTGAACTCCGGCCAGAATCTTGACGAAGGTGGATTTGCCCGCCCCGTTCTCGCCGAGCAGGGCGTGCGCTTCGCCGGGAAACAGCTCGATGCTCACGTCCGAGAGCGCCTGCACCGGGCCGAAGGCTTTGCTGGCATGGCTGAGGGTCAGCAGCGGCGGTGTGCTCGTCGGCGTCTCAGTCAAGGTGAAACACCTCGTTCAACTGCAAAAAGCCCTGATCGGGCGTGCCTTCGAGGTCCACGAAGAAGGAAGCCATCTCGGCTTGCCAGCGGGCGTTGACCTCTGTCTTCGCCATGCCGGACTGCGCCGCTGCCAGATCGGGTGTTTCAAAGTAGCCGACGAGCAGGCCGTCATCCTTCAAGAAGAGGGAGTAGTTGTGCCATCCCGTTTCCGAGAGGGCCGCGAGCATGTCGGGCCAGACCGATTGGTGGCGGGTTTTGTATTCGTCCAGACGCTCCGGGCGCACCTGGAGCAGAAAGCAGACTCGGTGATGCGGTGTCGACATAAGCTCCCAGAACGCAAAGAGACGTGGGGTGGCAAACGGGTGGGTCAACTGTGAACTGGCCCCATTCAACACCACTTCACAAAAGATTGCAAGAGCTTGTTATTTTTTGTGCCTTTGATGTTAGGATATGACTATGCCAAGCGACAATGTGGCTCCCTTGCCGGGGAGGCAGCAAGACATCCTGCGCCGCGCCCTGAGCGAGAAGGTGGTGCGGATCAAGGATCTGGCCGCCGAGTTTGGCGTACATGAAATGACGGTGCGCCGCGACCTCGATGCGCTGTGCGAGCAGGGTAAGCTGCTGCGGGTTCACGGCGGCGCGCAACTGCTCGACAAGACCAGCGAGGAACTCTCGCAGTCGATGCGGGCCGCGCAGAACGTGGACGCCAAGGAGCGCATCGCCAGAGCAGCCCTGGGCCTGATCCACGACGGTGACACGTTGGCGCTTGACGCCAGCACGACCTCGCTGGCGCTGGCCCGCTTGCTGCCCGCCCGCAAGGTGCAGGCCATCGCCTGTAGCCTCGACGCTGCCAACGTCCTTTCCGCCGCTGGCGTGCCATTTCTGATGGTCGGCGGGAACTTTCATGCCCCTGCCCGCTCGTTCGTCGGGGCGTTTTTCACCGACGCCATGCAGCGCCTTCATCCCGACCTGGTGTTTTTTTCGGCCAAGGGCTACGCGCCGGGGGCAGGGTTCACCGACCCGCACCTGCCGGAAGTCGGAGCCAAGCAGGCCCTGATTCGCAGCGGCAGCAGCGTGGTGGCGCTGCTCGACAGCAGCAAGCTGGGCCGCCGGGCGCTGGCGACGATTGCCACCCACGCCGATATCAACACCCTGATCACCGAGGCCGAGCCGACGCCCGACCTGCGCCGCCAGCTCGATGAGGACGACATTCAGCTGATCGTGGCCGAGTGATAAGAAAGCCCTTGAGTCAGCCCATCAGACCCGATCTCATTTCCGCTTCCCTGCCCAAAGGAGCCACATGACCCCCGCCCGCCTGACTCCCGATCTCCTGCAAGCTCTCAAAAGCCAGCGCATTGAGACCCCCTCGTGGGGCTACGGCAACTCTGGCACCCGCTTCAAGACCTTCGCCGCTCCCGGTGCGGCCCGCGACATCTGGGAGAAGCTCGACGACGCTGCCGAGGTCCAGCGCCTGACCGGTATCGCGCCCGGCGTGGCGCTGCACATCCCCTGGGACGAGGTCGAGGACTACGGTGAGCTGGTCAGGTACGCGGCCCAGCGCGGCCTGACCCTCGGCGCAATCAATCCCAATGTCTTTCAGGACGAGGCCTACCGGCTCGGCAGCGTCACCAATCCGGATGAAGCGGTGCGCGAACAGGCCATCGCGCATCTGCTCGATTGTGTTGAGGTGATGAAGAAGACCGGCAGCCGCGACCTCTCACTGTGGTTTGCCGACGGCACCAACTACGCCGGGCAGGACGATCTGCGCGCCAGAAAGCACCGGATGCGCGCAGCTCTGAAGCGCGTTCACGACGCCCTGCCCGAAGGCACACGGATGCTCATCGAGTACAAGCTGTTCGAACCGGCCTTCTACGCCACCGATCTGTTCGACTGGGGCGCGTCGTATGCCCACTGCCTCGCTATCGGCGACAAGGCCCAGGTGCTGGTCGATCTCGGGCACCACGCACAGGGCGTCAACATCGAGCAGATCGTGTCTTTTCTGCTCGACGAGGGGCGGCTGGGGGGATTCCACTTCAACGCCCGCCGCTACGGCGACGACGACCTGATCGTGGGCACGTCCAACCCGTTCGAGCTGTTCTGCATTTACGCTGAGCTGGTCTTCGCCGCGCAATCAGCCGACGACCTGACCTGCCGCACCGCCCAGAACCTGGCTTACATGATCGACCAGAGTCACAACATCGAGCCGAAGGTGGAAGCCATGCTGCAAAGTGTGCTGAATTGCCAGGAAGCCTACGCCAAGGCGCTGCTGATCGACCGGGACCTGCTGAAAGAAGCGCAGGGCCAGGGTGATGTGCTGGCCGCCCACCGCGTGATGATGGACGCTTTCAAGACCGACGTGCGCCCACTCTTGATGGAACTCCGCGCCGAAATGGGCCTCAACCCTGAGCCGATTCAGGCGCACCGGGCGGGCGGTTATCAGGAAAAAGTTGCTCGTGAGCGCGGCATCCAGACCGGCGGCGGCGGCTATCCGGTCAAGGAACAAGTCAGAAGCTAACCCGCTGGTCTGTGCCATCACCCACGTTCTAAAACCCAATCTGCAAGGAGCCTTATGACCGACACCCAGCCGCGTTCAACCCTGATCGAAAACCGCTGGAACGACGCCGACGCGCCCAACTCGGACGGCCTCACCTCGCTTTCCTACCGCTCCAACCTGCTCGGCTCGGACCGCACCCTGGTCAATATCTACGGCGGCAACACCAGCACCAAGAGCGTGGAGAAAGACCACCTGGGCCGCGACGTGACGGTGCTGTGGGTCAAGGGGTCGGGGTCGGACATCGCCACCATCACCCCAGCAGGCTTTGCTGGACTCAAGCTCGACGAGGTGCTGCCCCTGTTCGACCGCGCCGAGATGACCGACGAGGAGATGACGGCTTACCTCGACCGTACCGCCTTCAAGGTGGGCCGCCCGCGCCAGAGCATCGAGACGCTGCTGCACGCCTTCGTTCCGGCCAAACACGTCGACCACACCCACCCCGACGCCCTCATTGCCATCGCCTGCACACCCAACGGCCCCGACGTGATGCGCGAGATCTACGGCGACAGGGCCGCCTGGGTGGACTACATCCGGCCCGGCTTTACCTTATCGCAGCAGATCGGCGCAGCGGTGCGCGGCAATCCCAAGCTGGAAGCTGTCGTGATGGGCAAGCACGGTCTGGTCACCTGGGGCGACACGTCCAAAGCGAGTTATGAGAAGACCTTGCAGATCATCGGTGAGGCCCAGGCCTACCTCGACGCCCATGCCGAGGCCCAGCCGTTCGGCGGTGCGAAGGTTCAGAGCGTGCCGGACGATCAGAGAAATGCGCTGCTGACAGCGGTGCTGCCGCTGCTGCGCGGCGCGATGAAAGGAGCGCGTCCGGTGATTCTGGACGTGGACACCTCGCCGAACATTCTGGAATTCGTCAACTCCAATGCCGCTGCTGGACTCTCGCAGGTGGGCGCGGCCTGCCCGGATCATCTCGTGCACACCAAGCGGGTGCCGCTGTACCTCGCCTGGACGCCGGAGCAAGGACTTGACGGCCTCAAAGCCGCAGTACAGGACGGCGTACAGCGCTTCAAGACCGAGTACGCCGCCTACTTCGACGCCAACAAGTCGGAGGGCGACGTGATGTTCACGCCCTCACCGCGCGTGGTGCTGATTCCGGGGCTGGGCATGGTGACCAGCGGTCCCGACGCCCAGGGAGCCGACGTCTCGCGTCAGCTGTATACCCGCGCCATTCAGGTCATGAAGTCGGCCAGCAGCCTCAGCGGCTTCGTGAGCCTGTCGGCGGCCGAGAGCTACGCCATCGAATACTGGCCGATGGAACTCTACAAACTCAGCCTCAAACCCGCGCCCAAAGCGCTGGAAGGCCACGTGGCGCTGATCACGGGCGCGGCCAGCGGTATCGGGCGGGCGATTGCCCACCGGCTGGCGGCGGACGGCGCGCATATCGTCGTCGCTGACTTGAACGCGGACGGCGGCCAGACGGTGGCGGAAGAAGTGACCAAGCAGCGCGGTTACCGCCGCGCCACCAGCGTCGGCATGAATGTGACCGAGGAGGAGCAAGTCATCCACGCGTACCGCCACGCCGTGCTGACCTACGGCGGCGTGGACATTGCCGTCAACAACGCGGGCATCGCTTCCAGCGCCCCGATCGAGGACACCTCGCTGGAGATGTGGAACCGCAACCAGAGCATTCTCTCCACCGGTTACTTTCTGGTGGCCCGCGAGGCGTTCCGGCTGATGAAATCGCAGGGCACGGGCGGCAATCTGGTGTTCATCGGCAGCAAGAATTCGGTGGCGGCGGGCAAGAACGCGGCGGCTTACAGCGCGGCCAAGGCCGCTGAGTTGCACCTGGCCCGCTGTCTGGCCGAGGAGGGGGGTGCTGCGGGCATCCGGGTCAATTCGGTGCTCCCCGACGGCATCCTCGCCGGGAGCAGCATCTGGGACGGCAAATGGCGGGCCGAGCGGGCGGCGACCTACGGCATTGAACCCGACAAGCTCGAAGAGTTCTACCGCAACCGCACCACCCTCAAGGTGAATGTGCTGCCTGAGGACATCGCCGAGGCGACCTACTGGTTGACCTCGCCCGCTGCCGCCAAAACGACCGGCGGCGTGATCACGGTGGACGGCGGGGTGCCGACGGCGTATGTGCGCTGAGGACACGTGGTGACTTCCCGCTCCTCCCGCCACATTGCCATTGACCTGGGAGCCTCCAGTGGTCGGGTTGCCCTGGGGACCATCGAAGGCGGCAAGCTCCAGGTCAAGATCCTTCATCGCTTTCCCAACGGCGGCGTCCCGGTGCGCGGACAGCTCTATTGGGACATTCTGGGCCTGTGGCGCGAGATTCTGCACGGCCTTAAGCTGGCGTCAAATCACGGTCAGATTGCCAGCGTGGGCGTCAACTCCTGGGCGGTGGATTACGGCCTGATCGATCAAGGCGGTACCCTGCTCGGTCAAGTTCACCATTACCGCAGCTCGCGCCTCAGCGGTGTCATGGAGAGGGTGCGGGCGCAGCTCTCCGATGAGGCCATCTACAGCGACACCGGCATTCAGTTTCTGCCGTTCAACACGCTCTATCAGCTGGCCGCCGAAGCGCCTGAGACACTGGAGCGGGCCAACAAGTTACTGATGATTCCCGATCTGTTGCACTTCTGGCTGTGCGGGTTGGCTGTCACCGAGCGCACCAACGCCAGCAGCACGCAGTTCTACAACCCTCAGACTGGAGGCTGGGCCGCCGGGTTGCTGGACGGCCTGGGCATCCCCACCCAACTGTTGCCGGAAATCGCGGAATCCGGCACGGCGCTGGGCCAGCTAACCCCGGAGGTGGAGCGCGAAACCGGGCTGAGCGGCGTTCAAGTGATCTTGCCCGCCACCCACGACACCGCCTCGGCAGTGGCGGCGGTTCCAGCGCAAGGCCAGCGCTGGGCCTACGTGTCCAGCGGCACCTGGAGCCTGGTCGGCATCGAGACGCCCCGGCCCATCATCAGTGAGCGAAGCCTGGCCGAGAACCTGACCAATGAGGCGGGCGTGGGCGGCCGCACCCGCCTGCTCAAGAATCTGATGGGGCTGTGGATCATCCAGCAGTGCAACGAGGTCTGGAAGCTGGACTACGCCGACCTCTACGCTCAGGCCGCCGAAGTCGAGCGCGGCCCAACCATCAATCCTGACGACGCCCGCTTTCTGCCGCCCGGCGCGGATATGCCTGAGCGGGTGCGGACCGCGTGTGCCCAGAGTGGCCAGACCCCGCCCCAGACCCCCGCCGAGATCACCCGCTGCGTCCTCGGCAGCCTGGCATTCAAGACAGCCCAGATTCTCAGCACGTTGGAAGAAGTCAGCGGCCAGCAGATCGACACCGTGCACGTGGTCGGCGGCGGCTCGCAGATCACGCTGCTCAACCAGTTGATCGCCGATGCCAGTGGCAAAACCGTGATCGCAGGCCCGGTGGAGGCCACCCTGATGGGCAACCTGCTGATTCAGGCGGGCCTGGCCCCCAGTGATTTGCGCCGCACCGTGCGAGACTCGTGCGAGTTGCAGACCTTCTCGCCAAATGCGGCTCCGGTTCAATCATGAACATAGACCTCTTCATCACCTGCCTCAACGACGCCCTGTTTCCCCAGACCGGGCTGGCGACGGCGCGGCTGCTGCGGCGACTGGGGCACACCGTCCATTTTAACGAGGCCCAGACCTGCTGCGGCCAGATGCATTTCAACACTGGCTACCAGAAAGAGGCCCTGCCGCTGATTCGCAAATTCGTCAACGATTTCCGCGACTCGGAAGTGATCGTGGCCCCCAGCGGTTCCTGTGTGGCCTTCGTGCGCGATCTTTACCCCAGGGCGGCGGAGTGGGCCGGGGATGACGGGCTTTTACAAGAAGTCACCGAACTGGGCAAGCGCACCTACGAACTCAGCGAGTTTCTGGTCAGGGTGCTGGGGGTGGAGGATGTCGGCGCGTACTACCCGCACCGCGTCACCTACCACCCGACCTGCCACGCGGCGCGGCTGCTGCGGGTGGGCGACGCGCCGCTGAAATTGCTGCGTAAGGTGCGCGGCCTGACCTTGATTGAGCTGCCTGCCAGCGATCAGTGCTGCGGCTTCGGCGGCACCTTCAGCGTCAAGAATCCGGAAACCAGCACGGCGATGCTGGCCGACAAGGTGCAGAACGTGTTGGGCACCGGGGCCGAGTTGTGTACGGCGGGCGACAACTCCTGCCTGATGCATATCGGCGGCGGCCTGAGTCGCCTCCAGAGCGGCGCGGGCGTGGTGCATCTGGCCGAGATTCTGGCGAGTACCGAGTCAATGGGTGCTGGAAACTCGGAAACCATCGGCGCGATGCAGGTCAGCGCGGAGGCCCTGCTGTGAGCGCCGGAGGCATTCGCCCGCCGCGCCCGTTTCCCGATGCGGCCCGCGAAACCTTGCAGGACACCCAGATGCGGCGCAACCTCAAGCACGCCACCACCACGATTCGTGAAAAGCGCCTGCGGGCGGTGGCTGAGCTGCCCGATTGGGAAGAGATTCGCACACGCGGCGCAGCGCTCAAGGATGTCGCCCTGGCCGACCTGGCCGAGCACCTGCTGATGCTGGAGGCCAGCGTGAAGCGGCGGGGCGGGCAGGTGCACTGGGCCCGGGACGGGAAGGAAGCCCGCCGTATCGTGGCCGACCTCGCCGCCGCGCACGGCGCGAAGGAAATCATCAAGGTCAAGAGCATCAGTAGCGACGAGATCGAGCTGAACGCCGAGCTGGAAGCGCGGGGCATTCACGCCGTCGAGACTGATCTGGCCGAGCTGATCGTACAACTCGCTGGGGACACACCCAGCCATATCCTCGTTCCGGCCATTCACAAGAACCGGGCAGAGATCCGTGAGCTGTTCCGGCGCGAACTCGGTGCCGACTTGCCCACCGACGAGCCGAAGGTGCTGGCTGAGGCGGCTCGGCTGTACCTGAGAGAGAAATTCCTGACCACCAAGGTGGCCGTCTCCGGCGCGAATTTCGCCATTGCTGCCACCGGAACAGTCTGCATCGTGGAATCGGAGGGCAACGGGCGGATGTGCCTGACCCTGCCGGACGTGCTGATCTCGGTGATGGGCATCGAGAAGGTGCTGCCCGAGTGGGCCGACATCGCGCCGTTCATGCAACTGCTGCCGCGCAGTTCGACCGCCGAGCGCATGAATCCCTACACCAGTTTCTGGAGCGGCGTGACGCCCGGCGACGGCCCGCAGGAATTCCATCTGGTCCTGCTCGATAATGGGCGTACAGACGTGCTGGCCGACAAAGTGGGCCGGGAAACCCTGCGCTGCATCCGCTGTTCGGCCTGTCTGAACGTCTGCCCAGTGTACGAGCGGGCGGGCGGCCACGCTTACGGCAGCGTCTACCCCGGCCCCATCGGCGCGATTCTGACGCCGCAACTGCTGCAACTGGAAGACGACAACGCCAACTCGCTGCCCTGGGCCAGCAGTCTGTGCGGGGCCTGTTATGACGCTTGCCCGGTCAAGATCAACATTCCCGAAATCCTGATTTACCTGCGCGGACAGATCACGCCGCACAAAACACCAAATGCGGAGAGTATCGCTATGAAGACGGCGGCCTGGATTTTCAACGAGCCGTTCCGCTTCGAGGGCGCGCTCAAACTGGCCCGCATCGGTCAGGGACCACTGGTGCAGCACGGCGCAATTCACGCCCTCCCCGGTCTGCTCGGCGGCTGGACGAGTTCGCGCAACCTGCCCGCCTTTCCGGCCAAGTCCTTCCGCGAACTGTGGCGCGAAGAAGGCCAACATGGGTAACGAGGCCCGTCTGGAGATTCTGACCCGCATCAACCGGGCAACCGCAGCGGGGGAGAGGCCCCAGGTTGAGCGAACCGCCGTTCCTGCTTCTGTCCGCCCCCACGCCGAGATCGTGGCCCAGTTTGCCGAGTACGCCGCCGAGTACCGCGCCGAGGTTCACCGCGTTTCCGAAGCTGAGCTGGCTGCTCTCCTCACCAAGTTGCTGGCCGCACAGAACGTGCTGGTTCCCGAGGGGTTTCCCGCTCAGGTTCTCCTACAACTCACGCCCCGCAAACCGCAGGCCACCCACGCCGACCTCGCCGCCTACGACGCTGTGCTGACCACCTGCGCCGTCGCTATTGCTGAAACCGGCACCGTTGTTCTTGATCACGGTCCCGGCCAGGGGCGGCGGGCGCTGACCCTGATTCCGGACCGGCACATCTGCGTGGTGCGCTCCGAGCAGGTCGTCGAGAGCGTGCCGCAGGCGGTGGCTGCTTTGCAAGCGGCAGTGGAAGCTGGGCGGCCTCTGACCTGGATCAGCGGGCCGAGCGCGACGAGCGACATCGAACTCAGCCGTGTGGAGGGCGTTCACGGCCCGAGGCGACTGGAGATCGTGCTGGTGGAGTAAGCGCTCGGCTCTTACTCCGCCGCCTTGCGCCTCGGCTTGACCTTCCAGGCTTCCTCGCTTAGCCCAGCGCGGGCGTTCACGGCGCGGGCCATCACGAACAGCAGATCCGAAACCCGGTTGAGGTAGATCTGGGCCTGAAGGTTGGCTTCCTCCACGTCCATCAGCCGCAGCACATCGCGCTCGGCCCGCCTCGTCACGCTGCGGGCCACGTGTAGGCTGGCTCCCACGGGTGTGCCGCTGGGGTGAATGAAGTGCGTCAGCGGGGCCACGCCGTCCTGGTAGCGGTCGATCACCGTTTCCAGGTAAGCCACGTCCTGCTCGTCCATGCGGGCGATGTTCTTGGCGTAGGGACTGTCCTGGCGGGTGGCGAGGTCGGCGCCCAGGTCGAACAGGGCGTTTTGCAGGTATTCGAGATCGGTTTCCGCGTCGGCCTGCGGCGTGTGAGAGCGGGCGTTGTGGGCGCGCGCCAGGCCCAGCACGCTATTGAGTTCGTCCACCGTGCCGTAGGCCTCCACGCGGGGGTGGGCTTTGCTCACGCGGTCTGCGCCGTAGAGTCCGGTCTGGCCGCCGTCGCCGGTGCGGGTGTAGAGTTTCATGCCGTCAGGGTAGAGCAAACGGCCCACCTGACTCTGAACGAACGCCCACGACTTTTCGCTCTAGATTTTGCGCCCGGTCCGCTCGGTCAGGTCGCGGAGCTGTCCGGCCAGTTCGTGAGTCACCACGCCGCTGCGGTAGCGCCAGGTCCAGTTCTCGGGGCCGGTGCTGCCCGGCAGGTTCATGCGGTCCTCACTGCCCAGGTTGAGCAGGTCTTGCAGCGGCACCACCGCCAGGTTGGCTTTCGACCCGAAGGCGATCTCGGTCAGCATCCAGGCGAAATCCTCCTCGCTGGGGTCGCTGTGGGTATACACCCGGAAGGTATGACGCTCGTCCTCGCCCGCGTTGCGCCACCAGCCGCGCGTGGTGTCGTTGTCGTGGGTGCCGGTGTAGACGACCTGGTTTTCTTTGAGGTTGTGCGGCAGGAAGGCGTTCACGGCGAAGTCGCCGCCGCCGAAGGCGAATTGCAGCACCGCCATGCCCGGCAGGCCGTAGTCGTCGCGCAGCGCTTCCACGTCCGGCGTGATGACGCCCAGGTCCTCGGCGATGATCGGGAGGTCGCCCAGCGCTTCCTGCACGGCCTTGAACATCGGATGGCCCAGTGCGGGCTTCCACTCGCCGATCATGGCCGTCTCAGCGGGGTACGGAATTTCCCAGTACCCGGCAAACCCCCGGAAGTGGTCGACCCGGATCAAATCGTAGAGTTTCAGGCTGGCCTGAAAGCGGCGAATCCACCACCGGAATTTGTCTTTCTGCATGGCGTCCCAGTCATAGAGCGGATTGCCCCACAGCTGGCCGGTGTCGCTGAAGTAGTCCGGCGGCACGCCCGCCACCACCGTTGGCTGGCCCTCGTCGTCAAAGAAGAACTGCTCGGGGTTGGCCCAGGCGTCCGAGGAATCCATCGCCACGAAAATGGGAATGTCGCCGATGACCTGCACACCCTGGTCGGCGGCATAACTGCGAATGGCCGTCCACTGCTGGAAAAACAGGAACTGCTGGAAGGAGTAGCGCTCGATTTCGCGGTTCAACCGGGTGCGGGCCTCGGTCATGGCCCCAGCCTCGCGTCTGCGAATCGGCAGCGGCCAGGTGTTCCAGGGCAAGCCGCCCTGCTCGTTTTTCAGCGCCATGAACAGGGCGTAGTCTTCCAGCCAGTGCTGCTCGCTGGCCTTGAAGGTGCCGAACTCGGCGTCGAGTTCGCCCATCTCGCCCTCGGCCCGGCCCGCCTCGAAGTGTGAGAAGGCCCGGCTGAGCATCTGGTTGCGCCAGATGTACTGCAAGCCGAAATCCACCCGGTCCTTGCCGAAGTCCGGCACGGCGTCAAAGTCCACGTCGAGTAACAATTCCTGCTCGCGCAGGGTATCGAGGCACACCAGATAGGGGTTGCCCGCGAAGGCCGAGAACGCCTGGTAGGGGCTGTCGCCGTAGCCGGTGGGGCCGAGCGGCATGACTTGCCAGTAGTGCTGCCCGGCAGCCGAGAGCCAGTCGACCCAGCGCCGGGCCTCCTCGCCGAGTTCACCGATGCCGTAAGGGCCGGGCAGGCTGGTGGGGTGCAACAAAACGCCACTGGAACGGGAAATACTCATGCAGTCTCCTTGACTGGAAGCGTCGCCCCTCGCGCTCTAACGTGCGCGTCGCGGTGGGGCTGGAACCACTTCCACTGATAGCCGGGATTGTAGCAAGGCGGCGGCGCGCGCAAAGATACACCCCAGGACAACGGGCCTTAAGGAAACGGCGCTCCGGAAAAATGGCCCCCAGCACCACGTGGGTGCAGGAGGCTGGAAGGTCTCTGGAGGTTCTTGACGGGTGGACTGAGGTCAGTGGCAAACTTTGCCTGACTCCGGACCGCGCCCCTCAGTCCATCACGTCTTCAATCGGTACGATGCCCCGCTCCTCACTGGTCACCCGGTATTCGCCCTGGGCAACCACGAAGTCGGCGGCGAGTTGCAACGTCTCCTCGACCCACTGGTGGTCGTTGCTGACCGTCACCACCCCGATGATTTCCCAGTCGTGGGCGTCCAGACCGTCGAGGCGGGCCACCGTCACCGGAAAGCGGGCCTTGAGCCGCTCGACGACGGGCCGCACCAGCGCGCGCTTTTCCTTGAGGTTGCTGACCCAGGGCATTTCCAGGCGCAGGGTCAGGCTGCCGATGTAGCCCAGGCTCACCGGAGCCTCAGAGCATCCCGGCCAGAAAGCCCTGCTTGCGAATGGCCCGCAGCAGATCCATCACGGTGAGGGCCGTGGGGTCGTACTGCACCGCGATCTGGGCCTGGTCCGGCTGGGCCTGGGTTACGCCGGGCATGCTGAGCAGCACCTTCGAGATGCGCTCGCCCGCTTCCTTGTCCATACCGCGCACGCCGATCAGCACGCGGGCCTTGTTGGTTGCTTGTGTCATTTCCTTTCCTCCCTGACCATTCTTTTATTGTGAAGGTTGATCAACGCGGCTGCCTACCTGTTTTTCGCCTTTCAAGTGTTCGGTACATTGGGGGCCGTCGGGGGGGGCGTCAGGCGTTCGCCGGGGGCGCTGGCGTGGCGGCTGCCCAGGTGGCGCACCGCGTAGCGGCCCAGCACATGCGCTTCCTCGGTGTGGGCGGCGGCTTCGAGTTCCGGCGTCAGCGGAAAATGCACCTCGTAGACGGCGGTGTCGTAGGCGCTCTTGACGCAGGCGTGCAGCAGCCCGCTGGCCGTTTCGGGCGGCGCGTCGTGGGCCAGCAGCACCTGCACCACCAGCACCACCGGCCTATCACCCTGCCATACCGGTTGGGCCAGCAGCAGCCCCAGAACCTTCCCATCCTCCTCGGCCACAAAACTGTGTTCGCTGCGCTCGAAGAATTTCAGCGCGGGCAGCGACGTGCGCAGCCGCCCCTCGCGCTCGCGCTCCTCAAGCGTATCGAACGTGGGGTCGAGGCGGCGCTGCACGTCCAGGTCAAGCGCCTCAAGGGCCACGAAGTCGTCGGCTGAAAAGATCCGGTAGCGCAACATGCCTTCAAGCTAGCGCCTGCCAGGCATCGAGAATGAGGCGGAGACGAACCTGAGCGGGCGGGCGTTCTCGAAGGAACCCGCAGCGCTGCGAAGCCGCTCTACACGCGTGCTGCCCACGACGACTGCCTGTTCACGACGTCGGCTACCCTCGCTATTGCTTTTCCAACTGAAGGTTAAAAGCCAAGCGGGTGCGTCCGGCTGGCCGCGCTTGGTCAGCGTGTGGCACACTGCTGGGCATGACTGCCGAACCCGTCCGTGCCCGCCTGGATGACCTGGCCGCCGCCCTGCGTCAGTTTCACTCGGCCCTGCTCGCTGTCGCCAAGAGCGAATACGAATTCATGCACGGCCCGATTGCCTCGCCGTACACCTTCTTCAATCTGGTGACCGGCGACCCGGCCTTTCAGTGGCTGCGTCCGCTCTCGGGCCTGATGTCCACGTTAGACGAGGTGATCGACCAGAAAAATGTGGTGCTGACCGAGCGGCAGTTTACCGACGCGAGCCAAGCGTACGGCCTGCTGCTGAGCAGTGCCGACACCCGTTTCGCCGAGTTTCGCAGCGGCTATCAGCGGGCCAGACATGACCCCCAGGTGCAGGCCGCCGAGGCGCAGGTGCGTCAGGTGCTGGACGGTCATGTCGCCTGAGCCGAGCCTGGGCGTATGAAGCTGATCGTGGCCCTGGGCAATCCCGGCTTGCAGTACGCCCAGACCCGCCACAACATCGGCTGGCGGGTGGCCGACGAACTCGTGCGTCAACAGGGCGTGGGCTGGCGCTCCGGTGACCACGCCGAGCAGGCCGAGTTCCGGGTCGTCGGCGAGAAGGTCATTGTCGTCAAGCCGCAGACCTTCATGAACGCGTCCGGCAAGGCCGTATTGCCGCCGATGCAGTTCTATAAACTCAGCCCCGACGCCCTACTGGTCATGCAGGACGACCTCGACAGTCCCTTCGGGCTGCTGCGGCTGCGCGTCGGCGGGCGGCACGGCGGTCAGAACGGGGTGCGCGACATCATCCGGGTGCTGGGCACCGAGCAGTTTGCCCGCCTCAAACTGGGCATCTCGCGTCCGCCTGCAGGCCGCGACCCCGCCGACTGGGTGCTGAGCAAGTGGACGGAGGCTGAGCAGCCCACCCTGGACGAACTGGTGAGGCTCGGCGTGCTGGCGGCCCTCAAGTGGATCACGGCGGGTCCCAAAGAAACCCAGGCCGCCTACAACAGCACCGATCTGCGGCCCAAACCGCCCACTCCCGAGGTACCTGCTCCCCAGTCGCCCGCTCCCGAGTCGTCGGGTTCTGGTCCGAACCGTGCCGCAGCCGTGTCAGAGCTGGAGTCATTGGACTGAGCTGTACCACAAACGATCCTTCGAAGCCGGTCGGCGCCCAGCGCCGACCGGCTTCGACATGTTGCCACGGGAAAACGGCCAGCGCCCCGCAAGAGTCACTTTCAGGGCGTGATCAAAAAAGTAGACACTCTGCAATTCTGACTCCATAAAATGCTATTTAGCTATCTAAGTAATACAGATTGTTCGTAGCTATCTGGACATCTGGCCATTTTGGCGTTGACAGTCTGCACATCTGCCCTTAACCTGCTTTTAAGTTGGGTTGCCAAACCGGTCCCCACCCCCTCGTTTCCCGGTGCACCAGGCCAACAGACTTGAAGGAGCGGCATGAAACTGATTACCGCAGTGATACGGCCCGAACGGGTGCAGCAGGTCAAGGAAGCGCTGTTTCAGGCGGGCATCAGCGGCCTGACGCTCAGCCGGGTCAGCGGGCACGGCGGCGAGCAGGAGATCATCGAGCACTACCGGGGCACCCGCGTGATGGTGGAGTTCAGAGACAAGGTGGAGGTCAAAATGGCCGTCAGCGAGCCGTTCGTGGACGCCGCCATCGAGGCCATCTGCAAAAGCGCGCGCACCGGTGAGGTCGGTGACGGCAAGATTTTCGTGCAGCCGCTCGAACGGGTGATTCGTATCCGCACCGGCGAGGAAGACAACAGCGCCCTGACCCCCATCAACGAAAAGAAGCTCGCGCCGGTCTCGTGACGCCGCTCTCTTCTGTTTCCTCTGTCCTTCTTCGCCGCACCGCCGCTTCCCGGCCTACGGGCCACCCTTTGAAAGGAGAATCATGCTGCTGACTCCACCTCTGCTCAGGCGCTCGCTGCCGCTGCTGACCTTGCTCGGCGCGGGCGCGGCGCTGGCCCAGGCCGCCAAGGCCCCCGCCTTCAACACCGGTGATACCGCCTGGATGATCGTGGCCGCCGCATTGGTGCTGTTCATGACGCCGGGCCTGGCCTTCTTCTACGGCGGCCTGACGCGCTCGCAGAGTGTCCTCAACACCATGATGATGAGCTTCGTGTCGATCGGCATCGTGCTGGTGCTGTGGATGCTGGGCGGCTACAGCATCGCCTTCGCACCGGGCAACGCCTTCTTCGGCAACTTGAGTGCGGCAGGCTTCAATGGTCTGGACAATGCGGTCAACGGCACCATCCCCTCCTACGTCTTCGCGGCGTTTCAGGCCATGTTCGCCGTCATTGCCCTGGCGCTGATCTCCGGCGCGGTGGTCGAGCGCATGCGCTTTGGGGCCTTCTTGCTGTTCGGCGGGCTGTGGAGCCTGCTGATCTATTCGCCGCTGGCCCATATGGTCTGGGGCGGCGGCTGGCTGGGCGTGCGCGGGGCGCTGGATTTCGCAGGCGGCACCGTCATTCACATCGCAGCGGGGGTCAGCGCCCTGGTCGCCGCCTTCGTGCTGGGGCCGCGTATCGGGCATGGCCGCACCGCCCACGTGCCGCACAACGTGCCGTTCGTGCTGCTGGGCGCGGCGATCCTGTGGTTCGGCTGGATCGGCTTCAACGCGGGCAGCGCCCTGGGCGCCAACCAGTCGGCGGCCCTGGCCTTCATGACTACCTGCGTCGCCACCGCCGCTGCCATGCTCACCTGGCTGGTCTGGGAAAGCGTGCGCGGCGGCAAGCCCACTGCCGTCGGCGCGGCCACCGGCCTGGTTGTCGGTTTGGTTGCCATCACCCCGGCCTGCGGCTTCGTCTCGCCCTGGGCCTCGCTGGTCGTCGGCATCGCCGGAGCCACCGCCAGCTTCTGGGTCGTGCAGTTCAAGCAGTCGCTGCGGGCTGACGACGCCCTTGATGTGTTCGCCTGCCACGGCGTGGCGGGCATCGTGGGAGCTTTGCTGACTGGCGCACTGGCCTGGACCACCGGGCAGGGCAAGCCCGTGGGCGAGCAGCTGCTGATTCAGACCGAGGCGGTGCTGTTTACGGTGGTCTTCTGCGGCGTCGGCAGCTTCATCCTGCTGAAATTGGTGGGGCTGGTTACGGCGCTGCGTGTCACGCCGGGCCAGGAGATCAGCGGCATCGACATCTCCTCGCATAGCGAGCAGGGCTACGCCGAGTCCGAGTCGGGCCTCAGCGCCCCGGTGATGATCGGCGGCGACTGAAGTTCCTGCCAGTTTCTCCTCCGTAATCCAATTCCTGACCTCCGGTCCCGGCGCAGCTTGCCGGGGCCTTCATGTGGCTGTTATCTTTTTGGACTGAGGCCAACGACACCCCCGCTCCCAAACCGGGATTGATGTCCTTAAAAGTGGCTGGGGACGCTGTGATAAGATTTTCGCTGAGCTTGACAGTTCAAGGAAGTCGGGCCAGATCAATGCATGTCTGACCTCACCGCAGCCACTCCAGGGGGCGGGGGGTCATGTGCCACGAACCGCACCACAAGAAGGAGGGAAGATTTGGACGCCTCAAGTCGGGTTTTAAGTGAACTTGCCAGTCGTGAGCAGGCGCTCGATGCACAAATCGAGTCGGCCCGCCAGGACGCCGCGCGTGAGATTGAGGCCGCCGAAGCTCAAGCCGCGCGCATTTTGCGGGAAGCCGGGGAGCAGATCAAAGCGCTCACCGCCCAGCGCGAGCAGGAGATGGAGGCCGAGTCGCAGCGCATTCATGCCGAGGCCCAGGCCCAGGCCAAGGAGGAGGTGCTGACGATCCACACCTGCTCGAACGCCAAGATGGGGCAGGCGGTGGAAACCATCTTGCGGGCGGTGCTGCCGTGATCAACACCATGCAGCAGATCGTCATCGCGACCCGCAAACGCGGCAGCCGTGACGTGATCGAGGCGCTTCAGGACGTGGGCGTGCTGCACCTGGTGCCGGTGCAGGGCAGCGGTGTGCTGAGCGCTGGCCCGCTGACCGGCGAGGATGCCGAGTTCCGGCGTGAGAGCGAGCGGCTGCTGGCCCGCGCCGAAACCACCCTCACCGAACTCGGCGCGGTGCGGCGCGTGCCAGGCAGCGCCCCGGCTGAGACGCAGTGGCCCGCCCTGCTCGAAGAGGTCGCTGGTCCCGCCGCCGAGCTGTCGCGGCGTCGGCAGGCGCTCGACGGCGATCTGGATGTGGCGCGCACCTATGGCCCCGCCGTCAAGGCGCTCAGCGAACTGTCCGGCGGCTTAGATCGCAGCCGCCGGGTCAGCCTGGTGCCGTTCCTTTACCAGAAGCCAGAGGACCTCGGCGCACTTCAGGCCGCCTTGCAGGGCAGCCTCGACGGGCGTTTCGAGGTGGCAACCCGCCCGCTTTCAGCCAGCGGCTTCGTGGGTGCGGTGGCGACCCTCGGCATCGACCGTGACGCGGCCCGCGCCGCTCTCGGCAAGGCCCGGCTGGGCGAGCTAAGATTGCCGGGCCGCTTCGACGGCCAGCCGATCAGCGACGTCGATGCCGAGCTGAGCCGCATTCAGCGCGAGGGCGCGTCCCAGCGTGACGCCCTGGAGCGCGAGCGGGTCAGCCTGGCTGAGCGCTTCGGCCCCACACTGTTCGCCGTGCGCGACGCCCTGAGCGATCAGGTCGCCATTCACGACGTGCAGGGCATGAGCGCGCGCGGCAAGTACAGCCTGGTGATGCAGGGCTTCGTGCCCGATGACCGGATTTATGGCCTCAAGTCGGCGCTCGACCGTTTCGGCGACGCCGTGAGTTACGAGTTGCACCCGCTCGACTCGCACCACACCGCCAGCGTTCCGGTCGAACTCAAGAACACACCCTACAGCAAGAATTTTGAGCTGATTCTGGGGATGTTGCCGCTGCCGCGCTACGGCAACTTCGATCCCACTGGTATCATCTCGTTTTTCTTCCCGCTGTTTTTCGGCTTCATCATTGCCGACATCGGCTACGGGTTGCTGTTCTTTATTGTCGGCACCTGGTTTGCGACCAAGGCCAAGCGGGGCGAGGGCGTCAATCTCGCCGCCATGAACTCGTACCTCTCGCCCGACGTGATGGGCAAGCTCGGCGTGATTATTCGCACCATGAGCACCTGGGCCATTTTCTGGGGATTCCTCACCGGCGAGTTCTTCGGCAATCTGGCCGAGCACCTCCACATCTTCTATGTCAACCATGCCTGGATTCAGAGCATCTGGGGCATTACTGTGCCCGGCGAACAGGAAAGCGGTCTCTTGCCAATTGTCTTCCCGCGTCTGGCTTCTTATTTCACCAACACCGCGCTCATCAGCACCTTGCTGATCGGCATGGCCATGGTGCTGTGGGCCTGGCTGATCCGGGTGCAACTCGCCAGCCGTCACGGCGACAAGAACCACCTCTGGGAAGCCATCGGCATGCTCGGCGGTCTCGTCGGGCTGATCAGCCTGGGCTTTCTGTCCAAGGGCGGCAACCAACTGGTCAACGCCGCCATCTACAAGGACTTCAGCAGTCCGTTGCTGATCGTCATGTACATCGGCTTCGCGGTGTTCCTGCTGGGCATGATCATGTCGCGCGTCTTCCTGATGATCATCGAGATTCTCTCGCAGGGCGGCAACATCATCAGCTTCGCCCGTCTGTTCGCCGTCGGCGTGGCCGGAGCCATTCTCGCCAACCTCGCCACCGATCTGGGCTGGGGCCTGTACGAGAAGATCGGTATCCTCGGCATCATCGTCGGGGTGGTGCTGGCCTTGCTGGTTCACGCCTTCGCGCTGGCGATCACCATCATCGGTCACGTCTTGCAGCCGATCCGTTTGCACTTCGTCGAATTCCTGACGCCCACCGGCTACCACAACGAGTCCGGCGTGCCGTACAACCCGCTGCGCCGCCTTTCGCCGGCCAGCCTCAGCAAGAAATGACCTTCGATCTTTCCGCCCCGTTCCAGATGACCCCCACTCAAAGGAGTAACCGCATGACCAAGACCAACAAGATCGCCCTCGCTGCCCTCGTCTTCGCCCTCGCCAGCACCGGCTTTGCTCAGGAAGCTGCGGCCCCGGCGACCACCGCTGCCAACGCCAACGGCGGTTTGATTGCCGTCGGCGCAGGCCTGGCCCTGGGCCTGGGAGCCATCGGTACCGGCCTCGCGCAGGGCCGGATCGGTGCTGCCGCTGCGGGTGTGACCGCCGAGAACCCGGGCCGACTGGGCCTGATGCTCCTGTGGTTCGCTATCCCCGAAACCCTGGTGATCTTTGGTCTGGTGGGTTTCTTCATCCTCTCAGGCAAGATCTAAGCGATGGCGCTCGATAAACTGCTCGAAAACGAGGCGCAGTCGGAGATCGAGCGCATCCGCGCTGAGGCGCGTGACCGCGCTGGAGCCATCGTCCGGGGCGCGCAAGAACAGGCCCAGACCCTGATCGAGAGCCGCACCCGGGCGCTGGAAACCCAGATGCAGGCGTCTTTGACCCGCGCGCGCTCCTCGGCGGATCTGGAGCGCAGCGCCTCGCGGCTCAACGCGGGCGAGAGCGGCATGAGCCGGGCCTTTCAGACGGCCCAGCACGAACTGCTGGCCGTGACCCGCGCGCCCGAGTACAGGGACATTCTCTCGCGGCTGATCGCTGAGGCCCGTGCTGTGGTGCCCAACGCCGAGGCAATTGAGGTTCACCCGAACGAAGCCCACGTGGCCCGCGAACTCGTCACCGATCTGGAAATCCGCGAGAACTACGCGGTGCAGGGCGGCGTGCGGGTGGTCGCCAACGGCGGCAAGAGCGGTGTCACCAATACCCTGCAAGGCCGTCTGGAGAGACTGCGCGACTCGCTGGCCCCGCAGGTCAGCCGCCTGCTCTCGGAGAGCTGAGGAGGGCGCTATGGCCGACGATTACGGCTACATCAATGCCCGCATTAAAATGATGCGGACCCAGCTGCTGGGTGAGCGGGCGCTCGACGCCGCGCTCGGCGCGCAGAGCTACCCCGAATTCCTGCGGCTGTTGAGCGAGTCCGAGCTGTCGGGCGACCTCGCGGCGGCAACGGCTCAGGGCGCGGGTCTGCCGGAACTCGACCAGGGATTGTCCAAGAACTTCTTCGAAAATGTGGAGAAAGTTTACCGGCTGGCCGACGGCGACGCCAAAACCGAGATCGGCGTGCTGCTGCAAAAGTGGGACCTGGTCAACCTCAAGTCGATTGCCCGTGGCCTGACCAGCGGGCGCAGCGGCGAGCAGCTCTCGGCCAGCCTGATTCCCGGCGGCACCATTCCGATGACCACCTTGCAGACCGCCTTGCAGGGCGGCGACCTCTCGGCGGCGGCCACTGCGCTGACCCTCACCGGTCATCCGCTGGCTCCGGCCTTCCGCGAGGGTGTTTCGGCCTACAGCGCCAGTAACAAGCTGCTCGATCTGGAAGTCGCGCTCGATCAGGCGTATTACCGCTACGCGCTGCGGGTCTCGCGAAACACCTCACTACGTCGGTATTTGTCGCAGGAAGTGGACGTCACCAATGCGCTGACCTCGCGCTCGCTGCGGGGTTCAGGAGCCAACCCGGCCCTGTTCGTGGAAGGCGGGCGCAACATCGACGCGGGAACCTTTGCTCGCCTCACCGAGGGTGACCCCAGCGGTGCGGGTGAGATGGCCCCGATTCTGGAAGCAGCGGGGCCTGCCGAGGCCGAACGCGCCGCGCGCGACGTGCTCGACAACGCGGCCCGCAACGCCGCGGCGGGCGATCCGCTGGGCGTGGGCGTGGCCATTGATTACCTGCGCCGCAAGGAACAGGAAATCGCCAAGCTCCGTCTCATCGGGCGCGGCAAGTTCTACAACGTGCCCAGCGAGCAGATTCGTCAGGAGGTGGCGCAAGCATGACCCAGGCGACTGCAAAAGCAACCACCGGGACCAGCCAGAGAATCGTGGTGCTGGCCGACAACGAGACCGCCACCGGCTACCGTCTGGCTGGGGCACAGGTCGTGGAGGCCACCCCGGCTGACGCCCAGGCCAAGCTCGAAGATCTGATCGTCAGCGGCCGCTACGGTCTGGTGGCGGTGGACACCGGCCTGATTGCCGACCCGGCCACCAGCACCGCCCGGATCATGCGCGGGCGCGATCTGCCGATCATCTTGCCGATTCCCAGTCTCAGCGACGCCTTTTCCACCGAACAGGTGGACGCCAAGGCCTACATGGGCAAACTGGTGCGCGAAACCATCGGCTTTGACATCAAGCTGTAAACAGACAGCCATAAACAGGGCCAAGGGTCGGAAGGTCTGCGGTGTTCGGTTACTGAAGTCCTTCCGATCTTCCCGTAGACTTTCAGACCCTTTGACCTCTAGACCTCTTTTTAAGGAGTAACCATGACGCAACACAAGCAAGGCGTCATCGAGCGCATCGCCGGACCGGCCGTGATTGGCCGGAACATGTACGGCGCGAAGATGTTTGACATCGTTCGCGTCGGCGACGAGCGCTTGGTGGGCGAGATCATCCGGCTGGACGGCGACACCGCCTTCGTGCAGGTCTACGAGGACACCTCGGGCCTGACCGTCGGCGAGCCGATTGTTTCGACCGGCTTGCCGCTCTCCGTCGAACTCGGGCCGGGGATGCTCAACGGCATCTACGACGGCATTCAGCGCCCGCTCGACAAGATCCGTGAGCAGTCCGGCGACTTCATCGCGCGCGGCATCGAGGTCAGCTCACTCGACCGCACCAAGAAGTGGGCCTTCACGCCCAGCGTGCAGGTGGGTGACGAGGTCGGCGGCAGCGCCATCCTCGGCACGGTGCCGGAGTTCTCCTTTACCCACAAGATCCTGACGCCGCCCGACAAGAAGGGCCGCATCAGGAGCATCGTGGCGGCGGGCGACTACACCATCGACGACACCATTGCCGAACTCGAAGACGGCACCGCGCTGCGACTGGCCCACTACTGGCCGGTGCGGGCGGCGCGTCCGGTGGCCCTCAAGAAAGACCCCAGCCTGCCGTTTTTGACCGGCATGCGGATTCTGGACGTGCTGTTTCCGCTGGTGATGGGCGGCGCGGCGGCGATTCCCGGTCCCTTCGGCTCAGGCAAGACCGTGACCCAGCAGTCGGTCGCCAAGTACGGCAACGCCGACATCGTGGTGTACGTGGGCTGCGGTGAGCGCGGCAACGAGATGACCGACGTGCTGGTCGAGTTCCCCGAACTCGAAGACCCCAAGACCGGCGGGCCTTTGATGCACCGCACCATCCTGATCGCCAACACCTCCAACATGCCGGTGGCGGCGCGTGAGGCCTCGGTCTACACCGGCATCACCCTGGCCGAGTACTTCCGTGATCAGGGTTACTCGGTGTCACTGATGGCCGACAGCACCTCCCGCTGGGCCGAGGCGCTGCGCGAGATCAGCTCGCGCCTGGAAGAAATGCCCGCCGAAGAAGGCTACCCGCCGTACCTCTCGGCGCGTCTGGCTGCCTTCTACGAACGGGCCGGCGCGGTGCGCACCCTGGCGGGCGAGGACGGCGCGGTCAGCGTGATCGGTGCGGTTTCGCCGGCGGGCGGCGACATGTCCGAACCCGTGACCCAGGCCACCTTGCGCATCACCGGCGCGTTCTGGCGACTCGACGCGGGCCTGGCCCGCCGCCGCCACTTCCCGGCCATCAACTGGAACGGCAGCTACAGCCTGTTCACCCCGATTCTCGACAGCTGGTACCGCGCGAACGTGGCCGAGGATTTCCCCGAACTGCGTCAGCGCATTCAGAACATCCTCCAGCAGGAAGCCAGCCTTCAGGAAGTCGTGCAGCTCGTCGGCCCCGACGCCCTGCAAGACAGCGAGCGTCTGGTCATCGAGGCGGGCCGCATGCTCCGGCAGGACTTCCTCCAGCAGAACGGCTTCGACCCGGTGGACGCCTCGGCTTCCATGCCCAAGAACTATGGCCTGATGAAGACCATGCTCAAGTTCTACGACGAGGCCGACGCCAGCCTGAAAAACGGTGCCACCATCGACGAGATCATTCAGAATCCGGTGATCGAGAAGCTCAGCCGCGCCCGCTACGTCGCCGAGGCCGACTTCATGGCCTACGCCGAGGGACTGATGGATGAGCTGGACATCACTTTCAAAGCCAAACCGGCCCAAGGAGTCAACGCGTGACCCTGCTCCAGAAGGAATACAACGACGTCGCCTATATCTCCGGGCCACTTCTGTTCGTCAACGCGGCGTCCGACCTGGCCTACAACGCCATCGTCAACATCAAGGACGGCAACGGGCGTATTCGCGGCGGACAGGTCATCGAAGTGTCCGACGAGCACGCCGTCATCCAGATTTTCGAGGACACGCGCGGCTTGGATTTGGCCACCGCCTCGGTGAGTTTAGTCGAAGACGTGGCCCGTCTGGGCGTCTCCAAAGACATGATCGGACGCCGCTTCGACGGCCTGGGCCGCCCCATCGACGGCCTGCCCAACGTGATCGCCGACGAGCGCCGCAGCATCAACGGTCAGGCCATGAACCCAGCCTCGCGCGCCAAGCCCGAGGAGTTCATCCAAACCGGCATCAGCACCATCGACATCAACACCTCGCTCATTCGCGGCCAGAAGCTGCCGATCTTCAGCGGAAGCGGCTTGCCGCACAACGAGCTGGCCGCCCAGATCGCCCGTCAGGCCAAGGTGCCCGGTTCGGAAGAGCCGTTCGCGGTGGTCTTCGCGGCCATGGGCCTGACCCAGCGCGAGGTCAGCTTCTTCACCCAGGAATTCGAGCGCACCGGGGCACTCGCCCGCGCCGTGCTGTTTCTCAACAAGGCCGACGACCCCACCGTCGAGCGCATTCTGACCCCGCGCATGGCCCTGACCACCGCCGAGTACCTGGCTTTCGAGCACGGCTACCACGTGCTGGTGATCCTGACCGACTTGACCAATTACTGCGAAGCTTTGCGCGAGATCGGCGGCGCACGCGAGGAAATTCCCGGACGGCGCGGCTTCCCCGGCTACATGTACACCGATCTGGCCTCGCTGTACGAGCGCGCGGGCGTCATTCAGGGCAAGCCCGGCTCGGTGACCCAGTTGCCGATCCTTTCGATGCCCGATGACGACATCACCCACCCGATTCCTGACCTGACCGGCTACATCACCGAAGGGCAGATCGTGGTGGACCGCACGCTCAACAGCAAGGGCATCTTCCCGCCGATCAATCCGCTGCCCAGCCTGTCGCGCTTGATGGGCAACGGCATCGGCAAGGGCAAGACGCGTGCCGACCACAAGAACGTTTCCGATCAGCTGTTTGCCGCCTACGCCAACGGCCTTGATCTGCGCAAGCTCGTTGCTATCACCGGTGAGGACGCGCTGACCGAGAACGACAAGCTGTTTTTGCGCTTTGCCGAGGATTTCGAGAACTACTTCATCGGCCAGGGTGGACAGGACCGCAGCATCGAGGACTCGATGACGGTGGCCTGGGGCATTCTGAGCAAGTTGCCGCAGTCGCAGCTGACGCGGATCGGCAAGGATTCCATCGACAAGTACTACGGCACCAAGGTCGACGAGATGTGGAAGGGCAACCGGATGTAAAGCGCTCGGCTGGGGGATGCAGGGCTACGCTCTGCCTGAATTCCCCAGCCCACACCCCGAAGAGGAGGTGAATGTATGGCAGATATCAGTCCTACCCGTAGCGCCCTGCTGGCCGCCAAAGCCAGCTTGAAAACCGCCACCAGCGGTGCAGATTTGCTCAAGCGCAAGCGCGACGCCCTGATCGGCGAATTCTTCGCGCTGGTCAAGGACGCGCTGGCCGCCCGCGAGGAATTGTCGGGCGTTAGCAAGGGCGCGTATGTCTCGCTGTTCTCGGCCAAAGCCTGGGACAGCCCCGAGGCCGTCGAGAGCCTGAGCTTGGCGCAGGGCAGCGAGTACAGCGTCAATATGGAAATCGAGAGCATCTACGGCGTGAAAGTGCCGAAAATGCAGATTCCTGAGCGCAGCACCGCCGCCGCCTTCAGCCCCATCAACGTCGGCTCGCGCACCATCCAGGCCGCCACCGACTTTCAGACAGTGATGGGCGCGCTGGTGAAGGTAGCTGCCACCGAGACCAAGCTGCGGCGCATCGGCGAGGAGATCAAGAAGACCTCGCGCCGTGTCAACGCGCTGGAACAGGTGGTCATTCCCGGCGTGCTGAACGACATCCGCTTCATTCGCGGCGTGCTCGATCAGCGCGAACGCGAGGAGAGCTTCCGCTTGAAGAAGATCAAGGCCAAGCTGGAGCGTGAGGCCGCCGCCGATAAGAAAGCGGCCAAGGAAGCGCAGGCCGCCGACTGAGCGTTGCTTTATAACGAAACCGCCGTTTCCTGATGGGGACGGCGGCTTTTCATTCCTCCGGCGAGTCGGCCAACTTGAGGGCGGCGGCTCGCAGGTGTGTCTGTGCTGCCGCTTCCAGCCCAGTGAATTCTGGGGTGCTGTAGATCCGCTCGCGGCCCAGAAAGTGCTGCAAGACGGCTTGCCGCCCGCTGCGGTAAGCGGGCCAGGGTACGAACGCATATTCCTGCCGGATGGCCCGCTCATATTCCCAGAACTCGGCCTCAGAAGCGCCGAACACCGCCAGGTCGGCGTCCACGAGGAGGGTGGCAGCGGCTGAGCCTGGGGGTTGGTCGTGTTTGGTCGCCAGAATCAGCGCCTCGACTTCCCGCTGAAGTTCCTCCGTTGTGTCCTGTTCCGCCAACCACTTCCCGAACGCCTGTGCGCTGCGGGCCTCGTTGTCATTCCGGGCCGGATCGTAAATCAGATCATGCCCCCAGACGGCCAGTTCCAGTGCTGGCGTCAGGGCGCGGCGCTCCTCGAGGGCGCTCAGCATGGCTTCCACGTGCCGAAGGGTGTGGTAGGCGCGGTGAGGCTCGGCGTAGAACGGCGTGCAGAAGGCCCGCAGCGCCGCTACGTTCACGGGAGCTGTTCCAGCGCCTGGGCGATCAAGGCATAAATTCCGTTCTCGTCGGCCTGCGTCACCAGTTGTACGTTCGGCTCGCCGTCTGCCCGTACCGTTTCGCCAAGCCCTTCGCCGCTGTCGGTCAGGATTGCCACGCGGGCCGCCTCCCACCCGAACAGCTCAGGAGCGAGCATCAGCGCCGCCGTGCAGGGGTCATGCAGTGCACCGACGCTCTGGCCCAGCTTGCCGATGCGGTCGAGGTAATCGTCGAGCAGCGCGGCGCAGGTCTGGGCAGCGGCGGTGCCGACCGTGGCGAGTTGACGCGCCCGTGCCCGCGTGACCTGCACCTGCCGGGTCAGGTTCAGCCCGAGCAGCCAGAGGTTCGCCCCGGCCTTCAGGACCACGTCGAAGGCGTGGGGATCGGCGTAGGCGTTGAACTCGGCGCGGGGAGTGGTATTGCCGAGTTTGGGTGCGCCGCTCTCCAAGCTGCCGCCCATCACGATGATCTGCCGGGCTTCCTTCAGCACGCCGGGTCTGAGCCGCTCGGCCAGCGCCAGATTGGTCAGCGGTCCGGTGGCCAGCAGGGTCAGCTCGCCGGGCTGGGCGCACAGCTGCCGGACCAGGGCCAGGGCAGCATGCTCGGCTTTGACGGGCCTGGCCGGCTCGGGTAGCGGCACGCCTCCCAGCCCGCCGACGCCGTGGATCTGCGGCGCGTACACCGGCTCGCGCACCAGCGGACCGAGCGCTCCGGCGTAGACCGGCACCTCGTCCCGGCCTGCCAGCGTCAGCAGGGCGCGGGCATTGTGGGTGGTGGCGCTCAGCGGCGCGTTGCCGTGCGTCGTGGAGACGCCCAGCAGCTGCACGTCACGGCGGCCCAGCAGGGCCAGCAGGGTGATGGCGTCGTCGCTGCCGGGGTCGCAATCGTGGAGCGTCGGGAAGGAAGTCATGGAGCTTATTATCGGCGGTTGATGACTGTTGTGGCGACTCGGGGATTGGCTTGTGGCTGCCGCACCGTCCACGCCCTGTTTTCACGACTCTGCAATTCATTGAACAGCTGTTCAAAGAATGCTAGGGTAGTTGGCGGAGGATCTACCATGTCGCAGCCTGCTGCTCCAAGATCAATGCCGTCCATCGGCATCACCGCCGTGGGAGCCTACGCCCCCGACAAGATCGTGACTAACGATGATTTCGCCGCCCGGCTGGAGACCAACGACGAGTGGATCGTCTCGCACACCGGCATCCGCGAACGGCGCTTTGTCAGTGAGGGCGAGTACAGCTCGGTGCTGGGCGTGCGGGCCGTGCAAAATCTGCTGGAGCGATTCCCCGACGCGCTCGCGGGGGTGGACGCGGTGGTGTGCGCCACGGCCACCCCCGACGCGCTGTTTCCCTCGACGGCGGCGCTGATCGCCGGGCAGCTCGGATTGCGCGGCGCGGCGGCCTTCGACGTGTCGGCGGCGTGCAGCGGCTTCGTCTACGGCTGCTCAGTGGCGCACGGCCTGATCCTGGCGGGCGCAGCCAGCAAGGTGCTGATGGTCGGCTCCGACACCCTTAGCCGGGTCGTGGATCAGGATGACCGGGGCACCGCCATTCTGTTCGGCGACGGCGCGGGCGCGGTGGTCATCGGCGAGGTGCCGCCGGGTTACGGCTTCGAGTCGTTCGTGCTAGGAGCCGACAGCTCGGGTGCTGACAGCCTTTATATTCGCTGCATGGCGACCGAGCTGCCCAGCGGTCTGAAGATGGGTGAATTCACCGGCATGAATGGCCGCGAGGTGTTCAAGTTCGCGGTGCGCGTGATGGTGGACAGCAGCAAGGCGGCCATGCACAAGGCCGGACTGAGTGCCAGCGACGTGGACTGGCTGATTCCCCACCAGGCCAACATCCGCATCATCCAACCGGCCTGTGATCGCCTGGGCATTCCACTCAGCAAAACGGTGGTCAATCTGGAGCGCTACGGCAACACCTCCGCCGGGTCGGTGCCGCTGGCCCTGGCTGAGGCCGTTCAGGACAGGCGCATCAAAGACGGCCAGCAGGTGCTGATGGTGGCTTTCGGCGGCGGCCTGAGCTGGGGCGCGGGGACGTTCAGGTGGTATGACAGCACCAAGCATCAGGCAGCCAGAGCAGTGCCCGCCGAGGTGACGACATGAAGATCGCGGCCCTCTTCCCGGGTCAGGGATCGCACGCTGTCGGCATGAGCGCCGACTTGCTGACTGACTTTCCCACTGCCCGCGACGTCTTCGGGGCAGCCGAGACGACGCTGCCGGGCCTGTCTGCCCTGATTGAGGCGGGGCCGCTCGATGCCCTGACCTTGACGGCCAACCAGCAGCCCGCCCTGGTGACGGCCAGCCTCGCCGCTTACCGGGCCTGGCAAGCGCACACGGGCCTTACGCCCTTCGCGGCGGCGGGGCACAGCCTGGGCGAGTACAGCGCCCACGTTGCCGCCGGGACCCTGAGTCTGGAAGCGGCCCTGCGGCTGACCCGCAGGCGCGGCGAGCTGATGCAGGAAGCCGTGCCGGTTGGCGTCGGTGCGATGGCCGCCATCATGGGCGACCCGGGGGCGGTGGAGGAAGTCTGCGCAGGGCTGGAAGGCGTGCAACCCGCCAATTACAACGCGCCCACCCAGACCGTCATTTCCGGCGAGAAGGCGGCGGTGGATGAGGCGGCGGCCCAGCTCAAGGCACGCGGTCTCAAGGCCATTCTGCTCAAGGTCAGCGCCCCTTTTCATTGCGCGCTGATGCAGCCCGCCGCCGAGGCGCTGGCCCCCGACCTGCGGGCCGCTCAACTCGGCCAGATGGCCTTTCCGGTGGTGGCCAACGTGAATGCCGAGGCTGTCAGCGATTCTTCAATCGTGCCGGAGCTCCTCATCGACCAGATCACCGGCAGCGTGCATTGGGTGCAGAGTATTCGCCAGCTTGCCGAGCTGGGCGCGGACGTGTTCGTGGAGTTCGGCCCAGGCACGGTCCTGACCGGCTTGGTCAAACGGATTTTGCCCGAAGCTCGGGTGATGAATTTGGGCACGCTGGCGCAGGTGCAGGCATTCGAGCTGTGAGCGCTGTGCTTGAGCTTGTGGCGTGGCCAGTCATCAGAGACAATGCATCCACCGTGAAAAAACTTGTCCCGGCGATTCCGGTGGCTGGAGCGGCCACCGCGTGCAGCCGGGAAGTCGGGTTCAAACCGGTTCCCGTTTCCTTTGCCGCCCATCCCAGCGTGCTGCGCGGAGCGTGGAGCGCTGACGTCTCGGCCAGCCAGGCATTGAAGCTGCAACTGACCGCCACCGACGACACGACCCGTCAGTACCAGGTGTCGGGAACCGGCAGTCTGGGCAGCGAGGCGCTGACGGTGTCGGGCAGCGTGGCGGGCGGGTCATATCATAGCTACTTGAAAGCTCAGCTCATGCCGGCTCCGGAAATGGCGCAACTGACGTTGCAGCGCTCGGGCCTGGCCGACTTGAAGTTGAGGTGTTTCGCCTACGGCAACGACGCGGTTTCTTTTCGCTGGGCCTGGCAGTGCTCGTTTCCAGACACATCTACCTCATTCAAGCTCACCAAAGAGGCCTCATGACCAACCTCCATTCCACCCAACGCGTCGCCCTTGTCACCGGAGCCGGGCGGGGTCTCGGCAAAGCGATGGCCCTCAAGCTGGCCGGTGACGGCTTTGCGGTGGCTGTCCACTACGGGCGCAGCAGCCAGGAAGCCGAGGCCCTCGCCAGTCAGATTCGCGTTTCGGGCGGCGTTGCCCAGACTTTCATGGCCGACCTCTCGCTGCCGGCCAACGCGGGCAAACTGGTCGAAGACGTGGCGGCCCAGATGGGCGGGCTGCATGTGCTGGTCAACAACGCCGGAATCACCCGTGACGGCCTGGCCATCCGTATGAAAGACGAGGACTGGGACGCCGTGATTCAGACCAATCTCAGCAGCGCTTTTGCCGCCTGCCGGGCCGCCATCAAGATCATGATGCGCGCCCGTGCTGGGCGCATCATTAACGTGTCCAGCGTGGTAGGGCTGATGGGCAACCCCGGTCAGGCCAACTACGTGGCCAGCAAGGCAGGCCTGATCGGGCTGACCAAGGCGCTCGCCAAGGAGTACGGCGGGCGCAACATCACCGTGAACGCCCTGGCCCCCGGCTTCATCGCCTCCGACATGACCAATGCCTTGAGTGAAACGCAGAAAGCGGGCTATGTGGCCGCCATTCCGCTGGGCCGCCTGGGACAGCCGGAAGACGTGGCCGCGCTGGTGGGCTTCCTCGCCTCCGACGCGGCGGGCTACATCACCGGGCAGGTCATCGGGGTGGACGGCGGGCTGTACCCGCACTGAACCTGTACCCGCATTTTGCAGGGAGGCAGCCCGCATAATGGGCAACTCCAGGCTTCTTCTCTGATTTAGACTCGGCGCTGGCTTCTTCCTCCGGTTGCCCGGCCCGTGTAGACTGTCGCAAGCTGAAAGCACACCACTCTGGAGGAACTAGCATGGATACTTACGAACAAGTCAAGAACGTGATTGTGGACAAGCTCGGCGTTGAGGCCGACAAGGTCACCCCCGAGGCCCGCTTCGTCGAGGACCTCGGCGCGGACAGCCTGGAGACCGTCGAGCTGATCATGGGCCTGGAAGACCAGTTCGGCGTGACCATCAGTGACGAGGCCGCCGAGAACATCCGCACGGTGCAGGCCGCCGTGGACTACATCGGCAGCCAGCAGTAAGGCTGAGGCCACACACCCCGGGCCGGGGGAAATCGGGGGCGGATGCGGAGAGCCGCGTTCGCCCCCGATTCTGGTTCACCCCGGTAAGCGGGCAGCAAGGTTGGAGGACATGACGATGGACATCAAACGAGTGGTCATCACCGGACTGGGACCGGTCAGCCCGATTGGCCTGGGGGCCAGCACCTTCGCCGCGGCGCAGCGGGCGGGCAAGAGCGGCGTCGGCCCGATTACCCATTTCGACGCCAGCATGTGCCGGGCGCAGATCGCTGGAGAGGTTCACGACGACCTCAGTCCCTACATCGAGGCGCGGGAAGGCAAGAAGCTCGACCGCTATGTGCAACTGGCGCTGGCTGCCGCTGAGCTGGCCGTGAAGGATAGCGGTTTCAGCAAGGAAGATCTGGCAGGCGAGCGCACCGGCACGCTGGTTGGCAGCGGCATCGGCGGCATGAAGACCTTCGAGGACCAGGCCAAGCTGATGGTGGAGCGCGGTCCCTCGCGCATCAGCCCGCTGTTCATTCCGATGATGATTGCCAACATGGCCACCGGGCACGTCGCCATGCGCTTCGGTGCCACCGGGCCGAGTAGCACGGTGGTCACCGCCTGCGCCACCGGCTCGGGCGCGATCGGCGACGCCTCGCGCATCATTCAGCTCGGCCTGGCCGACGTGATGCTGGCGGGCGGCGCGGAAGCGGCCATCACGGGACTGAGCATTGGCGGCTTTGGCAACATGCATGCCCTGACCGCCTCGCACAACAATGATCCCGAGCGCGCCAGCCGACCGTTTGCCGCTAGCCGAGACGGCTTCGTGCTGGGCGAGGGCGGCGCGGTGGTGGTGCTCGAAGAACTGGAACACGCCAAGAAGCGCGGCGCGACCATTTATGCCGAGGTGGTCGGCTACGGCACGTCCGCCGACGCCTACCACATCACCATGCCCGCGCCGGAAGGCCGGGGCGCGCAGATCGCCATGCGTCAGGCGCTCAAGTCGGGCGGCGTGAACCCCGAGCAGGTCGGCTACATCAATGCGCACGGCACCTCCACTCCGGCCAACGACCTCAATGAGACGCTGGCGATCAAGAGCGTTTACGGCGACCATGCCTACAAGCTGGCGATCAGCAGCACCAAGTCCATGACCGGGCACCTGCTGGGCGCGGCAGGAGCGATGGAAGCCATTGCGGTGGCCCAGGCGCTGCACGACGGTATTCTGCCGCCGACCATCAATCTGGCGGGCGACCTCGACCCCGAACTCGATCTGGACTTCATTCCCGAGGGGGCCAGGGAGCAGCGGGTGGACTACGCCATGAGCAACTCATTTGCCTTCGGCGGCCAGAACGCGGTGCTGGTGTTCAAGCGCTGGGCCGAGTAAAAATCGATTCGGGAGCAGGCCAGGGCGACCAGGTTTGGTTCAGTCCCCGGCCTGCAACATGTTGGCTTCCAGCCGCTCGGCCACGTTGACCACATGGTCACCCAGCCGCTCCAGGCTGCGGGCCATCCGGGTGGCGGTCAGCGCCGCGCCGATGTCTTCCGGGTTTTCCAGAATGCGCGTCAGTGAGGCGCGTTGAAGTTGCTCGTAGAGGGCGTCGACCTGCTCGGAGTCGAGCCGCATCACATCCCTGACTCCGGCCAGGTCACGCTCGGCGAAGGCGTAGGCCAGCCGCTCCAACATGCTGCTGAGCAAGCGCGCCATCGGCAACACGTCTTGCAGCGCCGCCGTCTGGGCCAGCGGTTCGAGCGCTTCCAGATCGCGTCCGACCTGCCGCCCGTAGTCGCCGACCCGCTCCAGATCGGCCAGGCTGCGAAACACCATCACGTAAAAGTGCAGCTCGGTCTCGGTCAGGGGCCGGGCCAGGGCGCTGAGGCACAGTTCCTCGAGTTCGTCTTCCAGCAGGTCGGTCTCGCGCTCCAGTTCGGCGGTGCGGCTCGCCAGGCCCGCGAACGCGCCACGACTCACCGCGCCCTGCAAGAGTGACATCTGCTCGAGCGTGATGCTGAGCATCCGCAGAAAGCGGGCAGTGAGTTGCGCCCGGGTGGGGGTGTGGGGGCTGATGGTCATGAAACTCAGTCTGCCTTGCCTGGGTGAAGGGGATGTCATGAACGGGCGGCGAGGTGGTTTAGAAACCGGCAAGAAGAGCGAGGCCAAATGGTCTCGCTCCAGAGGAAGACTGCGGTTCAGTTTAGCCGAAGCGGCCCGTGACATACGCCTCGGTGCGCTCGTCGCGCGGCGAGGTGAAGATCTGGTCAGTCTGGCCGTGCTCGACGAGGTCGCCGTTGAGGAAGAAGCTGGTGGTGTCCGAGACGCGGGCGGCCTGGTGCATGTTGTGGGTCACGATGATGATGGTTGTGACCTTTTTGAGTTCGGTCATCAGGTCCTCGATCTTGGCGGTGCTGGCCGGGTCGAGTGCCGAGGTCGGCTCGTCCATCAGCAGGATTTCCGGCTCGACGGCCAGGGCGCGGGCGATGCACAGCCGCTGCTGCTGCCCACCCGACAGCCCGGTGGCGGGCGACTTGAGGCGGTCTTTGACCTCGTCCCACAGCGCCCCGCCGCGCAAGGAGCGCTCGGCGATTTCCATCAGGGCCCGCTGATCGCGCATTCCGGCCAGCTTGAGGCCGCTCACCACGTTGTCGAAGACGCTCATGGTGGGAAAGGGATTGGGTTTTTGAAACACCATGCCCACTCGGCGGCGCACCTCCACCGGATCGATGCCGCTGGAATAGATGTCTTGGCCGTCGAGCAGAATCTGGCCTTCCACCCGTGCGCCGGGCGTCAAATCATGCATCCGGTTGATGGCGCGCAGGAAGGTGGTCTTGCCGCAGCCCGAAGGGCCAATCAGGGCGTTGACGCTGCCCTTTTCGACGTTCAGGTTGACCTGTTTGACAGCCTGTTTGCTGCCGTAATAGATATCGACGTTGCTGGCGGTGAGAAGCTGGGTCATGGAGAGTCCTCTGGGGGGAGCTTTGAGGGCTAGCGGCGCGGCCGGTTGGCGAAGCGCGCCAGCAGCGAGGTCACGAAGATAAGGGTGATCAGCAAGAGCGCTCCGGCCTGGGCCAGCCGCTGGTTTTCGTCGTAGGCGCTGGTGGCCCCGATGTAGATTTGCAGCGGCAGGGCGCTGGTGGGTTGCAATGGATTGAGGTTGACCAGATTGCTGCCAAACGCTGTGAACAGTAGCGGGGCAGCCTCACCCGCCACGCGGGCCAGCGCCAGCATCAGCCCGGTGATGATGCCGCCACTGGCGGCGGGCAGCACGATGCTCAGAATGACTTTCCACTGCGGCAGGCCGAGCGCCAGCCCCGCCTCGCGCACCGAGAGCGGTACCAGCTTGAGCACTTCCTCGGTGGTCCGCACGACAATCGGCACCATCAGCAGACCCAGCGCGATGCCGCCCGCCATGGCGCTGAAATGCCCCATTGGTTTGACCACCAGCGCATACACGACCAGGCCCATCACGATGGCGGGAATGCCGCTGAGCACGTCGCTGAGCATCCGGATGGTGGGCATCAGGCGGTGACGCGGGAACTCGGCCAGGAAGATGCCGCCCGCCACGCCCACCACGACGCCCAGCACAGCGGCCATCGCCAGAATCAGCAGCGAGCCGGTAATGGCGTTGGCCCAGCCGCCCCCTGCCTCGCCCTCGGGGGCGGGGTTCTTGAGAAAGAAATCGAGGTTGAGTGCTCCGACGCCCTTGATCAGCAGAAAACCGAAAATCAGGATCAGCGGGGCCACCACCAGGGCCGTGCCGAGGCCGATCATGACGCCCATCAGGGCATTCTTGGATTTGCGGCCACGGCTCAGGCCGCCTCGGGTCAGTTGCGGGGTCAGGTGTGACACGGCCATCTCACGAACTCCTTTTCAGTAGTGGCGTGGGCATCACAGCCCCTTCGGCGTCATCCGCAAGATGATGCTGCGGGCAATCAGGTTCACAAACACGCTGACGAAGAAGAGGGTCAGGCCCAGGCCCACCACGCTGGCGCGCTGCAACCCTTCGCGGGCGTCGCCGAACTGGTTGGCGATCATCGAGGCCATCGTCGCGGTCGGCGACCAGATGCTCTTGATGATCTCGGGGGTGTTGCCGATGACCATCGCCACCGCCAATGTTTCGCCCAGCGCCCGACCCAGCGCCAGAATGACCCCGCCCATAATGCCCGCGCGGGCATACGGCAAGATCGCCAGGCTGATGACTTCCCATTTGGTCGCGCCCAGCGCATACATGGCCTCGCGCTGATCGGCAGGCACCAGCCGGATGACGTCGCGGGCCACCGAGGCGGTGAACGGCAAAATCATGATGGCGAGAATGGTGACAGCCAGCAAAAAGCCCAGGCCAGTGGGCACCTGCGGCATGAAGAAGCAGGGCAGTGAGGTTTTATTACTGTTGAACAGCTCGATGCAGTGGCCAGTCAGGTCCGGGTTGCTGGTATACAGCCACAGCTGCACCTGCTGAAACAGCGGCTTGAGTGCAAAGAGCGCCCACAACCCGTAGACCACGCTCGGTACGGCGGCCAGCAGTTCAACCAGGTAGCCCACCGGATTCGCCAGCCACTTGGGGGCGTACTCGGCCACGAAGAGGGCCGAGGCAATCGCCAGCGGCACACTGATCAGCAGGGCCAGAAAGCTGGTCAGCAGTGTGCCCATCACCAGGCTCAGCGCGCCGTACTCGCTGGTCACCGGGTTCCAGACGTTGGTGGTCAGAAAGCCCAGGCCGAACTCCTGGATGGCGGGCCACGACTGCTGGCCCAGCAGCACGATGCTCAGCACGAAGGTCAGGGCGATGATCAGTGACAGGCCGATGATGACCGTGCGGAAGATGCCGTCACCTCTGGAACTGAGACGCGGCAGCTTCACTTTTCTGGGGAGCGTTTCATTCATGCGTGGCCTTTGAGGCGCGTGGTAAGGGCGCGTGAAAGTATTTCACCTGCTGGGTGTCAGGGCCAGGTCAGCTTGAGCAAAAAGTCACGGTCTGGTGGCCCCGTCAAAATCGGAGCGCCCCGAAAAGAGCGCCCCGCGTGGAAGGTCAGGTGATTGAGATCAGAGCTTCGCGCCGCCGTAGGTCACGCTGTTCAGAATGGTCTTGGCTTTATTGACCACATTGGCGGGCAGCTTGGCGTAATCGAGCGGCTCGTTGTACTGCTGCCCCGCCCCGACCATCCAGTTCAGCAGGTTCTTGAACTCTTTGGCCTGGGCCTGGGTGCGGTTGCCGTACTTCTGGTCCTGGTAGAAGATGACGTAGGTGAAGCTGGAGATCGGGTACGCGCCCGCGTTGGCGCTGTTGGTGATGCTGACGCGGGTGTCGGCGGGAATGACTACACCCTGGGCGGCCAGCGCGGCGGGGCCGTTGTCGGGCACGATGAACTTGCCCGCGTGGTTTTGTACCGAGCCGAACAGCAGCTTGTTCTGCTTGGCGTAGGTCAGTTCGACGTAGCCGATGGAGCCGGGGGTGCTTTTCACGATTCCGGCCACGCCGTCGTTGCCCTTGCCACCCACCCCTACCGGCCACTGCACGCTGTTGGCGCTGCCGACCTTGGTCTTCCACTCGGTGCTGATCTTGCTGAGGTAATCGGTAAACACGGCGGTGGTGCCGGAGCCGTCGGAGCGGCGGGCCACCGTGATCGGCAGCGCGGGCAGCGTGACGTCGGGGTTGAGCTTCTTGATGGCCGGATCGTTCCACAGCTTGACTTTGCCCAGGTAGATGTCGGCCAGCAGCGGGCCGGTGAACTGGAGCTGGGTGGTCACGCCGGGGACGTTGTAGGAGGCCACCACTGCGCCGATGGCGGTGGGAATGTGCAGCAGCTTGCCCGGAGCGGTCTTCATGGTCTCGTCGCTCATGGGGTTGTCGCTGGCTCCGAAGTCCACGGTGCGGGCGATGATCTGCTGCTGGCCCGCGCCGGAGCCGACGGACTGGTAGTTCACGTCGGTGTTGTTGGTCTTCTTGTACTCGGCGAACATCTTGGTGTAGAGCGGGTAGACGAACGAGCTGCCCGCGCCGGTAATCGTTTCGGCAGAGGCGGCAGCGGCGGTCAGGGTCACCAGGCCGAGGCCCAGGGTCAGGAGCTTCTTCATGCCTCACACTCTGCTGGCCATTTGTCAGCCCCAGGTCACTGGCGGGTCATGGTTTTGTCAGCTCATGACGAGGGTGCTGCTTTGCCCAAGAGCGGGAAGAGGAAAATGGGTTCGGTCGGTGTCGTGTCAGGCCTGGGCACAATTCGGGCAGGGGCGCCCAGCAATTTTGCACCGGGTCCAAGAAGGAGTGCTAGCCTGGGTCATGACCACTGCCGCCCACCCGCCCGCGCTGCATCACCTGGGCGGCACCCTCTACGCCGCCCAGATTCCGATTCCTCTGCCGATGAAAACCGTGACGGTGCTGATTGACCTCGCGCCGCCCGTGACCCTGATTGACACCAGCATCCACACGCCTGAGGCCCAGCAAGCGCTGGAAGGCGCGCTCAGCGAACTGGGACTGCACTGGCCCGACATCGAGCGCGTCATCGTGACCCATATTCACCCGGACCACTACGGTCTGGCCGGGCTGATCGAGGAGCGCAGCGGCGCGTCGGTGCAGCTGCTGGAGCAGTCCATTCAGCAAGAATGGCTCTGGTCAGACTGGAACACGCATTTGCCCGCTCAGCACCGCTTCTTTGCGGAGCATGGGGCGCCGCCGGAGTTCGGTGTCGGTGAAGCGCAGACCGCCGAGTGGGTGCGCCCCGCCGTCCGCCTGATGCCGTTGCTGGAAGGGCAATCGGTGCCGCTGTCGGGAGCCGAGTGGCAGGTGCTGTGGTTGCCGGGGCACGCTGACGGCCATCTGGGGCTGTGGCAACCCGAAACGCAAACGCTGATTGCGGGCGACGCCATTTTGCCGCGCATCACCCCCAACATTGGCTTGTACGTGGACGGGCGGCCCGATCCGCTGGGCGACTACTTCGCCACGCTCGAAAAGCTGCAGGCACTCAACCCGGTGCGAGCGGTGGTGGGCCACCACGGGCCGGTGATGGAGGGCGTGGCGGCGCGGGCGCGGGACATCAGCGAGCACCACCTGGAGCGCCTGGACGAGTTGCTGGCCGCCGTGCGCGAGCGGCCACGCCACGCTTACGATCTGAGCTTCGTGCTGTTTGCCCGCGAGTTGCCGCTCACGGGTCGGCGTTTCGCCGTGGCCGAGACGCTGGCCCACGCCGAGTATCTGCGGCTGGGCGGCGCGATTGACCGCAGCCTGGAAAACGGTGTCTGGGTGTATCACGCCTGAAGCGCCGGAGCAGGCAGCAGAAAAGGCGGGCCAGCTTTTCAGCCGCCCGCCTTGAATTTGAGGAGGTTTACTTCGTGGTCGGTGTCGCTGCGCCGGCCACGGCCTTCTTGCCCATGCGCTCTTCGAGCAGTACCACCATCGGGGCCACGATGTAGATGCTGGAATAGGTGCCGATCAGGATGCCCACGATCAAGGCAATCGAGAAGTCGCGCAGCACCGGGCCGCCGAAGATCAGCAAGCTGAACAGCGGCAGCATGGTGCTCACCGAGGTCATGACCGTGCGTGAGAGCGTCTGGTTGATCGAGATGTTGACGATCTCGCGGTAGCTCTTGCCGCGCAGCAGCTTCAGGTTCTCGCGGATGCGGTCCGAGACGATGATCGAATCGTTGAGCGAGTAACCGATGAGGGTCAGGAGTGCGGCCACCGAGGCAATATTGAATTCCAGCCGGGCGACGGCGTACAGGCCCATCACGATGGCCACGTCGTGCAGCACGGCGATGATGGAACCGAAGCCCATCACGAAGTCGAAGCGGAACCACACGTACACCAGAATCAGACCCAGGCCCACCAGCACGGCGTAGATGGTCTGCTGGGTGAGGTCTGCGCCCACCGACGGTGACACCGTCTCGGTCTGCCCGACCTGGCCGCCCGGCAGCGCATTGATCTTGGCGCTGATGGCCTTGACCTGATCGCTGTCGAGCTGCGGCACCTTGATGGTGTAGGTGACGCCGCTGGTGGTGGCGCTGAGTTCGCGCTGAATGCTGGTGCTCTGCCCGGTCACAGTGGGCACCCCTGCGCTGGTCACAGCAGTCCGCATCTGCTCGGTAGTGGTGCTGGGCGCGGCCTTGGCGGTGATGCTGGTGCCGGAAACGAAATCGACGCCGAAGTTCAGGCCCTTGACACCCACGAAAATCGCGCCCGCGATGGCCAGCAGAATGCTTGCGGTGGTGATGTAAGGAGCCGCCTTGATGAAGTCCACTCTGGGCACGCCGATGCGAAACGGCGCTTTGAAGTCGCGCTTGTTGGCCAGCGCGTAGAGCATCCACTTGGCGAACACCAGATTGGAAAAGGCCGAGGCCACCACGCCGATGATGAGCGTGACGGCAAAGCCCTTGACCGGTCCCGAGGCGTAGTTGTAAAGCGCCAGCGCCGAGAGCAAGTGCGAGGCGTTCACGTCCAGAATGGTGAGGGTGGAGTGCTCGTAACCCACGTTGATGGCGTTTTTCAGGCCCTTGCCCCGGCCCATTTCCTCCTTGATGCGCTCGAAGGAAATCACGTTGCCGTCGACCGCCGCGCCGATGGTCAGCACCAGTCCGGCGATGCCCGGCAGGGTCAGGGTGGCCCCGAAGCCGCCGAGCAGGCCCAGGATGGTCACCGAGCTGAACAGCAAGCCCAGCGCCCCGACCAGCCCGAACCAGAAGCCGTAGTAGAAAAACAGCATGCAGAAGACGGCGGCAATCCCCACCAGTGCAGCAATCGCGCCGCTGCGGATGGCGTCTGCGCCCAGCGTCGGCCCGATGGCGCGCTCCTCGTCGACCTTGATCTTGATCGGCAGTGAGCCGGACTTGAGGACCAGCGCCAGGTTGGTGGCATCCTCAGAGGTGAAGCTGCCGGTGATCTGGAAGTTGTTGTAGAGCGCCGACTGGATGGTCGCCACCGATTTGATCTGGCCGTCGAGCACCACCGCCATCGACTTCTGGACGTTGCGGCCCGTGAAGTCGCCAAAGGACTTGGCGTCCTTGGGGTTGACGTTGACATTGACCTGCCAGACGCTGGGCCGCTGCTGATCAATGCCCGCCGTCGCGCCCGAGACGATGCCGCCGGTGGCCTCGACGGGGCCTAGGTCGGAGAGCTTGTAGCCGAGCGACGCCGGGTTGCGCTGCAATTCTGCCGGGTCCTGCTTGGCTCCCGGCTTGACGATATGAAAGTCGAGCTTGGCCTGCTGCTTGACGATCTGACGGGCGCTGTCTTGCACGGCGGGGGTGGCTCCGGGAATTTCCACGACCACCCGTTTGCCGCCCGACACCGTCACGGTGGGTTCGGTGACGCCCAGCGTATTGATGCGGTTTTCGATGATGGTCTTGACCTGCTCGAGCTGGTCTTTGGTGGCGACGCCCGTTTCCGGCGAGAGCGACATCCGCAGCCCGCCTTCGAGGTCGAGGCCCAGGGTAATGAACTTGAAGTTGCTGCCCCACAACTCGCCGGGATGCTCGCGGTGCTGCCAGGGCCGCCAGATAAAGGCGATACTCAGCAGCAGCACGGCGAAGATGGCGAGGGTGGTAGTCAGGGCGTTGCGCCGCTGCGGCGCGGCCTTCTTGCGGCGCACAGGCCGTTTGGGGGTGTTGAATGTCATGCAGGCTCCGGAAACATTAGGAAAGGGCACAGGAGAACGGGGGCAGCGGGCGGTGTGGGCGCTCAGCCACCGTCGGTCTGCTGCCGCCCCAGCGCCGTCAGGTCCGGCGTCCCTGCTGGCCGCTGCGCGCCTCCCAGCAGCACTTCCGTGCGCCGAAGTACTGGCAGGGCCACCTCCGGCACCGCATCCGGCGCGCTCAGCAGGCCCGGCCCCGGCGTGGGCGCGGGCATGGCCCGCAGTTCCGGCAGCGCCGTCTGCCCCGCCGACATCAGGGTGCGCGGTCCTTCCGGATGCGTGACCTGATTGCCCCACACCGCCATCAGCGAGAAGGCGGCGATCAGCCCCGGCCACAGCTTCAGGAAGCGGGCCAGCACGGGGGAGAGGAGCAGGGTCTTCTTCATCTTCTTAATGGTCGGTCAGCAGATTACTATAGCAGCGCTGAGCTGACGCTGTTCTGGCGCAGGTGACCAAGTCGCCGGACAATTCAGCGGGGAAATCTAGCCGCCGCAAAAAGGAGCCGAGCACTTGGCCCGGCTCCTGCAAGGTGCAGCTTCTCTGGCGTTAGCCCTTGACCGCGCCTGCCGTGAGGCCCGAGACGATGTTGCGCTGGAACACCAGCACCAGGATGATCAGCGGCACCGTCACCACGATGCTGGCGGCCATGATCTGGCCCCAGGGCTGATCGAACTGGGTGGCTCCCGAGTAGTTGGCGATGACCACCGGCACCGTGCGCTTGGTGCTGGTGAAGGTCAGGGCGAACAGGTACTCGTTCCAGGCGTTGATGAAGGCCAGCAGGCCGGTCGTGACCAGGGCAGGCATCATCACCGGAAACAGCACCCGGAACAAAGTCTGGAGCGGCGAGGCCCCATCGACCAGTGCGGCTTCTTCCAGCTCGCCGGGAATGTCGCGCACGAAGGAGGTCAGCACCCACACCGTGAAGGGAATGGTGAAGATCAGGTAGCTGAGAATCAGGCCGCCGGGGTTGTTGTAGAGATTCAGCGAATTGATCAGGGTATACAGACCGCCGAGCACCGCGATCTGCGGAAAGACGCTGACCGCCAGCACGATGTAGAGAATGGCCGACTTGAACTTGAACTTGAATCTTCCCAGCGCGTAGGCAGCGAAACTGCCAAACAGCAGGGCGATGGCCACCGCGCCGACGGCGGTGATGAGACTGTAGAGCAGACCCAGCCGGAAGTTGGGATTGGCGAACACGTCGGCGTAGTTGCCCAGCGTGGACGGCGCGGTCATGAACTGGAGCGGCTGCAAGAACAGATCGCCCGCTTTGCGAAAGCTGGTCAGCACCGCCCACAAAAACGGCACGAGCAGATACAGTGTGATCACGACCACCAGCACGTAAAAGCCGACGCGCTGGAGGTAATACAAAGTCGGGTTGGTGCGTTTCAGATACATGGCTGCTCCCCTCTGCTCAGTCGTCCGGTGTACAGTTGCCCGTTATTCAATCGAACTCGGCCAAACGAAATCGGCTCAGTCGAACTTCACGCGGAAGGCGGTCACGTAAACGACCACGATCACCATGATGATGATGAAGATGGCAATCGAGACGGCGCTGCCCAGGCCGAGCAACTGGTTGTCGATCAGCGCCTGCCGGGCGTAGGCGGTCATCGAGAGCCGCGCCGCCGAGACGTTGCCGACCATCACCGACATGATGTCGAAAACGCGCAGGGCGTCCAGGCTGCGAAACACCAGTGCCACCAGCAGCGCCGGGCGTAGCAGCGGCAGGGTCATACGCCAGAACTGCGTCCACTTGCTCGCGCCGTCCATGTCGGCGGCCTCGTACATGTCGCTCGGCAGGCTTTGCAGACCCGCCAGAATCAGCAGTGCCATGAACGAGGTGGTTTTCCAGACGTCCACCGCGATCATGGCCCAGATCGAACTGGTGGGATTGGCCAGCAGCGCCGTGCCGCCCAGCAGGCCGCGCCCGATCAGCCCGAACGAATCGTTGTACATGTAGGCCCACATCTGTGCCGAGACGACAGTCGGAATGGCCCAGGGCACCAGCATGGCGGTTCTGAGAAAGGCCCGGCCCGGGAAAGCGCTGTTGACCACCAGCGCGATGATCATGCCGAAGACCGTTTCCAGGAACACCGACACCACGGTAAACAGCAGCGTGTTCGACACCGCGCCCCACCATTTGGGGTCTTGTAAAAAGCCCAGCGCCACGCCCTCGTCGGTGGTAAACCAGAAATTGCCCAGCCCCAGGAAGGTGCGCTGATCCGGCGAGGTGAGGTTGGCATCGAACATCGAGAAGAAGATGGTGCGGTACAGGGGATACCCGGCGACCAGCACGATGGCGATCATGGTGGGTAAGATCAGCCAGATGGCCTGCCGGGCACGCGCGGCCTCGATGCCTCGCTGCCGGACCGGCGCTGCCGTGGTCTTGATGGTGGTCATGTGGGGCCTCCTGTGGAAATCGTGGAGCGGTGCTTGCCGGGGGGCAGGTGCGGGCGAGCCGTCTGAGCGCTGGAAGATGTCTGGGAGGCTCAGTCTAGCGTCAGTTGGGCATCAGGTTGCCAAACCAAAAAGTGGGGAACGTCCACGAATTCTGGACGTTCCCCATCAGACCCAGCGGCAGGGGTCTGGGTGAACGCTTACCAGCCGCGACCCTTGATGCGGGCCAGGTCGGTGCTCAGCTGCGCCACGGCGGCGGTGCCGGTCATCTTCTTGTTCAGCACGTCGCTGACGGCGGTGCTGAACGCCTGCGAGACCTGGTTGTACTTGCCTTTGGTGGGGCCGGAGGGACGTGCCACAGCGTTGGTAAAGACGCTCAGCAGGCTGCCGAAGAAGGGGTTGGCCTTCAGGATGTCCTTGTCCTGGTACAGCGCGCTGATGGTGGGGTTGTAGGCCCCCTCGATGGCGCGGATCTTCTGCTCGGCGGGGCCGGTTAGGTAGCGCACCAATTCGATGGACGCGGCCTGATTCTTGGAGTACATACTGACGCCGAGCTGCCAGCCGCCGAGGGTCGCGGCGGGGCTGCCACCGGGGCCTGCAGGCAGCGGGGCCACGCCGATATTGCCCTTGACCTTGCTGTCCTCACCCTGACCGAGCGCCCAGGCGTAGGGCCAGTTGCGCATGAAGGCGGCGTTGCCCGACTGGAAGATGCCGCGAGCGGGTTCCTCGTCGTAGGTGGTGACGCCCTTGGGGCTGACGGTGCCGACCCAGCTCGCCGCAGCGTTGAGTGCAGCGGCCGCACGGGGGTTGTTGATGGTGATCTTGCCCGCGTCGTCCACGATCGCGCCGCCGCCGAACGAGGCGACCCATTCCAGCGCGTCGCAGGTCAGGCCCTCGTAGTTCTTGCCCTGGAAGACGTAGCCGGCAAAGGCCTTGTTGGTCTTCTGCTCACCGGCCTGGATCTTGCTGGCCATGGCGGCCAGTTCAGCCCAGGTCTTGGGGGCAGCCGAGTAGCCGTACTTCTTCATCAGGTCGGTGCGGTAGTACAGCAGGCCCGCGTCGGTAAACCAGGGCATGGCCACCAGCTTGCCGTTGACGGTATCGGCGGCGATGATGCCCTTGAAGTTGGCATTGACCTCGGCGGCAGGGATCTTGCCCTTGAGGTCCACGAAGTGCTGCGAGAGCAGGCCGGGCCACACCACGTCGAGCTGGTAGACGTCGATGTCGCTGCTCTTGGCGGCGAGCTGCTGCTGGTAGAGGCCCAGGCGGTCGTTGGTCAGGTTGGGGCTTTCGAAGACCTTGACGGTGTTGCCGGTCTTCTTGGCCCAGCGCGCCGCGCCGTCTTTGCAAAGCTGGAGTTCCTGACCGACGGAGCCGCAGGCGAGCGTGACGGTGACGGCCTGCGCCGATCCGAAGGCGGCGACAGTGGTAAGGGCGAGCAACATGGCGGGTTTCTTCATGTATTCCTCCGTGTGGAGTCGCCACCTTTGCAGAGCCTGCCTGGGAAGGTCATGGTCTGTGTGCGGAAGCGCTTCCACGTTTGAGCGTTTGGTAGAGGAAGAGTACACCCCAGGCTCCGGCTTGTCAATGTGATGAGCGCCGCTGGGGCGCGTTCGGCACGGTGTTGAGGGCACAGTGAGAGGTAGGGTCAGGAGGCCATCAGGAGGCAGCGGACCCGGCGCTGGGTGAAGAGAAACTTAAGACTGACCCTGGCCCGTTGCGCCCGCCGTGCGAGTGTTTGCCCTCAGTGCAGGGCGGCTCGAACCGGAGTGCTTTACATTTCGGGGAGGTGGTAGCGGACGCGCGGTCCCCGGCCCACCTTGCGAAGCTGCCCGGCCAGACTCAGGCGGCGCAGCACCCGCCAGGCACTCTGGGCGTTCAGATCGCCCTCGTTACGCAGATCGCGGTTGCACACGCCTTCCGGACGGCAGGCCAGGGCCAGGGCCAGCTGCTCCAGCGCGGCCCGGCTCAGGGCCGCCTGTCGCATCACCGGCGCTGGCTCCGGCCCAGACCTGGAGGCTGGTCTGGACGACCTGGAGAGGGCTGCCGACTCCGGCCCGCTTTGCTCCGCTCCGAAGTTGCTGGGCCTGGAGCGGCCCGGTTGTTGCTCGCGTAGCGCGGCCAGCGACCGCGCCGAGAGGCGGTTGATGCGCTCCCGGCCCATGCGTTCCGAGACGATCAAACCGCGCTCCTCCATCATGCCGAGAAGCCTCGGCGTACGGTCTTCAGGCAGTTGCAGAGCGCGGGCGAGCTGGGCGCGGCTGGCCTGGCCTTCTCGCCCCAGCAGCGAGAGCACGATCAGCATGTCCAGCGACAGGGTCTGCATCTCCTCTTGCTTGCGGGCCACGAAACGCACGAACGGCGCGTTGAAGCCGGGGTTGTGCAGGCTCAGGCTCACCGCGTCGGGGTAGGTCAGGTACTCGGGCGGCTCCTTGCCGCAGCGCAGCATCATGGCGTACATCTTGTCCACCCCCACCCCGGCCCGTTCGACCAGGCCGAGCCGGGCCAACGCCTCGGCTAGCAGCGGATTGCGGCGCTTGGGTTGGTGGCGCAGGATATTGGCCGCCGTGATGCCGCCACTCAGGCCGCCGGGATTCATGATGTCCAGCCGGTCTGGGTAATGGTGCACATGCACCACGTCGCGCAACTGGTAATCGCGGTGGGTCAGGGCATTGAGCAGCGCCTCGCGGTAGACCGCCTCGTCATGGTCCCAGACTTCGATCCGAAAGAGGCCCACCTGCACCGGTGTGAAGCTGTTGCGCGCCTGAATCAGCTCCGATAAGCGGGCCAGCGCCGCCGTGAGCGGGCGCAGCAGGTCCTCTCTGAACTGAAATTCCACGTCGCTCTCGGCGTGGTGGTAGTAGCAGACCTCGGCTTGCGGCAGGTGCGCCCGCAGCGCGCGCTCAGTTCCGGCCAGTAGAATCCCGGCGATGGTGGGGCGCAGTTCCTGAGCCGCGCCGCTCGGCACGATCAGCCCCAGTGCCTGGAGAAAATCGAGATCGGCCAGTTGCGAGAGTGCGCCCCGGTGCGAGATCGAGCGCAGCCGGGCCACTTCCAACGGATCGAGGTCGGCCAGGCTGGCCGTCACCGGCACGCTGGCGGTGTAATCCTGCTGGGCGCTGATCGGAGCCTCGGCAGGCGAGACCGGCACGAAGGTCTGACCGTTCCAGCCGCTGACCGAGCCATCGGGGGCCGAAAGCAGGTAGAGCGCCTGCGGCACATAGATGCTCAGCGCCGCTTGACCCGCGTCGGTCTGGGCGCGCTCCACGTTGACGCTCAGCCGCCCGCCACTGAGGGCGAAAATGGCGTGGGTGACCTGCAGGGGGTGCAGTTCGGCGCTGCCCTCGCCCGCCTCGACTTGAATGACGCCGCCGCGTGTATTGGCCAGTGCCACTGCGTAGCGCGCCAACTCGTCGGGCGTCACCCCGGCGCTGAGGTGAATCTGTGCTGGGAGGGGCTGGGCTGACACCGGCTGGGCTGGCAGGCTCTCCGGGACCGCAGCGGGCGGGGTGGGCGGGGTCATGGGCGAGCAGTATACCCGCACCGTCCAGTTTGCTGACGTGCCGGGTCGGCGGCAATCGGCTCAGGGTGGTCCACTCGGCCGATCAGGGACCAGCCAGCGTCGCTCCAGGCGCAGGCCCGCGCCGCTGCTCAAGTCGCTCTTGAGATCACCCTCACACCACACCAGCGCGGCCCGCTGGCCGACGCCCCACAGCACGGCTGCCTGCCCAAAGAGCTGGCCCAGCCGGGCAGCCCGCCGCAGCCCCAGTCCCGGCACGATCAGGCTCGGCTCAGCCCACTTGCCCTCGCCGTTGACCCCCTCCACTAGCGGCCAATCCGTCAGGGCAGCACGCAGCAGCAGCTGCGCTTCGGCGTTGCTGGCCGGGTCTCGCCGCTGGCCCTGTGGATTCCAGGCGGTCAGAATGGCCCAGCGCTGCCCCGGTGCGGTCCATGACGGTCCCGGTCCTGGCCGTTGGCGCAGGCGCAGGCGCTCACCAGCGGTGCCGTAACGGGTGTCCAGAAAGGCCCGGCGCAGCGCCGGATTGGGGTGGGCCACCACCTTCAAGTCTGGCGGAAGCTCAGCGGGTCGCTGCCGTCACCATGGCGTCCACGGCGATCAGGTCGGTCTGCCCGAAGCGCAGCAGTACCTTGACGCGCTTGCCCGGCTTGAAGGTGCCGCCCAGCACCACCCGGTAGGCGCTGCTCTGCGAGATGGTCATTGGCCCGCTCAGCGGAATCTCCTTGACCACCTGGCAGCGTGGCGCGCACCGCAGCAACTTGGCGTGTCCCGCGTCCGCCCAGACGCCGGTGAGGCTCGGCGCGTTGCCCGGCAGCAGGTGGGCTTCGAGCAGCACGCCGCCGAAGGTGGGCCGCAGGGTGGCCGAGTCGGCGCTGGGCGCGGCAACGCTCCAGCTGCCCAGCACGCCACCGAGCAGCAGCGCGCGCAGGAGGGGAGGTTTCACCCGGCGTCTCCAGCATTGTCTTCGTCGCTGGGGTCAGTCTCGTCGGGGTCGTCTGCTAGGCCCGGCGCGTCCACGTCCGTCTTCATCAGTTCGCGCAGCACCGAGGTCGCGAAGCTGCCCTTGGGCAGGGCGAAACTGACCGTGTAGCCGTCGTCTTCGGGCTGCAGCTGGGCGTCTTCCATGAAGATGCGGATGAGACGGCGGTCGCCCTTGCGAGACGCAAAGACTTCAGGCGTCAAACCGAACTCGCCCAGCACTTCCAGTTCCAGCGCGCCCGCGTCCAGGGTCAGCGGCTTGGTTTTGCGGCCGAACAGCGTGCCGGTGGCGCTGACCTCGCCCCGCTCGGCACGCGGCGACTCGGCCTGGGCATCTTCGACCAGAAAGACCCCGCCGGTATCGCGCTTCTTGGCCATATCGCCGCTGAGCAGTTGATCAAACAGCCCGCGCTCCAGCCGCAGACTGACCGTGCGGTTGAACACTGCGCTCTGCACGCTGCTGCTCAGAAAGCGCCGCACCTGGGGATCGCGCAGTTCCGATTCGCCGCGCAGCACTTTCAAGCCCTCCTCGGCATTCAGTCCGCCGAGGCCGAAGCGCTGCGGGCCGAAGTAGTTGGGCAGCCCCAGGCGGCCCAGCAGGTCCAGGGTGGCCTGCGCCTGCCCGGCTGTGCCTGCCGCGCCGCGCACCCTCACCGTGAAGCGGTTGCCACGCAGGTGGCCCAGCCCCAGCTTGTTGGTGTGGCGGCTGGCCTTCAGAATCCGCACGCCCTCCAGCTGGAAGTCACCCAGCCGCGACTCGAACTTGGCCGGGAGGCTGATCCACTGCCGGGTCACGGCGTGGCGGTCTTTGAGGCCCGCGATGCCCAGATCCCTGGTCTTGACGCCGAGTTGCCGGGTGAGTTCGCGGGCCAGATGGGCGGTCGTGTGGCCGACTTTCTCCAAGTGCAGGTAGAGGTGATCGCCGCTGCCGGAGGGCAGATAGGTGGGGCGCTCCTCGACCACGAAATCCTCGGGCCGCGAGCGCAGCACGCCGCCGCTGCCGGGGGTGGGAGTCAAGGCGCGCAGGGCTGCCCAGGAAAAGATCAGGTTCACAAGATCTCCACCATACTCCCGACCGGCATGAGAGGCGCGAGGTGAGGGTCAATCGGCTCGGCAGATGAGGCCAGCGCTACAACTCTTACAAAGTCTGAAAAGCTGCTCTGGGCGCAGTAAAACCCACTCGAAAACGGCGCTCTGTCTTTCCCCAGAAATCTCAGACTCGATGAGAAATCACTCATAAACCGATATGAAAGCGAATTTTTCGGCTCGCCACCTTCACCTTTGGCCTGCTGTCGTCTTCTTCGCCACGTTTGGCAAGTCTGCCGCTACCGTGCTGGACGGCGTCGTCATGGCATTGATCACCACCTGGTGCACGAAGGCCACTGCATCTCACCGAAAGGTGAGGGAGCCGCAAGGGACGAATTTCTACTCTAGGACCAAGAACAGTCCCGCTTTCCTCTTCTTTCTTCCTCGTTGCCCCCTCTGGAGATATCCCATGACGCGTCCTTTAATGGTTCTGACCCTCGGCTTTTTCGCCCTCGCCCTGACCGCCTGCGGAGGAGCCAATCTGCCCGCCGCGCTGGGCAGCAACGAGGTGTCGGGCGGCCTGACGGCCAGCAGCAACAAGGACGCCGGACCGCAGGACATGACGGCAGAAGAGCGCATGGTGCTGGAGCAGACCAACCAGGCCCGCGCCAAAGCCCGCACCTGCGGCGATCAGTCGTTCGCGGCAGCAGGTCCGCTGACCTGGAACGGCTACCTCGCCAAGTCGGCCCGCGCCCACTCGCAGGACATGGCCAGCAAGTCGTACTTCAGCCACGTCGGTCCGGACGGCAGCACCCTGGTCACGCGCAACGAGGCAGCGGGCTACGGCAGCTGGCAGGAACTCGGTGAGAACATCGCGGCGGGCTACGCCATCGCCGCCGTCGTGCAGGGCTGGATCGACAGCCCCTCGCACTGCAAGACCCTGATGGACCCCAAGTACAAGGAACTCGGTGCGGGCTACATCTACCAGCAGGGTGCTCAATACGGCACCTACTGGACCCAGGAGTTCGGCACGCGCTGAAGCATTGAGAGGGGCAGGGCAGCGCGGGGGCCAGGGATAGTTTCTTCCCTGGCCCCCGTGCTCGATCTGTCAAGCGTCAGCCGCCCAGGTAGGCGTGCAGCACCCGCTCGTCGCCCACCAGATCGCTCGACAGCCCGCTGAAGGTCACCTGTCCGGCTTCCATGACGTAAGTACGGTGGCTACTTTGCATCGCCAGCCGGGCGTTTTGCTCGACCAGCAAGATGGTGACGCCCTGGGCGTTGAGTTCCTTGATGATGGCGAAGATTTCCAGGACGATAATCGGTGCGAGGCCTAGGCTCGGTTCGTCGAGCAACAGCAGCTTGGGGCGGCTCATCAGTGCCCGGGCGATGGCCAGCATCTGCTGCTCACCGCCCGACAGCGTGCCCGCCAGCTGGTTGCGCCGCTCGCCCAGACGCGGGAAGCGCTCGAACATCCGCCTGACGTCGGCCTGAATGCTTGCCGTATCCTTACGGATGTACGCGCCGAGTTCGAGATTGTCGGCGATGCTTTGGCGCGCGAGCACCTGCCGACCTTCGGGACTCTGGGCGATGCCGTAGCGCACCACCGCGTCGGGCGCGGCGCGCGTCAGGTCGTGGCCGTCGAACATCAGGCTACCGCTGCGGGCCTTGAGCATCCTTGAGATGGCCCGCAGGGTGGTGGTCTTGCCCGCGCCGTTCGCGCCGATGAGGGTGACGATCTCACCGGCCTCGACGGTCAAGGACAGATCGCGCACGGCCTGAATCGCGCCGTAGTTGACGCTGAGGTTGATCAGTTCTAGGAGAGGCAAGGGAAGGCTCCTTTCGGGTGGGCGTGTGGAGAAGACGGAGGGGAGGGGACGGGTTCTTCGCGCTGCCTGCGGAGGGCTAACCGCGTACTGAAGGCTGTGATACGCCGTTTGACGCATGGCTTGTCTGGACTTCCCCGTGTTCTGATGCTGTCATGTCCACCACGCTCTACCCACCGCTCAATCTCAGGATCATCACGCCCAAGCTGGAGCTGCATGGAGCGACCGACGAACTGCTGGCCCAGCTGCTTCCCATCGTTCGTAAGGGCGTGGTCGCAGGGCCACTTGATCCGTTCGATGATCCCATGTCTTTATACGAGGACAATCCGGTGCGTGAAAGGAAGTGGCTCCAGGCCATCTGGCGCGGGCGCGGCACTGTCAGTCCCGGTTCCTGGCGCTTGTACTTTGTGGTCATGCTGGACGGACAGGCCGTGGGCATGCAGGACTTAATAGGCGTGGATTTCGACACCTGCCGAACCGTCGCCAGCTTTTCCTGGCTGGCTCCGGGCATTCGGCGACAAGGTCTGGGGCGTGAGATGCGCGCGGCTATTCTTCACCTCGCTTTCGAAGGCCTCGGAGCGGCGGAAGCGGCCAGTGAAGCGTTCTTCGATAACCCGGCGTCCAACCGCGTGTCCGGGAGCATGGGCTACCAACCGAACGGCAGCAACTGGGCCACCCGGCGCGGCGAGCCAGCCGTGTTGAACCGCTGGCGTCTCGGGCGAGGCGACTGGGCACAGAATCGCCGCAGCGATATCGAACTGATCGGTGTGGAGGCCTGCAAAGCCGTGTTGTACATCAAATAAACCCATGCTCACGACCCCAGGTACGCCTCGATCACCTTGGGGTCGCGCTGCACGCTGGCCGGGTCGCCCACCGCGATCAGCTCGCCGAAATTGAGCACCGCCACCCGGTCACACAGATTCATGACCAGTGGAACGTGGTGCTCGATGACCATCACGGTGAGGTCGAAGCGGTCGCGCACTTCGCGGATGAAGCTGGTCAGGGCGCTTTTCTCGGCGGTGTTCATGCCCGCCGCCGGTTCGTCGAGCAAGAGGGCGCGCGGCTGGGTCGCCAGGGCGCGGGCAATTTCGAGCCGCCGCTGGTCGCCGTAGCTGAAATTGGCCGCCTGCTCGCCTGCCCGGTCACTCAGGCCCACCAGATCGAGCAGTTCCCAGGCGCGCAGATTGACCCGGCGCTCCTCGGCCCGGTCGCGGCCAAACACCCCGGCCCACAATCCGGCGCGGGTGCGGGCGTGCTGGGCGATTTTGACGTTTTCGAGCGCCGAGAGCGGCCCGAACAGCCGGATGTTCTGGAAGGTGCGACTGATGCCCGACTCGGCGATCTGGTGCGGCGCGAGGCCGGTCATCGTCTGGTCGCCGAAGCGCAGCGAGCCGCTGCTCGGCGGGGTCAGGCCGGTCATCAGGTTAAACAGGGTGGTCTTGCCCGCGCCGTTGGGGCCGATCAATCCGAAGATCTCGCCACGGCGCACCTGAAACGATACGTCGCCCACCGCCACCAGACCGCCGAACCTGCGGGTCAGGTGCTGGGCGTCGAGCAGCACCGGGGCGTCTTGCGCCGCGTTCTTGGGGGGAGCAGAGTCGCTCATGTGGTCTCCATAGTGTTCACGTCGTCTCCGACGTGTACGGCGGCCCGGACGGTCCCTCGCTGAGTGGTGGGGGGGTGGGCCGGGTCGGGGGCCGGGGTTTGGGGCTGAGGCTGCCCACGATGCCCTGCGGCAGATACAAGCTGACCACCACCAGCACCAGCCCGTTGATGACCAGCCGCCAGTCCGCGAGGCCGCGCAGCACTTCCGGCAGTGCCGAGAGCAGCGCGCCGCCCACCAGCGGTCCCCACATGCTGCGGCTGCCGCCGATCAGCACGTAGGCCAGGTAGGCGATCGAGGCGTCGAAGGTGCCCTGCTTGGCGTTCCAGACATTGAGAAACGGCGCACTCATCGAACCGACGATACCCGCCAGCACCGCGCCGATGACGAAGGCCAGCACCTTGTAGCGCGTTGGCGACACGCCCATCGCCCCCGCCGCCAGTTCGTCCTCGCGGATGGCCCGGAACGCCCGGCCCGTGCGCGACTTGGAGAGCTGCCGGAAGAAGATCAGCGTGACCACGAGGAGCGGCAAGAACAACCACAAATATTGCCAGCGGTCCACGAAGCCGAAACTCTGCGGAATGCCAAAGATGCCCGTCGCGCCGCCGGTGATGCTCAGGTTGAGTGATAGCACCCGCAGAATCTCGACGAAGGCGATAGTCGCCAGCGCCAGATAAATGCCGCGCAGCCGCAGCGCGGGCACACCTACGATGACGCCCAGCAGTGCACAGGCCAGTGCCGCGAGCAGCCAGGTCAGTGGGTAGATGCCGTAGCCGAGCGTATCTCGCCAACTGGCGAAGGCCGGATTGGTCAGCATGATGGCGGCGATGTAGCCGCCCAGCGCATAAAAGCCCGGACTCGCCAGCGAGAGCTGCCCGGCCATCAGCGGCGCGTACAGGCTCAGGCCCAGCAGCCCTTGCTGAAGCATGGTGGCGATGAGAAAGCCGTACTGTTGCAGAAATTCCATGCAAGTCCTTTGAGGAACTGGAAGGTAGGGAGTGGGCAAGGGGATCGTCAGGTAGTCAGACGTGTGAGGTTTTAGAATGAACGTTCTGTTTTACTTTTCGGTACAAGCCATCCCTACTGGCCAATCATCTAAAATGAAAAAAGCGTACTACTCTCTAACGTGCAACGCTATTGGATTTCTCCTGTGTTGCCTGGATATCAAGCAAGTGCCTCAATTCATCCAAAGCCTATTGACCGTCGTATTATCCTTTACTACTCTGATCATCAATAAAAATCGAAATGGGACAGTGGATCTAGGGAGTGACTCGAAGTCTGCTAAAGTCCAATCTCTATTTTACTCGATATTGCAACATTACTGCTCCTCGAGTATAGTAATGCTGGGTTAGCCAATTTTATTTCGACTTGGGTCATTGGTAATGGAATTGGGCTGGTGCTGATCGGTATAATCGGAAAGTTGAAAATTAGGCGGCTTCAATAATTTGCCGTAATCAACATCCTTATACCTTCTGAATCTGTGCCCGGCCCAGGAGACCCTGGGGACGCACCAGCAAGATGATAAACAGCAGCGCGAAGGCCACCGCTTCCTTGTAAGCGCTGTACTCGGCGGGCACGAAAGCCTCGGCCAGCCCGATGACCAGCCCGCCCACCACCGCGCCGGGAATGCTGCCCAGCCCGCCCAGCACGATCACGGCCAGTCCCTTGAGGCCGTAGGTGACGCCGAAGTACGGCCCGGCGATCCCAAACGAACTGCCCACCAAAGTGCCGGCCAGCCCGCCCAACAGTCCTGCCAGAAAGAAGGTGATGACGATGAACCTGTCCACGCTGATGCCCAGCAAGGACGCCGTGCCGGGGTTCTCGGCCACCGCCCGCAGCGCCTTGCCGATACGGGTGCGCCCGATGACGAGGCCCAGGATCAGCAGCAAGACCATGCTGACGGCGAAGATAATGACCTGTACGGTGCGGATGATGATGACTTTGTCGCCCAGGTGAAACAGGAGCGCGGACGGTAGGTCGCCGTAGATGCCTTCGGGAAACGAGTAGCTCTCCGCGCCCACCAGAATCTGAATCAGGTTGACGATGACCAGCGCCACGCCCAGCGAGCTGACCAGCGCCAGCAGCGGATCGGCCCCGCGCGTTCGCATGGGCCGGAAGGCCAGCCGCTCGATGATCACCCCCACCACCCCCGCCAGCAGCGAGCCGATCAGAGCTGAGAGGGCAAACCCCCAGGCGCTTCCGGCCAGCGGCGAGCCGTTCGGAAAGAGGTTGAGACCGCGCAGCAGGCCGTTATTCTCGAACTGCCCGGAGATCAGGGTGTAGGTGAAATACGCTCCCAGCGTGAACACGGCTCCGTGCGCGAAATTGATGATGCCCAGAATCGAGAAGATGAGGGTGTAGCCCAGCGCGAAGATGGCGTAGACGCTGCCGATCGCCAGGCCGTTGAGAATATTTTGCAACAAGCTGCTCAGTTCCAAGGCGAAGCACTCCTCTGCGTCAAAAAATCGAGAAAGGACCAGCCGCGTGGGACAAAGCGGGCGGCTGATCCTTTCGGGTTCAGGGTTTACTTCAAAAAGACGAAGCTGCCGTTCTTGGCGTCTTGCATCTTGATCTGCGCCACGTAGAAGTCCTTCTGGTTGACCTCGCCTTCCTTGTCAAAGGAGATTGCGCCGAGCGGCGTGTTGTACTTGCCCACCAGCACCTGCTTGTTGAGTTCGATACGCAGGTCGCTGAGGTTCCACTCGCCGATCTTCTTCTTGCGGTCGATGACCTTCAGTGCGTCCACGAACACCTGCACGCCGGTATACGCCTGGGCGGCGAACTGGGGCGGGTCTTTCTTGTACTGGGCCTTGTATTCCTTGACGAACACCTGGTTGGCCGCGCTCGGCTGGGCGGGGCTGTAGGCCTGGGCGATGATCACGCCGTCGCAGTACTTCTGGCATACCGGGAAGATGTTGGAGGTGTTCAGGCCGTTGCCGCCGATGATCAGGCCCTTGTAGCCGAGCTGGCGCAGCTGCTTGACCAGGTTGCCGCCGTCGTTGGCCAGGCCCGAGATGATTACCAGATCAACGCTCGCGCCCAGCACTGCCGTCACCTGGGTGGTGAAGTCGTTGTCGGTGGTCTGGAATTTTTGCACCGTCGAGACGGTCAGACCGAGGTCCTTGGCGGTCTGCTGGAAGGTGCCGGTTTCGGACGTCGAGAACACGTCGTCCTGGGCAAACAGCACCGCGACCTTCTTGATCTTGGAATCGAGCTTGAGGGCCTGCTTGATGGCGTTGGGGGCCACCACGGCCACCGGGGCCGAGACGCGGGCCACGAAGTCGCCGATCTGCGGAATGCCCTTGGCGGTGTTGCTCGGCCCCAGCACCGGCACCTTGGCGCGGTCGGCGATGGGATCGGCGGCAAACGCCTGGGTCGAGAGCGTCGGCCCCACGATGCCCACCACGTTGTCCTTGCTCACCAGGTTCTGAAAGGCGTTGATGGCCCCAGCCACATCGCCGCCGGTGTCTTGAAACACCAGCTTGATCGGCGTGCCGTTGACGCCGCCGCGCGCGTTGATCAGCTTCTCGGCAAATTTCGCGCCGATGACTTCTTCCTGACCCAGGAGGGCGGTGTTGCTGGTCTGGGCCACGGCGATGCCCAGCGGGATGGGCGTGGCGACCTTCTGGGCGGAGGCGAGGGTGAGCGAGGAGAGCAGGAGTAAGCTGAGGGTTCGTTTCATATGGCCTCCAGACCCCGGTTGCCGGGATCAAGTGTGTTAAGAATGGCTTTATCTTGCCACGTCAGATTGTCATGTCAAGCGAATGGACGCTGCACTCCACGCGGGGATTTACCTGCGCCCGGCCCGCTGCGCGGCCACGAAGGCCAGAAACCCGGCTTGCGGGAGGGTATTCACCACGTCGGCGGGCCGAAGACCGGCCTTGCGGGCGATGAGCGCGCCGTACGTCGTATCGCCCAGCCCGTGAACGGCGTGTGCATCGGTGTTGACGGCGAACTTGAGGCGGTCCCGGTAGCGCAGGGCAAATCGCCAGTCGATGTCCAGTCGGTAGGGGCTGGCATTGATCTCGACCACCGTGCGGTGAACCTGGCAGGCGTCCAGCACGGCGTCCAGATTGACCGGGTAGCTGGGACGGCGCAGCAGCACTCGGCCGGTGGGGTGGCCCAGCACGGTGATCAGCGGGTGCGAAGCGGCCCTGATCAGGCGCTCGGTCTGGGCTGCCTCGCCCAGCGTGAAGTGACTATGCACCGAGGCCACCACGTAATCGAGTTCCGAGAGCAGATCGTCACCGAAATCCAGTGAGCCGTCCTCCAGAATGTCCACCTCGCTGCCCGCGATGATCGGCAGTCCCGCGCGCTGCAACTCGCGCACTTCCCTGAGTTGTTCGCGCAGCCGCTGCGGCGAGAGGCCGTTGGCGTAGAAAGCACTTTGTGAGTGGTCGGCGCTGCCCAGGTAGCCGCCGAGTGCCTGCGCCGCCTCGGCCATCTCGCGCAGGCTGGCCGCGCCGTCGCTCCAGGTGGAATGGGTGTGAATCAGGCCTTTGATCTGCTCAGCCGTAATGAGTTCGGCGGGCGGCGGCAGCTGCTGCCAGACCTCGTCGTGCTCGGGTTCGCGGTACTCGGCGGGGCGCAAGGGGAGCTGCAGCGCGTCCAGCACGTCCTGCTCGGTGGGCGTGTGGAGCGTCTCGCCACTGCCCTGTTTGCCCTTATGCAGGCCGCGCCCATTCAGATCAAACCCCTGCCTTGCCGCCTCGGCCCGCACCCCCTCGCGGTACGGGCGGCTGCCGCCCATCATCAAGTCGAGTGCGCCGCGCACCTCAGCGGCAGCGTAGGCAATCTCGATCGGCACGCCTTCCCAGCGTCCGGCCAGCACCGGGCGCTTGTCCACCTGTTCCAGCGTCACGTCCGCCAGCACGGCCCGAATCTGCTCCGGCGCAGCGCTCACCGTCACCCGCACGCTGCGGGCCGTTTCCAGATTCCGGCGCACGTCGCCACTGAAGCGGGCATCCAGGTGTGAGAGCCGCCGCACCAGTTCGCCCGCCAGGTCGCGGGCGGTATTCATCCGCTGCCGGCCCTGCGAGGCCAGCACGAACTCCACCGCCTCCAGCAAGGTCGCCGCCGTCTTCGCGCCGAAGCCCTTGAGGGCGGTCACGCCGCCGTCATTCAGCCCTTCTCGCAGCGCTTCGAGCGAATCGAATCCGGCCTGCCACAGCGAGCGCACCTTCTTCGGCCCCAGGCCGCGCACCTGGAGCAGATCAACCACACCGGGCGGCACCTGGGCGGCGGCCTCATCCAGCGGCTCGAAGCGCCCGGTCTGCATGGCGTCCACGAGTGCTCCGGCCAGCGCCGCGCCGACCTTGGGAATACCCTTGAAGTCGCTCTGGGCGGCGGCAGGCCAGTCGGTCAGCGTCTCGATGCTGCGGGCCGCCGAGCGGTACGCCTGCGCCCGGAACGCGTCTGCGCCCAGCACGTCGAGCAGATCGGCGGTGGTTTCCAGCGCGGCAGCGGCGGCCTTTTTGTCGAAGGAGGACATGGGGGTAGGCTAGCTCACCGGGTGGGGGTTTTTGGGCTTTTGCCGCTGCCTTTCCCCTGGATCCTCGCCGGGGGAGAGGAGAGCTTGCCGATGCGCCAAAGCCCTCAGGATGGAAGGCAGTCTTCGTTTGCTTCTTGCTTGCGGCTGCTTGTCCCAGCTCCTGGGACCTGGCGGCCTCAAGACACCGGGACAGCGCCGCTCGCACACTGTGGGGCAGAGGTGAATCTCCATGCCCACTTGCCGCGCCAAGCGTGACGCCCGCCAACTTGCTGCTTCAGCCCGCGCTCTGCCGCTCGCGCCCGGCGTAAGTCACCACCTCGCCGCCGACATCGTGAATCTCCTTGAGGGCGTCTTGAAAGCGCCAGCCCACCTCGCCCGGCGTATGGGCGTCGCTGCCCAGCACGAAGGGGATGCCGCGCGTGGCCGCCGCCCGCACCAGATCAGGGGCCGGGTACGCCTCGGCCACCGGCTTGCGCCAGCCCGCCGTGTTGAAGTCGAGCGCGAGGCCCTGCGCGGCGATCACGTCCAGCGCGTGCAGGGCGCTCATGCCGTCCGGGTCGAGATGCCCGAACTTCTTGGGCAGATCGAGGTGGCCGATGGCGTCGAACAATCCGCTGCGCGCCGCACCCTCCACCAGCGCGTAATAATCGCGGTACAGGTTGGTCAGGTCGCGCCGCTGGTACTCGTCGACGAACTCGGGGTTGTCAAAGCCCCACGCGCCGAGGTAGTGGACGCTGCCGATCACGTAGTCCCAGGGGTGCGCCTCCAGCACCTCCCGCACGTAGGCTTCGGTGCCGGGGTGAAAGTCGGCTTCCAGACCCAGCCGCACGCTCAGGCGGCCTTTGAACTCCTCTTGCACGGCCAGCACCGTCTGCACATACTCGCCGAGCTGCGCGCGTTTCATGCGCCAGGGAGCGTCGTACCAGGCGGGCATCGGCACGTGGTCGGTAAAGCAGAGTCCGGCCAGGCCGAGGTCGAGCGCCGCCTGCGCGTACTCGCGCGGATGACCGGTGGCGTGGCCGCACAGCGGCGTGTGCAGGTGCGAGTCGTAAAGGTGCGCAGGCAACGGGGTCATTGGCACAGCCTAGCTTGGCTGGCCCGCGCCCGGCGTGAGGTGCCCGTCACGTGCTCGTCACGGCTGTGTTACGCCCTATACGCACAATGATGTCAAGCCGAATTACGTTGAGCGTCCACTCACGCCGTCAGGGGGAAGAAACGATGCCGAATGCCGAACCAGCCAATGCCGAACCGATGAGCGCCGTGCAAATCAGGGTGATGGGAGCGCCGTCGGTGCAAATCGGCCCCCGGATCGCCCCCTTCAAGACCCGCAAGGCGCTGGCGCTGGCGCTGTATCTGGCGCTGGAAGGCCCGCAGCCGCAAGACACCCTGCTCGAACTGCTGTGGCCCGATGCGCCCAACAGCGGCTCGCTGCGCACGGCGGCGCTGCATGTCAGGCAGGCGCTGGGCCAGGAAGCCGGGCGGCTCCAGACCCACTGGTGCGGGCTGTCGCTCGATCTCAGCGGCGCGCAGCTCGATGTGTCCGTGCTGGGCCGCCTCGACACGCAGGCGGCGCTGGCCTGGCCCCACAGCGCATTTCTGGCGGGCCTGTACCTGCGGGGCAACGCTGCCTGGGACACTTACCTGACCTGGCGCGGCGAGCTCCTGCGCGACGCGTACGATCAGCGTCTGGCTGAATTGTTCGCAGCGGCCATGCAGGCGGGTGACTTCGCCCAGGCCAGCGCGCTGGCGAGTCGCCGCTGCGATCTTGATCCGCTCTCCGAGACGGCCTGCTCGCAGTGGGCCTCGGCCCTGCACGCTGCCGGACTGCGCCGCCGTGCCCAGGACGTGCTGGAGGCTTTCGCGCGGCGCTTCGAACAGATGTTCGGCCCGAATGCGCTGCCCACCCGGCCTGCCGAGGTGCTGAACATCCAGCCCCCCGCCCGCTGGCTCGTCGGCGCGGCGCGGGCCTGAAGCGCCGGTCATCAGCTAGTTGCGGGCGCTGCCGCCCGGTGGCGGGGTCAGGGGCGGCACCGCCACCGGGCGGCCATCCAGGTCCACCGCCACGAACACGAAGGTGCCATTGGTCGCCAGCTGCTGCTCGCCGCTCGTCAGGTTCTCGCGGAACACGTCCACCCGCACGGTCATGGAAGTGCGCCCCACCCGGATGACCTGGGCTTCCAGGGCCAGTGCGTCCCCGACCCGCACCGGCAGATGAAAATCCACCGCGTCCATGCGGGCGGTCACCACGTGGTGCTTGGAGTGGCGCACGGCGGCCACCGAGGCGGCCTTGTCCATCAAGGACAGCACGAAGCCGCCGAAGGCCGTGCCGTGATAATTGGTGTCCTTGGGAAACACCAGCTCGAGCATGCGCGCTCCGCTTTGCGGTTGGCCGGGCAGGGGAGGAGGAAAGTCGTCGCGGCTCATGCCGGGCAGTCTAGAGCATCCATCGTAAAAATTTTAGGACCGAGCAAACTTGTAAAGCTGCGCAGCAGAGCGAGTGGAGGACGTGCCAGAGCAGGTGAAAGTGGAGTGGGGTTTATTTCCCGGTACACGGAAGAGACAGATGCTCTAGCGGGTGCGGGCAGGCGCTTGCCCTGGCCAACCGCAAAGCCTAAACCCTGCGTCAGCTTCGGGTGAGGGTTATGTCAGGCCCGCCAAGTTAAAATAACAACGTGTCAGGCAGCATTGTCTCTCTTTGGCACGGCGGCACTCACCAGTGGTCCGGTTGGCGCTTCCCACTTGTAATCGCTGCGCTTACTTGATAGCATAGCACTCAAGTTATCTGCGCTATTGAGATGGCCGGACAGCCGCCGCATTCAGTGGAACGGTTGCGAGATGATCCACAGTAGCGTGTTTTTCACGGAAGAAAGGAGCCTTTCATGCCGACCGACAAAAGCCCGACCCCCATCATTCCCTTCAATATCCCCGTCTGCCCGGTTCGCGGCAGCGTGATCTACCCGACGATGGTGCAGCATATTGACGCCAGCCGCGCCATCAGCATCGCCGCTATCGAGGCCGCGATGGAAGAAGAAAAAGTCATCTTGATCGTCTCGCAGCGTGACAAGGACGTGGACGACCCGACCGGCGAGGACCTCTACGACGTAGGGACGGCCTGTAACGTGCTGCGCGTGCGCAAGAACCCCGACGGCACGGTGCAGATGCTGGTCACAGCCCTGGCGCGCGTGCGGGTGGCCCGCTACACCCAGACCGAGTACCTGCGCGCCGATGTGCAGGAAATCGTCAGCAAGCCCGGCAAGCCGGTGGAACTCAAGGCACTGACCCGCGAACTGAGCGAGAAGTTCGAGAGCGTCATCCAGGGCGGCAAGGGCCTGACGCCCGACGCCGTGCAAGCTATTCAGAGTAAGGATGATCCCAGCGAACTGGCCGACTTTATCGCCTTCCACCTCGATTTCCGATTGGAAGACAAACAGGCCGTGCTGGAGGAAGCCACCCTCACCGGACGGCTCAAGAAGGTGCTGACGCTGCTCGACGCCGAGCAGGAAGTCATGGCCGTACAGCAAAAGATCCGTGCCCAGGTCAAGGAAGAAATCGACCGCAACCAGCGTGAGTACTACCTGCGCGAGCAGATGAAGGTCATCCAGAAGGAACTCCACGGCGGTGAGGACGGCGAAACCGACGAGACCGAGGAGTTGAGGACCAAGATCGAGGCGCTGGGCCTGAATCCGGACGTGAAAAAGGAAATCGACCGCGAGCTGAACCGCTTGTCGCGGATGCACCCCGACGCCGCCGAGGCCAGCGTGATCCGCACCTACCTGACCTGGGTGACCGAGTTGCCCTGGAACGTGCGCAGCGACGATCAGCTCGACGTGAACGAGGCCGCCCGCATTCTCGACGACGACCACTACGGCCTGGAGAAGGTCAAGGACCGGGTGCTGGAGTACCTGGCGGTGCGCCAGCTGCGCAAGTCGCGCGCCGAGCGCGGCGAGATTGACGCCAGTGACGTCAACAAGGGACCGATTCTGGTCTTCACCGGCCCTCCCGGCGTTGGCAAGACCTCGATCGCCCAGAGCATCGCCAAGGCGCTGGGGCGTAAGTACGTCCGTATCGCCCTGGGCGGCGCGCGCGACGAGTCCGACATCCGGGGCCACCGCCGCACCTATATCGGCGCGATGCCCGGTCGCCTGATTCAGGGCCTGCGCACGGCAGGAACCAAGAATCCGGTGGTCTTGCTCGACGAGGTCGACAAGCTCGGCAGCGGCCACCAGGGCGATCCCAGCTCGGCGCTGCTGGAAGTGCTCGACCCGGCCCAGAACTTCAACTTCACCGACCACTACCTGGGCGTGCCGTTCGACCTCAGTGAGGTCATGTTCATCGCCACCGCCAACTACCCCGAGCAGATTCCGCCCGCGCTGATGGACCGTATGGAAGTCATCGACTTTTCGAGCTACATCGAGGCCGAGAAGCTCGAAATTGCCAAGCGCTACCTGATGCCGCGTCAGCTCAATCAAAACGGGCTGAAGGGCAACCAGATCCAGATCACCGACGCGGCCCTGGAAAGATTGATCTCGAACTACACCCGCGAGGCCGGAGTCCGCAATCTGGAGCGCGAGATCGGCACGGTGGCCCGCAAGGTGGCCCGCAGACTCGCAGGCGGCGACGCCAAGCGCGTGAAGGTCACCGACAAGGAACTCGACCGCTACCTGGGCCAGAGCCGCTACACCCCCGAAACCGAGGCCCGTGAGGACACCGTCGGGCTGGCGACCGGGATGTTCTACACGCCTGTCGGCGGCGACATCCTGTTCATCGAGACCTCGGTCAGCCCCGGCAAGGGCCTGCTGCTCACCGGGCAGATCGGCGACGTGATGAAGGAATCGGCCAGAGCGGCCCTCACCTACATCAAGACCAATGCCGAGCGCTTCCACATCGACAAGGACAAGATCGACAACTCGGAGATTCACGTTCACTTCCCGGCGGGTGCGATTCCCAAGGAAGGCCCCAGCGCGGGCGGCGCGATTGCCACCAGCTTGATCAGCGCCCTGTCGGGCATTCCGGCGCGGCACGACGTGGCCATGACCGGCGAGATCACCCTGACGGGCCGTTACCTGCCGATCGGCGGCCTCAAGGAGAAGGTGCTGGGCGCGCGCCGGGCGGGCATCAAGCACATCATTATGCCCAAGTCCAACGAGCCTGATCTGCGCGACATCCCGCTGCACCTGCGCTCCTCGATGGCCTTTCACCCCGCCGAGAACCTCGATCAGGTGCTGGACGTCTCGATCGTCGGCGGCCTGGCGGCCCTGGAACGCGGGGTGCAGGCCGCGCCGAGCGGCGGCGAGGGGGGTGGCGAGAGCGGCGAGCCGGTCAAGCGTGCGCCGCGCCGCAAGCGCAACGTCGGTGAGGCTCCGGCCTCGGCCTGAATTCAACCCCTCTGCAGCTTTCGCCCCCGCTTCTACGGGGGTTTTTGCTGTCAGGGGGCGCTAGACTCCGGCCATGCGTTTCGTGCAGTTTCTCCAAGTGCTACTGCTTTTGCTGCTCGGCGGCTACCTGCTGCTGGTGTCGCTGGAAAATCCGGGGAGGGTGAGATTGCCGCTGCCGTTTGCCGACGGCGAGGTGCTGCTGCCCACCGGCCTGGCACTGGGGCTGGCGCTGCTGCTGGGGGCGGTGTACTGTGCGCTGCTGCTGCTGCCGCCGCTGGCCCGACTCCGGCAGCGGCGGCAGGCCGACATCCGCCGCCGCCGCCAGGCCGAGGAGCGGCTGCAACTGACCCTGCGCTCCCGCCTGGGCGAGGCTGCGCCGCTGGCGGTTCAGCCCTTCTCAAGCCCGCCCACCCTCTCCGTTCCTGCCGAGGCCCAACCTTGAATTCCACCCCGAAGTCTGCTGCTGCCCACCTTCCTGACCCCCACTGGCTCCTCAGTCCGCCCGCCAGTCGCGCCGAGCTGCTGCGGGTCATGGCCGAGTTCGAGGTTTCTCCCATGCTGGGGCAGGTGCTCTCGGCCAGGGGGCTGAGCCGCGCCCACCTGACACCGGAGCTGACCCTGACGCCCAATCCAGGGTTGCTGGAGGCGGCCGAGCGGCTGGTGCAGGCGGTCAAGGCCGGAAAGCGCATCCGCATTCACGGCGACTACGACGCCGATGGGGTGAGCGCCACGGCGACGCTGGTCTGGGGCCTGCGCGAGGTGGGCGCGAACGTTCACGGCTTCATCCCGCACCGGCTCAACGAGGGCTACGGCGTGCACCCCGACCGGGTGGCCGAGCACGCCGAGGCCGCCGACCTGCTCGTTACGGTGGACTGTGGGGTGACCAATCTGGAGGAAGTCAAAAGTCTGCTCTCAATGGGCGTGGAGGTCATCGTCACCGATCACCACTCGCCGGGGCCGGACTTCCCGAGTTGCCTGGTGGTGCACCCCAAACTGACGCGCGACTACGACCCGGCCATTCACAACCTGACCGGAGCGGGCGTGGCCTACCACCTGCTGTGGGCGGTGTACCGGCAGCTCGGCCTGCCCGCACCCCTTCACCTGACGCCGCTGGCGACCCTTGGCACGGTGGCCGACGTGGCCCCGCTGGTGGGTGAGAACCGGGCGCTGGTGGTGGCAGGCCTCTCTGAATTCGGGCGCACCGAACTGCCCGGCCTGCGGGCGCTGATGAACGGCAAGAAGACCGTTACTGCCCGCGACGTGGGCTTCGTGCTGGCCCCGCGCATCAACGCGGCGGGCCGGATGGGCGAGGCCGACGTGGCGCTCTCGCTGCTGACCACCACCCACAAGCTCGAGGCCGAGAAGCTCAGCACCTACCTGGACATCAAGAACGGTGAGCGGCGGGTGCTGCAAGACCGGATGTTCAAGGAGGCCCTGCAACTGGCCGATCCCGAAGACCCGGCCCTGGTGATCACCAAAGACGACTGGCACCCCGGCGTGATGGGGATCGTGGCCAGTAAGCTGCTCGAAACGTATTACCGGCCGGTGTATATCGCGGCGCAGGGCAAGGGGTCGGTACGCAGCACGCCGGGCATCTCGGCGGTGGCGGGCCTCTATGCCTCGGCCGATCTACTCAAGCGTTTTGGCGGGCATCCTGGCGCGGCGGGCTTCTCGCTGGACATGAACCGGTTCGCCGCGTTCCGGGGCCGCATTCACGACTATGCCCGGCAGTTTCCGCGCCCGCTGCCGACAGTGGCGCTCGACGCGCTGCTGCCCGCCGGGTGCGCCGACTTCGAGTTGCTCAGCGAGATCGAGCGCTTCGAGCCGTTTGGAGAAGGCCACCGCGCGCCGCTGTGGCACCTGCGCGGCCCGCTGGAAGCCGCCAAGCTGATCGGCCAGGACAAAGGGACCCTCAGCTTCACGGCGCTTGGGGTGCGCGGCGTCAAGTACCGCGAGGGCCGCACCCGCTCCGGTGCCCACGACTTCGCCCTGCACTTGCAGCGCAACAGCTGGAACGGGCGCGAGAAGGCCGAGTTTCTGGGCGAGGCGCTGCGCGCTCCCGAAGCGCTCGGCCTCGCCGGAGACGCGGACGTAGGTGGTGTGCTGCCCCGACTCGATCCCAAAACGGCCATGCAGCACCTCCGGGACGGCGCGTCTGTCTACGCCGAGGGCGCGGTGGCCGCCTACCTTCGAAGCCACATTCCCGGCGTGACCCTGCTGAAGGCCGACGCCGACCTCAGCGGCGAGGTGGTGCTCTACGCCCTGCCGCCCGAGGACGCGCTGATCCGCTGGCTGACTCAGGGTCAAGTGTCGTTCGCCTGGGGACCCAAGACCCTGACCGAGCTGGACGGTCAGACGCTGGGCCGCCGCGCCGTGCTGAGCGGACTGGACTATGCGCAGGCGGCCACGCGGGAACAAGCCGCCGACACCTACCGCCGACTTCAGTGGGCGCACTTTTACCGCGCGCTCGACGACGCAGGCTTTGCGCGGGCGGTGCGGGCCATGCTGGGGCTTGAGCGTCCAGAGGCGGCCTTCAGAGACAGCCGGGAAAAGATGTGGGCCGCCGACTGACCCAGGTAAAGGTATGGAGCTGGCGCAAACCGCTGATCGCCTGCAGCCTGACGCTGGGTATCGTCGCCGCGCTGACGATAGTGCTGGTGCTGATCGTCAACCAGCGGGTGATGATCAGCGCTGAGGGACGGCTCTACAGCAACGTGGAGGCGGTGCCGGCCCGGCAGGTGGGCGTGCTGCTGGGCACCAGCAAATACCTCAGCGGCGGCGGCCTCAATCCGTACTACCGCTACCGCATTGAGGCGGCGCTCGCGCTGTACCGGGCCGGGAAGATCAGCGACCTGATCTTGTCGGGCGACAATGCCCACCGCAGCTACGACGAACCCACCACCATGCGCGCCGATCTGCTCTTCGGGGGCATTCCGGCAGCGCACCTCTACCGCGACTACGCAGGATTTCGCACCCTCGACTCGGTGGTGCGGGCCAGCAAGGTGTTCGGTCAGGGCCGCTTCACGGTCATTTCCGAGCGTTTCCACAATGAGCGGGCAATTTATCTGGCGCAGGCGTACGGCCTGGACGCGATCGGCTTCGATGCCCGAGACGTGACCGGGGCGGCGGGCAGGCGGGTGCAGGGCCGCGAGTGGCTGGCCCGCGTCTCGGCGATGACAGACGTGTGGCGCGGCACCCAGCCGAGATTTCTGGGTGCGCCCGAATTGATTGGTCACTCGCCTGAGCAGTAATAGATCCCGGTATCGGTAGGGTGTGACGTTTCTCATATATGACGCGAAGTGAGAGAAATCCGACCAAAGCCGGACTAGTTGGTGAGGACAGGTGAGCGCCATCATAGGCTTATGACACAATTCATTCCCTCCTCACCGCAACCTCAAGTCCGGCCTGCCTCCGCCTTCAAAAAGCCCGCTGCGGCGCTGGCCCTACTTGGTACTACGCTGATGCTGGGCGCTTGCAGCGGCAACGGAACGGTCAAGCCGCCTGCAGCCACCCAGCCGACGGTGATTTCGGGCATGCTGGTGCCGTTTACGGCGAGTTCAGCCGACACCATCCAGGAGCAATTGACTGGATTGAGTGCGCCGATCGCCTCAAACGGAAACTTTGATCTGAACTTGCCGAGCACTGCCACCATGAACAGCACCTACGGCAACCTGCTCAACAGCAAAGACGACACCTTTGGGCTGTGCACCACCACCAATGTGACTGCGCCTAGCGGCTTTAAGTCGATCGTCTTCAGTACGCTCAACAGTATGAAGGGCACGACCTTCGTGGCCGAGAATGTTAGCCCGCTGCCCGGTGGGAACGCCGTCTCCTATAAGGTGTGGTGGTTCGCTACTGTTGCTGGCACAGTGACTGTCAACAATACGGGCTGTCTAGGCTACGGCACTGTCAATCAGAGCTTGGTCTTCAAGCAGGGCTGGAACGTGATGGACGTGACCGTGAACGGCGCGAGTACGACTATCACGCGGGCTGCTAACCAGACGCCTGGCCGTCTGACCTGGAAGAACAAGAACTCGGTGCAGTCGCTTGAATCGCAGGCGCTTAACCCATACCTGTTCAACCCCTGGGCCGCGCTGCGTAAGTAAGCGCACCCACCTCATTTCTCCCGCTTGCTCCGTGCAAGCGGGTGTTTTTTTATCTCCCCCCGCTTGCCGCAACCCTCCTCACCCTGGCCGCGTACTCTAAGCCATGAGTGATGCCGATCTCGACACCCTGACCCCGCCCGAAACCCTCAAGGCCCCCAAAGCGGTGCCCAGCATCGGCCCCGACCAGGGCCGCGACATGACCCCGCTGAGCGGTGAGGATAAGACCCGCCTCGACGAGATGGCCCGTGCCTTCGTGCAGGACGTGACCCGGCTTGACGCGCATGGTGAGGGCTTCAAGCGCAAGCTCGATTCGGTGCACGCGCTGGGCATGGAGGAGCAGCGCAGCGCGGCGCAGGTCAGTAACCGGATGCTGGAGCGGCCCCTGCGCGCCACCAAGGCGGGCGTGTTCGACGAGGGGTCGAGCATCATCAAGGGTCTGACCGATCTGCGCCACACTGTCGAGGAACTCGATCCCTCGCGCGGCACCCCGGCCCGGCGCTTTTTCGGCATGCTGCCCGGCGGCAAGAAGGTGCAGAGTTACATGGAGCGCTACGCCAGCGCCCAGGACCATCTCAACGCCATTCTGGACACCCTTTACCGGTCGCAGGACGAACTCAGGAAGGACAACGCCTCAATTGAGACCGAGAAGGTGGCGCTGTGGACCGTGATGCAAAAGCTGCGTCAGTACGCCTACGTGGGCCAGGCAGTGGACGACGCCCTGACCGAGCGCCTGACCCAGCTCGAACAGACCGACCCCGAGAAGGCCCGGATGGTGCGCGAGGAACTGCTGTTCGCCGTCCGGCAGCGCATCACCGATCTGCTGACGCAACTGGCCGTCAGCGTGCAGGGCTACCTGGCGCTCGATCTGGTCCGCAAGAACAACCTGGAACTGGTCAAGGGCGTGGACCGCGCCACCACGACCACCATCAGCGCCCTGAGAACCGCCGTGCTGGTGTCGCAAGCACTCGGCACCCAGCAGATGGTGCTCGAACAGGTCACGGCGCTCAACACCACCACCGGCAACATGATCGAGAGCACCTCCAATCTGCTGCGCACCCAGTCGGCCCGCATTCAGGAAGGCGCGGGCAGCGCCACCGTCAACGTCGAGCAGCTTCAGACGGCCTTCAAGAACGTTTACGCGGCGCTCGACGCCATCAGCGAGTACAAGGTGCGGGCGCTGGAGAACTTCCGCCAGACCACCCAGATTCTGGCCAAGGAAGTCGGCACCGCCCAGACTTACCTCGATAAGGAGCGCCAGCAGGCCTCACAGGAACTCGCCAGCGAGCTGAACGTGAGTGACGCGGTGGTGCGGGAAGGTGAGCTGAAACTCTAAGCACTAAGCTGGCCTTGTGTCCGACGGCTCTCCCTTTCCCTACGTTGATCCTGCCACCATTCGCACCGGGCTGCACTACCTCGACCTGGCCGGAATTTTCGCCTTCTCGATGTCGGGGGCGCTGGCGGCGGTGCGGCGGCGTTTCGATATTTTCGGAGTGCTGGTGCTGGGCGGGGTCACGGCGGTGGGCGGCGGCAGCATCCGCGACACCCTTACCGGCAACACCCCGCCTCTGTTTCTCAAAGACGAGACCTATTTGTGGGTTGCCATCCTGGGCGCGTTGCTGGCCTTCGCCTTTGGAGAGCGGCTGGCCCGCTTCGAGCGCACCCTGAGCTTCTTTGACACCATTGGCCTCTCGCTGTTCGCGGCCAGCGGCGCGTTGCTGGGGGTGCAGCTGGGTCTGGGACCGCTGAGTGTCACCTTCGTGGGCATGCTCAGCGGCGTGGGCGGCGGCGTCATTCGCGATCTGTTGGCCGCCCAGGTACCGGAAGTGATGTACCGCAACGACCAGCTCTACGCCACCGCCGCCGCGCTGGGGGCGATCACGGTGTATTTCATTCACCCGTATTTCCCCGATTTGGAAACCCAACTGCTGGCCGCTGCGGTGGTGGTGGCGGCCCGCTGGCTCTCGCGCCGGGGCTGGGTGCGTCTGCCAGTGCGCCGATTGCCGGAATCAGAACAGTCGGAGCGCTGAGGGCGGGGGCGTCGAAAAACCCCGCTGCCAGGAGCGGGGTTAGTGCTGAGCGGTCGTCGGGTGCGGCTTACTCGTCTGCGCCGTACTCCGCGCCCAGGTTTTCCTTCAGTTCTTCGATCTTGCCTTCCGACTCGAAACCGGGGGCCAGACCGTTGGCGTCCATCTCGCCGGTGCCGCCCTGCATGGCCTCGCCAATCACCTCGTTCGGCGTGGTGTCGCTCTCGCCGGTGTAGCCGTCCTTCAATCCTTCCTGCGTCATGCCTCATGCTGGAGACCCGGCGTGAGAGCGCTGGCCCAGGCGCTTCAACTGATCTTTACGTTCTGGCCTGTTCCCTCGGGGTTGTTAAGGGATGACCTGTACCGCCACGGCTTGCCAGCGTCCGGCGCGGCGGGCGTAGACGCGCAAAAACCCCTGGGTGTGCACGCCGTTGGCGCTGAGCTGCCCGCGTGTGAAGGCGGTGTCGCCGCACACCTGGGCCGCCTGCCGCTCGAACACCAGCACCTCGTCGGGGTAAGCGGCGATGGCCCGCAGCAGTGCCGTCTTGCCCACCGCCGCGCCGTCGGGTAAGAAGCCCAGCCAGTCGTCGGCGATCACTTCCGCCAGCGCTCCCGTGTCGCGGCTGGTATAGGCCGCGTTCCAGGCGTCGTCCAGAATCAGCACGGCGTTGAGCGCCAGAAAGTCGTCGAGGCCAGCGATGCTCAATTCGTCCTGTCCCGGTTGGTCCTGGGGCGCACTCACAGTCGGGCCGATTTGGTGTGTGGCAGGTTCAATCCGCTGCCTCGACGTGGGCCGGGTAGATTTCCAGCTCGTTGTAGTAGGCGTCACGCAGCACCGGCAGCCTTCCAGCCTGTTGAATCATCCGGATCATCCGCTCCTTGCTCAGGCCTAACGGGCTGGTCGCGCCCGCCGCGTGGGCGATGTGCTCATCCACGATGGTGCCGTCCACGTCTGAGACGCCCCAGTCGAGGCTCACCTGGGTGAGTTCACTGCCGATCATGACCCAGTAGCCCTTGATGTGCGGGAAGTTGTCGAGGTAAATGCGCGACACAGCCAGGTTGCGCAGATCGTCGAGGCCCGTCGTGTAATCGGTCTTGCCCAGGTTTTGCGCCAGGGTGTTGCCCATCGGCTGAAACGCCAGCGGAATGAAGGCGTGGAATCCGCCAGTTTCGTCTTGCAGGTTGCGCAGCCGGTCCATGTGGTCGAGCCGTTCTTCCAGCGTCTCGATGTGGCCGTAGAGCATGGTGGCGTTGGTCCGCATGCCGAGCGAGTGCGCCTCGCGGTGAATCTGAATCCACTTCTCGGCCTTGACCTTGTTCTTGGCGACTTGCTTGCGCACCCGGTCGGCAAAGATCTCCGCACCGCCGCCGGGCATGGCGCTCAGGCCCGCCGCTTGGAGCTCGCGCAGCACCTCCAGGGTGGGTTTCTTGCTGATCTTGGAGAGGTGCTCGATCTCGGCGGCGGTGAAGGCCTTGACCTGCAGCTCGGGGAAGTTGGCCTTGAGCTTGCTGACCATCTCCGGATAAAAGCTCCAGGGGCGGTTGGGGTGGTGGCCGCTGGACATGTGCAGCTCGGTGAGGCCGGGTTCGTACTTGGCGCGCACGTGCTCGACCACCGCGTCGGCGTCGTAGTCCCAGGCCCGCTCCTCGCCCTTGTGGGCGGCGAAGGCGCAGAAGGTGCAGCCGACATAGCAGATGTTGGTGAATTCCAGCCGCATCGAATGGACGAAGTAGGTCTTGTCGCCGTGCTGGCGCTCGCGCACCAGATTGGCCAGGCGCATCAGGGCGTTCACGTCGGGCGTGTCGAACAGCACCATGCCTTCCTCGAAGGTCAGGCGCTGGCCCGCGACCACCTTGGCAACGATGGGCACGAGCGCGGGGTCACGGGTCTTGATCATGAACTCAGTTTACGCCTGCCGGGGCGAGGAAAACGTCCTGATGGCAACAGATCGGCGTTCAACGGGTGAACCGTTCGGGTGCTGCGCCGAAGCCGGGGAACACATCGGCCAGCCCACCGTAGTCTTCCTGGTGATGGCCTGAAGCGTCGTGGAGTTGCACACTCCAGACTTCGTCCGCGAAACCGGACAGACGAACCGCCGTAACCCGTCCCGCTTCCAGCCGCGCCAAGTACTCACGAAAAAAAGTGTCCAGCGAGTCGGCCAGCACAGACTTGTTTTCCTCGTCGCGCCCGAAGGTGATGACTTGCCCCAGCGTTCCGGCGGGGCCGGGGTTCAGGTCCAGGCCCACCGAATTGCCGCTGCCGTCTGTCAGGAAGCCCAGCCAGCCCGTATTGATGTAGCGTTCGGTGATGGCTCCCGGCGGGTGTGAGGCATGGTTCTCCGTCTCGTTCCCGAAGTCCGGTTCCAGTTCTTTCCAGGTCTCCCATTCATGCTGCACGCCCTCCAGCGACTCGAAACCCAGCCCGAACACTCCACCTGCCGACCAATTCTGCCCGTCGTGCCAGCGGTAGAGCGTGCGGAAGGCTGACGGCAGTTGCAGCCCCGTTGCTTCTTCCAGCGCGTCCAGCTCGGCATCGCTGGTGCCGGGGCGCAGGGTGGCGTGAAGAGCGGGGACGTTCTCCGAGTACCAGGCCTCTATTCTTGCCAGGACCTCACCCAGCGGCAGGTTCGTGCTCACCTTCCCGCCTCCAATCTGGCCTTCACCCCCGGCCACTCGTCGTCCGTGATGCTGAACATCACTGTGTCGCGCTCACTTCCGTCGGTCCGGACCATGTGCTTTCGCAGCACGCCCTCGCGCACTGCGCCCAGCGCCGCGATCGCCGTCTGCGAGCGCTCGTTGATCAAGTCGGTCTTGATCTCCACCCGCCGCATGAGCATCACCTCGAAGGCGTGGGCGAGCAGCAGACGCTTGAAGGCGCGGTTGGCGGGGCTGCGCTGATACGCCGGGGCCAGCCAGGTGCTGCCGATTTCCAGCCGCCGGTGCTCGGGGCGCATCTCCATGTAGCGGGTGCTGCCCGCATACTTGCCGCCCACCAGCGACACGAACGGCCTCTGATCGGGCGCGGCCAGAGCGGTGGTGTGGTAGCTGAGCTGAACCGGCGAGGTGCCCATCTGAACGTACTCGCCGGGGTGCTCGGCAGCCAGCGCCATCAACGGGGCAATATCGGCCTCGGTCAGCGGGCGCAGGGCAAAGGGGCCGTCCGAGAGGATCAGGTCGTGGCGCATGGTTGCTTAGAATAGCGGCTTAAAAATCCACCGTCGCCAGCACCTGATCGAATGTTCTGCTCAGGCGCTCGAAGGCATTGCTCGGCACCGTCAGCTGAAAGCTGTAGAAGTTCTTTGCGCCGTTGCCGAACCACACCCGCATGACCAGCGTGTCATTTTTGCTGGTGATGACGTACTGGCGCATCAATCCCGAGACGCCGCCGTAGTTGGCAGGCTTCTCGCCCTTGAACGTCAGCGCCGAGCCGCTCTCCTTGACCGCCTTCTCGAAGCTGCTGAACTCGGTCTTGAGGTCGATCGTTTTGCCATTCTTGGGAATGAACAGCAGCCGGATCAGCGCGGCGGGCGGCTGCGCCTGAGACGCTACGGTGATGCCGCCCAGACCGTCTTTGAGGTTGAGGCCCACCCAGCCTTTGGGCAGGCTGACCGTGAACGGCAACTTGGCGTCGCTGACTTTGACCAGCGGCGCGGCGGCCTGTGCCTGAGTGGTCTGGGCCTGAGCAACCTGGACCAGCGCCGAAGCGCCCAGCACGGCGGCGAGAAGAAGTGGAGGAGTGGCCTTCATGCCGCTCATGCTAGCCCACCCCGACATGAGGAGCACAACCGGGAGCCGGACCGGAGGCCGGGCGCGGTCTATCATCGGCCGTATGGAGCACGCCCCCTTCACCGCCCTCGCCCGCGTTTACGACGCCATCATGGCCGATATCGAATATGACGCCTGGGCCGACTTCATTCTCAGCTACGCCGCCGACGTGGACGTGAAGGTGAGCAGCGCGCTCGATCTGGCCTGCGGCACCGGCAACCTGACCCGGCAGCTCAGCGTCCAGGGCCTGAGCGTCACCGGGCTGGACGGCAGCGCCGAGATGCTGGCGGTGGCCGCCGGGCAGGTGCCGGGCGTGACCTGGGTGCAGGGCGATCTGCGGACCTTCGACCTGGCCCGGACTTTCGACCTGATCACCTGCGTCTTCGACAGTCTCAACAATCTGGTGGCCGAGGGTGATTTGCTGGCGGCCCTGAAGCGCGCTCAGGCCCACCTCGCGCCGGGCGGCCTGCTCGCCTTCGACGTCAATACCCGCCTGGGCGTGCGAGAGCTGTGGGAGGGCGACAGCATCGAGGGGCTGGAAGCCCTGCCGGACGGCTCGGAGGTGCATTATCACTGGTCGCACCGCTACGACGCCGCCGCGAAGCTGGGGGTGGTGCAGGCCTTCTGCCGCTTGCTCGGCGGCGAGCACGACGGCGAGGAGTTCGTGGAGACCCACCATGAGCGCGGCTACGACCCTGCCGAACTGGAGGATGCCCTGCGGGAAGCGGGGTTCGCGAGCTGGGAGATTCTGGAATACCCCGATTATGCGCCGCCTCAAGCTGACAGTCCCCGCGTCTGGGTGTTCGCCCGCCGGGGGCCGAAGTGAGGGCCACGGGACCGAGCGATCCCCGTCTGGCCGTGCTGGGCGCGGGCGGCTGGGGCACGGCGCTGGCCCGCAGTCTGGCCCCGATGCACCCGGGGGTGACCCTCTGGGCACGGCGCGAGGTGCTGGCCGACGAATTGCGGCGCAGCCGCGTCAACGCCGCCTACCTGCCGGGCGTGAAGCTGCCCGCAGCGGTGAACATCACCAGCGACCTGAGCGCTGCCGTTGCCGGGGCCAACTTCGCCTTGCTGGTGGTGCCGAGCGTGGGGATGAGCGAGCTGCTCAGTGCCCTGCCGCCCCGACTCGGCGTGGTGCTGTGTGCCAAGGGGCTGGCTCCCGGCGGGCAGCGCCTCAGTGAGCTGGCCGCCTCGCTGGGCTTCGGGCGGGTGGCGGTGCTGAGCGGTCCCAACCATGCCGAGGAGATCGGACTGGGGCTGCCTGCCGCGACGGTGGTGGCGAGTGCGGATGCCGAATTTGCCCGAACGGTGCAGGCCGAGCTGATGACGCCCCATCTGCGGGTCTACACCAGCGCGGACGTGCCGGGCGTCGAACTCGGCGGCGTGCTCAAGAATGTGGTGGCGGTGGCGGCGGGCCTGGGCGACGGTCTGGAACTGGGCGACAATGCCCGCGCCAGCGTCATCACGCGGGGCCTGCGCGAGATGGCGCGTTACCTCACCACCCAGGGCGCGCAGGAAGACACCGTCTACGGCCTGAGCGGGCTGGGCGATCTGGTCGCCACCGCCACCAGTCGCCACTCGCGCAACCGCGCTGCCGGGGAAGCGTTGGCACGCGGCCTGTCTCCGGAGCAGGACGGCAAGGTGGTAGAGGGACTGCGCACGGCGCGGCTGCTCTCGGCCTGGGCAGAGGCCAATGGCGCGGAATTGCCCATCGTGCAGGCGGTGGCCGCCGTCTCGGAAGGCCGCCTGTCGCCGCAGGAAGCCCTCTCGGTGCTGATGCAGCGGGAAGCCCGGGCTGAGGGATAACGCTGCGTCTGGGCCGCGTGACAGAATAAACGGCATGTCGCGTTCCCCGCTCATGGTTGCTGAAGTGCTGCTCGGCCTCACCCTGACTGCTGTGCCTGCCCAGGCCGCGAAGATTCCCTGCACGGTGGCCGTGACGCTCGACCCGAGGACCTACGATCTGCTGGCGCTCGGCACCCAGGTCAACGAAGCCGCCGCCGATCAGAGCAGTCTCGATTACGCCGGGTGTCAGGCAGCCCGGCTCGGCACTCAACTGGCCAGGTCGCCGCAACTGCGAGAGCGACTTGGGCAACTGCGGACGCTCTACCGGCAACTGAGGGCCGAGGAGGGTGGCCTGGCCTATGTCATGGCGGGCGGCGGCACCCTTCACAGCCACGCTGTGCTGCGCAGCTACCCGGCCCTGGAGCAGACGCTCGCCAGTCTGGGAGCGCTGGCGTCCAGCAGGCTCGGCGCGCAGACAGGACCGCAGTACACTGACAGCCTGGCCTTCTCGCGCACGGCCTTCAATGACCGCCTGACGGCGCTGAAAGCCTGGAAGCCCAAAGACCCGGCCTCGACCAGCTTCTACGATGCCAGGACGTTTCAGGCTGACGTGACTGCCTACGCCCAGACCGGCGCGGCGATCATGCGGCTCCTGGGCAGCACAGGGAACGCCGCCACCGCCGCCGGGTACCTGCCGCTGCAATCGGCCCTCTTTGTGGATGAGTACCTGAACGCATTCTGAGGCCCCAGCCGCGCTCCAGCTTGGGTCGGCCCGCTCACTCGCTCCAGTTCTCAGGCCGCTCGGCCAGCCCGAAGTGCCAGGCCACCGCCTGCGCGATGCGGCCCGCCGCCTGCCCGTCGCCGTAGGGATTGCGTGCTGCCCGCATCCGCGCCAGCGTCCCTGGGCTGCCCAGCAACTCCAGCAAGGTCTGTTTGACCTGTGCGCCGTCGTTTCCGGCCAGCTTCAGCACGCCTGCCGCCAGGCCCTCGGGCCGCTCGGTGACGTTTCTGAGTACCGCCACCGGCACTCCCAGCGCCGCGCCCTCCTCCTGCAAACCGCCCGAATCGGTGGCCAGCAGCACCGAGGCGGCCATCAGGGGGGCCATGTCCTGGTAGTCCAGCGGGTCGGTGAGTTCCACGTTGGAAAGGCCGCCCAGCGCAGGCCGCACCGCTTCCTGCACGGCGGGGTTGAGGTGCACTGGATACACGAAATGCAGCTCCGGGTGGGCGCGGGCCACCTCGGCCAGGGCGCGGGCCAGCTCAGGCATCACCGGCAGGTTCTCGCGGCGGTGCATAGTGATGGTCACGAGCTGTTGCCCGGCGTCGAGTCGGGCCTGCCACCCGGCCCTCAGCGCTGCCCGTCCGGCGATGATCCGCACCGCGTCCACGGCAGTCTGCCCGGTGACGAAGAGGCCCGCCTCGGCTTTGCCCTCGCGCCGCAAGTTGTTGGCGGCCCCGCCTGTCGGTGAGAAATCGAGGGTACTCAGCACCCCAGTCAGGCGGCGGTTGGCTTCCTCGGGAAACGGTTCCTGCATGTTGCTGCTGCGCAGGCCCGCTTCCACGTGGCCCACCGGCACGCCCTCGTAAAACGCGCTCAGGGCCACGCAGAAGGTGGTGGAGGTGTCACCGTGAACCAGCACCATGTCGGCCCCCAGCTCGCGCAGCTTCTTGCCCGCCTGCGGCACGATCTTGCCGGTCAGATCGGCCAGCGTCTGGCGCTCGGTCATCACGTTGAGGTCGGCGTCAGGGGTCAGGCCAAAGGCGGCGAGTGCGCCGTCGAGTTGCTGGCGCTGCTGCCCGGTTGAGAGAATCAGCGGGGTCAGGCCATGTTGGGCCAGTAGGGCCGTATAGACGGGGGCCATCTTGGTAGCTTCCGGGCGCGTTCCGAAGGCGAGCACGATTTTTTTCATGACATGTCCTTCAATTGAGTTCCTTGCGCCCCTGCGTGGCCTCGATCATCTGGGCGCGCATGCGGCGGGCAGCCACGAACCACAGGCAGCCACCAATCAAGAGCGCCGTGAGCAGCACCGTGTCTGCGCCGATGCCCTGGGCAAACATCCCCGCCACGCCGCAGATCAGCGCCACGCCCCACAGCGCCACCGAGGTGCGCCGGGCGTTGCCGGTGCGGGCCAGCACCCGGTGGTGTAGGTGGGTCTTGTCGGGATGTGCCAGCGGATTGCGAATGCCGCGTGCCAGGCGGCCCACGACCACCTGGGTGGTGTCCAGAATCGGCAGGGCCATGATCAAGAGCGGCACCAGCAGACTCGCGCCCGCGCTGATTTTCAAAGTCCCGAGCAAACTGACGGCGGCCAGGGTGTACCCGAACAGGGTCGATCCGGCGTCACCCATGATGATGCGGCTGGGGTTGAAATTGTGGCGCAGGTAGCCGAGAGCTGCGCCTGCCAGGCCCGCCAGCAAGATGACGGCGGCGGCCCGGTCGGTGAACTGCGCCGCCGTAACCAGCAGCACCGCGCTGGCGATAAAGGCCACGCCGCCCACGACCCCATCAACCCCGTCGAGCAGGTTCATGGCGTTGGTCAGGCCGACCACCCATACGATAGTCAAAATGATGCTCAGGACGTTGGCCACCTCGCCGTTGATGCTCGGCAGAAAGGGAATGGCGTTGAAATCGATTCTGAGGCCGTTGACCAGCAGCAACACCGCCGAAAGCACCTGCACGCCCAGCCGGAACACCGGAGTCAGGCCGAATTGATCGTCAATGAAGCCCACCAGCACCAGCAGCGTCGCGCCCAGCAAGATCGCCAGCACCTGAATGTTGACCTGCTCGATGACGATGGGCCGCAGGGCCCAGCCCACCACCACGCTGATGACGAAGCCCGCGAAGATCGCCAACCCGCCCGCGTTGGGCACCGGCACGGTGTTGAGGCGGCGCTCGTTGGGCACGTCGGCCCAGCCTACCTTGAGCGCGAAGTCGCGCACCGGCGGAATGAAGCGCCAGGTGATGATGGCCGCCGTGACAAAGGTGAGTAGCACGGCCAGAAAGCCGCGCCCGAAAAGATCGGCGACGCCGAGGTGCTGAGCGAAGGTGCGAAGTTGGTCCATAAGCTAGCGGTCAGTCTACGCGGGACGGAGGCGTGGGGAGAGCGGGAGGGGGTGCGCGCTGAAGGTGTGGTAGAGAAGCTGCGAGTGCCACCCCTCGGGACGTTTGCACACTTTGACTTCCCAGTCCCCAGTGCCCACACCCTACTTCGTGCCGTAAATCCGGTCACCCGCGTCGCCCAGGCCCGGCACGATGTAACCGTGGTCGTTGAGGCCCACATCGATAGTGGCGGTCACGATCTCCACGTCCGGGTGGGCGGCCTGCACCACCGCGATACCCTCCGGCACGCTCAGAATGGTCATCAGCTTGATGCTTTGCGCGCCCGCGTCCTTCAGGGTCTGGATGGCGGCCACCGCTGAGCCGCCGGTCGCCAGCATCGGATCGGTGACGAACACCCGGCGCTCGGCGATGTCCTGCGGCAACTTGGAATAGTAGGCCACCGGCTTGAGTGTCTCGGGGTCGCGGTAGAGACCAATGTGGCCGACCTTGGCTGCCGGAACCAGTCGCACCATCGCGTCGGCCATGATCAGCCCGGCGCGCAAAATGGCCACCAGCGCCAACTTCTTGCCGCTGAGCATCGGGAATTCGGTGGTTTGCAGCGGCGTGGTGAGGGTTTCGGGCGTCGTTTCCAGGTCGCGCATGGCCTCGTAGGCCAGCAGCAAGCTGATTTCTCCGGCGAGTTCCCGAAACTCCTTGACACCAGTCTGCACGTCGCGCATCAGCGACAACTTGTGCAGAATCAGGGGATGGTCGGCCACCGTGACTTTGGCGGGGCTGGACTTGGGTGTGGTCATGGCGTTCAGGGTAGCGTAGCAGACGGGGCGACCTGCAGCTGGTCAGTGTGCTTTGGGCTTTGATCATGAGCTTCGGAGTGGTCAAGGCCAGTGTGCTTTGCCGCCGGCTCACCCAACAAGGACAAAGATTGGGTAACTTGAACTTCATGCGATACTTCTACCTCTCTGTTGCGCTGGTGGCTGCCCTGACATCTTGCAGCTCAGGTCATGTTCCGGCAGTACGCACGGGGGGAGCAGGGTCGCCCGCTCCCGCTGGGAGTGCCGCGCCCGTGACGCCTCCGCCGGTCACGCCCGTGCCGCCTGCGCCCGTGACGCCTCCGCCGGTCACGCCTCCACCGGTCACGCCCGTGCCGCCTGCGCCCGTGACGCCTCCGCCGGTCACGCCCGTGCCGCCTGCGCCCGTGACGCCTCCGCCGGTCACGCCCGTGCCGCCTGCGCCCGTGACGCCTCCGCCGGTCACGCCTGTGCCGCCTGCGCCTGTAGAACCAGCACCAGTTAAACCCGTGCCCACGCCGGGACCCACGCCGGAGCCCGCTCCTGCTCAGCTCTCGATGGTTGGCGTCTGGAAGGGAAGCTTTTACAGCTCGCGCGCGCGCGCCAACGCCAGTCCATTCACCCTGACCATCAGTGGGCAAGATGGTGGGGGCAACTTCAATGGGAAAGTCGCGAATGCGGCGCTAGGACCGTTCACCCTGAGCGTCAGCGGTAAGATCAATGGCAATCAGGTCACGCTGAGTTACCAGACCGCCATGGGGGTCTGCAACGGCACCTTCACGGAGGAAAACGGCCACACCCGCTACCAGGCCGATTGTCTGACGCGGGACGGCAACGGCCCGGAGAGCAGCAACTTCCTCGATATGACCCGCCAGTAACTGACGGAGTTCAGCAAACCGGTTCCGGACAGCACAACTTCTGGAACCGGTTTGCTGCTATTCCGGCAGATGCGCCAGGGCATGCCGTGCCCGCTGCATCTTCACGGCCCGCTGCGCCTCGAACTCGTATGGCTCGTTCATCAGAAACCAGTAGAGGTCATGCAGGTAGCTGTGGGCCAGATACGCCCGGAAACGGACGCGCGAACTCTCGTCGGGCGGCACGATTTCCAGAGCGGCTTCCACGCTCGCCAGGCGCGGCAGCAGGTCCAGGGTGCCGGTCTTGAGCAGGGCTAGGTCGCGCATCGGATCATCCCAGGCGGCCTTGGTCCAGTCGATGACCAGCACCTCGCCGCTCACGTCATTGATCAGGATGTTGTCTTGCCACAAGTCCAGGTGACAGAACGCGGCGGCCACATCGAGCGCTCCGCGCGCGAGTGGCTCCTCGATGGCGGCGAACACGTCGTCGAGCGGATAGGGGGCCAGGGCGCTGCGAAAGCGCTTGAGCCGTTCGCGCAGCCGGGACAAGTCCACCTGCCCCCGGCGCTCTCCGTGCAGCGCCGCCAGAATCCGGCGCAACTGCGGCAGGGCGCGCTGCACATCTCGTTCGAGCAGCGGGTGGCCCTCGAAACGGCGCATCACCAGCGCCTCCACGCCGTCGGCCTCATGAACGTCCAGCACCCACTCGCCCATGTCGGCACGGCGCATGTTGGCGGCCTCGGTGCGGTGCTCGCCCTGCTGGTTGCGGTACACCTTGACCACCCGTTCGCGCGAGGCGTCGGTGTAGACCCGGCTCTGCATCCCCGAATCGAGGGGCGTCAGCGGACCGTAGAGACGCTCCAGCGTCGGGAAGAGGATGGTCCGCTGCACGGCGCACATGATAGCGGGCGCGGCGCGCGTTGAAGTGGGCCAGGTTCGCTTGTCAGGAGAGTCCGCGGCTCAGGCCGCCAGACCGCGTCCGAAGTTACTGGACGCTGCGCTCTAGCAACCCGACCAGCCGTGCGTCGAGCGCCTTGCCTGCCTGGCCGCGCAGCACGTCGAGGTCGCCGGTCCGCACGTAGGCGTTGGCGACGGCCAGAATCCGGGCGTAGAGCGGAATGTCCTCGCCGACCAGTTTGTCGGGGGTGCCCTGGCCGTCCCAGCGCTCGTGGTGGTGGCGCACTGCCAGCTGGGCCTGCCCCAGACTGCTCACCCCGTGCAGCACGTTGGCGCTGACCTGGGCGTGATCCTCCTCGCCGAGAAGCTTGCCCACGTCGTGCAGGGTGGCGGCGAACCACACCTCGTCGAGTTCGCGCTCGACTAGGCCCAGGCTGCGGCCCAGCCGCACTGCCACGTCGGCCACCGATTGGGCGTGGCCCACCGAATCGAAATCCAGGCTCTCGGTCATCTCGGCCACCGCCGAGGCGATGGTGCGGGCGGTGGCGCGGGCCTCTTCGCGGGCGTCCATCAGGCCCAGCAGCGGTCCCACCACCCCAGCGAGCTTCTGGGCGCTGTCTTGCTGCTCCTGGCTAAATCCCCCCTTGAGGCGGTCGAGCACCAGCGCACCGAGGCTGCGGCCCTTGTCGGCAATCGGCAGCACCAGCGAGGCACTGACCTGGTTCATGCCCGCCTCGTCGAATTGTGGGTGTAGCATCTCGTCGTTCATGGCGTAGAGTTCGCCGGTGCCGCTGTTGATCAGGCGTGGGCGGGCTGCCGTCCAGGGACCGGCCAGGCTCAGGCCCACCAGTCGGCGCGGGTAGAGCAGCACCGCCACCACCCGGTCCTGGCCCCGGCGCAGCACGGCGTAGCCTTTCACATCGCCGCCCACCCGCTCGGCCAGTTGCGAGAGGGCATTTTCCAGCAGACCTTCCGGGCCGGGCCGCGACAGCAGCTCTGCGAGCAGTTTGCCGGTATCGGGTTCCTGGTAAACGCTGGGCGCCCCGGCCACCGCCTGGGGCGCGAGTTCCACTGCTGCCGCTGGGGCAGTGGCTGGTGGGGCCGGGGTCTGGGGACGCGGGCGTCTGAACATGCCCCCAGTATAGAAAGAGCCTCGTGCAAACTCCTGACAGTGGGTGTACCCCCGTTTCCGTTCCCTGTTCTGGCGCCGGACCGGGGCGCACCGTGCGACGCGGCACGCTTGGGTCACCCGCTGCGGCGCTAGAGTTGACCGAGCGATGAAAGTCCAGCCATGAAAATCTCTCCCTGGCCCGCCACCCTGCTGCTGATCGCCGGAGCAGCGTATTTCCTGCCGCAGCAGACGCCAGGCGCACTGGGGCGCTTCGCCGCGCCGCCCGAGGCCCAGACCCAGGTTGCACCGCTGGCCGATCCACTGCCGCAGGCCACCCGCGCCCTGTTCGGGCAATCGCGCCCGGCCACCGTGCAGATTGATCAGCTCAGCCCCTCGCGCAGCGGCGGCTTGGAGGGTGGCCTCGGCACCGGCTTTCTGATTTCCGGCGACGGCGAGGTGATGACCGCCTACCATGTGGTCGACGGCGCGCAGCTCATCCGGGTCAAAACCCTCAGCGGGCAGGTCTACCGCGCCCGTGTCACGGCCTTCGACAACGCTGCCGACGTGGCGCTGCTCAAGATCGACGTCCGCCGCCCGCTGCCGTTTCTCAAACTGGCCGCCAGTTCGCCGCGCATCGGTGAGGGCGTGCTGGCCATCGGCAACAGCGGCGGCGACTTTCTCCAGGCCCGCATCGGCAGACTGCTGAGGCTGGGCGCGCGCGCCGGTCAGGCCGACTTTCCCCAGAACACCCTGGAAATGAGCGCGCCGCTGGCTCCCGGCGACAGTGGCGGCCCGATCCTGAATGCCCAGGGTGAGGTCATGGGCGTGGTCAGCTACGTGCGGGTCAACGACGAGGGCAAGACCATCACTTCCTACGCCGTACCGGTGACCCGCACCGGGCCACTGGTGCAGGCCCTCGAAGCGGGCCAGAAGCGCGACGTTCCGGCCGTGGGGCTGGTGTTCGACGGCCAGCACGATGGAGCGACCTCGCCCTCCGGCGGTGTGGTCTCGGCGGTGGTGCCAGGCGGCCCGGCGGCGGCAGCAGGCGTGCGCGGGGCCGCCTACGACGCCAAGAATCAGCTCACCGCTCTGGGCGACACCATCACTGCCGTGGACGGCATTCGCACCCGCAGCAGCAACGACGTGATCTTTGAGCTGCGCCGCCGACAGGTCGGTGAGCGGGTCAAGCTGACCCTCAGCAACGGCGGTAAGAGCCGGGAAGTCGATCTGGGGCTGGTGGCCAAGGGCAGCATCAACTACAACCAGTGAGGCGCTCCGCGAATCCGGGGAGCGCCCCACCGTTCAAGTCGAGCAGGTCAGTTCGCTCTGCTCAGCGCGGCTTACCGAAATCCTGCACCCAGTACGCGCCGTAGCTGCCGCCCGCCGCGTAGCCCAGGCCCATCTGAGTAAAGCGCGCGCTCATCAGGTTGGTGCAGTGGCCCGGCGAACTGAGCCATCCGGCCACCACCGCTTCGGGCGTGGGCTGCCCAGCGGCGATGTTCTCGCCCACCGAACTCCACAAGTATCCGGCGGCGCTGATGCGCTGATCGAAAGTGCGCCCGTCCTGGCTGGTGTGGCTGAAATAATTCAGGTTGGCCATGTCGCTGGCGTGGGCCTGCGAGGCCGCCGTGAGCTGCGAACTCAGGCTCAGGGCAGGCACGGCGGGTGCGCTGACACTACCGCAGGTGCGCGCGGTGGCGCGTGCGGCGTTGGTGAGGGCCAGCACCCGTTGGGCGTAGGCGCTGCTGGTCGACGTTGGGGCCGGAGTGTTGGCTGCCGTTACCGTTACCGGGAAATCGATGAAGGCCGACGGCGACCCGGTGAGTGCGGCCCGCACGGTGGCGCTGCCCGCACTGATCGCCCTGGCAGTGCCGCCCTGGGTCACGCTGACGACGCCCGCGTTGCTGGTCGTCCAGGTGAGCTGACCAGGGGTGGCCGGTTGGCTCCCCACGTACACGCTGAAGGTCTTGCTCTGGCCTACGATCAGGGTGCTGCTGGCGGCCAGTCCCAGCGAGCCGACTCTGGTCGGGCCGCCAGTCAGACTCGGCATGCTGGCGTGCGGGGTGGGCAGGGTGCTGCAGGCGGCCAAGCTGAAGGCCAGCGTGAGCAGCGCAGCGCAGCGTTGAAAGGTGGGGTTCGACATGCCTCTATTTGAGCAAGCCTTCATGTGGAGATGAGTGTTTGAACAGCACCCAATCCTCACTTTTCAGAGAGTGCGTTCCAAACGGAGAAAAACGGCTCTTTGTGAATTAATTCCCCACATGAATCTCTCATATAATCTTTATCTAATTTCTGGCTTTCAGCCCTTTTAGAGCTGAAAGGCGTGCGGCAGAAAGTCAGCCACCGCGTGGCTGAGCACCTGACCCTGAGCATTCACGCAAAACACCTGGGCGGCGGGGCTGAACTCGAACAGGACCTGGCGGCAGGCTCCGCAGGGCGTGGCGGGCGTGGGGGCGTCGGCGTAGACCACCAGTTCGGTAAACCCGCGCTCGCCTGCGCTCGCCATCGCCTGAATGGCCGACTGCTCGGCACAGCGGCCCAGGCCGTAGCTGGCGTTCTCGACATTGGCCCCAGCGAACACCTGGCCGTCAGTGCAGCGCAGCGCCGCGCCCACCTTAAAGTGGCTGTAGGGCGCGTAGGCCCGCTCAAAGGCGGCTTTCGCGGCGGCCAGCAGTTCAGGATCAGGGTGCGGATTTGTGGACGGCTTCTTTATGGACTGGGTCATGATTCTCCTCGGACAGCTCGCTTGTGGCACGGCTCACTCGCACCTTCGAAACGCGGCGCTCGTCGGCTTCCTCGACGGCAAACAGCCAGCCCTGATGAACGAATTCGGCCCCCACCTCGGGAATGTCGCCGAAGTGGTTGGTAATGAAGCCAGCCAGTGTCTCGAACTCGCCTTCCTCGTCTTCCAGGGCGTCGCCCAGGTAGGTTTCGGCCTGGTCCACCGTCAGAGAAGCGTCCATCAGGTAGACATTTTCGGCGAGCTGCTGCACCAGCGGTTCTTCTTCCTCGTCGGTCTCATCGTAGATCTCGCCCACGATCTCTTCCAGGGCGTCTTCCAGCGTGACCAGGCCCGAGGTGCCGCCGAACTCGTCCACCACAATCGCCAGGTGAGACTTGCGCTGGCGCATCTTGGTGAGGAGATCCTTGATGCTCATGCTCTCGGGCACATAGAAGGTGGGGCGCATCAGTTCGGCCACCGTCATCTGGTCGAGGTCTTCGAGGTGCTGGAGCACGTCATTGGTGTGCGCGACCCCCACGATGTTGTCGGGATTGTCCTGATAGACCGGCACCCGCGAGTAGCCGTGCTCGGTGTTGAGTTCGAGCAAGCGCCGGATGGGGGCCGCGCCGTCGGCGACGATCATCTCGCCGCGCGGGGTCAGCACGCTGCGCACCACCGTGTCCGAGAGATCGAAGACGTTGTAGACCAGATCGCGCTCGTCGTCTTCGAGCACGCCTTCCTGCGAGCTGGCCGAGACGATCATGCGGATTTCCTCTTCCGAGTAGCTGGTGTGGTGCCCGGCTACCGGGTGAAAGCCGAAGGTCCGCAGCACCACCCGCCCGAAGGCGTTGAGCACGAAAATCACCGGCCTGAAGACGGTGGTGAAGGCCACCAGCGGCGGTGCGAACAGCATCGCTACCCGTTCGCTGCGCTGCAAGGCTGCTGACTTGGGAAACAGTTCGCCGAAGACGATGTGCAGGGTGGTCGAGATGATGAAGGCCAGCCCGAACGAGAACGGTGTGAGCCACCGCTCCGGCACGCCCAGCCCCGTGAACAGCGGGTGCGACAGGTGCTCGATGGCCGGTTCGGCGATAAAGCCGATGAGGAGGCTCATCATGCTGACGCCGAGCTGCACCGCTGCGATGTACTGGTCGAGGTGGGTGAGCACCTGCTGCACCGTGCGCGCCGCCGCCGAGCCGTCCTCGGCCAGCTGGTCGATACGGGTGCGCCGCACACTGACCAGCGCGTATTCGACGGCCACAAAAAACCCGTTGAGCAGCACCAGCAGCACCAGGGCACCGACTCCAATCCAATCATTCATCTGTGCGGCGCTCCCAGCGCCTCAGCCGACACGGGCACAAAGACTCCGGGCGTATCAGCTGTTGTTTGCGTTCTGAACCGTTCCTTTCTGTTCGCCAGGCGGCCACTTAAGGCGACCACGACGGGAAAGTTCGTCCATCTGAGACGGAGTATAGCACGTGCTTAGAGTGCCTATCAGACATGCGCTGACAAGAAGCGTCGCGGCCACTCAGCCCACCGTGCCTGGATCAGGGCAGCCAGATTAAGGTAATCAGCGGCGGCAGCAGCACCGCTGCGCCCACCAGCACGCTTCCGATACTGGCGACCAGGACCGCGCCCGCCGCCGCGTCCTTGGCGGCTTCGGCCAGCGGGTGTGGCCCGGGGCTGATCAGGTCGGTGAGCGCCTCAGCGGCCGTGTTGACGAGTTCGAGACTCAGCACCAGTGCGCAGCACAGCAGCACCGGGGCAGGGGAGACACGCAGCGCCAGACACAGTCCGCTGGCCAGCATTCCCAGCCACACCTCGATTCTGAAATTCGGCTGGGTCTGCCAGGTGCGGCGTATTCCCGCCCAGGCAAAACCCGCTGAGCGCCACCAGCGCCGCCAGCTCAGTGCCGAGGCGGAAGGTGCGGGCTTCACAGGGTCAGGTCGGCCTCCAGCACCGTCTGCGCCGCTTGCCAGGCGTCGTGAAACACCTGCCACTCGGCTCCCTGGGCACCCTCCTCGAAGCCCAGCCCCTCGGCGTGCGGATGATCATAACCGACCAGATGGGTCAGGCCGTGACTCGCCAGCAGCGCCACCTCACGGCTCAAGCTGTGGCCGCGTGCGTCGGCCTGGCGCTGGGCGGTGTCGAGGCTGATGATGATGTCGCCCAGGTGCGGCGGCACGAACGGATCACCCGGCTCCCAGGTCGGGAAACTCAGCACGTCGGTGGCGGCGTCTTCGCCCCAGTGCTCCAGTTTCAGTGCCCGGATGGCCCGGTCCGAGACCAGCACCACCGTCACTTCCTTCTCCGCCATTCCGAAATGGTGCAGGGTGGCCATCAGCCCCGCCCGCAGGACTGGCCGCAGGCCCGCAGGCGGCTTCTTCCGAATCACCAGGTCAATCACGGCATTCAGTTTAGGGCACGGGGGTAGTTGTCCGAATGAACAAGCGAGCCGCGAGCACGCTCAGTCGTCCGTCCTCCCAACTTCGTACGCTCATTCACTCTCTCGGTTCCTGGGCACAACGGCACGCTCAGGTCTGCCCGCTCGGTCAAACAAGAAGCGCTTTTTTGACCGCTGCTCTCCTCAGGGAATCCGGGGCGGGCGCAGCGTCATCCGGCTTTTGAGCTGGGTAGGGGTCTTGTTGCTGAACAGCACTCGCACCTTGAACGGCTGGGCGGCCTCGCTGCCAGTCATGGCCTTGCCGTTCAGGGTGAAGGTAAAACTGCTGGTGCCGGGTTGGGTGCTGTTCCACAGCAGTTTCCAGGTATTGAGCGCGGGCTTCAGCGCACCGCCCGGCACCGGCGAGAGAGCGAAGGGGCCGACGAAACGGGTGGTGGCGCTGCCTGAGGCGGTGGTCAGCGTATCGCTGTACTTAGCTGCCGAGACGCTGAGCTTGAAGGTTACCTGTTTGAGTCCGGCAGGCAGCTCGGTCAGGGCCAGCGCCGAGTTGCCCCGCGAGACGACCAGGGTTTTGGCCCCAGCGGGCACGGCGAGACGGTAGCGGCCTTGCCGGGTGGCAGCTGGCTGGGCTAGGGTGCCGCCCGTCAATACGGCCGCCAGCAGCAAGGGCAGTGCGCTGGTGGGTTTCCCTAATCTGGGCGCACCAGGTCTGGAGAGGAGAACGTGCATGCCCGCAGCTTAGCCGGATATCCTGACAGGCCGCTCACCGCAGGTAGGGCGTGAACGGAGCCAAGGCGTTCTGGCTGGCCTCGGTCTGGGCCTGGCCCGTCACCAGATTGAGCAGGATGCTCTCGCCACTGATCGCCTGGCCGAGCGTGTTGACCTTGGCCGCGCCGCGCAGCAGGATGGCCGACTTGGTGGGCAGCGCCACCATCTGCGCGGCAGTGGCTGCCGGGGTGCTGGTGCTGACCGTGCCCACCGCCGTCACCGCGCCGCTGCGGGTACTCACGTAGATGGTCTGGGCGCTGAGGTTCTTGACCCGGTTATCGGAATAGTTCAGCGCGCCGGTGGCCGTGACCAGCCCGGCTTTCTGGTTGTAAGTGATTTGCTGGGCGTGCAGGGTGCCGCCCTGGCGGGTGGTCACCACGGCACTGGTGGCACTCAGGCTCTCGCCGGTCTTAATACTGATGAACCCGGCCACCACCTTGATTCCAGCGCTGTTGTCACGCACCGTGCCGCCCTGAGGTAGATCGGTGGTGCCGGTGGCGAGGTTGAGGTTCTGGCCGCCGCGCGGCGTGATTTGCAGCCCGAAGGCTGAGGTGCCCGAATTGCTCTGGGCCAAACTGGGCGCGGTGAGGGCGGGAATCAGGGAGAGGGCCGACACGAGAAGGGCGCGTTTCATGCCCGTTACCTTAAAGCCTGCGGCTGACGGGGGATTGATCTGCTTGCCCCGGTTCAGTTCAGCACGCCGGGGCAAGCAGCGCTTGAGGCCGTGCGGAGCGCGGGTTTCAGGTTCACCTTTCATGAGAAGGCGCTAAAGTGGCCCTTCTTGTGAAGCGCTTGCTGGTGATTCTCCTTTTGCTCTGCAGCGGCCCGCTGCTCTCACTGGCCGCTGCGGCGGCTCCCCGAATCGGCAGCCACTCGGGCTACACCCGTCTGGTCTTCGATCTGCCTGCCCTCACCACCGCCCAGGGCCAGCTCAGCGGACAGAGCTACACGGTTCAACTCGGCCGCGCGCTGCCCAGCGAATCTGGCAAGCTGAACGTGCCTGGTCTGAACCGCTACCAGATCAGCGGCCGCCGCCTGACCTTGACGCTCAGCGGCCCGGTCCCTGGCGCAGCCAGGCCCAGGGTGCAGGTGCTGCCCGCCAGCGGTACGCAACCGGCCCGGCTGGTGGTGGACGTACCGCTGGGGGTGGCCAAGACGCCCGCCGCCAAGAAAGTGTCGGTGCCTGCCGCGCCCCTCAGCCGCCCCGCCAAAGGCAACTCACCCGTGACGGTGGTGATCGATCCGGGGCACGGCGGTGTGTTTCCGGGGATGTCCAGCCGCTGGATCACCGAGAAGGCCGTGACCCTGGACGTGGCCCTGCGGGTACGGGCCAAGTTGCAAGCGCGCGGCATCCGGGTGATCATGACCCGCACCGGCGACACCCAGATCAGCGCCGATCTGACCCAGGACCTCGACGCCCGCTCCCGGCTGGCCAACAACGGTCAGGTGGGGGCGTTTATCAGTATTCACGTCAACTCGGGGCCAGACAGCGCCCAGGGCATCGAAACCTACTACTTCGGCGCGCCGCTCTCGGGCACCAGCCGCAGCACAGCGGTCTTCGAGAACGGCGGCGGCAGCCTCGGCCAGGAGCTGACCAAGCGGGCCAGCACCACCGCCCAGAACCTGCTGGGCGACCTGGTGGCGCAGGCCAAGCTGGCCTTCTCGCGCGACCTGGCCGCCAGGGTGCAGCAGAGCCTGATCAAGGCCACCAGCGCCACCAACCGAGGGGTCCGGTCCGACGCCTTCTACGTCATCAAGAACCCCACCACCCCGGCCATTCTCACCGAGATCGGCTTCGGCAGCAGTCCCACCGAAGGCCCGCTGCTGGCCTTGCCCGCCTACCGTGACCGGATTGCCGGAGCGATTGCCGACGCGATTGCCGGGTATCTGCACACGCCGTAAAGAGCAGAGAGGCGAGCAGGCCGGGAGCACTTTTCAGCCCCCGGCCCGGCTTGCTCAACCCCCGGCTTTAGCTCAGCGCTTCGGCAAACGTCTCGCCCAGCGCCTTGATGCCGCGCTCGATCTGCTCGGGCGTGGCGTTGGAGTAACTCAGCCGCATGGTGTTCTCGCCGCCGCCCAGCGCGTAAAAGGGGCTGCCCGGCACGTAGGCGACCTTGCGCGCCACCGCTTTGCTCAGCAGTTCCACCGTATTGATGCCCTCGGGCAGCGTGACCCACAAGAACATTCCGCCTTGCGGCACGGTGTGCTGTGCGCCCTTCGGGAAGTGTTGGCTGATCTGGCCGAGCATCTGACGGGCGCGCTCGCCGTAGGCTTTCTTGACGATCTCGATCTGGCGCGGCAGGGTGTCTTCGAGCAGTTCGGCGATCATCATCTGGTTGAGGGTGGGCGTGTGCAGATCTGCGCCCTGCTTGGCCTGAATCAGCTTCTGGATGATCGGCATGGCGGCCTGCACCCAGGCGTCACGCAGCCCCGGAGCCAGGGTCTTGGAAAAGCTCGACGAGTAGATCACGTTGACCTGTTCGGGGTCGCCGCCTGCACGCTCCAGCGCGATCTGGTAGAGGCTCGGCAACTCGCTGCCGGTAAAGCGTAACTTGCCGTAGGGATCGTCCTCGATGACCATCACGCCGTATCGGTCGGTCAGTTCGACCAGACGCTGGCGGCGCTCCAGGCTGAGGGTGCGCCCGGTGGGGTTCTGGAAGTTCGGCACGGCGTAGAGCAGCTTGGCCGGGGTACTTTGCAGCAGCGTCTCCAGCGCGTCCACGTCGATGCCCTGCTCGTCGGTGGGCACCTGCACGTAGCGCGGCAGGTACGGCTGGAAGCTCTGCAAGGCCCCCAGGTAGGTGGGACTTTCGACCAGCACCACGTCGCCTTCCGAGATCAGCACCTTGCCGAGCAGGTCGAGGCCCTGCTGGCTGCCGGTCATGATCTGCACGTTCTGGGGCGGAATGTTCATCTGCGCGCCGATCCACTCGCGCAGCGGCAGGTGGCCCTCGGTGGTGGAGTACTGCAGCGCGGCGGGGCCGTACTTTTCCATCACGGTGGCAAAGGCCTGCTTCATGGCGTCGAGCGGAAAGAGTTCCGGGGCCGGAAGGCCGCCCGCAAACGAGATGATGTCCGGCTCCTGGGTGATCTTCAGGATCTCGCGGATGGCACTGGCGGTCATGATCTGAGCGCGGCTGCTCAGGCGCGAATTCCAGTAGGCGGCGTTCCAACTCGTCGTGGCCGGTCGCTCGGTGGTCGTCATGCTGCATGCTACTCCCCGGCCCCCTGAGAAGGCCAAAGAAAACTGGGCTGCGCTGCCCGCGCTTCATCCGACTATTTCGGAATGTGGCTGGGATGCGCAGCGGTGCGGGGCCACCTATGTCACTTGCCGGGCCACCGCGCCGCGCTTGCTATGGTGGTGGGCGCAGTCGCTCCAAGCTTTACCCACCCAGGAGGAACACCTATGCTCGTCACCGGCTCAGACATTCTGGTTCCCGCCCGCGCAGGCAAATACGGCGTCGGCGCGTTCAACACCAACAACATGGAAATCACCCAGGCGATCATTCACACCGCCGAGAAACTCCGCTCGCCGGTCATCGTGCAGATGAGCGAGGGGGCCATCAAGTACGGTGGACAGGACCTGGCCAATATCGTCAGGGACATCGCCGCCCGCGCCACTGTGCCGGTCGCCCTGCACCTCGACCACGGCTCCTCGTACGCCAGTGCCCTAAGTGCCATTCGGATGGGCTTTACCTCGGTCATGATCGACGCCTCGCACCACGGCTTCGACGAGAACGTGAATGAGACCCGCCGGGTCGTCGAAGCCGCGCACGCGCTGGGCGTCAGTGTGGAAGCCGAAATCGGTCGTCTGGGCGGCATTGAGGAGAACATCATCGTCGATGAGAAAGACGCCTTCCTGACCGATCCTGAGGAGGCGGTGCGCTTTATCGAGCAGACCGGCACCGATTATCTGGCGATCGCCATCGGCACCTCGCACGGCGCATACAAGGGCAAAGGCCGTCCCTACATCGATCAGGCCCGCATCGCCAAGATCGGCGAGATGACCTCGATTCCGCTGGTGGCGCACGGTTCGAGCGGTGTGCCTGCCGAGATCGTGAAGCGCTTTCGCGACGCGGGCGGCGAGATCGGCGAGGCGGCGGGCATTGACGACGACGATCTGCGTCAGGCCTGCCAGCACGGTATCGCCAAGGTGAACGTGGACACCGATCTGCGACTGGCCAGCACGGTGGGCATCCGTGAGGTGCTGCACGCCAACCCCAAGGAGTTCGACCCCCGCAAGATCCTGGGCCTGGCCCGCGACGTGATGGCCCAGGTCATCGAGCACAAGATGCGGGTGCTGGGCAGCGTCGGCAAAGCATAAGGACTGTACTCGAACATGAAGGCCGCCTCCGCTGTGGGGCGGCTTTTTTGGGTAAGAGTTTCGTGAGAGATAAAGATAGTTTTCCATTATCTCAGCATTTTCTTAAGAGATGAAGGAAGGTCATGACTGATTTTCTGAACGCTGTAAAGAAATACGCTGTCTTCACGGGTCGCGCCCGCCGCCATGAACTCTGGATGTTTCAGCTCTTTTACTGCATCCTTTCGCTGCCGTTCATGCTTATCGACGTGCTTCTTCTGACTCCCGGTAACAGTCAGGGCACGCCAGTACCTCTCCTGACTTCTCTGTTTTCGCTTTCCATGCTTCTGCTGTCGCTCGGTGTCAACCTCCGTCGCCTTCATGACGTGGGCCGAAGCGGCTGGTGGTTCTTTCTCGCTTTCATTCCGCTGGTGGGGCCAATCGCGATCCTTATTTTTCATGTTGCAGATAGGCAGCTGGGCCGCAACAAGTGGGGCGACAGTCCCAAACAGATGCCTTACGGCTCCAATCTGATGCACTGAAGAGGTAGCGCTCCTCGTACCCTGAGCCGTTGTCAATACCGCATTGTGCCTAGGGCCTCCGCCTGCCTGCGTGTTAGCTTGACTTGAATCGAGTCGGGCCATGTCGGGCAGCAGAGGCGAAAACAATGAGCACAGGAACAGTGACAACGCGCGCTTTTCAGGGTGGAGCTGCCATCGCGACGGCGGTGACGCTGGGGCACCTGATCAACGACGCCTACGGCGCGATGTTGACCCCACTGGGACCGGCGCTGCAAAGCAAATTTGGCGTCAGCATCGCAGCCATCACGCTGCTTTCCAGCATCTTCTCGCTGACCAGCAGCGTGTTGCAGCCCCTCTTGGGCGTGATCGGCGAGCGCCTGGGCAGCCGCCTGATGGCCGCCTTCGGGCCGGTCTTCACCGGGCTGGGCCTGACGCTGGTCGGTTTTGTGCCCTGGTTCGGGGCGCTGCTGCTACTGGTGGCGGTGGCCGGCCTGGGCAGCGGATTTTTCCATCCGTCTGGCGCGGCCTACGTGGCGCGCTCCAGCCCGACCAGTCAGCGCGGATTGTGGGCCAGCTTGTTCAGCGCGGGCGGCACGGCGGGCATGGCGCTCGGCCCGGTGTTTGCCAGCGCGGGCCTTCAACACCTCCACTGGTTCGGCTTGATTGGGCTGGTCATCGGGGCCATCAGTTACCTGATTACGCCCGACTACCATCCCACTGCCAAGCGCCTGACCCTCAAAGCTTACCTGGGCATCTTCAGAGGCCCGATGGTGACGTTGTGGAGCATGGCGGTGCTGCGCAGCCTGGCCAGCATCGGCTACAACACCATGTTGCCGTTCATTCTGGTGGAGCGCGGCTACGGCCTGCGGGAAGTGGCGATCACGCTGGCGGTGTTCGCAGTGGCCTCAGCGCTGGGCGGCATTGTGGGCGGGCGCATCTCGGACAAGATCGGGCGTGTGCCGGTGCTCCGGAGCGCCATTCTCGCGACCCTGCCGCTGTTTATCGCCCTGATCTACTCGAACCCCGGCCAGTGGTGGTTTTACCCGCTGACCTTCCTGGTCGGCGCGGCGGTCAACTCCAGCGTGCCGGTGGGCATCGTCACCGCCCAGGAATACGCGCCGGGGCACGTGGCGGTGGCCAGCAGCATCATGATGGGCTTCTCGTGGGGCTTCGCGGGCCTTTTGATTTTCCTGGTGGGCTTCCTGGCCGACGCGACCTCGCCCAGCACCGCTGCTTTGATCGCCGTGCTGCTGCTGCTGCCCAGCGTGTATCTGGCCTATAAGTTGCCGGAGCCGCCCAAGCAGCAGTTCGGGTAAGCGGGGAGGGGCTGACGCTGCTCGATGAGCGCAAGCCAGTGGACGGATGGGTAACCGCTGCGTTTGCTCACGTCCTCTCGCGACTCGTTTCCTAATGGGTAGGAGCACGAATACTGCCTTCCGACTTGGCAGGCCCGTCAGGCCTTCGGCGCAGCGCCCACAGCCTGATTGCCTCATTTCACGGTCTGAAGTGTTGGTGCAGGAAGCCGCCAGCTATGCAGGAAACTCCATGCCGAGCGAAGCGACTTTGCTCTCCCGACCCCCTGGGGCGAGGGCTGGAGGGTGGGGGAGCAAAAGCGAAAGCCACAGGCCAATGCCCTCAACTTGATACTCGGTGCATTACATTGGCGCATGCCCGAAATCTCCTCTGAAACGTCCCTGCGCCAGCGCCTCGTGCGGGTGGCGCTGCGCCAGGAACCTGCCGATCTGGTGATTCGCGGCGCACAGATCGTCAGCGTGACGACTCGCGAATTGCTCAGCGGCGACGTGGCCATCGCGGACGGCTCCATCGCGGCGGTGGGGCCGGGCTACCAGGCTACCGAGGTGTACGACGCGGGCGGCAAGTACCTCTCACCCGGTTTCATTGACGCGCACATTCACATCGAGTCGAGCCTGATGACCCCGGCCAGCTTCGCGCGCGCCGTGCGGCCACGCGGCACGACTGGGGTGGTGGCCGAAGCCCACGAGATCGTGAACGTGCTGGGCGAGGCGGGCTTGCGCTGGATGCTGGACGCTGGAGCCGCTAGTGGCCTGCGGGTGTGGGCCTCACAGCCGTCGTGCGTGCCCGCCAGCGTGTTCGAACAGGGCGGCGTGCGGCTGGAACCTCCTGACATCGGGCGCGGGCTGACGGTGCCGGGGGTGCTGGGCCTGGCCGAGATGATGAATTACCCCGGCGTCCTGGGCCAGGACGTCGCCGTCTGGGCCACCCTGGAAGCGGCGCGAGGCAAGCGCATCGACGGCCACGCAGCGAGCTTGAGCGGCGAGCGGCTGCAAGCCTACGCAGCGGCGGGCATCCATTCCGACCACGAGGCGACCACCCCGGCCGAGGCCCATGACCGTCTGCGTGCCGGGCTGTGGCTGATGGTGCGCGAGGGATCGGCGGCGCGCAATCTCGCTGCACTCACGCCGGTGCTGCGCTCTATGCCGCGCCGCGCCCTGCTGGTCAGCGACGATATCGGGGCCGATTGGCTGCTGGAGCGCGGCCATCTCGACCACCAGCTCCGTCATCTGGTGGCCTCGGGCCTCGATCCGCTGTATGCCTTGGGGCTGGTCACCTGCAACCCCGCCGAGTACTGGGGCCTGTTTGATGTGGGTGTCATTGGCCCCGGCTTCCGCGCCGATCTGGTGCTGCTCGAAGACCTCACGGGTTTCGAGGTGGCTGAGTGCTGGCTGGGAGGGCAACCGCTCTCGGCGCTCGGCACGCCTGCGCCGACCCCGCACCTGCCCGGTGGGAGAGTGAATGTGGTGGGCTTGGAACGAGCCGACCTGAGTGTGCCGCCGCACTGGCCGGTCATCGGGGTGCGGCCCGACCAGATCGAAACATACGCTGCCGTGCCGGGCAGCGGTGACACCAAGCTAGTCGTCGCAGACCGCTATGGGCGTGGGTTGATCAGTGCCGCCTGGACCCAGGGCATCGGGCTGAAGCGCGGCGCGGTGGCCCTGAGTGTGCTCCACGATGCCCACCATCTGGTGGTGGCCGGGGCTGCCGGGCCGCAGGGCGACGCCGATATTCGGGCTGCAGGATTGGCAGTGCAGGCGCTCGGTGGCGGCGTGGTCGTCGTGGACGGCGGCGAGGTGATCGCCAGCTTGCCACTGCCCCACGGCGGCCTGATGAGCGATCTGCCGCCCGTTGAGGTGGCCGCCCGGGTACAGGGCATCCAGACGGCCCTGCAAGGGCGCGGTTGCTTACTGCCCGAAGCACTAACCACCCTCAGTTTTCTGGGCCTGAGCGTCATTCCCGACCTCAAGCTGACGCCTGCGGGGCTGCTGGACGTGCCGGCCTGGGCTCTGCTCCCCGAAGAGGAAGCGGAAGGTTAGGCTGTCGCCGCCGTCTGCTTGCCGGTGATTCTGTCAATCTCACTGAGGTCCTCGGCGCTGAGTTGCCAGGAAGCCGCCGCCACATTCTGTTCAATCTGCTGCGGGCGCGTGGCTCCGGCGATCACGCTGCTGACCACCGGCTGCGCGGCCAGCCAGCTGAAAGCCAGTTCGAGCAGGCTGTGGTTCCGGGTTTCGGCGAACGAGCGCAGCGCGGCTACCTTCTCCCAGTTCTGCGGGGTCATGTAGCGGTCCTGCGCGCCCGGCGACGAGGCGAAGCGGGTGCCCTCGGGGATCTGCCCCGGCTGGTACTTGCCGCTCAACAGGCCGCTGGCCAGCGGGAAGTACGGCAGTAGGCCCATCTCCAGGTCGCTCAGCACTGGAATCAGTTCGGCCTCAATGTCTCTGACCAGCAAGCTATATTCGTCCTGGGCACAGATAAACGGCGTCTGCGCCTTGTCCCTGGCGAGGCGGGCGGCTTCCTGCACTTGGGCGGCGCTGAGGTTCGAGCAGCCCACCGCCCGCACCATACCCTCCTGGACGAGCTCATCAAGGGTGCCGAGGGTGTCGGCCAGCGGCGTCTCGGGGTCGGGGGTGTGGAGCTGGTAGAGGTCGAGGTAATCGGTGCCCAGGCGCTTGAGGCTGGCGGCCAGCGCCTTGCGGATATACGTCGGGGCCGCCCCTTTCCCGGCCTCGCCCATGTCGTGCCCGAACTTGCTGGCCAGGATGATGGCCCTGCGCTCCTGGCCCAGCGCTTTGCCGAGCATCTCCTCCGAGCCGCCCCGGTTGCCGTAGACGTCGGCGGTGTCGAACAGGGTGACGCCCTGCGAGAGCGCGGCGCTGACCACCGCGTTGGTGGCCGCCTGATCGAGACGCGCGCCGAAATTGTTGCAGCCCAGGCCCACTGCCGAGACTTTGGGGCCGTTCTTGCCGAGTGTGCGTTGTTCCATGCCTTCATGCTGAGCCGCCGGGATGCGCCGGGCGTGAGCAGGGTCTAAAAGAATCGGGTCCGTGACTACTTAGCACGCAAACCACCCTAATTTGATAATAAATTGCTGTAATTTTGGAAGTAGATTTCGCAGAACTGAGTCTAATGACAGAATATAGTACTAAAATTCTGACAGAATCGTACTCCATGTCGGTTTTTTGCCGTGTTCATCGTGCTGAGTAGTTACTCGGGTCCTGTTGACGCGGCTCAGCGGGGGAACAGGTCGGCGAAGTAAGCCCCGCGGGCATCGGCCAGGCCGCGCAGCTGCGCGTATGTCAGCGTCACCGGGTCGGCGCAGGCGGCGGTCACATGCGGCAAGAAGGTCGGCACGAGCGTCAGCCCCTGGGGAGTCAGCCAGCCGGTGAAGGTGGGGCCGTCGGCGGCGCTGGGCGCACCTGTCTTGATGGCGTCCAGGCACTCGTCGTCTCCCGGCGTTCTGGGATACCCGGCGAGGTAGCGCCTGAGCTGCTGGACCGCGCTCAGGCCGGGCCACAGCGCCGTGAGCGTCAGGGTCTTGCCGCTGCGCCGGTCGAAAATCAGGCCAGTGTCGAAGCTATCGGGGTGTGCGCCGCCGCAGTAGAAACTGGCGCTCTCGTGCAGACTCACGAGTTTAGGCGTCAGGCGGGTCACGACGGCGTCGAGCGTGAAGCCCTCATTCTCGGCGGAAGCGCTGTTGCCAAGCTGCGTCTGGCAATCCAGGGTAGCGGCGGCGGCCAGCAGTTGCCGGTCTTGCAGCGCGCCGCCGAGGGCCGCCGTTTCTCCGGCCACGCGCGGGTAGACCACGCCGGTCAGCGGCTCGCGCAGGCCACCGGCCACCTTAGTCCAAGCCGTGTTGAGCTTGAGAAACGTCAGCGGCTGCTCCGCGCGCAACTGACGCAGGCTCGGTGTGCCCAGCAGCTTGAGCGGCAGCGTCTGCACCTTCAGCGGTGTGAGGCTGACGGTCAGGCGTTTGGCGGGTGTTGCTTTGCCCTGTGGCGTCTTCCATTCTCCCGTGAGTCGCGGCCCCGTACCCCGGGTGAGGATCAGGCAGCCGGTGGTTTGCAGCCCCTTCTCCGGGCCGCCCCAGATCTCCTCGGCCAGCACCAGCGCGCCGCCTGTGTGGCTGCCGCGCAGGGTCAGGTCGATCTGGCGAGAGGCGTAAAAATATGCCCCCACCACATCGTCATCGGTATCAGGTGTTTCGAGTTGCAAGGTGACGCGCTGAGCGCCGAGCGTGCCGCTGTAGACGCCCGGCGTGAACCAACTGGGCAACCCCGCCTGACCGCCGCACTGGGGCGCGGGGGTGGGCAGGGCGGCCTGCGCGGGCGAGCACCAAACCGGCACGGTCAGCGCCGCGCCGAAGATCAAGGCCGCCGCCAATCTGAACATGCTTGCAGTGTAGCGCCGCCCGCTTCGCCCTTAGCCCGCATCCCCGCGCACGGTCATCTCACCGCTTTCCAGCAACTCTGCCGCGCCCTCACCGAAGGTGCTGTGCTGCCCGGCCCAGCGCACCGCCGCCGCGATGTCGTAGGGCACCGCCCGGAAATCGGCGGTCCAGTGCCCGCTTCGGCGCTCCAGCAGGGTCCAGCGGGCGCGGGGATCGCCGTCGACCTGATCTGAAACGGCCCCAGTGTTGACGACCAGGGTATCGCCCACCCGCGTGCTGCCGGGGCGGTGGGTGTGGCCGCAGACCACCACGTCTGCGGCGAGCGGCTCCAGCATCCGGCGCAGCTCACGCGGATCGCGGCTGCGGTAAAATCCGCCCGCCGCGTCCGGCTGCCAGACCCACAGCAAACTGTCCCAGGCCGAGTCGGGCGTACCGTGACAGGCCAGCACGCCCTCGACGCGTCCCGTCAGCGGCAGCGCGGCCAGATGCGCCAACGCTGCCGGGGCCAGCTGGGTTCCCAGCCACGCGCCGTACTTGAGGCTCAGCGGACTGCGCCGACCGTCAGGCCAGAGCTTTTCCTCATTGTTACCGCGTACTTCCAGCGCGCCAAGTTCGGCTTGCAGGGCATAGGCATGGGCCGGGTCGGCGGCTCCCTCCACCTGATCGCCCAGATTGAGGATGAGGTCCGGCGCGGCGGCGCGCAGCTCGTGCAGCACCGCTTCGAGGGCGAAGGCGTTGCCGTGAACGTCGCTGATCAGGGCCAGGCGCAGCGGCGAGGCGGGCAGTCGCGGAGGCAGAACAGACACGCTGCCCAGCCTACCCGCTGAGGCCCGTTAGACTGCTGAGATGAGTATCCTTCCCGATTGGCGGATTCGTGAGCTGGCTCTGAGCGGCATGATCGAGCCGTTCGAGGACCGCCTGGTCCGCACGGCCGAGAACCAGCAGGTCATCAGTTACGGGCTAAGCAGCTTCGGCTACGATCTGCGCTGCGCCGACGAATGGAAGATCTTTACCAACGTCAACAGCGCCATCGTCGACCCCAAGCATTTCGACGAGCGCAGCTTCGTAGACGTGCAGGCCAGCGAGATCATCATTCCGCCCAACTCGTTCGCACTGGCCCGCAGCCTGGAATACCTGCGGATTCCCGACAACGTGATGGTGGTGGCGCTCGGCAAATCGACGTATGCCCGCTGCGGACTCGTCGCTAATGTCACCCCGCTGGAACCCGGCTGGGAGGGCCACGTCACTCTGGAGTTCTCCAACACCACTCCGCTTCCAGCCAAAATGTACGCCTTCGAGGGCTGCGTGCAGCTGCTCTTTTTCGAGGGCGAGCGCCCCGAGGTGACCTACCGTGACCGGGCCGGAAAGTACCAGGGCCAGCGCGGCGTCACCTTGCCCAAGCTTTAATTTCTGAACATGTCTTGGGCAAAGCGCCAGCGGGCACTCGGCGTTGGCCCCCAGACTGATCGGTATGCCTGACAAAGACGACAAGAACAAGGGCCACACCAGCCTGCCCGATCAGTACGACCGCACCAAGACGGAAGTCACGGAGATCGAGGACGGTCACAAGCCTTCCTTCAAGTCGGCCAACGACCGCGAGGCCGAAGCGCCGCGCAACAACGAGCACGAGGGCGTCAAAGAACAGAAGGACCTGCAGGAAGCCCGCAGTGTTCCCGCCAGCAAGCAGGGCTGAACCCACTTCATTGTCCAGCCGAGCGCTCCTCACGGGGCGTTTTTTGCTGGCTCCTTTTTTCCGGCTACTCGATGAGTGTGATACTCAGCACGCCACTGGCCGCCGTACCCTCGATACTGACGACTTGCAGCCGGCACGGCAGATCGTCGCGGCCCAGCACGTTGAAGAGGTAGGTCAAAGCGGCCCGCTGCATCAGCGCCAGCTTGCGCGGCGTCACGCTTTCTAGGGCGCTGCCGTAACGGGCACTGCGCCGCTGCCTGACCTCGCTGAACACGACCACCCCGTCCAGCCGGGTGATGAGGTCGATTTCGCCGCCGGGAATACGGTAATTGCGGGCCAGCAGCGTATGGCCCTGCGCCAGCAGGGCACTCAGGGCACGGTCCTCGGCGTCGGCTCCTTTCACGCCGCTCAGTCTAACCAAGCTGATCTGACCCGTACAGCCCAGCCAGACGAAGGCCCGCTTCCGCCGAGGGGACGGAGGCGGGCTGGGCGAAGGGGGTTTAGCGCTGGGGCGGCGTGCCGTTCCGGGAGCGCGAACCGCCGCGCCCGGCCTGACCGTCCATCCGCTGATCCGCTTGGCTGAGATCGATGATGCGTGCGCCGCCGTGGTCATCTTTAATTACGGCAAATCTGGCTCCCGCCGGGGCCCGGGCGGTCAGTGGGTTCGGGCGCGGCGTGGTTGCCTGAGTTCCTGCCGCCTGACTCCCCATCGCCCGGTTGCCGGCCACCGGCGCGCCCCGTGGCGGTGTCAGCCTGACGGTGCCGAGCAGCTTCCCGCCCGCCAGCGGGTCGCCGCTGTAGTAGCTGACGTCCAGGTTCGCCAGTCTGTCTGCTGGGCCGCGCGGGTTCATCTGGTCCGGTCGATTGCCCTGCGCCGGGGTGGCGCTTTTCTGCGGCTGCTTCTGGGCCTGAGGCAGCTGACCCTGGCTGCCTGACAGTGTGCTGGCGGCTAGAGTGGGCAGCCCCAGCACGCTGAAGCTGGCGAGCACCAGCACGGTGCGGGCGGCGCGGCTGCTGGCTGAGTTGCGAATTGTGGTGGGCTGAGTCATGGTGAACCTCCGTTGGGGTAGGGAAAGCCGCTGGCCTTCCTTGACCCTCACTGTGAAGTTCACGGGCGAAGACGCGCCGCACACGCCGTGGAGGTTTGGCGCAGGTTGGGGCGTTCGTCTTCACAACCGCAGCTGCATGTGCAGTTCAGTCAGCGGCTCTCCCGCTTGCCGCAGCGCGTCGGGTTGCACACCCCAGACGCTGAAGCCCAGCTTGAGGTAGAGCTGCCGGGCAGCCAGCTGCGGCTCGGTGACATTCAGGCCCAGCACATCCAGGCCCGGCAGCTGGCGCGCTTGCTGGATCAGTGCGCCGAGCAGACTTGTCGCCGCGCCCTGCCCACGCACTTCGGGGGCCACGTATACCGCCATCACGTCGGCGCGGTGGCGCAGCTTGAGCCGCCCGGCGCGGACCAGAGTCGCCATGCCGACGAGTTGTGCGCCTGCAAAAGCCCCTAGCGTGAAGGCCGTCTCGGTGGGAGCCAATTGCCCAGCGATCTCGGCCAGGGACCGGGCCGCGAACTCCTCGGGGCTGGTCAGGTAAGCGGCGGGGTCTTCGCTGAGGGCACACAGCCGCAGCGGGCGGTAGAGCGCGGCGTCTTCAGCTTGCAGGACGCGAATCATGGTCGGCATGTACCCAGTCTGCAGCCTGCCGATTAAATTCTCAGTCAGATTTTAAGGGGACAATCCACTTCTTATGCATGTTTCATGAGAAGCGCTGCAATAGTTTGGGGCTGGTTCCCTCTGCCGGGAACCTCTAAGGTAAGAGAAGTTCCGTTTCCTTCAACCTACCGCTTCTTTCTACAGGAGATCATTATCATGCAAAAAATACTCGCTCTTACTTTACTTGGCGCTTCACTTTCGGCCTGCACCCTGGTCGGCAACCCCACTACCAAGGATGTCAGCGGCAACCTGGTCGGCTTTCCCAGCGGCGCGAACCTGCGCCTCGCGGTGGTCGGCTACAGTAACGGCAACTACACCGCCGACGGCAGCGAATCGCAGGTCATTGACCCCTACATCACCAAGGGCTTCGTTCTGGACCTGCCCAGGACGCTCGGCTACGGCACCTACCGGGTGGTGGTGTTCAAGGACGCCAACAACAACAATCGCCTCGACACGGGCGACACGGTCGTGAGCCGTCCCAATACCAAGCTGCTGGTGCGTGCCCAGCGTGACGATCAGTACTACTCCGGCATCAAGACGGGCTGGAACGTCTACGACACCGGCAACGGCGGCTCGTCGAGCCTGGCTCTCAACAACTACGATCTGCAATACAACGGCAACTAAATCCTGTTGCCCCAACGCCCCGGAGACGTCAAGTCCGGGGCGTTTTGCTTTGGCGCGGGTTGTACCCGACAATGCCGCTATGACTGCTCCAGACACGCCGCCCGCTCAGCTCGCCGAACGCGGCGGCAAGCATCAGGTGGCGCTGATCGCCCACGACAAGAAGAAACTTGAGCTGGCGCTGTTTGCTCTCAGCCACCGTGAGCTGCTCGCCCGCTTTCACCTGGTTGCCACCGGCACTACCGGCAGCATTTTGCAAAAGCAAACTGGACTGAAAGTGGAGCGTGTACTTTCAGGGCCGCTGGGCGGCGATCAGCAGATCGGAGCCAGAATCGCGCTGGAGCAGGTGCGAGCGGTGTTTTTCTTCCGCGACCCGCTGACCGCCCAGCCGCACGAACCCGATGTGAGCGCCCTGGTGCGCCTGTGCGATGTGCACGACATCCCACTGGCGACCAACCCGGCCAGCGCCGAGGCCCTGATCCTGTGGCTCGCACGCGAGGAAGCGCAGGCGGATGCTGTTGAGCCTTTGCCAGGGCACACACACTGATCGCCTTCGGTTGCCGATTCAGCGTCTTGCCAGCCTGGCCTAGGTCGCTGAATCAGTGCAGGCCCTGCACCCTCCTCTAGAGCTTAACCATCCTCGTTGTCCGGCTCGTACTGACGACCACTTTCAGGATCGTTCAGGCCGTAGAGTCGGACGTGCGCCTCGGTGGGTGTTTCGTTGTCCCTGGACTCCGGGCCGGTGTCCACACCGCTGATCAGGATTTCGCCTGCCCGCTCGGGGGTCTCACTCGGTTGTGTCATGGGTTTACTCTACTCCCCGGCGGCAACTTATGGTGATGCGGGTGCAAGAAGTCTTCACCGCTGCTCCTCTGTTATGGCCGCAGCTTCCGTACCGATCAGGAAAACCGGAAAGCTAACTTTACTCCGACTCCACCGAGCGTTCAGCCAGTCTCAAGACAGTAAGCCAACTCCGGGTGGCGCGGCGCGCTGTCGGCGCACAGTAACCGCCATGACCAAACAGGAAACGCGGGGAGCGGTATTTCAGCCCACCGAGAAGTGGTTGCTGGTGGCCCTGGGTACGGGGCTGGCAGCACTGGGCGTTCGCGGTGGGCCGGGCAAGCTGGGGCTGGGGCGGCTGGCCCTGGCAGGCACAGGAATCACACTGGCGGGCGTGGCCCTGCGCGGCACCAATCCGCTCGGCACGGCCCTCAAGATCCGTGAGAACGCCCAGGGCGAGACATTGGTGAGCGACGCGGTCACGGTGGGCCAATCGCCCGAAGTGCTCTACGCCGTCTGGAGAAAGCTGGAGAACCTGCCCGCACTGATGAGTCACCTTCAGGAAGTCAAGATGCTGGAGGAAGGGCGCTCGCGCTGGACGGTCAAGGGGCCGCTGGGTGACGTGAGCTGGGACGCCGAACTCACCGCCGACGAACCGGGTCGGCGCTTGGCCTGGCAATCCCTGCCGGGAGCCGACATCTGGAACAGCGGAGAGGTGCTGTTCCGGCCCGCACCAGGCGAGCGTGGCACCGAGGTCGTGGTGCGCCTGACCTACAAAGCGCCGGGCGGCACGGCGGGGCCGATCATCGCCCGCATGCTGGGGCAGGAACCTTCCCAGCAACTCAGAGACGACCTGATGCGCTTCAAGCGCGAGCAGGAACTCGGCTTTCACCCGACCACCCAGGGCCAGAGCAGCGGACGGAGCGCCATGCCCGCCAGCGGAGGTAACAAATGAAGGCAGTCATCTGGCAATCGACCAACCACGTCAGCGTTGAGCAGGTGCCGGACCCGGAATTGCTGCTGCCCACCGACGCCATCGTGCGGGTGTCGTCCACCGCCATCTGCGGCTCGGACCTGCACCTGCTGGATGGCCGGATTCCCAGCATGGAAAAGGGGGACATCCTCGGCCATGAATTCATGGGCGAGGTCGTGGAAGTTGGCAAGGACGTCAAGACCCTCAAGGTCGGCGACCGGGTGGTGGTGCCGTTCAACATTGCTTGCGGAGTCTGCGATCCGTGCAAGCGCGGCTTTTACAGCGCCTGCGACAATTCTAACCCCAACCACCGCATGGCTGAGGCGCTCTACGGGGCGGTCAGCGGCGGCGGGTTGTTCGGCTATTCGCACATGTACGGCGGCTACGCGGGCGGGCAGGCCCAGTTCGTGCGGGTGCCGTTTGCCGATGTGGGGCCGTTCAAGCTCAGTTCAGCGTTGCCGGACGAGCAGGTGCTGTTTCTGACCGACATTTTCCCCACCGGCTATCAGGCGGCGGAAAACTGCCAGATCGTGAAGGGCCGCGACGTGGTGGCGGTGTTCGGCGCGGGGCCGGTGGGCCAGTTCGCCGCCCGCAGCGCCCAGATGCTCGGCGCAGCGCGGGTGATCATCGTCGACCGGGTCCCGGAGCGGCTGAAAATGGCCGCCGCCGCTGGGATCGAGACCATCAGTTACGAGGATGTCGATGTGCTGGTGGCGCTGCGTGAGGCGACCGGCGGGCGCGGTCCTGACCACGTCATCGACGCGGTGGGCATGGAGGCGCACGGGCATGGCCCGGGTGCGCTGCTCGACAGCGCCGAGCAAAAGCTCAAGATGACGTTCGACCGCATCACGGCCCTGCGCTGGGCCATCCTCAGTTGCGCCAAGGGCGGTACCGTCAGCATGCCGGGCGTCTACGGCGGCCTGGTCGATAAATTGCCGCTGGGCGCGGCCTTCGCTAAAGGCCTGATTTTCAGGATGGGGCAGACCCACACCCACCGTTACCTGGGACCGCTGCTCTCGCGCATCGAGGCGGGCGAGATCGACCCGAGCTTCGTCATTACCCACCGCGCCACGCTGGACGAGGCCCCGGCCCTCTACAAGACCTTCCGCGACAAGCATGATAGCTGTATCAAGGTGGTCCTCAATCCCTGGGGTCAGGCGACCACCGCCTGAAAGTGACCGGAGAGTCTATGAATCGCTAGACTGCGGGTGTGTCCACACCCAGGCCGCGCTTCTCGGGACCGCTATTCGAGGAAAAGTCGGCCATCACACTGGCGCAGCTTCGCCTGTTTGTGGCGGTGGCCGACGAGGGCAGCTTTTCCTCGGCAGCAGCAGGCCTGGGCATGTCGCAGAGCAGTCTCAGCGAGGGTGTGCGCGCCCTGGAAACCGCACTCGGTCAGGCGGTATTGCTGCGCACCCGCAGCGGTGTCAGTCTGACACCCACCGGGTTGCAGGTCATCGGTTACGCCCGCGACGCGCTGCTTGCGGTGCAGGATCTGCAACTGGCGGCCAATCCGGCGCTCACCCTCAGTGGGCAATTGACGGTGGCGACCTACCGCAGTATCGGGCAGCAATTGCTGGCTCCGGCCCTAGGGCGGCTGCATGCCGAGCACCCCGATTTGCACATCCGAGTGCTTGACGCCGGACGCGACGGCCAGGGCGGTCAGCGCTTCGTGCAAAGCGGCGAGGCCGATGTGGGCCTGATCGAAGCGCCTGACGCCGCTGGGGGCCTGCTGTTCGAGGTGCTGCTACGCGATCCATATCTGGTGGTCATGCGCGCTGGGCAGCCCACCCCGCTGACCTGGGCTTACCTGAAGGCGCAGCCGCTGCTGTTGCCCCCGCTGATCAATCCGGCCAACCAGCCGGTGCTGGAATTTCTGAGAAGTCATCAAGCGCTCAGCCGCAACATCACCGAGGTAGACGAGGACGACGTGATTCTCTCGATGGTGGAGTACGGCCTGGGCATCACCATCTTTCCACGCCTGGGATTGGCGGGGCTGCGGCCCGCGCTGGTGGCGGTGGCGTTCCCCGAGCCGCTGGAGCGCATCATCGGGCTGGTCATCCGACCGGGACGGGCCGCCCTGCCGCACGTGCAAGCGCTGGCTGAAGCAGTACGCGTCCAGGCCCGAGGAAGCGCCGAGCCAGCATAATTGGAGAACGAAAAAGCACCGTACCAGACGGTGCTTTTCTGTTTGAGCTGTGGTGGGACGTGTAGGGCTCGAACCTACGACCCGATGATTAAAAGTCATCTGCTCTACCAACTGAGCTAACATCCCACATCTTTCGCCGCGCCGCAGTGTCACAACGGGCGAAAGGGAGTATAGGCGGCAGGCGGCGGCCCTGTCAAACCATCAGCAGAACCGGCGATTCAGCGACGCGAGTTCGGTAGCTTGGGCGGCAGCTGACTGGGCTGCAACCCGCGTCCGCCTTTCATGCCCGCGCCGAGCTTGCCCATCCCGCCGCCCATGCCCTTGCCACCGCTCATGCGCTGGAGCATCTTCATCATGTCCTTCATCTGCTCGTGCATCTTGACCAGCTTGTTGATCTCGCTGACCTGGGTGCCCGCGCCCGCCGCGATGCGCTTGCGGCGTGAGGCGTTCAGAATCTTGGGATTGCGCCGCTCCTTGAGGGTCATGCTGGAGATCATCGAATCAATCTTGTGAATCTGCTTTTCGTCGATAGAAAATCCCTCGGGCAGAGCGCGACTCATGCCAGGAATCAGCTTGATAAGATCGCCCAGCGGGCCCATTTTGCGAATCTGGCGCAACTGGTTGAGCAGGTCTTCGAGGTCGAATTCCTCGGCCTTCTTGGTTTCCATGCTCTGCAAATCGGCCTGCTGTGCCCGCTCGATCAGGCCCAGTACGTCGCCCATGCCCAGGATGCGGCCCGCCACCCGGTCGGGGTAGAAGGGTTCCAGGCCGGTCAGTTTCTCGGAGGTGCCCGCAAAATAAATTGGCTTACCAGTCACGAACCGCGCCGAGAGCGCCGCTCCGCCGCGCGCGTCACCGTCCATCTTGGTGACGATCAACCCGGTCAGATTGACCCGCTCGTCGAAGGTCCTGGCGACGCTGAGTGCTTCCTGCCCGGTCATGGCGTCGACGACCAGCAGGGTTTCCGTGGGCGTCAGCGCGGTCTGGAGGTCGGCGAGCTGGTCCATCAAGTTCTCGTCGATCTGCAGTCGTCCCGCCGTGTCCACGATGACCAAGTCGCGGAAATCGGTTTGCTGAAATTCGCTCAGGCGCTGGCGGGTCTGGGCGGGCGTCTCGCCGTTGGCGACTTCCAGCACCGGCACGCCGACTTGTGCGCCGAGCGTGCGCAACTGCTCGCGGGCGGCGGGGCGCTGGGTGTCGGCGGCGATCAGCAGCACCCGGCGGCCCTTTTCCTTGTAAAACTTGGCGAGCTTGCCAGTGCTGGTGGTCTTGCCCGCACCCTGAAGGCCCACCATGAACACCACGTTGCCCTCGGTCTTAAGGACCGGCTGCTTCGATTCGCCGCCCAATGTCTGGATCAGCTCGTCGTGAACGAGCTTGACGACCATCTGCCCGGCGTCCAGGCTGCCCAGCACTTCCTGGCCCACTGCCTTCTCGCTGACCCGCGCGACGAACTCCTTGGCCACGCCAAAATTCACGTCGGCTTCCAAGAGGGCCATCCGGATCTCGCGCATGGCGGCTTTGACCTGCGCGTCGGTCAGGGTCTTCTCGCGCTGGAGGCGTTCCAGAATGTCTTGCAATTTGTTGCCGAGGTTCTCAAACATGGCTGTAGGCTAGCAGGTTAGCCTCTGCCAAACGCTTGAAGAAGCGACAAAGCCGCATGTCGGTCTAGACTCGTGCCATGACCACAATTCCGGACCGAATCTCTTTTCTGCCCGTCCCCACCGAAACGGAAGTGCCTGAGGGCGTCGCCAAGCTGTGGAAGAAAGCACAGATCAACCTGGGTTTCGTGCCGAACGTCTTCAAAGCGCAGGCGCTCAACGGCGAGCAGTTTCAGGCGTGGTGGAGTTATTTCAACCTGCTGCTCAACAAGGAAGGCCACCTCAGCGGGCAGGAGCGCGAACTGGTGGCGGTGGTGGTGAGTTCGATCAACGCCTGCCTGTACTGCGCGGTGTCGCACGGCGCGGCGCTGCGGCTCGCAGGCATGGACGCAGCCAAGGCCGACGCGGTGGCCGTCAACTGGCGGCAGGCCCCGCTGACGCCGCGCGAAGCTGTGTTGTGCCGCTACGCCGAGCAGCTCACCCGCGATCCCGCCAGCCTGACCCAGGCCGATCTGGAACCGCTGCGGACGGCGGGCCTCGGCGACCACCAGATCATGGAACTGGTGCAGGTCATCGGGATGTTCAACCTGACCAACCGGGTGTCGAGTGCCCTGGGCTTCGTGCCGAATGCGGAGTATTACGCGGCGGGCCGCTGAGACCCGAACCGGGCAGGCTTGAATCCGGGCCGGTTGCGGCTTTACTCTGGGCCAAATTCACAGGCAACGTTTGCCCGATCACGTCTGCGGCACGACCTTCCCCTTGCTGGAGGCGTGCCGTTTTTGCTGCGCCGCTCGGTTCTGAAGCCCAACCCTGAAGCTCGCCATGCACCCCAGGAGCCTGACCCGATGATGCATCCCACCACTGCCCGCCACGACCACACCCCCGCCTTTACTGCCGTCCTGGGGCTGCCGCAGGGTGAGCATGTCACCGTGCGTGTCTGGACGGCGTTGCCCGTCACCGGCGTGTCGCTGAAAGTCGTGCGGGTGGGCGAGATCGAGTACCTCCCAGCCCGCCCCGTCACCCTCGCCGCCTTCTCGGGGAAGGGCCAGTGGTTCGAGGCCGAACTGCCGGTTCACGCAGCCAGGGTGCGCTACGCCTGGGAACTGCGGCTGCCGGATGATCACCTCAACCTGACGGCGGCGGGCCTGACGCACGGGCGGCGCGGCTTTCGCAGCTGGTTTCCGTACCTGGCCGGGCATGTCGCGCCCGAGTGGGCCTGGCAGAGCGTCTTCTATCAGATTTTCCCAGACCGCTTCCGCGACGGCGATCCGGCCAACAACGTGCGTGAGGGTGAGTACGAGTACCAGGGCCGCTCCATCGAGACCCGGCCCTGGGGCGCGCCGATTGACAAGCAGGGCGATGTTCACGCCCATTACGGCGGCGACCTGCGCGGCATTCAGGAGGCGCTGCCTTACCTGGCCGACCTCGGCGTCAACGCCCTGTGGCTGACCCCGATTTTCGTTTCGCCCAGCAACCACCGCTACGACATTTCCGATTACCGCCACGTCGACCCGCATCTCGGTGGTGACGCGGCCTTCGATGCGCTGACGCAGGCCGCCCACGCCGCCGACTTCAAGGTTGTGCTCGACGGGGTGTTCAACCATGTCGGCAACGAACACGCGCTCTTTCAAGCGGCGCTGGCGGGGCAGGAACGTGAGCGAGCGATGTTTACCTGGCGCGAGGGCCACGAGCTGCCCTACCACGCCTTTTTCGACGTGCCGACCCTGCCCAAGCTCGATTACCTGAGCGGCGAGGCCGAGCAGGAGTTTCTGGCGGGGGAAACGAGCGTGGTGCGCGAGTGGCTGCGCCGGGGAGCTGACGGCTGGCGGCTCGATGTGGCCCACATGATCGGCAAGGGCGGCACCGACGAGGGCAACCTCGAACTGCACCGTTCGCTGAAGCGGGCAGCCCGCGCTGAGAAGCATGACGCCTACGTCTTCGGCGAGCGCTTCTTCGACCCGGAAGCGGCGTTGGACGGCCAGGGCGAGGACGGGGCGATGAACTACCACGGCTTCGGCCTGCCGCTGATGCAGTGGCTCTCGGGGCACAGTTACACCTTCACGCCCAGCCGTCTGGGTGGTGAGGAACTCTGCACCTTGCTCTCGGACACTTACCACGCCCTGCCGCCGCAGGTGGCGCTGAGTATGTTCAATCTGCTCGACTCGCACGACATTCCCCGTGCGCTGTTCCGGCTCGGCGGCGACACCCGCAAGCTGCGCGCCGCCTTGACCCTGCTGCTGGCCTACGCGGGCGTCCCTTGCCTGTACTACGGCACCGAGATCGGGTTGTCGCAGACCGAGCCAGGTGCGATGCCCTGGTGTCGCGCCTCGATGCCCTGGGACGAGGCCGACTGGAACACCGGGTTGCGGGCCGAGGTGCAGCGGCTCATCCAGGTGCGCCGCCGTTCGCTGGCCTTGCAGCAAGGCAGCCTGCGTTTCGTGCTGCAAACGCCGGACGCGGTCGGCTTCGTGCGCGAGTACACCGCCGGGAGCGGCCACACCGAGGCGGTGCTGGCGCTGGCCTCACGCACGCCCGAACCCGTGACGCTGACCCTGCCGGACGGCGACTGGACCGATCTGCTCAGCGGCGAAATCCTCAGCAGCAAGGTGCAGCTTGACCTCAGCGCCGGGCGGCTGCTGGGCCGGGGGCAGTGACGGCGGGCTTCACATCTCCCAGGTGGAGCGGTACTCGCGGCCCCGCAATCTTATCTTTCCGAGAGTTCCAGCGCCACCGCCAGCGTCTTGTCCAGCCGCGCTTCAACTGGCGGCTTGAGCGTGTCGCCCTCCCAGTCTTCTCCAATCGCATAAACATGGTACGGATTGAGGAGGCACTTGAAGTCGGTCATCAGGCCCATGGCCAGCGGGTGATGCGAGACGTAGCTGTGCATCAGGCCGCCCGCCACCAGAAAGGTCACGATCTTGTCGAACCACACCGCACTCAGGCCACGCGTGGTGCTGTGCGAACCCGTCAGCTCAATCAGGTTCTTCGCCCCGCTGCCGGTGGCCCAGTTGTAGACCGGCAACGCCAGCAACACCCCGTCGGCCTGCTCGATGGCCTGTCGGTAGAGTTGGACGTTGGGGTGCTGGTAGGTCTGGTCGTCGTTGAAGGCGGGCAGCGGCGTGTCGCGCAAGTCCAGCAGCGTGATGTGGTGGCCCTGTGCGCTGAGCCGCTCGGCAGCAAGTCGCGCTAGCACCCGGCTGCGGCTCTGGGGACTGAGACTGGTGGACAGGACAGTGAGTTGCACGCCGTCAGGGTACAGGCTGCGGAGCAATGCGGTTCAGGTACTTCTCGCCGCGCTCGGTCAGCCGCAGCAGGTGAAATTCGGGCGTCTCGTCACCGAAATTGCGGCACATGCTTTTCAAGCTGCATCCGCTACACGAGCAGTCGCCCTGGTTCTGGACGGCCTCCTGCACGTAGCCCCCAGCGTAGAGGGTTTGCAGCATCCCCTCCAGCGCCTGCGGGCTGCTGCCCAGACTGCGCGAGAGTTCCGGCAGGGTGCGCGGCGTGCCCGCCAGGCTGCCAAGGATGGTCGCCAGGGGAGAGGTCACAGGAAGTGCCTCGCGATCTGGTACACGATCAGGCCTGCGACCCAGGCGATGCCCATCTCATAGGCCACTGTCAGCCAGGCCACCCGCCGCCCGTGCTCAGCCTGCATGGCTCCGATGGTGGCGACGCAGGGGGTGTAGAGCAGCACGAACACCAGGTACGCCAGCCCCGCTGCGGGCGTGAAGGCCCTGGCCAGGGCGGCGGCCAGCGGCGTCTTCTGCTCAGCGCTGGAGTCGGCTCCGAAGCTCGGCAGCGCGATCAGGGTGGGCAGCGCCTGCACCGAGGTTTTCACGGCGTTCCAGGTCGCCAGCGCCGTCTGCTCGACGCCTTGGGCGAAGCCCAGCGGCGCGGCCCGCTTGGCCTCCTCGCCCAGATAAATCTGCCCCAGCGTGCCCACGACAACTTCCTTGGCGATGAATCCCGGCACCAGCGCCCCGGTGGCCTGCCAGTTGCCGAAGCCCAGCGGCGCGAACACCGGGCTGATGGCCTGACTGACCCGCCCGAAGAGGCTCTGGGCCGGGGCCACCTCGCCGAAAGCCTGCCCGCTGACGGCGGGAATCGAGAGCAGCACCCAGACCACAGCGACGGTCGCCAGCACGGTGGTGCGTGCCCGCTTGGCAAAGCTGGCGGTGCGGCGTGCGGCGTGGGTCCACATGACTTTCCAGGCCGGAAACCGGTACGGCGGCAACTCCAGCAGCACGCCGCTGCCTTCCGCCGGAAGTGAGGTCTTGCGCAGCACCCAGGCAAAGGCGAACGCCACCGCCATGCCCAGCACATACATGCTCCACACGATCCACGCGCCCGCGTGGGGAAACAGCGCCGCCGAGAAGATGACGTAGACCGGCAGCCGGGCCGAGCAGCTCATGAACGGCAAGATCATGCTGACCAGCACCCGGTCCGATTTGCGCTCCAGCGTACGGGTGGCGTACACGGCAGGCACGTTGCAGCCGAAGCCCAGGATCAGCGGGATGAAGGCCCGGCCGTCCAGCCCCAGCCCGCGCATGCTGCGGTCGGCCAGGAAGGCGGCGCGGGCCATGTAGCCGGAATCTTCGAGAAAGCTCATGGCCAGATACAGGACGAGCAGGGTGGGCAGGAAGCTCAGCACCGTGCCGACGCCGGGAATGATCGCGCCCACCACGATATCTTTCAAGAGCGGTGCCCAACCCAGCAGACCCGCCGCCCAGCCGCTTGCCACGTCCTGCAAGGGACCGCCGATCAGATCCACGAAGGGAGCCGCCACCGTGAAGGTCAGCCGGAACACCGTCAGCACCAGCGCCAGAAAAATGGGAATACCCAGCCAGGGATGCAGCGCCAGCTTGTCGAGCTTCTCGGTGAGGGTCAGCTTGAGTTCGGCCTGCGGCACGGCCAGCCGGGCAATCTCCCCGGCGCGGGCGTATCTGGCCTCGGCAATCTCGATCAGCGGATCAAGGCCCGCGAGTTCGAGCGCGGCGCGGTGGGCATCGGCAGCGTCGAGCAAATCCGTGTGGCCGGTGGCGCTCAGGCGGCCCCGCAAGCTCGGATCGCCTTCCAGCAGTGAGAGGGCCAGGTAGCGGTGGGCGTGCGGCGGCAGTGTGCTCAGATTGACCATGCGCCCCTCCAGTTCGGCAGCGGCGGCCTCGATGGCGTCGGGGTAGCGCAGCACCGCGCCCACCTGCGCGCCGCTCAGGGTGGCGTCGAGCAGACCCGCCGTGCCGAGCGACTTGACGCCCACCGTCTCCACCACCGGCACGCCGAGTTGCGCGCTCAACGCGCCCGCATCCACTTCCAGTCCCTTGTTTCGGGCCTCATCCACCAGATTCAGGGCGATGGTCAGCGGCACCCGAAATTCGAGCAGTTGCAAGGTGAGATACAGATTGCGCTCCAGGTTTCCGGCGTCCACGACATTGAGCAGCACGTCCGGGGCCTCGTCGAGCAGGGCCGTGCGGGTGATCAGTTCCTCGGGCGTGTGCGGCGAGAGCGAGTACGCGCCGGGCAGATCGAGCAGGTGAATCGTCTGCTCGCCGCGCTTCAGGTGCGCCTCGCGCTTTTCCACGGTGACGCCCGACCAGTTGCCGACTTTCAGGTGGGTGCCGGCCACCGCATTGATCAGGGTGGACTTGCCGGTGTTGGGATTGCCAACCACCAGCACACGCGGCTCGCGGTGGGCGCGCAGCCGGGCGACGGTGGCGGCGCAGGCGACCTCGTCTACACGCGGCGCAGTCGGCAGGCGCGGTGAGGGGGGCGGGGAAGCGGTCACACGCCCCCCTGCACGGCCCGCACCGTCACACCGTGCAGATCGGCGGCCCGCAGCGCCAGGTCGGTGCGTCCCAGCCGCAGGTGTACCGGGTCGCCCAGCGGCGCGAAGCGCATTACCTCAACCCTGGCACCGCGAATGAAACCAAGTTCGAGCAGGCGGCGGCGCAGCGGATGCCGGGCATCGAGGGCGACCACGTGCGCCGCCGCGCCGGGCTTGAGGGTATCGAGCGTCACGTCTCCCATAAACCCGATCATTTTACTCGGATTAGTGTGGAATACAAGGTGCATTGGGAGTGCCCCGGCCAGGTCGCTTCGCCGTGACGGGTCTCTTCACTGTCACACGTTCGGCAATGCTACAAAGAAGTCCATGCGCAAATTTCTCACCCTGACTGTTCTCGCTTCCGCCCTTGCGGCCCCGTCCGCCCACGCCGCCGACATCCGGCTGGGCCTCAACACCAGCGCTGCGCTCGGTTGCCAGATCGTCGGCGTGCGCGCAGGCGTGCAATCGGACCGCATCAGCGTGTACGGCCAGGCGTCGTACTGCAATGCCCAGAACGCCAGCGGCGCTTCGTTCGGCGCGGGCGTGAGCTACGACGTGGCCAAGTTCAACAACCTCAATCTGTACCTGCTGGGCGGCATCGACACCCTGCCGTCCGGATCGCTGGCGGCCAGTGTCGGCGCGGGCGTGCGCTACAGCACGCCGCTGCTGCCGGTCGAGGGCTACCTTGAGGCCGGAGCGCAGTTCATCCGCTCGTCGCTGGTGACGGTGCCGGGGCCGCGTCTGGCGCTGGGCATCAACTACCGCATCAGCGTCGAAAACCTGCAAGGCAGCATGGTGCCCGATCCCAAGCAGGCTGACGCTACCAGCGTCCAGTACGCGGGCAGCGCGCCTGCCGAGTGCAACCTGACCCAGGAGCAGGACGTGGCCTCGGCGCGCGCCACCGCCCGCAGCGCGGCATCCTCGGGCCTGAGTGACGCGGCGGGAGCCTACGGCGCGGTCTACAGCGGCATCAGCTACACCGTCACCGTGGGCGGGGTCAGCATCAGCGGTGGCAGCGCCAAGGTCAGCGGCAGCGTCAAGATCAGCGCCACCCAGCGCAGCAGCGGTGAGAAGGTCGGCGGCACCTTCGGCGGCACCATCAATCTCACCCGCAGTGGCTGTGGATGGCGTGCCACTGGTTACACCCAGGGCTGAGTGCCACTTTGGACGCGACCGGCGGCAGCGCACAGAGAGGCGTTGCCGCTTGCCGTTGTGGTGCTGTCTCTTTTGCCTTTTGTCTCTGAGACGTCTCCAAATCAGAATTAGCATAAAATGGCGGTATTTTCTGCTATTGACGTAACAATAATTGCGGCTTAAACATCTGTTCTCCTCGATTGGTTAGGCTGGACAGACCTCATCACACCGCAGCCGCCCTGTGACGTCCATGCTCCGCTCCTCAATGCCAGAGTGAGCAAATATCTGCTCTGGATGACCGCACGGTCCAGCATAGCGGCAAGATCTTGCTGACGCCACCTGTTTACCCTGCTGCAGCGCCGGGGATAGCATCGTGAAGTTACTTCTGACTTCCGCTGGGAGCAGCAACGCGAGCATTCATGGCGCGCTGGTCGGGCTGCTGGGCAAACTGGTTGCCGAGGCCCATGCCCTGTGCATCCCCACGGTGATCTCTCCCTTCCCCGGCGGGCCTGCGCCTACCGCTTCATCAGCGGATCGACCGCCAACCCCATATATGAACTGGGGTGGAAGTTGCTGGTTGTGCTGGAAGTCACGGCCCTTCCCAGTATCAAAAAAGAGGATTGGACCACTGCCAAGCTGACGCCCTGCTGGTGTACAACGACGTCTGGTACTTGAATTGCTTGATGCAGGAGTCCAGACTGGCTAACCTGCTACCGTCCCTACGCGAGTCCATTTATGTTGGGATAAGCGCCGGGAGTATGGTGACGGCTCCCATCTTCGGCGAGATCTGCGACGACCCGGAGCCGCCCTTCGTCATCGGTAAAGGCCGGGGACTGGTCGACTTTGCGCTCCTGCCGCACCTGGATCATCGGAACCACCCGGAAAGTTCCACGGCCCATGTGGTGAGAATGGCCGCCGGAGTTCCGGTGCCGACCCACGCGATTGACCATCAGACCGCCATCAAAGTGATGGACGGCACCGCTGAAGTCGTCCCCGAGGGGCGCTGGCAGCTGTTTATGCCCTAGCCCTGGGAAAGAATCCGTTTCCGACGTTCGGCCCTGCGGGTATGGGGCGTTCTCTATGATTGGCCCTATGCCCGCTTATCCCCTCGCCGCGCCGCTGCGCTCGGGAAACCGCCGCGCCCTGGCCCGCGCCATCACGCTGGCCGAGTCGTCGCGGCCCGAACATCTACTGGAAGCCCAGCGCCTGCTGGCCGAAGTGCTGCCGCATACCGGGCGCAGCGTCCGGGTGGGACTGACCGGGGTGCCGGGGGTGGGCAAATCCAGCTTTATCGAGGCGTTGGGGCTGCGGCTGGCCGACGCGGGGCACAGGGTGGCGGTGCTGGCGGTCGATCCCAGCAGCCAGCGCACCGGCGGCAGCATCCTCGGCGACAAGACCCGCATGCCCAAGCTGGCGGTGCATCCGGGGGCCTTCATCCGGCCCAGTCCCAGCAGCGGTGCGCTCGGCGGCGTGGCCCGGCGCACCCGCGAGGCGGCGCTGCTGTGCGAGGCGGCGGGCCACGACGTGATCCTGATCGAGACGGTGGGTGTGGGCCAGAGCGAGACTCAGGTAGCCGCCATGACCGACGTGTTCGTGCTGCTGACCCTGCCCAACGCCGGAGACGAACTCCAGGGCATCAAGCGCGGGATCATGGAACTGGCCGACCTCTGCGTGGTCAACAAAGCCGACCTCGATGCGGCAGCGACCCGGCGGGCCAAAAGCGAACTCGCCGCGGCCCTGCACCTGCTGACCCCGCGCTCGGCTTCCTGGCAGCCGCGGGTGCTGGCTGCCTCGGCACTCACTGGGGCGGGGTTGGATGAGGTCTGGGCGGTGGTGCAGGCCTGCGTGGCCGACGGAGCAAGGGTGCAGGCTCGTCGCCAGGCGCAAACCGGCCAGTGGTTCGAGGAATTGCTGCGTGAGGCCGCCTGGCAGGCCCTGGCCTCCCGGCTCGACGCGGCTGAACTGGGCCGGGTGCGTGCAGGGGTGAACGCGGGCGAGTTGACCCCGGTGCAGGGCGTCTCGGCGCTGCTGGAAGCGGTGAATCCGGACCGACGCAGGGGGGGTGGCTAGACCCGCTCCAGCGCTTGCCAGGGCAGGGGAGGCCGCTCGGCCCGCACAGAGTCGCCCGCCCGCACCTCACCGCCCACCAGCACCACCCCCATGACGCCCGCCTTGCGAATCAGCTGCCCGGCGGCGTCCCAGTCCAGCACGGCGGCCAGCAGTCCGCTTTGCCCCTGCGCCAATCCGAACGCCTCGATCTGGGCGCAGGGATTGCGCAGTCCGGTCAACTCGACCACTGCCTCCGTGCCGAGCTGCAACCGGGTGCCGACCGGGAGAGCCAGCAGGTCAAGACCGCGCGTGGTCACGTTCTCGCCGAGTTGCCCGGCCCCGACGCTGAAGCCCCGCACGGCCAACTCGTCAAACAGTTCGGCGGCAATCAGGTGAACCTGGCGCAGATTCGGCTGACTGGGATCGGCGGCCACCCGCGAGCGGTGCTGCACCCTGACGCCCGAGTGCGCGTCATGCTCAACGCCCAAGCCCGCCAGCAAGCGGACGGCGGGCTGCACGACCTTGCTGAAGCGGTGCGCGCCGTCACGGCTGACGGCCTGCACCCGAGCTGTGGGTGCGGCGGCAGGTGACTCGACTGGCCCCGCCACATTGTCCTGAGTGTGCGCCTTCATACCGCTCTCCAGTATCTTCTTTTCCCTGAGCGGATGCCGTGCCTTTTTGCCTGACGCTCTCATGACTTGAGGCTTATCATAGGGTCACCGGCAGGAGCCGACAATTCACGTTCACTCCAACTTCTGACCGGGAAAGAGGTGACCTTGTGCATATCTACAAGCTGAGCGGACGCAACGTTGACGTGACCGACGCCCTGCGCGACTACGTGGAGAGCAAGCTGACGCGGCTCGACCGGTTTAGCGGTCAGATCACCGACGCCCGCGTGACCCTCACCGTGCGCGATGTGAGAGACGCCGCGCGCCGCAACCGCGTCGAGGTTCAGCTCAATGTGCCCAACGGCATTATTCGCGCCGAGGAGCACCACTCGGACATGTACGCTGCCATCGACAAGGCTGGTGACGTGCTGGAGCGCCAGCTTCGCAAATTCAAGACCCGCATCATGCGCCACCGCTTCGACGCGCCGATCGAGGCCCAGTCGACCACGCCCGGAAACGAGGTCAGCGGCGACGACGTGAGTGAATTCAAACCCGAGATCGTGCGTCAGAAGCGCTTCGACATGCGCCCGATGTCCGCCGAGGACGCCGTGACCCAGATGGAGGCGCTCGGCCACGACTTTTACGTGTTCATGAACATGACCACCCAATCGTGTGGGGTGGTTTACCGCCGCAAAGATGGCCATTACGGCTTGATCGAACCGAGCTGAAGGCAGCCAGGCCCCCTGGGTGCGCCATCAAAGTGGCTTCCAGGGGGTCTACACTTCCGCCAGCAGTGCCCGCGCCGTGTCCTGGTCGCGTAGAAGCTGGGCCTTAAGTTCGTCCAGGCCGCCGAATTTCTGCTCGGCGCGGATGAAGTGAAAGAATTTGACCTGCAGTTCCTTGCCGTAGAGGTCGTCTCCGAAGTCCAGCAGGTTAACTTCAAAGCGTGTCTCCAGGCCATTCACGGTGGGCCGGGTACCGACGTTGGCCATGCCGCCGTACGTCTCGGTGACGCCGCCCGACTCGACCTGCACCCGCACTGCGAACACGCCCCGTGGCAGCGCCTTGCCACTGGCCACCTGCACGTTGGCGGTGGGGAAGCCCAGGGTGCGTCCCAGCTGATCGCCCTGCACCACCACGCCCTGGGCGCTGTAGTGGCGGCCCAAAAAGCGCCGCGCGCCATCCACGTCGCCGACGCGCAAAAATTCGCGGATGCGGGTGCTCTTGATGTCCTCGCCGCCCAGACTGTGCATCGGCAGCGCCGTCACGTCGCGGGTGATCTGGCGCAGGTCGTCCACGCTGCCGCCCCGGTCCTTGCCGAAGTGGAAGTCCTCGCCGACCACCACCGCCAGCGGGCGCAGGCTTCGCAGATCGTCCAGAAAGTCGCTCTTGGGCCGGGCTGCGAACTCGGCGGTAAACGGCACGGCGATCACCTCGTCGACCCCGTAGCGAGAGAGCAGTTCGAGCTTTTCCGGCAGCGTCGAGAGAAATTCGACGCCCTGGGTGAGCACCCGGGTCGGCGGGTCGAAGGTGTAGACCACGCTCGGCACGTGGTGAAAGCGGGCACGCTCGCGCAGGCGGGCCAGCAGTGCCTGGTGCCCCAGGTGCAGGCCGTCGAAGGAACCGATGGCCACGGCGGTCGCGGTGTCGGGGCGCTGGCTGGCTGAGAGGTAGGTCTTCAAAATCAGTGCCGACCCTGCTGCTCGCCTGCGTGCCCACCTTGTTGGTCGCCGCCCTGCTGGTCGACCGTGCGGCCCATGTTAGGAGCGGGCGGCGCACCGGTGAGGGCCAGCAGCGCCGCCGTCACGGTGGCCGCGCTGCCCTTCAGCGAGCCGTCGCGCAGCCCGCGCAGCAGCGCCTCGGGTTTGAGCCACAGCACCTCAATGTCCTCGTCGTCGTCCATCGGCAACCGCGACTCGCGGGGGTTCGCGGCCCGGAAGATGAACAACTCCTCGTCGCAAAAGCCGGGGCTGGAATAAAAGCGGGTCAGCAGCGTCATGTCGGCGTCCAGGCCCGCTTCCTCCTGGAGTTCGCGGCGGGCGGCGGCCTCAGGGGTCTCGCCCTCGTTGATCAACCCCGCCGGGACTTCCACGGTGTAGGCGTCGATAGCGCGGCGCAACTGACGCACGCACAGCAACTCGCCCGCCGCGTTGAGCAGCAGGATCGAAACGGCAGGCGCGTGCCGCACGATCTCCCACTGGCCGTCTTGCACGTCCAGGCTCACGATGCGCCCGCTGTAGATGGTCTCGGTATCGGTCATGCGGGAAGTCTAGCAGGCGACACGAAAACCCCCCGGCCCTGTCCAGCAGCCGGGGAGTCAGAAGTGAGGGCTGGGGGAGCTTAGCCCCGGTCCACCTGGCGCAGGAAGGCTGGGATGTCGTAGTCCTTGGGGTCGTAGTGGCTCTGGCCACGTGAGGTCCGCACCGAGGAGGTGGAGGGAATCGGGTCGAGCCGCCCGCCGCCCAGGGCGTTCTGGGTTTCGTTGAAGCCGGTGGCGATGACGGTCACGCGCACTTCCTCGCCCGCATTCTCGTCGAACGACACCCCGAACAGCATGTCGGGGTCCTCGTGGCCGGTGGCGTCGCGGATCTTCTCGACGATTTCGTGGGCATCGTTCATCGAAAGGTCGTAGCCGCCGGTCACGTTAACCAGGATGCGTCGCGCGCCCTCGACGCCGCGCTCAAGCAGCGGACTGTTGATGGCGCTGGCGGCGGCCTCGTCGGCCAGCTTGTCGCCCCGCCCCGAGCCGATGCCCATCAGGACCGCGCCTGCGCCTGAGAGTAGGTTCCGCACATCGGCAAAGTCCACGTTGATCATGCCTTCCACGTTGATCACGTCGCTGATGCCCTTGACGCCGTAGTACAGCACCCGGTCGGCGATCAGGAAGGCGTCGCGGATAGAAACTTTCTTGTCGACGGCAGTCAGGAGTTTTTCGTTGTTGACGACGATCATGCCGTCGACGCGCTCCTGCAACTTCAGGATGCCGTCCTCGGCGACCTTGCTGCGGCGCGGCCCCTCAAACTTGAACGGCTTGGTGACGATGCCCACCGTCAGGATGTTCATCTCACGGGCGACCTCGGCTACCACTGGAGCCGAGCCGGTGCCGGTGCCGCCGCCCATGCCCGCCGTGATAAAGAGCATGTCGGTACCCTCTAAGTACTCCTTGATGCGCTCGCGGTCTTCCATCGCCGCTTTCTCGCCCACCTCGGGATTGGCCCCGGCCCCCAGGCCGCGTGTCAGACGGTCTCCGAGCTGAATCCGGACTTCGGCGTGGCTTTTGGCCAGCACCTGTGCGTCGGTGTTTCCGGCGATAAATTCCACGCCTTCCAGGCCCGACTCAATCATGCGGTTGACGGCGTTGTTTCCTGCTCCACCCAGGCCGATCACGCGAATTCTGGCCGCTTGCATCAATTCTTCTCCTTCATCCCGGCAAAGTTTAGGCCCGCCGTGCTTATCTTAGCTTGACCCAAGATACAGCCTGCATCGGTGGGGAGATGAGGGTCAGTTTATTGTTAGAGGCCCCAGGGCAGCAAAAAAGTCCCGGGCGCATGCGTCCAGGACCTTGGGAGGAGCCGATCCTGCACTTAGATCACCCGGCGGGCACCGATGTAGCGGCTCGACCAGTAGGGGTTGGAGAGGTTGTCGATCATGGTGCGCCCGTAATAGCTGTTGGCGTTGGCGAAACTGCCGTTGCCCAGATAAATCGCCACATGCGACACGCCCCGGCCCATGGTGTTGAAGAACATCAGATCGCCCGCTTGCAGGTTGCTGCGGCCCACCGCGTAGCCGCTGCGAAACTGCGAGGCGGCGGTGCGGGGCAGCGAGACGCCCATCGAGCGGTAGACGGCCTGGGTGTAGCCGCTGCAATCGAGTCCCCAGTTGCTGCTGCCGCCCGCCGCGTAGCGGATGCCCAGAAAGCGCAGTGCTGCAGTGCGAATGGTGGTGTTTCCGCCCGAGGTGGGAGCGGCGGCAACGATGGCCTTGCCGCTGCCCGTGCCCACGTTGAGCTTCTGGCCGACTTGCAGGGTCGTAGTCTTCAGACCATTGAGCTGCATCAGCTTTTGCGGCTGCAAGTTGCTTCGCTGCGCCACGCTTGAAATGGTGTCTCCGGCTCTGACGGTGTAGGTGGCGGCGGCAGCGCTGCCGCTCAGGGCAACTACGGTCAGGAACATTCTGAAGGCATTCATTAACGCCTTGAAGTTTATCAGCCCTTTAACTTTCCCCTATTCACCCTCGTCTTAAGGTTGGGTTTCTGCTGTCGGATACGTCAAAAAAGGCAACTAAAGCCTCTCCTCATGCTCGGGGAAATCTTGAGCTACTGCCATAATTCTCATTTGCTTTCTCACTTACGACTTTTCTGAGTTGGCTGTTTGGCACGGGAGGCGCAAGTGGGATCCAGCTTCCAAGTATCCTTTTGCTCATGATTCACATTTGCCGCAGCGCTTGAAACGGCTGCTGCGAACCCGAGCCTGCCGAAAGTTCGAAGAGTCCACCAGAGAGGGCAGTAACGACCCGCCTTTGCTGAAGAGTGAGGCCGCCTTCACCCCCAAAGTATTGAGATACACCCCCCGGCAAGCTAGGCTGGTACGCAGGACATGCGCCGCTTGAGAGTCGTTCTTCCCCTGATGCTGATTGGAGTGCTGACGGCTTGCCAGTCAACGCCCGCGCCCCGCAGCGTGGCGGCGCAGATTTTGAGTTTCAACACGCGGGTGGCTGCGCTCCAGACGGCGGTGCAGGCCGAACTGTCGGGCCAGCCCAGCACCCTTGGCGGCGAGAGCCGGGCGCGGCTGGGGGCGCTACGCACCTGGCTCGGCGATCTGCCGGGGCCGCTGCAGGTGGCCGAGGCAGCGCAACTGGTGACGCCCAGCCAGGTGCAGACCGTGACGCCCGATCTGTGTGGGGTGCTGGTGCTCAGTGTTCCCGCCGATACCCCCGACGGCCTGACCTGGGCGGCCACCGTCACAGTGGACGTGAAGGCGGGTACCGTGCTGACCAGCGTGGCCAACACCGACCTGACCCAGCCGTACCACCCGGCCAGGGTCAGCTACGCGGCCCAGCAGGGAACCGCGCCGCTGCTGCGCTTCGTGGCTGCCACGCCGGGCGTGTATCCGCCGCGCGTGTCGCTCGGCACGCTGGTGACCATGCGCTTGCCCGCATCCGGTTCACTCGCTGTTCAGGCGACGCCCCCGGCCAGCGACACTGCCACAGTGGCCGAGTACTCGCCGACCGGTACGCTGCTGAGCGTTCGTTGATCTCAGCGCAAGGGTGGTGGATGACTCTGGAGCGTTTGGCCGTCACCTTGCCTGGCGAAAGCGCCCAGTCAACACCGCTGTCTTGGGCAAAGTGACACCTGTAGAGGGCCTGCCCGCTCACTCCCGCTCGGATGCGAAAGTGAGGAATCTTTTGCGTCAAACGCTCTAGAATCCGCGCATGGTTTCTTCCATTTCATTCCCCTTCACTCCGGCGGGCGTGCTGTTCGACATGGACGGCGTGCTGACGAGCAACAACGTCTTTCACCGCCAGGCCTGGCGCGAGGTGGCCCTCTCACATATGGGCCTGAGTCTGACCGAGGATGACCTCGACACCAAGGTGGACGGCGGGCGCAATCCTGAGATCATGCAGCGCCTGACCGGACGCCCGCCCAGCCCCGAGGAAGCCATGATTCTTCATACTGCCAAAGAAGAGCGCTACCGCGCCCTGGCACGCGGGGCGCTGCGCGAGGTGGCGGGCCTGAGTGCTTACCTCGACGTGCTCTCGGCCCGGCAGATTCCCTACGCCCTGGTCACCAGCGCCGACAGAATCAATGTCGAGTTCGGGCTGGAGGCGCTGGGCCTCTCAGAGCGGTTCCCTCAGCGGATTCTGGGTGAGGACGTGATGCGCGGCAAGCCCCACCCCGAGCCGTTCGAGCTTGGGGCGGCGCGGCTCGGCCTCGACCCCCGGCACTGCCTGGCCCACGAGGACGCGGTCAGCGGTGTGATGAGCGCAGCAGCGGCGGGCTGCGCGGTGGTAGCACTCAGCACCACCCAGACGGACGCGGCGCTGCTGGCGGCGGGCGCGGCGCTGGTCGTTCCGGATTTTCAGAACTGGCCCGGCTGGCTGGCGTAGGTTGTGCGGAGATCAGTAGTCTAGTCCGGCCTGCATACGGCCTCGCCGCCGCCGCGTACAGTGAGCAGCATGTTCAGCCAGGCGACGTTTTTTTATTGGTTCGGTATGGTCCGGGCCTAGAACGCGCTGCGTCTGTTTCCCCGCCCGGAATCCACTCCGGCGCGGGGTTTTTCATTCGGGAGAGCCATGTCAGAAAGAGCCGTTCCAGCCCAAGCCGTTTCAGAACCCGTCATCGCCAATACCCATGTGTCGCGTTTCGACCCGCTGACCTCGCCGCGTGACCTCAAGGCCGAGCTGCCGCTGACGTCGCAGGCCGAGCAGACCGTGACCCGCGCTCGCCGAAACGTGCAGCGCATCGTGCACCGGCAAGACCCGCGGCTGCTGCTGATCGTGGGGCCGTGCAGCATCCATGACGAGGCGCAGGCGCTGGAATACGCCGCCCGGCTTGCCCATCTCCGCACCCAGTACGCCGACCGGCTGGAGATCGTGATGCGCGTCTACATGGACAAGCCGCGCACCACCGTCGGCTGGCGCGGCTACCTCAACGACCCGCACATGAACGGCCAGAATGATTTCAACTTGGGCCTGAAGATGACCCGCCGCCTGATGCTCAAGATCAACGAACTCGGCGTGCCGGTGGGCACCGAGCTGCTCGATCCGTTCGTGCCGCAGTACATCGACGACCAGCTCAGCTGGGGAGCCATCGGCGCGCGCACCACCGAGTCGCAGACGCACCGGGCGATGGTCAGCGGTGTCTCGGCCCCGGTGGGCTTCAAGAATGGCACCGGCGGCAACATTAAGCTGGCGGTGGACGCCATCGTCAGCGCCGGGAAGCCGCACACTTTTCTGGGCATCACCGACGAGGGGCAGGCTGCTGTCGTCTCGACCCGTGGCAACCCTGACGGCCACGTGATTCTGCGCGGCGGGCGCTTCGGCCCCAATTACGCTGCCGAGCACGTGCAGGAAACCCTGGGTCTGCTGGCCGATGCGAAGGTCACGGCGGGTCTGGTCGTGGACTGCTCGCACCACAACAGCAATTACCAGTTCGAGAAGCAGCTCGACGCCTGGCACGACGTGATCTCGCAGCGGGTGGCCGGTAACGACGCTTTGATCGGCCTGATGCTGGAGAGCAATCTGTTTGAAGGCAAGCAGAGCATTCCAGCGGATCATGCCGACCTCAAGTACGGCGTGTCGGTGACCGACGCTTGTGTGGGCTGGGAGCAGACTGAGGCGTTGCTGAAGTGGGCCTACGAGCAGATGGGCGCGGTGGTGGGCGTAGCGGCCGTGCGCTGAAGTCTTGGGCAACGGGAAGCGGGCCGCCCTCTGACTGGGGCGGCCCGCTTATTGGAGTGGCTTAGAGTTTGACGTTCAGCGCGCCCATCAGCGGCTTCAGGGCAGCCTCGAACGCCTCGTACCCGGCGAAGTCGAGCTGCTGCTCGTTGTCGCTGAGCGCCGTGGCGGGGCTGGGATGCACCTCGACGTGCAGGCCGTCCGCGCCCACCGCCAGGGCCGCCTTCGCCAGGGGAATTAAGAGGTCGCGCCGCCCCGCCGCGTGGGTCACGTCCACCAGCACCGGCAAATGGGTTTCCTGCTTGGCCAGCGCCACCGCCGAGAGGTCGAGGGTGTTGCGGGTCCACTTCTCGAAGGTGCGGATGCCGCGCTCGCAGAGCATCACCTGTTTGTTGCCCTCGGCCAGAATGTACTCGGCAGCGTAAAGCCACTCCTCGATGGTGGCGGCAAAGCCGCGCTTGAGCAGCACCGGCATGCCGCTGCGGCCCACCTCGCGCAGCAGGGCGAAGTTGTGCATGTTTCTGGCCCCGACCTGCAAGATGTCGGCGTGCTCGGCCACCACTTCCACGTCGCGGGTGTCCATCACCTCGGTGACAAACAGCATGTTGTGGTCGCGTGCCGCGCCTGCGCCCAGAATCAGACCGTCGATGCCCATGCCCTGAAAGCCGTAGGGACTGGTGCGCGGCTTGTAGGCCCCGCCACGCAAAATTCTCACGCCCTTGGCGGCCAGGAACGAGGCCGTGGCCTCCATCATCTCCTCGCCCTCGATGCTGCACGGCCCGGCGATCATGATGGGCGGCGCGTCGCCCCCGATGCGTACCCCCTTGATGTCCAGTACGGTGTCGGCGCTCTGTACCTTGCGGCTGACCAGCAATTGCTTCTTGTCGTTGGCTTCCTCAAGGTCGAGGCTGGCCCGGAAAATCTCCTTGAAGATGCTCTTGAGGGCCGCCGCCGAGAAGGGGCCGGGGTTGACCTCCTCGATGTACTTGAGCTGACGCTCCTCGCGAGCGGGGTCGTAGTGGTGCGGGCGGCCTTCCAGGGTCTTGACATGGCCGATCTCGGCGGCCAGTTCGGCGCGGCGCGAGATCAAGCGAATCAGGTCGTCGTTGATCAGATCGATCTGGGCGCGCAGGCCCTCGATGCTGGCGGGCGAGCTGATTCCCACGTCGTCCGGCACAGGCAAATCGTTGTGATTCATCTTTACAGTGTAAAAAGCGCGCCCGGCCAGGAGGCGGGGCGCACTAGTCAATTGACAGGTTTTTCGAGCGGGTGTCCAGGAACGGCGAACCGGGATCAGACGGGGTTGCCCGACTCCAGCGAAGCCTCAGGACGCACCCGGAAGACCCGCGAGAGCAGCACGCCGAGTTCGTAGAGCACGTAGAGCGGCGCGGCAGCGATACTCATGTTGATCGGGTCGGGGGTGGGGGTGATGATGGCTGCCAGGATCAGGCAGACCAGGAAAGCGTACTTGCGGACCTTGCCGAGCGTCACGTGGTTGACGATGCCGATGCGCGTCAGGATGACCGCCAGAATCGGAATCTCGAAGCACAGCCCGAACGAGATCAGCAGCGTGATGATCTGGCCCATGTACTGACCGATCGAGAAGATCGCCCCGACGGTGCCGTTCAGGAAGTCGACCAGAAACTTGACCATCGGCGGCAGGATCATGTAGTAGCAAAAAGCCATGCCCGCCAGAAAGCTCAGGCCCGCACCCACGATGAAGGGACCGCCGTACTTGCGCTCGTTGGGATACAGCCCCGGCGCGATGAAGAGCCACACTTGATGCAGGATAAACGGCAACGCCAGCGCCAGCCCCGCCCACAGGGCGATGGTAAAGCTGAAGATGAGCTGCTCGGTTAGACCGGTGGCGACCAGTTGCAGCTGATGGTTCTTGTACAAGTTGGTGTAGGTGAGCGGCTCTTTGAGCAGCAGGATGATCTGCGGTACTTTCATCCAGGCCACCCCGGCACCTATCACCAAAAAGAGCAGGCTATAGATGATGCGGCGGCGCAGTTCTTCCAGATGGTCAAAGATCGGGGCGCTGGCGTCGGCGTTGAGTTTGGTCATGGCCCGCGCCCGGTTTAGACGTCGCTGTCGCGGCGTGGGGTGATGACTGTGGTGTCGGTGGTGTCCTTGCTGGTGGATTTGAATTCCTTGATGCCCTGGCCCAGGCCCTTGGCGATCTCAGGAATCTTCTTGGCCCCGAACAGCAAGACGACGACCAGCACGATCAGAATCAGTTCTATCGGTCCCATAAAGCTCCTTTGAGCGCCCACAGGCGCGTTGATGTGAGAGGGTAAGTGCAGCAGGGGAAAGGCTTCAACTGGTTATACGCGCCCCAGCTCCAACTGGATGTAACAAAGACAGTCTAAGACTCCAACATAAAGAAGCTTTGAAGACGCGCTCAGCTTGCACAGATTCACTGCCGCTCTAGCTCTGGCGCGTGAGCCAGCTTGCCAGCCAGGGCAGCTTGCGGGCCAGCTGGCTCTCCGGTTGGGCCGCCAGCTGGCGCCAGTAGCGCAGGCTCCAGCCCTCGACGTTGCGCTGCACGCTGCGGCTTACGGCCATCGCGCCCTGGGGCACATCGCTGCTGACCGTGCTGCCGCCCGCCACAAAGGCTGCGTCGCCCAGCGTCAGCGGCGCGATCAGGGTGGCGTTGCTGCCCACGAAGGCCCCAGCCCCGATCTCGGTGCGGTGCTTGTTCAGGCCGTCGAAGTTGGCGATGATGGTCCCGGCCCCGATGTTGCTCTCAGCCCCGATGCTGGCGTCGCCCAGGTAGGCCAGATGCCCGGCCTTGACGCCGCTGGCGAGGCGGCTGTTCTTGACTTCCACGAAGTTGCCGACATGCACGCCCTCCTCCAGCACCGCGCCGGGACGCAGGCGGGCGAACGGTCCCACGTCGCTGGCTGCGCCCACCACCGCGCTCTCCAGGACGCTGTGCGGCTTGATCTGCACCTGGGCGGCCAGGCGGCTGTCACTCAGGTGGCTGTACGCGCCCACCACCACGCCGGACGCGATCTCGGTCTGGCCGCGCAGCACCACGCCGGGTTCGATGACCACGTCGGGGGCGATGAGCACGGTGTCCTCGATGTAGCTGGTGGCCGGGTCGCGCAGCGTCACTCCGGCGCGCATATGGCGTTCGTTGATGCGCCGCTGCATCAGCCGGGCGAGTTCGGCGAGTTGCACCCGGTCGTTGGCCCCCATGACCTCGCTGGGATCAGGAATCTTGAAGGCGGCGACCCGGCTGCCCTGCTCGCGGTAGAGGGCCAGCAGATCGGTCAGGTAATACTCGCCAGCGGCGTTGTCGTTGCCGATCTGGGCAGTGAGTTCCGGGGCGCGGGCGTCCATCAGGTACACGCCCGAGTTGAACTCGGTGAGGCGCAACTCCGATGGACTGGCTGCTTTCTGCTCCACGATGCGCTCGACCTGGCCACCCTCGCCGCGCACGATGCGTCCGTAACCGGTGGCGTCGGGCAACTCGCTGGAGAGTACCGTCAGGGCGTTGTGTTCCTGGAGGTGAAAAGCACGCATGGCATTCAAGGTGTCCACGCTGAGCATCGGGCTGTCGCCGTAGAGCACCAGCACGTCGGCGTCGCCGCGCAGCTCGGCGGCCCCCAGCAGGAAAGCGTGTCCGGTGCCGAGCTGACGGTCCTGGCGGGCAAAGCGCACGGCGCTGGGCGCGAGGGCAGCCTCCACCTGCGCCGCGCCGTGGCCGGTGACGACCACGATGTCGCGTGCCTGGAGGTCATGGGCGGTCTTGACGGCCCAGGCGACCATCGGGCGGCCACACACCTCGTGCAGCATCTTGGGCAGGGTCGAGCGCATCCGGGTTCCGGCTCCGGCAGCCAGAATCACCACGTCGAGCGGGCGCGCGGCGGGCAGATCATGAAAAATGGGTGTTGGCAGGGTCATGGGATGGAGTTAGTCTACCTGCCGGGCGCTGGACGCGGGTCAGGTGCGCTGCAACCCTGGAGTGGCCATACAAGAGCCGCGCCGCCAGGATCAATTCCGGCGGCGCGGCTCTCTGCGTGGTGTTCGGTTCCGGTACGGCTCAGCTCCGCTCCGTCTCCGATTTGATCGGCTGACCGGCGGCTGGAGCGGGCTGCCCGAACGGAATTTCCGGCTGCCGTGCTACCCGCCACAGCATGTAGATGGACAGCAGAACCAGCGGGATGCTCAGCACCTGGGTCAGCGTCAGCAGGCCGATGCCGGGGTTACTGAGGCCCTCGTTGAGGTAGAGGTTGGGCGAGAGGGGATTGAGGCGGAAGGTCTCTTCCCACCCGGCGCGCAGGATGCTGTACCACAGCCAGAACTGCCAGAAGGCCCAGCCGGGGTGGCGCGAGCGCATCCAGAAGGCCGAGGCGATGATCAAGATGATGCCGATGATGATGCCGTAGACCTGGGTGAAATGCACCGGGGCGGTCATGACCTGCTGACCGCCAATGGTCTTGCAGTACTGCACCAGATTTTCCTCGGTGGCGGGGTTGCACATGGCGTCGTGAAAGCCGCGTGCCCAGTCGGGCCAGCGGTAGCCCACCGCCCAGTCGGTGACGCGCCCCACCGTGTCGGAGCCGTTCATGATGTTGCCCAGCCGCCCGCCCACGATGGCAAAGCCGATGCCCGGCACGAACATGTCGGCGTACTGGTAGAAGTTGACGCGGTGGCGCCGGGCCATGTAATAGAGCATGCCCACGCCCGCGATCAGGCCGCCGTGAATGCTGATGCCGCCCTGGCGGATGTTGATGATGTCGTAGAGCAGCGCGAGGCCCGACTTGTCGCTGAACAATTCCCAGGAGGTTGCCACGAACAGCAGCCGCGCGCCGATGAACCCGACGACCAGCGGCCAGAGGATCATGTCGGAAAAGAGCTGCTCGTTGAGGCCGCGCCGCCGCACCATCCGGGTGCCGATGACGGCCCCGATGAAAATGCCCAGCGTCATCAGGACGCCGTACCAGGCAATCGAGAAGTTGCCGATTTGTAAGAAGACTGGATGCATAAGTCGGAATCAGTTTAAGCCCCCGGCGTGAGGAACGGGGCAGCGTCTCACAATTCCAGCACCTGTCGCAGCCGTGCCCGGCCCAACACGCCCTTGGCCATCACAGCCCCGCCACGCGTCAGTACCGGCACGTCCCAGCCGTAGAGGCGCTCCAGTTCGGGGTTGCCGCTGATGTCGATGCGTTCAAACGGTTGTCCCAGCGCTTCCAGAGTGGCCTCGGCGTCTGCGCAGAGGTGGCAACCGGTGCGCGAGTAGAGGACCAGAGATTCGGTGGGGGTCACAGCAAGCTCCCCGCCGGGTTCCACAGCCGCCACAATTCCCACAGACCGATCAGAAGGTGCAGCACGAACTTGGCCGCCACGCCGCCCAGTACCCCCAGCACCGTGCCGTAGGCGGACTTGAGTGCGGCCAGCGGGGGCTTCCTGACGACGAGCAGTTCGGCCAGAAGCGCGCCCAGCAGCGGCCCCACGATCAGGCCGAAGGGAATGAACAACCCCACCAGGCCGCCGATCAAGGCTCCCCAGGCCGCCTGTTTGCTGCCGCCGAAGCGCCGCGCGCCCCAGGCCGAGGACACGTTGTCGACCATGGAAATCAGCAGCGTAAGCACACCGAAAGTAATCAGAAACGGCAGGTCGGGCCAGGCCTGAAAGCCGCCGAGGAAGGTGGCGGCCAGCGCGCCGGCAAAGATGATCAGGGTGGCCGGAACAATCGGCACAAAAGTGCCTACCATGCCGACGAGCCACGCCAGCAAGAACACCACGAAAGGCCAGTTCATAAGGTCGTCACGCTCCAGGGTACGCGCCCGGCCCGGCTAGGGTTGCCCCTTGCTGGCGGCGGCACCCATCTGATACACTCCTGCGGTGCGCTCCGGCTGGCTGCTGACGGGCGTAAACGACGCCACGAGCGTGGCCCGCCGAGGAAAAGCGGAAGCATTACCCTCAACCTTCCAAGGAATACACTCACATGGTCAAGATTCGCCTTTCCCGCTTTGGTTCGGCCCACAACCCCCACTACCGCATCGTGGTCACCGATGCCCGCCGCCCCCGCGACGGCGGCTACATCGAGAACCTGGGTCACTACGACCCGCGCAAGACCACCGAGAACTACATCAAGGTGAACGTGGAGCGCAGCCAGCACTGGCTCGCCAACGGAGCGCAGGCCACCGACACGGCCCGCCGCCTGCTCAAGTCGCAGGGCGTGAAGTTCTAACACTTCAGCACAGCTGACAAAAGCCGTCTCCTTGTGGGGCGGCTTTTGCTTTTAGGTTGCTGCCCAGCGGCCCGGCGTCATTTCCCGGCAAGAAGGGCTGCGCTAGAATGCGGGCATGAGTGATCCCGTGAATATGGCGCTGTTTCTGGCGCAGAGCGTCGTTGATCAGCCTGCCGCCGTAAGGGCCACCCTGCGCGGTCCCACCATCATGCTGCGGGTCGCGGGCGGCGAGGAGGGCCGGGTCATCGGGCGGCAGGGCCGGGTCATCAGCGCCATTCGCACGCTGGTGCGCGCTGCCGATCCGCAGGGCAAGCTCGGCGTGGACCTCGACGCGCCGCGCCGCGAGCGGTGAGCGTGCCGAGCGGATCGGCTCCCGACCAGACCACCCTGATCGGCACCCTGCTGGGGCCGCACGGGGTGGCCGGGGCCATCAAGTTGCGGGTCGTCGGCTCGGCGCAGCAGCTCGCCAAACTCAAGCGCTTCTATGTGGAGGGCCTGGGCTGGACGCGGGTGGCGAAGTATGAGCTGCACGGCGCGGGTCCGGCCCTGACGCTGGTGGGCATCACCGACCGCACCGCCGCCGAGGGCCTGCGCGGGCGGCAGGTCTACGCCCACGACCGCGAACTGCCGGGATTGCCGGAAGGCGAGTACTACTACCACGAGCTGCGTGGCCTGCCGGTCCGGGACGCCGAGGGAACAGTGCTGGGCGAGGTTGTGGACGTGACCGACGCCGGGCATCAGGACCTGCTGGTGGTGCGCTCAGAGACCAGCGGCGGCCTGATTCCGCTCCAGGCTCCTTACGTGCTGGTCGAACGCGGTGCGTCCATCGTGCTGACCGAGGACGCGCCGCAAGGGCTGCTGGCCGACGACGCGGTTGAAGAAGACCCGGAGGAAGAAGAAGACGGCGGTGAGGCACGCGACTAGCTTCACCGAGAATGCGCCTACCGCGACTGGACCCACCCCGGCCCGGCTCACCTTCAGCGTCCTGACTCTCTTTCCCGAGTTGCTGCGGCCCTTTACCCAGGAAGCGCTGCTGGGCAAGGCGCGGGAGAGAGGAGTGCTCGACTACCGCCTGATTGATCTGCGGAGCTACGCGGCCAACAAGCACCACAAAGTCGACGACACGCCTTACGGGGGTGGCGCGGGCATGGTCATCCGGGTGGACGTGGTGGAGCGGGCGCTGACGGCCCTGCAGGCGGAGGACCCGCCCGACGAGGTCATTTTGCTCTCGCCCGCCGGGCCGCGCTTCGATCAGCGCACCGCCGAGGAACTTTCCGGCAAGCGCCACATCGCCCTGCTGTGTGGCCGCTACGAGGGCTTCGACGCCCGTACTGACTCACTGGTCACCCGCGAACTGAGCCTGGGCGACTTCGTCATGATGGGCGGGGAGGCCGCCGCCGCCTGCGTGCTGGAAGCGGTGGGCCGTCTGGTGCCGGGGGTGATCGGCGACGAGGAGAGTCACCGGCAGGACAGCTTCTCCAGCGGGTTGCTCGACTACCCGGAGTACACCCGGCCCACCGAGTGGCAGGGTCAGGCGGTGCCGGAGGTGCTGCTGGGCGGCAACCACGCGGCCATTGAGGGCTGGCGGCGGGGTCAGGCGCTGGAGCGCACGCTCACGCGCCGCCCCGATCTGCTGCCGCAGGCGAGGCTCACGCCGCAGGACAGCGCTGCACTCCTGGCCCTGGGTGTCAGTGCCGAGCAACTCGGTGATTGGGGTGCGCCTGCGCCGCCGAAAGCCAAGCGCAAGCGTTAGGGTTCAGCCGGGGGCCGTGTCTGACGCAGAATCACCTCGACCCAGTTGGCCGCGACGTAAAGCGGCATGAAGGCGAGGGCCAGATTGAGCAGACTGAAAAGGGCCAAACCGACAAAGCCTCCATCCGCGAGCATTGAGAGGCCCATGAAGCCTGGCGAAACGAGCAGCGCTTCGCACAGGCTGATCAGAGCCAGCGTACCGAGCGTGCCCCACATGCCGCGCATCCCCAGATCGCGCCGCTTGCGCCAGACGCCCAGCACCAGAATCAGAGCCGCCGCCAGGACGGCGAAGCTGAGGCCTGCGCCGCTCACATTGATGGTGTTCACGGGAGGAGCTTAGCAACTCTGCTCGGCTATTCGCAAAGCATGCCCCAGCCGCAGGGAACCAGTACCGCTGCCTTGAGATCGGGGGTCGCGGCCTCCACTCGGCGGCACGGTCACGAAGGAATGTGGGGCCGGGCTGCGCCGGAACCAGAGGGGGCCGGTGAAGTCAAACAGCAGGATCTGTCTGCCCTTGGGATGAGCGCTCAACTCGTTTCCACGGCGGCGTAGATCTGCCCAAACTCAAGGGTGGCCAGGTCGCTGTCCTTGATCAGAAATTGCAGGTAGCCCGCGTCCCAGATGATCAGGTCCAGGGCATTGATCGAATTCAGCGTCAGCAAGTGCTGCCAATGCTCGGCCAGGTTCAGGTCCAGTTCGACACGCCGGGCGAAATCGTCGACCCCCATGCCGGGCACCTCGCGGGAGATGTAGGCGTCCTGGCGGGGGTCATGACCGATGCCTGCCGCGTAACCGAGCAGGCGGCCCACCGTGCCCTTGGGTTCCAGTTCCCGCAGCAGCGCCCAGTACTGACTCTGCTGTTCGCTGCTCATGGCCTGGGTCAACCGGTCTTCCTGGGCCGTTGCCCAGCGTGGCAGGTCCATGCCCAGTTCCAGCTTGAGGTGGTGGGGCACGACCTCGCTGAGCATGTCGCTTGTGCGGGCGTTCTCGGGAAGCGGACGGGGCGCGAGAACCGATTCGGCTTCGAACAGAAAAACACGCTGCGGCACGTCCCAGGCAGATTCGTCCAGTCCCACGAAGACGCTGAGCAGTCCGCTGCTGGGAAAGGGATTGCCCGCAAACACCGGGATGTCTTGCAAGCTGAGCTGGAGGAGTGGCGTCAGGGGAGCGCCGTCTTCGTCGCTGGGCCAGTCCAGTTCGGCGGGCAGATCAGGACGACCTCCCAGGCGGCTGTGCGCCAGGCCCTCGCCCGCCGCGCCCAGGGTGAAGTAAACGGCAGGGCGCAGCAATTCGAGAATAACCTGGGTGTGCTCGGTTAACTGATGGGCCGCGATAAGCTGAAGCACACCTTCTTCTGTCATGCACAGAATTTAATCCCTGGGATTTTGTGAGTCAATGCTCAGTTCCGCGTCATCTCCAGTGGCACGACCCACTTGGCAAACTCCGCCTCAGTTACGTGGCCCAGGCTGATTGCCGCTTCCTTGAGGCTGCTGCCTTCCTTATGTGCCTTCTTGGCAATCGCGGCGGCCTTGTCGTAGCCGATGTGCTTGTTGAGCGCTGTGACCTGCATTAAGTTGATGTCGAGGTTGTGCTGAATCTTCTCGCAGTTGGGTTCGATGCCGACAGCGCAGTTGTCGTTGAAGGCCAGCGAGGCGTCACTGATCAGCCGGATGCTTTCCAGCACGGCATGAACCATCACCGGCTTGAAGACATTCAACTGGAAATTGCCCTGCGACCCGGCAAAGGCGACGGTGGCGTCGTTGCCAAAGACGCGGGTGGCGACCATGGTCATGGCCTCCGATTGGGTGGGGTTGACCTTGCCCGGCATGATGCTGCTGCCCGGCTCGTTTTCGGGAATGGTGATCTCGCCGATGCCGTTGCGCGGGCCACTCGCCAGCCAGCGCACATCGTTCGCCATCTTCATCAGCGCGCCCGACAGGGTACGGATCGCCGCCGAGACCTGCACCAGCGCGTCGTGGGCACTCAGCGCCGCAAATTTGTTCTCGGCTGATCGGAAGGGAAAGCCGGTTTCCTCGGCGTACTTCTGGGCCGCCAGACCGCCGAACTTCGGGTGGGCATTCAGGCCGGTGCCCACCGCCGTGCCGCCGATCGCCAGATCGTACAGCCCGGTTTCGGCGTGTCTGACTTCCGAGAGAGCGAAGTCGAGCTGTGCCACCCAGCCGCCGATCTCCTGGCCCAGGGTAATGGGCGTGGCGTCTTGCAGGTGCGTGCGGCCCACCTTGACGATTCCGGCAAATTCCTCGGCCTTGGCGTGCAGGGTGGCGCGCAGCTTGCCGACGCTGTCGTAGAGCCGCTCGTTGAGTTCGAGCACCACGGCGATGTGCATGGCGGTGGGGAAGGTGTCGTTGCTGCTCTGGCCCCGGTTGACGTGGTCGTTGGGGTGAACGGGCTTCTTGCTGCCCATCTCGCCGCCCGCGAGTTCGATGGCCCGGTTGCTGATGACCTCGTTGGCGTTCATGTTGCTCTGCGTGCCCGATCCGGTCTGGAACACCACCAGCGGGAAGTGATCGTCGAGCTGGCCGGAGATGACCTCGTCGGCGGCCCGGACGATCAGATCGGCCACGTCACGCGGCAACTCGCCCAGGTCGGCGTTGGCCTGAGCTGCGCCCTTCTTCAGAATGCCCAGCGCCCGGACGATCGGTCGGCCCATCACGAAGGTATCGCGGCCAATCGGGAAATTGTGGATGCTGCGCTCGGTCTGCGCGCCCCAGTAGCGGGTGCTGTCCACTTCGAGCTGGCCCATGGTGTCGGATTCGGTGCGGGTGGTGGTCATGAATCAAGTTTACCCAGGCGAAGCTGTCACGGGCGAGGGAACGGGCCGGAGGACGGTGCCAGGTCCGCACCGTCCTGCCGACTGATCCGCTTACGGGTACTCGTAGCTGACGGTCAGCGAAGGATTCTCGTAGATCATGTAGTCGCGGTTCTTGTCCCAGTTGGTGTTGGGAATAATCGAGAGCCGCATCTCGCTGAGGTGGTTCATGGCGGCGCGCAGCTCCCAGTCCTTGCGAACGAAGTCCGTGACATTGAAGAAGTGGGGGGTGGCGTTCAGCGGCGCCGAAACGACGCCGAGGCGCGGCGTGGCGAAGCTGGCGTAAGTCGCGCTCAGCGTGGTGCCGAAGTTGACGCGTTCCAGCGTCACCGGCCCCAGCGACAGGGGCTGGCCGACCTTGCTGCTGACGGTGGGCAGGTTCAACTGGGCACTGACGATGGTCGCGCTCGAGGGCAGGCTGGCCGTCGAGAAGGTGAGGTAGGCGTGGTGGGTGTAGAGGTCGTCGTCGTAGCCGTCTCCGATCAACAGGTCGGGGCGGGTGTTGTAGGTCCGGCTGCTGCACAGCTGCTGGAGCAGTTTCGGATCGCGGCAGCGCTCCACCAGGGTTTTGGTCAGCGCCGCGTTGGGCGCGAGCGTCACCGTTCTGGCCTGGACAATCCGGAAGCTCTTGTTGACGGACCCGCTCAGGGCCGTACCCACCGCATTCCTGGCCCCGGTTCCGAGCGTCCACAGCACGTTGTCGCCGTTGGCAAAGCCCCCGGCCGGGCTGATCCTCACCAGTCGGCTGTCAGGGTTCCAGCTGGAAGTGAAGGCCCGCACGCTGCCGTTGATGCTCAGGGTCAAGGCCGCCTGCACACTGGCCCGGTCCATCGCCTCGCCGAAATCGAGCGCGATGTCGGTGCTGCGCGCCACCCCGCTGGCCGCCTTGGGTTCGTAGTTGCGCAGCGTGGGGGCGCTCAGCGTCAGCGTTTTGGCAACGACTGGCCCAGCTTTGGCCGAATGGTTGCCCGCCTCATCTTCAGCGTCGACGAACACCTGATAACTGGTCGCGTCGGTCAGTCCAGTCAGGGTGGCGCTGGTCTGGTCTTTTCCCCCCAACAGCGGCGCAGGCTGGTTCCCGGCACCGACCGGTAAGGCCGTGACCGTGTAGCGCAGCAGATCGCTCTCGGCGTTGGCGCTCCACTTGACCTCCAGCGTGCCGCGCACGGTGCCCGGCGTGACCTGAAGTCCTGCTGGTTTGGCGGGGGGTGTGGTGTCGGGCGGGCTGGGCGTGGGGGTTGGTGTCGGCGTCGGGTCCGGCGTGGGATTGGGGGTCGGCGTTGGATCAGGCGTGGGGACTGGGGTCGGGTCTGGGGTTGGATTTGGCGTGGGTGTGGGGTCTGGCGTCGGGTTGGGTGTTGGGGTGGGGTCTGGCATCGGATTGGGTGTTGGGGTGGGGGTGACCACCCCGCTGGGGCTGGGGGTCACCGGGGGCGAGCTGGAATTTCCGCAGGCGACAAGCGCCAGGACCAGGCTGCCGAGCAGCGCCAGCCGCCAGCGGGTCGGACGAGCCTGCACAGGGATGAGGTTAGACATGACGAATTCCTTTTGGAACGGTAGGAAGGCGGTGAGGAAGGTTGGCGGCGCTCGGTCGGGGTTGCAAAGACATGGGTTTCCCACCCTCCGCAGCGTTCGGCGGAGGCGTCGGTCTGAGGGCTGCGGCTCAGGAAGAACGCGGCGGCTGAACCGGGTGCGGTGTGCCGCGTTCAGGCTGAAGACGGTTTCCTAGAACGTCAGGGCGCTGGTCGTGCGCTCGGCTTCGATGTGATAGCGCACGTCGTAATCGAAGGAGTCGTACCAGCCATTCGCGTACAGGCGGGCCTTGTAGAAAATTTTGGGCACCATGCTGTAGCTGAGAACAGTCGACGCCACATTGATGTCGCCCAGCTTGTCGTCGTGATCGACGTAGCTGAGAATCGGATCGGCCACCGAAATCATGCCCTTGAGGATGCCCGCCACCACCACGCCCTTGGGCCCGAGCAGGGCGGCCCCGGAGGCAGCGGCGTTGGCGGCGGCGATCACTTTTTCCCGGACGCTGAGCCAGTCCTTGCTGAAGTCCTCGTCGAAGGCCGTCATCTTGCCGATCACGTCCGAGCCGGGCGTCACCACCTCGTTGAGGACCACCTGATTGAGCACGTGGGTCTGGCCCTCGTTGATGCCGAAGGTGGGAACCACGAGCGGCACCGACTTTCTGGACCCGTCCGGCTTGGACACCAGCAGGTCGCCCAGCAGGTAGAACTCGTCCACGCCGGTCCACTCAATGTTGTCACGGGCCGTGACGCTGTCGATGACGACCTTGAGCCGGATGTTGGGGCCGCTGCCGGGCAAGCTGGAGGCCGGGGGGGGTGGGGTGACCGGTGGCGTAGGCGGCAGCGGGGTGACGGGACTGGGACCGCTGCAATCATGGTCGGGGCAGTTGATGGCCTGGCCACTGAGGCTGGCGTCTGGGACGCTTGGAGCACTGGGGGTGGTGCCGCAGGCGGAGAGGGCGAGCAGCAGGGTGGTGCCGAGGGCCAGGCTGGTCATGGGGATGGGGAGCTTCATGGCTTTTTCCTCCGGTAAGACAGCGCCGACTTGAGCGGCGGGGCGAGAGGTGGCGGTGGGCCTCCGGGTGATCGGTGCGGAGCGGAGTGTGCCGCTCTTGCCCTGAAGGTACGGGCCACCCCTTTACCGGTCCATGATCACCAGCCATGATCAATCCCGCCCGCGCCGCTCTCAGAGGGCCGGACACTGCCTCCAAAAGGACTAAACTAAAGTGTGAAGCTCAACACGCTGGGGCGGCTGCGGCTTGAGGGCGAGAAGTTTCGCCGCGAAAAGCCCCTGCTGCTGCTGGCTTACCTCGCGCTGGAAGGCCCACAGCCCCGGCGCTTTCTGGCCGAACTGTTCTGGCCCGCTGCGCCCAACCCGATGAACAACTTGGCCGTGGCACTCGCCCACCTGCGAAAAATGAACAGCGCTGAGGCCGACGAGAGCCGGATGTGGGCCACCGCCGGGTGTGACGCCGCTGAACTCCGCGCCGCCCTGCGTTCCGGTCAGTTCGGCGTCGCCAGGGTGCTCTACGCCGGTGCCTTCGCCGATGGCGTGGGCGGTGACGAGATCGGTGAGGAACTCGAAGAATGGCTGCTGAATACCCGCGAGGAACTGGCCCGCGAGTGGCGCTCGGCACTGCTGCACCAGGCCGAGCAGGACGCGGCCTCGGCCCGCTTTGCTGCCGCCGCCGCCCACGCCGAGGCCGCCTACCGGGTGCCCGGTGCGCCACCGCTCGAACCCGAGGATCTGCCCCGCGTCTACCGCTTGCTGCGCGCCACCGATCACCCCCTGTGCGGCGTTCTGGAACGCGAGGCCCGCGAGCTGGACCTCCCGCTCAGCGCCCCGGCGGAGACCGTGCGCAGCCACCTGACACCGCCCTTTGCCGGACGGAGCGCCGAAGTGCGCCAGCTGGCGGCCCTGCACCCCGGTGAATGGGCCTGGGTTCGCGGCGGCGCGGGGCTGGGCAAAACCGCTCTGCTGCGCGAACTTTCGCTGGGGGGCGGCCTGCTGCTGAGCGCGCGTTCGGGCCTGCCCTACGCCACACTGGAGCCGCTGCTGGGCGATCCGTCCGGCGACGCGGCGACCTTGTTGCGCCGTCTGGCCCACGCGGCCGAACATTTGGGCGGCCTGCTGCTGCTCGACGACTGGCCGCAGATGGACCCCGAGAGCCAGGCCCTGCTGACCCGGCTCGCCCAGTTGCGCCCAGCGTGCGTGGTGGTGCTGACCGGGCCGGGTGAGGCCGCGCTGCCGGTCGATCTCAGCCTGGAGCTGGGCACCCTGAGCGCAGCCGAGCTGAGTGCTTTTCCCGGTGCCCACACGGCCACAGGCGGCGTGCCCGCGCTGGTCGGCGCTTTTCTGCGCGGCGAGGCACTGGAAAGCGAACTGGGTGCCCGGCTGCGGCGGCTAGGCGAGGACGAGCGGGCGCTCTACGCTGCCCTGACGCTGCTGCCCGACCCCGATCTGAGCGTGGCCCGCCAGGCCCTGGGCTGGACCGGCGCAGCGCTGGTGCAAAGCCACACCCGGCTGCTGGGAGCTGGACTGGTCGAACCCTCCGGCGCGGTGCGGGGGAGAGCGGTGGCGCTGGCCCATCTGGAAAGCGGGCCGCCGCTGAACCGGCAACTGCTGAGCCTGGCGTTGGCCCGACAGTTGCCGCCGGGTCCGGCGCTGGCCCTGTATCAGCAATCTCGCGCCCTCTGGGAGGCTCCGGACCTGCGCCGGGTGCAACTGGCCTACCAGGACTGGGGTCAGGAAATGCTGCGGCGCGGTTTTGCCCGCAAGGCTGCCGAGTTGCTGCGCGACGCCCCACCTTCCCCCACGCTGACGTTGCTGCGGGCCCGCGCCCTGGAGCGCGGCAACAGCTTCAAGCAGGCGCTGGAGCTGCTCGGTGAGCTGGGCAGTCAGGGCAGTCCCGACCCTGCGCCCAACCCCGCCGAGGTCGAGGCGCTGCGCTCGCGCCTGCTGTTCAAGCTGGGCTTTCCCGGCCCGGCCCGCCAGGCTGCTCAGGCCGCGCTGGGCGGCCCCTTGGAGGCTGAGGCCGAAGCGCTCAATACCCTGGGGGAACTCGAACTGCGCTCCGGCGACGGCGCGGCAGCGCTGGCCCTGTTCAGCCGCTCGGCGACGCTGTGGCAGGCCACCGGCCAGAGATCGCGCTGGTTGTGGTCGCTCAACAACCGCGCCGCTGCCCGCGTCGTTCTGGGGCAGCCCACTGCCGCCGCCTTCGCCGAGGTGCTCGAAGCGGCTGAAGATGACCTCTCGGCGCAGGCGACGGTACAGACCAACATGGGAAACGGGTACCTGGCCCAGGGTGATTTGGCGCAGGCGCAGCAGGCCTTCGAGCGAGGCATCGCGCTCGGCATGGAGAGCGGTGCCCTGACGCCCGCCGAGATTGCCTGGAACAGCCTGGGGGTGTTGTGGCACGCCGAGCAGCCGCAGCGGGCCAAGGACGCCTACCGCCAAGGTCTGGCGCTGTGTGAGCGAACGGGCGACATTCAGATGACGGCCATTCTGCTCGCCAATCTGGCCGAACTCGAACGTGACCTGCCCGCCTGGGAACAGGCCATCGAGCTGCTCGAACGCGGCGGTTTCGTGACCACGGCCGCCGAGTTCAGAGCTGATCTGGAAGCGTTCCGGCAGGGCCTGACGGGGCCAGCGCCGAGCCCGGTAGAAACGATCATGGGTCGTTAAGGGGTGAGAGGGCACACTGAGTTCAGGTATCCGCGTCCAGACTTCCGCTTCCCCGCTGTCAGCTCCGCCCAGGAGACCCAACATGCATAAAATGTTCACCAGTGTCGCCGCGCTGCTCCTGCTGACCGGGTGCCAGGCGGTCTTGCCGCAGCCCACTTCCGGCGCTGCGCCGGCGGCGCGGCTTGAGGGTATGGGCATGAACATCCAGCGCACCTTCACGCCTGCGCGGCTGCCCAAGTACATCACGCTGGGTAACCCGACCAGCGCCACCCTGAACTGGACTCCGATATCGCCGCAGATCTACATCGCGGGCCAGTTGCTGCCCTCGACCCGCGTCGGCAGTGTGGTGTCGTTCACGGTGCCGGGCGGGAGCAAGGGCGGTTGGGGCGGTCCCCAGACCCTGGAGATCCGGGACGGGCCGAATATGGCGGGCCGCACGACCTACGTGCTGGGACGCTCCTACCTGGCCGATCAGCCGGGCGGCCTGCTTTTTCTGCTCGCGCCGGGTCGGACGCAGGGTGACTTGCAGCGAATCCTTTGGAGCCACAAGCTGCAACCGAAGATCGACACGTTCATCCCGCTGTACCCCTCCTCCGCTTGCCAGGGATCGCTCGTCGAGGCCAGTTTCGGCGGGAGCGCTTCCGACTTCGAGGCGCTGCTGGAGCAGCTCGACCTTGACGCTGCCCAGTATCCGGGGGTGATCCTGGGGGTCAATCCGCGCACCATCAGCTCAACCGGTGCTTCCCCGACCCAGCCGGACCCCAGCCTGGTTCCGATGAAGGCCGCTGAGGTGATCGGCGCTCCCAAAGCCGCCGCCCGTGGCCTGAACGGCAAAGGCAGCTTGATCGCCGTCCTCGATACCGGGATCGGGATATCGGGGCTGGGGCTGGGCCTGAAGCCGTTCGGCTCGCGGCTGCTGCCCGGCCAGCAGTTCACCCGGGAAAGCCAGCTCAACCAGGATCTGGCGAGGGTCACCGACGACGATTTCAGGGTGGCGGGCGCTCCCACTGGGCACGGCACCCAGGTCGCCAGCCTGGCTGCGGGGGTGCCTTACGGTGTGGCCCCGGAAGCCAGTGTCCTGCCGCTCAAGGTCTGCAACGCGGCCGGGCAATGCCGGGTCGGCGATGTCGTGCGCGGTTTGTGCTGGGCCCTTTCCACGGCACAAACCCGGAGTCAACTCGGGTCACTGATCGTCAACCTGAGTCTCGGCGGCGATACTGGCGACTTCGAGCGTGACGTGCTGCGCAAGGTCCTGTCGCAGACTGCCAAATACGGCGTTCAGGTCGTCGCCTCGGCGGGAAACGACTGGACCGAGTACCTGAGCGGCGCGCTCTATGAAGTGCGGCAGTACCCGGCAGCGCTCGACCTCTCCAACCTGACGGCGGTGGGGGCCGCCGAGCAGCCTGTGGCCGACCCGGCCCACCTGCGGACTTCACGTTACTCGGTGCGGGGAAGCTGGGTGGACGTGCTCGCGCCCGGCACCCTGGTCTGGGCCAACGGCCCTGACGGCAAGGAAAGTTCAGCGAACCAGGGCACCTCGTTTGCCGCGCCCCAAGTGGCCGGAGCTTTGGCCCTCTGGCGTCAGCGCTATCCGACCGACACCGCCCCGGCGTTGCAGGAACGTCTGCGCCAGGCCGCCAGTGTGGAGCGGGTGCTCAAACCCGATCCTCAGGCCGAAGCCGACCTCTACCAGTTGACCCGGATGCTGGATGTGGGCAGCGCCCCCTGAAGCGAAAGAGGGTGGCCGCGCGTCGGGATGGAGTAACGAGCCGCTGTTCGACATGAGTGCGGTCTTTAGCCGAAGTGGGCGTCCCAGAAGGTTTGAAGCCGCCCCGACGTTGGGCAACAACAGGTCAGCGATTTTCGGTCGCGCCGCTGAACGCCAGGGGTAATCGTACGTTTCGTTGCCCCCATCAACATGGACGTTCCCCTTCTTCGATTGAAACGCTTCCGTCGCGCCGCTTGAACTTGTCTTGAACAGATCAGGCAGCCTGGCCCCCGCAGAACGGCGGATGCGCCCGCGCCCGCCGTCTGCCAGAGTGGGCGCGTGGCTTACCGCGAGTTTTTGCCCGACGCCCGCCTGCGCCCGCTGGTGCGCAATTACTTTCAGGTCTCCGACTTGCACCACGGCGACACCGAGGAACACCGCTTCTTGCCGGAACGCCTGGTCAGACTCACCTTCTCGGTCGGCTTCACCTGGCAGGGTTCGCTGCTGGACAAAGCATTGGAGCGGATGCCGGACGCCCTGCTCTCCGGGCTGAGCCTCACGCCGCTGCGAGCGGTGTCACAGGGCGTCAGCAGGACGCTGGGCACGGAGATTTTTCCGTGGGCGGCGCGGCAACTGTTTGGCTGGGAAGCCCACATGCTCACGCTTGACCTCAGCCTCCAGTATCCGGCGATCACCCGCACCCTCGTTGCCCTCGTGGAGCTGGGCGCGTGGGAGGAGGCGCGGCAGACGCTGGACGCCTGGCTGCTGGCCCTGCTCGCCGAGCGCGGCCGCGCGTTGGGAAGCGGCGTCAAAGCGGCGCAGACGCTGTATACCCGTCTGGGACAGGTCAAGCTGGGGACGCTGGCCGAGGAGCTGAACCTGAGCCAGCGCCAGCTGGAGCGCCTGTTCGCATCGGAAGTCGGCGTGAACGCCAAGACCCTCGTGCGGCTGATCCGCTTTGAGGAAGTCCATAATCGCCTGCTCGCCGATCCTGGCCTCTCGCTGGCGGGCCTTGCCTACGACCTCGGTTTTGCCGACCAAGCGCACCTGACACGCGAGTTCAAGGCGCTGTCGTTCATGACACCGGGCCTGTTCGGACAATTCGTCAGGGCGCGGGAGTACGCCCCCAGAGATCCGCATCCCATGTGGCCAGACCCCGTGCCAATGAATGCAGTGCCGGAGTAAGCCTGCCGCGTTTCTTCAAGATCCCGCCGCAGCCGCCCAGCTAGCCTGCGCCCATGACCTCATCTCCCCCAAGAAAGTCCCGCTCCTCTTCTTACTCGTCACCGCTTTTTTGTTTGCTATGGGCATCAGCCTGGTCTTTCCGGTGCTGCCTTACATCGTCGCCGAATATGTGGCGCAAATCTCGCGGCAGGCCGCCGTCATCGGGATGCTGGGCGCGGCCTATGCCTTCATCTTGTTTTTCTCGGCTCCGGTGCTGGGTACCATCAGCGACGCCTACGGACGCCGTCCCATCCTGATCCTCACGGGTTCGGCCATCGGCTATATCCTTTTCGGCATCGGTGGCAGCTGGTGGGTGCTGTTTTTGGGCGCATCGACGGCCTGTTCGCGCGCGGCTTCGGCGCACTGTTCGGCTACGTGGCCGACATCACGCCGCAGGAAGAGCGCGGCAAGATCTTCGGGCAAATCGATGCGACGACGGGCGCGGCCTTCATCCTCGGCCCGGCGCTCGGCGGCCTGGCGTCGCACCTCAGTCTCAGTGCGCTCAACGCGCTGTGGGGCCTGTTCGTGCTGCCGGAAAGTTTGCCCGTCTCGCGGCGCAGCAAGCACTTCGACCCCTCACACCTCAACCCGCTGCGACAGCTCTCGGGCGCGTTGGCGTATCCGGCGGTGCGGCGGCTGGTTACGGTCATCGTCATGTTCCTGTTGCCGCTGTCGGTGATGCAGGTGACCCTGGCGCTGCTGGAGCACGAGGTCCTCGGCTGGGAACCGTCGCAGGCCAGCACGCTGTTCATTATCGTCGGCGCAACCGACATCGTGGCGCAGGGCTTCGTGTTGCCGCGATTGATCAAGACCCTCAAAGAACGCGGCGTGGCGATCCTGGGCATCTCGCTGGGAGCTGCCGGGATGCTCGGGATGGCGCTGCTGCCCCTGTTCACGTACCCGGCACTGTTATATGTCAGCACGCTGCTTTTCGCCGTTGGCGAGGGCATTTTCACCGCCTCACAGAACACGTTGATCTCCATCGCTGCGCCCGCCGGGGCCCAGGGGCAGGTGCAGGGCGGCGCGCAGTCGTTCGGCTCACTGGCGCAGGTCGCCGGGCCGCTGGGCGGCGGACAGCTCTACTCGCGCTTCGGCCCCGGTGCGACTTTCGGCACGGTGGCGGCGCTGGGCTTGCTGCTGTGGCAAAAGCCGCTCGCCGCTGACGCACAGGGAGCGGCCTCGGAACCGGCCTGAGCGCGGGGCCGCGCCCGCTTCAGTTCTCCTCGGCGCTGCCCGGCGGCCCCGCCTCGCCGAGCAGCGCCTGCACCGTCTGCTCGCCCAGCGAGGTGCAGAACAGGCCCGACAAAAACAGGTCGTTGATCGCCTGCGGGCCGAACATCCGGTGCATGGTGTACAGCTTGAGCGACACCCGGTGTTGGCCTGCCTGCACCTTCACGGTATCGAAGGAACCGGGCTGCCAGGTGCAGCGAACAGGAATGAGTTCCGGATAGAGCTGGGGCATTCTGGAGTGCAGCATCATCTCTCATTGGTGAGTCGAATTAGTGTGGCGGATCTAGAAATCATGAAGACATATGCCAGTAAAATGGCTGTATTACCCAAAAAAGATGAAGCTACCTTTACTTTCCCTGACTGTCCGGTGCGTCCGCTTTGGTGAAGCTGGGCAGAGATGAACAGTCAGAACGCCAACCCGGACCCCGGCACGCCGGACAGCCACCACCAGGCGGCAGCGCCCCTCCCTGTGGTGGTGATCGGCGGCTCGGCGGGCGCGCTCGAACCGCTCAGAGACCTCGTCTCGCGCCTGCCTGCCGGACTGCCTGCTGCCGTGCTGGTGGTGCTGCACTGTCCGCCCGACATGCCCAGCTACCTGCCCCAGATCTTGCAGGCCGTCAGCGACCTGCCGGTGCATCCGGCCCAGCAGGGGGAGGTCTTGCAAGCCGGACATCTCTACACGGCGCTGCCCAACCGGCACCTGCTGATCGCGGGCGAGAAGCTCCGGCTGGGCTTCGGCCCACGCGAGAACCGTTCGCGGCCCAGCATTGACGTGCTGTTTCGCTCGGCGGCCTACACCCACCGCGCCGCCGTTATCGGGGTGCTGCTCTCGGGCATGCTCGGCGACGGGACCTCGGGGCTGTGGACCATCAAGCGCCTGGGCGGGCAGGTCATCGTGCAGCACCCGGAAGAGGCCCTTTATCCGGGGATGCCGCTGAGCGCCCTACAAAATACTGAGGTGGACGCCATCTTGCCGGTGCAGGGCATCGCGGCGCGTTTGCAGACGATACTGGCCGTGCCGGGCTTCGGGAGGCCAAATGATGGCCAGGAGGACGCTGAAATGACGGAGCGCGAACTGCAGCGCCTGGAACTGGAGGTCGGCGTGGCCGAGGGAGCCAACGCCTTCGCAGCGGGCATTCTCAACGAGGGGGCCTTCACGGCCTTTACCTGTCCGGAGTGTCACGGCGTGATGGTCAAGCTTCAGGAAGGCCGGGCACTGCGCTTTCGCTGCCACACCGGGCACGCCTACAGTGCCCAGGCGCTGCTGAGCGAGCTGCGTCAGACCGGGGAAGTCAGTTTGTGGAACGCGGTGCGCGGTCTGGAAGAACACGTGATGCTGCTCGATCACCTGGCCAAGCACAGCGCCGAGGCCAGCGAGGCGGCCAGCGCCGAACTCTACCGCCAAGAAGCCGAGGCGGTGCGCCGCCGTATCGGGCCGCTTCGACTGGCCGCGACCCAGCCTATCGAGGCCTACGGCTGGCCGCCGGAGCCGCCCAGCGCCGCGCCCGGCAGCCCAGCGTCCCGAATCCCGCAGTCCAGCCAGCAGGACCTGGCATCCAGCGACCTGGAAGACGGCCCGCTACCTCGAACTGCCCAGCGGCGCGGGCAGCCCCAACAACGTGCTGGAAATGGTGCAGCCCGATGTGCGCTACGGCCTGACCGCCGCACTCAAGGTGGTGCGCGCCGAGCAGCGCGAGGTGACGGTGCGGCGACGCCGGGTCAGCACCGAGCCGGATACGCCGGGATCGATCGCGCAGATCACCGTGCGGCCCCTGCACGGCCCGGAAGAAGGCCTGATGATGCTGGTGTTCGGTGAGCAGCTGACCGAAGCCCTGCCGCTGCCGGCTGCGCCGGACGAGCAGTTCGATCAGGTGCAGGGCCTGACCCGCGATTTGCAGTACACCCGCGAGACCTTGCAGGCCAATATCGAGGAAATGCTGATCTCGCTCGAAGAACTCAAGAGCACCAACGAGGAGTACCAGACCACCATCGAGGAACTCAAGAGCACCAACGAGGAACTGATGACCTCCAAGGAGGAATTGCAGTCGCTCAACGAGGAGCTGATCACCACCAACAGCGAGCACCAGCGCGTCATCACCGATCTGGCCCAGGCCAACGACGACATGAACAACCTGCTGGAAAGTGCCGGAATCGCCACGCTCTTTCTCGGCAACGACTTCAGAATCAAGCGCTTCACGCCGCGCTTTGCCAGCTTGATCCGGTTGCTGCCCAGCGACGTGGGGCGGCCCATCGGCGACTTCTCGCTCAAGCTGCGTTACCAGCATTTTCTGCGCGACGTGGCCCAGGTGCTCGACACCCTGCTGCCGTTCGAGACCCAGGTGCAGACCCAGGACGACCACTGGTATCTGCTGCGCATCACGCCCTACCGCACCGCCAGCAACTTCATCGACGGCCTGGTGGTGACCTTTACCGATCTGGACCTGATGGACCGCCCGATGACCCAGCCCGGCGCGGCCTCCGGCGTGCGGCCCGAGCCACCGGATTCCGACCCGTCCGAGTAAGCCTGCGCCGCCTCTCTCCACCCCCGGCGGCCGACCCCCCGCTCAATCTCAGTGGTGCTGTGCCGGGCGCTTGGGCAGCGCCACCCAGAAGCGCGCGCCCTCTTCTTCCTTGCCCTCGCCCCAGACCCGCCCGCCGTGACGCAGCACGATCCGCTTGACCATTGCCAGCCCCAGTCCCAGCCCCGTGAACTGCTGGGCGCTGTGCAGATGCTGAAACAAGGCGAACAGCCGCCCCTTCTGGCGCATGTTGAAGCCGACGCCGTTATCCTCGATCAAGATGACGTACTCGCGGGCGTTTTCCTGGGCGCTGATGCGGATCTGAACGTCGGGGCGCGCGGCGCTGAACTTCAGGGCGTTGTCGAGCAGATGAAAGAACACCAGTTGCAGGGTGCGGCTGTCGCCGGTGACGGTGGGCAGTGGTTCCTGCGTCCAGGTGACGACGCGGCCCTCGAGCTGGGGCCGCAGGGTCTTGCGCACCTCGGTCAGCACTTTTTCCAGGCTCACCGGAATGAAGCGCGCCCGCTGCCGCCCCAACCGGAAGTACTCGGTGAGCGCTTCGGCCAGTACCTGCACCCGTTCGGCGGCGCTCACCACTTCCTGAAGGTAGTGCTGCTGGGTGTGGTCGGCGGGCGGGTCGGTCAGCTGAGGCAATTTCTGGCGCAGCAGGGCCGCGAAGCTGCCGATGTGGCGCAGCGGGGTGTCGAGGGCCTGCATGGTGGAATGCACGAAGGTTTCGAGTTCCTCGTTGAGTTCATGAATCTGGGTGGTTCGCTCGGCGACGCGCTCCTCCAGCGTTTCGTTGAGCGCCAGAATGGCGGCCTGCGCACCCTTGAGCGCCGAGATGTCGGTCACGGCCACCTGAATGTCCGCGCCGCTCATGACGGCGTCGAGTTGCCCGTCGAGGACGTCCGAACCCTGGCGCAGCAGCCGCAGTTCCAGCCGCTGTCCCCGCGGCTGCCCCGGTCCGTTCAGGCGCTTGAGCAGCGCGGCCAGCGAGGTGCGCGACGCCTCGTCGACGAACAGAAGGAAGCGCCGCCCCAGAAGCTGCTCGCGCCCCAGGCCCAGCAGCGCCCGGCCCGCCGCGTTGACCTCGGTGATGTGTCCGCCCGGATCGAGCGAGAAGTAGCCCACCGGAGCCAGGTCGTAGAGTCGCCGGTAGCGGTCGCGGGCTTGCTCGAGTTCCGAATTGCTGCGCTGCAATTCCTCGTTTTGCAGCGTCAGCTCGACCTGATGTACCTGAAGTTCGTGCTGCTGAAGCTGAAATTCAAGCTGGAGCTGCTCGAGCGTCGGCGTGGTCCCCGCCAGCGGCTGCGTCAGGAGTCGGTCCTCGGCCTGCTGGCGCAGATCCGGGGATGGGCGTCCAGACGCAGAATCCCCTGGGGCATGGCCCATTTCAGGTTCTCCGCCAGTATTCAAGCGCACTGCAATTCAGCACGCCTGCCCCAGGAGAGGGCTGAAGCAAGCTCGAAAGGGGACGGTAAGACACTCATCAGGCATTTATCCTAGTGCTTGCCCGGCGTTCAGAAACAGCAGTAGAGGACATTGTAAGGAAAAGAAAGCGCCGGGTTGCCGCTGGCCGGGTGCCGTAGACTGGGTCATGAAACCCCGCACCCCGTCCGCCCACCTGGCCCTGATGCTCGCCGCGCAGACCGAGGCGGCGAGCGAGCGGTATCTGAAACTCATCTACGCGGGCGGGGTCTTTCATGACGCCGCGAGGGTGAGTGCCGAGCGGCTCGGGCGCGGTGAGCGCGGCTACACCCTGATGCCCAACGCTTACGGCGGCGAGTGGAGCCTGGTGCTGGGGAGCGGGGCCGACCTGATGACCAACAAGGTCCACCTGACATATCTGGGCGGCGACCAGACACTGGCACACAACCTGGCCCGCAGCGGTCCCACCATCGGCAAGCTGATGGCCCGGCTCAGTTCGGGCGCAGCCACGAGCTGCTTTCAGCTCAGCGCCGAGCGATTGCCTGCCCTCAAGAGCTGGGTGGAGGCCAGTGTCAAAAGCGGCGCGCAGGGCGACGTGAACGCCGAGCGCCGCTTCGGGCCGCTGCGGGTGCAGGTGCTGACCAGCCGCCGCGAGCAGCAGGCCGACGTGGACGTGTTGCTGTGGCGCGGCGGGTTGGTGGGCAGCACGGGAGAGATGCCACGCCCCCACCTGGAATTCAGTTCGTGAACAGGAGCGGGGTCGGGGAGGATTCGGCGCAGGCCAACCGCCAGCCGGAAGAGGAGGACCAGACGCCGCCGACATCGCCGGGTTTGGTGGGCAGGGCCTGCGGCTGCGGCACGCTTCCGGAGATCAGCTACGGTCCCTGAGCGCGTTGGCCAGGGTTGCATTCAGGCTGACCTTGCCCCCACACATCAGGTGCCAGCTGTTCAGATACACCCATGTGCAGCCCGCTGGCGTCCGGGAGGGGTGTGTCGGCAACGCCTGAATCGGCGGCATGACGGGCTTGATGGGCAGGGTCTGGACGATCTGCACCGGCTGAAGTGGCCGGGCCGTTAGCGCGGCGCGGGTCTGGGCCGAGGCGCTGCCGAGCGAACTGGCGAGAGTGGCGAGCAGCATCCGCGCACGGCGAAGAATTTGGGGCTGGGCATGCTGGGGCCGGGCGGCTCGGCATGCGGGAGCGGAAAGCGTGCCTTCCCGCTGCTTTCCCTTGCTCTGTGACTAGTTCCCGGCCCCTTGAACGGACCATGAACAGGTGCGGCAGGCCACCGAGGACCCAGGAAAAAGCCGGGCCGCCTCTGTAGCCGTTCAGGGACTTTTCCCTTTCCCGGCGGTGTTAAACTGCCTTCATGACACGCCTGACTCCAGATGACGCCGCCCTGCTCGCCAAGGCTGAGCGCGGAGAGCGGCTCAACCACGCCGAAATCACGGCCCTATACTCGCTGCCGCTGCCGGATGTGGCGGCGGTGGCACACCAACTGCGGTTGCGCCGCAGCGACCCCGAGACGGTCACCTTTCTGATCGACCGCAACATCAACTACACCAACATCTGCAACGTGGGCTGCAACTTCTGCGCCTTCTACCGCACCAAGCGCCAGAAAGACAGCTACACCCTCGATTACCAGCAGGTGTCGGCCAAGATCGTGGAACTCGAAGCGGTGGGCGGCTCGCGCATCCTGATGCAGGGCGGGGTCAACCCCGAGTTGCCGCTGGAGTACTACACCGGCCTGCTCAGCTATGTCAAGTTGCACCACCCCAGCATCCGCATCGAGGCGTTCAGCCCCGAGGAAGTGTTGTTCATGGAAAAGACCTTCGGTCTGGACCTCGACACCCTGCTCGACACGCTGATCGCAGCGGGCCTGGACGGCCTGCCCGGCGCGGGCGGCGAGATTCTGGAAGACGACATCCGGGCCAAGGCGGCCCCGGCCCGCATCCGCAGCGCTGATTGGTTCCGCATTCTCGATGCGGCGCAGCGCAAGGGCCTCTACACCATCTCGACCATGGTCATCGGCTTCGGCGAGAGCTATGCCCAGCGCGCCAGCCACCTCATCAAGATCCGCGACCAGCAGGACAAGGCCCTGCACGACTACGGCGTCGGCTTCGCGGGCTTTGCCATGTGGAGCCTGCAAACCGAGCACACCCGCTTGCACGGCAAGGCCCCCGGCGCGTCGGCGCACGAGTACTTGCAGCAGCTCGCCATCGCCCGCATCGCGCTCGATAACCAGCCCAACATCCAGGCATCGTGGCCCGCCCAGGGTTTCAAGGTGGCCCAGGCGGCGCTGTATTACGGCGCATCCGACCTAGGCAGCACCATGCTGGAAGAAAACGTGGTGTCGGCGGCGGGCGGCGGCGGGCGGCACAAGGCCACCGTGCGCGAACTCACCCGTATTGCCCACGACGCCGGATTCCGGCCCGCCATCCGCAACAGCTACTTCCAGATTCTGCGCTACCCCGACGTGGAAGCGGTGCTGGACACCGGTAGGGGAGCCGAGGCCGAGGAGGCGCGGGCGGTGGGCGTCTGATCGCGCCAGCACCCTACCGGGCGGGCTGGATTCACTACACCAACGTGGCCCCGATTCTCGACGACCTGAAGTTGCCGCCGGACGTGAGCGCCGTGACGGGCGTGCCCACCCAGATGAATGCGGCGCTGCTCTCGGGCGAGGTCGATATCGCCAACATCAGCGCGGTGGAGTTTATCCGCAACGCGGACAGCTTGGCCGCCCTGCCAGATTTCAGCGTCTCGGTGCTGGGGCCGGTCTACAGCGTCAACCTGTTTCACCGGGTGCCCTGGCGCGACCTGAAACGGGTGGCCCTGACTGCCCAGAGTGCCACCAGCGTGGCCCTGCTGGAAGTGCTGCTGCGCGAGAGCGGCGTCATGCCGGTGCTGGAGCGTGCCGAGGGCAACGCCCAAGAACTGCTGGCCTCCGGCTACGACGGGGTGCTGCGCATCGGCGACAGCGCCCTGCGCGAGTGGTACGGGGTGGTCGGGCCGCTCACCGAGGCCACCACCATGACCGCCCTGCCGCACACGCGCGGCGGCGTCACCGTCACCGATCTGGCCGAGAAGTGGTTTGAACTCACCGGCCATCCCTTCGTGTTCGCGGTGTGGGCTTACCGCCAGGCGGCGCCGCCACCCCCCGCGCTGGTGCAGGCCATGCGCGAGGCGCGGCGCAGCGGCATCGGCCACCTGAGCGAGGTGGCCGAGCGCCACGCCCGCAAGCTGGGCCTGCCCGCCCGCGTGGTGCAGCACTACCTCTGGAACTTCCGCTACCACCTGGAAGCCCCGGACCGTCTGGGCCTGAACGAATTCGCTGCCAAGGTCGCGCCCGGCCACGCGCCGCTGGTGTTCGGAACGCCGCCGGGCTAAGAACACCCGGACGCGCCGCTGCCTGTCAAGACTCTAGGCTCAAGATCGGCGGCGGCGGCGCTTGCAGTTCCATGTCCTCGCCGCTGAGTGGGTGACGGAATTTCAGGCGGTGGGCGTGCAGCCAGTACCCGCCGTCGCCGGGCAGTCCCGGCAGGTGGGCCAGCGGCAGGCCGCCCGGCGCGTAGAGCGGATCGCCGATGAGCGGGTGCCCGATGCTGGCCAGGTGAATGCGGATCTGGTGCGGGCGGCCCGTGCGGATATCGACTTCAAACAGGGTGCCCTGCTCTCGGCGCTCCAGCACTGTCACCAGGCTGCGCGAGGGTTTGCCGCTGGGGCTGGCGGCGTAGACCTCGCCTAGCCGGGGGTGCGGTACCGGGCCGATCGCCGCGCCGATGTCGTAGCAGTCTCGCTCGGGGCGGCCCTGCGCCAGCGCCAGATAGAACTTGCCGATGTGCTGCTCGCGCCAGGCCTGGCCCAGGCTGGAGGCGGCGGCAGTGGTGCGCGCAAACAGCACGATGCCCGAAGTCCCGCGCCCCAGGCGGTGCAGCGGACTGGCTCCCGGAAAGTCGGCGCGGACGAGGTACAGCAAAGTATGTTCCAGAAACCCCCCACCGGGCAGGGTGGGCAGGCCGCTGGGCTTGCTGACGGCAATGAGGGCGGCGTCCTCATGCAGCAGCGAGAAGTGCAGCGGAGCGGCTTCCTCGTGCCACGGCGGGCGCTGCCAGACGAGCTGCTGCCCGGCCCTGAGCCGCACTTGGCCGCTGGCGACCGTTCCGCCGAGCGTGACCTCGCCGCGCGTGAGCCGGACTTGCCACTCCTCGGGCGTGGAGTGCGGGTAGTGCTTTGCCAGGTACGGCACCAGCCACTGCCCCTCGGCGCGCTGGCCCAGGTGTTCGCGGTAGGTGTAGCCGCCGTTGAGGGCCATGCACCGAGCTTAGCGCAGGCTCCCGGTCTCGGCGGCGCAAGTTTCCACGCCATTATCTGATGCAAGCTGACTCAAGCCTAAAGAGCACACTCATGTGTTGCCGTTAGGATACGTTTCATGTTGATGGCTTTTCGCCCCCCGGCCCTGCTGGCCGCGACCCTGCTGCTGACCGGCACCCTTGCGGGCCAGGCCGCCGCCCAGACCACCGCTCCTGCCGCACCCACGACGCCTGCCCCCGCGACTGCGGCCCCGACCACCCCGGCTCCAACCACGACCAGCCCCGCCCCAGCCACTCCGGCCACGCCCAAGGCGCCGGTGCGCCTGAACGTGCCGGGCAATGCGGCCTCGGCGCTGGGCATTGAGGTCAGCGGCGTGGTGTCGGGCCGCTTGCTGGGCTGCCCCAAGGCGCTCAAGCTGAGTGCCGGGGCGCTGTGCCTCTATGCGGCCAACTCGGCCTCAACGCTGCGCCCCGCCATCAAAACCAAGCTCGGCACGCGGGCAGGCGAGTGGAAGCTGTCGGGCAAGGCCAGCAGTCTGGCCGTGACCAGTGGCAAGAGCCTCTCGCTGGTGTTGCTGGCCGAAATTTCTGCCAAGGAAACCCTGGTGGTCGTGGACACCCCGGCGGCGGCACCCGCGCCCAGCGTCGCCCCAGCGGGCCGCCCGGCCACCCCGGCGGGCGCGGTCAAGGGCGAGCCGTACCTGCTGGGCAGTGATTTGAAGGGCCTGGCCAACGTGACTTCACTCGGCGCAGGGCAGTTCAAGCTGGAGCGCACCGGCCAGCCGACCCTGACCGTCACGGCGGGAAAGACCAGCGCCCAGCTCGGCGGCGGCGGCGTGACCCTGCCGCTGGCCCCCATCTCGGACGGCAAGAACCTGGTGCTGCCGTTCTCCGCGCTGGGTGCACTCGGCTGCACGTCCACGCCCAACGGCAAGGTGCTGACCGTGGCCTGCGGCGCGAACAGCGTGGGCATCAAACCGATTATTTTCTGATACGGACTGCAATCGATCGAAAGCGGAGGAACAGGTCGGGTAATCTGCTCCTCTGGTTTTCATGTTGGTCTGTCGGAGTGCGCACCACAAAAAACCCCGCCCAGGCTCGGGCGGAGGGGTTCAGAGGCGCGCCGTGAGGCTCAGTCCGTCGCGGGCGCGACGCCGCCCGGCAGCGCTTCGGCCTCCACTTCACGCGGCTTCTGGCGGTTTCTCTCGAAGCGGTAGAACACGCTCGGCACCACGTAGAAAGTCAGCAGTGTACCGGTGACGACGCCGCCCAGAATCACGATGCCCAGGCCGCGCCGGAATTCTGCGCCCTCGCCGCCGCCGAAGATCAGCGGAATGCTGATGACCAGCACCGTCACGGTGGTCATGATGATCGGCCGGAAGCGCAGTTCGGCAGCCTCGATCAGCGCTTCTTTGATCGGCAGGTGGCGCATGCGTTCCACTACGAATTCCAGGTACAGAATGGAATTCTTGGTCGCCAGGCCCAACAAGATGACCATGCCCAGAATGGTGATCACGTCCAGCGAGGTCTTGAAGAAGAACAAGGTCCAGACCGCGCCGACAATGGCCAGCGGCACCGGCAGCAGCAGATACAGCGGGTAGCGAAACGAGTTGAACTGACTGCCCAGCACCAGGTAGGTCGCCAGCACCGCCAGGATCAGCACGGCGGGGCCGTAAACCACCAAGTTGCCGGTCAGGCCCGCCGAGCCGAAGCTCGAAGCGTTGCCCAGCGCGACCCCGCCGCCCAGAATCCCGGCCTTGGTGGCGTTGTCGATGACGGTCTGCTGATACGCGAAGGCGTTGGGGCCGCCCTTTTTCAGGTTGATGTCGATGGTGGCGGTATAGGACTTGTTATAGCGGTTGAGGGTGGCGGGCGCTTGCTGAAGGCGGAAGCTGCCCAGGCTGGAGAGCGGCACATTGGAGGAAAGTGCCGAGGAGTAGACCGTCTGCGACAGGAGCGACTGCTCGGTTTGCAGCAGGCTCGGGTCGAGCTTGACCACGATATCCACGCTGTTGTCGCCGTCGCGCAAACTGCCCGCCTTGCTGCCGTCGTTGTAGCTTCTGAGCGCCTGGGCCAGATCCGAGGTGGTCAGGCCCGAGCCGACGAGCTGCGACGGATTCGGCACGAAGTTGCGCTCCTGGCGGGTGGCGCTCAGGCTGCTGGTCACGCTGCTGAGGTTGGCGTCCTGGCCCAGCAGCCGCACCAGATCGCGGTTCCTGGCTTCCAAGAGGTCCTGATTGGGCGCGCTGAGGGCCAGGCTGATGTCCGAGGAGCCGCCGGGGCCGTTTTGTTGGGCGGCCACGCTGAGGGTGTCGACCGGCACGCCCGCCAGCACCTTTTTCAGGCCCTGCTGATACTGCGCGACCAGATCGTCGATGCCGGGGCGCAGCTTCTTGTCGGTCAACGTGACGCTGATGGTGCTGCCGTTGGCCCCGGTGCCCTGCGAGGAGCCGCTGCCCACGCTGGTCGAGACCAGCCGCACGTCTTTTTGCGCCAGCAGGTACGCTTCCATTTTGCGCGTCGCGCTGTTGGTCTGGTCCAGGCTGGTGCCCACCGGCAGGCTCAGGCTGGCCGACAGAATGCCGCCGTCGCTCTTGGGCACGAAGGCAAAGCCCACCTTGCCGATGGGGATGGCGATGGTGAACAAGAAGGCCACCGCCAGCAGGATGATCAGCAGGTTGCGCGGCAAGGCCCAGGCCACGCTGCGGGCGTAGGCGCGCGCCAGCCGGATCACGGCCCCGTTGACGATGCCGTGCAGGGTGGTCGTGACCGCTTCCAGCAGACCCAGCAAGGCCATCAGCACGTAGCGCACCACGCCGATGATCAGCGGGTAGAGCAGCAGCGCGGCGAAGATGGCCGGGCCGGTGCGGCGCGCGACGACGGCCAATCCCACGCCGGACACCACCAGTCCCAGGAGGCCCCAGGCGCTCAGCAAGGTGCGGCGCGCAAAGCCCCACCGAATGATTTCCGGCAACCGGCCCAGCAGCTTGCCAAACTGCGGCCAGCCGATGGGGTCGGGGTCGCGGGTGTAGGCCATGCGGACGGTGAGAAACAGCAGCGATTCCAGCCAGCTCAGGGCGATAGCAGCGATCAATCCGATGGCGAACTGCCGGAAGAACTGCCCCAGGATGCCCGGCATGAAGCTCAGCGGCACCAGCACAGCCAGCAACGAGAAGCTGGCCGCCGTGACCGCCGAGAACACTTCCGAGCCGCCGTAGAGCACCGACTTGAGCTGGTTGTAGCCCAGATCGCGGTAGCGCTGCACGTTCTCGGCCACCACGATCGAGTCGTCCACCACGATGCCAATGGCCACGATGATGGCCAGCAAGGAAATCAGGTTGAAGGTAAAGCCGAACAAGCTGTAGAGCAGCGGCGCGGCGCTGATTGAGATGGGAATGGCCAGCACCACCGCGAAGACCGTGTTGAGCCGCCCCAGAAACAGCAGCACGACCACGCCCACCGCCGCGATGCCGATCAGAAATTCCTTGAAGGTGTCATTCACCGTGGCGCGGGTGGTGCGGGTGGAGTCTTCCGAGAGGGACAGGCTGTAGCCTTTGGGTAGCTTGACCGTTTCCATACTGGCGCGCACACTGTCGGCCACCGACACCGAGTTGGTGCCGGACGCCTTGCGCACGCCCAGCAGCACGGCGGGCTGGCCGTTGAAGCGGGCGTAGCTGGTGGCCGCCGCCGAGGTGTCGCGCACCGTCGCCACGTCACTGACACTCAGCCCGGTCTGTGGGTCCACGGTGATGCGGCCCACGTCCTGCACGCTGGTGGGCGTGTTGCGGGTCGAGAAGCCGATGGAACTGCCGTTCTGGGTCAGCGACCCGGCAGGCAAATCGAGCGCCGACGCATTGATGGCCGCCGTGAGCCGGGCCGGGGTCAGGTTGTAGCTTTGCAGCTTGGACGGATCAATCAGCACCTGAATCTGCCGGGTCGGCCCGCCCGACACGGTGATGTCGGCCACGCCCGCGACCCGCTGGAGCCGGGGCACCAGGGTGTCGGTGGCGTAGGTGGTCACGTCGGCGGCCCGCGCGGTGCCGCCCTGCAGGGCCAGCGTCAGAATCGGCTGGGCGTTGGGGTCGAACTTCTGCACGATCGGTGCGTCGGCGTCGCTGGGCAGGGTGCCTCGGATGGCCGCCACTGACTGCGAGACGCTGTTGGCCGCCGAATCGATGTTGGTGCCGTCCTGAAAGGTGATGATCACCGCACTCTGGCCGCTGGTACTGGTGCTGCGGATGTCCGAGACGCCGCTGATGGTGCTGATGGCGTCCTCGATCTTGCGCGAGATCTCGCGGTCCACCTGATCGGGTGTCGCGCCGCTGTAGCCGGTGGAGACCGCTAGGATCGGCACCTCGAAGTTGGGCAGCAGCTCGACGCCCAGCCGGGTGGTGTTGAGGAGGCCCAGCAGCACCACCGCCACGAAGATGCCGATGGAAAACACGTAGCGCGCCACGCTGAAATTGATGGCCGGGTTGATCTTGGGCAGCGGTTCGGAGGAGTGCGGGCCGGCGGGGGCCGTCTTGGTCAAGCTGACCTTCTCCGCCTGGGCCTGCTCGCTCGCCTCCGCCCGGCCCTTCATCCGGGCGCGCATTTTGCCGATCAAGTTGCTGTCGTCGCCTGGGGGCTGATCCGCCATACTTTATTCACCGACCTTGATGCTCGCGCCGTCTTGCAAGCTCGGCGGGACCGGATAGACGACCTGCGTGCCTGCCGGAATCCCGCTGACCGCCACCTTGCCCTGCGACTCGGCCAGAATCTTAACGGTCTGACGCTGGGCCGCGCCGCCGTCGGCCAGATACACCGCGTTGTCGCCGCCGTCGTTTTGAATGGCTCCGCTGGGCAGCAACGTGCCGGAGGCCAGGCTGACCCGGTAGCGCATCTGGCCCACCCCGCCCACCGGCAGGGTGCTGGCGCTCGCGCCGGAGAGCCGGGTGGTCAGCGGCACCAGTCGGTCGCTGCCGGTCACCCGGTCACCTTCCTTGATGACGGCCAGGTAGGTCTTGCCGCCGTAGTCGAAGTTGAGCTTGCTGCCTGCGCTCAGCGCGGCGGCGTCGCCCGGTGAGACGTTGAAGTCGGCGGTCAGGCGGCTGCCGTCCACCAACCGGAACACGGCGGTGCCGGTGTTGACGTACTCGCCCAGCTTGGCGCTGACCGACGCCACCGTGCCGGAGAAAGGAGCGCGCACACTGGCCTTGGTCAGATTCTCCTGCGCCTGGCGCAGCGACACCTCGGCGCTGCTGACCTGGTTTTTCAGCAGGGCCAGGCTGCTGCCCCCGCTCTGGCCGTTCTGGGTCAGGTTGTTCCTGGCCAGCGCCAGGGCCGACTGGGTCTGGGCCAGGGTCGCCTCACTGGCGGTCAGATCCGCCTGGCTGATGCCGCCGAGCGCGTACAGCTTGCGGCTCGACTGGGCGTCTTGCAGGGCCTTGTCGGCGTTGGCCTGCGCCGCCGTGATGGCCGACTGAAGTTGCCCGGTGCCCTGATTGGTGTTGCGCTGGGTTTGCGAGAGGTTGATCTGGGCGTTCTTGAGCTGAAGCTGGGCACTTTCCAGGGTCTGGCGCAGCGCCGAGGTGTCGAGCTGCACCACCACCTCGCCCGCCTTGACGCTCTGGCCTGCCGTGACCAGCACCTGCGTCACCGCGCCGCTGGTGAGGGCCGCCACCTGACTGTCCTGAACCGCCGTGACGGTGGCGCTGGCGGTGCGGCTCACGCTCAGCGCTCCCTGCGTGGGTTTGATCACGCTGACGTCGAGGGCGCTGCTCTTGGGCGGCGCGGCGTCGAGATTGTTGGTGGTGCTGGCGGTCGTTTTCGCGTCGGTGCCGCTGTCGGCGGGCTTGGTGCAGGCTCCCAGCAAGAGCGCCAGACCCAGCAGGGTCGCCAGGGCCGGTGAGGGGGGGCGGCCAGCCTTCATTACTGCGCCAGTCCCGTCACGTCTTTGCCAGCGGCCACCGAGAGCGCGGTCAGCGCCTTCCAGGACGCGTCCTGGGCCTGGGTCAGTGCGAACTGCGCCGAGAGCAGCTGGACCTGGGCGTTTTGCACGTCGATGGCGGCGGCGGTGCCGGCCTTGAGTTTGGCCTGGGCCTGATTCAGCGTGGTCTGCTGGGCATTGAGGCTGGCCGCACTGATGCCGACCTGCTCGCGGGCGTTCTGAGCGGCGCGGTAGGCGTCGTTGAGTGTGGTGAGGGCGGCCTTGCGGCCACTGTCGAGGTCCCGCTGGGCGTTACTCAGGGCGGTCTGGGCGTCTTGCAGGGTGCGAACCGGGGTGTAGTCGTTGTCTGAGACCTTGACCTGGAGCTGGGCCGACTGCACCGCACCCGCAGCCTGCACCAGCGTCGGCAGGCGGTCCCCCAGTCCGGCTTGCAGCGAGGCCAGCGTGGCGCTGAGCTGGGGCGGCGCGGGCGGCGCCTTGACCGTCACGGTGCTCTGGCCGAGGCCCAGCGTCTTGGCGAGCTGCGCGGCGGCAATCGGGCGCTGCGCCCTGGCGTCGGCGAGTTCCTGCTGGTTGCTGCTCAGGCTGTTCTGGGCCTTGGTCACATCGAGCGGGGTGGCGACCCTGGCGGCCAAGCGGGCCTGGGCAATCTGCAAGCTGCGGCTGTAGTAGTTGACCTGCGCCGCGTTGAGGTTCTCGCGCTGCTCGGCCTCATAGATACTGAGGTACTGCGTCACCACCGTCTGCATCACCGTCAGCTTGGTGTTGCTCAGATTCACCTGGGCGCTCTCTAAGCCCTGCTGGGCGCTGACCTGATCGGTGATGATGCTGGTGGGGTCGGCCTGCACGGCTTTGATGGTGGCCTGGGCTTTTTGCAGATTGGCGCGGCTGGTGGTGGTGTCGGGGCCGCTGGCCAGGGCGCGGGTCACGGCGCTGCCCAGATCGAGCGCCGCACTCTGCGCGCCAGCCTGCGCCGCCAGGCTGAGGACGGCCAGCAGGGCCAGGGTGTTGAGGGTAAAGGGCCGGGCAGTGGTGCGGCTGGGGGTCGTCATGGTTTGGCTCCGTTATTGGGGTCTGGGGTGGCGGGGTCAGGGGTACTGGGGCCGGGGACGGTGGAGGTGGTGGACACGGAACTGAGCGACACCAGCAGCAGGGCCGGATCGAACTGGGCGCTGGCCACGGCGAGCTGCACCTGGGCCAGGTACGCGGCGTTGAGCGCCTGATCGACGCCGAACTGGGCATTCTGCACGCCCACGCTAGCCACGTTCACGTCCAGTGCCGTGCCGAGTCCGGCGCTCAGGCGGGCCTGAGCGGAGGTCAGGGCCGCCTGAGCCCGCACCAGGGCGGTGCGCTGCACGTCGAGCAGGCGGCGGGTGTTGAGGGCGTCGTTGTAGGCGCGCCGCACGCCGAGTTCCACGCTGCTGCGGGCACTTTCCAGGGCCAGTTCGGCGCTTCTCACACTGCTCTGGGCGCTGGCGATGGCCGCGTTTGGGGCCGTGCCCAGCACATTGAAGCTGCCGGTGAGGCCCAGTGAGAGCGAGGTGGGAATCGGCGTGGTGCCGCTGCTGGTCGGCAAGCTGAAGGTGGCGGCCACCACTCCGGTCTTAACATTGAGGCTGCCGCCGACGCTGCGCCCGCCGCTCCCGCTCAGGCTCAGCTCGCCGTAGTTCACGCTGGCCGAGACATCAGGGAGGCGCTCGCGCTGGGCGCTGGTGAGCGCGGCGCGGGCTTCCTGAAGCTGCGAGGTGGCTTTCAGAATCTCGCTGCGCTGGTTCATGGCGCTGCCTAGCAGATCGGCCAGCGGCGCGGGCGTGCCCGATAAGCTCGGCGCGCTCGGCAAGATCAGCCGGGCCGCCAGTCCCACGTCCAGCCCCGCGTCGCTGAGCAGTTGCCGCTCCCCGATCTCGCGGGCAGCCTGGGCATTCACGGCGCTCGACTGGGCGCTTTCCAGATTGCCCTGGCGGGTCAGCAAATCTTCGAGGCTCAGCAGGTTGTCCTGGCGCTGGCGCTGGGCCACGCCGAGCTGCTGGCTGGCCAGAGCGGCCTGCGCGGCGCTCAGCGCTTCCTGCTCGGCGGCGAGCCGGGCCGAGAGGTAACTCTGGGCGGCCCCCACGAGCAGCGTCTGGCGGCTGTCCTGGAGGTCGAGGGCGGCCCGGCTTAGTGCCCGCTCGGCGCTGCGAACCCCATCGAAGGCGCTTCCCCACGGCAACACGGCGGCGCTGACCTGGCCGGTGAGGGTGCTCACCGCTTGCCAGTCCCCGCTGTCTATGGGCGATTTGCCCGCGCTCAGGCTGCCGCCCAGCGTCAGGTTCAGCCCGGCCCGGGCGCGGGCCGAGTCGAGCGTGTACTGGGCGGCCCGGTACTGCTCCTCGGCGCTGCGCCAGCCTGCCGAGCCGCGCAGGGCCTGCTGCACGGTCGCGAAGGTCAGCACCACGTTGCTCAGGGCCACAGGCGGCGCGGGCACGGTGATGGCAGCGGGGTCGGGCGGGGTCGTGGTCTGCGCCAGCGCGGGGGTCAGGGCTGCACACAGCAGCCAGGCAGTCAGCCTCGCCGTGCGGGCGGCACTTGTGGAGCGTGGAAGAGCATTCAAGCAGTCACCTCGGCGTGAGAAAGCGGTGTCGGAAGAGCATCTGGTCGAGGGAAAACTGGTGCGAAAGCGGGGCGGGCTGGCAGCTGGCCGCAGAAAACCGATCCATGTTGTAGCGCCCCCATAAATCGTGGGTCAACTTACTTTAGGTGGAGGTGACGGGGTCGGTCCCGTCTCAGCGGTTCTCCGCAGGTGGAGCCAGGCCGGTCCACCAGGCGTCGAGCAAGTGCTCCACGTACTGCTCGGTGTCGATGCCTGGCCCCAGCATCAGCTCGCGGTGGACATGGCTGGTCAGCGCACCGAGCAGGGCGTCGGCGACCACCTCGCAGTCCATCTCGCGCAGCCGTCCGAGGGTGATCTCGGCCCGCAGGTAAGCGGCGATGGCGGCGCTGTCCTCGGCCACCGGGTCGCGCTCGGGCCGGGGATGGCTGCCGGGAGCGTGGCCGCGTGACCACATCACCATCAGGGGCGGCAGAATGATCCGCGCCGTGTGGACAATCAGCCGCGCCAGGCGTTTGAGGTTGTCGCACAGCTCGCCCTGACCGACCAGGTCCGTGATTTCCTTGTGCCAGCTGCGCCCCTCACTCAACCCGATGGTTTCGGCGAACAGATCCTCCTTGGTCGAGAAGCGTTTGAAGAGGGTGCCTTCCGACACCCCGGCGCGGCGGGCGATCTCGGCGGTGGTGGCCGAGAACCCCTGCTCCAGAAAAACTTCGCGGGCCGCGTCCACGATCTGCTGATCACTGATGGTGCGTGGTCGGGCCATAAGTAAGTATGGACTCACTTACCAACCCGTTGTCAAGGGACGGATTTGGGACGGCGGGGAGGTGGGGCCATGTAACGAGGGCTGAATCACACTTCGACAGTAGGCGACCCGCCGTGAAGGGAGCAAGAAGGCTCTGTGAACGCCATTCGAACATGCCGTTTGGAGAAGCTGGTTGCGCCGCGCCGCCTGGAACACTGCACACCCTCGCCGCGCCGCCGGACCGCTAAACTTGGGGCATCATGGCCGACTTCAGGAGCGTACCCACCCACACGGCAGGCCCCGTCGAGCACCTGATGCTCGCCAAGCCCAGAGGCTTTTGCGCGGGCGTCGTGATGGCGATCGGGGCCGTCGAGAAAGCGGCCCGCAGCGAGACCCAGCCGTTGACGGTCTACCACAGCATCGTTCACAACCACACCGTCGTCGAGCGGCTCGAGCAGGACCACAGTGTTCACTTCGTCGAGGACCTGGACATCCTGGAAGCGCTGCCGAACGGCAGTCAGACGCTGGTGTTCTCGGCGCACGGCGTCTCACCGCAGGTCCGGCAACGCGCCCGCGAACTGGGCCTCTCCACTATCGACGCCACCTGCCCGCTGGTGACTAAGGTCCATACCGAGGCCAGGAAGTACGCCCGCGAGGGCTACACCATCCTCTTGATTGGTGACAGCGCCCGCCACCAGGAAGTCATCGGCACGCTGGGTGAGGCCCCGGAGAACACCATCATCGTGGGCGTGCTGGGCAAGTCCGGGCCGGGCCTGCACGACCCGCACACGGTCGAGGTCCCCGACCCCGAGAAGCTGGTGGTCCTGACCCAGACGACCCTCAGTGTGGACGACACCCGCCGCACGGTGGAGATTCTCAAGACCCGCTTTCCGTCCATGCTGATTCCGCCGAGCGAGGACCTGTGCTACGCCACCAAGAACCGCCAGGACGAGGTGCGGCGCATCGCTCCCCAGGTGGACGCCTTTCTGGTGCTCACCAGCACCCACAGCAGCAACGGCATGCGGCTGCTCGAACTGGCGGCCAGCCTCTGCCCGCGCGCTTACCGTCTCGATACCGTCGCCGACCTCGACGCGCTCGATTTGAGCGGTGTGCGAACCATCGGCATCAGCAGTGCCGCCAGCACGCCCGACGATCTGGTGCAGGCCGTCGTGACCGTGTTCCGGGCACGCAACCCGCAGCTTCAGGTCACCGAGCAGGGCGAGTGGGAGAACATCCTGTTTCGCGAGCCGAAGAAGGTGGGGCCGCAGGAGGAAGTGCTGCGCAGCCAGCGCTGAGGTGGTGAGATTCAGCTGATGCGCGCCGCTATTTTCGGAGACATCCACGGCAATCTGCCCGCCTTGGAAGCGGTGTTGGCCGATCTTCGGCGGCACGCGCCCGACGTGCTGATCTGCCTGGGCGACGTGGCGATGACCGGACCCTTTCCCGCCGAGTGCCTGCACCTGGTCGCCTCACTGAACTGCCCGGTGGTGATGGGCAACGCCGACGCGGAATTGCTGTCGCCCTGGCCCGCCTTCCAGCCGCGCGGCCTGCCCGACGAGCGCGAAATCTATGAGCTGGACGGCTGGAGCCACGCGGCTGTGGGGGAGAGGGAGCGCAGGCTGGTGCGGACGTATCAGCCGACCGTGGATCTCTTGCCGGGTGTGCTGGCCTTTCACGGCAGTCCCCAGAGCAACACCGAGGTGCTGAACGCCGAAACGCCCGAGGCCCGGCTAAATGAGCTGCGCGCCGAATTCGCTTCGGCTTCCCGCTGGATCGGCAGCCACACCCACCGTCCACTGCTGCGCACGCTCGAAGGCTGGCAGCTGCTCAACCCCGGCTCGGTGGGCCTGCCGTTCGAACTCAGGAACGGCGTCTACGTGAACGTGGCCCGCGCCGAGTACTTGCTGCTCGACCGGCTGGGCGAACACTGGAACGCGCAGTTTCGGCAGGTGGCGTATCCGGCGCGGGCCATTCAAGACGGCTTCCGGGCCGCCCGCGTGCCGGAAGCTGAGCGCTGGGCCTCGGACTGGGTGGACGCCTGAGGGTGACCTTCGGCTAAGCTGGACCCATGAGTCTTCACATGAACGCCAAAGAAGGGCAGATCGCCCCCACCGTGCTGTTGCCTGGCGATCCCAGGCGCGCCCAGCACATTGCCCAGACCTTTTTCACCGACCCCGTGCAGCACAACGACGTGCGCGGCATGCTGGGCTTCACCGGCACCTACAAGGGCCAGCCGGTCTCGGTGCAGGGCACCGGCATGGGCATGGCCAGCGCGGGCATCTACATTCACGAGCTGATCAACGATTACGGCTGCCAGACACTGGTGCGGGTCGGGACCTGCGGCAGCTACCGCGAGGACGTTCACGTGCGCGACCTGATTCTGGCGCAGGCTGCCTGCACCGATTCCAACATCAACAACATCCGCTTCGGGGCCAAGAACTTCGCGCCGATTGCCGATTTCGGGTTGCTGCTGCGGGCCTATCAGGTGGCCCAGACCCGCAACCTGCGGGCCCACGTGGGCAGCATCATGAGCAGTGATACCTTCTACCACGACGATTTCGACCAGTACAAGCTCTGGGCCGAGTTCGGGGTGCTGGGCGTGGAGATGGAAGCCGCGCAGCTCTACACGCTGGCCGCCAAATTCGGCGTGAAGGCGCTGACTGTGCTGACGGTGTCCGATCACCTGATCACCCACGAGGAAACCACCGCCGAGGAGCGCCAGACCAGCTTCAACGGCATGATCGAGGTGGCGCTCGACGCGGCGCTCGAAACGACCTGAGCGGCTCACAGTCGGAGGGTGCCCGGCGCGCTTGAATGGCCGTATGACTTTACCCGAGAGCGCTTCCGATCTCTTCTCCAACGGGCACGGTTTTACGCCCAGTGCGCAGATACCGATTGAGCAGACTCCGGCGCAGCTGACCCTGGGCGCGCTGTGGCTGGTCTTCTCCGGCGACAAACTGCTGCTCGGCCCCGATCTGGCCCTGCCGACCCGGCAGCCCAGCGGCAGCGAGGGCGCAGTGTACCTGGGCCAGCAGTCCGGGCAGCCGGTCTGGGCGGCGCGGCTGACGGCGGAGGTACTGGCCACGCTGGACACACCACCATTCAAGCTGCACCGCCTGCGTGGCCTCTACGGGCGCGTCCCGGACTGGCTGTGGCTGCTCGGCGGCTACGCTTACCAGATCGTCGAGTGGGACCGGACCCACCGCTTCTGCGGCAACTGCGCGACGCCGACGGTGCCGGACCCCGCCGAGCGGGTGCGGCGCTGCCCGAACTGTGGCCTGAGCGTCTACCCGCGCCTGGCCCCCGCCGTGATGGTGCTGCTGACCCGCCGCTACGAGGGCCGCCTGCAACTGCTGCTGTGCCGCTCGCCTCAGTTTCCGGCGGGGATGTACAGCGCCAACGCGGGCTTCGTCGAACCGGGTGAGAGCGTGGAGCACGCCGCCCACCGCGAGATGAAGGAGGAAACCAATCTGGAGATCATGAACCTGCGCTACTTCGATTCGCAGCCCTGGCCGTTTCCGCACAGCCTGATGCTGGCCTACAGCGCCGAGTACGCGGGCGGCGAGATCGCAGCGCAGCCCGGTGAGATCGAGGACGCCCGCTGGTTCGACGAGGCCGACTTGCCGATGCTGCCGGGCCGCGCCAGCATCGCCCGCCGCTTGATCGAGTCGGTGGTGGGGCCGCGCGCAGGCGAGTAAAATGTCAGCATGCCCCTTTTAGACGACCTGCAAAAGATTTTGCGCGAAACCTTCGAGGGTGGCCAGCCGGGCCAGTCCACCCTGTTTCTGGACAGCACCCAGGCCGACGGCAGCGGCAACCACGGCCTGTTCGGCACACTGGCCGAGTTGAGCGCGGTCCAGGCATCCGACCCCACGCCGCTGAACCTGAGTACCGCCGCCCACGCCGCCCACATCGCCTACTACCTGGAAGTCGGCCTGATCTTTATGCGCGGCGAGACGCCTTCTGGGCCGTTCGACTGGAAAGGAAGTTTCGTGCCGGGAACGGTGGACGACGCGGCCTGGCAGGCCCTTCAGCTTCGCCTGCGCGCCGCCTACGACGAGATGATGGCCCGCGTCGCCGCTGCCGAGCCGCTGGCTATCGAAGAACTGGTCAACCCGGCGGTGCACAGCGCTTACCATCTGGGGGCCATTCGGCAGGCGGTCAAATTGCTTTCCTAAGCGCCGCGCCAGTCGGCCTCAGGCCCGTCGCTGCAACCTGGCGATAAAAAAGCCGTCCACGCCGTCGTCCATCATGGTCAGCACGCCTGCGCCGCGCTGGCTGACAGGCACCCGCAGATCGGGCAGGGGCGCGGGCGAGAACTCGGGATGCCCGGCCAGGAAGCGCTCGATCCGCTGGGGTCCCTCGGCAGCAGTTACGCTGCACACGCTGTAGACCAGGCTGCCGCCGGGCAAGACCAGCGGCGCGCAGGCGCTGAGCATCCGGCCCTGTAAGTCGGCCATCCCGGCCACGGCCTGCTGCGTCAGGCGCAGGTTGATCTCGGGGTGGGCGCGCAGGGTGCCGCTGCCGGTGCAGGGCGCGTCGAGCAGCACCAGAGGGGCCGGATGCACCTCGGGCGTGTGGGTCAGGTCGGCAGTCACGAACTCGGCCTTGAGGTGCAGGCGGCCCAGGTTCTGCCGCGCCGGGCGCACCTTCTTGTCGTTCACGTCCACGCTTGTTACCTGCGCGCCGAGCGAGGCCAGCATCGCCGCCTTGACGCCGCTGCCGCCCGCCAGATCGAGCACACGCACACCCTCGACCTCGCCCAACGCTAGCACGCAGGCAAAGCTCGCCGGGTTGATCGGCTGCGCCCAGCCGTTCTTGAAGGCCGCCGTGACGCCCAGGGGCCGCGAGAGCGACACCCGGTAGACATCGCCGTAGCCCGGCTCCACCTCGCAGCCCTCGCCGCGCAGGGCAGCCACGCCGTCATTCGTCAGGCGCAGCCACAGTGGCTGAGGTTCGAGCAAACTCGCTTCCACAGCTCCGGCCTGCGGGCCGTAGGCATCCTGAAGTTCCGCTGCCAGCCACTCGGGCAGGGCGGCCACGTCGGGCAGACTCTCCAGGCGGCGCAGCACGGCATTGACCAGTCCGGGCGGGCCGAAGCCCCCGCGTGCCAGATCGACGTACTCGTTGACCACCGCGTGAACCGGGGTGCCCAGCACGAATTTCTCATAGGCCCCGGCCAGCAGCACGGCGCGGGTGCTGTCGCGGGTGGTACTAGTCAGCAGCGGCATGAGGGCCGCGTTGAGGCGGCGGTAGTGGCGCAGCGTGCCGTAAACGAGCTGGGTAGCCAGGCCCGCGTCACGGCCCGGCAGGTGACCGCGCTTGAGTTCGCGGTCCAGTTCGGAGGAGGCGTACGCGCCGCCGAGCACGCGCGTCAGCACGCGCAGGGCCACTTCGCGGGCCGGATTGGGGGAGGGAGCCGTCATCCCTTCAGCATAGCGGTTCTGATCGGGGTGGCGGGAGGCACACCTCCAAGGTTCTTGAGCAGATTCTGGGACGAGCGTGGCCTTCACCAAACCTTCAGATTCTAGGCGTATTGCTCTTGGGGACGGGGGGACGGAAGGCTGGAGATGCGTGAGTGCAAGGTTTTTCACATTAAGCTGTTTTCTGCAATTTTTAGTGCTGATTCACACCTCTAACATTTTCCTCACTCCCCGACGATAATGAGACATGAAGAAATTCACATTGTTGCCGCTGCTACTGGTGTCGTGTGGGACTTTGCCTGCTGCGCCACTGGGGAGCCTGGCACTTGGTCCTCAGGCGTGCAGCGCTGCCTGCTCACCCTTCGCTGGCGAACCCGACACCAGTTCACGCAGCTACCTGGTGAATTTCAAAGAGATCGTTTATCTGCGGGCCAACAGCAGTCGGGTCAACGTGCAGTTCGGCAAGGACGCTGCCGACCCGGCCTGCTTGCTGAGCGTGAAAACGTCTGCGGGTGCCACCTCGCTGGAGCGCCGCGCAGGCGCCAGTATTGTGCTGGGAAAGGCGCTGCTTGACCAGAGCCAGTGGCAGATGGACTGTCCCATCTACCACAGCGGCTGGAGTGTGTTTTAGCTCAGGCGTTGTAGGTGCTGCTCGACGTGCTGCCGCCGCGCCCGGTCCAGTTGGTGTGAAAGAACTCGCCGCGCGGCTTGTCGGTCCGCTCGTAGGTGTGTGCGCCGAAATAGTCGCGCTGCGCCTGCAAGATGTTGGCACTCAGGCGCTCGCTGCGGTAGCCGTCGTAGTAGGCCAGGGCGCTGGAGAAAGCCGGAGTCCAGACGCCGCGCAGGGCCGCTGCCGCCACCACCTGTCGCCAGGCCATTTGCGATTCCTGAATCGCCTGGGTGAAGTAGGTGTCGAGCAGCAGATTGGGCAGCGCCTCGTTGTCGCCGAACGCCGCCTTGATCTTGTCGAGAAAGGCCGCCCGGATGATGCAGCCGCCGCGCCACATCTGGGCGATGCTGCCGAAGTCGAGGGTCCAGCCGTACTCGGCTGCCGCCAGCGCCATCATCTGAAAGCCCTGGGCATACGAGCAGATCTTGGAGGCGTAGAGCGCCCGGCGCACCTGTTCCACGAACACGGCGTGGTCGGGGGCGTCCACGGCGTCGGGGCCGCGCAGCACCTTGCTGGCCTCCACCCGCTGGTCCTTGAGCGAACTCAGGATGCGGGCGAACACGGCCTCGGCGATGGTGTTGGCGGGCGCGCCCACATCGAGCGCCGTCACCGAGGTCCACTTGCCGGTGCCCTTCTGCCCGGCGGCGTCCAGAATCACGTCCACCATCGGCTGCCCGGTCTCGTCGTCGGTCTTGCGCAAGATCTCTGCCGTGATCTCGATCAGGTAACTGTCGAGTTCGCCCTTGTTCCAGTCGTCGAAAATCTCACCGATCTGGGGCGCGCTCAGGTTCAGCGCGCTGGAAAGCAGGCTGTAGGCCTCAGAAATCATCTGCATGTCGGCGTACTCGATGCCGTTGTGGACCATCTTGACAAAATGCCCGGCCCCGCCCTCGCCCACCCAGTCGCAGCACGGTTGGCCGCCGACCTGCGCGGCGATGGTCTGGAAAATGGGTTTGAGTTCCGGCCAGGCCTTGGCATTGCCGCCCGGCATGATGCTGGGGCCGTTGAGCGCACCCTCCTCGCCGCCCGAGACGCCCGCGCCGACAAACAGCAGGCCCTTTTCCGAGAGTGATTTCTCACGCCGTACGGTGTCGGGGAAGTGGGTGTTGCCGCCGTCGATGATGATGTCGCCCTCGTCCAAGAGCGGAGCCAGCATCTCGATAAAGGCGTCCACGGCAGGTCCGGCCTTGACCATCAGCATCACCTTGCGCGGCTTCTTGAGCAGTGACACGAAGGTGGGCAGATCGTCTGCGCCCAGAATTGTCTGGCCCTTGGCGCGGCCCGTCACGAAGTCGTCGACCTTGCTGGTGGTGCGGTTGAAGGCCGCCACCGTGAAGCCCTTGGAGGCCATGTTCAGAATCAGGTTCTCGCCCATGACCGCCAGCCCGATCACGCCGATGTCGGCTGTGGCCTCGCTGACCGGCGCGGCGATGAGCTGATTGCCGCCCACCGCCTCGGAGCGGACCGCGTTGGCGCGGCTGACCTGGGTGGTTTGGGCGGCTTGGGTCAGGTCGGCGGAGGTGGCCGCTGCGTTCTCGTCAGGCTGGGTCATGGCAAAGACTCCTTGGGGTGAAAGGCGAAAGGGGCAACGGGGTATCTGCTGCCGCAAGCTACGGTTCATCATAAAGCAGATGATGAAATAAAGTGGCCCGGACGCGACCTATATTCCGTGGAGCTGCCGAACAGTGGGACCACCAAAAAGGAGCGCAGCCAGGCGGCCCGCTCCTTTGAGGAAGTGAGGTTGAGATGATCGGGAGTCGGCGCTCAGCCTTCCATCGAGGCCAGTCCGCCGCGCGGCTCGCCGCCCTGGCCCTCGCCCTTTTTGGGGAGTTTCAGGTTGGGCATCGGCAGGGTGGTCAGGAAGGCCAGCAGCGCCACGAAAATCGCGATCAGGTAGATGCGGCTCACCGTGTTGGCGAATCCCACCTTGAAGGCCCGGCTCGACAGGTTGTAGGTCGTCTTGGCGTCGGCCAGGGCGCTGGTCTGGGCGCTGCCGAGCTGCGACTTGATCTGCGCCAGCACCTGGGCCTTGCCCTGGTCGCTCTGAAGGGCGGCGGCAGGAATCCGGGCCAGGCCTGTCCTGAGCCCCTCGGGCAGCAGCTTGTCCTGAACGATGCTGTTGAGGTTGCCGCTCTGCACGGCGGTCTGCACGCTGCCGAAGGTCTTGGCGAAGCTGTCGTTGATCTTGGCGTTGATTGTGTCCAGGGTCGGGGCATTGCCGCGTCCCTGTGAGGCGCTGGCCTGCGAAGCGCTCTTGGCGGCAGCTTCGAGTTGCGCGGCGATGGCAGGCGGCTGACCCGCCTCGGCGGCGCGGAACTGGGCCGGAACCTGGGTCGCCAGGGTGCTGGTCAGCACCGCGCCGAACACGGCGGTGCCGATGGTGCTGCCCATCTGCTGAAAGAACTGGCCGCTGGAGGTTGCCACGCCGATTTCCCAGCGCTGCACCGCGCTCTGAATCGCTAAGTTGTAGAGCGGCAGGGCCGGTCCGATGCCCAGGCCCAGCACCACCATGAACACGATGACGGTCCAGTACGGCGTGTCGGCGTTCAGGGTGGAGAGCAGGTAGAAGCCGCCGACCATCAAGGCCAGGCCCCCCAGGATCAGCGGTTTGTATATGCCCAGTCGGGCGGCGATCTGGCCGCTGACGATGGAGCCGAAGATGAGTCCCATGGTGAGCGGAATGGTGGCGGTGCCCGCCTTGGTGGCGCTCACGCCCTGCACGTTGACGAGGTAGAGGCTCAGAAACAAGATCGCGCCGAGGAAGGCCGCGCCCAGAAAGAAACGGGCGGTGACACCCCAGGCAAAGGTCGGGTTCTTGAACAACGAGAGCGGCAGAATCGGGCTTTCGTGGCGCGACTCGACGAACAAAAACAGCACCAGCGACACAGCGGCAGCGGCGAACAGCGCCAGCACGGTGGTGTTGGTCCAGCCGTAGTTGGGTTCCGCGCCGAAGGTGAGCGCCAGCAGCAGCGGCACCGAGAAGGTCAGGACCAGCAGCGCGCCCAGGTAGTCGATCTTGGGCTTGAGGCCGCTGGCCAGCCGGGGCATCTTGCTGGCGATAAAGGCGATGGCGATCAAACCGATGGGCAGGTTGACGTAGAAGACCCAGCGCCACGAGATCTGGTCGGTCAGAAAGCCGCCCAGCAAGGGCCCGATGACGCTGGAGATGCCGAAGACAGCCCCGAACAACCCCTGGTACCGGGCGCGCTCGGCGGGCGCGAAGATGTCGGCGATAATGGAAAAGGCCACCGAGGTGAGCGCGGCGGCACCGAAACCTTGCAGGCCCCGGAAGATGATCAGCTGCATCATGCCGCCGCCGAAGAGGTTACCGAACCACGGCTCACCGGCCATGCCGCACAGCGCCGAGCCGATCAGGAAGATCACGATGCCGAACAGCAGCACTGGCTTGCGTCCGTAGATGTCCGAGAGCTTACCGTAGATCGGCACCATCGCCGTGCTGGCCAGCAGATAGGCCGTCGTGACCCACGAATACAGATTGAGGCCATTGAGGTCGGCGATGATGCGCGGCAACGAGGTCGAGACGATGGTCTGGTCGAGCGCCGCCAGGAATAGGCCCAGCAGGGTGCCGACCAGAATCAGGACTTTCGTGTTCTGCGGCAGTACATCGGCGTAGTTGATGCGTTCTTCCAGATTGGTGGAATTGGGGGGTGGTGCGGCTTGGGTCATGGGGTCTCCTGGTGGGGGGTGGGCTGCGGCGGGTTGGGCTGCGGGCGGGCAGGCTGGGCACGGTTACTGGCCCGCAGAGCGTCGGCTTCCGAGATGAGGGCGGTGATGGCCTGCTCGGCGCGGGTGATCGTTTCAGGATTGACCTGGCCGAACACCTCGCGGTACGCGCCCATCATGGCTTTCTCGCGGACGCTTAGAAACTGCTGGCCCTTGTCGCTGAGGGCCAGCAGCTTTTCGCGGCGGTTCTCGGGATTCTCGCGGCGCTCCATCAGTTCGCGGCGCACCAGTTCCTGAATCAGCTGGCTGGTGGCCGGGAGGCTCACGCCCAGGTGTTCGGAGAGCAGCGTCAAGCGGATCGGCGCGAACGCCCGCACCTTATACAGCGCCGTCATCTGGGTAAAGCTGACATCCTCGCCTTGCAGCTCGCTTTGCAGCGTGCCCATGATTCGGTCGGACACCAGGCGGTGAAGCTGCTGCATACAGACGGTTAAGCGCTCGGCGGGGTCGTTGGGGTCGTGGTCGGGCGCAGCGCAGTGGGGAGGATCGAGGTTGCTGGTCACCGGCTGATGGAAGGCATTCTTCTGCACGCTTAAGATCATGAAACTATTCGTCCAAACGAAAAGTCATTTATGCCACATGATTGGGCAGGCCGAACGATATAGGCCTATAAGCATTCTGGCGTAGGCCACCGGGTGGTCATTAGGCGACTAGATCTGGTAGAGGACACCACAAAAAGCCGCACCCACTGGGGATGCGGCTCAGAAAAGCGGTGCTGAAAACTGTTTAGTGGCCGTCGCCGTCGGTGCTCTCGCGCTTGCCCTCGTTGAAATTGGCATTCGCTTCGGCGTTGTGGACCTCAGCCTTGGCGCGGTCTTCCACGGCCTTGGCCTTGTCCCCGGCGTTGTCCAGGGTGCTGCCGCCCAGGTGGCTGGCCGCCTCATGTCCGGCGGCGCGCAGACGATCCGCGCCCTCGTTGACCTTGGCCTTGGCAGAGTCTAAAAAGTTTTCAGCGGCAGATTTATCGTCACTCATCGTGGAGGACCTCCTGCGAATTTGGATTCCCGGTGGGGTACAGGTACTGTTTCATCCAACCCTGCTGCTTGGGTGAGGTCTGCGTAAGGGTAAGTTGACTCAGTGGGGAGGACTGCTCCCGGCCCAGTGACAGCCTGCCCGCCGCCGCGCCCCAGGGCCGGGGGTGCGGTAAAGTGGGCTTCTATGACTACCCACATCAAAGCTCCGGCCCAGGGCGAGAAGATCGCCATGCAAGACGGTAAACTGCATGTCCCGAACAATCCCATCATTCCCTTCGTGGAGGGTGACGGTACCGGCCCCGACATCTGGAAGGCCAGCGTGCGGGTACTCGACGCGGCCGTCGAGAAGGCCTACGGCGACGAGCGCAAGATCGAGTGGATGGAAACCTACGCCGGTGAGAAGGCCGTCAACACCTACGGCGAGGGCGTCTGGCTGCCCGAAGAAACGCTCGACACCTTCCGCGAGTACCTGTTCGGCATCAAGGGACCGCTGACCACGCCGGTCGGCGGCGGCATCCGCAGCATCAACGTGGCCCTGCGCCAGGAACTCGACCTCTATGCCTGCGTGCGCCCGGTGCAGTACTTCCAGGGCGTGCCCAGCCCGGTCAAGCGCCCCGAAGACGTGGACATGATCATCTTCCGCGAGAACACCGAGGACATCTACGCTGGGATCGAGTACAAGGACGGCAGCCCCGAGCGCGACAAGCTGCGCAAGTTCCTCCTCGAAGAGATGGGCGTCACCGCCATCCGCTTTCCCGACACGGTGGGCCTGGGCGTCAAGCCGGTGTCGCGTGAGGGCACCGAGCGGCTGGTACGCGCCGCCATCCAGTACGCCATCGACAATGGTCGCAAGAGTGTGTCGCTGGTTCACAAGGGCAACATCATGAAGTTCACCGAAGGGGCTTTCCGCGACTGGGGCTACGACCTGGCCAAGCGCGAGTTCGGTGGCGTGGAGATCGACGGCGGGCCGTGGCTCAAGTTGCCCGGCGGCATCGTCATCAAGGACATCATTGCTGACAACTTTCTGCAGCAGATCTTGCTGCGCCCCACCGAGTACGACGTGATCGCCACCCTCAACCTCAACGGCGATTACCTCAGTGACGCGCTGGCGGCCCAGGTGGGCGGCATCGGCATCGCGCCGGGGGCCAACATCAACTACGAGACCGGCCACGCCATCTTCGAAGCGACCCACGGCACCGCGCCCAAGTACGCCGGAAAAGACGTCATCAACCCCAGCTCGGTCATCTTGTCCGGCGAGATGATGCTGCGCTACATGGGCTGGACCGAGGCCGCTGACCTGATTCTCAACTCGCTCACCAAGACCATCGGCGAGAAGACCGTCACCTACGATTTTGCCCGCAACCTGGAAGGCGCGAACGAGGTCAAGACCAGCCAGTTTGCCGACGCTTTGATCGCCAACATGTAAACCCGCTTCATCACCAAAGGCCGGGGCCACGCGCTCCGGCTTTTTGTGGCTGCCGACCGGACTTGTGGCTGCGACCACGACCTGGGCTTGTTCGGTCCTGTCCGGCAGCGTAGAACTCTGGGGATGATGGCGCTTCTCTGGCACGCTGATGTTCGTTTCCGTGTTTTCGGCCCGACCTTCCTGCAGGTCAGCGCATGACTCGCTCCAGTCCAACTCAGCATCCGCTCGATAACCCGGTCTGGCATGCCCTCACCGGGCCGCAGGCGAGGTTCGCCCTAGGCGGCGGCCCGCTGCGGTTCTTCGCGCCCGCCGTCGCCCCCTTCGCCGCCTTCGGGGAGCGCGACGAGGCGGCGCTGACAGCGGCTCTGGCCGACCTTCCGGACGGCCCTGACGCTGCGCCCACCCGGATCACGCTGTTGCGACCCCAGCCCGAATCCGCGCCCGCTGTTTGGACACTGGCATATCAGAGCAGCCTGGTGCAGATGGTTTGCCCAAACGACTTGCAACTGGTTGATTCGGCGGCATCGGTGGTGCGGCTCGGCCCGGCAGATCTGCCCGAGATGCTGGACCTGGTGGCGCTCACCCAGCCGGGGCCGTTTGGTCCGCGCACGCCGGAACTCGGCGCGTATTTCGGCGTGCGCGAGGGCGGGCGATTGGTGGCGATGGGCGGCGAGCGGCTGCGGCCCGGCGGCTACACCGAAGTCAGCGCGGTGTGTACCCATCCCGACTGGCGCGGGCACGGTCTGGCTGGCCGCACCGTCAGCCGGGTGGCCCGACACGCCTTTAGTGAAGGCCAGACGCCGTTTTTGCATGTGATGACTGCCAACACCGGAGCCATCGGCGTCTACGAAGCGCTGGGCTTCGTGGAGCGCAACCGCCTTCAGGTTTCGGTGTGGGCCCGGCCCTAAACTGAGCGTATGATCCTGCCGATTCCCACCCAGCCGCTCTATTACGCCGCTCCAGCTGAACTGACCTTCACGGCCCTGGTGACCCAGGTAGAGGTCGGTCCGTCTGGGAGCAACCGGGTCGCTCTCAGCGCCAGCGCCTTTTATCCGGAGGGCGGCGGTCAGAATGCCGACGTGGGCGACCTCACCTGGGCCGGGGGCGAGGCGCAGGTGACCGACACCCAGAAGGACAAGGCCGACAAGGCAAGCGGCGTCATCTGGCACACCCTCAGCGGCGATGTGCCGGAAGTGGGGGCGGCGGTGCGCGGCGTGGTGGACGCCCGGACCCGCTGGCACAATATGCAGCGCCACAGCGGCGAGCATCTGCTGGCCCAGGCGTTTTTCCGCCTTGATTCCCGGTTCGCGGTGGCGGCAGTCGGCATGCGCAACGCCGAATGTACCATCGACCTGGCAGGCCAGCCGACGGACGCTGACGCCCAGGCCGCCGAAACGCTCTTGCGGGAAACGCTGGGACGAACCCCCCTCAAACTCCGCACGGTGGAAGTTCCCGAAACAGAGCTTGCCCGCTACCCTCTGCGACGCAGCACCAAGGTCACCGGCACGGTGCGGCTGGTCATCTTCGAGGCTGAAACTGGAGCAGCAGACGGGCCGCTGTTCTTCGACGTGAGCGCCTGCGGCGGCCTGCATGTGCCCTGGGCGGCGATGGCCGGGCCGGTGACGGTGCTGCGGACCGAGCGCATCAAAGGTGGGCTGACCCGCGTGGTTTTTATGGCGGGCGAGGCCGCCGCCGAGCGGCTGGCCGACACCTACCAGGCGGCTAGGGCGCTGGCCGCGACTTTCAGCGCTGGCCCCAGCGACCTGACGGCGCGGGTGGAGGCGCTGCGCTCGTCCCAGCGAGACGGCGAGGCGCAACGCTCAGCGCTGCGTTCAGCGCTGCTGCGCCACGATCTGGCCGCCGCGCCCGTCGAAGAGCTGGGTGCGTGGCGGCTGCGCGTGCTGAGCCTGACGGACCCGGCCTCGCTGCCCATCGCCCTGAGCGCCGTGCCTGCCGGAGAAGTGCTGCTCGTTACTGCGCCGGGTGGGAAAGTCGGCCTGGGCACCCCGCCGGGTCTGCACGCGGGCGAGGTGCTGCGGCAGGCGCTGGCGGTGTCGGGCGGTCAGGGGGGCGGTAAGCCGGACGTGGCGCAGGGCCAGACGCCGGACCCGGACGGCTTGCTGCGGGCACTCCGGGCCGCGCTTACCGCTTCCTGAGAGCCGACGTCGGAAGCCCGGATTTCGGAAGATCAGGCTTGGAACCGGATCAGAGGGGTTTACATGAACGCACTGTCATGAAAATGTGCCAACGCCGGGGGAGAATGAGAGAAATTCCGCATGGCCTGGAGCGTCGCCGCTGCACCGAACGCTGCTCTCGTGCTTGCTGGGCCGTGCCCCTGGAGTCACGCACATGAACACCGAAACAAGTCCCCCGACCTTCCTCTCGCCCGATCCGCTGGACCGCCGCGATTTGATGGCCCAGAACGTGCTCACCCTGATTCACATTGCCCTGCAAGCCACAGATCTCGGCTCGGGGGTGGTGCCGACACTCGACGCCCTGATCAGCTCCACGGCAGCGGTGGGCGCGGCGTATTTTCAGATCGCCACGCCCACCTCACCGCTCGGCAGCCCGCCCGAACTGTTGCAGCCGACGCCCCTGATCTATCAGGTGCGGGCGGCGTCGGGTGAATTGCCCGACACGCCGGGCATGCAGGCCATCGCCGCCCACGGTCTGCCCGCCGACACCCCACTGATGCAGGCCCTTTACAGCCGCCGCACGCCGATGTTCTTCGATGACGTGGCCTTGCAGCCGCAGACGGCGGGTTTTCCCGAACTGGGGGTCGCCAGCCTGGCTGCCGCCCCGGTGCTGGGCATGGATGGCCAGCTGCTCGGCGCTTTCCTGATGCATACCTTCGTGCTCCACGCCTGGAGCGAGGAGGAGGTGCGGCTCTTTAGCAGCGTGGTGGGCACCATCGCTGCCCTGATGGCCCGGCTAGCAGCGGAGGAGCAGGCGGCCTCAGCGCGTGAGGCGGCGCTGCGGGCACTGGGACTGGCGCTCGAAACCCGTGACCGCGAAACCCAGGGCCACACCGACCGGGTAACGCGGATGGCCAGCCAGCTCGCCGGGCGTTTTGAGCTCAGTGAAGCCGATGCCCAGGCGCTGCGCTGGGGCGCTTATCTGCACGACATCGGCAAGATCGCCATCGCCGACTCGATTTTGCACAAACCCGGCAAGCTCAACGAGGAGGAGTTCACGCTGATGCGCGCCCACGCCGCGTTCGGCCACCAGTTCGCCAGCACCCTGGGCTTTTTGCCGCCCGCTGCCCTGGCGGTGGTGAGCCAGCACCACGAGCGCTGGGACGGCCAGGGCTATCCCACCCAGCTGCGCGGCGAGGAGATTCACCTGCTGGCGCGGATTTTCGCACTGTGCGACGTGTACGACGCGCTGATCAGCGTTCGGTCCTACAAGTCCGCCTGGACGCACGAGGAAGCCTGTGCCGAAATCGCCCGTCAATCGGGCCAGCATTTCGACCCGCAGGTCACGGCAGCCTTTTTCGAACTGATCGCGGCCCAGACCGCGGCGGAGAGCGCCTGAGCGCCGTGGTCTGGGCTGACCGGTCCTCCAGGACGATGCAGGAGGCCGCCGCTTGAGTCCTGCCGATTTTGTCATCCGCGATCTCTTCAGCGCCCCGGAGATGCAGGTCCTCGAAGACATCCAGCGGGCTGCCTGGGGCTACTCGGAGACCGAGGTGCATCCCGGCAACATCTTTCGCATTCACGCCCACGTCGGGGGGGTGGTGGCAGCCGCTTTTCCGGCCACGCCTTCCGGTGAAGTGGGCGGCGAGGCGTTCGGCTTCGTGTACGGCTTTCCGGCGTACCGTGAGGGCCGCGTCTGGCACCACTCGCACATGCTGGCGCTGCGGCCCGAGTGGCGCGGCTCGGGAGCGGCGCTGGCCCTCAAGCAGCACCAGGCCCAGCGCGTGCGTCAGATGAACTTGGACCGAATCACCTGGACCTTCGATCCGCTGGTGACCCGCAACGCCCGTTTCAACCTGGGCAAGCTGGGCGCGCGGGCAGTGTCGTATCACCCGGAATGGTACGTCTCGGCGTCGCTGCCCGCCGACCGCCTGATGGTGGAGTGGACGCTGACTGAAACGTTTGCCCCGGCAGTGACGCCCGCGCCCAGCGGCGTGCTGGTGCTTTCGGCGCGGGGCCAGGCTCCCGGTGTACCCGAGCTGAGCGCTGACGCGCCCCGGCTGCTGGCCGAAGTGCCGCTCGACGCTGCCTCGCTGCCTGACCCGCTGCCGCTGGCCTGGCGGCTGGCCCTGCGGGAGGCGCTGAGCCACTACCTCGCTTCGGGCTACGCCGTCACCGATCTGCTGCGCCGGGGCGAGCAGGCGTTTTATCTGCTGGAACGCTGAGGGCTTCAGGCCACACGGACACCGACTCGAACCGTTTCGTGGAGCCGGTGAACTCCGACTTGGCGGGCAGTCATCCTTAAAGGACAGATTCACCCTCTACAGCGACTGCTCACAGTGAGTTGCAGAGCCATTAAACGCTTTCTCGGGTGCGTCGGAAAGAAGCGCGGTCCCGATCAGTTCAGCTTCGTCTGATCCGGTTTGCTGTCGCTGGTTCTGTCTTTGTTGAGGTCAACAGGCGCGGCGTCCACTGTTTTGTCGCTGCCCGGCTGCGCCTTGCTGCGCTCCTCGGCGCGGCGGCGCAACTCCGAGGCGAGGTCGGAGAAATCGCTGGCGGTGGGCAGGATGTTCTTGGTCTTCTTCCGGGCTTCCTGCACCACCTGTGAGCGCTGGTGCTGATCGAACGGCAAGCCCAGGCGCTTTTGCTCGAAATACTGCTCGGCCAGCCTGCCCAGGGCGTAGGTCCAGCCGTAGACAGCGGGCGCGGTGATCAGGCCGCCCACCACCGGTAGGGCCAACTTCGCCAGTCCGCGCATGACCTGGCGGGCCAGCATCCCGTAGGCAATCGTCGCGCCGAGTTCCTGAATGATCTCGCGGGCGCGCTCGGCGCTGATCTCGAAGCCGTGAATCTTGCCGATGTGCAGCACCATCTTGATTTGCAGCGGCGTGATCAAGAGCAGATCGGCAAACGGCAGCGGCTCCACGGCCACCGCGCCGGTGAGCAGGGCGGCGTTGCGAATCACGTCCTCGCCGTTTTCCTCACGGGATTTTTCGGGGTCGATGTCAAAGTTGAAGTTGTCGAGAACCTGCTTGAGAAGCGGGAGCATGCCGCTATGGTAATGCGCCCGGCTGAGACGCGTGGGTCACTGGCCTTTAGCTGGGCTTGGTCAGGTGCGGCTTCTCTGCTGCTTGGCCCTCACTCCTCGCCCTCCCCGGCCATCTCTTGGAGTAGGGGCCGCAGTGCGGGGAACTCGCGAGTGGCGCTCACCCATACCAGTGCCGGGTCGAGGCCGAAATAATCGTGGGCGACCAGATTGCGCACGTCGCGCAGGGTGGCCCACGGCACTTCGGGATGAAGGTCTTGCAGACGCTGGGGCAGGTACTTGGTGCCCTCGCCGATTCTGAGTAGCCGTAGCAGCACGGCGTCAAAGTGCAGCGGGTCGGCGGCGAAGCTCTCCAGGGTGTGCGGCGCGGTGTAGCTTCGCAGAGCGGCGATGTCGGAGAGCAGTTCGTGAATCCGCCATTTCCACCGCTTGCGGCTGTCTCGCGGCGGGTGCAGCTGCGGCTTTCGCGCGTCCACGGCGTCGAGCAGGACCTCGCGTTTCAGGGGCGGCTTGAGGGCCGCCTCGGTCACGGCATCGGTGCGGTGACCCAGCAGCCGTTCGAAAAACTCGCGGGCACGGGCCAGGGTGAGCAGTCCGGCTCCCGGCGCGAAATCGAGCAGCACATCCACATCCGACTCGGCCCCGGCTTCCTGGCGCGCCACCGAGCCGAAGACCCGCACCCGCGTGACGCCCAGCGCCTGCCACTCCTCCTCGCGCTCGCGGATCAGGCTCAGGACGGTGGTGAGGTCTGGACGAACTTCCTTGAAGTGCGGCGCGGTCATGCTCCCAAGATAGTGCGCCGGGCCAGGACAAAAACCGCCCCCGCGAGCGTATAGGGGCAGCGGTGGCGGTCTAAGGGCTTCTCTGTGCTGTGGAGTTTAAGCGTTGTGGGCCTCGCGGGCGATCTTGAGGGCCGCCGCCCACCAGACGAGTTCGTCGAGAAGCGCCTCCACACCGGGTTGCAGGTGGGCCATGTCTTCGAGCGCTGCGCCCTGCTGCCAAGCTCCCATGAAGTCGGCTCCCTGGATGTGGACGCCGGTGCGAATCGGGGCCATCTGAAGCTCCACAGCGATGAGGCGCAGCTGCTCGATGGCCCGCGCCGCGCCCACCGAACCGTAGCCGACGAAGGCGGCAGGCTTCTTGTTCCACTCGGGGTAGGCGTAGTCCAGGGCATTTTTCAGCACGCCGGTGGGCGCGTGGTTGTACTCCGCCGTGATGAAGATGTAGCCGTCGAACTCGGCCAGCTTCTTCTGCCAGCGCACCGCGACCTCGTTGGTGGTGGGTGCCCAAGCGTTCGAGGCCACCTCGTCGAAAAACGGCATCGGAAAATCGCGCAGGTCGAGCACCTCGAATGCGGCGTCGCTGCGCTGGTCGGCGATGTCCTTGACCCATTTGGTCGGCTTGTCGGCAAAGCGGGTGGCGCGGGTGCTGCTGATGATGATGGCGAGCTTGAGCATACGGTCTCCTGAAAGAAGGGTGAGAGGCTCGGGGCGTTGGAGTGGATCTCCGGATTTACTCTACTCTTTTTTTCGAAGGGGTTTACTTCTTGAAGCTAGGACTGTTGGCAGCGAAAACCCTGACCGCCGGGCACGGGTCAGGGTCCGGGCAACTACGGTGCAGCGGTTAGATGCTCTGCACCTCGAAGGTCAGCTGCTGTGCCGCCGTCTCAGGATTGGGGTCGCGGCCCGACAGGGTGGCGTAGGCGGCCCGCGAAGGCGTCAGGTAGGTGGCCTGCACCCGCCGCAGATCGTCCAAGGTCACGCGCATCAAGCGGGCTTTGTAGTCTTCCTGAAGGTCAGCACTGAAGCCCGCCAGATCAGAGAAGATGCGGCTGCGGGCCAGGCTGTCGGCGCTCAGCAGCGGGTCGAGCTGGCGGCTGGCGCTCAGCAGCGCTTCGGTCAGCTCGCGCTGACTCAGTTCGCCGCCTAGGAAGTCGGCCACCCCGGAAAAGACCTCAAAAGTGCGCCCGATGTGCGGGTCGCGGTAGCTGCTCATACTGAACACGCCGCTGCGCGGATCGAACGAGGCGCTGCCGCCGTAGGCCCCGCCCTTCTCGCGCAGTTCCTTGAGCAGGTACTCGGTTCTCAGCAATTTGCTCAGCGCCAGTAGAGCCGGACTGTCGGCATGCACGAACGGCACCGTGGCAAAGGCGACGGCGTTGTAGGCCACTGGGGTATCGGCGGTGCGGGCCTGCGGGGTGCGCGGCGCCAGCGCCGGGTGGGAGGTCTGCCGGGCCGTGCCGCCGAAGAGGCCCGCGATCGGGGCGAGGTCGAGGTCCAGATCGTTCTCGGTGGCACTCAGGGCGATGCGGGCGCGGGCGGCCAGGATGACGGCAGTGAGATCTTCCAGGCGCGCGCGCAGTTCGGCCCACTGGCCTCCGGCCTGCCAGGCCTGCAGCCTCTTGAAAGCGGTGAAGCCGCCCTGGCGTTCGTCGAGGGCTTCCAGTGGGCTGATCTGTGCCCCGGCCAGGGTGGCGGCGTAGGCCGATCCGTTGCCGACGATGCCCGAGCGCATGCCGGCGACCCGCTGGTTGACCAGCTGCGAGAGGCGCTCGTCGCTGAACTTCGGCTCGGCGATCACGGCCCTGAGCAGGTCGACGAGTGCGCCCGCGTTGCGCGCAAGGGCCTTGCCGCTGAAGGTCAGGCTGGTGCGAACAGCCCCCAGGTCGTCCGGGCTACTGCCCTTGCCCGCCGAGGCGCTGATGCCGCCGGTCACGGCCTCGATGCGGCGGGCCAGCGCCACCTCGTCCATGTCCGCCGCGCCGTTCCGGGTCACGGCATAGGCGTAGAAGGGCAGCAGATCGAGCTGATCGTCACTCAGTTCCGGCAGCGGCAGTTGCACGTCCAGGTACACCAGGCCCCCGGTGGGCTGGGCCGCGCAGTAAAGGTCGGCGCTGGACGACGCCGTATGGGTGTAGGCGGGGCGCGGCACGCTCAGCGTCACGTCGTCGAGTCCCAGGCTGGGCAGCAGCGAGTGGTCGTCCGCCGGGGCGTTTTGCAGCGCTAGCGCGTCCTCGACGATGGCGGCGCGGTCGGCGTCGGTCAGCCCTGCACCCAGGCGGGCCACCATCGCGCGCTCGGCCTCGGCCTGTTGGTCTTGCATGGCCGGGTCGGGCGTCAAGGTCAGCGTCACGCGGTGGGGGTTCTCCAGCAGCCACTGACGAATCATCGGCTCGAAAACCCGGCCCGCTTTGCGCTCGGCGCTGAGTTTTTCCAGTTCGGCGGCCAGGTTCAGGCTCGCCACCGGGTCGCCGCCGTAGAGCCAGGGATTGACCACCGCGAACAGCAGCTTGAGAGCGTAGGGCGTGCCCGCGTTGCTGACTTCCCGCTGGGCGATCTCGAACTGATGCAGGGCGCTGTCGATCAGTTCGTCGTCCAGCCCTTCGCGCTCGATCTGGGCCAGGGTCTCCAGCACCAGCGCCTCCACCTTGGGCGCGTTCTCGGCGCTCAGCCCCTTGAGGCCCGCACCGAAGGCCGCCTCGCGGAAGTTGTCGTGGTAGCCGCTGCCGTCGGCCAGGGCGCTGCCCAGCCCCGAGTCGATCAGCGGCTTGTAGAGGGGAGCCGCCGGGTTGCCCAGCAGCACCTCACTCAGCACGCTCCACTTGAGGTTGTCGTAGGCCTGGTAGGTCGGCGTCACCTTCCAGGCCACCACCACCTGCGCGCCGCGCTCACGGTCGGTCGAGGGGTAGCGCACCTCCTGGCGGCGCGGCGACTCAAAATTGGGCTGGTCGGGAATCTGCACGTCGAGTTCGTTCGGCCCGAACTGACTCATCACCTCCCGCTCAATGGTGCCGAGTAAGTCGGTGAGCGGCAGCTGCCCGTAGCTGTAGAAAAAGGCGTTCGACGGGTGGTAGTGCGCCGCGTGGAAGGCCTTGAGGGCGTCGTGGGTCAACTCGGGGATGTTGGCCGGTTCGCCGCCGGAGTTGTTGGCGTAGGTCAGATCGGGGTAGAGGGCCTTGCCGAGCGCTTTGTACATCACCGCGCCGGGGCTGGCCATCGCGCCCTTCATCTCGTTGTAGACCACGCCCTGCATCTTCAGTTCGCTTGTCTTGTCGGCGGGATCGGTGTTCTCGAAGCGGTGGCCGTCGCGCAGAAAGCTGAAGCGGCTGAGGCGCGGGAAGAAGGCGGCGTCGAGGTAGATCCCCAGCAGGTTCTGAAAGTCGCTGGGGTTGCGCGTCGAGAACAGGTAGGTCGTCCAGTCGGCAGCCGTCATGGCGTTCATGAAGGTGTTCAGCGAGCGCGGAATCATAGCGAAGAACGGGTCCGACACCGGGTATTTTCTGGAACCCATTAGGGCGATGTGCTCTAGGATGTGCGGCACGCCGGTGCTGTCTTTGGGCACGGTGGGAAAGGTCACGGCGAAGGCAGCGTTCTCGTCGGCGCGGGCGATGTGGATGTGGCGGCTGCCGAGGTCGTGGCGCAGCTCGACGTAGGTCGCGGCGGTGTCGGGCAGCGCCTCGACGCGCTCCACGGTGTAGCGGCCCAGGCGCTGGCCCACGCGGGGCAGCGGGGCCTGGGTATGCCCTTGTTCTGAGATGGTCATGACGAGAAGTCTAGCGCCGGGCCGCGCCATGGAAGGCAGCCTGGCTGACGCTGGGCGGTTGTGAGGGCGGCGGCTCAGCAGACCGCGTATCGGTACTCACCCAGAGCCGTTAAACTGCTGTCCATGAACCGACTGTTTCCCGCCCTCGTTGGGGCGACCTTGCTCCTGAGCGCCTGCGGCAGTGGCAGCACGCCGAGCGCCACCTCGACGTCCAGCCGCGATCTGCTGAGTTTCAGCAGCGCGTCGCTGGGCACCGCCTATGTGGGTGAAACCTACAGCGGCACCGTCGCGCCGCTGGGCGGCACCGGCCCCTACAGCGTGCGCCTCACCAGCGGCACGCTGCCGGACGGCCTCAAGTTCTCGGGGGGCGGCAGCGCCACCATCACCGGCACGCCGACGGCGACCGGCAGTGCCACCTTCACGCTGGAAGTCAGCGACGCCAACCTCAGCGTCAAGTCCCAGACGTTTAACCTGTCGGTGGCCGAGCTGCCGCCGCTCGATTTCGTGCCGAAGCTGCCGGGCGGTGAACTGCGCGGCGAGACCCGCATTCCGCTGAACGTGCAGGGACCGCGTGGGGTGCGGGCGGCCCGCTTTACCTGGGTGCTGCCCGACAACGCCCAGGTGACCGGCGTGCAGTCGCTCGGCGGCACCGACGCGGGCCGCCCCATCGTGTTCTGGAAGCAGAGCGGTCATACCCTGGTGCTTGATTTCGGCTTCCGCCTGACGCCGAAAAACGCTTCTCAGGTCGCCATGATCAGCCTCAAGCCCTCGAACAATCAGCCGCTGACGCTGGGCGTGGTGGCCTCCGGCTCCACCAGCTTCGTGCTGGCCCAGGACGGGGCGGGTAAGGTGGTGCGCGAGGTCAAGCCGCAACCGGCGCCTGGCAGTCCATCAACCGATGCGGCGACGCCTACTTCCCCGCCGGGAACCGGTTCGGCGTCGACCCCGGCCAGTAGCAACATGGCCAACCCCATCCCGGCCCAGCCCGCCACCGAGCCGCCTACAACCGACCAGAGCGGTGCCGACAAAGCTGATCCGGACAAGGCGGACCCGGCCACTCCTGCGCCCGGCACCACCGACCCCGTCAAACCAGATCCCACCCCGCCCGCCCCGGTCACACCTGGAGACGGCAAGTGAAGCGCCTCTTCAACGCTCGTTCTCTGGGTCACGCCGCGCTGATGGGCCTGCTGACCCTGGCGGCAGCCACCTCCGCGCCGAGGCTGACGCTGGTCCAGCAGGCCATCAAGGCTGACGTGATCGTGCGGGCCACCGTGCAAGCCCCGACGAGCGTGCAGGAAAGCGGGCAGACCTGGACGGTGTACCCACTGACCGTGCTGGAGACCCTGGCAGGCGACGCCCAGAGCCTGCCAAAGTCGCAGGACAGTCCCAGCGTGTGGGTGCTCGGTGGTCTTCAGGACGGGCCGCTGCTGACCGGCGGCGAGATGCTGCTGCTGCTCTACAAATCGCGCTATGACAGTCCCCTGGTGGGCTTCAACCAGGGGTTTTACCCGGTGCAGGGTACGGGAAGCAGCAAGGTGGTGCTCAATTTGCCGGACGGTACCCCCGGCGTGACTCCGGTTGCACCAGTGGCGAACGTGTCAGCTGTGCCCGCCGCTTCTCCCACCGTGCCTGTCGGGGCCGCGCCGACCGATGCGGCTGCGGCGACCACGACGCCAGCGCCCACCACCCTACCCAACGCGGCGCAGCTGAGTACGACGCAGCCGCCCATAGTACAGCCGCCCACGACACAGCCGAACGTGGCCCAATCCACCCTGGTTCCTGTCACTCCCCCTGCGTCTTCTGCCACCGCTGCTACCACGACGCCACCTGCAGCGGTGACCCTGCCACCCACCGCCCTCGACGAATCGGCCTCCGCATCGGTGACACCTGCCGTGCCCGCTGTGCCGACGGCTCCGGTTAACCCGGCTTCCACCCAACCGGCCTCGTCTGCGCCCGCTCCAGTTGATGTCGCTCCGGTCAGCCCAGCGCCCGGCACTCCAGCAACTGGCACTCCAGCGATTGGCAGTCCAGCGCCCGCCAGCGCGCTCACCCCCACGGCAGCCGCTCCCGCTGTGCCCAACCCTTCCGTTCCGGCAGGCTCACCGTCCATCGGATCGCCCGCCCCGGCACAGACCGACCCAGCCCTACCCAATTCGACTCCGCCCGGTACAACCCAGCCCAACCCGGCACAGAGCACGCCAGCGCCGACCGGTTCGGGCCAGCTGAGTGCCAGCCCGGCTCCAGCCACGGCCACCTCAGTGCCGACGCTGCCCCCGGCTGCAGAGGCCGCGCCTGCCGCGCCACTGCCCGGCCAGATGTCGCTGGAAACCTTTCGCAAAACCGTACTTGACGCCCGTGCCCAGGCGGGTAAGTGAAGCGCTGGTTGATGGTGGCCTGCCTGACGCTCAGCGCGGGTGTTCTGTCCAGTACGGTGCAGGCGGCCAGCTTCGCCAGTGTGCCGCTGCGGCCCGACGGTCAGGCGCTGCGGCAGGCGGTGGTCGCGGCGCTCGCGGCCCTCAGCAGTCCTGACTTCCCGGTGACGCTTGACGACAGTGCCCAGGGCGGCGGCGCGCTGCTGGTGCTGGGCGGCAGCGTGCCGTTCAACCCCGACGTGTCGTCGCGCACCCTGACGGTGGGTGGTGTGCGGCGCACCGAATTCAATCCCCAGGGACCGCTGCCGCTCGCGCAGGCGGTGCGTGCCGAGATCGGCAGTTTGCTGGGCCTCAGCGAGTTCACGCCCCAGGCGGCCCGGCGCAAACTCAGCGGGGCCGACGTGAACGGCGACGGTCAGGTCGATCTGACGGATCTGGCACTCCTGATGGGCAATTACGGCAAGACCGGCGGCGGCCTACCTGGCGACCTCAACCGCGACGGACGGGTGGACGAGAGCGATGTCCGTCTATTCGGCGACGAGTACCGGATTCCCTGAGCTGGACTTGCCTGAGTCATACTTGAAGGCCATGAACGACATCCCTGCATCCGCCGCGTCTGGCACCATCGATCTGCAAGATTTCCTGAAGCTCAAGGGGCTGGTGGACACCGGGGGCGAGGCCAAATTCCGGGTCCAGAATGGCGAGGTCAAACTTAACGGCGAGGTCGAGACGCGCCGCCGCAAAAAACTCCAGCGCGGCGACGTGGTCGAAATTCACGGCGTGCTCCACCCCGTCGAATGGTGATCAACGCGGTGCTGGCGAGCTGGCTGGGCGAGCTGGCCGCGTTTCGCGCCCGTAAGGACGCCCACTTTCGCAGCGGTCGTGGGCCACTCACAGAAGTGAGCGGGTTTGGGGGCCTGAGTTATTTTCCACCCGACCCAGCCTGGAATCTGCAGTTGAAGGTGGACCGGCTGTCCGCCGAAGCCGTGACACTGGCGACCACCACGCCCGGCGAAACCCAGCCGTTCGTCACCTGGGGCATAGCCGAATTGCCCGGCGGCGAGCGGCTGACCCTGTATGCCCGCCAGGGTGACGAGGCCCCAGCGGCGCTGTTCGTGCCGTTCCGGGACGGGACCAGCGGCGGGCTGACCTACGGCGCGGGCCGCTACCTCGACGCGCCGCTATCCGGTGACACCGTAACGCTGGATTTCAACCGGGCCTACCATCCCTACTGCGCCTACAGCGACGCCTGGACCTGCCCACTGCCGCCCGCAGGCAACTGGCTCAGGAGTGCAGTGGAAGCGGGGGAGCGGTTGCCCGAACTGGCCTAGCGGGTGATGACCGCGTAGTACACCTCGGTCACGCCGCCCCCGGCCAGCGCGTCTCGGCAGGCCTTCAAGGTTGCGCCGGTGGTCATCACATCATCGACCAGGAGTAAGGGCTGCGGGGTGGCGCTTTCCATCAGGCTCAGGCCACTGCCCTGGACCGCGAAGGCTCCGGCCAGGTTGCCCAGCCGGGCCTGACCGCTGAGTTTGGCCTGCTGGGTGGTGGCGCGGGTACGGCGCAGGCTGTCGTGGTAGGGCAGACCCAGTTCGGCGGCCAGGCAGCGGGCCAGCAGCTCAGCGTGGTTGAAGCGGCGCTGGCGCTGGCGCCCCGCGTGCATCGGCACGGCACTCACCGCCCTCAGCTGCCACTCGCTGGGCACACCGCGTGCCAGGGCCGCGCCCAGCACCTGCGCCAGATCGCGGTGGCCGCCGTATTTCAGCTCGCGGGCGGCCCGGCGCAGCATGGCCTTGTGTTCGCCCAGGAGCACCAGATGCGGCACCGCGGCATTGTTGAGCATCGAGTGGCGCTCCAGGCGCGGGCGCAGTTCGGCCCGGCAGGACCGGCACAGCCCGCTCTCCTGCCCCAGCGCCGCGCCGCAGCCGGGACAGGGACGCGGCAACAACGCGCGCAGGAAGCCTGCCAAATTGCTCAGCGCCGCTCCGCTGCGGCCAGCTCGTCCACGAACAGCGGCACCGTCTCGGCCTCGATTCTGGCCCAGGCCTCGTCCATGCCGTGCGGATTGGTATACAGGGCCGCTGTCGCCAAGCAGGCGTAGTAGTGCCGGATGATCCGGCTGACCCCGTCCGGGCCGAGCCGGGCGCGCTCGGCCGCACTCAGCAACTCGGCGAAGACGGCGGGCTGCTCCAGCGCCGGGTGCCCGCCCTGACGGATGGCGGCGCGAACAAAGTCGGCCACCTGTGCCGGGTTGTGCCAGAAGCCGAACATCAAAGTATCGGTCATGGCGTCCAGGCGGCTGAGGGTGCCGGGCGCACAGGCCCGCGAGATCATCTGGCGGGCCAGCGCTTGGCGTTGATTGCGGGCCAGACCGTACTCGCCCAGCGACAGTTGCGCACCAGCGGGCGTCAGGCCGCCGCCGAGGGTGCGCCGCAGCCGGTAGGCCACGATGTAGTGCTGGTATTCAAGCAGCAGTTCGCTGACCGGGCTGGGAGGGGTGGAAGGCACCCGAAAAGTCTAGGGTGCGGCGCGGCCCGGAACCGTGACCCGGCGCGAGGTCTGCGTGCCTACAGCTCCGGCTCAGGGTGCCCGCTACCATACAGCGGTGTTGCCGCTGCCGATGGCCCTGCCCGACGAATCTAAGCACGCCCGCGTGACCCGTGCCCTGCGAGAGGGCATTCAGACGGGCCTGCTCGTTCCCGGCGAGAAGTTGCCGGGCAGCCGCGAGCTGGCCCGGCACTGGGGTGTGGCCCGCAACACCGTGATGGGCGCGCTGGAGCAGCTTGAGGCCGAGGGCTATCTCGCTGTCCGGGCACGCAGCGGCAGTGTGGTGGCCGCCCTGCCGCCGCTACCGAGTACGGCTGGGCCGCTGTCTGGCCCGCCGCTGCTGCTCAGCGCCTGGGCACGCCGGGCGCTGGAAGCCCAGGGGCCGCTGCCCGGCGACGCCCGCAGCAATCAGGCGGCAGGGCATCCAACGGCGTGGACCGATTTCCGGGTCGGCCAGTCACCCAGCGGTCTGTTTCCCTCGGCGCAGTGGGCGCAGGCGCTGGCTCAGCATGCCTTCGATGCGGCCAGCAGCCCGCCGGATCCGCGCGGCCCGCTCGTCACGCGCCTGGCGCTGTGCGAGTGGCTGCGCCGGGAGCGCGGCGCACGCCTCACGCCCGACATGCTGCTGCTGACCGGCGGCGCGCAGGAAGCGCTCGATGCCCTCTCGCGGCTGCTGCTGGAAGCGGGCCGAGTGGTGGTGCTCGAAGATCCCGGTTACCCCGGCGCGCGCGCGGCGTTTCAGGCCACCGGAGCCGGACTCTGGCCGCTGGCGGTGGACGATCAAGGAGCCGGAACCGACAACCTGCCGCCGAGGGCGGTGCTGGCCTACCTGACGCCCGGCACGCAGTTTCCCACCGGGGTCACGCTCTCGGCAGCTCGGCGGGCAGCGCTGATCGACTGGTCGCGGCGCAGCGGCGCGTGGCTGATCGAGGACGACTACGCTGCCGATTTGCACTACGCTGCCCGCGCGCCCGCCTCGCTGCAAGGCCAGGCCCCCGAACGGGTCATGCTGCTGGGCACCTTCAGCCAGAGCCTCGCGCCTGCCCTCAGGAGCGGCTACCTGGTGGCCCCGGCCCACGTCACCGAACTGCTGACCCGCACCCGCCCGGTGACCCAGCGTACTCCACCCACCCTCGACGCGCTGGCGCTGGCCGGGTTTCTGTCGAGCGGCGGCTACGCCCGGCACCTCAGGCGTGCCCGCAGCGAACTCAGAAGCCGCCACGACACGCTGCTCTCGGCCCTGAAACGGGAGTTGCCCGGCTGGTCGCCGCGCCGGGTGGCTGCCGGAACCCATCTGTACCTGCCGCTGCCGCCGCACCTGAGTGAATTGGAGGTGCAGCGCCGCGCTGCACAGGCGGGCGTGGGCCTGAGCGTCTGCGGCGAACTGCGCCTGCGTCCCGGCGAGGCCGCTGTGCTGCTGGCCTTCGCGCACCTAACGCCGGTGGCCATCCGGGAGGGCGTCGAGCGCCTGGCGGCGGCGCTGCGCTGAGTCGCCGCCCATCTTCACAATTCCGACTTCACAGTTCTGAAGCTGATTGGGCGTCAGAACGGCGTGACAGCGACTTGGGCAAGATGCACTCATGGCTCTCGTTCACCGCTGGACTGCTGTTACCGCCGTGCTGCTCGCCTTCTCCGCCGCCTGCGCTGCCCAGGTCGCGCCCGCCCAGGCTGCGTCCACCAAAATTGTGCCCGTTCAAACCTCAGCCGCCAAAGCGGTACCGATCAAGGTCGGCATCGCCTTCGATACCGGCGGCAAGAACGACCGCTCCTTCAACCAGGCCGCCTGGGAAGGTGCGCAGCGCGCCGCCAAGGATTTCGGCGTGAAGGTGAGCCTGTTTAGCCCGGTCGAGACGGCCAAGGGTGTCACCACGCGCGGGGCAGAGCCGCTGGCTCAGGGCGGCGCGAATCTGGTGATCGGGGTCGGATTTGCCAATAAGGAAAGCATCGAGGACACTGCCCGCAACCACACCGACACCAAGTTCGCGGTGATCGACGATCTGCCCACCGGCGACAACACGGTCGGGCTGCGCTTCCGCGAGCAGGAAGGCTCGTTTCTGGTCGGCTACATCGCGGGCAAGTCCAGCAGCACTGGGCGATTGGGGTTCATTGGCGGTCAGGACGTGCCGGTGATTCACAAATTCGAGGCGGGCTTCAAGGCGGGCGTGAAATTCGTCTGCCCAAGCTGCCAAGTCTTCTCGTCGTACATCGGCACCACCCCGGCGGCCTGGAACGACACGGCCACGGCAGGCAAGCTGGCCGCCTCAATGCAAAAGCGCGGCGCGGACGTCATCTTCGCGGCGGCGGGCGGCAGCGGCGCGGGCGTGGTGGCGCAGGTCAACGCCGCACAGTGCCTCAAGGCCGTCGCCCTGCCGCCGGGCCTTGCCTTCAAGTCCGATCTGTTCGCGGCGCTGCCCAAGAGTGAGACTTACCAGAAGCGCTGCGCAGGTGACAGCCGCCCGACGTTCTTCATCGGTGTCGACAGCAACCAGAATTATCTGGGTGACGACGACAAGAACCCGGCCACCCTCAATCACGGCCTGACCAGCATGGTCAAGCGGGTGGACAACGTGGTCTACAGCCTTATTCAGGACGTGACCCACCAGCAGCCCTGGCGCACCGGCGACCAGAGCTACGGCCTGGAAAACGGCGGTGTCGGCTACGCCATCGACAACTACAACCGCGCACTGATCAGCCCGCAGCTCGAAACCCTGCTCGGCAAGGTGCAGCACCTGATCGTCTACCGCTCGATCAAAGTACCAGTGAAATAACCGTCAGGCGTCAAGCGGCTCCGGGTCGCCTCAGCGCTCAAACTCTTTTTCGAGCCAGGCCACCTGGCCGCCCTGGGCCACCAGTGCCTGCCCGGCCTGTTCCAGAAAACGCTCGCGAGCGGCCTCGGCGTCGGTGCGGGAGAGGCCGTGGGCGGCAGGGTCGGCCAGCACAGCCCGCAGCGTCTCCAGAACATTGACTTCGTGGAGTCTCTGCTCACCCACCTGCATATCGCTGCGATAATGAACCAGGTAGTCCAGCGCGAAGAAGGCCGGTTCGGTGACGCAGCCGCCGGTGTAAGGCACTAGGCCGGGCGCGCGGAAGGTGATGGTCGGGGTCATGCCGCTCACTGTAGCGGTGCGGAGAAAGTGCAGGGAAAAATAAGAAGTGAGGGGAACACTCGCGAACGCCTGTGTTCCCCTTGCTTTTCCGACTCAGGCCAGCAAGGCGCGCTGTTGCGGCGAGGACAGCAAGGTGGTGCGTCCGCGCAAATACAGATCGTCGAGGAGGCGGGCACCGAAAATTTTGGCAATGACGGATAGCCGGTACTCCAGCATATGTCCAGCCAGCTTCAGCCGAACCCGGTCATTGGTGCCCGGTACCCACATACAGTCAATTGGTTGAGTCTCATTCATGGAGGCTCCTGTTCAAAGGCCGTCAATGTTGCCGCGTCCAGACCCGGTGGCCTGACAGCAAGTATTGTCCTTTGGTGCCTTAAGTCTAGGCCACGACCTTCCCGTTCTGGCAAGAAATCACAGAACCCCCCTTCACACTCTGATCATGGGCCGAAATTCACCCCGATCACCGGGTGATGCCTACGATGTGCGCGCTTCTGCCAGCATCTCGGAGAGTCTCGAGAGGGCGCGGCTGTATTTCTTGGCATATGCGCCGTGTTTGTAGCTCTCGTCGAACAGTTGACCGAGGCCAACGCCGCTGAAGGCCGCGCCCAGCCCGAGGTCGTAGAGCTTGTCGATGAAGTGCACGAAGCGCAGCGCCACGTTCTGGTCGCGCATGGGGGTGAGGTTGGAGATACCCAGCGCCCCGACCCCCGAGAGCAGCCGGGCAAAACGCGAGGGATGCACCTCCAAGAGCAGATGGCTGAGGTCGCGGTGCGCCAGCAGCGCCAGGGTCGCCGGGTTCTGCCGCTTCTGCCAGGCGCTGAACTCGGCCTCTGTCATGGTCTGGGCGGGCGCGGCTCCGCGCTGACGGTAATCGGGGCCGTCGAGCCGCAGGTTCTGAAACCGGCTGGCGATGCCCTTGATCTGGCGCTCGAAATCGCGGGCATTGAAGCGGCCCTGGCCCAGCGCGCCCGGCTCGGTGTTGCTGGTGGCGACCACCGACGTGCCGCCAGGCATCAGTTGACCCAGAAAGGTGTTGGCCATGTGGGTGTTGCCGGGGTCGTCGAGTTCGAATTCGTCGATGAGCAGCAGGTCGTGGTTCTTGAAACTCTCTACCGCCCGCGCCATGCCCAGCGCCCCGATGAGGTACATCAGATCCTGAAAACTCATCAGTGCCGCTGTGGCAGGACGAGCCCGGTTCACGGCGGCGTGATAGGTGCTGGCCAACAGGTGCGTCTTGCCGACCCCGAAGCCGCCGTCGAGGTACAGGCCCTGACCCTCGGGCGGCGGGCGCTTGAACAACCGGAAGCCCCCGCCGCGCCCACTGCGGCTGGCCTGCTGCGCGAAGGCTTCCAGCGCGTCTCTGGCCTGGACCTGCGAGGGAAAAGCAGGGTTGGGCTGGTAATTCTCGAAACTGACCCCGGCGAAGCGGGCGCTGGGAGTCAGGCCCTCGGTGAGCTGCGCCGGGGTCAGGCTGGGGCGGCGGGCGGCGAGGTCGATCACGGGCGGCTCAGGACGGACCGGCCATCGAAGATTGGAGCGGCAGGCTGGAGCGCAGCAGCCGCACATCGTCTTCCAGCGCTTCGAGCAGGTACGGGCCGGTGTGGGCCGACACCAGCACCGTCTCCAGCGGCTCCAGGGTGAGTGCCCCAGTAGCCGTGCGGATGTTGAGCTGGCCGCTCAGCAAGGTCAGGGCGTGCAGGCTCAGGTTGCGGGTGTGACTTTCCAGGCGCTCTCCCGCCTCGATCTCGGCCACCTCCAGCTGGAAGTACGGACAGGCGGCGACAGTGGCGGCCTCCGCCGCGCCCAGGGGCGGCAGCGCCACGACCTCGGCGTCCAGGTCGGCCCGCGTGACCTTCACCGATTCCTCGATGTGGAGTTTGCGCCCGGCGCTCTCGGGACGGTCCCAGTCGTAGACCCGGTAGGTGGTGTCGCTGGTCTGCTGCACTTCGTAGAGAAAGGTGCCCGGCCCCAGTGCGTGCAGGGTTCCGGCAGCGATGAAGACGGTATCGCCCGCCTGCACTGCCCGCTCGTCGGCCACATCGAGTACCTTGCCCGCCCGGATGGCCTCTGCCAATTGCGGCGGCGTGGTGCCGGGTTTGACACCTACCAGAATCTTCGCGTCGGGGTCGGTGGCGATGAAGTTCCAGGCTTCAGTCTTGCCGAACTCGTGCTCGCCCACCAGTTGGCGGGCCTGCTCGTCATTGGGATGGACCTGCACACTGAGCCACTCCTTGCAGTCGAGCAGCTTGATCAGCAGCGGAAAGCGCTCGCCGAAGCGCCGTGTGTTGCCCTCGCCTAGCAGGGTGTCGCCCAGGTCGGCCAGCACCTCCGCCACCGTCTGCCCGTCTCTCGGGCCGCCCTCCACTGCATTGCCCTCGAACACCACCCAGGCTTCACCGATGGGCATTTCACCTTCCGGCACGGCTTTCAGGCGACTGCCGCCCCAGACGCGGGCGTGGTACTGGGGCCGGAGCTTGTAGAGCAGGGGCGGCAGGGGTGTGGTCATGCTGCTCAGGATAGCGGGGCTGGAAGCCGAGGGAAGGCCAGCATGGGAGAGGCGACTCAGCGTTCGAGGGCCTGCACCAGTTGGGCCTTGCTCATGGTGCTGCGGCCCTTCACACCCGCTTGCCTGGCGCGGTTGTAGAGTTCGTCGCGGCTCAGCTCGGGCAGTGCTCTGTTGGGGTTGCCGGTGTCCTGGGTGCGCTTGTTCGGGGTGCGGCCCTCCTCGCGGCGGTGTTTGTTGACGGTGCGCGCCGCGATCTCTTCGGCCTCGCCTGCACTCTTGCCGCCGTGCCGCTCGCTGTCCTTGACGTGCTGATACTGGCGTTCGTCCTTGTCGTTCCAGGCGTCGGGCATCGGTGTTCCTCCGTGAAATCACCTTAAAACCGGGCCGCGCCGCCGACATGAAAAATCGCTCCTTCAAAGCTTGAGCGGCTTATCATGTCGGGATGAACTTACTGGCGCGCATTCTGGGGATCGTCGGCGTGGTGCTGATCGTGGTGGCGCTCGCGCTGCTGTTCGGCAATGTCATCACCATCAACAAGCTCGACGCCATCGCCTCGGCGCTGCGAACGAACGTCACCACCAACCCCTCGCCCAGCGTGATGCTGACCTTCGCGCTGGGCACCATCGGCGGGCTGCTGGCCGGAGCGGGCGGGGCAATGCTGGTGAGGGGGCGGCGGGCCGCTTAACGCTCGGGCGTTACCACCGCCTGCACCCGGCCCACCACCCCCGACGTCAGACGCACTTTGATGCCGTGCGGGTGGCTGGCCGAACTGGTGAGCAGTGCCGACACCACGCCGCGCGTGAGCTGGCCGCTGGACTGATGCTGCTTCTGAATCACGTCCACCGTGACGCCGGGGCGGATGAGGGAGCGGGATGGGGGAGTCATGGGCGCCATCATAGGGCCCGTCCCTGTCCCGCCCGCTTTTCTGTCAATGGAGTCAGTGGCGACTTGCTCGGTTCCAGGCTCTCAAACTTCCAGCGCCAGTTTGTCCACATCGTTCAGCAGCGGCGTGCCTGCCGGGTACTCGCCGTTGAAGCAGGCCAGACACAGCCCTGGCCCGCTGACCGCCTCGCGCAGCCCACGCTCGGAGATGAATTTCAGGCTGTCCGCGCCGATCAGCTCGCGGATCTGGTCAACGCTGTGGGTGCTGGCGACCAGTTCCTTACGGGCGGCGGTGTCGATGCCGTAAAAGCAGGGGTGCTTGATCGGCGGGCTCGACACGCGGAAATGCACCTCGGTGGCTCCCGCCTCGCGCAGCAGATTGACGATCTGGCGGCTGGTGGTGCCGCGCACGATGCTGTCGTCGATCAGCACCACCCGCTTGCCGCGGACCGCGCTGGTCGGCGAGAGTTTCATCTTCACCTTGAGGTCACGGGCGGCCTGGGTGGGGGCCAGGAAAGTGCGACCCGCGAAGGGATTTTTGTACAGGCCGTAGTCGAAGGGAATGCCGCTCTCGCGGGCGTAGCCGATGGCCGCGCCCATGCCCGAATCCGGCACCGGCACCACGATGTCGGCGTCGACCGGAAATTCGCGGGCCAGTTGCTCGCCCATGCGGATGCGGCTCTCGTGGGTGTCCACTCCGTCCAGGCGGCTGTCCGAGCGGGCAAAATAGATCCACTCGAACGAGCACGGCGTCGGCCTGCCAGGATGCACCATCAAGCTGTGCAGGCCGTCGTGGTCGATCCAGACCAGTTCGCCGGGCAGCACGTCGCGCAAGAGCCGCGCGCCCACCGCAAATAGGGCGCACGGCTCCGAGGCGATAACGTAGGCGCCGTCCGGTCCCTCGCGCTGCCCAATGACCAGCGGACGCACGCCGTTGGGGTCACGAAAGCCGATCAGGGCGGTGCGGCTCATCAGCACGCAGGCGTACCCGCCCCGGAGTTGCTGCATGGCTCCGGCGGTGGCTTCTGGCAGGTCCATATGGCTCTCGCGGGCGATCAGGTTGAGCATCACCTCACTGTCGTTGGTGGTGGCAAACAGCGCACCTTCCATCAGCATCTGGTTACGGACCTCGCGGGCGTTCACGAAATTGCCGTTGTGGGCCAGCCCCAGAATGCCCTTGTTGGTGCGGGTGGTCAGCGGCTGGGCGTTGAAGCGCAGGTTGCTGCCGGTGGTCGAGTAGCGGACGTGTCCGATGCTGACCCTGGCGTTGGCGAGGCGCACCGAGTCGAGGCGGCGCTCGTCGAACACCTGCGTCACCAGTCCCAGATCTTTTTCGACGTGGAACTTGTCGCCGTCGCTGACCGCGATGCCCGCCGCTTCCTGGCCCCGGTGCTGGAGGGCGAAGATGCCCAGGTAGGTCAGCCAGGCCAGATCGAGCGGCTGCGACGAGTAGATGCCAAAGACGCCGCATTCGTCGTGCGGCTTGTCGTCGCCGTCGTAAGGGGGCAGGTCAGACAACGTCACCCCAGCACCACGTTCAGGGGTTCATCGTAGGCCGCGCTCAGCTCTGTGAGGTTCACGCTCAACTCTACATTCTGCCGGGGCAGGGCAATGGTGACGCTCGCCCCGCCCGCCCCGCCCAGCCGCACGAACGGCACGTCCAGGCCGCGCAGCAGCGTCTCGGCTGCGCCCGGATCGCTGACCGCCACCACCACCCGGCTGTGTGCTTCGCCGAACAGTAGGGCGTCGGCGCGGGTGTCGGAACTGATCTGGACCTTCAGGCCGACGTTCCCAGCCATCGCCATCTCCGCCAGGGTCACGGCCAGGCCGCCCTCCGCGCAGTCGTGGGCGGTGTCGGTCAGGCCCGCCCGGATGAGGCCCAGCACGCCGTCGATGACTGTTTGCTCCAGCTTCAGGTCCAGCGGTGGCACCTTTCCGGCTTCCAGGCCGTGAACGGTTTCCAGGTACTGCGAAGCGCCGATCGAGTCGCCCAGCTCGCCCAGCAGATACAGCACCTGCCCCTCACCCTTCAGCCCCAGTGTGGCCCGCTTGATGATGTCGGGCAGCACGCCCACCATGCCAATGGTCGGGGTGGGGTGAATGGCGACGGTGCGGTGTGTACCGTCTGGATTGGCCTCCACGTACTGGTTGTAGAGGCTGACATTGCCGCCCGTGACCGGCGTGTTGAGCGCCCGGCAGGCGTCGCCGATGCCCTGCACGGCCTGCTGCATCTGGTAGTACACCTCGGGACGGTGCGGATTGCCGAAATTGAGGTTGTCGGTGATCGCCAGCGGTGTGGCTCCCACGCAGGCCAGGTTGCGGGCAGCTTCAGCCACCGCCGCCGCTGCGCCGACATACGGATCGAGCTGTACGAAGCGCGGGTTGCAATCTGAGGTGGCGGCCACGCCCATCGCGGAACCCTTGACGCGCATCACGGCGGCATCGGCGGCTCCTGGCAACACCACCGTGTTGGTCATCACCTGCTGGTCGTAGCGCTCGAAGATCGGGCGTTTGCTGGCAATGGTAGGGTGCGAGAGCAGTCGCAGCAGCACGCCGCCGAGATCATCCGGCACCGGAATATCGGTCAGGTCGTGCTCGCGGGCGGCGATGATGCCCAGCGATTCCACGCCCTCGCGGGTGTACTTGGGGGCCTCGTTGAGCAGGTCTACCGGAAGGTCGCAGACCACCTCGCCCTTCCACATCAGGCGGTAGTTGTGGTGCTCTTCGACCTGCCCGATGTTCACCACGTCGAGTTCCCACTTGGCCAGCAGGTCGTAGAGTTCCTGCTCGCGCCCTGGCACCGGCACCAGGATCATGCGCTCCTGCGATTCGCTGAGGCACAGTTCCATCGGCACCATTCCGGTTTCGCGGGTGGGCACGTCGTCCAGGTTCATGGTGATGCCCAGACCCGCCCGGTAGGCCATCTCACAGGTGCTCGACACCAGTCCCGCCGCGCCCATGTCCTGCACGCCCGCCACCACGCCCGCCTCGATGGCCTCCAGTGTGGCTTCCAGCAGCAATTTTTCCATGAACGGGTCGCCCACCTGCACGGCGGGACGGTCGGCCTGTGAGGCGTCACTCAGGTCGGCGGAGGCGAACACCGCGCCGCCCAGCCCGTCACGCCCGGTCTTGCTGCCGACGTAGATGATCTGGTTGCCGACCTCGCCCATCGTGCCCTTCGCCAGGTCCTCGTGGCGCAACAGGCCCAGGGCCATCACGTTGACCAGCGGGTTTTCCTGATAACTGGGGTGAAAGGTGACCTCGCCGCCCACGGTGGGCACGCCGATGGCGTTGCCGTAATGGCTGATGCCCTCCACCACGCCGTTGACCAGAAATTTGGTGCGGGGCGAGTCGGGATCACCGAAACGCAGCGAATCCAGCACCGCGAAGGGCCGCGCGCCCATCGCGAAGATGTCGCGCAGGATGCCGCCCACGCCCGTTGCTGCGCCCTGCACCGGCTCGACGGCGGAGGGGTGGTTGTGCGACTCCATCTTGAAGGCCACGCCCCAGCCCTCGCCGATGTCCACTACGCCCGCGTTCTCGCCGGGGCCTTGCAGGACCTGCGGCCCTTCGGTGGGAAAGGCTTTGAACAGGGGCCGCGAGTTCTTGTAGCCGCAGTGCTCGCTCCACATCGCGCCGACGATGGCGGCTTCCAGGGCGTTGGGATGGCGCTCTATTTTCTCGACCAGCAGATCGTATTCGCTCTCGGAGAGGCCGAAGGTGGCGGCGCGGGCGCGGAGGGAGGGAAGCGGCGAGTGGGTCTGCGTCATGCGTCCACTTTCTTGATGAGTTGCAGTTGACCCCGGTGATAACCGATGTGCCGCAGGTGCAGGCCGAGCGCTGCCAGAATCGGGCGCTCGCCGCCCGGCGCACTCGGCGAGAAGGTCATGCCGCCGAGGTCACTGGGGGTCATGCCCTGCAAGAAGGCCAATGTCTGGGCGCTGATGTCGTCCAGGCGGGCCAGCACCCCTGCCTTGCCCGCCGTCTCATCTGTCGGTGAAGGCTCGCTGCCCAGGTTCTGCACCCAATCGCGGTCTTCCCAGCCGAGGTGGTGGTAGTTGGGGGTGCGGTCTTGCAGGGCAGTCAGGCGCAGCCAGTCGGCGATGTGCAGGGCGTGCCAGGCTGGGGCGTGGCCGAGCGTGGCGGCACTGAACTCGGCTTCCGGAAAGCTGTCCAGCACGGCGCGGTAAGCGCTGAGTTCGGCGGTGTACTGCTCGGCCAGAAAGGTGCTGAGTTCGTTCTTCGGTTGTTCGTTCATGAACGGACCTCCGTGCGGTGTTGCTTCAGGCTCTGAAACAGCCCGCGCCCGTCCTCGCTGCCCAGCAGGGCTTCCACCGCCCGCTCGGGGTGCGGCATCATGCCCAGCACGTTGCCGCGCTCGCTGACGATTCCGGCGATATCGTTGAGCGAGCCGTTGGGGTTGTCGAGGTAGCGGAAGATGATTCGCCCCTCGCCTTCCAGCGCCTCGATGGTCTGTGCGTCGGCGTAGTAATTGCCCTCGCCGTGCGCGATGGGGATTTCGAGCGTCTGGCCTGGCGTGTAGGCCGAGGTAAAGGCCGTCTGGTTGTTCTCCACCCGCAGATGCACCGGCTTGCACAGGAAATGCAAATCCTGGTTGCGAGAGAGCGCCCCCGGCAAGAGTCCCGCCTCGGTCAGCACCTGAAAGCCGTTGCAGATGCCCAGCACAAAGCCGCCGCGCTCAGCGTGGGCCTTCACTGCCTGCATCACCGGGCTGCGGGCCGCGACTGCGCCGCTGCGCAGGTGATCACCGTAACTGAATCCGCCGGGCAAGAACACCAGATCGGTACCGGCGGGCAGGCCCTCCTCGGTGTGCCACACGAAGCGTGCCGACGGGTCGAGGTTCATCCGCGCGGCGTGCAGCGCGTCGGCATCGCAGTTGGAGCCGGGAAACTGAATAACGGCGACGTTCATAGATGCTCCAACTCACTGACGGTGCGCTCGCTGACGACATTGCCAGTATTCAGCGTGCTGGCAGGTTCAAACATCATGATCCAGGTTTCTTCGGTCTGGGCAACAGGCAGATGCTCGACGCCGCGCGGCACGACGATCAGTTCGCCCTCATGGACCATTCGTTCGCCGTCTCTGAACTTGAGTTGCAGCACGCCCCTGATCACCATGAACAGCTCGTCTTCCTGCTCGTGGGCGTGCCATTCGAACTCGCCACTAATACGGGCAATCTTGACCTGCTGGCCGTTGAGGTCGGCCACCACTTTGGGTGACCAGTGCTCACTGAACAGCCCGAACTTCTCGTACAGATTGACTGTCTGGGGCAGCGCCCTGGCGGGCACGCTCACGCTGGCTCCGGTGCTTTCTCTTCCAGCTCCCAGCGCACGTTTTCCATCACCGGATTGCTCAGCACATTCTCGGCGATGTCTTTCAGGCGGCGTTCCACTTCCGTGCGCTCGCCTTCGAGGTGCAGCTCGATGTATTTGCCCACCCGCACGCCACTGACCGGCTGGCCGAGGTGCGACAGCGAGCGCTCGACGGTGCGCCCCTGCGGATCGAGGATGCTGGGCTTGAGGGTCACGAAGACGCTGGCTTGATAGTTGGGCATGGATGTTCCTCTGCAATGAACGTGTGGCAGGCGGATGGTGGAAGACGCAGAAGGACTGAGACTTGTTCGCGGATCACTCAGGCCTGCTCCACCCGCCGCAGCATCTCCCCATAGGCTTCCTCGACCCCGCCCAGATCGCGCCGGAAGCGGTCCTTGTCCATCTTCTCGTTCGTTTCGGCGTCCCAGAATCGGCAGGTGTCGGGGCTGATCTCGTCGGCCAGCACAATCTGGCCACTGGGCAACTTGCCAAATTCCAATTTGAAATCGATCAGCCGAATGCCGCGCTGCTCGAAAAAAGGCGTCAGAAAATCCCTGACTTGCAGCGCCAGTTCACGGATGCGGGCCAGATCGCCCTCGCTGGCCCAGCCCAGGGCCACGGCAGTATCGGTGTTGACCAGCGGATCGCCCAGCGCGTCGGACTTGTAGCAGTACTCCACCACCGGGCGGGCAAGCGTCTTGCCTTCCTCCAGGCCCAGCTTCTTGGCAAAACTGCCCGCCGCCACGTTGCGCACGATCACTTCCACCGGCACGATCGTCACGGCCTTGACCCGTTGCTCGGTGCTGCTGAGCTTCTCGATGAAATGGGTGGGAATGCCCGCCGCTTCCAGTTTGGGATACAGCGCCGCCGTGATGGCGTTGTTGGTGGCTCCCTTGCCGGCCCAACTGCCGCGCTTCTGGGCGTTGAAGGCGGTGGCGTCGTCCTTGTATTCCACCAAGTACTCGGCGGGGTTCGGCGTGGCGTAGACCCGCTTGGCCTTGCCCTCGTAGCGGAGTTCACTTCTGGTCGTGTCGGTCATGCTGGCTCCTGTACTGCCCGGCGCAAAAGGAAAAACGGGAATCAATGAAGTCGGCGAGTCGGCTCCCGGGACGGGGAATCAGGCTCGCTCGTGTGGACGGCAGGCTCAACTGTGGGGCGACAAACTCGTGAATCGGAAACCTCCAACGCCGCCTCGCGGACGGCTGGTCCAGCGCTCGGCTGGGGCGTCTCGCTGGACGCACGGATGGAAGATCGGGCGGCTCTCTCGGGGTGCTCTCCTGGGTTGACCGGGGCGCTCACCCTGGGGTCAGGAAAGCAGCTTAACACCCCCGCGCTTCGCCGGGTAGGGCACCCCGACTGGACAACCCCAACTGGACAACCCGGTTGGGCGAGTCGATCGGGGCAGGTGCACAGGGACGAAGGCCGCTTGCCGGGAAGCTACACTAAGCGGCATGGCTGCCGATCTCTCCCTCCTGCCCCCCACGCTGCTGCTGGTCGTGGACCTGATCGACCCGGACAGCGGCCTTGCCGAGGTCGAAGACGACCAGGGCCGTACCTACGCCTTTCCCGCTGCCTGGTTGCCGCAGGCCGCCGACGGCCAGGCGTACCGAGTGGGCGTCTCAGACCAGGGTGTGCAGTTCGTGGCCGAGGCGGGCGGCGCGGCCCGGCTGCGTGAGAAGAGCAAGCAGACCCTGCTGGAATTCAGTGACGACTTCTCGGGTGAGCAGCCGTGAGAGAGGTGGTGGTGGTGCCCGATTTGCACGGGCGGCTCGATCTGCTGCTGTCAGCCTTGCGGCAATTTCCCGAGGCCCACTTTCTGTCGCTGGGCGACGCCATCGACCGGGGTCCGCGCAGCCTCGCCACCGTGGACAAGCTGCTGGAACTGCACGGGCAGGGCCGCGCCACCCTGCTGATGGGCAACCACGAGCGCATGGCGCAGGAGGGCCTCAAGTGGTACCGGCGCTACAGCGGCACCCACGACATGGGCGATTACCGCAAGGCCATGGAGGGCTACCAGTGGTGGATGCAGGCGGGCGGCGACACGGTGCGCAAGGAGTTGCCCCAGTACGCCGCCGAGCACGGCGGTCCCAGCAGCCTGACCCTGGAGAAGTTTCCAGAGAATCTGGCGCGCTATCTCGATCTGCTGGTGCGGGTGGTGTATGTCACCGCTGACGGCGCGATTCACTCGGAGGTGCCGCCGCAGCCGAGCGTGCTGGTGGCCCACGCCAGCCCCCCGGTGAGCCACCCGCAGTACCGCCACCCCGAAACGGCGGCGCTGTGGTTGCGGCCCTTCGAAGGTCCCTTTCCGCTGCCGCCGGGCGTGGTCTACAGCGTTCACGGGCATACACCGGTGCGCGTGCCGACCCGGCTGGGCCGCCACCTTTACCTCGACCTGGGGGCCTACGAAACCGGCAAGCTGGCGCTGCTGCCGCTGAGCGTGCATCAGGTGAGCAAGGTGACGGTGCTGTGCGGGCGCGGCGAGCCGCTGCGGGCCAGCCGGTATCCGGCGATGGGCGAGGCGCTGCCTACCCAGCTGGTGCCGCTGGACGGTGCGCCGGGTCGGCGCTGAGGTGAAGCCGATCGGCCCCCAGTTCAAGTACCTCGTCTGACCCAGCCCCTGTAGCTGAGCCTGGGCCGCTTCCCGGCGCGGATGGGTCAGGTGGTCTGGGTGCTGCGCCGCTGAGCGCAGGTGGCTACAACACGGCGTCCAGCCCTGAGAGGCATTCCTGGGCAATCGCGCGGGCCAGCGGGTCGCGGGTCGAGCGGGCGTAGCTGACGCCCAGGTGCAGGTGTTCGTCGGCCTCGTCCTCGCCGAGCATGATCAGGGTCTGGAAGAAGGCCAGGTGAACGTGCGAGAGCAGCACGTCGCGGGTGCGCTCCGGCGGCAAGACCCGTAACGTGCCCAGCGCCTCGGTCAGCAGGTCGAGCGCGGCCCGGCTCTCACCTTCCACCGCCGCTTCCCGCCCCAGTTGCAGGAAGCGAGCGGCACTGAGGTAGGCGGGGCGCATGCCCGTCACTCTAGCGCAGCCCTCGGGCTGAAACCGGAAGATGAAGGTGACCCCGGCGTAAGAATCCCGTGAGGCAGCGGGCCTCATGCTGGCCTGAGCATGACCAACGCCGTGGCAATCGCGTTACTCAGCAGCTTCACTCTCTTTCTGGGCCTGAGTGCGCTGGCGCGCCGCCACATGCAGCGCGAGCGCCTGAGTATCAGCGGCCTGGGGCTGGCGTTGAGCGGTCTGGCCGGGCTGGGCTGGCTGACCGTGGTTGATGGCAATCTGCGCGCCGCCGCCCCGGTGCTGCTGATCGGCGCGCTGGGCTACTGCTTCGGACATTTCACGACGCCGCGCCGCGCCGTGCCGCGCCTCAGTGCTCCAGGTCCCCAGCTCAAACCCAAATAAGCCTGCTTGTCTGCCCTTACTCGGCCAGCCGCAGCCAGGGCCAGCGGGCTTGGTAGTCGGCCACCTTCGCCGCGTAGAGTTCAGGCGTCTGGTTGAGCGGATTGGGCCGCAGAATGCCGCTGGCGAGGTCGCCGAACCCGTACGGGGCGTAAACCTCGCCGCTGGCCGAGATGCCCAGGCAGGTACACCGCACCAGAAACTGCCGGATGCTTTCTTTCGAGCTAAGAATGGCCGGGCGCGGCAGGCCGTACTTCTCGACAAACCACAGATGCACGCGAGCCTGGTTACGAACCTCGGTCCGCACCCCGAGGTCGGCGAACAGCACCTCGGCGCGGCGGATCACGGCATCCTCGGCCTTGTAGCTGGTGTCGGCGTCCCAGTAAAAGAGGTCGTAGTCGCGAATGCCCTGGCCTGCCGGACGGCCTGAGCGCACGTTCCAGACTGCTTGAAACAGGCAACCCGCCACCAGATAAAGCTGCGGCACGCCAAGGCGGGGCAGCCGCTCAAGGATCGCCGCGTTGACTGGATTGCGCTGGACCATCTCCAGAAATTCAGCTTCAGTCATGTGCTCAGGCGTCATGTGATCGGTGCCTCGGCTCTGTGCCCCGGCTCAGCGTCTTGGTGGCCCCCGGCGCTCGCCACCCTCACGCGGTGCACGCGGTTCGCGCGGCGCGATCTTGCCTTCCAACTCCGGGCGCACCAGATCGATCTTGCCCCGGTCGTCGATGCCCACGATCTTGACCCTGAGCTTGTCGCCCACGTTCAGCGCGTCCTCGACAGCGTTGATGCGCTCCTCGCTGATCTGTGAGATGTGCAACATGCCGTCCTGGCCCGCAAACAGGTTCACGAAGGCCCCGAACGGCGCGGTCTTGACCACCGTCCCCTCGAACTCCTCGCCGATCTTGGCGCTGCGGGTCACGGCCTCGATTCTGGCCTGCACCGCTTTGGCCGCCTCGCCGTCGCTGCTGAAGATGCGGATGGTGCCGTCCTCCTCGATGGTCACCTGCGCGCCCATCGCTTCGAGTTCGCGCACCTGCTTGCCGCCCGGCCCGATGACCTTCCCGATGAGTTCGGGGTTGATCTTGATGCTGATGATGCGCGGCGCGGTGGGGGAGAGTTCGGGGCGCGGCGCGGGCAGCACCTCGGCCATCTTGCCGAGGATGTGCAGCCGGGCGTCCTTGGCCTGCGAGAGCGCCTCGCGCATGATCTGGGGCGTGATGCCCTGAATCTTGATGTCCATTTGAAGCGCGGTGACGCCCTGTGCGCTGCCACAGACCTTGAAGTCCATGTCGCCCAGCGCGTCTTCCGAGCCGAGAATGTCGGTCAGGATCTTGTACTTGCCGTCTTCCATGACCAGGCCCATTGCGACACCCGCCACCGGAGCCGTGATCGGTACGCCCGCATCCATCAGCGCCAGCGTTCCGGCGCAGACGGTGGCCATGCTGCTCGATCCGTTGCTCTCCAGCACCTCGCCCACCAGCCGGATTACGTAGGGAAAGCTCTCGAAGCTCGGCAGCACCGCCCGGATGGCCCGCTTGGCGAGGTTGCCGTGGCCGATCTCGCGCCGCGACTGCCCGCCCATGCGCTTGACCTCGCCGGTTGAGTACGGTGGGAAGTTGTAGTGCAGCATGAACTTGTCGCCGGTCTCGCTGGTCAGATCGTCGATCAGAATCTCGTCGCGCTCGGTGCCGAGGGTCGCCACGCCCAGCACCTGCGTCTCGCCGCGCGTGAAGATGGCCGAGCCGTGGGCACGCGGCAGAGGCCGGGCCTCGATCCAGATGGGGCGCACGGTGCGGGTGTTGCGCCCGTCGGCCCGCAGGTCCTCTTCCAGAATCAGGCGGCGCAGTTCCTGCTTCTCGACTTTGTAGAAGGCGTTTTTCAGCGCGGTGATCTGGGCAGCAGCTCCCTCGGCCCCGGCGTCCGGTACCCGCAGGGCGATCAATCCGTCGCGCAGTGCCTTGACGCGACCGCTGCGCTCTTTCTTGCCTGCCGTGAGCAACACGTCGCGCAGGCCGCCAGCCCTGGCGTCCTCGGCGAGTTCCGGCACCATGTCCACCGTGAGGTCGGCCTCGGTCGCGAAGACGAACTTTTCCTGGCCAAGTTCGTCGCGCATCTGCTCGATCAGGGCGATAATAGGCTGCATCTGGGCGTGGGCAAACTCGATGGCCGACACCAGCACGTCCTCGTCCACGGTTTTCGCGCCCGCTTCGACCATCAGGATGGCGTCTCTGGTTCCGGCGACCACCAGGTCCATGGTGCTGTGTTCGAGCTGGCTGAAGGTCGGGTTGATGACGAACTGGCCGTCGATCTGCCCGACCCGTACGCAGGCAGTGGGGCCTTCCCAGGGAATGTCCGAGATGCTCAGCGCCGCCGACGCGCCGATGGGACCGAGCACGTCCGGAGAATGCTCGCCGTCCGCCGAGATCACCGTGATGATGACCTGGGTTTCCTGGCGGTAGCTCTTGGGAAACAGCGGCCTGATCTGGCGGTCGGTGATGCGCGCCGACAAGATGGCCTTCTCGCCGGGGCGGCCCTCGCGGCGGTGAAACGACCCCGGAATCTTGCCCACGGCGTAGTGGCGCTCCTCAAATTCCACTGTCAGCGGCAGAAAGTCGAGGCTGCTGCGCTCGTCTCTGGCCTGGGCGGTGACGAGCAAAATGGTGTCGCCGTAGCGCACGGTCACCGAGCCGCTGACCAGTTTGGCGAGCTTGCCGGTTTCGATACTCAGTTCTTTGTCGCCGAGCATGGTGGAAAAGGTCCGGGGGGTTTTGGCGTTCATTGTTCCGAGTCTAGCGCGGCGGCGTTGATCAACGGTGACGGCTGCGGGGAAAGCGTGGGGGCTGAAACCAGAGGCGTTCAGCGGGCATTGGTGCGCTGCTGCCCTTGCTCCAAAGGGGGCTTGTCCCAGAAGCCGGGACAATTCCAGCCTCAAGACACTGGGACAAGTCCCCGCCTACGCTCGGGGGGCTTTCGGGGAGAGCAGACCGCCGCGCCGAGCCTGCTGAGGAGGAATGTTCGGACCGCGCCCTGAACGCCCGCGTGACCGTCTTCCACTTGCCGCGACTTTCCAGTGTTCACCATTCCAAGGAGCCGTGTATGCCCCATTCCAATGCCGAGGACCGCCCCGCGCTCACCCTCTCTCGCCGCGAACTGATGCAGCGGGCCGCTGTTCTGGGGCTTGTCAGCCTGCCCCTGGTGCGGGGCGTGGGACTGGCCCAGACCACCACCCCGACACCGCCGGCCGCTGGAACGGCCAGCGATTACAAGTTGAGCCTGGCAAGCCTGCCTGCCGTTGCCATTCCCACAGACGTGAGCGCCCGCAAGGGCAACAAGGCGGCCTGGCCGCTGCTCATGGGCGTGTCCATTGCCCAGGTGGAAATCCCGGAGGGCAGCTGGCGAGCGCCGCACTACCACACCAACACCTCCGAACTCGCCGTGATTGTGCAGGGCCGCGCCAAGGCTGCACTGCAACCGCCGGGGGAGGCGTGGCTGGAACTGGACCTGGAGGCCGGTGACTGCGTGTACTTCCCGCTGGGCTGGGCGCACTGGCTCAGGAACACCGGCAGCGGGGTGCTGCACACCTACTTCAATTACGGCCACGAGCAGCCTGCCACCGTCGAAGTGACGGGCTGAGAAACGGGCCTGGCCGACTACAATAAACAACGCTTCGTTTCAGATGATGAGACTCAGACCAACCGCCGCAACCGCTGAAGGCTGCGGCGAGATTTTTCCTCTTCTCTCGGGACCCCAGCCTGAACCTGAACTGAAGCGGAAGTGGCCCCACCCGGTCCGGCGTTCAGAGGACCGGGTGGGGCCTTGCTCTCCTTCCCCAGATCAACGCCGCCAGTCCCACCACACCCGAGAGCGTGATGATCAGCCCGGCATTGCCGACCAGCAGGAAAGCCAGTGGCAGCGCTGCGGCGATCAATACGGGTGGCCACCAGGCCCGGCCCAGCGCCCGCAGTGCCAACAGAGCGCTCAACACCCCGCCGATCAGTCCGGCCCAGACCACCAGCAGATAACTCATCAGCATGCCACCGAGGGTGAGGCCCGCCAGCACCGCCAGCAGTGCCAGCGCCACCTGCACCGGGGTCGTTCTCAGCCCATGCCCCCAGGCCCACAGCCCTCCGAAGACGGTGGCGATCAGTAAGGAGAGCGGGGCGAAGCCGTAGAGCTTGCCCAGCGTCTCGCGCAGGCTGGCGCTGGAAAAGGTCATGGCCACGTCCTGAGCCGTGATCACGTCCTTGAGGTTCCAGCTCAGCGTGTTGCTGCCCAGGCTCCGGGCCGTCTGGGTGGGCGGCAGGCTGTAGCGGGCGAACTTGGCCGCTTCGTTGGTCTTCACGCTGAGTTCAAAATCCTTGATCGGCTCGCGGCGGCTGGCCAGCAGGTAACTCCAGCCGCGCGCGCCCTGGTGGGCGTAGGTCACCTTCACGTTGGCGGTTTCCCTGGGGGCCATCTGCGCTTCCCACTGGCTACCGTTACTCAGGTCGGCCGCCGTCAGCTCCTGGCCGTTGACGATCACCTTGAAGCCCGACAGAGTGCCGCTGCCCTCGGGCAGGGGAAACTGAAAGCGCACGGTGATTTCGCGGTCGAGCGGATTGGTGAAAGCGTACTCGGCGGCGAAGGTGGCGTTGTAGTAGGTGCGCCTGGCTCCTCGCGCCGGCGTCACGAAATCCAGGTTGACGTTGACCCGTGAGGTGTCGAGCTTGATCGGGGCCTCGCTGGTCAGGGTGGCTTGCCGGGTGAAGATCACGTCCCTGCCGCTGCGCCGAAATTTGTCCACCAGCTTGGTCACGTTCTGGCTGGTCGGATCGGTCAGATACGGTGCGAGCGCGCCCACGCCCTGCTCGCCCACCCGTTTGAGCAGGCTGGGTGGCACCACCAGGGTGCGGGTATAGGTCTGCTCGGTCAGGTAGGTGATGGTGGGGCTGGGCTGCACGGTGGGTGCGGCGTCGAGGTCGGCTCCGTTGCCGGCCCGCGCGTTCTCGCCTACGCTGATCCGGCTGATGACCAGGTTGCCCAGCACGCCCAGCGCCGCGAAGGTAAAGCCTAGCAGCAGCAGCACGGCGGCCCAGCTGCCCACCGGCCATGCGGCCTCGCGCAGCCACCGCATGGCCGATTCATAGCGGTCGCGGCGACCCAGGCGCAGCGTCAGCAGCCCAATCGCGCCGATCAGCGCCAGCACCAGCAGCGCCCACAGCGCCACGTGCCAGCCGGAAAAGAGAGACCAGAAGGCGTCCAGGGCCACTTGAACCATACGAAACTCCTTGAGCAGCGCGGCAATAGGGAATAAGCGGTCAATGAAACCGGGCGTGGGCGGTACGGGAATCCTAATGAGATGATAGCTGGACGAGATGAGTAGATCACTCAAGATGTGTAAGATACTCAAATGAGTATAGATGCACCGATTCGTTTCGGCTCCAGACCCTGAACTTGGTACCATCGCTCCATGTCGCTTTCCTTCGAGCAGGCCCGCGCCGAGTCCCAGTCGCTGCCTAGCAAGCCTGGCAATGCCACGCTGCTCAGGCTCGACGCCCTCTACAAGCAGGGCAGCCAGGGCGACGTGACAGGCAAGCGCCCCGGCGGATTCGATTTTGTCGGTGCGGCCAAATACGACGCCTGGGCCGCTCTGGTGGGGATGCCAGCCAGCGAGGCCCAGGCCAGCTACGTGGCACTGGTCGAGCAACTCCAGCAGGGGTGAGCTGCTCCCGCTTCTCACCCTGAGCGCCTGCCATGACTCCAGCAACGCCTCCAGTACGCCCGAATCCGGAAGCTGCGGGCCGCCCCGCCGGATCAAGCCGGTTTCGCGGTATCCTGCCCGCACTGTGAGCGCTCCCGAAGGCCAGTCCAGCCAGTTCGCGTCTGCCAGTGCCGGTGAGGTCGCCGGAGCCGACGCCTTCAAGGGCCGGATGCGGGTGCTGGCCCGCACCTACGCCGCCGGATTGCCGGCCCTCGACACCCACAGCTTGATGGAAGGTCAGTTGCTTCAAGACGCCGGAGTGCGGCTGGAATTCATGCCGATGGGTGAGCGCGACGGAGCTTACGACCCCGAGAACAAGGTCATCCTGATCAATTCCCAGGTGCGCCCCGAGCGTCAGCGCTTCACGCTGGCCCACGAGATCAGCCATGCCCTGCTGCTGAGTGACGACGACCTGCTCAGCGATCTGCACGACACCTACGAGGGCGAGCGGCTCGAAACCATCATCGAGACGCTGTGCAACGTGGGCGCGGCAGGCATTCTGATTCCCGACGCCCTGATGAACGAGATTCTGGAACGGTACGGCCCCAGCGGGCGGGCCATGGCCGAGCTGGTGCGCCGCGCCGACGTGAGCGGCAGCGCGGCCCTCTACGCCCTCTCTGAAGTCGCCAGCGGCCAGGTGCTGCTGGCAGTCTGTGCGCCCAGCAGACGTGGCGGGCGCGGCGAGGCCCAGCAACTCACGGTGCGGGCCAGCGGCAAGGCGGCGGGCGTCAAGTATTCGCTGAGTCCCGGCACCCCAATTCCCGACGAGCACCCCATCCAGATCGCCTTGGAAACTGGCCTGGAGATCAGCGCCCGCAGTTACGTGCCGTTCCGGTCGGGGCGCAAGATGCCCGCCTGGGTAGACGTTTACCCTGACGGCAGCGGGCGGCGGGTGTTTGCCAGTTTTGATCTCGATCCGGCCCGGCTCAGCGGTTCGTGACCGGAGATAGAGGAGCGCTGCCGGACATCTGGGAAGCCCGGCGCGGCCCGCTGGCCCTGGCAGTGGCCGACGTTGAGAGCGAGGACCACGCCCGGATCATTCACAGTTACGCCTTTCGCCGCCTTCAGGGCAAGACCCAGGTGCTGGGCGCACGCGGGGGCGACTTCTACCGCACCCGATTGACCCACAGCCTGGAGGTGGCTGAACTGGGCCGCGCCATGCTGGACGTCCTGCACGCCCGCCCGGCAGCCCAGACTGCCGCCTGGAGAGCGCAGCTGCCTAGCCGCACCCTGCTGGCCACCCTCTGCCTGGCGCACGATCTGGGCCACCCGCCGTTCGGCCACGCTGGGGAGCGCACCCTGGACGCGGCCATGCGGGCGAACCTGCCTGACGCGGACGGGCGGCTGCCGGTCGGCTTCGAGGCCAATGGGCAGACCCTGCGGTTGCTGACCCAGCTGGAAACCGGGCCGGACTCCGGCGGTCATGGCCTCAACCTGACCCGCCGCCTGCTGCTGGGCGTGCTGAAATACCCGGTGGCCTACTCGCAGGCCGCCCGGCAGGCCTGGGTGTGGCCACCCAAGTGCTACCTCGACACTGAGCAGCCGGTGGTCGACTGGTTGCTCGCGCCGCTGTCGGCCGCCGACCGCCAGCGGATGACCCGGCCCGTACCGGACCCGGACGCGGGCCACCGCAGCTTCGACTGCCGCTTGATGGAGCTGGCCGATGACGCGGCCTACAGCATCTACGACCTGGAAGACGGGGTGAATCTGGGGCTGATCGACCGGGGCGACTGGGACGCCCTGGCCGATCAGCGCCCCGAACTGGACGGGGTGCCGCAGCTTGCCAGCTGGGCCAGGCAGATTTTCAGCGGTGATGAGGCCGAGGGCAAGCGCGGCGTGGCGGCCCTGTCGCGCGCCCTAGTGACGGGTGTCGAGGTAAGCGCTCAGGGCCTGTTCGACGAGCCGCTGCTCGATCTGCGCGCCGACTTCACACCGCAGGCCGCCGCGCTGCAAGGCTTTCTCAAGGCGCTGGTCTACCGTCAGATCATCGACACGCCGCAGGTGCGGGAACCCGAAGCGCTCGCCTGCGCGGCGCTGCGCCGCCTCTTCGATGCTGCCCAGGCTGAGCCGCTGCGCTGGCTGGGCACCGGGTCGCGCCGCCGCCTAGAGGCCAGCGGCAGCCAGACTGAGCGCGCTCGCGTGGTGTGCGATTACTTGGCCGGAATGACCGACAGCTACGCCCTGGATCTGGCGGCGCGGGTGGAGTGAAGTCACTTTGCGCGCACCGGCCGGGGATGAGTGCCGCGTCAGCCCCGCGCGGCATCCTCCTCACCGCCAGCCCTTAGCATGCGGTCATGCGCCGCCTCGTTCCCGCCTTGCTGCCGTTTCTCCTCCTTCCCGCGCTGGCCGAAGCTGGCTCCTGCGACGGCGGCATCAAGCCGATGCGGCCCGACTGGGTCTGGACTTACCGCGACACCGACAAGGACGGCGTGGAATTCTACGAGATGCGCCGCAGCCTGACTGACAAGGGCTATACCGACACCTACACCACCCCTGGCAAGCCGTCCGCGCCGCAGAGCTTTCGCTGTGAGGCCGGTGCGCACATCAACGTGACCGCGCCCAGCATCGGCGGAGCCGAGATCACCCGGCTGACCGTGACTGGAGTGAGCTTCCCCGCGCCCGCCAGCTGGAAGACCGGTTATGCCTGGAACTACATCATGAATCTGGAAGGCCGCAAATCCGGCTTCAACGCCAGGGCGACCATCACCTTCAATTACCGTATCGTCAGCCGCGAGAAAGTCACGGTGCCTGCCGGAACCTTCGATGCCTGGAAAGTCGAGATGAGCGGCAACGTGGACGCCCGCGTGGCGGTGCTGCCGATTCGCCAGAAGTTCAGCGAGACGCAGTGGATCGTGCCCGACATCGGCATCGTCCGGATTCAGCGCGCGAACAGCGGCTCGGAATTGATGTCGCTCAAGAAGTAGCGGCAAGCAGGTGTTAGCCTGAAGCATGACCCAGCCCGACCAGACAGACGAAGCGCCCAGGCTCCGGCCCGGGGACGCCTTTCCCGATTTTGATTTGCCCGATGCCCAGGGGCAGAGGCACACCCTGAAAGATTCCAGCGGCCGGTACCTGGTGCTGTACGTGTACCCCAAAGACAACACCCCCGGCTGCACCAAGGAAGCCTGCGACTTTCGCGACAACATGGCCCTCAAGCAGCACGGAGCGCAGGTGCTGGGCCTGAGCATGGACGACGCCGAGAGCCACGCCTCTTTTGCCGCCGAGCACAGCCTGCCGTTTCCGCTGCTCTCCGATCCCAGCGCCGACTTTCTGAAAGCGGTGGGCGCGTACGGCACCAAGAATCTGTACGGCAAGGTGTCGCAGGGCGTCAAGCGCACCACCTTCCTGGTCGGGCCGGACGGCCAGCTGGTCAAGGCTTGGTACGCCGTGAGCGTGGACGGCCACTCGGACGCGGTGGTCCAGGCCATCGAAGCCGATCAGGCCAAGTCCTAGGCCGTGCCGATCCCCGATCTGGAAGCGCTGAAGAAAGAGGCGGCGGTGCGGGCCGTCTCGCTGATCGAAAGTGGCATGCATCTAGGCCTCGGCACCGGCAGCACCGCTAAATACGCCATTGCCGAACTGGGGCGCAGGGTGGCGGCGGGCGAGTTGTCGGGGCTGAGTTGCGTGGCGACCAGTGAGGCCAGCGACGCGCAGGCCCGCGCCCTGGGACTCGATGTCGGGCCGCTGACCCGGCAGTTCTTCGACCTCGCCATCGACGGGGCTGACGAGATCACGCCGGATGTGGACCTGATCAAGGGCCTCGGCGGCGCGCTGGTGCGCGAGAAGCTGGTGGAGGTTCAGGCGCGGCGGCTGATCATCATCGCCGACCACACCAAGCTGGTGACGCGCCTGGGGGAGAGGGCACCGCTGCCGATCGAGGTGCTGCGCTTCGGCGTGGACAGCACCCTGGAGCGCTTGCAGGCGCTGGGCGCGGTGGGCGAACTGCGCCGTCAGGCGGGCGAACTGTATCTCACTGACAACGGCAATTTCATCTATGACGCCCGCTTCGCTGGAGCCGATCTGGCCGCTCTGGAGCGCCCCCTGAAGGGCACGTTGGGCGTGGTCGAGACGGGCCTGTTTCTGAATATGGCCGAGCGGGCCTTCGTGGCGGCCCCGGAGGGTGTGCGCGAGATCGTGCGGTCTGCTGCCTCGGCGGCGCGCTGAGCTGCGGAGCGCGTTAAGCAAGTGTTAGTCCCTGGCCCTGCCCGCGCCCCCAGGCCGCACAATGAGGGCATGGACCTTCAGACCCAGATTGACCAGACTCCCTTTCCCGAAGGCGTTCAGGTCACGACCTACGAGGAGATGGAAGGCCGGATCTTTCGAATTCGCCAGCGCCAAGGCGACGTTCGGCATGGCCTGGAAATTCTGCTGACCGACGAGGCCGTGCAGATGTACGGCGAGGGGCCGATGGTCGCCACCGTATTGCAGCAGCTCCAGCGCCACGCCGAGCAGGGCCTGCCGGTGGTGGAGGCCGGGCAGGAATACGAGCGCCTGACGTTCGTGGGCGACTGAATTGGGCGCGCTTGGTCTTTTCAGGTTCCAGCACGAAACTAGCCCGGCCTAACACTCAATAAACTTGACATGATGGCACTCAAGTCTCAGAATAAGGGGACTTGAGGAGACTGTCTTGAACCCAGAACACTTCACCGAATCCGCTCTCCAGGCCATCGCCGAGGCGCAGCAACAGGCCCAGGCGGCCCAGCACCAGACCCTGACGACCTGGCAGGTGCTGTCGGCCCTGCTGGGCAACGACACCGCCGCCCGCACCCTGACGCAGGCCGGGGGCGATTTGAATGCGGCCCGCGCCTCGCTGGACGCCGAACTCGGCAAGCTGCCCCGCGTGCAGGGCGGCGAGGGCCAGACGTACCTCGACCCGGCGCTGGGGCGAGCGTTGACCAAGGCCAACGAGATCGCCAAGACGATGGGTGACAGCTTTGTGGCCCCCGACGCCCTGCTGATCGCCCTGCGCGGCGAAATGAAAGGCGGGCCGGGCTGGCCCACGGCCGCGCAGCTGACGGCGGCGGCGACGGCGGGCCGCAAAGGAAAAACCGTGACCAACAAGACCAGCGATCAGCAATTTGAAGCGCTCGAAAAATACGGCACCGATCTGACCCAGCGGGCCATGGACGGCAAGTTCGACCCGGTGATCGGCCGCGACGAGGAAATCCGGCGCGCCATGCAGATTCTGCTGCGCCGCACCAAGAACAACCCGGTGTTGATCGGCGAACCCGGCGTGGGCAAAACGGCGATTGCTGAGGGCCTGGCCATGCGAATCGTCAAGGGCGACGTGCCGGAGGGCCTGAAAAACAAGAAGATCATCGGCCTCGATATGGGCAGCCTGCTGGCTGGCGCGAAATTCCGGGGCGAGTTCGAGGAGCGGCTGCGCGGCGTCATTGACGAGGTGGTGGCCTCGGCCGGCGAGATCATTCTGTTCGTCGACGAGCTGCACACCATCGTCGGCGCGGGCAAGACCGAGGGCAGCCTCGACGCGGGCAACATGCTCAAGCCCGCCCTGGCACGCGGCGAGCTGCACCTGATCGGCGCGACCACGCTCGACGAGTACCGCGAGATTGAGAAGGACCCGGCCCTGGAGCGGCGCTTTCAGCCGGTGTTCGTGGACGAGCCGAGCGTGGAAGACACCATCAGTATTCTGCGCGGCATCAAGGAGCGCTATCAGGTGCACCACAACGTCGAGATCACCGATCCGGCGCTGGTGGCGGCCGCGCAGCTCTCGAACCGTTACATCTCTGACCGGCAGCTGCCCGACAAGGCCATTGATCTGATCGACGAATCGGCGGCCCGCCTGCGGATGGCGCTGGAATCGAGTCCCGAGCGCATCGACCAGTTGGACCGCCGCAAGTTGCAACTCGAAATCGAGCGTGAGGCCCTCAAGCGCGAGAAAGACCAGGACTCGCAAAATCGCCTGCTCGACATTGAGGGCCAACTGGCCACCCTCACGGACGAGCTGAACGACGTGCGGGGCCGCTGGGAAGCCGAGCGCGGCGAGATTGCCCAGCTGCGCGAGAAGCGAGAATCGCTCGACGCCGTGCGCACCGACATCGAGCGGGCGCGGCGCGACTACGATCTCCAGAAGGCCGCCGAACTCGAATACGGCACGCTGCCGCAACTCGAGCGTGACGTGCAGGAGCTGGAGCGCAGGCTCAAGGGCGCGGAATTTGCACACATGGAAGTCACCGAGGACGACATCGCCGCCGTGGTCAGCCGCTGGACCGGCATTCCGGTGAGCAAGTTGATGGAGGGTGAGCGCGAGAAGCTGCTCAAGCTCGAAGAGGAGCTGCACCAGCACGTCATCGGGCAGGACCGGGCCATCGTAAGCGTGTCGGACGCCATTCGCCGCTCGCGGGCGGGCCTGAGCGATCCCAACCGCCCGCTGGGCAGCTTCATGTTCCTGGGGCCGACCGGTGTGGGCAAAACAGAACTCGCCAAAGCGCTGGCTGAGTCCCTGTTCGACTCGCCGGATTCGATGGTGCGCCTCGATATGTCCGAGTACATGGAGAAATTCAGCGTGCAGCGCCTGATCGGCGCGCCTCCCGGCTACGTGGGCTACGAGGAGGGCGGTCAGCTCACCGAGGCCGTTCGCCGCCGCCCCTACGCCGTGCTGCTGTTCGACGAGATCGAGAAGGCGCACCCCGACGTGTTCAACGTGCTGCTCCAAGTCCTCGACGATGGCCGCCTGACCGATGGGCAGGGCCGCACGGTGGATTTCCGCAACACCCTGATCATCATGACCAGCAACACCGGTTCGCCGCTGATTCTGGAGATGCAGGCACGCGGCGACGACCCCGAGGACATCCGCGACGCCGTGATGGGAGCCTTGCAGCAGGGCTTCCGGCCCGAGTTTCTCAACCGCATTGACGACATCATCGTGTTCGACGCGCTGACGCCCAGCGATCTGCGCCGCATCGTGGAGATTCAACTCGGTGGCCTGCGCCGCCGCCTGGCCGAGCGCCGTGTGACACTCAACCTGACGCCCGCCGCGCTCGACAAGCTGGCCCACGACGGTTACGACCCGGCCTTTGGTGCGCGCCCACTCAAGCGCGTCATCTCCCGCCAGATCGAGACGCCGCTGGCCAAAGACATCCTGGCCGGACAGGTGCCGGACAACACCAGCCTGAACATCGACTACGATGGCGAGCGCTTTGGGTTCAAGGTGGGTGCCCTGAACTGAGGAGACGGTGAGCTGGTGTAGAACAGCTGCCGGAATGAATGCAGCCGGGGGCCTGTACCGAATCACAAGACCCCTCGGCTACGTTCGGTGGGACACTCTAAGGTGCACTCGCAGCGGTCGAGACAGGCAAGGCTGAACCAACAAAAAAGAGCCTCAGGCGGCGGTATCCGATAGGAGCCGCCGTTTTGCTATGGCCTGGCGTCGATTTGCTGCACCGTCCAGCTATTGCCGTCCGGGTCTTTGAAGAAGACGAAACCGGAGAAGTTCAGAGCGTCGTCTTCTGTGGCGGCGCGAGGCAGGCTGGCCCTGCCGATGAACTGGATGGAACTGACCTCCACGCCGCGTTCCACGAGTTGCGCGTGTGCAGCGCGAAGATCGTTTACCACCAGTTGCAGGCCCTGAAGTGACCCCGGTTCCATCTTGGTCATTCCGCTTCCAATCACAATCGAGCACCCAGAACCGGGCGGCGTCAGTTGCACCACGCGCCGGGTTGCCTCCATGCGGGTGTCGTGATCCACTTTGAAGCCCAGTCCGTTTTCGTAAAAAGCGCGGGCGCGATCAACATCGCTGACCGGCACGATGACGACTTCCAAGGTCCAGTTCATCTTGTCTCCTGGGGTGAGTAGTGCCAGGCCGTTAACGCCAATGCCAGCAAGAACGAGGTCCTGGGTTTGTGATCGTGTGAGCGCTCAGCATGTATGTCAGCTCTACGATACCGGGACTGAAGGGCTGCGGTAAGGCGAGGTGCAGCCTGGAACCTCAGTTTCAAACAAGCGCTTGCCACGGCACAGCACAACCGAATAGGTCAGCAGGTTCAGTTGATCCACCAGACGGTGTCGTAACAAGAACCGCACCAGTTCCCCGCTGCCCTAAACCAGGATGTTCTTGCCAGCCTGATTCTTGAGGACCGTTACGTCCACTTTTCGTATGTTATTTCGCCTGCTGGGCGCTCAGATGTTCGGTCAGGCGATCCCAGGTCTGTGAGATGCCCTCAAGCATGCCCATGTCCATAACGGTCTTGAGCGCTTCTTCAGTGCCGTAAATCGAGCGGCTGATGACCCGCGTGCCGCCCTCAACCTCCTCGAAAGTCAGGCTGGTCTGGGAGGAGGGCATGGCCGTATTGATGGTTCCTGCCGCATCCGAGAAATAATCGGTGTAGACGAGCCGCTGGGGAGCCTCGATCTCGTCGTAGATGCCCAGCTCCCAGGATTCCATGCCGTAGAACCCGGCCTGGGCCTGGTCCATACATTTCATGCAGTAGTGCCACCTGCCACCGGATCGCAGATCAAGCGTGCAGTGGGTGAGCTCCCAGCCGCGCGGCCCCCACCACTGGCGCAGATGTTCGGCCTGCGTGAACGCCCCGAACACGAGGGCGCTTGGAGCGCGGAAGGTGCGCTCCAGAACGAGTTCGTTGCCGTGTTCGACGTTGGAGGTCATGTTGGGGTGGGTGCTGGTCATCGGGGGTCTCCTGGTTTGGGCGGTGGCGGCGGGGTGGTTTCCGGCGGCTGATCTGGTGGTTGAGCGGAGTCCTGAAGCCTCTGTAAGTAGCCGTCCAGCTTGTCGAAGCGCTCTTCCCAGAGTTGCCGGAAGGTGGTCAGCCAGTCGTCCAGCGCTCGAAAGGCTTCGGGCCGCAGTGAGCAGATGCGGCGGTTGGCGTCGGCCTGCATCTCGATGACCCCGGCACTTTGCAGCACCCGCAAATGCTTGGAGGTCTGCGGCTGCCGCAGCTGAAGTTGAGCGGCAATCTCACCCACCGTCAGCGGCTTGAGGCGCAGCAGTTCCACGATCTCAAGGCGCTGTGGGTCGGCGAGAGCATGAAACGTGGCGACATTCAAGGGTGGAGTCCATCACCTCCTCGGGTTGAGCTGGCTAGAGTATTCCACATTTAGAATATGCCTTGACAAGGCATATTCCGGGGCGAACCTGATTGGGCCGGTTCTGGCGGCAGTATGCGTTGCTTTGTCGGCTTCCGCGCTCAGCTTTCGGCTTAGACCTGCACTTCCGGCGCTGTCCGCTTGCTGTTCCAGCTCGCCCCTACACTCGCTGCGATCACGCACCCAATCGCCAGCCACTGCGACACGCTCAGCAGTTCGTGCAGCACCAGCCAGCCCAGCACAGCGGCCACGGCGGGTTCCAGGCTCATCAGAATCGAGAAGAGCTGCTTGGGCAGTTGCCTCAGCGCAATCATCTCCAGGCTGTAGGGCAAAGCGCTCGACAGGGCCGCGACCAGCAGGCCCGAGAGCAGCAGCGGTGCAGTGACCTGCGACGGCAAAAACCCCAGCAGCAGTGAGAGCGGCACCACCGTCACGGCGGCAAACAGCATGCCCACGCTGACGCCCTGGGTGCCGGAAAAGTGGCGTGTCATCCGCGAACCGATAACGATGTAAGCCGCCCACAGCGCTGCTGCGATCAGCGCCAGCGCAAGGCCCAGCGGCTCAATGGCCCTGCCGCCGCCCAGCGGGGTGATCAGGAAGATGCCCAGCCCGGCCAGCGCCACCCAGATCAAATCGCTGCGGCGTTTGCTGCTGCCCACCGCCACGGCCAGCGGCCCCAGAAATTCCAGCGTGACCGCCAGACCCAGCGGGATGTACTGAATGGAGGCATAAAAGGTCAGGTTCATCAGGCCCAGCACCGCGCCGTAGATAGCCGCTGCCCGCCACTGGCGTGCGGTGAGGGCCAGCAGATTGGGCCGGAAGATCAGCAGCAGCATCACGGCACTCAGGCCCACCCGCAGGGCCGTGACGCCGGAGAACCCCAGTGCCGGAAACAGGCCCTTGGCGAGGGCCGCGCCGCCCTGGATGCTGCTCATGGAGAGCAGCAGGGCGGGAAGCGGAGGCAGGCCGACGCGGGGCAGGGATAGCAGACGGGTCACGAAGAAGCAGTGTAGCGCCGCAGGTGCGGCTGGGGGGCAATTCAGGTCACTGGAAACTGGCGGCCAGTGCCTGCGCCTGGGCTTCAAAGCCGCGCTGCACCTGTTTCAGCGGCGTGAGGCGGCTGAGTGGTCCCCGGAACGTTTCCACGCTCACGTAGTGGGTCTGGGCATCCGGCAAGGCGCTCAGGGTCTGGACCCGCTCACACCGAAGCAGGCCCAGTCTGGCCATCAGGTGGTCGTAGCGCCAGATCAGGACCGCCATGCCCTGCACGTCGGGCGGGCTGACCCGGGTCACGACCTCGGGTGAAGTGGTACCGCCGCCCCTGGTCCAGCGCACCTGAAGGGTCAGCCGCTGGCCCACTTCGGCCCGCTGCGGGCCAATGACGCGCACTGTGAAGGGATTCCATTCGGGATACCGCGAGAAATCGGCCAGCCGCTCGAAGACCTGCTCGACAGGCGCGTCGATGGTTGTTTCCGTGTAGGCCTGAAGGGGCATAGCGCCAGTCTAACGGCAGGAGCCGGAGTCACGCCGCAACCGCCTGCGGGGTTCTACGACGCTCGGAAGACGGCGGTTTCCGATCACTTACCCTCACTGCCAGAGTGCTATAAACAAAAGCGAGCGGCAATAAAGAAGCGGCCCGCAGGCCGCCTCGTTTGTTGGTTGCTTTACTCAAAGCTGCTTGATCAGGCCCACTTGATCAGGCCCAGTTCGATCGGGTTGCTCAGATCCGCCGAGTAGGGCATGGCCCGCACGCCGACGCTGTAGAGGCCGCTGTCGGTCAGGGGAATGCTGACCTGGTACTGGCCGCCGCCCGAGGAGGTCATCGGTACGTGCATGGTCTGCTCGCCGTGCTTGAGCACCGCTTCCACCAGCAACTCGCTTTCCTGAATGCCCGCCGGAGTCACCTGGGCGCTCACCCTGACTTCCTCGCCGGGCTGCACGGTGGCCGGAAGCTGCGCGGTGGCGTGAATCTGCACGTGCGGCCACTGCTGACTGACCCAGCTCTTCCAGCTGCCCAGAGCGCGGGCCTTCTCGAAGTGGTTGGCATCGATCTTGTCGGCGCGTGTGCCCAGCGGCAGGTAGTACTTCTGCACGTAGTCGATGACCTGGCGCTGCATCGAGAACTCAGGACTCACCGTGATGATGGCGCGGCGCACGGTTCCCAGCCAGCCGTGGTTCTGCCCCTGGGCGTCCTTGCCGTAGTACAGCGGCACGATGGTATTTTCCAGCGTCTCGTACATGCTGAAGGCGTCGGCGTCGTCCTGGATATTGAGGTCGGTGTACTCGCGCTCCTCGCCGATGGGCCAGCCGTTGGTGCCGTCGTAGCCCTCGCGCCACCAGCCGTCGAGCACGCTGAAATTGGGCGCGCCGTTGAAGCTCGCCTTCATGCCGGACGTGCCGGACGCCTCCAGCGGGCGGCGCGGATTGTTGAGCCAGATGTCCACGCCCTGCACCAGCTGGCGGGCCACATTCATGTCGTAGTTTTCCAGAATCACGATCTTGCCCGCGAACTCGGGGTCACGCGAGAGCTTGTAGATTTCCTGAATGAAGGCCTTGCCAGGGTTGTCGGCAGGGTGGGCCTTGCCCGCGAAGACGAACTGTACCGGACGCTGCGGGTCGTTGACGATCTTGCTGAGGCGCTCACGGTCGCGAAACAGCAGGGTGGCGCGCTTGTACGTCGCAAAGCGCCGGGCAAAACCGATGGTCAGGGCGTCGGCGCTCAGGGTCTCACCTGCGGCGGCCACGTCGGCGGCACTCGCTCCGGTACGGCGCAACTGCTCCTGCGAGCGGGCGCGCACGAAGGCGATCATCTCTTCTTTGAGTTCGTGCTGGGTGGCCGAGAGCTGGGCGTCGGGCAGCTTGTTGATGTCGTCCCACATCTGCTTGTCTTCGAGCCGCTCGGTCCAGTCGGCGGGCAACACCGTCGAGAACAGGTCGCGGTACGGCTGGGCCAGGAACGTCAGGTTGTGCGCGCCGTTGGTGACGTGCCCGATCGGTACCTCGTTCGGGTCGGCTCCCTCGTACAGGAAGTTCCACAGCCCCCGGCTGACCTCGCCGTGCAGTTCGGAGACGCCGTTGGCCATTCTGGACATTCGCAGCGCGAACACCGTCATGGAAAAGGTCGGCACCAGATGGTTGTCCCAGTTCTGGTCCTGGCGGGCCAGGCTGTAGAGTTCGTCGCGACTGGTCGCCAGTTGCGCGGGCCACTCGCCGATGTAGCGGTCCATCAGGTCGTAGGCAAACGCATCGTTGCCCGCCGCGACCGGGGTGTGGGTGGTAAACAGCGTGCTGCTGGCCGAGGCTTCCATTGCGGTGCGGAAGTCCAGGCCCTGCGCCACGTACTCCCGCACCCGCTCCAGGCCCATCAGGGCGGCGTGGCCCTCGTTCATGTGGTAGATGCTGGCGGGAATGTCGAGCGCCCTCAAGGCCCGGATGCCGCCGACCCCCAGCAGCACGTACTGCTGGATGCGGAGTTCCTGGTTTCCACCGTAGAGCCGGGCGGTGAGCTTGCGGTCGTCTTCCGAGTTTTCCGGCACGTTGGCGTCGAGCAGCAGCACCTGAATGCGCCCCACCTGCAAGCTCCAGACCTGCAACGCCACGTCGCGCCCGCCGACCCGCACGCTGATTTTGGCCGTCTCGCCGCTGGCCGTCAGGGCCGGGCGAATCGGCAGGGTGGTCAGGTTGAGTTCGTCGTAGGCCTCTTCCTGCCAGCCGTCCTTGTTGAAGAGCTGCCGGAAGTAGCCCTGATGAAACAGCATCCCCACCGCCGTGAACGGCAGCCCCAGATCGGACGCGCTCTTGCAGTGGTCGCCCGCCAGCACGCCCAGGCCGCCGGAGTAGATCGGCAGCGATTCGTGGAAGCCGTACTCCATGCTGAAATACGCCACCGGCTTGAGGTCGGGGGCGGTTTTGGCCGACCACACGTCACCCTTGCCCGACTTGCCCTTGTGCATGTAGGCGTCGAAGTCGGCCATCACCTCGCGGTAGTCGGCCAGGTAATCCGGGTCGCTGCTGAGCGCCTCCAGCCGGGCCGAGGGCGTTTCCAGCAGCGTCTGCACCGGGTTGTGCTGGAAGCGCTCCCAGTTGGCCGCGTCGAGCGTCTGATACAGGGCCTGCGCTTTGGGCGTCCAGGCCCAGTAAAGGTTGTAGGCGAGTTCTTCCAGGCGCTCGAGCGGCCCAGGCAGACGCGGCAGCACGGTGACTTTACCGATGACGTTCATAGAATCCAGCTTACATGATGGCCATAAGGGCGGTGCGTAGCGGCTAGACGCCCAGATCGGAGGGGTTGCTGCGCCCACCGGTGTAGCCCAGCAGGCGCCAGGCCAGCAGCGCCAGCCATTCGCGCAGCAGGTAGCGCGGCGCGGGCCGGATGGCGGCGCTGCTGACGTCGGCCTCGATTCCCTCGGCGCGGGCGAGCGACACGGCGCGGCGGGCGTGCACGCTATCGGTGACCAGGGTCACGGCCCCCGGCATCAGCGGGCGGCTGTTGCGCAGGTTCTGGAAGGTAGTACGGCTCTGCTCCTCGGCCCGCAGCACGGCCACCGGCACGCCCTGGCCGCGCAGGTAGCGCACGCCGATCTCGCCCTCGCTGAAGAGGTCGCCCGCGCCGACGCCGCCCGACACAATGATCCGGGTCACGCCGCCTTGGCGGTAGAGCGTCAGGGCGTGATCGAGCCGCCGCCGGAAAGCCGGGCCGGGTTGTCCGGCGAGTTGCGATGCGCCCAGCACCAACAGGGTGGGCGCGGGCTGCTCAGGGTTGGGCGGCGCGGGCAGCGGTGAGGCCGCCAGGCCCATCAGGGTGAGCAGGGCCGCGCCCAAGAGGGCCAGCAAGGAAAGGGTCGGCAGTCGGCGCACGCGGGAGTCAGTCTAGCGGTTGCCGGATTCCGCTGAGCAACCTTGCAGGCCCCTTCGGTTAGGCGGATGACCTTGCCAAACGGGGACTGTGTAATACAGTGCATCCCACATGACCCCTTTCTCCCCGCGCGCGCCCGGCTTTTCTGGAACCCCATGCCCAATACCCTGATTATCGTTGAGAGTCCCGCCAAAGCCAAAACCATCGCCAAGTACCTCGGCAAGGGCTACACCGTCGAGTCGTCCATCGGCCACATCCGCGATCTGCCCAAGAGTGCTGCCGAAATTCCCGAGAAGTACAAAGGTGAAGCCTGGGCGCGCCTGGGCCTCAATATCGAGGACGACTTCAAACCGCTTTACGTCGTCTCGCCCGACAAACGCCAGCATGTCGCTCACCTGCGCAAGCTGGCCCAGCAGGCCGACGAGGTCATTCTCGCCACCGACGACGACCGCGAGGGCGAGAGCATTGCCTGGCACCTGTTTCAGGAACTCAAACCCAAGGGTGTCGTCAAACGGATGGTGTTTCACGAGATCACCAAGGACGCCATTCAGGCTGCTATCGCGCATCCGCGCCAGATCGACAGCAACCTCGTCGAGGCCCAGGAAACCCGCCGCGCCCTCGACCGGCTCTACGGCTACGAGGTCAGCCCGGTGCTGTGGCGCAAGGTAGCTCCCAAGCTCTCGGCGGGCCGGGTGCAGAGCGTGGCGACCCGGATGTTGGTCGAGAGAGAGCGCGAGCGGATGCGCTTCGTGGCCGCCGAGTGGTGGGACATCGAGGTCGGCTGTGTGACGGGCGCGGGCGAACCGTTCCCGGCCCGGCTGCTGGAAGTGGACGGTGTGCGGCTGGCCCAGGGCCGCGACTTCGACTCGCTGACTGGCCAGCTCAAGAAAGATGTGGACGTGCTCAGGCTCGGCGAGGACGCCGCCCGTGCCCTGGCGGAGGCGCTCAAGGAACAGCCCTTCAAGGTGCTGAGCGCCGAGGAGAAGCCCTTTACCCAGAAGCCTTATGCTCCATTCATCACCTCAACGCTCCAGCAGGAAGGCAGCCGCAAGCTGGGCTTCGGCGCTCAGCGCACCATGCGGGCAGCGCAGAAGCTCTACGAGGGTGGGTTCATCACCTACATGCGCACCGACAGCACCACCCTCAGCACTGAGGCCATCAGCGCGGCGCGCAGTCAGGTGAAGTCGCTTTACGGCGACGCCTACCTTCCGGCCCAGCCGCGCAGCTACACCAAGAAAGCCAAGAATGCCCAGGAAGCCCACGAGGCGATTCGTCCGGCGGGCAATGCCTTCCGGACCCCCGACAGCCTCAAGGCCGAACTCGGCAGTGATGAGTGGCGACTCTACGACCTGATCTGGAAGCGCACGGTGGCCTCGCAGATGGCCGACGCGCGCGGACGCCGGATGCAGGTGCGCCTCGGCGGGCAGGCGACCGATGGGCGGGAAGCGCTGCTGAGCGCCTCGGGCCGCTCGATTGACTTTCCCGGCTTCCTGCGCGCCTACGTGGAGGGCCGCGACGATCCGCAGGCGGCCTTAGAGGACCGCGAAACGATCCTGCCGCCGCTGAAAGAAGGCGAGCAGGTCATTGCTGCCGACCCCGAGCCGTCGGGACACGAGACCCAGCCCCCGGCCCGCTACACCGAGGCCAGCCTGGTGCAGTCGCTGGAAGGTGCGGGCATCGGGCGGCCCAGCACCTACGCCAGCATTCTGGGCACCATCCAGGACCGGGGCTACGCCGCCAAGAAGGGCCAGGCGCTGATTCCGACCTGGACGGCCTTTGCCACCTCGGCGCTCCTGGAACTGCATTTCGGTACTCTGGTCGATTACGACTTCACCGCCCGGATGGAAGAGGACCTCGACGACATCGCAGGCGGGCGGCAGCAGCGCGGGCCGTACCTGCGCTCGTTCTTTCTGGGCGAGGGCGGCGGCATGGGGCTGCGCCCCCTGATCGAGACCCAGATGGAAACCATCGACCCGCGCGCGGTGGCGACCATTCAGGTGCCCAGGCTTGCGGGCAGCGGCATCGAGGTGCGGGTGGGCAAGTACGGCCCCTACCTGACGCGCGGCGAGACCAAGGGCAACATTCCCGAGGAGCTGGCCCCCGACGAACTGACCCTGGAAAAGGCCGAGGACCTGCTCAGCCGGCCCAGCGGCGACCGGGTGATCGGTGAGGACCCCGGCTCGGGCCTGCCGGTAGTTGCCAAGGCCGGGCGATTTGGCCCTTACGTCCAGATCGGTGAGGAGAACCCGCCGCTGCGCACCGCCAGCTTGTTTCCCAGTGACGATCTGGCAACCTTATCGCTCGACCGGGCGCTCAAACTGCTCTCGCTGCCCCGGCTGGTGGGTGTCTCGGAAGGCGAGGAGATCTGGGCCTACAACGGCAAGTTCGGCCCCTACCTCAAGCGTGGGGGCGACTCGCGCAGCCTGACCATTCCCGAGCAACTCTTCACCACCTCGCTGATCGAGGCCGAGGCCCTGTTCATGCAGCCGCGTTTCAAGGGCGGGCGCGGCGCGGCGGCGCCGCTGGCGAGCTACGTCTACTCCGACCGCGCGCCCATCACGCTCAAGAGTGGGCGCTTCGGCCCCTACCTCACCGACGGCGAGCGCAACGCCACGTTGCGTAAGGGCGAGGATCAGGGCAGCCTCAACGAGGTGGACGCCCGCGCCATTCTGGAGGAGCGCGGCAAGGAGCCGAAGAAGAAGGAAGCCAAGGGTAAGCGTGGCGCGGCGGGAGCGGGCAGCAAATCGGCCAGCGCCAAACCTGCGAAACCGGCGGCCAGAAAGTCCAGCGCTGCTGCCAAGAAGGCCGCGCCCGCCCGGAAGTCTGTCAGCAAAACCACAGCAGCCAAAACGACCGCTGCCAAGAGTGCCGCCAAGCCCAAGTCGGTCCCGCTGACCTGGGCGCAGCTCAAACCCCACCTGGGCGTGCTGAGCACTCAGGAGCGCGAACTGGTGACGGCCACCCGCGAGCGCGGCGAAAAGGTGGAGGCGGTCGCCCCGGCACTGGGGCTGGACGTGAAAAAGGCCAAGGGCATGGCTCTCCAGGCCAGCAAGAAACTCAACCAGGCGGCGCGGAGCTAGGCGGCCTTGCCCGGTCCGCCGCCCCAGCCGCCCGCCGCGTTGCACCTGACGCGGCTGGCAAAGGTCACACCGGATCAGCCGGTCTGGTTGCCCGGCACCGGCCTGCGGGCGCTGCACTTGACACGGGTGCACGTGGGCGAGGCGGGCGGCGCGGTGCTGTGCCTGGAAGGCGAACTGCTGATCGACTTCGCCGACGGCGCGTTCCTGCACCTGCGCTCCGGCGAGGCCTGCAGTCTGGGTCTCGCCCACCGCCTGCTCCCTGCCCGCCGCCACTGCACGGCGCTGCATATCGGCGGCGAGGCCAGGTACCCCACGGTGCATTCCGCTCAATGATACGGTTCCCCGCCGCTGTGGTGTGCCCTAATAAGCGTTGATATGACGCGTTCGGCAGATTCCAGTGGCCTCTTTACCGCCAGCGAGGTGGAGGCGCGCTCCGGCGTGCCGGCCACCACCCTGCGGCAGTGGGAGCGGCGTTACGGATTGCCGCATCCAGAGCGCAACGCCAGCGGTTACCGGCTCTACAGTCGGCGGGACGTGGCATTGATCGACTTCATGCGCCAGCGCACCGAGGAGGGCGTGCCGGTCAGCCGCGCCGCCGAACTCGCCAGGGAACAGTTCGCGGTGCTGGGCGAGACGCCGGGCGATTCTGCCCTCGTGCTGCCCACCCCGCTGTCGCCGGGTCAGGCTGCAGGAACCGCGCCGCTGGCGGCCCAGACACTGGTGGACGCCTTGATCAAGTCGGATCTGACCGGAGCCGAGCGGCTGCTGGCCGAGGCCCAGGCCCGCATCAACATCGAGGGCGTGCTGATGCAGTTCATCCAGCCGGCTCTGGGCCTTCTCGGCGAGAAATGGGAACGCGGCGAGATCACTGTGGCGCACGAGCACCAGGCCAGCGCCTTCCTACGCTCGCAACTGACGGCGCTGCTGAGTGCAGCGGGCCACAGCCGCTTCGGCCCGACGGTGGTGGCCGCCTGCGGACCGCAGGAGCAGCACGAACTCGGCCTGCTGATGCTCAGCGTGGTGCTGCGCCGCCTGGGTGTGCAGGTGCAGTACGTGGGGGCCAACACCCCGCTGGGTGACCTGGCGGTGTACGCTCGCAGCGTCGGCGCGCAGGCCATCTTGCTCAGCATCAACACCCAGGAAGCGCTTCAGGCGGCCCTGAGCCAGCGCAGCGATTTGCAGGGCCAGGACATCCCGGTGTTCGTGGGCGGCCATATCCTCAACACCCTGCCTCAGGCTGCCGCCGAGCTGGGTCAGTGGGCCGGACCCGACGCGGTGCAGGCCGCCCGCATGATCGTGGACGCGCTGGAAGTTCAGGAGCGCCGGGCATGAACGCCGCCTTCAGCCGTGGACACGGGGCCGCCGGGCAGCGCTACGCGCGCGGCACCTACCTGTTTCGCCAGCACGACCCGGTGCAGGGTCTTTACCGCGTCGAAACCGGGCTGATCCGCCTGAGCCAGCTGACGCCGCGTGGCCGCCTGATGACCCTGCGGCTGGTCTTGCCGGGCGATTATTGCGGCGAGGACGCCCTCAACGGCGGATACTACCGCCACCACGCCGAGGTGCTGACCGGCTCCAGCATCGTGCAGGTCGATCCGGCGAGCCTGCCCGAGGGTGCGGTGCTGGCGCTGGCCCGCAGCCTGGGGCGTCAGCTGGGCCGGGTCGTCGACCACGAGGTCAGCTTGCAGTCGGGGGATTTGCGGCTGCGGGTGGTGCGCTACCTGCTGCAACTCGCCGATACGCCGCTGGGTGCCGAGGACGCCGAAAACCGCCTGTACGTGCGCGCCACCCACGAACTGCTGGCCGAGGGCAGCGGCAGCACCCGCGAGTCGGTCAGCAAGGCCATTACCGAGCTGCGCTGCGCGGGCTTGATCGAAACCGGCTACCGGCACATTACCCTCACCAATCTGGCTGGGCTGCGCGCCCTGGTCAGCTTGGCCGACCCCACCCCCGCTTCCAAGGAGACCGATTCATGACCCAACCGCATCCGTTCGCCGCTTCCCCGTCTGCCGCCGCCCTGCGGGTGCTTGTCACCGGGGCCAGCGGCTTCGTCGGCAAGGCGGTGGTCGCCGAGTTGCTGCGGCGCGGCTATACGGTGTTCGCTGGATCACGGGAAGGCCAGGGGCTGCCCGGCGCGGTGGGGGTCAAGGCCGACGTGACCAGCCGGGATGGGATGCAGGCCGCCGTCAACGACGTGCAGCCGGGCGCGGTGGTTCATCTGGTGGGCATCATCGCCGAGAAGGGTGCGCAGACCTTCGGCCGGGTGCATGTCGAGGGCACCCGCAACGTGCTGGCGGCCCTGCCCAGTGGAGCGCGCTACCTGCACATGAGTGCCCTGGGCGCGGATCCGGCCAGCAAGAGCGGCTACAGCTCCACCAAGGGGCAGGCCGAGCAGCTCGTCCGGGCCAGCGGGGCGGCCTACACCATTTTCGAGCCGTCGTTGATCTTTGGCCCCGGCGACGACTTCTTCGGACGGGTGCTGAAAAATCTGGTGTCTCAGGCCCCCATCGTGCCGCAGATTGGTGACGGACACTTTCCCTTTCGCCCTGTCAGCATTCAGGATGTGGCTGCCGCCTTTGCGGGTGCGCTGGAGCGGCCCGAGACGGTGGGGCAGACGTACGAGCTGACTGGCCCGGCCGAGTACACCTTCCGCGAACTGCTGAACCTCGAACTCTCGGCGCTGGGCAAGCGCAAGACGATTGTGCCGGTGCCGCTGCCGCTGATGAACCTGGTCGTGCCGCTGATGAACCTGCTGCCCAGCCCGCCGATTACCAAAGACCAGTACGCCATGCTGCTGGAAGGCAACACCGGCGACCCTGAATCGGCCCGCCGGGCCTTCGATCTGCCGATGCTGAATCTGGAACAGGAACTGCCACAGCTTCTGAGGAAATGAACGCCGGGGCGGCCCTGGCCCTGTGTCGCCGCCTGGGGCTGAGGGACGAGCCGGTGTTCCTGGCAGTGGGCGCAACCTGCCGGGTGTACCGGGTGGGCGATATGGTTCTGCGAAGCGGACCAGCCCGTTTTGCGGTGGACGCCGAGCTGCGCCGCGCCCTGGGTCGGCTGGGCGCGCCGGTGGCCGCCCCGCAAGCGGTGGGGGAGGGCTGGAGCCTCGATTCATTGCTCGCTGGGACGGCACTCATGCAGATCAGCGATGCCCAGGCGGCCCAGATCGGCGCGGCGGTGGCGGCACTGCATTCGCTCCCAGTGTCGGGCTGGGGCCTGCTGCGCGATCAAGGCGGGCCATTCGTCGCAGAAGCCCCGACGCTGCCTGAGGGCATTCAGACCCGCCTGACCGACGCCTGGCCCTTCGGCACCACGCTGCTCAAGCAGCATCCGCTGATGCGTTTCGCGCCTGAGCTGCTGAACCGGTTGGCTCCGCTGGAAGAGTCGCTGCTGGCCCTGGCTGACACTACGCCTGTCATCAACCACAGCGATCTTCACCGCGAGCAATTTCTGTTTGAGGACAGACTGCTCAGCGGTCTGCTCGACTTCGGCGACGCGGTGGCTGGGCCGCCCGGCTGGGACGCGGCCTCATTCGCGTTGTTCTGGGGCTGGGAAAGGCTTCCGGCGTTTCTGTCGGGTTACGGGTCGCCAGACCTGGAGGCCCAGGCCCGCTTGATGGCCGTGCCGCTGGCGTTTCACCGGGCCAGCCGCGCCGCGCTCGACCCGCTGCGGCTGCGGCGGGCGGCAGACTATCTGCGGGCTGCCCTCAGCGCCAGCCGTACACCAACTTTCTGATCAGCCACTCCGCCGGGCCGGTCGAGAAGCGCCGCAGGTACAGGTTCGAAGCCCATACCTGGGCCAGGCCCAGCGCCAGCGCCAGCAGCAGGGCGCGAAAGGCTCCCCAGTGGCCGTAAAGGTTCAGGCCATACGGGTAAAAGACAGTGGTCATGATCAGCGACTGGGCCAGGTAATTGCTGAGCGCCAGGCGACCGGAGGCGGCGAACCAGGTCAGCCCCCCGAGCTTGCCGGAGGCGGTCAGCAGCCCGACCCCACCGATGTAGGCCAGGGCCAGCCCCAGACCCCCGACCAGCCGGGCCAGCAGGCCCCACACCTCGGCGCTGTAAGCGCTCTGGGTGTTGAAAAAAGCCAGCAGCAGATTCAGCGGCAGCCCCACGCCGAGGCCGAGCGCCAGCAGCCACTTCAAAGCTGGGCGGTGTTGCTCGGGCCACCACAGCACCCCCGAGCGGTAGAGTGCGCCGCCGAAGCAGAACAGGGCCAGCAACCAGAACCCGTCGAAGCCCACCACCGAACCGAGCGCGGGCAGCACCTGATGGGCGCGGGCCGAGAGGATGTCCAGAGAACTCTGCCCCGCCGAAACCACCTCCGGCAGCCGCCTGCTCCCGACCAGCCCACCGACGCTGCCCACGAAACTCAGCACCCAGCCGACGCCTGAGAGCACTCCAACCAGAACCAGTAGCCGGGGCCGCGCTTGCTCCAGCAAGACCAGCGCCACGCCGACCACCGCGTAGTTGGCGATGATGTCGCCGTGCCAGACCAGCACGTAATGCAGCGTGCCGACGACCAGCAGCACGGCCAGTCGCCGCAGCAGCAGACCCCTGCTGCCGCGTTCCAGCAGCGTGAAGGCCCCGGCCCCGAACAGCATGGCGAACACGCTGATGAACTTGCCGTTGAGCAGCAGATCGATCACAATCTGGGCGCCCCAGTCTACGCCGTGCTGGGTCCACTCGGCGTACCCGGCGAAATCCTGGGCGTTGACACACAGAATGCCCAAAAGGGCCAGGCCGCGCAGCACGTCGGGCAGCGGGGCGCGCTCGGCAGGCGGGGTGGCGCTGGGGCTAGTGGCGGGCCGGGACATACCTCAGGGTACTGTCCTCAGTCGCAGGCGGTTGGCAACCGGGCGTCCTGGGCCGCTGGACGGGCCAGTCCGTGCGACTGTCGGAAGTCCTGCCAGCGCACCAACTCGGCCACCGCCTCGTCCACGATGCGCCCGGCCTGGGGCAGCGCGGCGCGGCGCGAGGCCAGGTTGCGGCTGACCACGCCCTGAAGGTCGTCAAGGTTAAAGAGGTGCGCGCCCGGCAAAGTGCTGATGTCGGGGTTGAGAATGCGCGGCACGCTGATGTCGATCAGCATCATCGGGCGCTCGGGGCGCTCTTTCAGGGCGTCGGCCACGCCGGAAGCGCCCAGTACGTAATGCGGCGCGGCACTCGACGCGATGACCACGTCGGCTTCCGGCAGCACTTCCTGAAGGTATTCGTGGGCGCAGGCCCGCCCGCCGAGTTTGTCGGCCAGTTGCTGGGCCCGCTCGGCGGTGCGGTTGACCACGATGATGTCCTGCACGCCCGCCGCCTTGAGGTGAATTAAGGTCAACTCGGCGGTTTCACCCGCACCCACGATCAAAGCGGTGCGGCCCGTCAAATCGCCCAGGTGCTGGTGGGCCAAGTCCACGGCGGCGCTCGACACGCTCACCACCTTGTCGGAAAGTCCAGTCTCGAAGCGTACCCGTTTGCCTGCGCTAAGCGCACCCTGGGCAGCCTTGTTGAGTAGCGCTGCGGTGTCGCCGCGTTTCGAGGCGTCTTGCCAGGCCCGTTTGACCTGGCCCTGAATCTGGGTCTCTCCGATGACCAGGCTGTCCAGGCCCGAAGATACCCGGTAGAGATGCCGTGCGGCTTCCTCGCCCTGGTAGACGTACAGATACTCGCGCAGCAGGTGGCCCCACGAGCCCTCGAAGGCCGAGAGCGGGTCACCGCCGATGCCGGCCAGATACACCTCGGTGCGGTTGCAGGTCGCCAGCAACATGACCTCGTGGGCGTGCCGGCGCAGGTGCGCCAGAATCGCCTCCCGCTCGTCGTCGCGCACGGTGGCCCGCTCTCGCACGGCAATGGGCGCGGTGGTGTGGTTGAGGCCGACGACGGCCAGATCGAGCGTGCCGAAGCTCATGTGCCCAGCCCCACGGCGGCGCGAATCTCGGCGCGCAGGTCGTTCATGGCCGCCTGTTGCCCCTCCGCATCGAGGCCCAGGGCCGCGTCACGCTGGGTACTCCAGACGCTGAGCGGCAACTCGGCGGGCAAGCTGAGCGCCACCTTCTCGCGCAGGGCCTGGGCCAGCATCGGCAACTCACTGCCGCTGCTGATCGCCACCGTGACGCTGCCGCGCTCCAGCACCGCCGGAAAGCGCAAATTGCCCGCGCCCGCCTCGCCCGCGTGGTTGACCAGTGCGCCCGCGGCCAGGGCCAGCTTTGTGACCTCGTCGTTGACGGCCGGATTGCTGGTGCAGACTACGACCACCCGCACGCCAGCGAGGTCGCTGGGAAGAAAGGCCCGCTGCTGGTAATCACAGCCCATAGTCAGCAGCTGGGGCACGATCTCGAGCGCGACGACCCGGACGTGCAGGCCGGCGGCCAGCAGGGTCGCGGCGCGGCGCACGGCCACCTTGCCGCCGCCCACGACCAGGGCCGTTTCGCCGCCGAGTTGAAGGATGGCTGCCAGATTCACTGGGGCAGTATAGACCGGTTCGGGGGGCGCAACGTCCCCGACCGACCGGTCGGAAATGCGTGCTGGTGCAGGTTTGCCGCCTTGATCCGGTCTACTTCCTGACCCGCCGAACGGTCCGGCGCGGCGGCGGAAACAGCAGCCGCGACACAGCGCGAAACGGATAGAACGACAGCGTGCCCGCCCCTACGCCGATCAGCACCGCCACGAAGAAGTTCCATTCCAGCGCCATCCACAGCGCGATGAAGACGAAGGTGCCCAGCGCGGAGGCCAGCAGCAGGGCGTAGCGCCGCGCATGGTCCACCGGGGTCAGCGAGTCGAGGTCCATGCTTTATTTCAGCACATGCCCGGGCAGTCAGATGGCCTTTTCCAAACGCCGCCGGAAGCCGAACTCACCGTTGCGGCGCGCTGCGCGTGGCACAATTTTCGGATGAACTCCAACGACGCTTCCTCTCAAAACGGCCTGTTCGATGTCGCCATCGTGGGCGCGGGGCCGGTGGGCCTGGCTGCCGCCATCAGTTGCAAGCGGGCGGGCCTGAGCTATGTGGTGCTCGATAAGGGCTGTGTGGTCAACGCTATTTTCGATTACCCCACCTACATGACCTTTTTCACCACCGCGCCGGAACTCGAAATCGGCAACCACCCGATGGTGACGGGCCACGACAAGCCCGACCGTAAGGACGCGCTGATGTACTACCGCCTGGTGGCGCAGCGCGAGCAGCTCAACATCCGTCAGTACGCCGAGGTGACGCGCCTGCACGCCGCGCCCGCCGGGTTCACGCTGGAAGTCGAGGGCGAGGGCGGCGAGATGGGTGTGGTGGAGGCCCGCCGGGTGATCGTGGCCACCGGCTACTACGACAACCCGTTGCAGCTTGGTATTCCCGGTGAGGACGCGGAAAATGTCAGCCATTACTACACCGAGGGCCACCCCTTCTGGCGGTTGAACGTGACCGTGATCGGCGCGGGCAACAGCGCCGCCGACGCCGCGCTGGATCTGTGGCGCAGCGGCGCGAACGTGACGATGGTGGTGCGTGCACCCGAACTCAAGAGCACCATCAAGTACTGGGTGCGCCCCGACCTGGAAAACCGCATCAAGGAAGGCAGCATCAAGGCCATCTTCGAGTCGCAGGTGGTGGAGATTCACCCTGAGCACCTGCTGGTGCAGCATCAGGACGGCAGCACTGAAACGTTGCCGACGCATTTCACCTTCGCCCTCACCGGCTACCGCCCCAAGCTGGATTTCCTGGAAGAACTGAAGCTGGCGACCCACCCGGACCAATGTCTGGTGCTGGGCGGGGCGCACGAGAGCAGTGTGCCGGGCCTGTTCGTGGCCGGGTCGGCAGGTTACGCGGGCAAGACCAATCAGGTGTTCATCGAGAACGGGCGCATCCACGCCGAGCAGGCGGTGGCCGAGATCGCCCGCCAGCTCGAGGCGCGGGAAGCGGCGCTGGTCTGAACCTGAGTCGGTTCCGTATCAGTTGGCCGCCAGCTTCACGTCGAAGCGCTGCTTGCCTTCTCTGCCCTTGCCGGGCCTCGCCTTGAGCTGCAAGAGGCCTTGCAAAGACTTGCCCTTGAACGTCAGGTGAAAGAGGGCCAGCCGCTCCTCGCCGCCCGACGCTGCGGGGTTGGCGACCTGCCCGGTCAGGGTCCAGCCCGCCGTCTTGAGGGCCGCGACGTAGTGGTCAAAGAGGGTCTGGGCATTCTGCGGCGCATAGAGGGTCGCCACCTCGCTAGTGTCGTTGCCGCCGTAGCTGGAGGACCGCTGCTCGGCTTCCGTCTGGGGCAGCGGCGCGAGTTCGGGCAGCGACCAGTTGGATTCGGCAGGGGTATAGCTGTCCTGGCGGGCATAGAAGTTGTCGGGCGCGGCTGAGCGGCTACCCTGCGGGCAACTCTTGTCAGTGTCATAGTTAGGGCTGAACGTCAGATTGACGGCAATGTCTGATTCCGTACTGTACGCGTTGATGCTCAGATTCTCGTCCGTCCCCGGTTTACAGTACGGTGAGCCGCCGAAAAAACTGCTGTCGGTTGGGTCTGGTCCGTCGCTGAGAAAAGCCTGATTGACCGGGCCGCTGGGATATTTCTTGAGCCAGCCTTGCTTGGCGAGTGCGCCGCTCAGGCGGTCGCGCACGTCCAGAAAAGGCCCGGTGCTCTTCAGATAGAGTTGCATGTCCTGGGCGCTTCTCACGATGCTGCCCACGATGCGCTGACCCGGCAAGGCGGGCAAGGTGAACGGCAGTTTCGGCGGCAATTGCCCCGGCAAGAAGCCCGTTTCGCTCCTCAGGTTGGCCGAGGACAGCAGCAGTTCACGCTCGTTGGGAGTGAGTTGCTGCAACACCTTGTCCGCTGTTTGGGGGCGAATCACCGGCTTGGGGGCAGCAGTGCTTCCAGCCAGCGCACCGGAAATCAGGGCGGACGGGGCGAGTAAAAGTAACGGAATGGTGATTTTGAAAGATTTCACCGCCAGAGCTTAACGGAAGTCCAATCGAGTGCTCAAACAGGTTGGTGCTTTTCAGGCTGCCCTGCGCCCGCCCAGTCCTTATACTTCTCCCCATGTCCCGCCCCACCACCGCTTCCCTTCCCGGTCCCCTGTACCGTCCCGTCATCGGCCTGGAAGTCCATCTGCACCTGAGCACCCGCACCAAGATCTTCAGCTCGTGCAGCACCGACTACTTCGGCCAGGACCCCAACACCTTTATCGATCCGTTCACACTGGGGCTGCCCGGCACCCTGCCGACCCTCAACCGTGAGGCGGTCGATCTGGCGATCATGTTTGGGCTGGCGCTGGGCTGCGACGTGTCGGGCTTTACCCAGTTTCACCGCAAGAACTACTTTTACCCCGACGCGCCCAAGAATTTCCAGCTCAGTCAGTATGACCGCCCGATTGCCCGTGACGGCGCGCTGGACGTGAGCGGCGAGCGCATCCGCATCATGCGTGCCCACCTTGAAGACGACGCGGGCAAGCTGATGCACCCCGCTTACGCGCCCTACAGCCTGCTCGACCTCAACCGTGCCGGAATGCCGCTCATTGAGATGGTGACTGAGGCTGACCTCACCACCCCCGAGCAGGCCCGCGACTTCCTAGTGCAAGTGCGGGCGATCGCCCAGGCGCTCGGTGTCTCGGACGCCAACCCCGAGGAAGGCCAGATGCGCTGCGACGTGAACGTGAGCCTGCACAAGGAAGGTGAACCCTGGGGCACCAAGGTGGAGGTCAAAAACCTCAACTCGTTTCGCAGCGTGCAGAAGTCGCTCGAATATGAGATCGCCCGCCAGACGCGTGTGCTCAGTGGCGGCGGCACGATTACCCAGGACACCATGGGCTGGGACGAGGGCGGTCAGAAGACCTTCGTGATGCGGACCAAGGAGGGCGAGGCCGATTACCGCTACTTCCCCGAGCCCGATCTGCCGCCGCTGAATATCACCCCCGAGATGATCGCTGCTGTGCGCGCCCGGATGCCCGAACTTCCGGCCCAGAAGCGTGGGCGCTACCTCGCCGCCGGGATTCGTGCCGCAGACGCCGAGACGCTGAGCATGGACGCGGCGCTGAGCCGGTTTCTGGACGAGGCACTCAAGTCGGGGGCAGATGCTCAACCGCTGGATGCCCAGAAGCTGACCAACTGGCTGCTGACCGACGTGGCCGGATACCTGGCCGCCCGCGAGCAGCCGCTGAGCGCCAGCGCCCTGAGCCCGGCCCATCTGGCGGAGCTGGTGCGTTTGATCGACGCCGGAACCCTCAGCGGCAAGATGGCCAAAGACCTGCTGCCGGATGTGATGCAGGGCGCGGACCCCGCCGGGCTGGTGCGCGAGCGCGGGCTGGCGGTCGTGACCGACACGGCGGCGATCGAGGTGGCCATCGACGCCGCCATGCAGGCCGACCCCGCCACCGTGCAGAAGGTGCAGGCGGGTAACGCCAAGGCCATGAACGCCCTGTTCGGCCCGGTGATGAAGGCGCTGGGTGGTCAGGCCAAGCCCGACATGGTGCGGCGTCTCTTGCAGCAAAAACTCGGTCTGTGAAGGCGCGCTTCTGAACCCGGCAACCGCCCGCTGCGCCGCGCTGGTCGCCCTGTGGGTGCAGGTGGCGGCCCTGATCGCTTATGGCATATATCAGGCCTTCGGCAGCAGCGGCGCGGACCTGCTGCTCAACTCGCTCGACGTGATCCTGGCGACCATCAGCTTGGGGCTCTGGACGTTGCTGCTGGGCGACTTTCTGCGCGGCGCACCGCCGGAACAATCACGGCTGGGGACGCCCGACGCGCGCCTGCGCATCTTCCGGGCCGTGTATCCCTGGTTGATCGCGCTGCGGGCCGCCATGTGGCTGCTGACCTCGCTGGCGCTGCTGGGCGGCGCAGGCGACACGGCCAACCCGGTGGCGGTGCTGGCACTGTTTCTGGTCTGGGGCGGCGGCATCGTGGGCGGGCTGGCGGTCTACACCATCAGCGCCGCGCTGTTTGCTGCTCCCGGTGACGGCTCAGGCCGCGCCCGGCTGCTGACCTGGCTCAATATTTCGGCGGCCCTCAGCGTGGCCATGACCGTCATGAACGTCTGGCCGCCCACCGGCTTCGTGCCCGCGCCCGCCCTCACCGACCAGCTCATCTGGGCCGGACTGGGTGTACTCGACGTGCTCGCGACCCTGCTGGCCCTGCGCGCCGTGCAGGTGGCTCCGCAGCGGGAAGGAGCGGAGCAGGTGAAGCAAGAGACTTGAGAGGGCCACCGCTCCGCTCCCAAGCTCTCCAATCAAGAGAGCGCAAAAAGCAAAACGAAATATTGCCTTCCGTCCTCACTGGCCGGGCAAGTCTTTGGCGCAGCGTCCACCCCGTGATCGACACACGCCACGGATCTGCTGAGCGATAAGGAAACTCCATCCCGAGCGGAGCGACTTTGCTCCCCTCTCCCTGAAGAGGAGCTGGGAGAGCGGAACGATCGCAAAAGCCAAAAGCCCAGGCCCCAACAACTCCCCTACATCGCCTGCCACATCAGGTAGCCCATGACCAGCCCGCCGACCACGATGCTGACGAGTGACGCCGTGCGAACTTTTTTCAAGAACAGCATCAGGCCCAGCCCGGTGAGCGCCACGACGACCAGAAACACGCCCGACACGTCGATGACCCAGCTCCAGGCCCCGCCCGAGTCACGGCCCTTGTGAAAATCGTTGGCGACGGCCAGCGCACCCTGGGCGTCCACATTGACTGAGTACTGGCCGCTCTGATCGAACTGCACGTCAGCGCTATAGCCCGGCGCGCGAAAGCTCAGGCCACCCGCGCCGCCGCTGTACTGGAAATCGTCGGCGCTGCCGTGCAGGCCGTACTTGGCCCGCAGAAATTCGGCGATCTTGAGGGCGTCGGGTTGACTCCCCTTGATCCACCCGGCGGGCATGCTGCCGCTGAGTTGCTGGCGCTTTTCCACACCGCCGAAGGTCCAATCCGGATGGTTGAGCGTGACCCCGGTGGCCGCAAAAAAGAGAATCAGCAGCAAGCTGAACATCGAGATGTAGGTGTGCAGCCACCTCAGCCAGACATTGAGCCTGGCTTTGGCAGTGCGCGGGCGCGGGGCCGGACGAGTAGAAACCGCTGCTGCCGGGCCAGATGCAGGGCTGCTGTCTTTGGTCATGCCTTCTTGCGGTAGTCCACGCTGACGCTGCTGAGATCGGGATTCACGCTGCTGTCGAGCGTCTTCTTGAGGGGGGCCGCACCCAGCGCGACCTTCTCGCGCACCAGACCGTAGGGACCGTGCTCACGGGCGACCTCCACGCACACGAAGTAGTCGCCCTGCGGAGCCTGGGTCTTCTGGTCGGTCTTGCCGTCCCAGACCAAGCTGTACTTGCCGGGGTTGCGGGTGGGGCTGGACACGGTGGCGATCAGGCCGCTGCTCTCGGAGAACCAGTGGCGCAGCTCGCTGATGTAGCGGGCGTGCCGACTGGTTTCGGCCCACAAGCTGAGGGTCCGCACCGGGTTGCCCTTGGCGTCCTCGATGTAGACGGCCACGTAGGGGCGGTTGTAGCGAAAGCCGCTGGCCTGCGCCAGTTCCAGGTTGACGGCCAGTTCCATGCCGCCGGGCAGCGCGGCGCTCTTGACTGCTCCCTGGGCGTCGACCAGATTCAGGCGGGGGAGGGCCAATGTGGCGGCCAGCGCGGCAGAGACTTTGAGGGCATGTTCCAGAAAACGGCGGCGATTGAGGGGATGAGACATGATTGATTTTCCTTCATGGGGGTTAACGGGGGGTTAGGGCAACTGGTGCTGCTGCCAGAAGGCGTTGCTGAGGTGCTGCGAATCGTCCAGGATCAGCACGCCGACAGTGCCGAGCGCGTTGGCCAGTGCCAGGCTCTCACCGGGGTCGAGCACGCAAAACGCCGTCGAGAGGGCGTCGGCCTCGGCGCAGGTGGGGGCCAGCACCGAGACGGCGCGGGTGGCAGCGGTGGGCTGCCCGGTGCGCGGATCGAACAGGTGCGCGCCCCGGTGAGAATGCCCGCTGGTGGCGACGGCCTGGTTGTGGATGTTCAGGTAAAGGAGCGGCGCGCGGTTGTCGGCCACCTCGCCGGGCGCCTCGATGCCCACCGGCACGCTTCGCTGCCCGATATGGCGCACGTCGCCGCCGATATTCAGCACCACCTCACGCACCCCCGGCGACTGAAAGGCTACCTGCGCCGTTCGGTCGGTGATGTACCCCTTGGCGTGGGCGTTGAAGTTGAGGCCCAGCGCGGTGTGGAGCGTGACCTGATCGCCTTGTAGCGTCCACAGCGGGCGGCGCATCTGCTCCAGCACCCGGTTCAGTTCGCCCGGCTGCGGCTCGCCCAAGGCCCACAGCCGAGCGAGGGTGTCGGCTGCCGGATGAAATGCGCCGCCGGTCAGGGTCATGAAGTGCTGGGCCTGGCTCAGCAGCGCAGCGAGGTCGGGGGAGAGGGAGACGCCGGGTTGCCGCCCAGCTTGCAGACGGTTCAGTTCACTCCCGGGCAGAAAGCGGCTGAACACCTGCTCTAGCCTGTCCAGCTCGGCCAGCAGGGCGTCTTCGGCGGCGTCCAGTTGAGCTTGGGTATCCGCTAGCAGTTGCAGTTCCAGCGCTGTGCCCAGCACGCCTTCCAGGCGGCGCAGTCGGCGTCTGGGACGGGTGAGGAGGGGAGGCCACTTCATGACCTGCCCAGTCTGCGGGGGATTTGTGAAGATTGTTCGTGGAGCGGGTTGGGGTTCTGCGCGTGGGTGTGGCGGAGCTGCCACCTTACCTGTTCGGTCTGGGTGGCCCCTCGGCGTTACCGGATATTCCAGCTTTGCTCAGCCACATCAGCGCCCGGTTCAGCAATTGGCGCGGCGAATTTCATCTTTTTTCACCCCGGCCCGCCACAAGCTGAGGGCCGTGAACATTCCCTTGCAAGGTCGGCGTGCCCTGGTCATCGGGGCCAACCCGGGAATCGGGGAAGCGGTGGTGCGCGGGCTGGCTGCCGCCGGAGCGCGGGTCGTCATCAATCATGTCTCGCAGCCGGAAGCCGCCGACAAGGTCGCTGCCGACATTACAGCAGCGGGCGGCGAGGCGTTCACGGTGCTGGCCGACGTGAGCGACCCGGCGCAGGTGCCCGCCATGTTCGAGCAGATCGACGCCCACTACGGCGGCCTCGACCTTCTGGTCAACAACGCGGGCATCGATGACGCGCACGCCCTGAGCTGGGAGGCCGATCCGGTCGCCTGGTTGCAGGTAATCTGCATCAACCTGTTCGGGGCTTTTCTGTGCGCCCAGCAGGCCCTCAAGCGGATGGTGCCGCAGCGGAGCGGGGTGGTCGTCAAGATCACCAGCGTCCACAGACAAGATCGCCTGGAGCGGCTACAGCGCTTATACGGCCAGCAAGGGCGGCGAGGAGATGCTGATGAAGACATTGGCCCAGGAAGCCGCTCCATACGGGGTCCGGGTACTGGCGCTGGCTCCGGGCGCGGTTCGCATGCCGATCAACCGATCGGTCTGGAGCAATCCGACCTCGCTGGCCGGTCTGCTGACCAAGATTCCGCTGGGCCGCATGGGCGAAACCTCGGATATTGCCAACATGGTGGTGTTTCTGTGCTCGGATCAGGCGAGCTACGTGACCGGCACCACCATCTACGTGGACGGTGCGATGACCGATTACCCTGAGTTCGCGCACAGGGGCTGAGCCGCTTTTTAATGTTCAGGTCCCTTGAGCGCTGAGGTAAGCGTCGATCCGGGCCAGGGTGGCGGCAGGCTGCTCGAGCTGTGGCAGATGCCCCGCTCTCTCGATCAGTTCGAACTGGGCGTTGCCGAACCCCTGGGCGTACGCTCTGCCGTAAGCGGGGGTCACGATCCGGTCACTCTCGCCCCACAGCACCAGGGCAGGAATTCGAACCGCCTTGAGTTGGCCGAGGAGTTCGGGCCTGTGCATATACGGCTGGCCTGCAACGGCGCGCATGGCCGCCATGTTGGCCTGCCGTCCCGCGAGCTGCTGCGGGGCCAGACTGGATGGGTCTACGTAAAAGCGCCCGGCGTCGTGGTAGGAGTATTCGGCCACCTCACGGGCGTTCAGCGCGAAGAAGTCCCGAATCGGCTCGCCCACGATTTCGACCCCGACAGCGTCGACCAGGATCAGCCCACTGATGAGTCCAGCCCGGTCGCGTAGCGCCATTTCGGCCCCGATCCAGCCGCCGAGCGACGAGCCGATGACCAGAACGTCGCGCAGGTCCTTCATTTCAAGAAACGCGAGGTACAGCTGCGCCAGCTCCTCGATCCCCGCCGAGTCGCCCAGCTGCTCAGTCCCGTTCCAGCCGGGATGGGTCGGCAAAAAGGTGTGCATGCTGCTGGAAAGGTGTTCGGCGATTCCCGCCACGGTAAACGGCCCGCCGCCGCCGTGCAGGATCAGCGCGGGGCGTCCGCTGCCCGCCTCGCTGAAGGTCAGGCTGAGGTCGGGGCGCAGCTGGGTCGTCTGGATATGGGATGTGGTCACGATGGGCATGCTATATCAACATATTTATATAAACAAGCTGACATAAGACGCTAGCATGGTGGCATGTCGGTTGAATTGCAACTTCTGGGCAAGGCCATCAAGCGGGCGCAGTACCGCCATCACCGCCAGCTCGACCTGCGCCTGGCCCCGCTCGGCACGACGCTGGTTCAGTGGGACGCCTTGAGGGCCATTGAGCGCCAGCCGGGAGCCTCGGCGCACGATCTGGCCGTGGCCACTTTCCAGAGCGATCAGGCGTTCGGGACCCTCGCCAACCGTCTGCTCGCCCAACAGCTGATCGAGCGCCGTTCGGGGCAGGGGCGGCGAATCGAGCACCGGCTGACACCAGCGGGCAAGGCGCTGCTGGAGGCTGCTCACCCCCTGGCCGACGAGATGCTGGCCGACTCGTTCGCCGGACTGACCGAGCAGGAATGCGCCACGCTGCTGGCCTTGCTGCTGCGGGTCGGTGAGCCGGACCCGGACTAGCTTAGTGCTGTCAGTCCAGCGCCTGCGCCAGATCGGCCTGCAGGTCGGCCAGCGCCTCGACGCCCACGCTCATGCGGATGCTCTGGGGCGTTACGCCAGCGGCGCGGCGGGCGGCCTCGGGCATCCGGCCGTGGGTGGTGGTCCAGGGATGCACGACCAGGGTGCGGGTGTCGCCCAGATTGGGGGCCATCCGGATGACCTTGAGGCGCGCGAGGAAGGTCGCAGGGTCGGCCACCTCGAACGACATGACTGCGCCGAAGCCGCCGGACAGGTACTGCTGGCCGAGGGCATGGTGCTCGCTGCTGCCCAGCCCCGGATAGTTGACCCGGCCCACCCCGGCGTGTCCGCTCAGAAATTCGGCCAGGGCCAGGGCCGTCTGGCACTCGCGGGTCAGCCGGAGCGACAAAGTTTCCAGACCCAGCGCGATCAGGTAAGCGCTCTGCGGCGGCAGCACCATGCCGAGCTGCGACGTGCCGAACCAGCGCTGCCGCCAGGCCAGGGCACCCGCGCCGCGTGCCGAGAGCAGGCTCGGCTCTCCCTCAGTGTAAATCGGGTTGCGGCTCAGGTCGTGCGCTGTGCCCACCGTGACGCTGCCGCCCAGCACCGAGCCGTGGCCGCTGGCCCACTTGGTCAGGCTGTGCGTCACCATATCGGCCCCGAACGTCAGCGGGCGGCACAGCAGGCCCACCCCGCCCCAGGTGTTGTCCACACCCAGCAGCGCGCCCTGCGCGTGGGCGATGTCTGCCAGGGCCGACAGATCGGCCACGTCGGCGGCAGGGTTGCCGATGGTCTCGGCCCACACCAGGCGGGTCTGAGGTCGCATGGCGGCGCGCACGGCATCGGGCGTGTTCTCGACCAGGGTTGCCGTGATGCCCATCAGCGGCAGCACATTGCCGAGCAGGCCCACCGAGCCCCCAAACAAGCTGCTGGTCGCCACGATATGGTCCCCGGCGCGGCAGGCGCTGAGCATGGCGGTGAAGCTGGCCGCCTGCCCGCTGCTGAGGCAGACCGTGTCCGAGCCACCTTCCAGCGCCGTGATGCGGGCTTCAAGGGCTTTGGTCGTCGGGTTCTGAATGCGGGCGTAGCTGCTGCCCGCATTGGTCTGAAACTCCTCGGCGGCGGCGTCCAGACTATCGAACTGAAAGGCCGCCATCTGCTGCATGGCGATACCCACGCCCACCCCGGTGCCGCGCCCGATCCCGGTGTGAACGGCCAGCGTGTCGTAGGCGAGGTCGGCGGCGAGGTCGGACGGCAGGTCGTGAGCGTCGGTCATAGCCGCGATGCTAACGTGCCTGGGCCGCAGGGTGGAGCAGACGGCTAGAGTGAGCGGATGTCTTACCTTTCCGAACTGCGCGCCCTGGTCGGCGCCCGGTCGCTCTTCAGCATCGGGGCCAGCGCCGTCGTGCAAGATGAAACCGAGCGGGTGCTGCTTCAGCGCCGGGGCGACGATGGGTTGTGGGGCTTGCCGGGCGGCGGCCTGGAACCCGGCGAAACCTTCGAGCAGGCGGCTCGCCGCGAGCTGAACGAGGAAACCGGCCTGGACACGCCGCTGACGTTCTGGCAGGCCGTCAGCGGGCCGCAGCTCTACCACCGCTACCCCAACGGCGATCAGGTGTACTTCGTGGGCGGGCTGTGCCGGGGCCGCCTGACTGCCGCCGCGCTGGAGCACGCCGTACCCGACGACGACGGCGAAACCCTGGCGCTGGACTGGTTCGAGCTGGGTGAATTGCCCACCATCAGCGCCAATGTCAACAAGCAGACGCTCAGTTTGCTGCGGGCTGAGATTGGGTTGCCGCCGCTGGTGCTGGAATACTCACCGCCGCCGCCGGGGGGCGAGCACCTGCGCGAGTTGCGGGCACTGGTCGGGCCGCGCCCACTGTTTGCTCCCGGCTCGAACGTCATGCTGAGAGATGGCGAAGGCCGGGTGTTGCTGCTGCGGCAGGCACACAACCGGCTGTGGGCCTTGCCGGGCGGCAGCATGGAACTTGGCGAAACCTTCGAGCAGGCGGCCCGCCGCGAACTGAGAGAGGAAGCCGGCTTGGAGGTGGGCGAACTCAGACCGCTGAAGCTTTACATCGGCCCGGAGCACCGCTTCACCTATCCGCACGGCGACGTGATCGACAACGTATCACAGCTGTTCGAGGGGCAATTTCTGGGCGGTGAACTGAACTTGCAGGTCAGTGAAGTCACTGAGGCGGGGTGGTTTGCGCCCGCCGACCTGCCGCCCGAAGCTGAACTGAGCGGGCCGCTGATCCGGGCCAATCTGAAGGACTGGCGCTAGCCGGAGTCAGCTCACCTCGGCCAGTGCCGCCGCCAGCGCTTTCGGCAACTCCTGTGTCACCCTCGCCATCGTCCGCGAGGCCGCCGCCTGCACCATCTTCTCGAAGGCCGAGCCGCCCCACTTCTCGGCGGTGGGGATGCTCAGATGGGCGCGGAACACGAACGCGTACTCCAACTCCAGCAGCGGGCCGCTGAGCTTGCCCTCGCCCGCCACTTCCAGCCAGGCCCGCTCGTTCTGGAGGCCTTGCGGTATGAGGCGCGCGCCACTTTCGGTGTTCTCCAGCACGCTGAAAAACGGCAGGGTCACCTCACCGACCATCGGTAGTTGCACCGCCAGCACGCCGCGCACCTGTGCGCCGCCGACCTGCACATCACGTAGGAAGCGCACCCTGGCCAGTGAGCGGGCCGGGTCGCGCAGGAAGGCCAGAGCGGCGGCGTGATCAGGTGGAGCCGTCAGCGTGAACAGCTCGCTCGCTTCGACGATCAAGTGCGGTCCTGCCAACACGGACTGGGGAGCGGCGCGAGGGAAACCCGTCTCAATCTACCCATTCGATCACCAGCGCGCCGCTCGACAGGGCATCACTCAAATCGTCGTCGCTGGCGCTGCGCAGCCGGGGCAGGTGGGCAAAGCGCGGGGTGGCCGAGGCGTAGCCAAGCCGCACCACCACGGCGTCGTTGGCATCGTCCTTGCCGATGCGCCACACCAGTTGCCCGCCGAGCGCTTCGAGCTGGGCCGCGAGTTCAGGCGCAGGAAAACCAGTCATGGAAGCTATTGTAATGCGGCCCGGTTGCTCTATGTCCGGTTGCCCTGTGCCCGGGCGGCGCCCCTATACTCGCCGCGTGACCCCTGTTCCCCGCTGGATGAACCGCCCGGCCACCCCGCGCTCGAAAGCGGCGGCGGCGCTCCTGCGCCTCGGTGGCTGGACCGCGCTGCTGCCCCCCGCGCCGGGACCCAAGCTGGTGGGCGCAGCTTACCCGCACACCAGCAACTGGGACCTGCTGCCCGCGCTGCTGTGGGCCTGGGCCACCGGCACGCCGCTGAAATTTGTCGCCAAGCACAGCCTCTTCCGCTTTCCGCTGGGGTCGTTGCTGCGGGCCTGGGGCGGCGTGTCGGTCGACCGGCGCCGGGCTGGAGGCAACTTCGTGGACGCGGTGGCTACCATGATTGCCGAGCAACCGGAGATCGTGCTGGGCCTCGCGCCGGAAGGCACCCGCGAGCGCGCCGAGGCGTGGAAGAGTGGCTTTTACCACATGGCCCAGGCGGCGGGCGTGCCGGTGGCCTTGATTGCCTTCGACTGGAAACGCAGGCGGGTGGGCGTGCTCGGCTACCTGACCCCCAGCGGCGACTTTGAGGCCGATTATCAGCAGATCCGGGCCATCTACGCAGGGGTGGTGGGGCGGCATCCGCAGAAGGCGACCCCGATCCGGGCCAGGCTGGAGGTGGCGGAAGGCGTCAGGGAGCGGATGTGAAACGCTCTACCGGTCTGTCCATCACCGGGCGCTTCACTCCTGGCCTTTGAGGCCCTGAATCTCCTCAATGAAGCGCTCTAAGCTATCAAACTCGCGGTAGACGCTGGCAAAGCGGATGTAGGCCACGTCGTCGAGCGGGCGTAGAAAGTTCATGGCCCGCTTGCCGATCTCGCCGCTCTCGATTTCCGGCGCGCCGACCTCGTCCTCGAAGCCGTAGGCAAAGGCCCGCAGGGTTGCTTCAGGAATGGGCCGCTTCTCGCTGGCCAGCGCGAGGCCGCGCAGCAGTTTGTCGGGGTTGAAGGCCTGGCGCAGTCCGCCGCGCTTGACGACCATCAGCGGTTCGAGCTGGGCGCGCTCGTAGGTCGTGAAACGCCGCGCGCAGTTCAGGCACTCGCGGCGGCGGCGAATGGCCGCGCCCTCGTCTCCGGAGCGCGAGTTGACCACTTTACTGTCGGCCGCGCCGCAGTAGGGGCACTTCAAGAGCTGCGCACCAGATTCTCGCGGTACTGTTGATCGCGGTATTTGGGCGCGGGCGGCAGCGGCACCTCGATGATGTTGCCGCGCAGGTGGTGCAACTCCGGTAGGGCCAGCGTCAACACCGCCTCCGAGAGCGGCGCGTCGGCCTTGGCCTCGCTGCTGCTGGCGCGGCTGGGCAGCACCATATTGAGCCGCAGTTCCTCGGCCTCGGCGCGCTCGACCAGCCCGCGCAGTGCGCCGCGCTGGGGGTAGGCTTGCAGGCCCAGTTCGTCGAGGTGCGGCCCCACCAGGGTCAGCCAGGTGCCGGGCAGGCGGCGCTGGATGATCTGGGCCAGCATGACGCTGCTCTTGACGTTGCAGTTGAACAGGTCCATCCACTCGCCCTCGCTGAGCATGGTGAAGTTGGCATGCGCCCGCTTGTCGGCCAGGTGCACGATGCCGTGCAGCACCCCGAAAATCTCTAGCATCCGGCTCTGGGCGCTGAGCCAGTCGAGCGTCACGCCCACGTCGGCCTTGAGCGGAATGGCCGTGCCGCCCGCGTGCTCGATCTGGCTGGCGTGCGCCGAGAGCGTCTCAGGGTTGCTGCCGATCAGCACCAGGCTGGCTCCGGCCCGGGCCAGTGCGCTGCTGATGGCCCGGCCGTAGCCCTGGTCGCCGCTGGTCACGGCGATCACCTGGCCCGCGAGGCGTTGGGTGTTCACGCCTTCAGAGTAGCTCACCCGGCGCGGCGCGGCGTCGGCGGCGCTCATGGCAACTCGTCTTCCGCTTCGAAGTCGGCCTCGAAGGTCAGGCGCTCCAGATCAGGGGCGGGCGCGGCCTGCGCCTTGCTGGTGGCTCCCCGCCGGGCAGGCGTGGCCGGACCCTCCACCCGGCTGCGCTTTCTGAGCATGGCCGGTTCCTTGTCGAGGTCGAAGACGAAGTGCTTGGGCCGCCGGTCGCGCAGCCAGGTCTCCAGAGCCACCAGGCGTGGGCGAAAACGCAGGTATTCACGCAGGTGACGCACCGAGACGAACTTGGCTTCCTGCACGTCCCGGTCCGGGTCGCGCGGCCCCAGTGTGCCGCCCACCTCACGGCCCACGTAGAAAAATTGCAGGTGGTGGCCCCAGGTCTCGGCCTGAAACTCCACCAGAAAGGCCAGCTCGCGCAGCTCCACGATGAGTCCGGTTTCCTCGTAGGTTTCGCGCCGCGCTCCCTCCTGAAGCAGCTCGCCGACTTCCAGCCCGCCTTTGGGCAGGCTCCAGCGGCCCCGCTCGCGCACGATCAGCACCTCGTCACCGCGCATGACGATGCAGCCCACCCCGATGCGCGGCTCGGCCAGCGGGCGCTTGTTGCGGCCCCGCGAGGGCGGCGCGGTCACGGGCGGCGTCACCTCGCTTTTGCTGCCCTCGCTTCTGCGCCGGTTGTTGCGGCCCCGGCCCCGGCCCCGCCCCCGGCTGTTCGGCTGGTCGCCGGAGCGGGTCGTTGCAGCCTGAGCAGCGGCTTGCGGCACAGCGGCTTGCGGCGGGGTCGTCTGGTTCTGGCCGGCCTGGGACTGGGCAGTGCTGGGCATGCGGGCGGTGGGAACTCGGCCCTTGGGGTCTGCGGGCATCAGTTTTCTCCTGCCAGGTCGTTGAAGCGCACGTGGGCGCTGTGAAATTGCAACTTGACGGTGCCGACCGGGCCGTTGCGCTGCTTGCCGATGATGATCTCAGCGATGCCCTGCTGGTCGGTTTCCTTGTTGTAGTACTCGTCTCGGTAAATGAACATCACGATGTCGGCGTCCTGCTCAATCGCGCCCGATTCTCTCAGGTCCGAGAGCATCGGCCGGTGGTTGGGCCGCTGCTCCACGGCGCGCGAGAGCTGCGAGAGCACCATCACCGGTACTTCCAGCTCGCGGGCGATGCTCTTGAGGCTGCGTGAGATGAGGCTGATCTCCTGCTGGCGGTTCTCGTTGCCGCCGCCACCACTCTTGTTGCCCGACATCAGTTGCAAATAATCGATGATGACCAGCCCCAGATTGCCGTGCTGGGCCTGGATGCGCCGCAACTTGCTTCTGAGGGCATTGACGGTCAGGTCGGGCTCGTCGTCGATAATCATGGGGGCCTCGGCCAGCCGCCCGGCGGCGTGAGCCAGCCGCTCGAAGTCGCGCTCGTTGAGCTGCCCGCTGCGAATGCGGTTCATGTCGACCCGCGCTTCCGAGCACAGCATTCTGAGCGCGAGCTGCACGCTGGGCATTTCCAGGCTGAAGACGGCCACGGTTTTCTCGCCCCTGAGGGCGACATTCTGGGCGATCGAGAGCGCGAAGGCGGTTTTCCCCATGCTCGGTCTGGCCGCCAGCACGTTCAAACTGCCCTTCTGCAAGCCTGAGATCTGCTCGTCGAGGTCACGAAATCCGCTGGCCACGCCGTCGGGGATCCCCTTGTTGCTGTGCAGCAACGTGATGTACTCGAAAGTGTCTTGCACCACTTCACTCATGGCCTGGTACTGCTCGCCCTTTTTCTTCTGCTCGGCCACCTCGAAGATCATCTTCTCGGCCTTGTCGAGCAGATCTTCGAGCGGCAACTGCCCGTCGTAGGCCAGCTTCATGGCCTGGGCGCTGGCCGAGATCAGCTGGCGCAGGGTGTGCTTTTCCTGCACCAGCCGGGCGTAGTGCTCGGCGTAGGCTGAGGTCGGCACCTGGTCCGACAGTCCGATCAGGTAAGTCAGGCCGCCCACGTCGTCGAGGGTGCCGCGTTTGGTCAGCTCGTCACTCAGCGTGACCAGGTCTACCGGCTCGCTGCGCTCCTGCAAATTGCGCATGGCGGCGAAGATCTTGCGGTGGCCTTCCCGGTAAAACATCTCGGGTGAAAGGGTGTCGGAAATCTGAATCAGCACGTCGTTTTCGAGCAAAATACTGCCCAGCACGCTGATTTCGGCGTCGTTGTTGTGCGGCGGCACGCGGGGAGTCAGTTCCATGAAAGCCTTTTTGCCTGGCCCCCGGTGAGCAGGGCAGGCACGCGCCCGCACGGAGCGCCAGGAAAACGCGGGCGACGTGTGGGCGGGAATAGTTGGAATGTGGGACGAAGAAGTCCCGTCTGGCAGGGCAAACAGCTTTCCGAGCCTGACCTGAGAGCGATCATAGCAAAAGTCCGGTGCGGCAGTCCGAGGAAGTGCCGATGGCCGAAGCCTGCCCCTCAGTCACCGAGTGCTGTCATCCGACCGGTCAATGGTCTAGCACCGTCAGCCCGGCGTATTTCAGAATTAGCCGCTTTTGCCCCACGCCGGGAAAGTAGACCAGCACCTCGCGCCTGTCGCCTTGGTGAAAGCCCTGAATGAACACCCCGTCGCCGAACTTGGCGTGCCGCAGCCGCAGCGGTTTGGTCTTGGCGACGGCGCGCTGAATGTCGCGGCTGGGAATGACGAGCCGGGCGCTGACTTCCGGCAACGACAGCCCGTGCAAATCGAGCAGCTCTCTGGCCTGGGCGGCCCAGGAGGAGCCGCCCTCGGCCAGCACCGGGACCGCCACCTGCTCGGGCTCGAACTCGCCCTCGGCCAGCGGCGGCACGTTCAGCAGCGTCTCCAGGTAGAGGCGGGTGGCCGCCTTGTCGGTGGGACGGCGCTCCCCGCTGGCCAGAAACGGCGAGAAGCAGCGGCTCACCGCGATGCACTCGAAGCAGCCCTTCTGGCAGCACGGCTTGCGGCACAGCTCCAGCGCCCGGTGCAGCAGGTCATCAAGCTGTTCGTAGGCCCGCCGCGCCACGCCCAGCCCACCGCGCCAGTCGTCGTACAAGAAGAAGTAGTTGTCGTTGTTCTCCCGAAACACCCCGGCCAGATCACCCTCGTCGCAGGCCACCCGCTCGGGAATCAGCTTTTGCAGCAGGTGCTTGAGGGTGTGGGCCACCGCCGAGGGCTGTTCGGTGGCGCGGGCGTCGATGCCCAGTTCGATGGCATTGGTCTGAAACGGCACTGTCTGGGTGGGCGTCTCGTAGAGGTGCTCGCTGAGCTTGTTGGCCTGCATCCGGTCCTGAATGCGGCCTCCGCAGTGGCGGCAGGTGCGCTCACTGAGGCCCGGCTCGCGGTCACAGCCGCTGCAGGCCCGCTCGAAGACCTCCCGCATCATCTGATAGCCGCTGTACTGGCGCTGAATCGTCACCGTGCCGAAGCGGTAGGCCAGCGCGCCGCGCGTCTGCCAAGCGCTCATCTCGCGCGGCGTCACCAGCGTGGCGTGCAGCCCGCGTGTGAAGGTGTGCTGGTTGTCGTACTTCTCCACCAGGATGGCAGTGGCCTCCGAGGTGGGCAGCCAGCGCTTGACCTTGTAGCCCTGCCCGTCGAGCATGAACACCGCTTCCTCGTGCTTCTCGATGAGGGCGTAGTGGTGGCTGGGGCTTTCCAATGGCGCAGTCAGGGCTTTGGAGCCGTGCCGGTCCCACTCACCTTCCTCGATCACCACGAATTTGGCGCTGCCCTCGCCGCGCAGATTCCAATAGCGGCTGGTCGGCGCGAAGTCGCCCAGGCCCGCCAGATACAGTTCTTCCTGCTCGCGCTCCCTATGGCGCGGCGCGAGGTAGGGATTGCTGGCCTCCACCACCGCCTTCTCGATCTGCCCGGTCAGCAACTCTTTGAAGTTGCCCTGATTGCTGTAAAAAGCGTCCACTGCCAGCGGCACGCCCCGGTCGTCGAGCGAGGGCAGGTACAGCACCAGTCCCGGAGCCACCCGCCCGGCCCGGCCCGCCATCTGCCGGAAGGCCATCCGCGAGCCGGGGTAGCCGTCTACAATCACGATTTCCAGGTCGCCGATGTCTACTCCAGCTTCCAGCGCGTTGGTGGCGAACATCACCCCGCTCTTGGTGCGGCGAAACTCGCTCAGGCGGCCCTCGCGGTCACTGGTTCCGGCCATGTAGAGGTGGGCGTGCTTGTGATAAAGGGGATGCGCCCGGTACGTGCCGTAGAGCCGCGCGGCCCGCGAGCGCCCCCGGAAAAACGCCAGCACCTTCAGATCGCGGTTGATCGCCGACGACATCACCGCGTCCCAGAAGCGCCTCGGCTGGCCTCTGTGGTCGGCCAGGTAATAGCGCTTGCCGGGCCGCGCCGCGCCGGAGTCGCTCACCTCAGTCACGCCGACCCCACTCAGCTCGCGGGCAAACTGGGCCGGGTTCCCGATGGTAGCGGTACTCAGCACCACCTGCGGGTTGCCACCCAGCGCCCGTGACAGATTGAGCAGCCGCCGCAGCATCCCGGCGACCTCGCTGCCAAACCCCCCACGGTAGCTGTGCGCCTCGTCGAGCACGATGAATCTGAGGGTACTCAGAAAGGCCCGCATGCGCGGATGCGTCAGGCTCCAGTGCAGCTTGTCGGGGGTGGCCGTCACCATCCGCACGTCCGGCGTCAGCACCTGCCCCGGCTGCGCATTTCCCTGAAACGAGGCCACCCCCCAATCGTAGCCACCGCGCTCCTTAAAGGCCAGCAGTTTCTCGCGCTGATCCTGCCCGAGCGCCACCAGCGGATACATGAACAGCGCGGTGGCCTGCCGGTCCTGCTCCAGCGCCTCGAACACCGCCGGAAAAAAGGCCCCGGTCTTGCCGCTGGCGGTCGGCGTCGTCACGATGACGTGCTCGCCCGCCTTGAGTCGGCGGTAGGTTTCAGCCTGGTGACTGAACACGTCACCGAAGCCAAACCCCCGTTGCAGCGCGCCCGACCAGCCCAGTTCGGCGGCCCGCACCGTTCGGGCCGGAGTGGGGTCGTCCTCGTGCAGTAAAGCGGCGTTGACGCCCAGAATGTCGCGCAGGAACGCTTCCAGATTGAGATAGGAAGCGGGAAGCGTCTGCGTGGACATACTGGTCAGTCTAGAGGCTGCCAAGCAGTTCCAGACCGTGTTTCGTCACACTGATTTCCTCGACTTTTGGGCGGCTGAACGCTCTCCAGCGACTTCGCACCGAATGTGCCTTCGCTCAGGGTTGACAGATCCGGAAGTGGACTGTATTGTTTCTGAGCTTCGAAGGAAGCGGGAAGCATGACAAGCGAGAGAGTGAGAGAGCAGGGTTGCCTGACAGGGCAATACAAGCGGTCTTTTCCCCCGAAAAGACTCCAGACTTGTGAAACCGCCGAGGGCTTTAGCCGCCCGGAGCAAAAGGAAGTCTTTCGAGACTTCAAAGCCATTGCGAGAACTAGCAAAGGCAAACTTATCAACTTCACTGCTGCT